>JAAUZC010000053.1 GCA_014804795.1 Lachnospiraceae bacterium | reverse complement strand
TTACAGTTGGGATCACACCGGCAGACTCCCTCGTTCTGTGCCGATACAGGCAGATGTACGGCACTGATCACATAACCGTGTTTTTCTCTCTCTGTCGGAAAATAAAGGCGTATCTCATCCCCCGGCTCCGGCATGCAGTACCAGCCGCTGCCGTCCGGCGAAGAATAGACTGTGGAAAACGGGAACCATTTCCCGGCTCCCTTTCCGGCATCCGTTCTCAGGGACACCCGGACCACATCCGCACGGACAGCCGTGACCCTGCCGTCAAGGGATGCGCCGATGATCTTTTCATTATACTGTCTGGGGACGCTGAATCCTCCTTCCGTTTTAAGATGATAAGTATTTTGGAGCTGGTGTCCGTCCAGTCTGCTCTCCGCACAGGCCACATAAAGCTGCCGCCCGTTTATCTCAACCTGTTCCCCGACTTCAAACAGCTCCCTCTCCTCTACGATATAGACGAGACTGTCATCTCCTATAAGCCCCTTTACCTGATTTTGCTCCTTGTAGAGATATTCGTCAATCCTTTTTTCAATACGGCAGCTGACGGGAAAGAGCTTTGCCGCATTGCCTTGCTGTGCCAGACCGAAATATAATTTTGCCCCGGAAGTGGTATGGCTGGGCGTGACCACTGTGTGGAAATGGCTGGCAAGCCTTCTGGCGAATTCCCAGTCTGTTTCCTGATATTGTACGACCGGTTCGCCGATAGCAGCGCCTTTTCCTGTATTCATCAGGGCAAATCCTCCCTGATACCGGGCCATAATACAATTCAGCACTTCCTGATAGGTCATCTTCGGAGCCTGAAAGGATCGGCGGGCGGGATTTAAGTCCATCAGATATGTATAAGGCACTGCCCTGATTTCCATAAGACACAGTGCGTTTTCGTGTACTATTTTTAAATCCTCCAGAATGCCGCAGTAGATCTGTCTCTCATCCCCCTCTTCCCCGATGGCGCGTATCGTAACTTCGGTCTGTTCACAGGCCGTCATCAGATATTCCCCTTCTTTTTCAAAGGAAATATATCCCTGCAGCAGTGCGAACCCATGCTCGTTTACCGCTTTTCTGATCTCGCACTTAATGATCTGAATAAATTCAAATGGCGTTGTTATGATCTTTTCCGCTTTCATCAGATGTTACCTCCCTTTCTTCCGGATCTCGCAGAATCAAACACTTCCAGTGCATAAGGTTTCCATGCTTCATACTTCTCTTTTGACGCGTTAAAGATGCAGAAAAGAAGTTTTCCTTCTATCTCCGTAAAAGCATGGATATTGTAACGGTGTCCGTCTAACGTCGGATTGCTGAATGCATACCAGCCGAGAATCCTGGTCCTTTTTTCATCCATAAAGCGCTCACCGTTCTCCAGATAACGGTTGCCCGGATACATGCGCCGCATGGTTGCCAGATAATAATTTGTGCACGTGGCCACCTCATCCATTTTTATTCCGGTGTCAAAATAGGAAAAGGCAAAGTTTACTGTCATGGACGGATTCGTTTTGATCACTTCCGGTCTGGACTCCGACGGGTACATTTTCTTTGCAAATGCTTCCGGCAGTTTCAGGAATGTTTTCGGCAGCATGATACGCACATACGGCTCAAACAGATCCTGTTCCATAAATTCCAGACGCTCATCTCCGATATAGACGTACTCGCTCCGGATGCTTTTATGTTCTTCCATCAATGCTGCTTTCCGCATGGCTTCAATTTCTTTTTCTGTAAATTTCATTGGCCCGCTCCTTCACCGAACAGATTTTTTATTTTCTGGATCTGTCTTTTCTGTTCTTCATCCAGGTAACCGTCATACCTCTCAACTTCCCGCACAAAATATCCATATATGTTTTCTTTCTCTTCCCGGAATTCTCTCATCCGGTTTGCAGCGGCGGCTACTATGGTCTGATCTCCTGTACTGTTTGCTTCAGCCAGCTGCTCTTTCAGTTCCTCCTGCCTTACATTCAGCTCCTCTGCCTGCCGGGTATAATAATGATAAAAACTATTTTCCTCCGGCGTTGCTCCCGCCAGGTTTTTCTGGGTATTATAGCCATAATCAAGACGTTCCCCCGAATATCTGCCCTGTATGTCATCTGCATCATTTGGAAAGGCTTCTTTATATTTTTCTCTCATTTCCTCAATACCGCTTCTCGCCTCTGCATTCATACGATCCAGTCCATACCAGTAGGCATTATCCAAACACTCTTCATACGCCGCTTTCAGCTTTTTATCGGAGGCATCGTCGGCTACCAGTCCATCAATCTTTTCCTGATGCCATTCAAGGTATTCATCTGTCCCCGGGTAATAAGGACAGGTTCCCGATAGATTATTCTCACACCATCTCTCAAATGCTGCCTGTTCCTCTTCTTCGCTGAATTCTCTGTCTTTCACGTTGTTTTCATCATTGATAAAAGGATAATTCTGAAATGGAGCGACATAATTGGAATAGTCTAACTGTCCGCTGCTCACAGGATAAATCAGCCCTCCATGTTTGCATATCAGATAGGAAGCTGTTGTGATTGCCTCATAACAATCACCTTCATTTATCTTTTTCATCCCTTTTGTTGCTGTCTGCGCAATCTTTGTTTCGCTTTTACAATTCTCCCAACAACTTTTGTCTTCAAATTCCGGTTTACACAAAAATCCCGTCATGACTATGTCTTCCGGCGCCTGAAGATAATTGCCTTTCTGGTCTACATCCGCACCTGCAAAGAGCGATCCTGTCTCATTCAGATTATGTACCGGGGAAGTGCATATTCCAAAAGGCATGATATTCTTTCCGACCTCGCAGTCCTTTTTATGCATAACCGGCTTGTCATTCAGATAGACCCCATGTGTCTCATACATATCCAGGTAACGTGTATGGGAACCATACTGGCATTTGAGAGCCGCCCCGCGGACCAGATATTCCGGATCATCTCCGGCCTTACTTTTTAATGCCTCTTCCAGGGCTTCTTGAGTCATCTCATTTTTCTGTTTGTTAGATCCATCCAGAGCTGCTTCCGAAATTGCCGCTCTGTCTTCATGTTCCATCTGAAGCACGCCCTCCCCTATTGCTTCAAAAGCCGCCAGTGCTGCACTGTCGCCGGCCTGGATCTGTGCGCATGCTTCCATCTCTTTCCATATTTTTTCATGGGTTGCCTCGTCTGTGAAAACATCGATCCTTTCTTCGGCCGGTATATTATATGTCTGATAATATTCTTCTTTTTCCTGATATTTCCTGACCAGTCTTAACTGAAACTCCGCGTCAGACATATATATTGCAGAATAATCCACATAGTTTGACCGATACAGAGATTCAAACTGTTCCCACCGATTTGCAGATGTGATTCCCAAATCTGCTAAATTTTCACATGGCGTTTTCTCTTTAAGCCAATCCTCTTTATAATTTTTTTCTATGTACTCATAAACACTTATATGCTCTTCTTTATTCTCTTCCTCGTCTGTTGCATTAACCTCAATGTTCGGCATCTATAGCACCTCCTGTTCGCAATTTGACCGGAATTACCTCCACGCCGCATAATCCTTTCCTCATCAAACTTTCCAACAGATCCAGCCGGATCAGTACAAGAATCTGCTGCTCCGTCTGCAGATAGACTACCGGAATGTCTTTCGGCCATGGAGATTCCAGATACACACTTGTTTCTTTTCCGTCTTCCTGTCTTCCTAATCTTCCCTTGATGCGGTAAAAAAATGGCAGAAAATACTTCTCTCTTTTATTATTCTTCTGATCCAGAAAAATAAATTCCTTATATCTGCAGTCCCATAAAAATAGTTCCAGTGATTTTTTAGCTTCCGAGCTGAATAATGGAAACGGATCAAAAAGAACAATACTGGTATCAAATGGGGCATTCAGTATACAGACGCTTCGTTCCGGGAGCTTATAAGGCTGATTCTGTTCAAACGCTCGATAATTTATCGTCTGGTTATAATTCTGAATATTCGGTGTCCTGGCTCCCCCCAGTTCTTTCAGTAAATAACAGTTCATCCTCTTTCCCTCTCCCATTTGCAGATCAACTCCGCCTGATCCAGATATGCCCCATAAAACACCCTTGCTTCCGGAGCCAGATATCTGCCGGCATATTCTCTGATCTCCGCCTCCTTTATCAGAGTCCGGAGTATGGAGCCTAATACAATGAAATTTTCCACCTGAAAATATGTTCTGGCTTTCTGCAATTCATATAGTGTCAGACGCGGCACTTCCTGTCTCATTTGGGATTCCATCTCAAACAGCTCCTGCTTGTATGTCGGAAATAGCACTCCATAATCCCAAAAGCAGTCTACTTCCTGTAAGTCTGCAAAATAACGCCTGTCATAAAAATCAATCTTCACTTTATTTTCCCCTGTCAAGGCGTTGCTGAGCAAATAAGAAAGATGGATATAGCAGATGAGCTCTTTCACATAAGAAGTCTGCATAATCTCAACTTGTCTGATACCTTCCCTGAATGCTGCCCGAAAAGATTCTGTAATATCCTCTTTATTCTCTTCATATACCATTCGAACGTCCTTCTCCAGATATCCGTTCCTCTTTTCCATACACTCCCTGAGACAGTCGCAAAACTGCTTTTCTCTTAATTTCGTATTTTGTTCCAGAAAATACTCAAATTGCCCCATATCTCTCACTCCACCATAATATTCCACCGTTTTTTCACACTTCCGGTCTCTGCCTTTTCCCCGTATTTTACTTCTCTCAGGATTCTTGCCAGTTCTTTATAAATCGCAATGTTGGAAATCTCCTGCATTTTTTTCCTGTCCCTGCGCTCCAAATAAGACGCTAACGTCTTAAGATCTGTCGGTCTCTCTTTCCCCAATATCTGTAAGCCAAACAGCTCATCTATCACCGAAAGTTCCTCTGTTTTCAGCATCTCCTCCGCAAATTCCCGAAGGATATCCGGGGACAGGGTACTTCCGCCTTTCACGGAATATGGAGCATAGATTGTATTTAAGGTATCAAATTCCGTATTCCGGTCTCCAAAATCCTGATACAGGAAACGCAGTTTCGCTCCTTCCTGTAATTTAAACCGACACAGCTCCAACTCACCCTTTTTACACAGCATTTCCTCAGTCAGCATCAAATCGATCTCCCGGCAAATAAAATTATCCTTTTCCACTTGATCAGAAAAACAAATTTTCAGCACTATTGTAGTATTGGTCGGGTGGTAAATAATGGAGATGGGCTCCTTGATGAGAAACATCTGCTCCTCAAAAAAGATGATGCCCTCATTCAGTACAATGGAATCTCCCGTTGTAGTCAGCTCACAGCCTGCCAGTATCCCGTTCCCATAACCTTTATACCGGAGCCTGTCTGTCAGGAAAGTATAATCTGAAAGTGTCTCCAGCATGCTTTTTCTCAATATATGAATATCCTGAAAAACCGGAATTGCCTGCACCCACATAACCAATCCTCCTTATTTTGTTCCATCAAAGAAATTTGTCAGCCAGTCCTCCGTCTCAAACAGAAAGAACTGATCCGGTCCCAACATAAGTCTTTCCTCTTTACGAAGAACAGGCACCACAAGGAATCCCCAACGTTCCTCATCTGCCAACACAAAAGATCTCAGTTCCTTCTCCACAATGGAATCCACATCATCCTGAACAATCCTTCCCTGATACTTTTCCACGATTTCCTCTGCTTCTGCTGCTTTAAATTCATTGCGGTTAAAAGAGCAGTTATACTTATAACGCTGCTGCCCATTCAAATCTTTTAGAAAAAGCTGCAATGTCAGATCTGTCATATTTCTGGAGATATACCCCCATGTCTGCTCCCTGTCCAGGCTGCGTATCAGAGCCCGCTCCTCTCCCGTATGGGTGATTGCCGTCACGATATACGGAAATGCCGGCTGTTCGCTCACGATTGTTACATCCGCATATCCAAAACGCCTGTCCCTGATATATTTGATGGCCCCGTCCAAACACATCAGCTTCAGTCCGTATTCTTCCTCTTCTGTCCGGTTCCGTTTTGAGGATTCAATAATCTTTCCCGGGATAAATTCCTTTAATGCTTCTCTGAACAGATTGATTTTACAGGACTGTCCGGTCAGACGCATAATGGAATAATTCTGTAGAGCGTCATTTTCATAAGGCGTTTCGATAAACCTTTTCACAATCCGGTAGATATCCCCTTGAAGCAGGCGGTTCAACTGGCTGATACTCAAATATACTGTAGGAATGTCTTTTAATACCCGTAGCCTGCCATCTGTATATACCGACAGCTTAAACCGGTCGGCCGGCACGCATACCGTCGCCGATTCAGAGATTGAAATGCTGCTGACCGCCACACGCAGCGCATCTTCCTTCCCGTAAAATACCTTCTTAATCTCTTCTGCCAACTCAAAAAGAAAATAAAAATTATTCTTTACGGCAAAATAGTCCGTATTGCTTCTATGTTCATAATCTTTAAACCTTGTGGGAATAACCGATTCTGCTTTTTGGTATTCCGTATCAAGAAGATGGTATACCTGATCTGCCCCTTCCCTGTCGATTCTCCGAAAGATATCTGTCCCCAGGTTCTCGATAATGTCTTTTACCCGGATTCCTCCTGACTCATCCAATTCATGGGCAAGGGCAATTTTCAGCAGTTCCATAATGCGGTAAGTCAGATTATTCCCGCCAAAATCCGTGTCCCCGTTTTCATAAGCTGTTGAAATGCGGATTCTGTAAGAAACCTTTTGATCATTGATGGTGAAACGGCTGGAGGAAAGATCCGTGGTTCCGCCTCCGCAATCGATGATCAGTGCCTGCAGCTCTTCGTTATTATGGAACCGGTTCTGCGTGATCAGTTCCGAGATCGAGTTATAAAGTACCGCCACGCCCTCATCCAGCATATCCGTCTCTTCCATGATCCGGTATTCCGGAAATATCTCTTTATAAAGCCTGACAAACAGTCTTTTCTGTTTAACTGGCGCTGATATATGCAGACTGCTAAAACGGCATTTAAAACGCTGGGTTGCGCAGTCTATAACATATTGGAGGAAAGCTTTGATGATTTCTTTTCGCTTTACATAACACCGGTGCCCGCTCCGATCCACCAGTTCTTCCTGCCTCTCCGGATCACTGATCCAGCGTTTTATATCATAAAAAACACAAAATCCCTCATCAATATAACTGGAATGAAAAAGCCGGTTTGCCTGATGGCCAAATACATATTGAATCTTATCCCCCTGAATATTGATCACTCCCACTATGGACGGCAGAACAGGAGATTCCTCTTCCTTATCTGTCTGGTACATAACGTAGTTTGCTTCATTTTCCCGCAGGCAGTCTTTAATCGGGTCTCCTTCCAGTTGTTCTATGTAACTGGAATCCAGATATATGCCCGCCGTTGTATTTGTTGTCCCGAAATCGATAACAAGGGGCATATCCATCTCCATCAGCTTACGAACCTGAAAATCCATGACCGGCACTCTGTAGAAATTCAAGTGTTCCGGCTGCATCTCATATTCCTCTTCATGCAGTCGGAAGAGCAAATCTGACTGTTTTCGATCCATACAGTAGATCTGGTAACTCTTTATGGAGGAATCCCTACAGGGAAACTCTGCAGACTTTGTCAGATACAGCCTGTCTTTCCGTCCTTTGCACTGCCGTATCTGGAAAACAGTACATATCTGATTCCCACTTACTAAAAGAGCATTCGTATCCACGATCTCGGGCAGGTAGCCGATTGTAAATCCATCTGCGCTGGTAACACCAATTCCGGCATAGGTAATGATCCTGGCGCAGCCCTGTATCGCTTGTGGCAATATGTGTATTCTGGCCGTGTGCAACACATTTTCCAGACGCTCTATCCCCTTTTTACTGTATTTTGTGATAAACAGATCTTCTTTCCTTCCCCTGAACCGCATAATCTGGCGGATCAGGGCATCCTTATCAAGAGGTGCCTGAATCCCATTAATAATCCTCTCCCTCCAACAGATATCCCGCAGCTGATAAGTTGTCATCAGTTCCAGTTCTTCTTTTCTGTAACTGGTTTGTTCTTCCCTATAGGGATTCTGTTTTAGTGTATAGGTATATTTATCCATCGTCTGTCCGATCCTCCTGTAAATGATCAGTAAAGTGCCATCTCATCCAGCTTCATGGTATCTTCTATCCCGATTATGCCGAAATGATACTGCCAGAATATTCGCAGATCAAATCCGATTGGTAAAAACATGTCCTGTGCAAACTGCATCATCTGTTCTGCAGCAGTTGTTTTCGGGCAGCTTAGATATAAAAGGAGCTTTTTTCGTTCATTCTTCATCTGGTACAACATGGCGTCCGGATACAAAACCAGCACTGCTCGTCTGAAGATAATCAGAGAAGAGCCTGTTTCCATCTGTATCAGAAGCAATGCCGCAAGGCGGCTCTGCTTTTTATGTTCGATCTGACGGAAATTTTTTACTGCCCCTTTCCAGTATGTCCCGTCAAACAGTTCTGCCAGTATCTTACGGATATAAATATCCCTTTTACTGAGACCATGCCTTAAATCCGTAAATAAAATGGTGTGAAGCGCTGCATCCACAAAATAATCACAAAACTCTTCATATTCCTTTTCTTCCAGTCCAACTGTTTCCGGTGCCAGTATTTCCTGAAAGATATCCGCAAACCGATATAACAGATTCAGCTCGACTGTACCGGATTCCATTTGTCTTTCATTCACACAGGAAAAAGACTGCTCAAAAAACGGGCTGTATTCTTTCGCCTGTCTGAAAAAGAGTTCTTTCTCTTTCCACCCCTGTTCCTCTGCACAAAGCGCAATATCCCATAAAAAATTCAACTTATATCCCCCTATATCAGCCGTCCGGCACAATGATATTCCGGAAATACCCTCTGTACCTGTGTCACCAGAAAACTCATGATATCTTCATTCAAATAACATGCCGGATCTTTGGCTGAAAAATCAATGATCAATGCCTGCCTAAAACCTCCTGTCCGTATCTCGTCCCGAATAAAGCCATCCATATTATAGTTTCCCGGAATACATTCTTCCGGCAGGCTCTCGCAGATACTGAAGCCACTGAAAGTTACATATGCCCCGTAGTCAAAAGATTCTATCAGTCGAGCCATTTCGCCTTTAGTTTTAATGCTCTTTCTGAACATTTCCGTAACACTGCCGGAAAAGCTGTCTTTATACTGGTTTGAAAGAACGGGATACGGATAATTCTCTTTTCCGGAACATTGACACACCTGATACATCTGCCACTCGCAGGGCTGATTGATTGGGCAAGTGATAAAGAGATCCCCGTTCAGGCGGCGGATATTGGTAGTTTCCACATCGGTATTCCGAATCAGATATTCACACTTGGGATCCAGTTTCTGGGAAAAAATCTGATGTTCATAGTTAATCTTGTCAATACAGGGATTCGGATAAGTACTGGTCTTTTCTGTAAGCGGTTTCAGATTCCATAAAGGGATCACGTCATATTGAACCAGTTCTGAATACTCTTTAAAATCTATCCAGATTTCAAGAACTTCTTCTTTTCCCTCTATTTTCTCCGCATCGCAGAGATATACATCCAGCATTTTGGTAATGTATGCTGTACAAACCGTAAACCAGGTTCTGTAATTAGCGCCGAATATATAATACAGGGCTTCAATCATATTTATATACTCCCTGTTCTGTCTTACCAAAAAGGTTGCATTATATTCTCTTTTTTCTGTTCTGATCCTCCCTTGAAAAACTCTCTCTTTCTGATGAAGCAGCTTGTAAATCTGTGATGTACTTCCCTGAAAAAATATCGTGTATAGTTTCAGTTCTTCTTTTTTTGACAGAGCACTCTGAATATCCTGATAACTCACCTTTTCCTCTTTTATATCATCAGGGCGCATAGGGTGCATAAAATTATCCGTTGCGTCATAATGCCGTCGGTCTGTCATAGTAACATAGATGGCATATTTCTCCTGTGAGAGGCTGCATTCTTCCAGAATCTGCTTTTCCAGTTTTTTATAAGATTCTTTGTTATAATCATATAAAGAAAGAAGAATATCCCCGACCGTTTTTTTAAACAGCTTCCGTTCTTCCAGATCTGTTATCTCTAACATGCGTTTTTCAATATACGCTTTCATATCAAAGCCCTGAATATTTTCCATCTTTATATCTCCTGTATGTAAATCCTTTGTATGATCATCCTGCCGACTCCGTAATACCCTCCTGCAGATTTTCTGTTTTTGGTTCCAGTTCAGCTTTTATATCCAGTGCATCCATTTTCCGCGTTATTTCATCCAATTTATCCTCCATTTTCAGAGATGCATATACATCCTTTGCCAAAAGATAATATTTCTTGGCCGTTATATAATCCGCCGCGTATGCTGCTTTCCCGGCCTGTTCTATATAACTTTCCGCTTCCTGTATTTGTGTATTCCTCTCTTTTATTTTCTGATGTGTTATGGCAAACTTTTCCTCTGCCACAGCCGTCTGGATATCATCTCCCATATCGCTGTATATCTGCTTTGCGGAAGTATAATATACCAGAGAGCTTTCATAATCTCCTCGGGCAAAGGCTTCATCCCCTTTGGATATATAATTGGCCCCTGATTCCTGCCGAACTAACTGCGCCTTTATCTCCTCATTCTCCGCTTCTTTTTCCGCTTTTTGGTCTGTATAGAGCTTTTCCAGTGCATCCATAGCACTGGTTCGTCCCTCATCAAAATAAATTCTGCCGGCAAGCGCCTTGGCCTCCAGATATTTATCCTCCGCTTTGTCATATTGGAGATTTAACGCCAGTGTGTCTCCCAGATTGATCATGTCATAGACAGAAATATAATTTGATGTTAAAAGCAGTTTGTCATTAATATATTCCATTCCAACATTATCCACATATCTGGAACGGTTTACCGCCTGCCTGTAACCCTCCTGTGCTTCTGCATATTTTTTATTATCAAGCTGCTGCTCTGCCAAAAGAACCGTCTCGATCAGTTTCTGGTAATTTCCCAGTTCCTTCTGCATCTGCACATCTTTCAATTCTTCTGCTAAAACAAGAGCCTCCATACACCTCTCTTCGGCCCGTACATAGTTGTCGGCCTGAATGTATTCAATGGTGTCCATATATCCGAGCTCCATCTGCTCTTTCTTTTCCATTTTTCTGTTATAACGGGTGACCATGATGACTGCTATCACGATCAAGATCATAAGAACCGGTATAACAGCCATCAGAATCCTCCGCATTCGCCGCTTTTTATTAGGGTCTGTGAATACTTTATTGATAAAAAGGGCGGCAAATGTATATTTCCCAAGATTTTCAGGTTGCCTTGACAAAAGCAGCTCTTCCACGTTGTCAACCAGTTCCTGCGGTTCATTTGAAGCTTCTGCAATTACATCCTTCAGTTCCCCTTCATCTACATGTTCCCAGACACCTTTGGTATATAA
The DNA here is from genome assembly GCA_014804795.1 of Lachnospiraceae bacterium. Lineage (GTDB taxonomy): Bacteria > Bacillota > Clostridia > Lachnospirales > Lachnospiraceae > 1XD8-76. The sequence continues at coordinate 142,823 of JAAUZC010000053.1, read as the reverse complement.
GGCCACTACATCTGTGTTCGCCAGTTTGATTTTTGGGGAAATAAACGGATGGAACTCTTTTTCCTGCCCCAGATAAGCATACAGGTTATTCCGCTCTTCATGGATTGAGACCATATCTCGTTCTACCCGTTTCTCTTTTACAAGATCCGCTGTCAGAGACTGGTCTGTAGATTCCAGCCGGATAAAACCATTGCGATACAAACGCAAACGTATATTTCCCGCCTGTCCATACCGCAACTTCACATAATTAGTGAGCACCACAATGATTGATGCTTTTAATTTCATTCTGCTCCTTGCTTCCAGAAGTGCCCTGTTTGCTGCATGCAGACATGCCTGCATGGTTCGTTTGCTCATAGACGGGGATTCCGAAAATGTACTGACTACAGCGGCTACCGCCAGACGGGCGCTAATCGCATCCATCTGGTCATCAATTCCGTCCGCCATCACATAACATGCAAAATCATCCAGTTCCACAAAGCCGAAATAATCTGTATTTTTCAGATCGTGTTCTGCTTCCGAAGTAAAAGCAGTCTTAAACTCTGCATTTTGCTTTCTCATGATGCCTCTGCTCCATTCCCTGTCCTAAGAAGGATAATGCTTGCATTATCTTTCATTTCCGCAGGATGCCCATTTACCAGTTCAATGATATCAAATGCCTTACTTTGACAATCAGATGCTTTCGCAAGAATCTCTTCCACCTCTTTAAAGCCCAACAGGTCATAAATTCCGTCACTCATCAGTACAACAATGTCTTCACGTTTCAGTCTGATGGGAGCATCAAAATACTCAATATCCCTAAATTCATCCTGACCTAAATAGTTGTAGAGCCGATGGTTTTCCAAAAGGGCAAGCGCATCTTCCCTTGAAATGATTCCTTCCCGAAATTTCTGCTCTGCCAACACGGCTACTGTGTGCCCTGAGGATACTGGCACAAGCGCGCCTTCCCGATAGACACATATCTTTATATTTCCCACCAGAGCATAATACAAAAACCCCTGCTGTATGAGAACACAGCCCACACTGGCAGATCCCCTTCTTTCATCCCCCAGTGCTTTCAATATTTCTTTGTTTGCGCAATGGAATGCTTTTCGAAAATAATACTGTGGATTATTAAAAGCATTATAATCTTTAAAAATATCCATGCATGTATCCACGGCAATCCGACTGGCAATCCGACCGCCAAAAGCCTGTCCGGCCCCATCTGCAAGCACTGCGATGATGCCGTCATCGGTTTCCAGAGTATCCATCTGATCTTCCTGTATCTCACGGCTGCCGATTGTCATACTGTTCCCAATATCTGTATGATTTCTTTTTTTCTGCTCTGCAGGCGGTTTCATAAACAGTTTCATAAATTCCAGTACAAAAACACAGGCTGCCATCAAAATGATTGCCCAGCTATAAATATCCATATATCCCTCCGGCTTTATTCTGCCGCATTCCCCCACATGAAGTTTTTTCCGCAAAATGGAATAAACACAAAAGTTGATTTTCCCAGCTCTATCTTGTCATAAGGATTGAGTGATGCAGGCACATATACCGCATTTTCATTCAGATATACCAATCCGTTGGAATCTCCCGGTAAAAGAACCGTCTCTTTCTTTTTAGGATCAAAGACAATCACAGCATGGTTACGGCGGGATATCTCATTATCCCCCAGTATCTGAATATCCATATCATCTGCTCTTCCCACGAAATTTTTCCCTGATACGACTTTGTAATCCTTACCCTGTCTTGGACCGGAGATGCATACAATCCAGCCGCACACCGGCTTGACATCTTCCCTAAAAAGAGCTTCTTCAACGTCAATATCTGACTGGCCAGCCTCCTTTTTCTCCGGCGTGGCAGTCTCCAGATTGCAATATGGACATACTGTACCATAGCGCTTTTTGCTGAACATGTGCCCATTCTGGCATCGAATTAAATTTGAAACCATATCTCCCATTTTTCATTTCCTCCATATATAGTAGTACATCTACATCAGTTTGAGCCTCGTCAAACCGATGTGAATGATATCGCCCCGCTCGAGCCTGCATGGTTTTCCATAAGAGATTTTGTATTTCTTTCCATCTCTCTTCTGCACACTTACTCCGTTTTGTGACGAAATATCTTCTATATACCAGTTATTGCCCGAATAATTCAGTACGGCATGCTCTATATCGATCATACTGGCATAGACTGCCTGATCCAGGTTCACATTTACCTGATTTTCTCCTACATCCCGTCCGATCACCACTCCATTTTTTCCATAAATATTCCATGAGGCAATCCTGCCATCTTCTTCATTCAGAAGTATTAGTTCCGTAGGCACCTCTTCAGAAAAAAGAACCATTTCTTTTTCACTTTTCTGTCTCTCAGAATCTGACGGAAGAAACAAATGGATCAGACCAATAACAACTGCCCCTGCTATCCAAGGCCATCCATCAGGCAACCCCATCCTGATATAAAACAGAGCGGCGATGGCCACGCAAAAAATTGCAATGATCAGATTGATTTTCCTTTTCATAACTATAATTTTATCCCCATAAATTTTTCAAACAGTTCAGCAGTATCCAACGGGTTATGTGATTCCGGATTCAGCTTTTTCTCATTTACGATATCTCTGGTATCCGGGTTAAAACCAAAAAATTCCTCAAAACTTTTGGAAATATTTTGAAAATCCACAGATTCCGCTTCCGGCGTCCTTTTTTTTGTTGATCTTTTTTGAGTTTTCCGACTTTGAATCTTCTGCCATTGCTCTTCATCGTATGCCTGGCGTTTTTTATAATCCGAAAGGATACTATAAGCTTCTGAGATTTCCAGGAACCGTCTCTCATATTCTTTATTCCCCGGGTGTGTATCCGGATGATATTTTTTTGCAAGCTTTCTGTATGCGGCCTTAATCTCTTCCTCTGTTGCATTCTCTGAAATTTGCAGGATATGATACCAGTCTCCCAACTCTGCCACCGCCTCTCATTTATGACTGTCAAAAGGGCACGTCCACCTGAGACATGCCCTTTCTCTGCATTTCAATAACCGTCAGGCTCCTACATATCCGCCCTCAATCTGAATCGCATCCAGCTTGTCTTTTTTCTGTTTGATTACGATTGTAAACTGACCGGTTCCGTCACTGTTTGAAAAATCTTCTTTATAATCAATTACAAATGCTCTTGAAAAGCTATACTTCCTCTCCACGACACCTGCACTGATGATCTCTACCTCCACCTGACGGTACGCCGCCGCATCTTCGGCAGGAACCATAGACCACTTACCCATCTGGAGTGTACTGTCAAAAGGATCCCCATCCGTCGCTACCAGAATCTTACCGCTTATTTCCAATGTACATCCAACATCCTTTGTCCTTGCATTAGAATCCAACGGGATATCCGTGCGGAATTTTACCTTCTGTACACATTCTTTTGCAACTTCAAAACTGTTTATACCATTGATCGTTACTCTTAATGACATGTTCTCACTCCTCCCTATGCTCCAAATCCACCTTCAATGGCAACCATTCTGGTAAGGTCCTTCTTCTGTTTTACATGCAGATAAAATTCACCCACTCCGGTTTCATCATCAAGTGCCTCTTCATACTCCATAACAAACGCATTGGGCAGGGTGACCTGACGTACGATCTGCCCGGCTGCCACGACATCCACTTTCACATTTCTGTAAGCATCCGCACTTTCACTGGGAACTACGCTCCATTTCACCAGATTTAAAGTTGCATCCTGTGCCTCGGCTCCCAATGAGAACAGCATCTTTCCCCAGATCTTCAATGTGGCACCATTATCTGTCGCCCTCGCATTGGAATCAGCTGGAATCTCCGATTGAAATTCTACTCTTTTTACACACTGTTCGGTCAGGTTTACTGGTCCCAAACCATCAATTGATACTCTGAATCCCATAAATTCATTCCTCCTTATAAATAACTGAGTTTAACTATACATTGGAAGCCAGACGGTTAATCTGCACTTCCAGGTTTCTCGGACTGCCATTAAAAGAAATTGTCAGTTCACAGATTCCTGTGTTTTCATCAATCGTATATTCCAGGTTGTCTCCATCCCTGACAATTGCATTAATACAGTCTTTCTTCGCCAGCCACTGACTCTTCTGGCTTCTCGGGTTGTTAGAGAAGAAGTTCCTGATATTATCTTCCTTGAAATCTCCTGTCACATACCGAAGAATCCTTTCTATATAAGTAGTAACCTGCGTCTTATATACCGGCTCATAAGTCGAGTGTTCAGAGTCGTATAAGAGGTTCCTCGCTTTATAAACCGTTATATTCGTGATTGCCGCGCCGTTTAAAGACACATTTTCTGATGAAAATATCCATCCGAAGCTCTTCTGGTTGATCTGGTTTTTAATCGTATTAGTAAATCCTGTGATTTCTTTGGGCATGGTAGTATATGCCATCAAAGAATTATTGCCCGCTTCAATATCAAATCTGACACCCGGCAATTCCAGATCTGTTTTCACTTTATTTACCGCAAAATGATTTTTTATATATTCCGGACACTGACATGCCGCGCGAAAACCAGCCGCCACATACGCACCATTAATATAAACACCTTCAATCCAAAGCTTTATTACGTCTTCTTTTTCTTTTGACAGTTCCACACCGTTCGCATCTGTCATACGCATTTTACTGTCAAGAACCACACCGGATTTATTTTTCGGAAGAACCGTAAAATTAGGGAGCACAGGGATTGCAAATTCACTGTAAGGCTTCCCCATCAGAGGCGTGCAGCGCTCCATTACCCTTTCAATCCCTTCTGCAGCAACCGCATTAAATGTTGTTTCCTCCCTGTTCTCAAAAGAAAAGAAAGTCTCAACACGATAATCTTTCAGTACATCCAGTAAAAGAGCCAAAGATTCCATACTGTTTACGTCTGTTCCTGCTTTTCTGACATTTCCCTGGAATCTTTCCCGATGAATCTTATTAGTAACATTTTGATTCCATGATAAATTCGGATAGATTGCATACCAAATCGTATCTTTAAAATTATTTTTACTGTTTGTCGTATTCAGGTAAGTAATCAGCCGCGGAATATTAGAACTCTTTGCCAGCATCTCCGGCGAAACATTAGCAATCACCAACGATGGTGCCATTTCTTTTGTCTTGGTCTTATATTGGTCAAAGAACATCCTGATGCCCAGAAGTTTTTCCACTAACGGTTTTACAACCTTAATAAAATTGTCCTTTGATGTGCGGTAAAATTCCAGATAAGAGTTATAATTTGTCACTTCTGTTTCCACATCCACTTTTGACTGGCTCATGCTCGTCAAGGGGCAGAAAGTCCGTATCACAAGATTCTGCACATAATCGTTAGGCGTTTCCTCACTGATCGACTGATAATCTTCTTTCAGTACTTCGATGAGCCCTGTCGTTTCCGTATCTTCCAGAACTGCCAGGCTAGTCATCTCTTCTTTCGGAGCTTCCAATACTTTCAGTTCTCCGTTTTCCGCCATAGTCAGGACACCGGCAATCACTCCCTTTTCATTATCCGACGAATCACCTGTCCCCAGCAAAAGGCGGGTTTTGATATCTTCAATTGCCAGTGGGAGCATTGCCATTATATTATTATAGTTTTTACTGGCATCTTCAAACAGAAGGTTCAGCTTATCTCCCAGATCCAGTTTTGCAGGATCACCTTCTTCCAGTTCTGAATATTTCTTATAGTTATACTGTATTTCTTTGCGGATCTGTTTAATATCTTCCATCACCTTTTTGGGTGAAATCATCTCCAACAGCTTTTCAAAATGGAACTCCACGTTCAAAAGCCCTTGAGATTTTCTTGAATTCATAACAGTCAGGATTGTTTTAAAAAAACTGTCATAATCATTTAAATTGATAACGGTCAGCATGGATTCCGGAATATTCTCCGGTTTTTCCAACGTATATTTAACCGACTGGGAAGCTGCATCATAAAATGACCATACGCGTGGTTCAAACTTACGTTCCATCTCTTCATAACTGTGGCATTCCAGATACTGATTAATCTCCCGTGCCTTGTCATCACTTAAACTATCCTGGCCACGTACATCTCCCACCAGTGTCAGCAGATCCATCTTGTCCGGATTAATCACTTCCAGAAGCAGTGTCCGATTTGTTTGGTTTATTATCTCCATCCTTCTCCACTCCTTTTTTATTTTTTAAATGTTTCTTTTGAAACCGCCTGCCATATAGGCTTCAGCCCATTTGGGACGATTTTAGAACTTTATACTGGAACGTTAATTCACTCATTTCATCCTCAAAGGTAACATCTACTTTTGTATCTTCGGATAGCGGATAGCTTCGCCGCTTCATCAATATTTCCCCCCTCCTCATAATACAGCAGTCAGATTGATTGGTCAGAATCACACTCTTCCCCTGTCCTGAGCTCAAATATATCCTGTCCGCACCTTCAAATATTTCTTTTACACCGCAGCTCTCCAATATCTCTGCCAGAGATATTACTTTTGCGCCTGGGAGCCGGAACAAATTATAAGATAACGGATCGATATCATAACCTGATGGAGTTCTGGTAATATAGATGTTTATTTTCCCCACATAACTGGATTTTCCGGGAGCCGGACGGTCATTTAGAGGCGTAGCTGCCTTTTTTCCCGAAGATACTTCCGGTCTCCGAAATATCAGGATAACAACAATTCCCAATATAACTATTGCAACAATACCATATAACATGTATGGCGGTTCTGGTTCCGGTATCGGAAGAAGGGGAGCCTCTTCAAATTCCAATACAATATCTTCTATGGTCAATACGTTCACTGGAAAGGCAGTGCAGTCAAAGTGTATTTCCTCTGACAGCTCCTCTGTTATAATTCTTTTATCTGTGAGTCTTCCGTTCTCCAAGGCTTTTTCTTCTGTCAGCTCTCCTGACTGAACAGATATCTTGCCATAATTAAAATAGTCTTCCGTCCATAACTGTATATTTTCATTATCAGCATCATAAAAGGTATATTCCAGAAGCGCTTCTCTTTCATATCGGATTGCTGTCTCATCCGCTGGTTCTTTATCCTTATATGTAATACTCACTTTTGGACTTACTTTGTATTCCGCAATCAGTGTGATCCATACCCGGCTGCCGGCGGTTCCGACAAAGCTGAGCTCTATCTGGCTGCTCTGGGGATTATTTATCTGAATAAGGGAATATCTTTCTCCCGTTGTCTGCAAGGCATTATCTGCCTTAAAATTTGTTTTTACATTTTGTATAGACGAATCACTTGTCAGCAGTACTTTTACAGTATCCGCATACAAAAACGGCAGCTCAACTGAAATTTGCTCCGTTTCCCCATCTGTATCTATGATCGCTGCACTTACTTGTTTAATACCAAAATCTTCTGTCAGTATAGAGTTCATCACAGTGGGAAGTTCCAGTGCCTGAGGAGTATAGTAAATGCTGCCTGCTGTTAAGGATGCTGCTTGAAAAATCGAATTTTCCGCATTCCCCATATCTTCACCAAGTCCAATTACATGAATCGCAATCCCATTCTGCACTGCTTTGTCTGTCGCCGCCTGATATGCCGCACGAGACTGTTCCTCCAGCGTCTCATCCGCCATCAGAAATTCTCCGTCGGAGAGCATCACTATACTTTTTTCATCAGCCGAACCGGATGTCAGAATATCTACTGCCTGTGCCAGTCCGGCCCCTGCATTACTGTAACCATCATAGACCACTGCCTGCGCCGCTGTCATAATCTGGCCTCTGCCCGCGTTATCCAAAAGATTCTGGTACGCACAAACTTCTGTATTATATGCCACAAAACCAACTTCATAATTTTCTGGCAAAGAATAAATTAATTGTGCGATACTGTCTATAGCATATCTTTGTGGGTCATTTGTCTTCATACTCCCACTTGCATCCAATAGAAATACAACAGCTTTTTTATCTGTATCCGCCTTCCCCAATACATACACAGAAGGAGAGAAAAGCAGGTATAGCATTACGCACAGGCACAGACCTATTCTCCCCATTTTTTCCATTTCCATCCCCTTTGTTATATTTTGTCATATTTTAACGAAAAAAATGTGAGGTTGTAAATATTGAAAAAGCAACGTATCTCTTTTCTGCTCCAAATATATCTTTTTGCATCGTTCATATCAAAATCAGGCTACTTTTTTAATACTAAATCTATAACATTTTTAAACGTTAATGACGTATTCAAAAAATAGTCCTATTATGTAATCCTACATGTTCCAAAATCTGGGTTTTATCAGCAAAGAACTTATTATTAAATGTGAAAAAAGAGGCCATAAAAAATCCTGTATCTATAAGAAAATAGTCTTTACCAATAGACGCAGGACTTTTACAGTCTCTTTATATCAGACAACAATACATAATTTTGAGTATTTTAGATAGCTTTTAAGTTACTCATACGGCGAATTTAGCAATTTAAATAACGTATCTGCTTTCGTTGCCTTTGTCTTGCTATACCATGGTGCAATGGAATGATTACGAAGCAAAATTTCAAACTTACGTTTTTGCGGCTTTGTCAGCGAATTTAATGTATATATAAAACTTTCAGGAATAAATGCACAATTCTCTATAGTTACATTTTTTCCATTCAAGCTGTGTAAATCGGGAAATAATTCTGCAATTTTCTGCAAGTCTGAATCATCAGATTGCCTAATATCTTTTAGTAATTCATCATAGCCCCACTGAGTAATGCGAATCGTGCTGTCATTCATACGCAAATAGGCCTTCATTGATTCGTATTCTTCTTTTTTTCTGATCATAGTATTACTAATAATCATTCGCTCGCAGCATGGACGCCTTCTATGAACCTTACTGGAATAGGTAAGTACCATTGCCATACAACATCTTACTTGAGGCTGTTCTTTCCCTAAATCCTGTTTTTCCAAAATGAGGTAGGTCTTCTCTCCCTGATCATTACTGGTTAATTCACAAAAAACCGCTTTCGTATTCGCGGAAAGCATAAGTATACCAGAATATCTCTTAATCAACCGTTCATCGGGATTTGCCAGAAATTTGAAATCAACATGGCATAAACCATCCATAGAGTATTCGTGATTATATATATTCATAATTCCACAAAAAATATATTCTCCAGTGGAACATTCATATAATTCTTGTAATTCAGTATCATCATCCAATTTGTCTAACTTTGACATTTGCTTTTTTCCGGCCTCATCAGAACTTGTGCTGGAAAAGTAACAATAATACTTTCCAAACCAAGGGAGGAAATCGGGATGATTTACATGTGAAATTATTTTATCTACACTAACTGATACAGAGCTTGATCCCTTTTTCAATTCTTGTAATAACTCTCCACCAATATCTGAAACCTCTGTCAATTTTTCCACCTTATTTTCTACATCATTTAATTTATTTGACATTTTTTCGAATATGTTAATTTTATCCAAATTGTCCAATACATTTCTAAATTGATAATAGTAAAGAACATTTGGCAGCGTAGTGTTCATACATCTACAAATTTCCTTTGCTCTTGATATACTAATAAGGCGTTTATTACTTTTCAGATAATTTTCTTCGGTAATATAGTCTGCATCTTTCATCGGAATTACTGCATAACTGATTACGGTCGGGTCAACATTCATCTCTTTTGCAATTTCTCTCTGTTTGATATCTTTATGAATATTTATATACCACCCTAATGCCTTCATAATATGTAGTTGATATTGAACTTGTTCCTTTTCTTTGAATTGCTTTTCCTCAGTCATATTATTGCTCCTTTTCATTCTTTTATATCTTAGCTTAGATATGTCAATAACAGATTTTATAAACTAATATTTACTCTATAATTCTTGACTGCGCCTGATAGTTTTCGCCATTATGCTCAATGGATTTTTATTAAATTCTTTGCTATACTAACCTCAATCAATACCGTTAATCATTACACTTTGTGGAATCAGCCACAGTAATACTTTCAAATAGAAACTGTCTTAACTATTTTGAAATCATGATAATAATAAAGGAGGTACAATCCATGAGTTTCTTTACACATTGTCTCGAACGGGCGTATATTAATCTGTCTGAAACATATAATGAAACAAAAGAATTTCTTAATTCTCTCAACCTGATGGAGCTGATTAACGCCGTTGCGAAAGCTAATCCTTTTGGAGATGGTGACGTACAGCTTTATGATATGGATACCCATATGTTTTATGAAGGACGCACTAAAAAATTTATTGTCCAGAAAACCAAAGCATTCATTCTGGGAATGCCTGAACGTTTCAGTCTGGAAGAAAACATGGCTACCTTTGTATCTCTAAGGCAGCTAAAGCGTTTAATCAAGGCTTTTGAAGATGAAAAAAAACATATTAGCTGCTATAGCTTGATATACCTGTATGTTATGTATACCCTTTTATACGGCAAATCTCCAAAAGCAAACGAATGCCTGAAATATATTGAAACACTCCACATTATTGTAGGGAACTATTTTGAAAACAATCCGGATGATCAATTAGCGGAATTTTTCTATGGATGTCATCACCCAATTTGCAAAGCCATTGAAGCCGGAAATATTGCTCTCTCCAATAATCAACTTCCGCCTGTTCCGCGAAATAAACCTCAGGATGAGGAATAAAAGTCCCCTGTTTATATGTTTTCTTCTAATGCTTTATTAAAATTAGAAAACAACTTCAATATCAACGAGTTCCGGCATATACCGCCATAATGTATTGGATTATGCCGGAACATACAACACCATAGAAAGGATCAGCCCTATATTATGACAAACCAATTATCTGAATCAAAGCTTTGGAAAGCAATTACAGCAGTTGCTTCAAGTATTATAACTAACTTATTATGCAGCTCTTTATCCCACAACTCTTATATAATTCAACCCAATGAGACACAATATATCGTCATTTCGGATAATAGTAATATAAAAAGCAATACTCTCCTTTTTGTGGGTATCCTTCTGTTGTTTTTTGCTTTATGGGGAATTCTGTCCGCCGCAATTCCAATCAGTACAAAGCTTTTTAAAAATATCAGGTTCAAAAAAATGAAATTTCACAGCCGAAAGGATCTTGTCAATACAATTAGTCTGACAAAGGAACAGGCGCTCAATTTAAAGGATATTTTTTACGATGAGCAATATCTGACTTCTAATATTAATTTCGCAAAATTAAAAATCAGAGAACTATCAGTTATAATATCCACTTTACATGCAACATTCATTCCGCACAACCAACAAAGAAAATTGCATATGAAAGATAACTTCAGATATCCTGAGCATTCTTCAATTATCAATATTAATAGCAGCGTATCTAAATACGAATTTGGGGCTCTGATTGAATTACTGCAAAAAATGGTAAACAATGTTTCCTTATATGCTAATAGCGATAGTCTAATGGAACAAGATTGCCTTCAAATGTCAGCAATGTTGAAAGATTTAAATGACCTTGTTTCCACAATAGAATAGAGCTAAAATCAATTGTTCACACCATCTTTAGCACTATCATTAGTGTCCCCTGCTATTCATCGCCGAGGCACAAGCCACGGATAGCAGGGACTATGACTGCCTTCCAGCTCCAATATCTAAACTCGGCCATACATTTCCGTACAAACTTCAACCCCCGACAGCAGTGCACTCTTTTTAAATGAATTTCTTCAAACCTACTCTTTTACTTCTAAATTTGTTTTTCAATATTCACTTTTTCCATAGCTTCGCAAACAACACATAATAAAGAAACAACATGACTATTTTAGAAAAAGCGTACTCAATGCTGTTCAAAAGTTCCCGCTTATCCGGTGTGATATCCAATATCTTCATCAAAAAGTCTATCAGATATACTCCTATGGTCTCTGTAACGCTGATTACATAAACAGATGCCAGAAGCTTATTTAGATATTTATTCTGGTATTTCTTTTCATATTTTTCATTCCAGAACTGGAACATTATAAATACAATAACAATACAGGAAACAAACAATGAGAATAACAACTCTGTTTTACACATATCCATTTCCTATGGAATTACAAAAAAAATCACTCATACTTTCCCGAAAAACTTTACTTCTTCTTTGAGATAAAGGCAGATGCACCCCATTGCTCATAATCAGTTCCCTTTTTTCCATCCTTTGAACTTTATCAAAATTTACCATAATTCCCCTGCTGCATACTCCAAAACCAAACGGGAGAATTCTTTCCTCCAGTTCACAAAATATCCCTGAATACAAGAAATTTCCTCTTTCTGTTACTGTTTTAATAATCTTCTTGCTTTTTATAACCTCGAAATAAATAATCTCCCGTACAGGTAATCTTATGGTCTGTCTCTCCACTTTCTCCTCCGAAGATACCCACTCTATATGTTTAAAAGAAATCCACATATCCTGCCGATTCTCCCTCGTCCACAAAAACTCTTCCACCTGCTTTTTTAAAAGTTCCTCTTCCACAGGTTTTGATAAAAAAGCAAATGCATGTGATTTATTAACTGCATCACTGCACTTTTCCCTAAAATGGGTCTGGAAAATAACTTTTGCATTTCTGTTTTTCCAGTATATTTTCTTCCCTATTTCAATCCCATCCTCCCCCGCCAGCCTGATGTCCAAAAAAATCAGATCAAATAAAACTGAAACTTCCAACAATTCTTTTCCCACGTCAAAGGTTTGAATATTATAGCGAACCGAAAAATGATCCATTACACTTTTTACCAATCTTTGCGTATTCAATAAATCCTCTTCTTCATCATCACAAATCGCTATTTGCAACATAGCAGTTCCCTCTTATGTACTTTTTATTTTTATTCCAAAAGGCTCACCATGGACTTCTTCTACATAGCATAAACCCAATATTTTAAAGTTCTATCATCACTGCTGGATTATACTTTTCTTTTATCTGTGACATCTGCATCAAACATTTCCGAAATCTTCCTGATAAATAATTTCTGTATTATATACCAGCAAAGCCACCTCATACTCTTCCGGCAATGTTGCCGCTATCATGCATGCACTGTCTGCCGCTTCAATCCATTGTCCATCCTTCTGCATTGATTTACTGGCATCCAACAGAAATATGATCTATTCTTTTCATTTTTCTCATATGTCTTTTTACTGCTGAGCCAATGTTAATCGTCTCCTTTTCTTTCTTGATAATACCATTTTTTGACAAGAAATCTCTTAAATGTAAAAAATAACCTGTTTATCTGTAATTTTTTATTGTTACACAAAAAAGATGCGCACAAACGGCGCATCATCACACAATTGAAATTATTAAAACTTTTGCAATGCTGCCTATATCAATCAGCTCTCTTCCATCGCCTTGATATAGCTTTTTCTTATTTCATCTTTGTACCTGTGACCAATTCTCAATTCTTTACCATCATTCATTACAATTTTTTCATATCGAAATTCTTTCACATAATTCATATTCACCAGATATGATTTACTAATTCTTAAAAATTTTATGTCCATCTGCTTCAACTGCTTTTCTACTTCATCCAATTTATTATAAAATGAATCAACTCCGTCTGTACTGTAAATATTGATCACTCTCTTATCACTCTCAAAAAAGCGAATTTTTCTTATTAGAATTTTATATGAAACCTTTTTATATGAATATTCAAATAGTTCTTCTTTTTCGCTCAACACTTTAACGGCACATTTGAAAGTCGTTTCCATCTGTTTTTCTGAAACAGGTTTGTCTATAAAAGCAAATGGCTGTACGTTGATCATTTCCTTACAATATTGATCATAGTAAGAAATAAAAATCAGAATTACCCTATTATCTTTTTCCCGAATTCTCCTGGCCGCTTCAATTCCATTCATCTCACTCATTTTAATATCCAGAAGAATCATATCCATATGTCCCTTTTGTTCAATTTCGCATAGCAAATCCTCTGCACTTTGGAAACATTCTATCTCCACATTCAAGGCTATACCATTTGTTATATTCCGCACTATCTCCTTCTGCATCTGAAGTTGCTCTATCATGTCATCACAAATTCCGATTCTTATCATTTGCTCTATACTCCCAATTACAAGCACCCATATTTTCTTTTATCTGTATTGATACCTTCAGAATCATCTGATACCCTGAGGTCTTATTATTTATATGCAAAATATAACCTCTTATATATATTCCTGTATTGGTCGCTTATGTAACATGCCTGAACAAAATAAAAGGAGCATGGTTTTCACCACACTCCCAAATATATAAGCCTGAAACGTTTTACCGATTCTGACTGCCTTCTACAGATACTTCTCCACGATCTTCTGCATCTTCTCCCATTTATCTTCCATATCCTTCACCATACAAAACTGTGTTCTCGCCCGGTCAAGATTGTGCTCCGGCCTATGAATCTTAAAGTAGTGATCTCCCTCCAGATAATCGGCCAGAAAGCGCATGCCGCACTCCAGTGTCATAAGCTTTGCCCCCATCGGCATCATTCTGATCTCCAACGGCGTCAGAGAACCCTCACAGCCCTCTATATACCCTTTTGTATAAAGATCAAACAATTCCAGATCGCAGGATATCTTCGACAGATCTTTCTCATCTTCCTCCCCTGTATTAGCGCCAAAACGGATAGAATCACCATAGTCATACAATGCGGAACCCGGCATTACCGTATCCAGATCAATAATACAGATGCCTTTTCTCGTTTCATTATCGATCATGATATTATTCAACTTCGTATCGTTGTGCGTTACCCGCAGCGGAATCTCTCCTGCCGAAAGCATATCGCAGAGTATATGACAGTCTTTCTCTCTGTCCAGTACAAACTGAATTTCCTCCTGCACTTCCGCCGCCCTGTGCATGGCATCCTCCTCAAGCGCCTTTTTGAAGTTCGCAAGGCGGTCCACCGTATTGTGGAAATTCGGGATTGTCTCAAAGAGCTCTTTCGCCGGATAATCTGCAAGCAGTTTCTGGAAATGCCCGAAAGCTAACGCACTCTCATAAAAGTCTTTCGGCTCTTTTACTACATCATAACTGGTTGCTCCATCAATAAACCGGTACATCCGCCAATAACTTCCGCCCTCTGCCTTGTAATAAAAGGTTCCGTCTTTCGCCGGCACAACATGCAGTGTCTCACGTTCCGGATCTCCTCCGTTTTCTTTGATCTTATTTTGTAAAAATTCTGTTACTTTCACGACATTTTCCATCAGCTCCCAGGGCTTTTTAAAAATCTCGTGATTGACGCGCTGCAAAATATACTTTTTGGATTCGGCATCTGTCTCACACGTTATCAGATATGTGTCATTGATATGCCCGTTACCATGCGGCGCAGCACCCTTTGCCACCCCCTCCATCTCGAACTGCTCTGCAATTTGTAATACTTCTCTTTCTTCTCTTGCCATAATCTTTTCCTTTCCTGTATACCCTGATTTATTTATGAACCGACTCTTTTATACCCTGTTTCAATAACCGATCCGGCTGAAAATACCTCTTACTACAGTCCCCTGAAATAAAAACCAAACTCTTTCTTTCCGCTCACATGAAGTAATGTCTCCTTTTTCGGCCATGCGCCCCAACTGTCATCTCCGCCGACTCCCATCTGTCCCTCGGCCACACGGATCACCGTATGATGGCGTTTCGGCAGTTCAAAATCATGATTGGCATTTTCGATTTCGTGAGGGGTATAAGGAAGCGCGGAAAAATTCATCTTATCCCCTGCAAACAACATCCCCCGGCCTTTTTTATCTGTCACTGAAGCCCAGTAAACGCCCATTTTATTCCCGCATTCCTGGGGCACCAGATATTTCGCCATATTGTCCTCTGCCCGATTTTTGTAGATTCCCAGTTTAGAACCCGCCAGCCTGTCGGCATAAGTTTCCTCCGGTCCCTGTCCAAACCATGTCACATTATCATAATCCGCATCCAGTTTAAACAACACACCAAACTCCGGCATATCCCCCAGTTCCGGCACCGGATCATAAGAAAGCACTGTCTTTACTGTCCCGTCTCCATAAACGGTATAAGCAAGCTCACAACTGCTTTTCGGCATGGTCGGCATCCGATAAGTATAAACCACCGTCACATGCTCTTTCTCTTCCCGCACTTTTGGTGCAATACTGTTATAGCAATGATGCTCCCCGTCAGTAATCTCCTCCTTGGGCGTTACATACAGACTTGCAATCTTCCACTGCGCATACCTGTCAGACATCAGATTCCCTTTATCATTGTCCGTCATCGCCCGCCAGAAATTGGGCTTCGGCATCTGTGCAAGCAGTTCTTTTCCCGCATAGCGGTAGGAAACAAGCCCTCCATATAATGTAGAAAACAGAACTTCAAATTCTTCACCTCTGACACCGATATTGTTGAAACCATGAATTACTGTAAAAGGCTTTTTCACACAGATTGACAAATCTGCTCCATACACAGGAATTCCTGCTTCTTTCACCCCGGCCGCCTCTATCTTAAAGCTTGTCTCGCCAAACGCGATCTCATGTCCCGCCTCTGCCCACGGTGTATCCTCTTTCAGGCGGAAAGAAACAACGATGCCGTAAACACCGGGCAGCTTACTTTCCTTCGCAAAAACTGCCGGAAGGGAGAACGTTTCCTCTTCCAAAGGTCTCACGGAAACTTCCTGCCATTGCTCCTTTACCTTTTTCCCGTCTCTGGAAAGCGTCACCACACATTCATACTGTTTTGTATCTGTAAAAAGATGCCTGTTCTTTACGGTAAAACAGCCCTTCTTTTCATCAATCTCTATTTTGATATTCTGATAATTATATTTTACATACTGCATTTTCGGCGAAGGTTTCCTGTCTCCGCCATAGACAATACCGTTACCGCTGAATGAAAAATCCGTGGGTCTGTCCCCGAAGTCTCCGCCGTAAGCCTGAAAGGTTCTGCCATACCTGTCCTTTTTTGTCAGGGACTGATCAATATAATCCCAGATAAACCCGCCCTGATATAACGGCTCCTCCTCTGTCAGTTCTGTATACAGTTCCATGCCGCCGCAGGAATTTCCCATCGCATGCGTATATTCACAACAGATAAAGGGCTTGTCCCGATGTTTCTCCAGATACTTCCTGATATCCGCCACCGACGAATACATCTGACTCTCCATATCAGATGTCGCCGGATATCTTCTGTCATGGAAAATCCCCTCATAATGAACCAGCCGCTTATCATCCAGCCTGCGGAATTTCTGCGCCATCTCATAGATCACTCTGCCGCCGAAAGACTCATTGCCGCAGGACCAGATCAAAATGGCCGGATGGTTTTTATCTCTCTGATAACAGGAATTTACCCTGTCCAACATGGCGTCCAGCCAGTCCATATTATCCCCGGGCACCACACTTTCTGCAGGCACCAGATTTCTTACAAATGCATCCCAGCTTCCGTGGGACTCCATATTGTTTTCCGCTATCATATACAGACCATACCTGTCACACAGCTTATACAGTATGGAACTGTTCGGATAGTGGCTTGTGCGGATTGCGTTGATATTGTGCCGCTTCATTGTCAGAATATCCTGAAGCGTATCTTCATCGGAAACGACCCGCCCGCTTTCACAGCAGAATTCATGCCGGTTGACTCCTTTGAAAACAATACGCTTCCCGTTTAAATACATAATGCTGTCTCTTAATTCAAAATGCCGGAAACCGATATCCTGCAAAAACACCTCCTGCAGTGCCAGATTCTCATCAAACACCTGAACAAGAAGCTGATACAGATTCGGCTTCTCTGCACTCCACAGTTTTGGTTCTTTGATGTGCAGCGCATACCTGTTTTTGCCCGCACACAGAGCCTCCTTTTTCACAAGTACACAAAGGTCCTCATCCAGGCACTCCTGCCCAAACCCCTTTCCGGGCATATAGAGCGACAGACCAATCTGTCCTGCCGCCTTTTTTGTCTCGCCGCTTCCAGAATTCTCTCCATTTACCATGGCATCCAGTGTCAGTTCCAGTGTTCCCTCTTTATATCCGTCCGAAAACACCGTCTCCGCTTTCAAATCCCGGATGTGCAGACCCGGTATGGTATAGAGATATACCTCTCTGAAAATACCGGAAAACCGGAAAAAATCCTGATCTTCACAAAAACTCCCCGATGTCCATTTAAAGACCTGTGCCGCCAGTTTATTTTTTCCCTCCTTCAAATAGGGGCTCAGGAAAAATTCAGAGGGTGTAAAACTGTCCTCACTGTATCCCACAAACTGTCCGTTCAGCCAGAGTACTATACCGCTCTCCGCCCCCTGAAAGGAAATATAAACTCTCTCCTTATCAAAATGCTGCGGCACCTCAAAATATTTTACATAACTTGCCACCGGATTAAAATGTTCCGGCACTTCCCCCGGTACGATTTCTTCCCTGCCGTCCCATGGATACTGCACATTCGCATATTGCGGGGAATCATACCCCTCCATCTGAATATGAGCCGGTACACGGATATCGTCCCAGTCTTCGCAGGAATACTCCGGTTTTTCAAAACCGATGATCGTTCCCCTGTAATTCCGGGCATAGTGAAATTTCCAGATACCATTTAAAGAAACCCGGAAACTGCTTTTTTCTTGAAACGCTTCCTCTATGCTCTTACAGGCAAGAAAATCCGCATGCGGCTCTTGCCTGTTCATTGCAAAACAAGTTGGATTTTTCACCATATCATACACAAAGTTCTCGCAGAATACACTCTTCATATAAATCCTCGTCTTAGCTGCGTCATCACTCTATATCTCATACCACCGTATTTCATTTGCTTTCAATTCAAGCGGAAAACTCTCTCCATCTCCTTTATAAACTACGGTGTTCTGGGGCTCATAAGTATTATTGACTACACAGTATTTCCCGTTTTTTACATAAGCATGTACATCCACATTATAATTATCAGAGAACCACTGCCGAAGCTGCTCTTCGCTATGACTGCTCCACAGCACGGCCCGGTATAATACCCGACTGTTCCGGGAACTGTATGGCATACCGGAAATATATACACAGCGGCCTTTTCCATATTCATTTACCGCCATCTGCACTTCTTTATCCCGCTGCACCAGAATTTCAGTTCCTTCGAGGGCATAAATACTCTTCTTTCCTTCTCCGAAATCTATCTCACCGGTACAATCCTTCAAAATGAAATGATCTCTGTGCTCCTCCCAGTTATATTTATCATATCCCAGAGTATAGCCTGTTTCCTTTTCTACACCTAACGCCGGCGCCAACTGCAAGAAACGCCCCTGATACTGATGGCCGGAAGGTTCTCCGATGCCGATAAATCCGCCGCCCTCATAGATAAACTGACGCATTCTTGAGGATACTCTGACATCCTCCCAGACCGCACCTCCGGTATGTGCCGTATCACCGTCTCCCACGTTGATCACTACATCTACCGTATCCAGGATTTCCGGATTTTCTATTATGTCGTCAAATGATAAAAATACCACATCAAACGGTGCTCCGGACAGCGCTTCGATTACGCCCGCATAGCTGTAATTCTGCTTCTGGTACAACGCATGATGCACCATGTGGCAGCCCCAGGAACGCATTTTCCCCCAACAGTTTAATACAGCCACTCTTTTCTGACAAAAAGCTTCTGTTCCCTTAATATTCTCATAAAGTTCTCTGAATTCGTTGCATACGCTTTCCACATATTCGATAAACTCTGGGAATTTGTATGCCAGTTTCAGATAGCCGCCATATCCGATACGATCAATAGGCTTCCGCAAAATGGCCCGTCTGGCAGTCACCCAATTCTCCTTTGCTTCTTTCACCGGATCTCCGCCCTCGTGGAATGTATCCGGGAAGAAATAGGGCAGAAAACGTCCCTCTGTATAACGCACGCCCGGAATATCGGAAATCAGCCGCAAAGTGGAACCGTTTCCCACAGAACCTACAACTGCATCCACCCCTATCTTACAAAACTCTTCCATAAAAGGCTCTGTACCGATCCAATGGTCGCCAAGAAACATCATCGCTTCTTTTCCCAGCTCATGCGTCAGATCCACAATCTCTTTCACAAGCGCCGCTACCTCCCGACGCTGGAATGCCATAAAATCTTTGTATTCCCGGCTGGGCTCTCTGTACTGATTATTGTAATACCCCTGATCGATAATATATTCCGGCCTGAAAGGATATCCTGCTTCTTTTTCAAATTTCTCCAGTATATAAGGGGAAACCGATGCAGAATAGCCATACCAGTCTACATATTTCTCCCGTTTGAGTTCATCAAAAATCAGTGTAAACTGATGGAAAAAGGTCGTATAACGAATTACGTCCACATAAGGGTGCTCCTCCACAAACTTACGCAGGCGCGTAAGCGTATGAGCATGGGTTTTGGGCTGGCGTACATCGAATGTGATCTGATGCTCCACTCCCTGCCAGTCATTGACCACCGCATTATACATGTGTACCGGATCCCAGATCAGATAAGCCAAAAAGCTGACTGTATATTCATGCCATGCTTCCGGTTTTTCCAAAATCACAAAACCGTTCTCCTCATCATAATCCCAATCCCCGGGCGGCACAGGAGTCCCTAAACTGCGGTCCATCACTTCCCACCAACGTTTTATATCATCCCGGGTATTGACCATCAGAAGCTCTTTACTGATACCCGACATCAGCGGAATCTTTAAAGGCTCCTCCTTTGCTGTATAAAACCCGGTCATGATATAGCATTGCTGCACCTCATCCGGGTTTGCCTTTGCCCAGTCATTATCTTTCCTGGTCGTATAATATGTAGAATATACCCTTGCATCTACCGCTTTCAAAGCCTCCGGGTAATCTGTACCGTCACAGTCGCGGATAGCATCCGCTCCCCAACGCTCAAGCAGCTCCAGTGTTTCCGGCACTACATCCACATCCGTAGGAATTGTAACCCGTCCTCTGCTCTCTATTTTCTCTGTCATTCTACAGTACCTCAGTAATTTTATTTATTCCTTCGGGCAGAGCGCCAAACGGGCATGTCTGCATGCACGCTTGGCGACTGCCGCGGGAGTCAAACCCCGTAAACCTTCTGTGGGGCCTGACGATATTTCAACTAACGTTTTTTCGGGTCCTCAAAAGGCTTATTATAGATCATAAGCGCTGCCAGAAGCAATACCAGACCAACTAACATCAATCCAAGACCTGCCAGTTTTCCCGTCATTTTCCAGCCAACTATGATAAGCACAAGTCCCACCACGAAGAACGCTGCTATAATTGCCATGCGCAGGCTGCCATGTTCTTTCCAAAAATTCATACTCTCACCTTACCCTTTCAGACCGCCAAGAGTCATACCCTGGGTCAATTTCTTCTGCACGCAGATGTAAAGAATCAGAGTCGGCAGCATTACCAGTACCAGACCTGCATAGAGCTGGCCATACTGAGCCGCTGACTGCTGTGCCTGTGTAAGCTGCATCAAACCTACCGGCAAAGTCTTACTGCCCTTCGGATCGGATAACAATGTCATCGCGATGATGTACTCATTCCAGAAAGAAAGGAAATTGAACAGGATGACCGTAATGATCGAAGGCTGCGCCATCGGGAAGATGATCTTTAACATGGTCGTCCCGTATCCGGCACCGTCGATATAAGCCGCTTCTTCATAATCATGCGCCAGCGTTGAAAAATAGCCTGACAGCAAATAGATTGTAAACGGCAATGCTGTCGACGCATAAACTACCGCCAATACAACAACATTATTTAAAAGAAATCCGCTTCCAATGACGTTTTTCAAAAATTTATCGCCGTCCACAAGCATCAAAAAGATCGGCACAACAATATAGTTTACATTGATAAACAGTCCGCCCATGAAAGCTATGTTCAAAAACTTTCTTCCTTTGAACTCAAACCTTGAAAACACATAAGCCGCCGGAAGCGCCACTACTAAAAGAATTGCCAACGCCAGTGCTGTAACCAATACGGAATTCAGCATATACTCGCCCATTCTGGCCTTTCCCCAGGCGTCAATAAAGTTCTGAAAATAAAAACCGGCCGGCATCGCCCACGGATTGCCGTAGAACTCACTGTTTTCCTTGATAGAAGCCATAAATACCCAGGCCACCGGAATAACAATCGTGATCGCCAGTGTAATAAGCGCCACATATATAAATATCTTATACAGCCTGTCGGCTGATGATCTGTTTGTTTTTTCCATCTTCCAGCACCCCCTAAAATTCCAGCGGTTCGCGCTTTGTAACCGCATTGACTAACGCAGACAGGGCAAAGGAGAAAACAAACACCAATGCGCCGATCGCCATCCCATAGCCATATGAAGAGTTGGTATACGCCTGCTTATACATATAGGACAATGCCACTTCGGAAGCACCGTTGGGACCGCCCGAAGTCATTGCCTTGACAAACAGGAATGCCATATTGATCGTACTGATGATAAAGAAAGTCAGCGTTGTACGGATGTTGGTCCAGATGAGCGGCAGCGTGATCTGGAAAAACTGTGTGATCCTTCCCGCACCGTCCAGGCTGGTACTTTCATACAAGCTCACCGGTATGCTGGCCATGGAAGCCATATACATAACCATATAGTAACCGATCGCCTGCCAGATCATGGCAATGATCAGGCTGGTCATAACCATATCCTCTCCCTTCCAGAGGATCGCTACACTCTCTTTGGAAAACAGGGATAACAAGCTGTTTAATGTACCGTTGTTTGTATCATAAATCGCACTGAAAATAGCGGAAATAACGACAACCGACAGAATATTCGGAATATAGAAAATAATTCTGAAGAAATTCTGTCCCTTAATTTCCTCTCTTGTCAAAATTGCCGCAAATACCAGGGCAAATCCGAACGTAATGATCGTCACTACTACGATCAGCAGAATCGTATTCTGCATGGAACGGATAAAGTTTGCGTCTTTCAGCAGACGGGTAAAATTTTCCAGTCCTACAAAGTCTTCTGTTGTAGAATAGGCACTGCGTTTAAATAACGACATTCTGAATACATTGATCGTCGGAATAACCATAAAAATCGTAAACAGAATCACTGCGGGTGCCGCACACAGAAAGATAAATCCATTACGGCCTGACCGTTTCTTCATGAACCAGAGCACCTCCTTTTTATCAATCGGGCAGGAAAAAATTCTTTCCCTTGTTCAAAAAACGGCGGTGAGCAGCCTGCTGCTACCGCCGTTAATTCATTCACTTGTCAAATGTCTGTCCATGCAAGCATGGCAGTCATTTTCCTCATTACTGTACCAGATTCTCACGCATCTGATCGTTGTACTCTTTAATGCCGGCAATCCAGTCATCTTCTGTCATGTTGCCGGATACCAGAGAGTTTACGGGATCAAACCAGATTTCACGGTTGGATACGCTGATCACCTGGCCGTCATATGCTGCAAAGTTACCCATAGCAGCTTTTGCACCGTTGTCATAGATTGCGTAGAACATCTGGTTGTCGCCTTCCAGTGTATCAGCAATTCCAAGTACCGGCTGAATTGCACCGGCTTTTGCGAATGCTGCACAAGCTGCATCGCTGTAAAGGAATGCGATAAACTGTTTTGCTGCGTCCTGATGCTCTGCACCAGCCGGAATCCAAGCCTGCTCAAACCATGTATAGCTGTAACCGTCGCCGCCTGCTTCTACAGCCGGAAGAGCGGTCATGCCCCATGTAAAGCCATCAGCTCTGGGAGCTTCTGCCATCTCGCCTACGATCCATGTGCCGTTCGGCATAAACAGAGCTTTGTTGTCCAGAACTAACTGCTGGTTCTTTGTGAAGTCCTGATCGTTTGCCTGTGCCGGTGTTGTAGGCTCAGTGTACTCAGCAAGTTTTGTTACGATATCGAAACATGTCTGTGCTTCCGGTGTATCCCAGATGCCTTCTTCATAGTTGGTCGCTTTGTCAAAGAAATCAGCGCCGCCTACAGAGTACATCAGAGCATAGAAGAAAGCGTCAAAGTAACCTGTTGTCGGATAAGTAAACAGGGAAATGCCTTCTGCTTTTGCTGCTTCGCCCAGTTCCCACATTTCATCCCATGTTGTCGGTACGCTCCAGCCTTTTTCTTCAAACAGGCCTGCGTTGTAGAACAGTCCACAGGGTGAATAGAACATCGGAGCCAGATAAGTCTTGCCGTCGCCGTAAGGATTTGTCAGACTTGTCTCTGTGAAACCGCCGGCGATCTTGTCGCCAACTACTGCGCTTTCACCGGGTACTGTCATGGACAGTACATCTGTGATGTCCGCGATATTCTGATCTTTGATGAATGTTTCTGTCAGAGCTTTTTCACGTCCGGTTGCCAGATGGATCACATCAGGATAATCTCCTGCCTGCATGGAAGGTCCGATCACGTCTTCCAGATTCTTGTCTGTGATCAGCTCAACTGCGATTCCTGTTTCTGCTGTGAAAGCATCGCATACTTCCTGCCACATATCGCTGCCGTATGCCGTCTCAATTGCTGCTACAGTGATAGTTACGTCTTCAGCCGGTGCGGCTTCTTCCGCCGGAGCTTCTGCTGCCGGTTCCTCTGCCGGAGCTTCGGTTTCAGCCGGTGCGGGCTCTTCTGCCGGTGTATCCGGTGTTGTGTTGCCGCAGCCAACCAGCATAGACATTGTCAGCACTGCTACAAGGAAGATACTAAGTATCTTTTTCATAATGGTTTTTACCTCCTAAAAATATAGTAATTTTGTGATACAACAGGTTTCTTGTCTCCCTGCTTATCTATATCTTAGTATAGCAGTATCTCTCATCGTTTCCTACCTCAATATTGCTTATTTTTTTATAAATATTGCTCTTTTAGGATATTTTTATCTTATTTTGTCAATTCCCTTTTCTTTTGTTATACAAGTTGACTAATTTTTCTTTTGATTTTTTTGTCAAATGCAATAATTTTTGTTTTTTCAACAAAAAAATCCCTTGTTCTAACGCCCAAAAGGATTTATGATAAGGATAATATGATCCATTTAATTTTATTATATTGCTTCGCCTTTTATATTTATTGTCATTTTATCAGGCAATATTTGGGAACTTCAGACCATTATCATTCATCAGAGAGGCAGATTTCATCATGAGCACCAGCCGTTATGTCCTTGATACCCTGACAGTCGCTCCGGTAGACCGTTCTGTCACAAGACTTCTTTATATCAGTACCGCCCGCTACAGCGCCGAATGGAATTCCGTGCTGCACACCCATCCCTGTGCCGAAGTCTTTTTCATCACGGAAGGTACCGGCCATCTGCGGACAAAAGAACAAACCGTGCCAATCGGAACGAATGATGTGATCATCGTCAATTCCAACATTGAACATACCGAAGTCAGTTCTGAAACCCGTCCTCTGGAATATATCGTTATGGGTGTGGATGGGCTTGAAGCGATATCCAGTGATGAGGCAGGCGCCGGCTACTCTGTCATCCATTTTCAGTCGGACAGGGAACAGATTCTTTTTTACCTGCGCAGTCTGCTGACCGAGATTGAAAATAAGCATCCCGGCTACGATACGGTCTGTCAGGACCTTCTGGAAGTCATACTGTTGCTCCTTATGCGTCACAGTCAGTTTACCGTCACTTTCGTTCCCGCTGCCCGCAAATCAAGCAAAGAGTGCGCTATCGCCCGCCGCTATATTGAAAATCATTTCAAGGAAAGTCTGACCCTGGACGACCTTGCTGCCGTAGCCCATGTCAGCAAATATTATCTCGTGCACTCTTTCAGCCGGGAATACGGCACTTCTCCCATTAACTACCTGCTTTCCTGCCGTATTCAGGAAAGTTTGTATCTGTTGTCCGAAACGAGGCTTTCCCTGTCACAGATTTCGGGCATGTTGGGATTTTCTTCCCCCAGCTACTTTTCCCAGAGTTTCAGACGGATCCAGGGAATGAGCCCGATGGAATACAGAAAAAAGTGCAAGGCAGAGGATGCGTGATCTGTTTATCCCTATGCCAGAAATTCTTTCGTTTTCTGATAGATGCCCTCTCCGTCCAGACCATATTTTACAACAAGCTCAGCCGCCGGTCCGGATTCTCCGAATGTGTCATCGATGCCGATCTTGCAGACGGGAGCAGGATTTTTCGCACAGAGCACATCGCAGACTGCACTGCCCAAGCCCCCGATCACGGAGTGTTCTTCCACAGTGACCACTCTGCCGGTCTTTTTTGCGGAAGCTACGATCAGCTCCTCATCCAACGGTTTGATCGTATGGATATTGATCACTTCCGCATCCACGCCGTCTGCTTTAAGCTTCTTTGCCGCTTCCAACGCTTCTGCCACGCAGATACCGGATGCCGCGATCGTAACATCTTTTCCTTCTTTTAATACGATCCCTTTCCCAATCTCAAACCTGTAATCCGGATTGTCATTGATCACAGGAACTGCCGCACGGCCGAATCTCAGATATACAGGGCCGTCATGATCGATCGCCGCTTCCACCGCCGCTCTTGCCTCCACTTCATCTGCCGGAACAATAACGGTCATACCCGGAATTGTGCGCATCAGGGCAACATCCTCATTACACTGATGGGTTGCACCGTCTTCACCTACCGTAATCCCCGCATGGCTGGCGCCGATTTTTACATTCAGGTGGGGATAACCGATGGAATTGCGGATCTGCTCAAAGTTCCTTTCTGAAACAAACATGGCAAAAGAGCTGATGAACGGGATTTTTCCGCAGGTAGCAAGTCCTGCGGCGATACCTGTCATATTACATTCTGCAATACCGCAGTCGATATGTCTGTCCGGATAAGCTTTCTGAAAAACACCTGTCTTGGTAGCCCCGGCCAGGTCGGCATCCAACACTACCAGATTCGGATATTTTGCGCCACATGCAACAAGTGCATTGCCATAACCTTCCCTTGTTGCAATTTTCTTTACGTCTGCCATGATTGATCACACACCTGCTTTCTTCAATTCTTCATCAATTTTTTCAAGGTCGGCCATTGCAATCGCAAACTCCTCATCATTTGGCGCCTTGCCGTGCCATCCCGCATTGTTCTCCATAAAGGATACGCCTTTGCCCTTTGTACTCTTCATAATGATCACGGTAGGCTGCCCCTTTGTCTCTCTTGCCTCTTTCATCGCTGCACGGATCTCATCAAAATTATGAGCATCAATATTGATCGCACGGAAATTGAATGCTTCAAACTTCTTATCGATCGGATAAGGAGAACATACATCCTCAATCTTTCCATCAATCTGCAGTCCGTTGTTATCTACGATCACGACCAGATTGTCCAGCTTTCTTGCCCCCGCAAACATAGCTGCTTCCCAGACTTGTCCCTCCTGAATCTCGCCATCTCCGAGAAGTGTGTAAGTTCTATACTCTTTTCCGTCCATCTTTGCTGCAAGCGCCATACCTACTGCTGCCGAAACTCCCTGTCCCAAAGAACCTGTGGACATATCCACGCCGGGAGTCTCCTTCATGCAGGGATGCCCCTGCAGTCTGGAACCTACATGACGCAGTGTCAGAAGTTCTTCCACAGGGAAATAACCTCTGTGTGCCAGCGCGGAGTAAAGTCCCGGCGCTGTGTGCCCTTTGGAAAGCACGAAACGGTCACGGTCTTCTTTTTCCGGGTTCTCCGGATCAATATTCATTTCCTCGAAATACAGGTAAGTAAAGAGATCAGCCGCAGACAGAGAACCTCCGGGATGTCCGGCTTTCGCACTGTGAACGCCTCTCATAATTCCTTTTCGAACTTCATTGGCTATTTTCTGAAGCTCCAGATTTGTCATTTTCGTTCTCCTCATTTTAGTTCCGTAACTGCCCTTCCGATACCCATATCCGGCAGAGAAAATTCTGCCTGCTTTGCAGTCAATATTTCCTCTGGGGCATCGTACGGGCAGTTACTGTTTTTTATTCCAGTTCCGCATCTGTCTTTCCAACAGATGCCTTTTTTTAATTTAACGGATATTTATCTGTCAGGCTCTTTACGATTGCCCGTGCCTGCGGTACTTTCTCTTCGCCGCCGTCAATGATCAGCGCGATCGCTTCCGCGATCCTGTCCATATCTTCCTCATTCATGCCCCGGGAAGTCACAGCGGGTGTCCCTAACCTGATGCCGCTGGTCACAAAAGGCTTCTGCGGATCGTTCGGGATTGTATTCTTATTTGCTGTGATATGAGCCTCGTCGAGAAGCTTTTCGATAGCTTTTCCGGTCAGGCCTTTCTTGCTTAAATCCACTAACATCAGATGATTATCCGTGCCGCCGGATACAATATCAATACCCCTGCTCATCAGTCCTTTGCAAAGCGCCTGCGCGTTGTTCACGATCTGCTGCTGATATTCCTTAAAGGCAGGCTCCAACGCTTCTTTGAAACATACCGCCTTCGCCGCAATCACATGCATTAACGGACCGCCCTGTGTGCCTGGGAAGATTGCTTTATTAAAATTATACTTATCGGCAGCTTCCTGATTGCATAAGATCATACCGCCTCTGGGTCCTCTTAACGTCTTATGGGTTGTAGTAGTCGTTACATCCGCATACGGGATCGGGCTTGGATGCACACCTGCTGCCACAAGGCCTGCGATATGCGCCATATCCACCATCAGCACCGCGCCGACTTCATCCGCTATCTCACGGAATTTCTTAAAGTCAATGGTTCTCGCGTAAGCGGAAGCACCGGCAATGATCATCTTCGGTTTACAGTCAAGAGCAATCTCCCTCACCTTATCATAGTCAATAAATCCTTCATCATTTACGCCGTAAGGCACACATTTAAAATACTTTCCGGACATATTCACCGGTGAACCGTGGGACAAATGCCCGCCATGATCCAGATTCATTCCCATATAGGTATCGCCCGGCTGCAGTACTGCAAAAAATACTGCCATATTTGCCTGCGCACCGGAATGGGGCTGCACATTTACATATTCACAGCCAAAGAGCTTTTTCGCACGCTCTCTCGCCAGATTCTCCACCACATCCACGCACTCACAGCCGCCATAATAACGCTTTCCCGGATATCCTTCTGCATATTTATTCGTAAGCGGACTTCCCATCGCCGCCATCACCGCTTTGCTCACCCAGTTTTCGGAAGCGATCAGCTCAATATGGCTTTCCTGCCTCTCCTGCTCTGCCACGATGGCATCCGCAATCTCTACATCCACATTCTTAATTTCATCAAATGAATACATTGCTCATTTTCCCTCCTTTATTTTCGCACAAATTAGAGTATAGCATATTCTTATTATAGAAGAAACAATATTTTTTAATACTGTCCCAATTTCTCTACCGATCACTCGGAAGCTGTATTTTTCTCCCGAAGCTTCGCCAACAGCTCCTCCTTGAGTTCCCTTGCCCGGTTTTTCACACGTGGATTAGCCGCTGACTGCAGAATTGCCGTAATCAACCGGCCGGTCACATCATACTGCTCAAACCGCATGGTCATAACAGCAAGAATATAATCCACTGTAGACTGGTCCAATCCGCATATAGGAAAGCTTTCAGACTGTCTGGCCGTCATAAAACCATCCAAAGCATTGCGAAGAAACTCCTGTTCCGCATCCTCACATTGTTTCTTCTGATTCTCATAATCCGGCAATTTCCTATCCAGATGCTCTGCCTTACCTCGCAGAATCCATGCTGTTTTCAAACAGATATATGCTTTTTCACCGGATTTTGCCCGTTTTACAACAGCATTTGCGAGCGCCAGCTGATAGCGCTCCAGAGCCTCATCGTATGTATAGATTTCTTTCCAATCTTCCTGAGAAGTAAAATTCACACAAATCGTTTCCTTAATGCTCTTGGCCTGTTGTACCGTAATAAGTTGAAAAAATCTGCCAAGTGCTGTATATCCGCAGAGCGGGCACATGATAACATCATATTTCAACGCGTCTATCGGCTCATAGCGGGGCCGAAGATCCTGGTCACTCCCGACCAGTTTTACCTTTCCGGATCTGACCGTCCGCACTTTAAATTCCTTATTGCATATGGGACAGATACAGGACTTGTCAAAAAGGTAATCCTGTTCCTGCACAATCTTTTGAACCGTTTTGTCACTTTTCGTGTTCTCCGGCTCCTCATACACTTCCATATTTTCCAAATTGTTCAAACCAAAACGTGATAAACCTGATAATAATCCCATAATGCATCCTTCCAAATCAATATTTATCGCTTCCCGGTGACAGCGTCATTTTGCGCTATGTTTTTCCTCTGAGGAAAATTACATGCTCACCCGTTCTCCGATCTCAGCCATCTTCGCATCGCTGAGCCTTGTATCCCCATGCACCCGCGAATAGGCGAGATACCCGTTCATGCGGTCTATCTTTGTCAGATTCCTGCTGCCGCATTTCGGACAGACATCCATCTCAAGCTCCTGATGCCCGCAGTCGTCACAGTAGGCAAGCGACAGATTCACACCCTCATAAAATCCCATGTCCATGGCCCGCCTGATCAGCGTACGGATCGCCTCTATATTATAGTCAATCGGATATTTCACATACTGGATCTTGCCGCCGTTAAACAGTTCCCAGAACCGCTTCTCCAGATCCTGTTTTTCGATCGGCGTGATATTCTCCGCCACATGACAGTGAAAACTGTTGGACACATAAGCTCTGTCCGAAACCCCTTCTATAATACCATACTTTGCCCTGAACTGCTCCACCTGTAAGCCGCAGAGGTTTTCCGCCGGCGTTCCGTAGATCGCATAGAGCCGTTTATCTTCTTTTTTGAACTGTCCCACTTTTTCATTGATATGACGCATTACTTCCAGTGCAAATGCTCCGTCTTCCGCCAGAGACTTTCCGTTATAGAGCACCTGCAGTTCATTGAGGGCCGTAATGCCAAAACTCGCGGTGGCAGCATGAAGCAGAGGCTTTATCTTATCATGGAATCCCAGATGCCCGCCGTAAAAACCTCCCTCGCAGTAACCCAACGGATTATTCGACGCCTTCATCTCTCCCAGATAAGCGTATGTCCGCAGATGCAGCCGCCTGATCAGTTCCAGATAATAGTCTAACACCTCATAAAAATCTTTGCTCTCCTGTCTTGCTTTTGCAAGAATCATCGGAAGATGGAGCGACACCACGCCGATATTAAACCGTCCCACAAAAACCGGTTTGTCATCCTCATCCGCAGGCTCCATGCCACCCCGCTCATACCATGGCGATAAAAAGGCACGGCACCCCATAGGGGAGATCACTTTGCCGTATTTTTGATACATTTCTGCAATATATCCCTCCCCTGTCAGAGAAAGCCAGTCAGGGTACATGGTTTTTGCGGAGCAGGCCACGCCCGCCTCAAATAATTCTTCCAGCTCACAGCCCGGACCGTGCAGATTTTTATCATACAAAAAGACGATCTTCGGAAACAGTACAGGCTTTTTATGCCCCTTCTTTCCCTGTCCGCCCTTCCTCACTTCCAGAAGCGTCTTTGTGGCAAGATATGCAAACTTATCCGTTCCAAGCCCTGCTGTCACTGTGATAAACGGATAATCGCCGCGGCTGGAGGCCACGGTATTAAATTTATACTCCCAGCCCTGAAAGCCCTGTTCCATCTCTTTACAGACGTCTTTCCACGCCTGTTCCTTTGCTTTTTCCTGCGATACGCCGAGAGAAACATATTTCTCCACATATCTGTTGTAGGATTTCTCTGCATAAGGCACTAACAGCTTATCCACTTCCGGCACCGTAAAGCCGCCGTACTGCTGACTTGCCGCTGACAATACGATATCTCCCATCACATCAAAGGCAGTATCTAACGACTTCGGTTCATTGTACCAGACATTTCCCATTTCGAAGCCGCCCCGCAGCACCTCTCCGATATTGAACAGACAGCAGTTCATCGTATCCCGCCTTGCGGACATGTCATGAATATAAATATACCCGTCGTGGGCTGCCTGTATCTCTTCTCTTGTCAGAAAAAATTTCTGATACATTTCGCGGTTTAACTGATTAAAGATCAGGCTCCGCCTTGTGGATACCAGCGCGGAATCCGTATTGGCATTCTCCTTGTCACCGATATACATGATCGCCTGGCTCTTCTTGTAGACTTCGTCCAGCATATGCACAAAGTCCTGCTTGTAGTTGCGGTAATCCCGATAGCTTTTCGCCACCGCCGGATTGATCTGCTCCAGGGCGTACTCCACCACATGGTGCATCACTTCGATCGGAATTCCCGTCATCTGCTCCTCTTCCACTTTATCAATGACAAGTTGACAGATCTTTCCCTTTTCCTCCTCTGTCAGTTCTGCCATCACACGGTAGGCGCTCTTGCCTACGGCATTGATGACTTTCTGCACCTGAAAGGATTCTTTGCTGCCGTCCTTTTTTATGATATATACCTGATATTTGGGCCGATATGCTTCATTATAATTGATATCCATAATGCTCTCCACTGTAAAACTGTCTGCCCTTGTGTCTTTCTGCTCATTTGCTCCTATTGCAAGTTCTCCAATATCTCCCGCAGATACGCATGGTAACTCTCCTGCACATGCTTCGGAGATATCACCCTGGCCTCTTTCCCGATACCTGCAAGCCAGCCGTAAAACTGTCTGCTGACCATTACTTTTACATGTACCGCAAACCGCTCATCCGGGAGCTTTTGCAGTGAAACATCCTTTCCAAAACGGTCTAATGCCACGCCCACCAACGTATTTGGAAAACTGAGCGTCACGATCTCCTCCTCGCCGCCGTACATACCGAAAGTTTTGGCGGAATACGCCGACAGATCGCACTTTTTAAAAGCTTCCTCACCCTCACGGCGCTCCGATAACATCTCAATCGGCCCGATCTTATCCACTCTGAAATGCTTCAGCATACCGGCCCCGGCATCATAGCCGATCAGATAATAATTCTCATCATTCCACATTAACGACCAGGGACTGATCCTGTAAGGTTCTCCGCCCTTTCGTGCCACCAGTTCTTTCTGCAGATTCCACTCCAGATATAAAAACGATATCTGCCTGTTTTCATGTATCGCCGTATGTATCGCATCCACATGATAGTAAATACTTTCATTCTCGTTTTTAATCTGTTCCGCCGTATACACCTGACGCTGAAGCTGCACCGCCTCGTATTTACTGGCCAGCTTCTCTATCTTTCTGATCAGCTGCGCCGACTTGGATTTCGTGATAAAACGCGAAGCGGAAACCGCATCCGCCAGAAGTTTTAACTCCGGCAGTTCAAAATCTCTGGACGCCAGATAATAGCCGCCATTTCCTCTGGAGGAATCAAAAACAATATCCACGCCAAAGTCGATCAGGCAGTTTATATCATTGTAAACGCTCTTCCGCTCCGCGCTTATATCTTCCGCCTTTAGCTTTTCCAGCAAAACCGGCATAGGCATCGGATGCTGTTCATCCGTCTGCTCTGTCAGTATTTTCAAAAGATATAATAATTTCAGTTTTTGTTTTTCTGATTTGGGCATACTATCTCAAACACTTCCTCCAGATTTCGGATCTCGTACTCGATGTGCAATGCTTTCTCTGTCCCCTGATGTTCCTCCAAAGGCTTCCCTTTCGGATTATACCAGCAGGCATCCACGCCGACATTATTGGCACCGCGCATATCAGATGTCAGGGAATCTCCCACAAGCAGAGCATTTTCTTTCTTAAAATCAGCAACTTCACCGAAAGCAATATCAAAAAACTCTTTCCTTGGTTTTTCATACCCTATCACATCTGATATAAATACTTTATCTATCAATTTGTCAAATCCGGAATTTTTCATCTTGATCTGCTGTGTGACCAGAATACCGTTTGTCACAATATACTGTTTTAGCCCCATCTCTTTGAGTCTTGTCACGATCGCATAGGAATTGTCCACATAGTATGTCTTTGTCCCCAATTCCCTCTCATACTGCTTCTGCATTTCATTCGGATCGATCTCCGCAATTCCCATCTGTCTGAAAAACTCCCGAAACCTTCCGGGCAGCAGTTCCTTTTTCTCTACCTCGCCCCGCTCCAATCTCTCCCAGTAATGCTCATTGATCCCGGAATACAGCGAAAGCATTTCCTCCGTCATGGTAATGCCGTAGGTTTTTAAACATACGCCGAGCGCATACCGCTCCGACATTTTGAAATCTAACAGCGTACCATCCAGATCCCATAAAATGGTATCGTACTTTAGCATATATCTTTTCCTTTTTCCTTTGTAAGCGCTCTTATGCTAACCAACGACCGCACGCTTTGCGGCGCTCTTATGCTAAAAAGATGTCCATGTCTCCATGAACATCCATTTTTTACGCTTTATTGTTTTCCTCCACAGCGCCGCCTTCCAGCACGGCCTTCGCATCTTTGCTTTTTCTCCACTTAATTCCGATAAAACATGCCGCAACCGCCAAAGCCGCTACGATCACAAAAACAATGGCATACGCCAGAAAATTCATTCCAAATAAAGCTCCAGCACTCATCGTTGATTCCTTCTTTCTTAATATTATCGCTTCTGTTTTTCTTTTGACAGGTAAACTCGCAAACTCGCGCTATCGCGCTAACTGTCCGATTTCATCGGACGTTTGCTCGTTAATCACGCAAGAAAAACAAATGCCTGCTGCGCAGTCGCTTGTTTTTCTTTTGCGTTGATTATATCATTCACACCCTGTATCGTCAAGTAAGTCCTCACCGTCCGCCGCGTTTGTGGCAAGCCGATCGCAGCGTTCATTCTCCGGGTGGCCGTCATGTCCTTTCACCCAGATGAACTGTACCTGATGAGGCTCCATCGCTTTCAACAGCCGTTTCCACAGATCCACATTTTTCACTGCGCCGCCGTCCGCTTTTTTCCAGTTCTTTTTCTGCCAGCTGTCTATCCAGTTTTTTTGAAAGGCGTCCACCAGATATTTGGAGTCGGAGATAAGCTCCACCTGACAGGGTTTGATCAGCGCTTCCAGTCCGGCGATCGCCGCCATCAGTTCCATCCGGTTATTTGTCGTTTTCTTATACCCTGCACTGTACTCTCTCTCATGCAGTGTGCCTTTGGAGTCCACGTACTGCACCACTGCGCCGTATCCGCCGGGGCCGTCCGGGTTTCCCCTGGCCGCACCGTCTGTATAGATTGTCACTCTCATACTAATAACCATGCCCTTTTCACGCTTTCCACTCGCCTGTCGCAAGAAACCGCTCCGCCAACATCTCCGCTTCCCTGACTACCTGCTTATCATATCCCATCACTTCCAGCAGCCTGATCGCATTTCTCGACTGCGCTCTGCCTTTTTTCAGCAGATAATTAAAACTGATGTCCCCGTCTTCTATGGTTTCCTCAAAATGATAATTTTCATAATAGTCTTCCAGCAGATGCGTCAGTTCAATATCGTGAGTCGCCGCAAAACAGAAGATCTCATCTCCGGTGAGCGACTGTAATATCCTGCTGGAAGCTGCGATTCGCTCTACGGTATTCGTACCCCGCAGCACTTCATCCACAAAACACAAAACGGGATATTTTTCTCCGCCGGCATCCAGAACCCGCTTTAACGCCCTGATCTCCACCATAAAATAGCTTTCACCGCCTATCAGATCATCCCGCAGCGCCATAGAACTCATCACCCTGTAAAAAGGCGCGGAAAAGCTTTTTGCGGGCACGGTACAGACCGTCTGCGCGAGCACTGCGCCAAGCGCCACGGTTTTTAAAAATGTAGATTTTCCGGAGGCGTTAGAACCCGTGATCAGCACGCCCTTTTCTGTGTCAATGCTGTTTTTCACAGGATGCTCCAGAAGCGGATGATACAGTTCTTTTGCCGATACTCCGCATTTTTTCCCGAAGTCCGGCCTGCAGAAACTCTCCAGTGAGGCCCTGAAGTAAGCGATACAAATGCAGGCATCCAACGTTCCCACCGCGGAAACCAACTCCCTGACATACGCGTCTTTCTGTCTGACGACCTTCAACATCTGATTAAACTTCATCAGATCCAGATGCAGCGCCATCTTCAAATAGTCAAACAATATATCAAAAGGTCCCGAACCTCCTGCGGGGTTGGACATAGACATCGCCACCTGTGAAAAATTCTTAAAGCTTCCCAGTTCTTTGATGTCCTTCTCCAGAACGCCCTGATACTTCACAAAAATTTCTTCTATCCCGGGCGCGCCGGTCTTTATACTTCCGTCCCGACAGGCTTTATCCAGTATCCCCTTTACTTTTTCTGCTCCCCGTATCATGCGCAGAATATAGGCAAAACTGACCAGATAAGGGTTGGCTTCCCCCTTCTCCTTGAAATATGTCATGATATTGATGACAAGCACCAGAAACAAAAGTGCTATGCCGATTCCCGGATTCACAAACAGAAGCGCTATGGCAGGTACATAGACCAGATCCATCAGGATATGTTTCGCATTACTCCTCTGCCCCAGATCATCCAGATAGTCCAGATAATCTTCCAAGGCGTACTTTCCGGTAAAACCGATCTCATAAAGCGCCATGGAAAGCTGCCCGCGAAGCGCGCTTCTCTCCATCATGCAGTCCGCCAGCATATCCCGCTGTCTTAAAATCTCCTCTTCCATCACCGGACAGCGCAGCATGCGATAAAGCTCCTCCGCCCCGGCGGAACATCTCGCATAATTCATCCGTCTGAAAACAAGTTCCATATCCAGATCATTCCATGTGATATCGTCCAGAAAAAAGTCCTTACGGGCATGAAGATAACTTCCCTCTACGGCAGCTCCATCCCTGCCCCTGTTTTCCATCGGAGTCCCGCCATATTCTCCTGTGATCAGTTTTTCCGCAATCGCCCTTTGTTTTTTCTGCTCCCGCAGCCCCTGCAATCCCACCAGAAAGACCGACAGCAGTGCGATCAGGCCAAAAATCGTAAGTCCGCTCATATTCCCAAAAGTCTCCTTGCATTCTCCGCAAAGATCAGCTGTTTCTCCTCTCCGGATAAAGACAGCTTTTCCATTCTTTCTATACTCTCGCGCTGTCCTGACCAGGGGCAGTCTGTACCAAATAAAATTTTTTCTGCACCATGTTTTTTTATGATCCGCAAAAGCTGTTCGTCACTGATATAGTCTTCCAAAAATGCCGTATCCAAATAAACATTTTCACCGGCTATCAGCTCTTCCACCGCATCCCACTCTTTCCAGCCGCCGAGATGTGCAAGCACCAGTTTCTCAGGCTTTGTTTCCCTGACCGCATGCAGTATTTTTTCCACAGCCGCATAAACGGGATCCGGCAGTCCGATATCCACGCCGGCGTGCACCGAAATAATCAGATTCTCCTGCGTCGCCGCATCCAGAATCCGCAGATAACGGATATCGTCCATATAAACTTCCTGATAGGCCGGATGAATCTTGATACCTTTTAAGCCAAGCGCCCTGATTTCCCGCATCTTCTGTCTGATATCAGAGCAGTCCGGGTGAATGCCGCCGAAAGAGATAAGCTTATCTTCTTTCTCACAGACTTTTGCCGCCTCCTTATTTACCTTCTCAAACTGAGCCGGCCTCGTCACTACCGGGAGGATTACGGAAAGATCCACGCCGTCCTCCTCCATGCTCCGCCTTAATCCGGCGGCCGTGCCGTCCGTATGAGGTGCGATTCCCGAACATTCCGACAGTTTTTCAATAGTCGCTTTTGCAATTCTGTCGGGAAATGTATGGGTATGAAAATCTATGATCATTTTGCTAATCGGTCCTTTCCCATTATTTGCAACAAACAAACCTGTATTTTATCCTTCATACCCCGCCAGAAACGCCTTTTGATTGATCTCTATTGTTTTGGGCGGCACTGTCTTTGCGATCACATCAAGCCACTGTTCCTTTGTAAAATTCATGTGTCTTGCCGCAAGCCCCAATACGATAATGTTGAACACTCTGCTGTTTCCCAGTTCTAAAGCTTTCTTCCGGGCGTCTATCTGATAGATCCTGTGTTCCGCTGCCAGACCTTCCAGAATATTTTCGGGATATTTGGCCGCACCCATAACAACCGGCATCGGGTCGATCCGTTGGTCATTTGCGATGATCACCCCGTCCTTTTTCAGAAAATGTGCATACCGGAGCGCTTCCAGTCTCTCAAAAGCGATCAGAATATCCGCCTGTCCCTCTTCCACGATGGGCTCCGCCACCTCTTCGCCATAGCGCACAAAAGTTACGACGCTGCCGCCGCGCTGCGCCATACCGTGTACCTCGGAAAGCTTTACCTGATAACCGCCTTCCACCATAATACCGCCTAATATCCGGCTGGTGAGCAGCGTTCCCTGCCCGCCCACACCGACGATCATAATATTTTTTGTCATCGTTTATCTCCTTCGCTTATGATACTGTCGAGGCTGCCTTTTTGGCTAACCTATAAACAGTACTACTTATCCTCCCGCACTTCGATCGCTCCAAATTTACACAACTGCGCACACAGTCCGCACCCGTTGCACATGGACGCATCAATCTTCACTGTGCCGTCCTCTTTCTTTGTCAGCGCCGGACAGCCGGGACGTAAGCATGCGCCGCACTTTTTGCACTTCTCCGGAATCGCCACACACTTATTCGGGAACTTCTGTCCTTTTAAGAGCGCGCAGGGTGCTGTCACAATAATAACAGAAACGGCGTCTCTCGCCACTTCTTCCTTCAGCGTCTTTTCCAGTGTGTCCACATCAA
Source organism: Lachnospiraceae bacterium (assembly GCA_014804795.1). GTDB lineage: Bacteria > Bacillota > Clostridia > Lachnospirales > Lachnospiraceae > 1XD8-76. Next base: position 104,553 of record JAAUZC010000053.1, on the reverse strand, counting down.
AGGCATTCACTTCCGTCACATGCTCAATGCCCATAGATTTACACAGATGGTAAATACTGATGGCGGGCACCACATCTCCCTGCAGCGTTTTCCCGGTAGCCGCATGATCCTGATGGCCGGTCATACCTGTAGTGGAATTATCCAGAATGAGTACCGTGCCTGTCCCCTGATTATAAACCATATTCATCAGGGAATTGACTCCCGTGTGCATAAACGTGGAATCACCGATCACCGCAACCCAGTTCTTTATGTAATCTTTGCCTTTCGCCTTCTCCATGCCGTGCAGTGTGGAAATGCTGGCGCCCATACAGATCGTTGTCTCGATCACATTGAGGGGCGGCACTGCTCCTAACGTATAACAGCCGATATCTCCCGCCGCATGGAGTTTCAGTTTATTCAAAATCCAGAAAGTACTTCTGTGCGGACAGCCCGGGCAAAGGATCGGCGGACGGTTCGGCACTTTTGCCGCTTCCCGTATTTCCGGCTTCTCGCCCAGTATCACTTCACGCAGCATGTTCGCACTGTATTCGCCCTGTCTTGTAAAGAGTTCCTTACCCTCGCAGGCAATGCCCCATGACCTGATCTGTTCCTCGTAAACAGGCTCCAGTTCCTCAAATATGATCAGGCGGTCTACTTTCGATGCAAATTCTTCGATCAGTTTTCTCGGCAGGGGGTGTACCAGTCCCAGTTTCAGCACCGATGCCTCCGGACATGCCTCTCTGACATACTGGTAGGCGATGCCGCTTGCCACAAAACCGATGGAAGTATCACGGTACTCTGCCCGGTTGATCTCCATCCTGCAGCCGTCCTCCGCCAGCCTGTTCATGCGCTCTTCCACATAGACATGACGTCCTTTGGCATTCGCAGGCATCATCACGTACTTCGCCGGATTCTTCTCGTAAGGCTTATCCTCCGGCTCTGCTCTTTCTTCCACAGTTACCGGCCCCTGAGAATGAGACAACCGGGTGGTCGTTCTCAAGATGACAGGCGTGTCATATTCTTCGCTGAGCGCAAACGCAAACTTCGTAAAGTCTTTCGCTTCCTGGGAATCGGAGGGCTCCAACACAGGCACCTGCGCCGCTTTCGCCACAAGGCGGGTATCCTGTTCATTCTGGGAACTATACAGTCCCGGGTCATCCGCCGCCACAAGCACAAGGCCGCCGTTCACTCCCGTATAGGATGCCGTATAGAGCGGATCGCTTGCCACATTTACACCCACATGTTTCATGGAGCACATAGCGCGCACGCCGCTGATAGACGCGCCGATTGCCACTTCTGTCGCCACCTTTTCATTGGGCGACCACTCCGCATAGATGTCGTCTTTATATTTTACAATATTTTCACTGATTTCCGTGCTCGGCGTCCCCGGGTAAGCGGCAGACACCTTCACACCCGCTTCATAAGCGCCGCGGGCGATCGCTTCATTTCCAAGCATGATCTTCACTTCTGACATGTCGATTCCATCCTTTCGTATCTTTCACTTATATACTCTCACTTCTTTACAGTTTATCTTATTATGGGCGGAATTTCATCTATCTTTTCCTTCCAATTTTGTTTTTGGTGAATCTGCACAAAATTCTCATATTATTTCAAGAAAAAAATATGAGAAATATTCCCCTGCTTTATTCATTTGCCGAAATGATTCAAATAGGAAGCAGGGGTACAGACATGATAATATAGATATGATTTATATAAAACATCAGAATATGCCGATATGGCCTTTTTCTATGTTTCATGGGCTGTCAATTCAGGAATTTTTTTGAACTGCTGTTTTTAGAATCGCGTTCTTTGAATATACAGAAGCGGCGTCAGAAGACGCCGCATAAGATACTGTCACTTACAGTGCACATAAAGTATGATCAATCATTCTGTCTCATTTTTGTTATTTATTTTATCATCCGGTGATAGAGCCTGATGACTTAATAGCTTACGCCATCAGTCACATTATACAGTTCATGCTTTACGCCCTCCAAAACCGCATAATGGGTACAGCTGATCCGGTACTGCACGCCTTTCTGCGCTGCAGTGGTGGACACATTCATTGCATATGAATTATCATTTGTCGTAGAACCGCCTGCACTGGATCCGACTAAGGTCCATTTCCCGTTTACATATTTTTCCACCCTGATATCTTTTATGCCGATCGCACTGGCTTTTACCGTGGAACCGGTCGTAATAGAACCACTTACTCCGCTTGCGCTTACAGAAATGCCGATGGTGCAATTGGTCAGGGTTGCAGCCTTTGCGCCGCTCATATCGGGAATATCATAAATGCCATGTGCCACATTATCTCCTGTAGGCTCCTGATATTCACTAACTTCCCACGCTTTCACTATCTCCTCTTCCTGAGCCAATACTCCTATGCCATTGACACACAACATCATCACACCGCATAAAACGGCGAGTAGTCTTTTTGCGTTTGCTTTCATGTCTCGTCCTCTTTTCTTTTGTACTTATCAGTGAAATGATCCATCACTTTATGTTTTTATTTTCACATAATTTATTCCGTTTTTTCGCTGAAATGTAACACCCCGATTTTATTTTGCCCTGGCATCTCCTATTCCGTCGCCCATCTTTACCATCTCTTCCAGCGTAATATTCCCGCTGATCCGATAAAAACTGTCTCCCAGAAAAACTATGCAGATATATTCATCTTCATACTCATAATACAAAGTATTTTCATCAGAGTACTCCGAAAGCAGCTTATACATACTTTCATCTACTACATTCTGCCTGTAATAATCCTTATTGTCCTTCCATAAAGTAATTACAATTAATATATGTCCATTTCTCTGATCATAATAATTTGCTTCCAAAGACTTTCTATCATTTAAGTCCCAACTTTTTATGCCGTATAAAGCATACCCCTCCGGTATATATGTCGGAACAACAAGTTTTTCCTTCACTTCATGATCCAGGTCCGCCCAGGAATCATAAAATTCTTTTCCAGCCTCTTCGGTACTAAATACACCTTCCTCCGCCTCCGGATCTTTCACAATTTTCAATACACCGACTCTCTCCAAAAACATTGTAAACAGAGACTTGTTTTCCTTAGCATAAGTTACCATATTTAGAGAAGCCATTACGCCGACTACCACGATAACAACAGCCGCCGCCCGAAGCCCCCTCTTTCCCGGCAGAGAGTTCTTCTTTGTACTTTCTCTCCTGTGCCTCTCTTCTTTAGCCGCCTTACCGCTTTTCCCGTACCAGGCCTCTTTCACTGCTTCATCCATTTCCCTGGCCGCGCCGCTTTTCTCAAGTTCCTCCTCTTCCAGACGGATCTGCTTCATAATATTCTCATAAGCTTCCTCTTTTGTCCTGTGCGGCTCCGTGATCGGCGAAAGTTTCTGCAGCATCGTACAGATCGCATCCACTGCATCCGTGTCAAATTCCTCTGCGGATGCCTCTTCTCTGTACCATATAAGGCGCTTTTCCAATTCCTCTATTAAAACTTTGTTATTATCATCCATAAAAAACCTCATTGCCTTTTACCGTAAGAGCCAAAGGCCAATCAGAAAGCATGGCCAACCTGCGATAATGTCATCTTTCAGCTTCTTTTTCAGTCTGCTCATCCTCATTCTGAAACCGCCTTTATCCAGACCGTATTTGTCTGCCACTTCCACGGCGGTATACCCGTTCAAATAGTAATCGCGAATCATTTCATATTCTTCCTCACTCACAGAAGTTTTGATCGTCTCCGCCAGCTCGATCTCATCGAAATCCCATTCCTTGAACGGTTTCAGTTTGCCGAGAGAATACTCTTTGTCAATCGTAATGTTTTCGTCATCCAGAGACCACGCGTTTTCTCTCTTTGACAACATTTTTATCATTTTGAGTTTCGCCGCGGTATATAACCAGCCCAAACGGTTCGGATGTTCCGCCAGAAGCTCTGCTTTTCTATATGCTTCCAGAAAAGTTTCCTGTACTACATCTTCAGCAAAAGCTTTGTCGATATTTCCTTTTCTGAGAAAAACATATACTTTTTCATAATTTTCTTCCATCAGTTCCCGGAAGAATTTATCTTTTGTTTCTTTATCCATAGTATTTCCTGTCTCTATGAAATTTTCTGTATGCTTTTTGTCTGACTCTAAAATATTTTATTATAAAATTTTTTGGGAAAAAAACACCTCTCCAAACGACCAGTTTCAATGGTACGCCCCCATTATTTTACCATGATACCAGTCATTTTTAAAGGTGTTTTACATTTTTTATGTTACGTTCCCGGTTCTGCTATTCTTGACACTCCTACATAGATTGCCGATATCTTATACCATGTCGGATAATCCACGATTCCGGTTACCGGAAGCCCGAATATCCGCTGAAAACTCCTGACCGCTTCGGCTGTCCTTTGCCCATAGACACCGTCCGCCGTTATCACCGGAATCGCCGGATAGTTCTGTGCAATACGGTTGAGCTGCTCCTGCATCTGCCGCACTTTATCACCCCGGGCGCCTATCGTCAGATTATAACCGGGCCATGATGAAGGTATGCCGGATACACTGGTTGCCGTATTGATATACATATTGCTTCCGTAATAATAACGTATGATCTCTATAGCCGAATAGCCCTGATCTCCCAGATACTTGGATCCCCACTGTGAAAGGCCGTCACATGTAACCGTTGTACCGTTGCAGTAGGACGTAAAAATGGGCTGCCTCACACCGGGTCTGGATAGAAAGTTGGCAAAGATCGTATCCACCAGATAGCTGATATTGCTGAATATATTTCTCCCTCTCATCCATTTCTGGTCGTAGGCTGTCGAAGAGGTGATTGTAAAATTGTATCCTTTATTTCTGTACCATTCCGTATACACACGGTTTAATGTAAATGACATAATCGCCAGTACATTCGCATAGATCGTTGATTCCGGCCATGTAGCATAGATTTCCGAAGATGCCACATTTTTAATATAGTCCCTGTAAGGTACATAGTAATTCTGTGCCGAGGAATCATTCGGCAATCCGTCATGCACCACGATCGTTTCCGGTATGACCACTCTGCTTAAAACAATCTCCCCGTCTTCATCCATCGGTTTGATCTCATCTTCCTCTATTTTAGGCGGATAATCGTAAAACAAAGTATGCGGCGGAATCACGATGTCCTCTTCCGGCGCTGTCTCCAACTCCTGCGGTACCATGCTGACAGGCTGATAGGACTCTACCTCCGGCAGCACCTGCACTCCTTCCACAACAACCGTCTCATAGCCCGGCGCCGTCACGGCAATATCATAATCTGCATACGGCTGATCCGATCCCGGCTCCAGGGAATAGTCAAGCGGCGGCGCCGGCAGCTCCACCTCCACAGTCTGTCCTGATATGTTTGTATCAAGTTCCTCTATGACCGTATCCGGTTCTCCTGAAAGCGTTATCGTGACTTTCGCATCTGTCACCGGAATAAGGCCCAGTGTGGAAGTCACATTGATCTGCAGCGTTCCTCTGTCAGTATAATCATTTTGTGCGGCATGGATCCTGTTTTTTGGCATAAAAAATCTCCGCATATATTCATATATTTTCTTATGACAATATATGCAGAGATCATTTTTTTGTGCATAATTCCTGTTACCGCCGGACAGACGCCGCCATCCTGTGGTAAGTGTGCCGTATCCCCCGCACCGCAACAGAATAGGCAAATATATTCTCCGGCAGAGACATCCCGCCGTAACCGGCATCCCCCAGATGATGGATATCCGTTCCCGTCATCTTGCACATTAACGCCAGCCTTTTCATCGTATCCGTGTCCGCGCCTTCCTGGGAAGTGCCGATCGCAGTGATCGTCATCGCACCCAGTTTATGCGCACATGTCACAAGCTTCTTTGCATATTCCACGGTGATCCCCGGTACTGTCCCGGGGGCAGGCAGAAGAATAATATCCGCTCCCGCTTCCACAAAACTTGCCACATCATCTTCTGTCATAATGTTTTCCGCCGCTTCCGATAAGATACCTGCCGCATGCATTTTCCCTGCCGCAAGCACCACCTGATCGCCCACCGCTTCCTTATAGCGCTTCAATGTCTCAATAATAGCGGGATTGCTGACGCCCATGCCCGGATTGCCGGTCAGCAGAATCATATCCACACCCATCGCCGCTGCCCGCTTTGCATTTTCTACCGTGGCACGGCGTCCGGGAGACATCTTCCACATCGGATCAGTCTCTCCCTCTTCGCCTTCTTCCACAGGCTCCAAATTGATGCCGACCGGCCTTCCCGTAAGCTTTTTTATAAGCGCAACAGTGTTTTCCGGCTCCGTCTCCGGCAGTCCGTTTACCACTGGGTTTATCACATCAAACATATTGAGCAAAAGAATATCCGCTCCCATTGCCGCCACAAACTCCGCGTTTGTCAGATTCCCCAGCATGGGCTGCAGGGTTCCTATCGTCTCACAGGCTATGATCCTGCCCTCACTTTTTAAAATAGATTCCAAAAGGTCTTCTTTCGTAAACTTCTGAAAATCAGAAGTATAACAGTCTAACATTCTCTTTGCCATCTCATTCCTCCTAATTTAGTTCCGCAGATACTCTTCCGGCACACCTTTGCGGAGCTTACATTTACGGCTGTCAAAAAACGCCATCCGTAAATGAAGCTGTGCGCCGTCCGAGTATCTGCTGTTTAAGTTCCGCATCCGGGCTCCTGCTGTTTTTAAGTTCCGCATACGCCCTTCCAGCACACTTTTGCCCCACTGTTTTTAGTAAATTTCCAGGGAAAGCTGCTCCATCTCATCCTGCACGATCACCCCGAGTTCAATGAAGATCGGATACAGATAGCTTGCCCCGAATGTTTTCAGTTTCTTCGGTCCGCTGACCGGCAGGCCCGCCTTTTGCAGCTCCATCGCATTCCAAAGAGATACATTTACTGTAGAGCGTGTGATCGACTTATCCTTTCTGCTGACAAATATCTCATACCCTCTAATTGAATAACTGTATTTCAAATGTTTTGCGGTCTCGAAACTTTTCCCCTCAAGAATTACTAACGCATCCCAGAGAGCATCTTCCAATACTTCCCGGTATACGCCGTCACCCTTTATTTCCTGTTCTACAAGCTTCTTTAACGCACGGATTTTTTCCGCCTGTTTCGATTCTTTGTCCATCTTTTCCACGGTGCCTTTCCTATCAGCCGGCACACTGCAAACATAAACAGCATACCGCAGATAAAACCAGCCATATCAATACAGACATCCAAAAATCCCGGCGCTCTCCCCGCTGAAAAGAACTGTATTGATTCGTCCACTGTTGCTGTAACCAATCCCGTCAGGGCGGATGCCCACATACTTTTTGCGGGTTTTAAATAGTATACCACAAACAGAAGTACCGTCAATACGCCTTCCAGTGCATATTCCGAAAAATGGGCAGACTTGCGGACAAAATGCTCTGTTACAGGCTCTCTTCCCATCGAGTCCAGCACTTCATTGACTACTTCAGTCACTCTTCCGCTCCGCCCGGCTGAGACTTCTGCATTCTCCATGGAATTATGCCAGATAAACAGTACGCAGGCAAGGAACGCCGCCGTAACAATCACACGTACCACTATCAGCCGCTTTTCGGCCGCCCTACTCTCCATACTTTTAGTCCTTCCTGTCATCTCCCCAGAAAAACAGCGCTACCGTTCCCGGTCCCGTGTGACTGCCGATCGTGGTTCCGATACTGTTGATAACAACTTTACCGGAAAGTTTCGGAAATGCTTCTTCCACAAGATCCGCCACCTTTTTTGCATCCTCATAACAGGCCGACTGTGAAATATAACATTTCCCACTATAATCGTTCCCGTCCGCGGCATGTTCTTTCATCTTATTTACAATTTCCTGAATCACTTTTTTCTTTGTTCTGATCTTCTGTCTCGGGATCAGCCTGCCTTCGTAGTCCACATTTAAGAGCGGACAGATATTCAGTATCATACCCATTGTTCCCGCTGTTTTGGATATTCTGCCGCCCTTGATATAAAATGTCAGGTCCGTGGAGAAAAACCAGTGATGAAGCTTTAACTTATTTTCTTCCAGCCACTTTGCCGCCTCTTCCAGAGACCTTCCCTCATCACGGATATCAGCCAGCTTATCCATCAACAGTCCATAACCCGAAGATGCCGCCAGGGAATCGACCACAATGATCTTCCTCTCCGGATAGCGTTCCGTAAGCTCAGCGGCCGCCACTTTCGCTGAATTGTAGACACCCGAAATGCCTGAGGAAAGCGTCGCATGCAGAATATCTTTCCCTTCTTTCAGAAAAGGCTCGAAGTATTCCTGAAACTCTTCCACATTGATCTGAGAAGTCTTCGTATCCGCTCCTTCCTGCATTCTCCGGTAAAACTCGTCAAACGGGATGGACTGTCCCAGATCATCGCTGTACTGTTTGCCGTCCAGTTCAAAATGAAAACAGATATAGTGAATATCCCGCTTTTCAAAATGCTCCTTTTCCAGATCTGCTGTGGAACAGCAGCTTATAATATAATCACTCATTACTCTTCTCCCTTCTATTCCAGTCCCGCATTCGCCCTGCTGTTTCCAGTCCCGCATTCGCCCTGCTGTTTAAACCCGTATCAGGCAGGGACCGAAACGGCCTCTGCCTGAATGACTATCTTTTGTTTATTTATTTGTGAGGAGCATCATAATTTCATTGCTTCTGCTGATGAATTTTGCCATCTCCTCCGCCGGAAGCGGCGCATTCTGGATCTTCGCCAGGTCATAGAGCTGTTCGCAGATCATCTTCGAATCTTTCTCCTCTTTGTTCTCCATGATGTACTGCACCAGAGGATGATTTGCGTTTAAGATAAGCGTCTCGCCCTCTTCTCCGAACATGCCCATATCCATACCGTTCACCGCATACATCTTCATCATATCCTGCATTCTGCGGCTTTCCTCTGAAATAGTCAGCATGGAGGAAATCTTTTTGTTTTTCAGTTTTTCCAGTTTTACAGTCAGCTTCTCCTTTTTCAGCGCCTTCTTCACCAGCTTGCCGATTGCTTCCGCATTCTCTTCCAGCTCTTTTTCCGCTTTTTTGGAAGTCTTCGCCTTGAAGTTTTCGGTCAGATCCGCATCGATCCGCATAAATTTAATGCCTTCGTTTTTGGACTCAAGCTGCTGCACAAAAGGCTGATCAATATTGTGGGTCAGGATCACGGCATCCATCTTTGCAGCTTTGAACATATTGATATACTGTCCCTGCTGTCTCTCATCGGTCACATAGTAGATGACCTTTTCTTTCTTTTCTTCTTCCTCAGTATCTGCTGCCTCTTCTTCCGTTACAATCTCAGCTTCCACTTTTTCGCCGTTTTCATCTACAGCCGTTTCGCCTTCGCCGTTTTCTTCCGCTTCATCCGGGTCGCTCTTTGCCACTTCCAGACATTCCGGCAGCGTCAGATATTTGCCGTCCAGATTTTTAAACAGGATGTAATCTGTCATCTTCTCGCAGAATTTATCATCTTTCAGGCAGCCAAACTTGATAAACGGGCTGATATCATCCCAATATTTATCATATTCTTCTTTATCCGTTTTGCACATGCCGGACAGCTTATCCGCCACTTTCTTAGAGATATAATCGGATATCTTCTTCACAAATCCATCATTCTGCAGCGCGCTTCTGGAAACGTTGAGCGGCAGATCGGGACAGTCGATCACACCCTTTAATAAAAGCAGGAATTCCGGGATAACCTCTTTAATATTATCTGCAATAAATACCTGATTATTATACAGTTTGATTTTTCCCTCGATGGACTCATATTCCAGATTAATCTTCGGGAAATACAAAATACCTTTTAAGTTAAACGGGTAATCCATATTCAGGTGGATCCAGAATAAGGGCTCCTTGTAATCCTGAAATACCTTGCGGTAAAATTCCAGATATTCTTCTTTTGTGCACTCATTCGGATGTTTCGCCCAGAGCGGATGGATATCATTTAAAAGCTGCGGGCGTCTCTTGATTTTCAGACGCTGCTTGTCCTCTTCCTTCTCCTTCGGCAGTTCCTCCACCACAACGTCGTCCTCTAATTTTTCATCTGCATCGATGGTCTGTGTCTCGTCGCTGTCCTCTTTAGAGAGATAAATCTCTGTCGGCATAAAGGAACAGTACTTCTGCACAACACTTTTTGCTTCGTACTCATTACAGTATTTCAAACAGTCTTCATTCAAAAACAGGGTAACAGTTGTGCCGACTTCCGCTTTCTCCCCTCTTTCCATGGAGAACTCTGTACCGCCGTCGCACTCCCAATGCACCGGTTCCGCGCCCTCTTTCCAGGACAGAGAATCGATATGCACTTCATCCGCCACCATAAATGCAGAATAGAAACCCAAACCGAAATGACCGATGATCTGATCTTCGTTTGTCTTATCTTTATATTGCGCAATAAAATCCGTGGCACCGGAAAATGCGATCTGGTTGATGTATTCTTCCACCTCGTCCGCCGTCATGCCGATACCGTTATCTGTAATCTTAATCGTCTTCTTTTCAGGGTTGATCTGCACGTCTATTCTCGCCTTGAAATTTTCCGGCAGTGCATACTCTCCCATCATATCCAGTTTTTTCAGTTTTGTGATGGCGTCGCATCCATTGGAGATCAGTTCACGATAAAAAATATCCTGATCGGAATACAGCCACTTTTTAATAATAGGAAAAATGTTATCGCTGTTGATTGATAAGTTTCCGTTTCTTGCTTCCATTTTCTGTTCACTCCTTTTTTGCAACTGCATTTTTCATCTCTGTGTCACTGAATAACAGTTTATAACGTCCTTTAATATAAGTCAAGAAAAAATTAGCACTCATTCAACAAGAGTGCTAATAACTTTTGAAAAATCCTTATTTTATCAGTATTTTCCAATTTCTAAAATTTCTCTAAAGTCATTTCGCAGCCCTGTAATACTCTGCAAACACATCAAAAAAATCCGAAGTAGTGATCTCACTGTTGTGAAGCAATGTGACCTCCTGCCAGAGTTCTTCGTTCATGTGCCGCGTCAACGTCTGCACATAGGAATCGTACTCTCTGCTGAACGCTTCTTTTTTCCGCTCTTCCACAACTTTTTCTTTGTTAGCATCTGTTTCTTCCCTGTTCAGCGTACTGATGCACTTTAAAATATAATACCCCTCTTCTGTCTCAATAATACTGCTGATCTCATCATTGCCGAGTTCAAATGCGGCTTTTTCATAAGCGGCATCCATCTCGTCCTTTCTGACCGAAACAGTAATATCCTTCGCTTCATTATATCTGGTTGCCACCACATCAAAGTCTTCTCCGGATTCAATTCTTCTGAGGGCTTCCGCCACCTGTGCATAGGCATAACTTTTCTGCTGCACCGAATAGGATTCTATATTGCCGTCCCTCCCTCTCTCTCCGGTCTTTACAAAAATCTGCTGGAGAACAACGGTTCTGGCCTCATCATCGCTGATCTCTGGATTGACGTCCTGTATAATATAATCATAGACTTTATCCGCCAACGCATATTCCCGATAAAGCTGTCTGATTGTATCGAGTGTAATGTCCAGTTCTTCTTTTTCTGCTGCCGTCAATGAATCAAAGTAGACCTTCGCCGCCTCATCTACCATTTCCTGTTCTGCATTGTTTAAAGAAAGCCCGTAATTTTCGGCCATCAGGTTCATGGTCTTGATCTGGGCAAGCTCCGCTAACACAGACTCTTTCACGCTCTGCTCTATCGTCACGCCATCCTGCTCTTGCTGCCAGATCTCCGTGCCGTAAACCTGTTCATACTGATTCTGCAGATTCGTCAGGTACACCATCACTTCTCTTTTATAACAGGAAGCTGTCTCTATCCGAAAAATCTCGTCTTTTGTAAAACCGGTAGTCAAAACAATCTTTGTGTCCCGGTTGATCTTCTCACAGCCGGTCAGACAGCACAGGCACAACAATATCGTAACAAGTGTTATGAATCGTTTATTCTTCATGGTTTGTCTTTCTCTCATATTTCAAAAAATGGTATGTGATGTCGAAATAAACCTGTTCCTCACTGTCCGCCGTGATCTCCCAGTCTTTATCCTCGTCCAGATTCGGACAGTAGGCATCCGCCGCATAAGCCATGTCGATCTTTGTCACATGGGCGGTATCGCAATAGGACAGGAGCTGCTTATAAATGCTTCCTCCGCCGATCACATAGAGGTCTTCCTCTGCATATTTCTCACATTCTTTCAGCAGTTCCTCTATGCTGTGCACCACCGTTGCTCCCTTTACCTGGTAGTCAGTTTTTCGGGACAGGATGATGTTAGTCCGGTTTTTCAGCGGCTGCTTTCCTGGAAAAGTCTCCATCGTTTTCCGGCCCAGTATGACTACTTTTCCGGTAGTCTCCTGCTGAAACATTTTATGGTCGTTGGGAATTCGCACAAGAAGGTTGTCCTTATTGCCGATCGCCCAGTTTTGATCCACTGCAACAATTAAATTCATTTTAATATCCTTTCCCGATGATGGAGGTGGTGGAAAATCTGTCTTTCCCCAAACAATGTATTCAGGATTCCTGTTTTTTCCTCACGAAATATCTTTCCGTCTCTCAAACACAAGCGCTTCAATTCGTTCTTGTCTGGTTCTGTGAGCAAAACCTGATAAAGCGGTTTTCCTCTGATGCAGACGCCCAAACGGTATACTTTCTTACATTTGCGGCATTTCATATATAAATTATATGTAAAATGTCTTTCCATACTGATTTCTTCATTCCAGTTTTCCAGAGAACAGTCCGACATATACAAAGTAAGCTTTTTCTGTTCATGCAGTTCTCTCATCACAAGATATGCTGTATCGAGGCTGCCATGAGGATTGCGTTTTGCGCTGTCAAAAACCTCTTTCAATTTCAGACAGTTTCTGCATTCTTTCATGAAATATTTACTCCCAAAAATAAAATATACTTCATCAAATCGCTATCGGTATATTCTCTATCTGCGGTTCCGTCACATAATTGTCTACCCGCACATCGTTTCTCGTAAACTCATAGAAGTCATGAACTTCCGGATTGAGCCAGAATGTCGGAGCTTCATGAGTCTGACGGGTGATGAGTTCTTTTACGATTGGGATGTGGCGGTCGTAAATATGAGCATCCGCTATCACATGCACTAACTCTCCAACCTGCATGTCACAGACCTGTGCCAGCATATGTACTAACACAGCGTACTGTACCACGTTCCAGTTATTAGCCGCCAGCACGTCCTGGGAGCGCTGGTTCAGTATCGCATTTAACGTCAGCTTCTCCCCGCCCTTTTTCTGGGTCACATTAAAGGTCATGGAATAGGCACAGGGGTAGAGATTCATCTCATGCAGATCCTGATGCACATAAATATTTGTCATGATGCGGCGGCTGAAAGGGTTGTTTTTCAGATCATAGATCACCCTGTCAATCTGATCCATCATGCCCTCTTTATACTGATGCTTCACACCCATCTGATAGCCGTAGGCTTTTCCGATGGAGCCGTTCTCATCCGCCCACTCATCCCATATATGACTGTGCAGATCATGGATATTGTTGGATTTTTTCTGCCAGATCCAAAGCATTTCATCTGTCGCACTTTTTAGCGCCGTCCGGCGAAGCGTCAGGATCGGAAACTCTTTCGACAGATCATACCTGTTTACCACGCCGAATTTTTTTATCGTATAGGCGGGCGTACCGTCCTCCCAGTGGGGCCTGACCTTCTCACCCTCTGTACTGGTTCCGTTCTCCAAAATATCCCTGCACATATCTATAAAAATTTTGTCTGCTGCGCTCATAAAGAGGCCTCCATTTCTGTTCCGTATCTGCTTTTTATCTGTCATATTTATCGCAGAGCGAATTGATCTGGTCTGCGAATTTTGACAATTCCTTGTTCGTGCCGCCGTGATTCTTTTCGATCACTGCCATAAGCCGCTTGCCCGCTGCCACAAGGCGGCTGTATACATCGGAAACAGTAAATATCTTCTTCTTGACGGGTATGGGCCGTGCTTCAAACAGCAGTCTGTCGGTTGCCAGATCAAACTCTGTGCCGCTGTAGGGTGCGTAAGTGTGATATCCATATTCCACTTTCAGGCACTCTGCAAACTCTTTGCAGACAGAATCCTCTCCGTGAACGATAAATACTCTTCTCGGTTTCTCCTTAAAGCCTTCTATCCATGCGATCAGACCGTTTTTATCCGCATGTCCCGACATACCGACAAGGGTTTTGATCTGCGCCCTGATGGCAACAGTTTCTCCAAAAAGCTTTACCTGTTCTGCCCCTTCCACAATAGCGCGTCCGAGCGTCCCTGCCGCCTGATATCCCACAAACAGTATCGTACATTCTTCCCGCCACAGATTATGTTTCAAATGATGGCGGATACGCCCCGCTTCGCACATGCCGGATGCGGAAATGATCACTTTCGGTTCACTGTCAAAGTTGATCATCTTCGATTCGTCACTGGTGATGGAGCGTTTCAATCCCGGAAACGAAATCGGGTTGATGCCCCTGCGCACTAACTCCATTGCTTCCTCATCAAAACAGGATTCTATATTCCTGTTGAATATCTCCGTTGCATCCACCGCCAGCGGGCTGTCCACATACACCGGGAAGTTGGGGTGTCCCTTTATCAGCTCATCCGCTTTGATCTGCCGCAGAAAATAGAGCAGTTCCTGCGTTCTGCCCACTGCAAAGGAGGGAATCACCACATTCCCGCCCCGGTCGAACGTCTCCTGAATGATTTCTACCAGCTCCTTCACATAGTCAGGCTTTGTCTCCGAGTGGAGCCTGTTGCCGTAAGTAGACTCCATAACCACATAATCCGCCTCTTCGGTGTACGCCGGATCGCAGATAAGGGGCTGATCCAGATTTCCGATATCGCCCGAAAATACGATCTTCTTTTCCACGTTTGCTTCTTTCAGCCAGATCTCAATACTCGCCGAACCAAGCAGATGACCGATATCCGTAAACCGTATCTCTATTCCTTCGCACAACTCCACTTTCTGGCCGTACACACAGGGTACAAGACGTCTGATCACGCCATCCGCATCTTCCATCGTATAGATTGGCACCATCGTTTCCACACCGGCGCTTCTCTTTGCCTTTCTGTTTTTCCACTCCGCCTCCTGCTGCTGGATATGGGCACAGTCGCGAAGCATAATCCCGCACAAATCTACCGTTGCTTCCGTCGCAAAAATGCGGCCTCTGAAGCCTTTCGCATACAGCGCCGGCAGCATACCTGTATGATCGACATGGGCATGCGTCAGCAGCACATAATCGATCAGTGACTCCTGCACCGGCAGTTCCGCATTTTCAAAGACATTGATCCCCTGCTCCATACCATAGTCAATCAGAATTCTTTTCCCACAGGCCTCCAGATAGTGACAGCTTCCGGTCACTTCATGATCCGCCCCGATAAACATCAGTTTCATGCCCGTACCCCCTTATCTCAGATTTTGATCCCCCGCCCTTCACAGCTGTACCGCTTCATTTTGAGCCGGTATGATCTTATCAGAAATTATACTACTAATTTACCAAAAAAACCACCCTGATCAATCCTAAAATCAACAAATGCACCGGATAAAACAGATAGAAAAAATACTGAAATCCTTTTCCTCTCTTCCGTCTTGTGCCATTATAAAACAGGATCAGCAAAAATCCTCCAAAACAGTATGGTTCCCATAAAAACAAAAGATATCCGGCGATGCAGGTAAGCAGGCGCGGAAGCTTCGCGCGTTTTCCAAAATAAAACAATGCGATCAGCAAAACGCCATATGCATTATAGTCGGTTCCCAATAAAATTGCTGCAAACGACCCTGCCAGAATAAGCGCCGCATCGAGAAAACTGTTCATCACCCGGTTGGTCTTATATCGCTTATACAGTTCTTCCATTCCCCAGATAACAAGAAAACCTATAGTCAGCGTACAGAAAACATTCTGATCATCTCTGTAAAACAACACCCCCTGAAAAGCCATATCGAAAGGAATCTCGGAAAGCAGCGTAAAAAGAACAAGGCGGCCCAGATATTTTTTTCTGCTGTGGGTATGGAAAAATCCTTCCACCAACAGGAATGCAAAAATCGGAAATGCTGTCCTGCCGATATAGCGCATTACATAATATATCCTGTACCAGTAATAAGGAGTTTCCGCTTTGCCAAGAAAAGCAGCCACAATAAAGGATGCCGCGATATGATCGATAAGCATTGTGATGATTGCTATCATTTTCAGAATGTCGCTGCCAAGAGAAGGTTTCCATTTATTTATCATACGCATTCCTCTTTTCGCTTTTTACCTTTTCAGTCTAACAAAATGGCCGGAGGCTGTCAAACTTTGCGTAAAATCCCGGCGGGCAGATTCCGTCAAAATTTCAAATAAATTTTTTCAAAAAACTGTTGACAAACCTTTCCGGCTTTGATAATATAGTTCTTGCGTTGAGGAACTAACAGAAAATAACAACGTATATGCGCGAGTGGCTCAGTTGGTGGAGCACGACCTTGCCAAGGTCGGGGTCGCGGGTTCGAGTCCCGTCTCGCGCTCTTTGTTGTGTAGTGGGAAAGTCTGTATTTACAGGCTTTTTTCATTATACTTTTTTAATACATACGTAATTTGTCTGGAAGTGATACGTTCACTATCACGAACAAAAATATATTTCCGCTTTTGTTGAGTAATAGGTAAACTTATGATATAATAAAGTATGTATAATTGAACAGAGAACAGGATGCAATTTTCTGATGATGCCCTCTAGTCTTACAAAAGAAAGGGTGATGCTGATGAACATAATGGAAGTTTTGACATTACTGCTTGTATTATTTTCAGCACTATCTTACATAGATAATCATAAAAAGAGATAAGCATCCCAAACCGTCCAAAGTGAGGATGCTTATTTCTTATTAGCATATTTTTACTGAGGGCAAATCGGAACTCGTGTCCGGTAAACCTTTCTAAGTAGATTATACATGAGGGCTACTTGTTTTTCAAGTAGCCTTTTAAATTTTATGCGGTTTTTAAGAACTAATTGAACTCGGGTCCCGTCCCACGCCCTCTTTTATGTGTGACGGTCAAATCAACAAGAATCCCTTCTACCACTTTCTTTCCCGTATTTCCCTGTAATATATATCCTCTTCCTCACTGAATGTGATCTCTACCACATCACTGGCCTGACAGTGCAGAATCTGGCATAACTTATGCAGTGTTTCCATTGTAATATTTTCATTATGCCTGATATTGCTCATTGTATGGCTGCTGATCTTGTAATGATTGATCAGGCTGTATGTTGTTATTCCACGCTCCTTCATCGTGCGCCAAAGTGAATTATAATTATACACAATATCTCCCCTTCCGCTTCATTTTTTTCATTATTGCTTTACATCCTCAGAATGAACATATTGCGCAAAATGAATGCATTGTGTATAGTGAATATATAGAGTATATAGTTTTCAAAAACTATGATAACTTAATACACAAAAAGAGAGACTGATATCAATATGAAAACAAATATCATTGAAACATGGGAGATTTTTATGAAACTATGCGAAGAGTTTCCTGAACTCTATGATAAATATGTAGAAAAAATTGAACTTGAAATGAGAAACTATACACCCGATCTTAAACTTACCGAAGAAGATAAAAAACGAGCCCTGGAAAATCTGCAGGAAAAGATCAAAAATGATTTTTTTAACTCCTGATCATAAAAAGAAATAGGGAAAACAGGCCCCGGCAAAGCCGCCTGTTTTCCCTGTTTCATCATACATAAAAAGGAAACTAAACAATAGATTTTATCAATGACAATGTCCGCTGCAGTGGGAACAGTCCATGCCGCACTGCAGGGATTTCCCCTTTTTCTTGTCGCGTACCATACTTCTGACCGCAAGCGCCACCGCTCCCGCCAGAAGAAGCCCCACTATAATTGTTCCCATCCCAGACCTCCTATTCCAGTTCCGCAACTGCTCTACCGGTACCCATTACCCGCAGAGAAAATCTTGTCTGCTTTGCAGCCAATATTTCCTCTGGGGCACCGTCCGAGCAGTTGCTGTTTTTCGGTTCCGCAACTGCTCTACCGGTACCCATTACCCGCAGTTGCTGTTTTTCGGTTCCGCAGATTCCTTATTTAGCCGCCACGGGCTTTTTCACATCAACTTTAAGCGTGTCACTCACTTTATAGGGTCTGAACAACAGATACACAAGCCCTATAAGCAGCACGATTGCCACCACTGTCCACAGACCGAACGGCACTCCAAAGAACAGGCCGCCGATCCTGTATACGATCATGGAAATCACATAGGCAAACACACACTGATAGCCAAATGCAAACCAGAACCATTTCGCATTGTTCATCTCTCTCTTGATCGCGCCCATTGCCGCAAAGCAGGGTGCACAGAGCAGATTGAATACAAGGAACGCATAACCTGCGATAGGTGTAAGCGCTGCCGCCAGGCTGCCCCAGACTTCTTCGCCTTCTTCACTGACTTCCGCCACATGTAAGAACAACTGTCCGAAAGTAGCTACAACGTTCTCCTTTGCGATCAGTCCTGTCACTGTTGCCACCGCCATTCTCCAGTCGCCAAAGCCAAGCGGTGTGAAAATCCATGCGATCAGATTACCGATGTTTGCAAGTATACTGCTGTCAAGTTCTTCTGCCTCCAGCATACCGAAGCCGCCGTCCGCCCAGCCGAATGTCATTAAGAACCACAGAACGATCGTGGACACCAGAATGATCGTACCTGCTTTTTTAATAAAGGAGAAACCCCTCTCCCACATACTGTGAAGTACAAAAGACACTGTCGGCATATGGTATGCCGGAAGTTCCATTACAAACGGAGCCGGATCTCCCGCAAACATTTTTGTTTTCTTTAACATAATACCTGATATAACGATTGCCGCCACGCCCACAAAATAAGCGCTCGTTGCCACCCATGCCGCACCGCCGAACAAGGCACCCGCGATCAGGCCTACGATGGGCATTTTTGCACCGCAGGGAATAAAGGTGGTGGTCATGATCGTCATCTTACGGTCTCTGTCATTTTCAATCGTACGGGATGCCATAACCCCCGGCACGCCGCAGCCCACGCCGACTAACATAGGGATAAAGGACTTACCGGAAAGGCCGAACTTGCGGAAAATTCTATCCATAATAAAGGCGATACGCGCCATATAACCGCAGCCCTCCAAAATCGCAAGCAGAATAAACAGCACCAACATCTGCGGCACAAAGCCGAGCACCGCGCCAACACCTGCCACGATACCGTCTAAGAGCAGCCCCGAAAGCCAGTCTGCGCAGCCGATCGCTGCAAGAGCACTTTCCAGAGCAGGAGGAATGATGTCGCCGAAAAGCACATCGTTTACCCAGTCTGTGCAGAAAGCGCCTACTGTGACCATTGCAATATAATAAACCCCAAACATAATCACTGCAAAGATAGGCAGTGCCAGAATTCTGTTTGTTACAATTTTATCAATTTTGTCGGAAGTGGTCAACTCCCCCTGCCTGGCTTTTACCACACACTCTCCAATGATGGATGAAATATATGTATAACGTTCATTGGCAATGATGCTTTCCACATCGTCATCCATTACTTCTTCCAACTTCTTTATCTCCGCCGATACATCTAAAGAACCGTTCATCAGTCCGCCGATCTTGTCGTCGCCCTCCAACAGCTTGATCGCAAAGAACCTCTCCTGCTTCGCCGGCGTCTTACCTGCAAGCGATGTCTCTACCGTATCGATCACACTTTCTACTTCTGCTGCAAATTTATGAACAGGTTTTAATGTCTTTTTTCCCTTAGCCAACTCTACCGCTTTTTTCGACGCTTCCTCAATACCCGTTCCCTTTAATGCAGATATCTCTACCACGCTGCAACCCAGTTTTTCCGCAAGCTTCGCAGTATTTACCCGGTCTCCGGATTTCTGTACGACATCTATCATATTGACCGCCAGCACTACCGGAATGCCAAGTTCCAGAATCTGGGTGCTCAGATACAGGTTTCTTTCAATATTTGTGCCGTCAATGATATTGATGATCGCATCCGGTCTTTCACCTATCAGGTAATTTCTTGCCACTACTTCCTCTAATGTATAGGGCGACAGAGAGTAGATACCCGGCAGATCTGTAATCGTTACATCCTTGTTTCCTTTTAACTTTCCTTCTTTTTTCTCCACCGTTACGCCGGGCCAGTTTCCCACATACTGATTTGCGCCTGTGAGCGCGTTGAATAATGTTGTTTTTCCGCAGTTAGGATTTCCCGCCAGTGCAATTTTAACAGACATTTTTTCTTGCCTCTCTTTCTGTAATCTCTTAATCCTCCACTTCGATCATATCCGCATCGGCTTTTCGAAGTGACAACTCATAGCCCCTTACCGTTACCTCTATGGGATCGCCAAGCGGCGCCACCTTCCTGACATAAACATCAACGCCTTTTGTAATGCCCATATCCATAATTCTTCTCTTCACCGCACCGTCACCATGCAGTTTTACAACTTTTACTGTCCGGTCACAGGCAATTTCTCTTAATGTTTTCACCTTGATACCTCCGTTTAAACTAATATTTTATTTGCCATATCCTGCCCGATCGCTATGCGGGCTCCCTTTATAGAAACGATGACATTTCCCATTACCTTTGACAGAACAGTTACTTCACCGCCTGTCACAAAGCCCATGCTTTCCAGAAATTTCCGGGTTTCTTCCTTTCCTCCGACTTTTCTGATAATCTGTGTCTCATCCGAGTTTACCATTGTAAGCGGCATGTTGTTCTCCTTTCTCCTCCAGCTGTGTACAGATACCCTTTGCCTGTTTGTTAGTTGATTTTATTATTTATTTTATTCTTCTACTTGTTATTTGTTTTCTCTTTCTTTAGTTAGTTTATTCTAATTATCATTAGTTGTCAATACTAGATTGAAAAAATTTTTCCACTTTTGTTTATTTGTCACACCGGAAAAACTGTGCTATACTTAAGAAACAATCAGGTAACTGGCTGGAATAAAACACCAAATCAACTGTGCAATAGATATGTATAGAAATGGAGATTGCTATGAGAACTTTTGGAAACGAATCTTCTGAAAACTACTTGGAAACGATTCTCTTACTGAGTAAAAAACTGCCGGTAGTCCGCGCTGTGGATATCGCCAATGAGCTGGATTTCAAAAAACCCAGTGTCAGCATCGCCATGAAAAATCTGCGGGAAAAAGAGCATATCACCATCTCGGAACAAGGTTTCATCTACCTGACAGAAAGCGGAAAAGAAATTGCGGAAATGATCTATGAACGCCATCTGTTTATCACCAAATGGCTGACAGAACTCGGCGTCCCGGAGGATATCGCCGCCCAGGACGCCTGTAAGATTGAGCATGTGATCAGCAAGGAAAGTTTTGAGGCCGTAAAAAATTATGTGCACGCCCATCCTGTAAAACATTAGCAACAGGCTGACAGAGCCAAACATTACATTAGGGCCAAACTATCTGCTTTGAGCGTTAACAGCGATTGCGTAACTGCACTGTCACAGGATAAACACCGATGCCAGAATGCAGGGCAGGCATACCGTCGCGCCCCAGAAAATTTCCTGTATCGTATGGCGCTTTAATTGCAACGAAGACCACACTACCGCTATCGCTATGCAGATACAGGGAATAACTGCACGCACACCTAAAAAGAATGACAAAAAATACAGCGTTCCCGTCACACTGCAGGCATGTCCGCTTGCCCGGACATGCAGTCCTTTGTTTAAAATAAGCAGAAACGTCATGGAAATAAAATAGGAAATAATAATATATCTCAGCTCTTTGCCGCAGTTTACTGTAATGGAGAAAAAAAGTGCGGCCAGGTAGCCTGCAAATGTCAGAACAAACGCTATATTGCGCTGTTCTTCCCTTACTTCTCCTTTCGTCGGCAGCAGTTTCTGTATCGGATAAGCCAGAATCGGCACCAGCCCTAACAGTACAACTGCCCATGCCATCTGAATCGTACTGTCACAAAAATGATCCACAGATATCGTCAATACAATCAACATACCGGTAATCAAAAACGGTGGTACAGTTACCACTCTGATTAATTTCGCCGTAATATTCCCCGGTGTCATATTTTGTATTTTTATATTTTCATTCATTTCTCTCTCCTTTTGGTTTTGCTTTCTCTATAATCTAGTTTTCAATACTATGTGTAATAGTATCACTTTTTATGTGTAGATTCAATACTTTTTATCACTTTTTTTAATTTTCGCATATAATGTATAAAACCAAACACGGGAGAACCTATGAAAAAGCGAAATAAACTGATTGCACTGCTGCTGACGTCAGTGATGCTTTTCAGCATGACTGCACTGCTTACGGGCTGTGGTTCTAAAGATAATGAGACCACAGGAGATAAAACACATGTCGTATTAAACGAAGTGGCACATTCCATTTTCTATGCGCCCATGTATGTGGCGATTGAGGAAGGATACTTTGCAGAAGAAGGACTGGACGTGGAACTGGTAACGGGCTATGGTGCCGATAAGACCATGACCGCTCTCTTATCCGGAGAGGCCGATATCGGCTTTATGGGCGCGGAAGCGACAATCTACAGCTATGCGGAAGGAATTGATGACAATGCCGTCAACTTTGCGCAACTTACCCAACGCGCCGGAAATTTCCTTGTTGCAAGGGAACCGATCGACAATTTCAGTTGGGATATGTTGAAAGGAAAGGATGTGTTAGGCGGAAGAGCCGGCGGTATGCCGGAGATGGTATTTGAATACATACTCTCCATGAACAACATCGATAAATCCGAAGTAAATATCGATCAGTCCATAGACTTTGGTTCTACTGCTGCCGCTTTCTCCGGAGGGCAGGCGGAGTTTACCGTCGAGTTCGAGCCGCACGCGACTTCGCTCGAACTAAAAGGCGACGGCTACGTAGTCGCTTCCCTCGGTGAGGCCTCCGGCTATGTACCCTATACGTCTTTCTCCGCAAAGAAAAGTTATATAGAAAAGAATCCTGAGGTTATTCAGGCTTTCACAAACGCTCTGCAAAAAGGCATGGATTACTGCGCGGAACATACACCGAAAGAAATTGCCAAAGCAATCAGCCCGCAATTTGCAGAAACAGATGCGGAAATACTGGAGATCATTGTAGAACGCTATGCAGCGCAGGACACCTGGAAAACAGACCCGGCTTTCGAAAAAGAAGCGTTTGATCTGCTGCAGAATATCCTGATGGATGCCGGGGAACTGGAAAACGCACTTCCCTATGATGAACTTGTCACAACGGAATTTGTGAAGAAATAACAGCTTTATCGGCGGCTGAACGATCATAAAACCCGGCGCGGCACAGCTCTAAACGCTATGTACCGCGCCGGGATATTTATTACTGCAGCAGCTTTTCCAGTTCTCTTATAAGCAATTCCTCCGAACCGTCCTCGACAGTCACTGCCTGCATCCCCAGTTTTTTCGCCGCTTCCGTATTTTCCGGCCTGTCATCAAAAAACAGACAATCCTCCGGTTTTAACTGATACTTGTCTAACAGGTACTGATAGATAGACGGATTCGGCTTAATCTGATGAATTTGATAAGAGATCACGCCGCCGTTTACAAGTTCCAAAAACGGCAGGCCTGCAGTATGTAACGTAAACAATTCCTCCGAATAGTTTGACAGCAGATAAAGCCCGAAGCCTTTCTCTTTCAGTCTTTTTACAAGCTCCCAGATTTTCGGACGCTCCACGATCATCTTTTTCCCGCTTGTGATAAACCAACGTATATCCGTTTCAAGTTCCGGATAGTTTTCTGCAACGCTTTCTACCAGTTTATCTGTACTGACAAGCCCTGCATCATAATCCGGCCACAGGGGATTTGAAAAAAATCCCCTGCCTATCTTGTCCGCTTTATCTTCTTCCCAGCCTTCGTCAAGGCACATATCCCGCCATCTGTAACCGATCAGGACACTGCCTACATCGAAAATAATGTTTTTCATACTTTCCTGACTCCGTTTTTATAGACCGCTCTGATCTCTCTCTTCGGACTTATCACAACGAGATCCGCTGCCTTTCTTGTTTCAATGCTGCCGATCTGGTTTTCCTTATGCACAGCTTTTGCCTGATTGATCGTCATACAGGGCAGTATCTCTTCCATACTCAATCCGCAGGTATCCATCCACACACCCATTTCCGCTAACATATCTGTTGTGGAGCCGGCTATGGTCCCGTTTTCCAGTGTTGCCTTGCCGTCTTTCACAAAAACAGGCAGACCGCCCAGCACATATTCGCCATCCTGCAATCCCGCCGCACTCATGGAGTCGGAAATGACAAGCAGACGTTCTTTGAACATTTTATAGACCATTTTCATAACCGTCGGATGAATATGGATACCATCGCAGATCATCTCCACATTTGCCCCCGCCTCAAAAGCAGCTCCCGGAACGCCGGGATCTCTGTGCCCCAGTCCGTTCATCGCATTAAACAAATGTGTCACCTCTGTCGCTCCCGCCTCAAAGGCCTCCATCGCCTTTTCATAATTCGCCGGTGTATGCGCTACAGAAATCACATAATCCTTGCTGTTTTTCTTAATAAACTCAATTGCCCCCGGGCGGTCCGGCGCAATATCCACGATCAGGAAATGCCCCTTTGCCAGCTTATTCAACTCATCCATCGCTTCCTGGGACGCATCCACTATATACTGCGGATCATGCGCTCCTTTCTTTTCTACCGAAAGGAACGGCCCCTCCATATTGATGCCGATCAGATTGTGGTTCTCCACACTGTCCATATATTCCCCGATCGTGGCCGCCGCCTTTTTATAATCTTCATATCCCATCGTCATCGTCGTTCCGGCAACGGAAGTGATGCCTTTGCTCAAATAAAACTCGCACATTTTATCTATCTCGTCTTTGCCTGCCGTCGAAAAATCATATCCCACACAGCCATGAGTATGCAGATCAATAAAGCCCGGAACTAACAGATCTTCCCCGAGTTCCATCACTTCTTCCCCTTCTTTTTCGGAAAGTTCCTTTGCTATCTCTGCGATCTTCCCGTTTTCTGTTCTGACTGAAATTTCCTCAAACTTTTCTCCTGTAAATACTTTTCCGCCTCTAAATAACATATTGTAACCTCCTGATATTTTTTTCACAGTGCCTTACTTCGCAGCTCGCATCGCTCTGCTTCGCAGCTCGCACCACTCTGCTTCGCAGCTCTGCACCGCTCTGCTTCGCAGTGCACGCTCGAAAAACCTTCGTTTTTCCTCGCTCACGGGCTTTCGCCCTATCACTCCGCAATCTGACAAAATTGACTGCAAGCAGTCATTTTGTCATCTTTCTTCGTGGCACTGCTCATTGCCATCGCGTATATTATACCTTAATTTCACAAATATTACTACTGTCAACTTGCTTTTCTTTCTAAAATTTGGTACTTTTATATAAGAGCAATAAAAAACCATAAAACTATAATCGGGAGGCTTAAAATGAGACTTTACAAAGCAAAAAATTATGAAGACATGAGCCGTAAGGCAGCAAACATCATTTCCGCACAGGTTATACTGAAACCGGACTGTGTACTGGGTCTTGCCACAGGTTCCACACCGATCGGCACCTACAATCAGCTGATCGAGTGGTACAACAAAGGCGATCTGGACTTCTCCGAAGTAACTACAGTCAATCTGGACGAATACAAAGGACTGCCCCGGGAAAATGATCAGAGCTACTACTATTTCATGCACGATCATCTTTTTGACCATGTAAATCTGCGAAAAGACCATTCTTTCCTGCCGGACGGTACGGAACCGGACAGTGAGAAAGCCTGCAGCGACTATAATGCTGTTATCCATCAGGTGGGCGGCATTGACTTACAGCTTCTTGGAATCGGCCGTAACGGGCATATCGGATTCAATGAGCCGGCTGACCATTTTTCTCTGGAAACACACTGTGTAGACTTAACACCCAGCACCATTGATGCCAATAAACGTTTCTTTGAAAAAGAAGAAGATGTACCGCGTCAGGCTTATACAATGGGCATCAAAACGATCATGCAGGCTAAAAAGGTTCTGCTTGTCGCAAGCGGCGAAGATAAGGCTCAGGCTCTTTATGATTCTTTCTACGGTCCGGTAACCCCTTCCGTTCCCGCTTCTATTCTGCAGTACCACAAGAATGTCTATGTTGTGGCGGATGAAGCTGCTCTCAGCCTCATAAAATAGTAAGCGTATTGCGAACACATTTCGCATAAAGCACGAGTTTGCGAATTAAAATAATATAACTGCATTAAGGAAGCAACATGACACAGACAATAAAAAACTTCTTACAATATGTAAAAATTGATACACAGTCCTGTGAGACGGCAGAGACAACGCCCAGCACTGCAAAGCAGCATGATCTGGCGAAACTCCTCGTCTCACAGCTCACGGAAATGGGCGTGGCAGAAATCACCTATGACAAAGAGCATTGTTATGTATATGCCTCTGTGCCTGCCACACCCGGCCGCGAAAAATGTCCTGTTCTCGGCTTTATAGCACATATGGACACTTCGCCCGCCGTTACCGGCAAAAATGTCAAACCCAGAATTGTAGAAAATTATGACGGCGGCAATATCCTGTTAAATGAAACGGAGAATATTGTACTTTCCGTTTCTGATTTTCCGGAACTTCCCCTGTATAAAGGGCAGGATCTGATCGTTACAGATGGAACGACTCTGCTTGGTGCGGATGACAAAGCCGGAGTGGCCGAAATTATGGCTATGGCAGAATATCTGCTCTCCCATCCCGAAATTCCTCATGGTAAAATACGGGTGGGCTTTACGCCGGACGAAGAAGTCGGCGCGGGCGCAGATCATTTTGATGTAGCTCTCTTTGGGGCGGATTATGCCTACACCGTAGACGGCGGGGGACTGGGCGAACTGGAAGATGAAACATTCAATGCTGCCGGCGCAAAACTGATCGTCCACGGACGCAGTGTGCACCCCGGCGCTGCAAAGGGCAAAATGATCAATTCCATTTTAATTGCTCAGGAATTCCAGAATCTTTTGCCCGTTTTTCAAAATCCCATATATACTGAGGGCAGGGAAGGATTTTTCCATTTGGACAGTATAAGCGGAAATGTAGAGGAAACAACAGCGGACTATATTATCAGAGATCACGATAAAACTCTGTTTGAACAAAAAAAGAAACTCTTTCTGCAATGCGCCGATTTTCTGAACCTCAAATATGGGGAAAATACTGTGACAGTGGAGATGGCTGATTCCTATTATAATATGAGGGAGATTCTGAAAGATCATACCCATCTGATGGAAAATGCATGTGCTGTGCTAAGAGAGCTGGGGATAGAACCGAAGATGACTCCCGTCAGAGGAGGAACTGATGGCTCCAGGCTTTCCTTTATGGGACTGCCCTGCCCCAACCTCTGTACCGGCGCGGCCAACTGCCACAGCCGTTTTGAGTATGCATGCGTTCAGTCCATGGAGAAAGTGACTGAACTGCTCGTTAAGCTGGCCATGCGATACGGAAATGAAGTATAGAAAATCTAAAAAAGAGTTCGCCTGCGAACTCTTCGCGCGCGAGCGGACTGCAAAGCAGTAATTTCCTCTCCGCGAGCTGCGCATCCCCCGGAGGGTTTTGTCATATATGAGACGAAGTTTCCTATATGACGAAAAATATCCCTGCTGTGTCAGGGATATTTTTTATTTCTGTTTTACCAGAATCCTTCAAATCCTGTCCGTCCCCGTCTCTTGCTGCATCATCCTCACAAACGGCTCCGGATCTTTCCGCATCTGCAGTAAACTGTTAAACGCCATCAACAGCATCTTATCTTTATTATGCCGCATATCCGCCACATCCCGATCCATAACAGCGCGAAAATGATCAATCTGAAATACCATCAGATCCACCAGCCCATAGCCCTCCACTTTTACTTTGTAGAGGAAATCCTGATGATCGAGATAATAGACAAACTCCTCATATATCTCTTCATCTGCTGTCAGCCTCTCCCAGAAATCCTGCAGAAAAGTCTCGTCCGCCCCTGCGTATCTGCAGAGTGCCGCCGCCCACGCATAAGCCCTTTCCTGATCCTTTAGTTCCCCATTGGAACATGAAACCCCTTCCTCTTTCATGAGTGCCCCTTCCTTTTTATATAATATGTATAGTATAAAATAAATGCCGCTGCCGCCGCGATCCATGTGATTGGATAGCTCATCATGACCGTCTCCATCGTATTACGGACAGGCAGCGCTGCAATGATCCAGGCCACCCGCAGCCCGCACACCAGCAAAATACTGATGATCGTCGGCACCACCACACATTCCATTCCGCGGAGTGTCCCGGAAAGTATCTCTACCACTACATAGATCAGATAGAAGCGCGTCAGAAAATGCAGCTGGGATACCCCCAGCGAGATCACACCGGCATCTTCCACAAAAATACCAAAGAAAAACTCTGCAAACCTGTAAAAGAAAATACTGAGTACGCCCGCCATTGCCATCGTCATTCCCATACATTCCCACATGGATTTCTTTGCACGTTCTATTTTCCCTGCTCCCATATTCTGTCCTACAAAAGTTGTGACAGCAATACCCATGGCCGATACCGTCATCCAGTAAAGTCCGTCAAGCTTCGTATAAGCCGACCATGCCGCAATATTGTCCGTTCCAAAGCTGTTCACTTTCGCCTGTATCACACTGTTGGAAAGTCCGTAGGTCACCGACTGCAGCCCCGCCGGAATACCGATCCACAATACCCGCTTCAATATCCCGCCTGAACAATGGAACAGTTCTTTCGGCATCAGACGGAAACAGGCCTTCTCTCTGTAAAGCACCGCAAATACCATCACTGCACTTAAGATCTGAGACAGAGCCGTAGCGATGGCCGCGCCCTCTGCTCCCATATCTAATCCTGCGACAAACAAAAAATCCAACGGAATATTGACTAAACAGCTCACGATCAGAAAGTATAGCGGCCGCTTAGAATCTCCTACTGCCCGTAAAATCCCTGCTCCCATAATATAAAACAGATTCGCCGGTGTCGCCGCGAAATAGATACGCATATACCCGAGAGACTCCTCCAAAAGCTCCTCCGGTGTCTGTAAAAGCTGCAGCATGTAAGGTGCCAGAATTATACCGATCACACCGAACACCGCCCCCGCGCAAAGGGATATCATCAGCGAAGTATGTACTGTCTTTGATACATCCTTTTCCTGCTTTCCTCCATAAAAGTGTGCTGCCACAACTGTTGCACCGGAGGAAATTCCTGTAAAAAAGCCCACAAAAATACTGATAATGGAAGCTGCCGAACCTCCTACTGCGGACAAAGCCTCCTTACCTGCGCATCTGCCCACGATAATCGCATCCGCCGTATTATATAATTGCTGAAACAGAGAGCCTAACAGAATCGGAAAGAAAAACAATAAAATCTGGCTCCAGATAGCTCCCTCCGTAATACGATTCTCTGCTGTCACTTTCTTTGTTTTCATCTAAATCACCTTAATCCGGCTTTTTCTTACTTATAATCGTTATGTATGAAACATCCTACATCTGATGTTTTACCACTTCATATTCATTGTCCGACCTGTAATAGGGGCACTCAAATCTCGTTTGGTACAAAAACCTTGCCATTTCATCCTCGTCCATGCTGACATCACATTCATAACAATCATAGTCTTCATCATAGATATAGTTGCTGCATGTATCGCAGCTTGTCACCTGCGTCATAATACCCTCTTTTCCGTACACTCTAATATTGCCGGCAGAAACTCTGCCGGCAATATTGATATTTCTCATTCTTTATCTGTTTTCAGAAAACGATTACCGTTTTATACAATAAACTCTTTAATCGCTTCCAGGATCGCCGCTTCTTCTTCTGTACTGGAAAAATGAAGCTCCAGCGGAGAACTCAGATCGAGACTCATAATACCCAGCATGGATTTTGCATCGATATAATATCTGCCCTGCTCCAAGTCAAAATCACAGTCAAATTTACATACTGTCCTGTTAAATACCTTAATCTTTTCAATACTGTCCAGCTGTACCGTTACCGTCTTCATAATTTCACCTCCACCAACACATATTATCCGGTCTCCCCGATTACTCTTATTATAAGTTTTTATTGCTATTTATGCAAGAGGTTGAATACCAGATTCTCCCTATTTTAACTCTGTTTTACTTTTTGATGCCGATATTATTCCGTTCAAGCTCCTTAAGCCTTTCTCCATGTCATGCCTTCTTCGCCCAGGGCACTTTTCCAATCAGCTCATATAATTCGCTTCCCTCTTCCGGCGCTTCTCCAAGTTCCAGACAGCGCCCCTGTTCGTCCACCGTTAACAGCTTATTCTTCTGCTGTTTTGCGCCCTTTTGAATCAGATAGTAAACGCCCTCCTCTGTTTTCGGATTATAGCAGCAAAAAGCACAAAGACATACTCCCCTGATGGCGCCGCCCTCGGCAAGTGTGATCCGCGCCAAATGCAGCTCATCACTGATATTTAATGTGATAACATGAAAGTTCTCTTTTGTGTACGGAAACACCGCTTTCTCTCCGAGCAGCCTGCGGTATGCTTCCTCATAACAGGCAAATACAAAGCTCTCCTTTTCGCTGCCGATCTTCTCCATAAAGTCCGCTTTGTTCTTATAAAATCTTTCGGAAAAGTTATCTCTGGCAATTTTATCCTCCGGAAGTATCTGTACCGCTTTTCCGTTCAGTCCCTCTAACACCGCCGTGTACAGCACCAGATTATCCGTAAAAGGATTCAACACAATACCGGAAAGCCCAAACTCTTTTTTGACTGCCGCCTTAGCACACTCTCTAAAGGGAAGGAAGATCATGGCCGGATATTTCTGCTCCCTCGGCATCTGTTCTTTCCCTGTAAAGGCCGCAAAAAACTGCTCGCCCTTATCGTTTTTCAGTATGATCGGACTCGGCTTTGTCTGACCTGTCAGTTTCACAGGTGCTTTGCCGCCCTGGCTCTCTTTCATCAGCTCCTGCATCTTCTGCGGATTCAAATCTTTTGGAAGCACAGCCGGCTGCATCACGGTTGCTTTGTCCAGATATGACAAGATTTTTAACAGCCTATCTTTTGTCTGATTCCCCTTGAACTCTTTAACTGCCGCTTCCAGTTCCTCATTATGAAGTACCGGCTCTTTTCCCTGTTCTGCCATATTAATAACCATGCCCTTTCCAAACACATTGTTATGTCGGCCAAAAATGCCTTTTTTCCATTTACATTATTCCAGCAGAGAAGATATTTTATGTGCCACCAGATCCAACGCCACATCATTCATCCCACTGTTGATGACCATATCCGCATACATTTTTGTAGGCTCCACATACAGATAATGCATCGGTTTTACTGTAGTCAGATACTGGTCAATAATATTTTCGATGTCCCGACCTCTCTCCTTTACATCTCTGAGCACCCGTCGCAGGATTCTCTCATCTGCATCCGCATCTACAAATATCTTAATATCTGTCATATTTCTTAAACGCTCATCCGCAAGCACTAAAATCCCCTCAAGCAGGATAATATTACTCGGCGCAATTTCCACCACTTCATTTGAACGGTTATGTTTCGTATAATCATAGACAGGACATTGTATGCTTTTCCCCTCTTTCAGCATACCCAGATGCTTTATAAGAAGCTCTGTCTCAAAGGCTTCCGGGTGATCATAGTTAATCTTTTTTCGCTCCTCAAACGGGATATCATCATGGGCACGGTAATAATTGTCATAATACAACACCGTCACATGTTCTCCAAACAGCTTTTTCAGACGATTTGTAAAAGTGGATTTCCCGGAACCGGTTCCTCCTGCCACACCTATAATAATAGGGAATTTGTTATCAAACCCTGCCTCCGCCATACTCGCACCTCCTGTTCCAGCTCCTGCTGTTTAGCTTCCGTTCCGCATTTTGTAAATTTCTTAATTTTTCTGTTGCTTTTCTTTTCTATTTATGATATATTATTTTCGTTGCAAAGACAATAACAAATTGCAAATCGGGGTGTGGCTCAGTTTGGCTAGAGCGCTACCTTAGGGAGGTAGAGGCCGCAAGTTCGAATCTTGTCACTCCGATGAAAAAACACCGTGTAAATGCGGTGTTTTTGTTCTATAGATTTCTTATTTTTCCGATTTAAGATATCCAATAATATTTTCCATTAGCTGTCCTAATATTCTCTTTTCCCCCAATACTGCTAAATGCATCGTAAAGGGTATAGCTTTTTCTCTGACACTCTGTTCTGCAAATATCCTTATCGCTTCCGCAAACGTTGTTCCCATCTGCTCATATAATCTCTCTGCCCGCTCTTCCAGATCAGAATCCATCTTTACCTAAACTGAAAATCCAAGCCTTGCAAAACTATATTATTATAACAGAAAGTCCGATAAATTACACTATTCTTTTTATTACGTCCCTTTTACCCTTCGTGTTGATAAATGCCTATAAAATTTTTCTCCGGCAAAATGATAGAATCTATCCTTTCCTTTGTAACAATAGCTTTATGCCTAACAAAAAAACAAAAGCGCCCAGCAATATGAAGAATGACCATACAGCATTCCAATATATAGAAGTCTCATCAAACATCCACAATAAAAGTTTTTTCCAAAACTCCAAGCCTATCGCAATAGCAAACAAATCAAATAACAGATACATACCACCAAACAGATATATCCATCTCCACCAGTAGTTTCTATGGTAGTTTTTTACAAAGGTGGTAACTCCCAAAATGCAAAGTATAGCCAATATTCCCATTAATGCAAAATAGGATACCCCCTTATTTTCCAGTACCCCAATCCAAAACCCGGCATAAGAACTTCTATCTATTAAGCCCCATATCCTATGCAAATGGAACAAGCCAAACGTTATGAAGAACCAAGGTTCCCATACAAACACTTTCTTTTCCATCATATTCTCCTGCATAATTCTGATTTGATGCTCTGATTGTATCACAGCTTATTTTCTGTTTCAATCCGTGATTCGTTAAATCGCCGGTGTTCAGCTCCATCAACACAAAAGGTAAAAGGGACTTTATTACCTGTATCAAGTGTGCCAAAAGTTTTTTATTCCATATAAAGTTTCTTTTGTTAAATTTGCCGTTTATTCTTCCTCAAACGTCAAAAATCCATAAAACATGACAGAAAACTATTTGCTTTCCCTTTTTTCAAATAAAGTGATCCCATCCGCATCCTGCCTGAAACTGTGGAACATCACCCAGTCTATCCCGGATTTCCCAAAGACAGAGACCGCCGTATCCAGTACCGTCTTTAAATCCCATGCGATAAAATCAATATAACCATAGTAGATACCGGACGCGCCGCCGATAAACGTAAAACTGTCAGAACCTGCCAGAGCCTCTATTTCATCCGCCATATTATCACGATAATCCAGAATCCTGGTCCCTCTGTCCTCTCCCTGAAAGCCATACAAAGGATAACAGAAATATCCCGCCGCAATGCCGTCCGCATGCAGTGCATCCATCATGCGGCTTTCCGCTCTCCAGAACTCATTTAAAAGCGGAAAAAAGCATCCGCTCCCCGCATATACATCCTTCCGCAGCCCATCTGTCGCCTCTTCATTCGGCTTCATCTGATAGGCAGTATATAACCGGCAATATCTCTCCGCGTCAAATAATTCCTCTTTACTCAAAGAAAGCTGTTCCATAAAATGGGAAAGAAGCTGCTTCAAAAGCAGAGCCGATTCTCCCAAAGGAGCACGCAGTATTTCCAGCTCACAGATATATTTCATTTCCGTCAGCTCGCCAAGCGCATAATCCAACATTGTATAGACGATCCAGTAAGCGGCGCCTTCCTTTTCCTGCAGAAGCGGAAGAAGCTTTTCACAGTAAACAGATACTTTGGCCTGCTTTTCCTCCCACGTAGTCCAAATCTGAAAATCCTCCGCCGAAACCATACCATCCTCTGTTTGCAGCTGATAATTTCCTATCTTCTCCTCCCGTGACTGCCTTCCCACAAGGATATTCCAGTTCCCAAGCACTTCCCTCGGCGCATGATTCTTAAAATAAGTCAGGGGAAACAGCCGTGACCAGTCACCCTCCAGATTCAGGATCAGATCATATTTTCCTTCATGAAAGCCGACTTCCGCATATACCACCTCAAAAACAGGTGACAGCAACTTTTCCAGCTGTTCTCCAATCTTCTCGCTGTCCGCATGCCTATCAATCAGCCTGCGGAGCTTCTTTTCTTTTTTTAAAAAGTTTTCCCATCCCTCACGAACCCGCACACTAAAAGGTCTTTTGAACACAGGAAGGCCCATATCTTCTTTTTTGATTTCATCTGCCATTTCAATGCCTCTTACCTTTCCAATTCCCTCATATTCTCATCCATACTTCCGGACCGGAATCCTTCAAGATCCACTGTTACCCTGCAAAATCCTAATCCCTTTATTTTCTCAGTTACTTCTTCCCCGTACGCTATCAGCTTTGGTAAATCCTCTCTGTCAACCTCAATACGGGCAAGCCATGCCTTATCCTTTTCCTGCTTCCCCTGCCGATAAACAGAACCCTCCTCAACACTTTTCGATTCTCTACCGACTGATTCAATCAATTCATGTACCCGCAGTCGTACATTATAAAAGCCAAGCGCCCTTAGATACCTCTCTCCTTCGTCAATCTTTGCAAGCAGTTCATAGCTGATTTTTGTTCCATAGGGCAGTCGCGTCGCAAGGCAGGGCGCAGAAGGGCGGTTTGCTGCCGGGATTCCCAAATGCTCCGCCAGTTTCCGTACTTCCTCTTTCGTCAGCCCGCATGCGGCGAGCGGACTGATGATCTGCAGTTCCTTAAGCGCCCGAATACCGGGGCGGTACTGTCCCAGATCGTCCGCATTGGTTCCCTCCAAAATGCAGCCTGCCCCAAGCTCCTCCGCCAGCTCTTTTACTTTCTCAAAAATGCCTTTTTTACAGAGATAGCATCGATTGACCGGATTAGTCTCTATCCCGGTTTCTGCCAGTTCATCGATCTGCAGCACTTTATGCACTGCCCCGAATTCTGCTGCTGCCATCCCTGCCGTTTCCAGATCTCCTGCCGGATGAAGCTTTGTCTCCACCGTGACCGCATATACCGTAGATTTCTCTCCTGCCGCCATACAAGCCAGTTTTAACACAAGCGCGGAATCCACGCCGCCGGAAAAAGCAACGGCTATGCCCCCGGAAACATAACTGTCTATCTTCTCTTTTAATGCGTTATATTTTTCCGCAAGTTCCCGCTCCATGCCGCTTATCCTTTCTGCCCGGAATGTAATCTCATCCTCTATTTTCGCAAATTCCCGCACCTTTACGGGTATCCAACCGGTCGGCCAATATATTGACCGCCCCGGTCTTTCCCGATGACGGCTTTATCAGGAAAGCTCCTCATATTTTCTCTTCCATAATCTCCGCACTTTGGATTTCTTAGCCGTTTCTTTCTTTACATCGCCAGACATTTTTGCCTTACACTGCTCTATGATCAGATGATACATTTCCAAAAAAGACTTCCCGCTTGTTTTGCACAGTTTTACCACGCTCTCATACTCCGGGTAATATTTTATCCCCTTATCATCAGGCAAACGGCATTCCTTTACCATAGCATTGCCATGTTCAGTCAATATTTCCAGACTGCGGCGCGGCAGCACGGAGCGCTCCATTCTCTGTCTGCGGATTCCAATTGTTGTCGTCTCTGAAAAAATAATACTTTCCAATGCAGGAATCTGCTCCTCTTTACAGATCACATTAAGCTGATACGCCGGACGGTTCTTTTTCATATAAACCGGTATATAGTGCACATCCCTTGCACCCGCTTCCAAAAGCCTGTCCATAACATACCCCAAAACCTCACCGGAACAGTCGTCTATATTGCTCTCCAGCTTATAAATGACATCTTTGTCATTTCTGTTGACCATGTCGGTTTTGCTAATCCGGTCATCTCCGACCGGTTCACTCAGTTTTTCTATCAACATGGCACGCAGGATGCTCGGCCTTTCATAGGTACGCTTTCCGCCGCCCATGCCTGTTTTTATAATTCGAAAACTCTCCGGCAATGTGTCTGCTGTCTTAACGGCTGCCACGATTGCCGCACCGGTAGGCGTCACAAGTTCTCCAATGATATTTGTAATAGAAAGCTTTAACTGATGCTCTTTCACAATATTCACCACTGCCGGTACGGGCACACTCATAATACCATGCTGACAGCGAATCGTACCTGTTCCCTCACAGATTGCAGGCACAATACACTCTGCCACCCCCAGATTATCCAGACAAACCGCCACCGAAATGATATCCACGATGGAATCCACTGCCCCCACTTCATGAAAATGTACTTTTTCTTCCGGCAGACCATGCGCTTTCGCCTCTGCTTCTGCCAGTATCTTAAAGATACGCGCCGCTGTCTCTTTCGCTCCCTTTGTCATCTCTGTATGCTCAATGATATGCAAAATCTCTGACAGACTGCGGTGCTCATGGTGAGAATGAAAAACATGACCGGTATTATGTTCTTTGCTATGGTCATCATATTCTTCATGAAGATGTTCATGCTCTTTACCATGAAGATGTTTATGTTCCTCATGATGCGCATCCCCAAATAAATACGCCATATCATGATCATGGTTTTCATGAGCCTCATCTAAAATCACATGAAAATCACATACATCCAGCCCGGCTTTTTTTACCCGGCTGATCCTGATCCGAAAACCTTTGACAGGAATGC
The DNA here is from genome assembly GCA_014804795.1 of Lachnospiraceae bacterium. GTDB lineage: Bacteria > Bacillota > Clostridia > Lachnospirales > Lachnospiraceae > 1XD8-76. Next base: position 68,067 of record JAAUZC010000053.1, on the reverse strand, counting down.
TTTTTAAAGCTTTTTTCAAAACCTCCCTGTCCGCTCCAAGATCCAGCAATGCTGCCACAGCCATATCACCGCTGATGCCGCTATTGCATTCCAGATACAATGTATTTTTCTTTGTATTCACAATAATTCGAACCTCCTGTTACATACCTATCTGCAGATCCTCCCCCTCAATCAGGACCGCAGCCCCAACCTGTTGATCTGCGAAGCCATATACCCGGCCCCATATCCATTGTCAATATTCACCACCGCAATCCCATTGGCGCAGGAATTGATCATCGTTAAAAGTGCCGATATTCCGCCCATATTTGCACCGTATCCCACAGATGTCGGCACCGCGATCACCGGCCTCTCCACCAGTCCGCCGATCACACTGGCAAGGGCTCCCTCCATACCTGCCACCGCCACAACGCAGTTTGCCAAACGAATTGTGTCCATTTTGGACAACAGGCGATGGATTCCACTGACACCCACGTCATAAATGCGCTCCACCTGATTGCCGAAATATTCCGCTGTCTGAGCTGCTTCCTCCGCCACCGGAATATCCGCTGTGCCCGCGGTACAGACCGCTATCAGGCCTTTTCTTTGTTTTCCCGGCCGCTCTATTTTCAGAATATGAGAAATTTCATCATAGCTGATCTCCGGAATACTTTGCCGCACCAGTTCATACTGCTCTTTGGAAGCTCTTGTCCCCAGCACTTCCCCGTTTTCCCTGTACAGCGTTTCAAAAATACGCAAAAGATGTTCATCTGCCTTCCCGCTGCAGTAAACTACTTCCGGATAACCGGAACGCATTTCCCGCTGGGTATCCAACTTTGCATACCCCATATCCTCAAAGGGCTTTTTCGCAAAATACTTTTCCGCTTCCTCCACAGACACTTCCCCGGTCCTTACCATTTCAAGCATATCCCGCAATTCCATAAAAGTCTCCATTCCAGTTTCTTATTCCAGTTCCGCATTCGCCCTCCCGGCATCATTGCGGCGGAGAGATTTACAGCCGCTTACGCGTCTGCAAATCCTCCGGATGCCGTACGGGCTCATGCTGTATTTACTTCTCTGCCAACACTCTGCACACATATTCCCATACCCGCTTTGCGGAGGAAATACTTAATTTTTCTTCCGTTGTATGAATGTCCTTCATATCGGGTCCCAGCGAAATACAGTCCAGATCAGGCCGTTTTTCCAACAGAATGCCACATTCCACACCTGCATGGATTGCCTGAATTTCCGGTTTTTTTCCGTACATGTCTTCATATACTTTTACACACAGATCACGGAAAGGTGATTTTTTCTGATAAGCCCAGCCCGGATAGTCCCCGGTTACCTCCACCGTTCCGCCCAGCACCTGCGTTAAAGTCACTATTTTTGTGATAAGCGCCTCTTTCTCACTGGCAACGGAACTCCTGACAGATGTGACTACCGTAAATGCTTTCTCATCCAGTTTCATAATACCGTTATTTAAAGAAGTCTGCACCAGTCCGTGCATATCGGCGCTCATCGCCTGCACACCGTTCGGCATTAACAGCAAAAGATTTTTCACCTTTTCTGTGTTGACTTTGCTCAGGCACATGCATGATGCGCCCTCCTCCTTTGTCATCTCAATCTTTACGCCCGGATCTTTTGTGGAAAGTTCCGCCTGCAGCACCTTCTCAAAAGCTTTCACTGCCTGTTCCAGCTCTTCTTTCTTTTCCGAAGCTATAAATTTCAGTACCGCTTCCCTTGTAATTGCATTGTCCGCCAGACCGCCCGAGAGCTCAAAAATGCCGATATCCGTTATCTCAGATAACGCCTGCAAAAGGCGCCCCATCAGGCTGTTGGCGTTTCCCCGCTCCTTATGGATCTCTCCGCCGGAATGTCCGCCCAAAAGTCCACAGATCTTACAGGTGTAAGCAGTACCGCTCTTTCCATCCCAGATTGCCGGCAAAAAGTGCTTTACTCTTGCGCCGCCCGCACAGCCCGCCAGAAAATATCCCTCGTCCTCGGAATCCAGATTGAGCAATCTTGTCCCTTTCACATCGGACAGATCAAGTGCCCTTGCTCCGTCCATGCCTACCTCTTCATCCACTGTGATCACTACATCCAAATGAGGATGCGGCAGACTGTCATCATCCAAAATGGCAAGTGCATAGGCGACAGCAATCCCGTCATCACCGCCAAGGCTCGTATTTTCGGCATAAATATAATCGCCTTCCACCGCCAGCTTTAACCCCTGGGTCTTCATATCAATATCGCAGTCCGGCTTTTTCACCGCCACCATGTCCATATGCCCCTGCAGTATAATACCTTCTTCTTCCTCGTAACCGGGCGCAGCTTCCTTAGAAATGATCACATTTTTCATATCATCCTGTCTGCAGGCAAGCCCTCTTTCCTTTGCAAAAGAAACCAGATAATCACTCAATTTTTCCACATTGCCCGAACCGTGCGGAATCTCACATATCTCTTCAAAAAACCGAAACACAGACTTCGGCTCCAAATCTCCTAATATACGCATCCTGTTTTCTCTCCTTTCCCGCCGTTACAGCATCGCCGACGGAACATACACACTTTCTCACACATACAGAAAAATCGAGTGGCTGTGCACCCGATTTTTATAATACTATTATATTTTGTTACTATTCAGCCATGCCATTCATAAGTCACCGGAATATACTTTTTCTCTAATGATATGATTAATTGGCCGGTGACTTATTTCATGTCGGGCGTCCGCCCTATAGAAATGTTTGTGTAATGCACCCTTAGTGAGCGAGCTCCCACGGTCGCATTACACAAACATTTCTGCATGGCTGAACTGCTTACAGTTTGCTCTTTGCCAGTTCTGCCAGAGATGCAAATCCCTCTGCATCATTTACTGCCAGTTCTGCAAGCATCTTTCTGTTGATATCTACCTCAGCCAGTTTCAGGCCATGCATAAATCTGCTGTAAGATAAACCGTTCATTCTTGCTGCCGCATTGATACGAGCGATCCAAAGCTGTCTGAACTGACGTTTTCTTTCCTTTCTTCCTGCATAGGAACTTGCCAGTGCCCGCATAACGGACTGTTTTGCAATTCTATACTGTTTTGATCTTGCACCTCTGTAGCCTTTTGCAAGCTTTAATACTCTGTTATGTTTTTTTCTGGCGTTCATGCCGCCTTTTACTCTTGCCATTTTTTTATCCTCCTAACCGATCATTGCTTAATACTCTGCCAGCTTCTCAAAAAATGCGGGACGCAATCTTTTATAAATACGGCAGAATCTTCTTCATATTCTTTACGTTTGTTGCATCTGTCATTGCTGCTTTCCTGAGATTTCTTTTTCTCTTGGTGCTCTTCTTGGTTAAGATATGGCTTTTATAAGCTTTATTTCTTTTCAGTTTTCCTGTTCCGGTTGCTTTGAAACGCTTTGCAGCCGCTCTGCTTGTCTTCATTTTTGGCATAATTCATTCCTCCTGTACTTTCTTTATTTTTATAACGGAAACTATTTTTTCTGTGCTAAAAACATAGTCATACTCCGTCCTTCCACCTTAGGTGCCTTATCAACCACCGCAACATCCGCAAGCGCCTGAGCAAAATCGTCCAAAATATGCTTGCTGTTGTTCATATGCGCCATTTCCCGTCCTCTGAAACGCAGGGTAACCTTTACTTTATCCCCCTTGCTCAAGAATTTTCTTGCCGCATTTACTTTGGTATTCAAGTCATTCGTGTCAATATTGGGAGACAAACGCAGTTCCTTGACTTCCATAGTCTTCTGCTTTCTCTTAGCATCCTTTTCTTTTCTGGTCTGTTCATATCTGAACTTTCCATAATCAACAATTCTGCAGACCGGAGGTTTTGCTGTGGGCGCTATCTTTACCAGATCTACGCCGGCCTCCTCCGCCAGTCTCATCGCATCTCTCGATGACATAATTCCGAGCTGCTGACCGTCCTCACCTATAACACGTACTTCCCGGTCTCTTATCTGTTCGTTAATGAAATAATCGCTAATGGTTTTTCCCTCCCCCTCGACTTCTCTTTTCTTAGCATAAAATCTGCCTGCTCTGCAGGCCGATCGTTGCTTACACACAAAAAGTGGATAGCAGCACTATCCACCAAATCAAGCTTTCCTACAAATCCGGCAGCTCACCGCCGAATCCTGAAAATCATAATTTTGAACACCTGCCAGCCCGCGCCGCAGGGTGAGAGTGGATACTCTGCTTGTTTTATGCGTTCCTTACATAATATTCTGAATCGCACTCTGATATACTAACACTACTTTCCTGAAATGTCAATGCTTTGCGGAAACTTTTTACAGCTTTATTCCGATTTCGAATAAAGAGTTCGCGAGTGAGCGGACTGCAAAGCAGTAATTTCCTTCCGCGAGCTGCGCATCCCCCGGAGGGTTTTGTCATATAGGAGACGAAGTTTCCTATATGATAAGAAATGAGCCGGAAATTTCTTCCCGACTCATTCCGGCTCCAGGATCCCCTCCTGTAAGCGTTTCCCCTTTTACAAAAACAATCATACTTTATGAAGTGCTACCAAAGCGCTACTTTTCAAAATAAAAACCACAAAATATTGATTTATTTTTCTTTAAAAGTGGAACATGTTGTTTCCCTGCAATTATCTGCGCCGCAGCCCTTGATATCCACATGATCCGCATAGCACTTATAATTCGTATTATAAATGCATTTATCTGCGTCACAGTCAATGCTGATCGTTCTGCTGGGATGAGATATGGAACTGGTAAATGCCCCCATATCGCTTCTGTCCTTAAAACTTCCGCAGCAGGTATCATCTTTGCGGCTGGCATGTCTGCCCTCCACCATAATATCTCCCTTGCAGCAGCACCTGTCACAGTTATAGGTACAATTTTCCACGGAACAACGCAATTCAGCCATTTTCTTACACCTCCTGATTTTCTACTTTTACAAAATCAGTATTGGCGAATTACGGTCTATTTATGCTATTGTTTTTCTTCTTTTCGAATTTCTTTCGTCCTGATCTCCTTACAAATCTGATCAATAAATTCGGCAAGCGGTTTCACACCCTCATCTCCCTCAAAGCGGCTTCGCACAGATACGGTTCCGTCCGCTTCCTCCTGCTGCCCGACCACAAGCATATAGGGCAATTTCGCAAGCCTCGCCTCTCTGATCTTAAAGCCGATCTTTTCAGAACGGCTGTCAACTTCCGAAAGCACACCGTTTGCTTTCAGCTCTTTGCATACGCGCTGCGCATACTCCTCATATTTATCGGAAATAGGCAGAATTCTCACCTGCACGGGGCACAGCCATGTCGGGAACTTGCCCTCATATTTCTCAATCAGCCATGCGAGCGTTCTCTCATAACATCCCATCGAAGTTCTGTGGATAATATAAGGACGTACCTTATTACCGTTTTGATCAATATAATACATATCAAACTGTTCGGCAAGAAGCGCATCCCACTGTATTGTGATCATCGTGTCTTCCTTGCCATATACATTTTTTGTGTTGATATCGATCTTCGGCCCGTAGAAAGCAGCTTCCCCCACATCCTCCACAAATGGGATCTGCAGCTCATTCATCATATTTCTCATATGCTCCTGGGTCTCTTCCCAGACTTCCGGCTCACCGATATATTTTTCTCTGTTGTCCGGATCCCACTTGGAAAGATGGTAAGTTACATCCTCCTCCACGCCCAGTGTTTTCAGGCAGTACTGTGCAAGTGCAAGACAGTTTTTAAATTCCTCCACCATCTGATCCGGTCGCACGATCAGATGCCCCTCGGAGATCGTAAACTGACGCACTCTGGTAAGGCCGTGCATTTCACCGGAATCCTCATTTCGGAAAAGTGTAGACGTCTCACCATAACGCAGCGGCAGATCTCTGTAGGAGTGCTGAGTTGCCTTATACACAAAATACTGGAACGGGCAGGTCATCGGCCGGAGCGCATATACTTCCTTGTCCTTTTCTTCATCTCCCAGTACAAACATTCCTTCTTTATAGTGATCCCAGTGCCCGGAAAGCTTATACAGATCGCTCTTTGCCATAAGCGGAGTCTTTGTCCTGATATAGCCCCACTCATTGTCCTCCAGATCCTCAATCCAGCGCTGCATCGTCTGGATTATTTTCGCACCTTTCGGCATCAAAAGCGGCAGTCCCTGCCCGATCACATCCACTGTCGTAAACAGTTCCATCTCACGTCCCAGCTTATTGTGGTCGCGAAGTTTGATATTTTCCAGATATTCCAGATAATCTGCAAGCTCTTCTTTCTTATTAAATGCGGTACCGTAGATTCTCTGCAGCATCGTCCTGTCCGAATCTCCTCTCCAGTATGCGCCTGAGGATGAGGTCAGCTTAAACGCTTTGATCCCTTTCGTGCTCATCAGATGAGGTCCCGCACACAGGTCAACAAAACCGCCCTGATCGTAGAAGGATATCTCCGCATCCTCCGGCAGATCTTTGATCAGCTCTACTTTGTAGGGCTCATTCCGCTCTTCCATAAATTTGACCGCCTCTGCTCTCGGCAGTGTGAAGCGTTTCAGCTCATGCCCTTCCTTGATGATCTTTTTCATCTCCGCCTCAATCTTATCGAGATCCTCTCTGGAAAACGGCTCATGTTCAAAATCATAATAATATCCTGTGTCAATGCTGGGCCCGATTGCCAGTTTTGCTTCCGGGAACAGTCTCTTTACCGCTTCCGCCAACACATGGGATGCCGTATGACGCACAACCCGAAGTCCCTCTTTATCATTGGCTGTCAAAATATTCAGTTCGCAGTCTTCGTTTACTTCCGTTCTGAGATCGACAACCTCACCGTTTATTTCTCCGGCACATGCCACTCTTGCCAGTCCTTCGCTGATGTCTTTTGCGATCTCAATAACATTCATACCTGCTTCATACTCTTTCACGCTGCCGTCTTTTAATGTAATCTTCATTTTATTATTCTTCCTCCTTCTCCTGTATCGTTTCTATCTCTCCAAACCTTATCCGGCCCGTTTCCACTGTTTTTTCTTCCATTTCCTCTTCCTTGGCATCTTTCCCCGGATCTCCCGCTCCGCCCTGATATTCCCCTTTCATCAATGACCGCAGGGCAGAAAAAATGATAACAGCCCCAATCACTCCAAATAATACGACAGCTAACGGCATTACAATTTTTTCATTGCCTTCCGCCGCTCCGACTCCACTGTAAATGTTGTAGGCAAGATATATCAGATATGCACCTGCCGCCATATGAATCATCAGATTCATTGGACTGGATAAACCGCTTCGCTTCTTTTTCTTCTTATCGTCCATTTTTATCCCTCTGCTTCTTTACTCGTCAATCTGCTCTTCATCCTGTCCGCCGCCGTTTCTGCTGCCATTCTCATTGTTGTTCGCACTGTTGTTTCCGTTCTGGCTGCCGATCATAACATATTTTCTCGGCGAAAACAGTATTCCCAATACGATTCCTCCCAGAATGCAGACAGCTGCCGTAAGCAGAAATTCCCTTTTGCTCACAGTTGTCGTTTCTGTCAATGATTCCTTAAACAGTTTCAGCCTTTCTTTCATAACCACTCTCCTTTTTTCTATAAGATAAAAAATCCCATACACTACATCATGTAATGCATGGGACGTAAATTACGCGGTTCCACCCTGCTTGCTCATGGTCAGCTTCGTTGATCTTGAGCCACTCATTTGCCCGTAACGCAGGCCTGCGGACCGGATTAGGGTCACTCCGAGGTGGTCTTCCCAAATGCTCCTGTCAAGGTACTTTCAGCACGGAAATCGCAAAACAGTGTTTTGCCTTTCCGGCACCTCTCTCTGGCACATTCTGCACAGGTACTCTCCTCATCAACGTTTTATCTTCTTATATTTGTTCCTATTTTACCCCGAAATATTCTTTCTGTAAAGAAAAATTTTAGAAATCTCAGCTTTTCATCTTTGTTTTCATTTCCGCAAGCCGTTCAAGCGCCGCCTTAAGTGTTGCATCCTGTTTTGCAAAATGGAAACGGATATAACGGTTTTCCGGCTCTTTAAAAAAGCTGGAACCCGGCACTGCGCCTACACCCACTTTTCTCGCCAGATCCTCGCAGAAAACCAGATCGCTCTCATAGCCGAATTCGCTGATATCCGCCAAAACATAATACGCACCCTGTGGTTTTGTAAACTGCAGGCCGATCTCCTTAAGTCCGTTTGTAAACAGTTCTTTCATATGTGTATAATGCGCCTGCAGCTCTCTGTAATACGCATCGCCAAACTTAAGACCTGTCACCGCTGCTTCCATAAGCGGCGCCGCCGCTCCCACCGTCAAAAAGTCATGAACTTTTTTTACTCTGTCAGTAATTTCCGGCGGTGCTATCACATACCCTAACCTCCAGCCTGTGGCAGAATAGGTTTTAGACAGGGAATTACAGATGATCGTTCGCTCCCGCATCCCCGGAAGCATGGCAATACATGTATGCACATGAGGTGCATAGACAATACAATCTCCTGTTTTTCCCTTGCATCTATGCTTCTTTCCTGAGCAGATTTCTCTCAATAATTTCCGCAGCGCAGGCCACAAATTTCGCGCAGGGACGCTTCCTGTAGTATTCCGGTGTTCTCTCGGACGGCCTTGCAGACTGATCGCGGCCCAGTATCCCCAGTAACTCCCGGCAGATCAGTGAGCCGTTTTCCTCTTCAAATTCTGCCAATAGATCTCTTGTTCTCTGATACACCTTTTCCCTTGCTTTCAGATCCCCCGGATTCACATTCCCCTCTGCAAGTCCCGTGAGCAATGCGATCGCTGACACCGTACCGCACACTTCACGCAGTCTGCTGATTCCGCCGCCCATAGAGTTTGTCAGATTCATCGCTGTCTGCCTGTCTATGCCGAACAGATCCGCATAAGTGGAAAATACGGCCTGGGCGCAATTACAGCCGCCGAGGAAAGCTTCCACAGCCTGTTCTTTTCTCGATCCTGACTGCGAAAGTATCATCTTTTCCTGTTCTCTTTCGTAATCACTCATCTTCGCTCCTCCTGGACCGGTGCCTCGCCATGATCTCGGCCCGCCTGCGCCTCCTCTCCTGTTCCTGTTTATAGCTTCGATAAAAAATAAAACCGCATGCGCCCGCCGCTGCTAAGACCACAGCAATGACTACAACCGTTAACGCTGCAATCCCACCCGATTTTTCCTTTTTTACTTTCCCGTTTTCTCCTTTTTCCGGCTCCCCGACTCCATCTGCCCTGACTCCATCCGATTCCGGCCGACCATACCCGCCGGTGCTGTCCGCTCTGCCTTCCATCTCTTCGGACGTGAGCTGCTCTCCCGCCTGTTCCTCCTTTACTTCTTCCTCTGCGGCATCCTCTTCCGCCTGCATCTCCATTATTTTCGCATCAATCAACGCTCTGGTGGACGAATCTTCATAACAGGCGAAACCGTAATCAAAAAGAGCAATGGTATCCTCAAAATAACTCGCCGATTTACCCCTCAGTACCACACAGACCAGTCTGTGCCCGTCCTTTTTCGCAAAAGTGACAAGCGTGTTCTGGGACATCGTCGTAAAGCCGGTCTTACCGCCTATCGTATATTCGTAGGGTCTCGCTCTGCTGAGCTGACAGCCCGGCAGCATACGGTGATGATTCCGGAGATGAATCTCATCCGGCTGTGTATCCGTAGGGTCAATGCGATAATATACCGTGCCCGATATTTCCAGAAGCATCTCATTGCGGGCAAACGCCTGCCCAATTAACGCCATATCGTAGGCGCTGGTATAATGATCGTCATCGTGCAGTCCGTTGGCATTTACAAAATGGGAATCCGTTCCCCCCAGTTCCTTTACCTTCTCGTTCATCATTGCGGCGAAACCTTCTATGCTGCCCCCCACATGCTCCGCCATACCGGAGGCCACTTCATTGGCCGAATCGAGCAGCGCTCCATAGTAGCATTCTTCCATCGTCAACTGCTCACCCTCATCGATACCGATATGGGATGAACCCCTTTCAATGCCAAAAACCGCCTCATGGGAAAAAGTGACTATTTCATCAGGCTCACTGTTTTCCGCCGCCACCAGACAGGTCAGCAGCTTTGTTATGGAAGCAGGGTACTGCCTTTTGTGAATATTCTTTTCATATAAAATAACACCTGTATCGATATCCATCAAAATAGCGCTTTCCGACACCACAAGCGGCGCAGTTTCCGTATCTATCGCCCAGTCCGGTCCTGTGGCAGGCTGCTCTTCCTCTGTCGCCTCTGCAAACATACACTGCATCACTACTGACAGCACTGTCAGAAACGCTGCTATTTTAAATTTTCTCTTTTTTCTTATCATTCTTATCCCCGAATCAAACTATACATCACACTATTTACTGTCTTTGCTCTTTCCCGGTTCCCCCGCGATCCAGCTCTCCGAGGGCGCACAGTTCCATGTAATATTTTTTCCGTCGGAAACGGCAACGATCGTTCCCTGTTCGTCTGTGCGGAACACTTTAATGCCGGCTTCCCGCAGACGATTCAACACTTCCGCATGCGGATGTCCGTAATCTCCCTGATAATCGCAGCTGATCACCGCGAACTCCGGGGAAACCGCACTCAAAAATTTCTTTTTACTGGAACTCTTGCTGCCGTGATGCCCCGCCTGATATACATCCGCTTTCAGGGATAATCCGGAAGTCGTGCTGTTTTCCACCATATCGTTCTCCGCTTCCTTTTCTGCATCTCCGGTAAACAGGAATGTATTATCTCCAAAGTGCAGAAGCAGTGCGATGGAGGAATTATTGGACTCTTCATATTCTCCGACCGGTGCCAGAATTGTAAAATAAGCTTCCCCCAGCTGATATTCCTCCCCGACCTGCGGCGTTATCGCATCAACTCTCGCATATTCCAATGTCTGCCGCAGCTTATCCGCGGTTTTATTGTCCTTATAATAATCGGATTGAAAAACCTGATCGATCGGAAACTTTGTCAGAATCACCGGCGCACCGCCGATATGATCCTTATCCGGATGAGTCAACACCAGATAATCCAGTTTCTTCACGCCATGTTTTGTCAGATAATTCTGCAGTTTCGTACCCTGACTGTCATCCCCGCAGTCGATCATCATCACATGCTCCCCGCACAGGATCACCGTAGAGTCTCCATGTCCCACATCAAGAAAATGTACTTCCAGCTCTCCCTCCGGATCCCCGGTCTTGATGACTTCCCCGCCGGAAACTGTCTCCGCATTCTGATTGACCTCATCCGTTAAACCGTCAATCCACTCCGAAACCTGACGGTTCCGCATCAAAAGCAGAAACACAAGCAGCAACAGGGATACCCACAGCGGTGCCTTTCTTCTGCGCCTGTATCTTTTATAAGATCCCTTTTTGCCGCCCTTTCCATTATATGAATTATATGATCTCATATTCCAGCCCCATCTTCTCCATCAGAGAACACAATGTATGATCCCAATGCTTTTCCGGATTTTTGTCCATGGTAAAACCCTGATAGGAGACGCCTCCCGTCAGGGTGATCACACCGCTTTCATATTTCACTGTGCAGAGCAGATACTTTATAAAACTCTCGCTGCCCTCTGCGGACTCCGCTTCCGCCAGACACTCTTTTGCCTTCTCAGGAACATAAGCGAGCACCAGCTTCATAAAGAGAGGCGTTCGCTTTCCCTTTACGATCTGCACTATCTGCGGACGCACGGACTCCCACGCGGCAAATTCATGGAGTTTCAGCTGTTCCTGTTCCTCCTTTGAATAAAACTCTTTTCTGACATGTCCGTCAATACTATAGCTGACACATGTGTCAATTCTCGCTTCTGCCAATAAAAAATCTGCAAAAGCCTCCGACATCAGAAACTTCTGCATAAATTCTCTTGTATTTTTTATCTTCAAACAAATCATATATGTATTATGTCCTTCGCTGCAGCCCGTTTTTCTCTGCATTCATGATCGGCATTCGCCGCTCGCCGAATGAGCAAGCTCATTCTTCCCGCCAACACTCATTGTAACATAAAAAAGCGGCTGCATGCAACCGCTTTTCTGAAATGGAAAGATAGCGCTATTCTTTCCTTTTTGACTGTATTACATTTTACTTTCGTCTGTCTTCAATGCCCGCATGGAATTCATAATGGCGATCACCGCAACGCCCACATCCGCAAAAACGGCTTCCCACATATTTGCCATTCCAAGAGCACCCAGAATAAGTACAAGCGCTTTGACGCCGAGCGCAAAAACAATGTTCTGCTTCACAATACGCAGTGTCTTTCTTGCACACTGCACCACGCCTGCAATCTTCCTCACATCATCATCCATCAGCACCACATCCGCCGCTTCGATTGCCGCATCAGAGCCCATACTGCCCATCGCAATACCGATATCCGCCCTTGTCAGCACCGGCGCGTCATTAATGCCGTCTCCGGCAAAAGCAAGCTTCTCATGCCCTTTTTGCTGCTTTAACAGCATTTCCACAATATCTACCTTATCGCCCGGCAAAAGCTCCGCATGCACTTCATCAATGCCAAGCTCTGCCGCCACAGCTTCTGCAGCCTGCTTTCTGTCGCCTGTCAGCATCACTGATTTTTTGACGCCCACTTTTTTCATATCGCGGATTGCTTCCGCCGCGCCTTCTTTCACAACATCGGAAATGACAAGCGCACCCAAAAACTGCTTTTCGCAGGCCGCATAAACTACTGTTCCGGCAGAAAGAACAGGCTTATATGATATCTGTTCCCTCTGCATCAGTTTTTCATTTCCGAGAAGAACTTCTCTGTCGTCCACTTTGACAAGGATTCCGTGACCTGCGATTTCCTCCGCATCACTCACTCGACCCATATCTATTTTTCCGCCTTTTTCTTCAAAAGCCTCTCTAATGGATACTGCGATCGGATGGTTCGAGTAACTTTCACCCAGAGCTGCCAGCTCAAGCAATTCCTGATCCGCATTCTGTCTGTCCGACACCCCTGGTTCCGGTAAGATCTCCGTCACCCTGAACTCACCCTTTGTCAGCGTCCCGGTTTTATCAAAGACGATCGTGGTCATTTCAGCAACAGCTTCCAGATAGTTTCCGCCCTTCACCAGTACGCCCATACGGGAGGCCGCACCGATACCGCCAAAAAATCCAAGCGGCACGGAAATCACCAGCGCACAGGGACAGGATATTACAAGGAACGTACACGCTCTCTGAATCCACTCCCCAAAGTTCCCGCCCAGTATAAGCGGAGGTATAAGGGCAAGAAGCACTGCACCGACCGTGACAACCGGCGTATAATATTTTGCAAATTTTGTGATAAATTTTTCGGTTCTGGCTTTCTTGCTGCCGGCATTTTCCACCAGTTCCAGAATCTTCGCCACAGTGGAATCATCAAATTCTTTTGTCGTCTGAATCTTCAGAGTGCCGCTGCCGTTTACACACCCGCTGAAAATCTCTTTCCCCACACTGACTTTCCTGGGTACAGACTCCCCGGTCAATGCTGCCGTATCAACGTAAGACTCTCCCTCTGTCACAATACCGTCAAGGGGAACCCTCTCTCCCGGTTTCACCACGATCATGCTGCCTACTTCCACGTCATCCGGATCCACCTGCACAAGCTCGCCGTCCTGCTCAATATTGGCGTATTCCGGGCAGATATCCATCATATCCGAAATAGACTGACGGGATTTCCCCACTGCATAGCTCTGGAACAGTTCACCCACCTGGTAAAACAACATCACGGCAGCTGCTTCCGAATACTCTCTGACGCCGAAAGCTCCAAATGTGGCAAGCATCATCAGAAAGTTTTCGTCAAATATCTGTCCATTCCTGATATTGCGCGCCGCCTTGTAAATGATATCATACCCAATGATCAGATAAGGTACTGCATAGGCGGGCAACAGCAGCCATGTTCCTGACAACGCACCGAAAATGCCCAAATGCTCACAGATCATCAATGCCGCCAGTATAACAAAGGATACGATGATCCTGTATAACATTGTTTTCTGTTTCTTTGTCATTTCCTCTCCTTTACAGAAGGATCTTACAATCCGGCTCTACCTTCGCGCAGACTGCCACTACTTCCTTCATGATTTCATCGAATCTGTCGTCCTCCGCTTCAATCGTCATTTTCTGAGCCATAAAACTGACATTGGCATCATTTACGCCCGCAATCTTTTTGATCGCATCTTCCATCTTTGCCGCGCAGTTTGCACAATCTAAATCTTCCAGTTTAAATTTTTTCTTCATTTCCTTTTCCCTCTTTCTTCTTGTCATTATATTTGTTCTCCGGTGCAGTACACCAAAGCAACGTTCTTACTCATTCCTCAATGTGTTCCCGTCCCTGTGCAATGATCGTCCGCACATGGTCATCCGCCAACGAATAAAAGACAGATTTGCCTTCCCGCCTTGCATTGACAAGCTTCGCCTGCTTTAAGATTTTTAACTGATGAGAAATAGCGGACTGCGTCATATGCAGTACTTCCGCCAGATCGCAGACACAGACTTCCGCCTCAAAAAGTACAAATAAAATCCGAATTCGTGTGGAATCACCAAATACCTTGAACAGCTCTGCCAGATCATATAATTCCTCTTCCTTCGGCATCTCCCTGTTTACCTTTTCCACCAATTCTTCATGCACATAAATCTGATCGCAACAATCTATGCTCTGATCTGCCATACTTACCGCCTTTCTTTCACATTCCTCTTTCCTGCACCATTTTTAAAGATTGAACATATGAATAACTGTTCATATGTTCAATATACTATCATTCCAGATAATTGTCAATACTTTTTTTAATAGAAATCAAAATAATATCTATTTTTCTTACCGGTATGCCACACCGCATGGCGAAACTGAAAAAACGTATATAAAAAAGAAACCATGTCAGTACCATAATATTATCTGACACGGTTCCACTATTTATCTTCTCTCAAATTACTCTTCCGGTATATTTTCCTCACCGGCGCCTTCTTCCGCTCCGCCGATTTCTTCCCCGGATGCTATGGCGACTCTCCCTTTATACTTCACACGATAAATTCGAAGCAGCGCTTCATCGATACGGCTCTGTAATCCCTCATCTGCCTGCGCGGTCTGCAGCAGCCCTTCATAGGCATCTTTAAAGTTCTCAGGCATATAGATCATATCAGCTCCCGCCCGCAAAGCCTTTTCCGCCGCTTCCGCCGATGTATAATAATCTTTCACGGAAGCTTCATCCAATGCACCTGTGATCACAATCCCATCATATCCCAGATTATTTCGAAGCAATCCTACCACAGACGATGAGAAACAACACGGCGTATTATCACCACCGGTCAATTCCGGCGCTGATATTGTCCCTACCATAACAAACTCGCTTCCGGCGCTTATCGCCGCCTGATATGCAGATAACTCCGCTGCCTCCATCTCGCCCAGGCTGCGCGGCGTATCCGCCATGCCGTCCGCTGTAGACTTCGTCACTGCCCCCAGCCCCGGAAAAGTCTTCACACAGGCACTGACGTCCATCTGTGTCAGTCCCCGCACATAGGAAGCTGCCATCTCGCCAACCTGCCCTGCATCAGAACCGAAACTTCTGTTTCCAAGAATACTTTCCTCTGATATTTTTACATCCGCAACCGGCGCAAGATTTAAATTGAAGCCGTACTCTGCAAGATAGGCTCCTGTATTACTCCCTGCCTCATAAGCGCCATCCGCACCGTTTACCGACGCCATATCCGGAACTTCTGTCACAGAAAGTTTGGAAGCCACCGTGGAATTTTCTCCGCCCTCCTCATTCACCGCCAAAAACAGTGTCTGATCGATCAGCGCTGTATTTTTCAACAGCTCTTTCAACTGATCTGCATCGGTAATATTGCTTTCCGCATAGACAAGTCCGCCCACCTTATACTGTGTAAGCGCCGTCTTCGTCGTATCCCCGGCTTTCGTTACATTGGTTACACCCGTAAGCTGTTCCGGCGTTATCATAAATAAAGCAGCAACTTTATCTTCCAATGGCATTTCTGCAATTCGCGCCGTCACAATTTCATCCAGAGGACTAAGCGCTGCCGGTTCCTCACTCTGGACATCTTCTTCTGTCGGCTCTGTTATATCAACAACCGGCTCTTCCTTATCCAATGCTTCTAACTGCTCCTGTATCTCCTTTTCCCGCTTATTTGCCTGATATTTCTGAATAAGCTTTCTGCCCCCCAGGAAGAAACCGCCTAAGGCACCGCCTATCAGAATCACTACTACTGCATAAGCCAGAATCTGGTTTCTGATACGGCGTGACCGCCTGCGCGCACGCTTCTCATCCTCTCTGCTCCAACTGTCCTCTTCATCGTCTTCTTCTATCTCATCAACATCGTCGTCATCGTCTTCTTCATCGTCATCATCTTCTTCATCATCGTCAATGTCATCTTCATCATCAACGTCATCATCCTCTTCATCGTCTTCTTCATCAACGTCGTCGTCTTCATCGTCATCAATGTCATCATCATATTCATCGTCTGCTGCAAAAAAATGTTTTTTTCTATATTCTTTCTCTGAGTTTTTGCTTTTTCTCATAATATCCTCATTCCTGTATGTATTTACCTATCCCCGCAGTGCTGCTCATTGCTTTCGCGTATATTTTAACATTTTTATCTGCAAATTTCTACAAAAAAAGCCTTCTAAATAAAAAAAGTTTATATGACATGAAGAGAGGGTATTAATCTTTCCTGACTAATACCCTCTTCTAAACTATTGTGTCCAATGGTTTTCCCTCCATTTTCTTATAGTGATCTATATGTAATTTTTGGTCTTCTGCATTCTTTCCATACTCTCTACTCTTGTACTTGTGTACTGTAACGTCTTCTCGTTTTCTTCTCTCTCCCGTTACTCTTTCAGATGTACTCGTCCGCTTCAGCTTGTTTCAAGATCCATATTCTTTTATGGTTAAAGTCTATGTTTTAGGTGGTCCGTACCTCCTTTGCTTAGATTTCATGATTTATATATTCATCGGTTCTTACCGTTGTACCATCAATCCATTTCTGAACTGCCCTTTTCATCAGGCTTTATCGTATTTACTTATCTTTCTATCCCGATCCCGGCTTTCCCCTTATTGCTTTTCACTGTAAAACTTTCTTTATATTGCTCTATTTCGGTTTATACCGCTTTCGCTATATTCAATTCGGAATTCTCTTTAATGGCCCATTGGTTTGTACCGCCTTATCATGTTTTATTTTAATAATCATTCGGGGTTTGAACTTTATCTGTCCATTGGCCCTTACCTCTTTCGTTTTTTCTTTCAGGTCTTTCTTTTCCACTTTACCTGTCCATTGGTCTGTACCACCTTTATCTTAGTATGATTCAGTTTCGATTTAACTTCTCATTGGACCGTACCGCCTTTTCTTTTTTCTCTCTGTTGTTTATGATTTAATTATAGCACTCTCTTTCGAATTGTCAATACATTTTTTGAAAATTTTTTAAATTTTTTTATTCTTTTTTGTTTTTAAAATTTAATTGCGAATTTTCAGAAAATTCCGACTATTTATCTGACTTTTTTATCTTTAGTAATCCAGCCATGCAATAAGCTGTAATGTGAGGCATGCCATATAACCGAACCAATATCACTTGGACTTGTTTTTCTTTATTAAATACGATAATATAAGGAAAAATACAGATACAAACAAAGTAAGGAGAATTATCATGAACAATTTACAAGCTGCTTTCAGTGCTGCTGTTCCAAACATTATCAAAAATCTGGCCCAGCGGAATATCGAAGCATTTTATTATGAAAACGCGAAGACTATGGTCGAAGATATTCTTAAAAAGATTCCCGCCGGCAGCTCCATTACATGGGGCGGATCAGAGTCCATTAAAGAATGCGGCCTGATGGATGCCATTCAAAACGACACTTATGTGCTGCTTGACCGCACTACCGCAAAGACACCGGAAGAACAGCGCGAGTTTTATAGTAAAGCTGTTATGGCAGATGTCTTTCTGATGAGTACCAATGCTATCACTTACGATGGTGAACTGATCAATATCGACGGAAACGGAAACCGTCTCGCCTGCCTGATGCAGGGGCCAAAAGAAGTTTTCATCATTGTCGGTATGAACAAATTTGTCGGTTCCGTTGAAGAAGGAATACATAGGATTCAGAATATCGCATCTCCGGCCAATGTGCAGCGCTTACATAAAAACACTCCCTGTTATACACTAGGCAAATGTGCCCATTGTTTTTCCAGGGAGAGCATCTGCAGC
This sequence comes from Lachnospiraceae bacterium, assembly GCA_014804795.1. Classification (GTDB taxonomy): domain Bacteria; phylum Bacillota; class Clostridia; order Lachnospirales; family Lachnospiraceae; genus 1XD8-76. The sequence continues at coordinate 49,995 of JAAUZC010000053.1, read as the reverse complement.
CATACTGTGATCACAAGACGAAGCAGCCATCCCGGCAGGATCAAAGTTTTCATTGTACCGGAAAATCTCGGTTATTAAACAACCTGCTTTTGTGTATAGCTAAAAAAGCCATCCCGCTCAATCACGGGATGGCTTTTAACATATCCTAAATCAAATTTCTAATTTCTTATGCCTCTTTTAACTTGAACTGTTTTTCCAGATTTGTCATTGTCTCAGCCTGTGCAAGCATTTCCTCACTGGTTGCGGAAAGTTCTTCAGCTGCTGCAGAGTTGGACTGTACGATTTCGGAAATCTGATTGATACCGATCTCAACCTGGCCCATGGATTCTGCCTGCTCGGAAGAAATCTGTGCCAGTCCGGAAACTGTTCCGGCAATCTGGTTTACACCTTCTACTACTTCTGCGATAGAACCTGCTGCATGGCCTGCAACATCGTTTCCGGATTCGATTTCCTGCATGATACCCTCTATCAGACGACGGGTATCTACTGCAGACTTACCGCTCTGATCTGCAAGTTTACCGATCTGGTCAGCAACAACTGCAAAGCCTTTGCCTGCCTCGCCCGCTCTTGCCGCCTCGATAGAAGCATTCAAAGATAACAGGTTTGTCTGGCTCGCAATATCTTCGATCTCGGAAATGATATTTCCAATCTGCTGGGAAGTCTCGTTGATACGTCCCATAACTTCCATAAGTCTTTCCATCTCTCCGCGGCTTGCATCTGCCTTTTCGGAATATTCCTGAGCCTGTTCGTAAGACTCTTTCGTCTTCTCTGCTGTATGGTTCACTGCTTCCGTAATATTTGCAATCGTAGCCTGCAGTTCTTCCACTGCGCCTGCCTGATCTGTAGCGCCTTCTGCCAGAGACTGTGCCGCTTCTGCCAATCCGCCTGCACCGATAGATACCTGCTCGGATACATCTCTCATATTATGTAATGTTTCATTCATTTTGTTGATCGTATTATCCATGCCCTTTGCAATCGCTGTCAGATCGCCGACGAACATTTCAGGATACTGGGATGTCACAGTCCAGTCACCCTCCGCCAGACCTGTTAAAGCCTGCTTCAGATCATTGATCACGCCGCACAGTACACGGCTCATCTCCTTACCGGATTTCATCATATCTCCAACTTCATCCGGACGATCATATACAGGGAACTCACTCTCCAGATCACCTTTCGAGAATCTGTCAAACCGATCCGCCAAAGCTGTAAGCGGTTTCGCAATGCCGGTTGCAACTTTGTTACCCAGATTCATTGCAATAATGATTCCTACAACAACAAGTACAATAATTGCAACAACCACTACATATACTACGATTTCCAACGTCTTACTCAGTGCAGTACCGGTCACGGTCTTGGAATCCATGATCTCTTCCATCAACGCATATGCTTCTCTGTAAGCCGGTCCCAGTTCATCAATGGCCTTCTGCTGGGCTGCCTTGCTGCCTTCTCCGCCGCCGTCCGTCATCGCGTGGATCTCAGTCTCAATCTGTAAATATTTATTTACGGCTGCCTCCAGCTCCTCGAAGCTTTTCTTCGCTTCATCCGATACCAGCCCATCACCGACTATTTCCATCTGTTCTTCAAAATCTGCCTTCGTCTCCTGATAATCTTCGTAGCTGTTACGAATCGTGTCCGCATCATCATAGCCGATAATCGCGCGGGTGTCACTTCGCAGATTTGCAAAATCCGTCATCATCTTTCCGACATCACCCTGCGCAAAACCGTAGTTTACCAGAGCTGCAGAATACTGACGCCCCATGACAAACGACGCAATAGCGGCGATGATACCTGCAACGCTCAATAACGCAGCCACAATCAGAAAGCTTGTGGTCAGCCGTTTTTGAATCCTCATATTTGCTAAATTCATGTTAAAACTACCTCACTTTCGTAAATTTTACACTAGTCGTTAGAAAATATTTTAGTGCAAAAATATTGTGAAGTCAAGCAGTATCTTCAAAAGATACCGGCTAATATTTTCCACCAGACCGGTGCCGCCGTAAAACAGTTAAAAAATGCTGTCCAAAAGCAAAAATATTTGCCCGAACATTTGCCGGAACCAAAAATTTTAGTTGACAGACAAAGATGATAATGGTATTATGATAAGCGCAGTTGAAAAACTTCATAATTTATGCGGAAGTGTCGGAACTGGCAGACGAGCAAGACTAAGGATCTTGTGGTGGTTACACCGTGTGGGTTCAAGTCCCATCTTCCGCAGTAGATGTGAATGCGATAAATGTGGTTAAAAAGCCGTATTTATCGCATTTTTTGTATTTGGATGTGTAACTGAATATGGTACTATTTCCCTTTAAATCTTACGGTGAAGACCAATTCATATTTCATAAACTGATATCCTCCAACACTTCTGCAAAACTGCCAGATATTGAGTTGGCAAGGAGCATTGCCAAAATCTATGTGGGCGGTTTAAGTTAATACTCTCTCACAAACCTCCAGATATCTCTTACAACATCTAAAGCCAATTTATTTGCCGCACCATTTTTCAAAAAGCTGTTCACATTACCTGGATTTAATTGCAAATTCGTATATATGCGATAATTTGTTATTCCTTTCTGATATTGAATTTGAACTATCCTTTCCCTCATCAATAATTTAGTATGATTATCATTTTCAAAACGATTCACCTTATATTTATATGCTTCTACCACTTTCCTATATTTTTCAGGAAGTTCAGCAGTATTTTCTAATAAAAATGTTTCATTGCTTATCTTATTCTTCATTTGGATATATTCGGCATAAAAAATCGGATTTTTTTCATTTATCCTCTGTGGCATTCCCGATAAAATCGCATGCAAAACCAGAGGCTCTAATAATCTCGGATTCCTATCTAATTCTTTTACCAGTTTTAAAATACTGGAAGTACCTGAATACGACAATTCTTCTACATATGAACTTATAAATCCCTTAATTGTCAATTCTCGCATTCCTAAATCTCCTGACATAATTTTGATAATTATAACGAAAGCCCTCATAATTCATCTTGGAAATCATTGTGTTTTTCATTCCATCAGCAAGTTCCTCCAGCTTTATCCAATTCAGTTCTGAAATTACTTTCTCACTTTCTATATCTGACGTATCCTGCATATAACGTGTTGTGCATAATTTTGATATCACCAAATCTTCTAATGAAAGAGTGTAAAACTCAATTTTAGTAGTGTTGATATCTACTTTTTTTGCTCTTGCCTCATAGCCACTTGGAAAATTATCTGCATAAGATATAACTGCATTATTCATATTATATTTTTTGAATAAATCCTGTAATAAATCTGGCATAGTTTCTAAAATATCAATGTCATTCGTAGCCCGAATAATATATCCCATAATCATCAATGCTCCGCCACCAACAATATAACATTTAAATTCTATATCTGGTGAAAACATCAGCTCTGCGTCTTCATCCAATCTTATCAACCGCTCTAAAATATCATCTACTCTCATATTTTTACCTTTCAATAATAGTATTATTATAACAATATTTTTTATTTATCAATTTGTCAAGTTAATATTATGCTTCGTACTTGCAAAACTACTCTATATCAAGTAGAATAGTGCAGAAAGTAGTTCTACTGTATCTGCTAATGTGTTTGCAGGAATTGGAGTTATCGCAATTTTACCTGCTTTAATCGAAAATTTTATAGCAAATGTACTAATGCAAGGCAGTAAAATCAAGATAGTGAAATTTGTCGAGGTTTTGTTTTGAAAAAAATAGCATTTACAATTATAAAATTTATAGTTTTTTTTCTTGGGTGGGCAGTAGTAACTTCTATATTGCCGCTATCATCTTCGGAAAATCCGGCTATATGGAGATTGTGGGCAGAAATTATGCCATTATTGGCAGTAATAGCTTTTACTTTCATTTTCTGGTTGATTGAAAAGAAAAATGTAAGATTATATCTGTTTGATAATCCAGTCAAAGGAGCAACGTTGGGGGTAATCACAGGGATTGTTTGGTTGGCAATTCCCGTTTTGATAATGTATATAGCAAAAATTATTCATTTTAACGGAGCGAACTCAATTAATCTATTTCCTGTTTGGATGTTAGCGGCATTTTTAAATGTAATTATGCAAGAACTTCTTGTTCGAGGCTATCTATACCAAATGATAAAACAAAAACACAATATAGTTGCGGCTGCGATTGTTACAACAGCACTTTTTACAGTATTGCATGGCGGGGCATTTGAAGTGGGTGTTGTTCCTGTATTAAATGTACTTACCATGAGTTTACTTATGACGGTAATCCTTGAATATAGCGGATCTATTATAGCGCCCATTATCATGCACTTTTTATGGAATGGAATCGGTGCATTGGTTTTAGGTGGTGTGTCACTTGCTGATGATTATCCAAACCTGCTCATTACGACTTTTAACGGAAATGAGATTTTATCTGGTGGAATATGCAAAATTGAAGGAAGCATTATTGTTTTATTTTTGAATGTGATTTTGATTGTCCTTTTTATGTTCTTAAAAAATAAGCAAGGTACAAAGTGATAATCCTAGTTTTCCGGACAAAAAATATAAATAGAGGTTGTTAGAATAATATCGTCCAATTGTAATTTTATTACAATCCACAAATGTGCAGTTCATATTTACGGACACATTATTGCCCATGCTGCTAAACAGCTTTTTCAGCACTTCATTTTTTTCTTTCTTTTGATTATATTCTAATGAATTATACTTCTTTAATAGATACCTTGCCGTATCCTTGTATTCTAAAAATATAGTATCATGACAATTGCACAACACCAAGCAGCTTCTCTTATGCAAAGTTTATTTTCAATACGAAAGTGAAACTGCTTGGTTACACTTATTATAAAGCATCAAAAGCCTCTTTCTAAAACCATTGTCAAGGATACTTACTCCTCCTTTTTTGATAGTACTGCGCCTGGGCCTCCCAGAGGGTCTGGTATTTCCCCTCCTTCTCCACCAAAGTGTCATGGATTCCCTGCTGCACCACCTGTCCATGATCAAACACAGCGATCTCATCGCAGAACCGGCAGGAGGACAGCCGATGGCTGATATAGATAGCGGTTTTGTCCTCCACGATGTCGTTGAACTTGGTGTAAACCTCGGCCTCAGCCTCGGGGTCCAGCGCGGCGGTTGGTTCGTCCAGCACAATAAACGGCGCGTCCTGGTACAGCACTCTCGCCAGCGCGATCTTCTGCGCCTCGCCACCGGAAATCTCCACGCCGTCGTCCTCAAAATCCCGGTACAGACAGGTATCCAGCCCCTTGGGCAGACTCGCCAGTCTGTCCCCAAAGCCCGCCTTCTCCAGACACTGCGCCGCCCGCTCACGATCATAATCAATCGCTGCGGCTACGTTCTGCCCCAGGGGCTGAGCCAGAAGCCGGAAGTCCTGAAACACAACGGAAAACAGCGCCAGATAGTCGTCATACCGGTACTTGCGGATATCGATGCCGTTGAGAAGGATCGTGCCCTCAGTGGGATCGTAGAGGCGACAGAGCAGCTTGATGAAGGTGGTCTTGCCGGAGCCGTTCTCACCTACCACCGCCAGACGTTCACCCACCCGGAACTTCATATTCACATGCCGCAGAGCCCAGGTCTCCGTCCCCGGATACTTGAAGGAAACGTCCCGGAATTCGATCTCATACTTCCGGTCGGAGCGCTTCTCGGTGGTGAGACTGCCCTGATACATACTGTTGGGGATGTCCAACAACGCATAGGTGGGCCGCAGGAATTCGGCGTTAGCCCGCAGATCCCCGATATTCTCCAACAGAGAAGTGATACCCTGAGCCAGCCCTGCCAGTGCGCCTACATACTGAGTGATGGAGCCAACCCCGAAGGCTCCGCCCAGAGCTTTCAGTCCCGCAAAGAGGTAGATCACCCCGGTGAATGCTTGGGACACAGCCGCCGACGCCCCCAGGCAGATGCCCATGGGGCCTCTGGCGGCCCCGGCAATGCCGGAATTTATGCCGAAGCCATCCTTACCGTCCAGCATTTCCATGGCTCCTTTCTCGATAGATTTGTCCTGCCCGTAGACACGGATATCCGTCCCCCGGAAACGGTCTTTCATGGCAACAAAGCCATAGAAGCCGAATAACCGATTGCCCGCCGTACCGTCATGATTCGCCCAATAGGAATTGGCCTTGTTGGCCAGCGCGGAGGCCGCCAGCACGGAGAGAATCATCAGCGCGGCCATCCCCGCAAGACACAGCGGATGATTCAGCCAGACTAACGTACTTCCCTGAGGCACCGGCAGGGTGAACAGGCTAACCGACAGCACGACAGCTCCCAGAATACGGAACACCGCACCTATCAGATCTGCGGAATGTGCATACAGCCGGTTTAACCCCCAGCCCGCCCAGTTGCTGACCTGTCCGATCTCATTGATCAGATCCTGCGTCCCGGGATCATCCACATCACAGAAATCCATGGACAACAGTTTGTCAAAGAAAAACCGGTTCCAGATGGGCCACTGGCTGTAGCGCATGACTTTGTCCCAACAGTTGACTGCAGCCTGGACCGCGCCCACCGCCGCCGTGGAGATCAACAACAGGGCCAGCATTTGCCACACTTCGCCCGGATCACTGCCCGCTGCGATGGCGTTCACCAGCCGGGCCGTAAAGTACAGCGGCAGATAGGGAACCAGGGCGGTCACTGCCCGCTGCAGCGCGCCGGAAAGGATGATCTTCGGCTCAGCCTTCCACCAGAGCAGGAAGCCCCGCAGGCTGTAGGCCATGGCCTCCCGGAAAGACAGCCGTTCCTCTTTCTGTTTATTCATCTTCCATCGCTCCTTCCTTATAGTATTTGCTCTGAATGTTGAACAGGTATGCGTACCGCCCGCCCTTCTCCAGAAGCTCTTCATGGGTCCCCTCCTCGGCAATGCCGCCGTTCTCGATCAGCACCACCCGGTCACAGAACCTTGTGGAAGCCAGCCGGTGGGAAATATACACGCTGGTGCAGTTCCCCGTCAGGTCGCTGTACTTCTGATACAGGTCGCTCTCCGCAATGGGATCCAGGGCGGCAGTGGGCTCGTCCAGAACTACCACCGGAGCGTTCTTATAGAGGGCTCTGGCCAGCATCAGCCGCTGCATCTGTCCGCCGGAGAGATCTACGCCGTCCAGATACACCTCCCTGCCAAGCTGAGTGTTCTCCTGCTTTGGGAGGGAGCGGATTTTCTCGGCGATACCGGCCCGTTCAAGACAATCCCACATCCGGGGCAGGTCGATATCGTCCGTCTGGGCTACATTCTCCGCCATCGTGGCCGCCAACAGGGAGAACTGCTGGAACACGGCGGAGAAATGCCTGTAGTAATCCCGGCGGTCGTACTGTCTAATATCCATACCGTCTAACAGCACCTGGCCCTCCGTCGGGTCATAGAGGCCGCACAGGAGTTTTATCAGGGTGGTCTTGCCCGCGCCGTTTCGGCCCACCACCGCCAGCTTCTCACCGGGATGGATGGTCAGGTTCACGTGGGACAGGGTGTCATGGTCCGCCCCGGGATAGCGGAAACTCACGTCCCGCAGCTCCAGCTCGTACAGATGGCCGGGCTTTATGGGCAGGGGTTTCCCGTCCTCAAAGCGGAAAATCTCCGGTATCTCCAGAAACTCCCGCATGGCGGACAGCTCCAGACTGTTCTGATGGAGCGTGCTCAGGCCGGAGAAAATGCCCGTCACCCAGCCGGCAAAACCGCTGACCGCCGAAAAGTACAACACGAACTCCGCCGCCGTCAGCTCTCCCCGCAGGGCCATCCCGATCAGCAGGCCGTAGGCTGCACCGTTACGAAGGAACGCCAGAGCCAGGTCCAGCAGGTCCGCCCACAGGTAATGCCGTTCACTCTTTTCGTAGAAATTCTGATACAGGAGGGCATATTTGTCGTACAGCTCATTGAGCCAGGGAGCAAGACCGAAGATCCGGATGTCCTTGGCCAGTTTGGTATCCTGGCTGCGGGCGATCATGTAGCCCAGCTTGTGATCCAGCTCGCCCTCCTTCTCCCGGTGGCGATGCCGCCAGGAGCGCAGCCGTTCCCCCGCAAAATAGCTCACGGCAGACAGCGCGACACACAGCACTACAACCCACGGTCCCACCTGAGCCAGCAGCAACATATAGATCACAAAGCTGATGATGTTTGTCAACAGGTCCGTCAGCGTCTTCCAGATGGCCTCTCCGGCCTCCTGATTGCTGTCAAGGCAGCGGCTGGCCTTTTCCATTCTGCTGAGATAATCCGGATCCTCGATGTGGGGGTAGGAAGTCCGGCAGACAACCAAATGTAACTCTGTGATCAGTCCGGTGCGCACCTTGATGCGCCCGAAGAGGGTGTTCCGGTCCAGATATCTTTGCAGACTGCGGACAAAGATCAGCCCCAGGGCGAACCGCAGGATCATCCGGATAAGCTCATCCGGGCCCGCACCCTGCTCCACGGTCTTAAGCACCGCCGGGATCACGAACAGCTCCAACAGGCTGCTGCCCACGCCGCATACAATGATCCCCAGGGCGATCCAGAGGACGCTCCTGCAGTGCCTTAAAGCCCGCCCGATCATGAACGCACAGTTTTGTAACATGTTGTAGGATTTCTGTTTGGGATTTTTCATACTTTTCACCTCGGTGACAGCATAGCATAAAGTCCCCCGGCTGTGTGATCCGGGGGACGAATTGTTGTTTTTGGGGGACGAATTGTCAAATATCCGCTATGGGCAACAGGATTTCGGTGGTGAACGCGCCATCCTCGCTGTTGCGGGTGAGGTAACCGCCCAGACGCTTGACGATGGCGTCCATGCGCACCAGCCCGAAGCCGTGGCCATCGCCCTTGGTGGTGAGGAAGCGGCCGCTAAACTTCCGCTGCTTTTTGGAGGCGGTGAAGTTGGTGAAGGAGATATATAATTGCGACCCTTTCATGTCAATATAGATTCGGATAAGCCGTTCCGCCTCCGGCAGAGTCAGGCTGGCTTCGATGGCGTTGTCGAAGAGGTTTCCCAGAATGACGCATAGATCCAGTTCGGAAATGTTCAGCGTGACAGGAATATTGGCGTCGGCCCGGACGGGGATGCATTTGGCGCGTGCCAGGGAAATCTTGCTGTTAAGGATAGCGTCCGCCATAGGATTTCCGGTTTTTACCACCATGTCCACGGTGGAAAGGTCGGTCTCCAGATTGTCCAGATAGGCGTTCACGGCTTCCCAGTCGCCGTTTGCGGCGTGAGCCTTCATGGTCTGGATGTGGCTGCGCAAGTCGTGCCGCCAGCCCCGCATCTGGCGGTACATGTTCTCCACCTCAGCGTAGTGGATTTCGATCAGCTCCCGCTGGTACGCCGCCAGACGCCTGTCCAGTAAGCGATCAAACAGTCTCATAGATGTGTCCTCCTAAATCTGCCGGATAATAGCCTGATTCAGCTTTTCATACTGCCCCCGTGGCAAGGGGAGGCGCTCGCCGCCAGTCAGTTCCACTTCCGTACGGGTCACCCGGCGAATACAGGTCAGGTTTACAATACAGGAGCGTCCCACCCGGTAAAACCTCCCATCCAGCACGGTCTCAAACTCCGCCAGGGGACGTTTGAGGGTGTAATCCTGCCTGCCGTGGATGGTGACATAGTTCTGCCGCACATCCAGATAACGGATTTCCGGCAGAGGCACCCGGACAGTCTCGCCGGGGATATCTATAGTCAAAAACGGCTCGTTCCGGGCCAGACGGCTGACGGCGCGGGTGAGCACCTGACAGAACTTCTCCTCGTTTACCGGCTTCACTAAATAGTGGAGAGCCGACACCTCATAGCCTTCGGCGATATAGTCGGCGTACCCGGTGATAAAGACGATCTGCACCGCCTCATTGTCTCTTCGGACGGTCCGGGCCAACTCCACACCATCCATGCCGGCCATTTCAATATCCAGCAGCAGGATATCGAAGTCCTTCTTCTCCTCATAACGAAACAGAAACGCCTCTGCTGAGGGGAAACATTCCGTTTCCAGCCGGACCCCTGTCTGTCCGGCCCACCGGACGGCCAGAGTTTCAATGTATTTGGCATAGTCTGCGTTGTCGTCGCAGATGGCAAAACGGTACTCCATGATCTGAACCCTCCGTCATAATGATCATGCACATTGTAGCACATACAATGCCGGATTTCCAGCCCGATGCCGCAATATAAAAGGACACCAAAGGAATACGGGCAGGCAGAATCTGTTTTTACTAAAAATTTCTCCCTTTTCAGAATTGTGTATCTGTTAAAAACAGGTTATAATTGCACTAACAAATCGGAATTGACCGAGCTGAAAGCGAGGGATACGAGCAAAAAGTGAAACGTTTGCGAGTTTGCCTTAAACTAATCAACAAACCGGAATTTGAAGGGAGAGGGCATTATGTCAAGATTAGCTATGCTCTATGCATTGGATGACAGTGAGGTGAATAAACTTCGATCCATGCCTATGGCAGAACGATATGATTATATGTTAAATGAAATTGAAGAAAAATTGTTTGATACGCCTCGCAGTTGTGAATTGGATAAGGCATGGGAAGGGATTCAGTATTGCTTGGGAGATGGTAAGTGGAATGATGAAAACAAGATTCCAACGAACATTGTATTTGGCGGGGAATTTTTGGTAGATGAGGATGACGATGTAATTACCTTAAAAAATCAGCATGATATAGAAAAAATAGTTGAATATTTACGCCAGAACAATTTGCAGGAATTGATACGAAATAATTTTTGGAAAATTGAGAATGAAAGTTTTCGGTATAAAGACGATGATGGATTAGAGCATACTTTAGGTTGGAGCGAAGAAATACTTTCCTTTTATGAAAACGCGCTAAAGGGAAATTACCAGGTTATATTTACCGTTGATTTTTAATTCACAAATTCTTCGTTTGTTGATTAGTTTAAGGCAAACTCGCAAACGTTTCACTTTTTGCTCGTATCCCTCGCTTTCAGCTCGGTCAATTCCGGCTTGCGGAATCATTAACACGAACTGAGAATCTTAAAAAATCAGGCTTCTTTATTGGAGGAGACAATAGAAATGGAAATTATAAACTATACCCGGGAGATGATTCCGGATGTGATGGACTTTGAGCGCCGCCTGCGGGAAGAGGAGCCCTTTTACAATTGGGATATTGATGAAGCGTACAGGAAGCGGGTTGAGGCCAGCTTTGATGATCCCCGGTTTTCCAATGCTGTCTCGCTGCTTGCCCGTGAGAACGGCCGAGTGATAGGCCGCATCGACGGTTCTATCCTCGCCAGCCGATTCGACGGCTCGGTGAACGGTTATCTGGACTGGATTTGTGTAGTCAAAAGCAGCCGCCACGCCGGGACAGCCCAGGCTCTGCTTGCAGAACTGCGCCGCCGGATGAAGCAGGCCGGAGCATCTCAGCTCATCGCCCTGATGGCCGCCAACGATGAGGCTCAACGGTTTTACCGTGCGGTGGAGAATGCCAGCATCCACGACGAGGGTATCTGGATCAATCTGTGAGAACCGGGCGCATATACCTGCATTAGCTGTTATAAAAAGGCTGGAATGTTATAAAGTCTTTTTGACCATTACTACGGTATCATCCTGATAGTCAATCTCAAATCCGTTTTTCAGAAATAATTTATACGATGGATTATCCGCCGCGATGTCATCATACAGTATCGAAATACCATTTTCTTTTGCTGCATCACAAAGTAAACGGATGCCTGTTGAGCCAAATCCATGATTCCTATATTTTGCCAGAACAATCACATCACAAATGTGGATTTTCCTCTCCTCATCATAATGATAAGCAACCTCCCCCACAAAATTTTTAATGTCGGTATCATATAAATAACGATAATACCGTTGAAACGCAGAACTTTCAAGCCAGCGTTGATACCATTTCTCCCATTCAGTTTCCGGAAATGGAATGGTTCCTCCCCAGGCATGGTTATAGGACATAGTTTTTTCATCAGCCATAAGGCTTTCTCTAAATCCCAGTTCATCTATCATTGGTCTATATAATTCAATCATGTTGTACCTCCGCTGCTTTCAATCATGATTTGATGATTTTTAAGGGACACATTAACTGTTATATTGGGGTTATCCCTCATTTCTGCCAAAATTTTCCTTCTCCTCACATTTAAAGGCTTTTTCTTGTTCCCATAAGAAAATTTCTTTTTCTGTCAATGAAGCACCTACACCACGACAAGCTTTCATTCTTCCATTCCAGCTTTCACGAGTAAATGTCACGGAACTTTGCCTAATCTAAAGAAGTTTTCCCCCAATCAAAAGCTTTTCCGCCATCTATATTTTTATTGGTTATTTTCATACCCGATCTCCTTAACTCCCGATTTTCCAGTGCTATCATAACCTGTTTTTAACGGGTACACAATCAGAAAAGGGCGTTAAATAAAATTCCGGCAACTTTCTATTCTACTCTTTGCCTCGGTAATCTCCTTCGGTGAGAGCAGTTCTCCCAAAGATCCCTGAAGCAGCTCTTCCAGCTGTTTCACAAAACCAAGATCCATTTTCTCTTTTTTCCAGATGCCTTCCTCGCCTTTCCCCACTCTCTTGTCATACCAGAATATCGACTCCGTAAAAACTTCCCTTTGACAGCTCTCTTTATACATTTTGATATGCTCTATGGCCTTTTCCATGCTTGCCAGCGCTTTTTCCTTTTCTCCCTGTTCGGCATAGATTTCCGTCATACACACATAATCCCACGCCGGCCTGTCGTGATAATATCCCATCCTGCCGTCATAAAAAAACAACTCCCAAAGCTTGACGCCCGTGGTACAGGCCAGAAGACGATCGGTTGTCGGCAGTGTCTCAGAGAGCGCCATCTTTTGCAGCCTGCTCCAGATATAAAACAGGAAAAGCACCAGATTGTCATCCCGCAGATTTCCCAGCTCTTCCCCTTTCAGTATATGCTCTAAAAGCAGATTTCTGCAAACCGGCATGTCAGGCAGATTGTCCGCAATCTTTCTTGCCTTTTCTGCGTCTGTCTCGCAGTAGAGCAGGCATAACAGATGCCTTGCACGATATACCAGCCGACTGTCTCCGGATTCGGATATGATCCTGTTGGCGTAAAATATGGCGCTCTCCACCCTGTCCTTATAGCTTTCTTCCCTCCTCATCCTGTATATACAGCTTACATACTCCAGCATGATACTATAATTTCTGGGATAAAGTTTAACACCATGAGTCAGCTTCTCAATCGCACCATCCATGTCGCCTTGCCCCTTCCGTTCTATCACTTCGTTTAAAATATGCATCTCATCCTCTGTGACATCCGGTTCCCCGTATAAAAGATAGTCCACTGTGACACCGAAATAAGATGCGATCCCTGACAGCATCGTGATATCCGGCAGATTGACTCCGGCCTCCCACTTGCTGACAGATTGTGCTGTCACACCAATGTGCTCCGCCAGTCTCTCCTGCGTCACTCTGTTTTTTCCTCTCAGCTCCTTAATTACCTTTCCAATCCGAACTTCCATCTCTGCTCTCCTATTCCAGTTCCGCATTTGCACTGCCAGTACACCATACCGGAGGACTAATTTTCAGCCGCTTCTCATCTGAAAATTGTCCTGTGCACTGGCCGGGCTTATGCTGCTTTTCCAGTTCCGCATTTGCACTATCTGAATTGTAGCAGATTACGGAAGTCACTTCCATAGACCGGATGGCAAGTCGAACTCAACCTGTGCTTGTATCCTATAAGGCAAGAATCTGCAAATTTTCGTTTAATAAAAGTGTAAAACCCGTTGAATCATCACGGGCTTTACACTTTTATTTCCGGTCTTCCACATATAAAATCTAACATGATCTGTTTCAAAGAGAGAATCCGAATTTACTTAAACATCCCTTTTAAAGCATCAGCAGCTTTAGATACTCCGTCTATAGTCATCTTTGCCTTCACACCATCAACTATTTTCATAACAACGTCATCCGGCAGATCAATACCGATTATTTTTTCTATTACCTTGACAGGTTCCTTCTCAAACTGCTCTTTAATATTGGGATTCTTGGAAACTTCCTCTACAACCTTGTTAATCTGGCCTTTAATATCCATCACTTATTCCTCCATAATCTATGCTTTTATCTGATATCTTCTTTATTCTATAATACCCTTTATTAAAATTCAAGAAATTAATAAATGATGCAGGCCGGACCCAACCTGTGTCTCCAAAAAACAGAAAACTTATTCTTCAAAATGCTCCAGTTCATGGGCGGGATATGCCTTTGTCCAGTGGTATGGCTGCAGCTCGCCCAAAGTGACAAACAGCAGCGAATCATCATCTGTCGTAACCGCCACCTGCACATCTTCTCCCCAAAACCTCAAGCGTTCCTGACATATCCCGCAGGGGGACAGCACTTTATAAGGAGCGTTTTCATCATCTCGAACCAGGCACATGCAATGTGTAACCTTTTCGTTATATTTGTGAGCCTCCAACATTGCCCCCGTCTCAATACATAAAATGGCCGAAGCATTCGCTGTATCAATACTGACACTTGTAAAATAATGTCCGTTCGCTGTATGCACTACTCCTGCACCACCCCACCCGACAGGATAGCGCTTTTCAATCAACGCTACGGCCCGGTGATACATCTCTTTCTCTATTTCAAGATCTCTCATATTAATAACCATGCCCTTTCCACAGCCTGCAAACTTTTATGCGTGTCTTTTACGCATTGCGCAGGCACAATATCTCCACGACGAATAAATTCGTCTGTGAAAAATTTATTTTTCACACTACGCCTCTCAATCCGATTATGATCAAATCTGTTTCTTATACCCTGACTTCTTTCCCCAAGTAAAACGAATACAAAATCCTCTCCTTCACTTTTTTCCCGGTCAGCCGCTGCAATGCTTCACTATAATAATCGAGCTGTACGCGATATCTGTCCGCCAGTTCATCCCCCGAATCAATAACATCTGTCTTGTAATCCAGCAAAACGATTTCGCCGTCTTCCTCAAAAAATACATCAATGATACCCTGCACAAGAACCTGCTCCGTATCCGGGAACTCGTCCGACAGTCTGTCAGCGCTGATACCAAGCATAAAGGGCTGTTCTTTCCACAGTTTCCCAGCTTTCGCCGCAAGACAGAGCCGTCCTGCCATAGGACTGTTCATAAAAAATAAAACCTTCTTTTTGTTTATTGCTTTTTTGTATTCTTCCGACAACAGCCCTGCATTTCTCCATTTTTCAAGATATTCTTCGAGACGCTTCCCATCAAATGCCACACTGCTTCCGCCTTCCTCCGCCAGCTTCTCAAACTCCATCAATTCCATAACGCGATGCATGGCGCTGCCCCTTGCTGCGCCGGAAATTTTTTCTTCTTCGTCCTGCTTTTTCAAAAAGAGCGGTAAATAGGGAACCAGTGTCTCCTCCTCAAACAGATGCTTCCCGTCATCCGTCTCTTCTCCGGCCGGATCATAGGCCTCTTTCCCCGCCATATTGTGAATTGCAGCCATCTTCAGTTCTGAAACGGTAGTCTTTGCATATAGCTTTTGCAGCATTTCATGAGGATAATGATAATCAAATCGATTTTCCAGATTTTCTTTTATTTCTTCATCTATAACATATGTTCTGAAATATGTTTTGAAGGATTCCATGTCACTTATACTTTTGTAACTTTCCGCCAACATATCTGTCTGTATATCCTCATTTTTTATGATCTTACAGACAATGTTTCCCTCCAAAACTGTGGAAGATCCCGCTTCCACTCCATACTGCCCAAGCAGCGCCGCCATACTTTCCGTCCGCATAACACAGGCCGTAAGAAGCTCCAGAAAACTCCCTGCACTGCTTCTGAGCGAATAGGGCAATACGGTATCTTCCTGTCCTAAAATATCGCTTTTTCCTCTCAAAAGCTTTTCCGCACTATTGGTAACACCCGTTATTATCAATTTTTCTTTTGCCCTTGTCAGCGCTACATATAAAACCCGCAGCTCTTCCGCCTGAGAATCCAACAAAATTTTTCTGGACAGCACTGCCTTTCGCAGCGTCCTGCGTTTTGTCCGAAGCAACGGATCCACCTGATCTACCGCTATTCCCATATCCATATCGGTGAGTACCTGTGCGGATGCATCCCGCCTGTTCATTTTCCTGCCCATACCGGCCACAAAACAAACCGGGAACTCCAGCCCCTTGCTCTTATGTATCGTCATCATTCTGACTACATCGGCCAGTTCCTCCTGGGTACCCGCCTCGCCATAGTCAATATTGTATTTTTCTATCTGATCAATATAGCGGACAAAGTGATACAGCCCTTTGAAACTGGTCTTCTCAAAGGCTGCCGCCTTCTGCAGAAGCATCTGGGCATTTGCGCGCCGCCTTCTGCCATCCGGCATAGCTGTCACATATTCCAGATAGTGGCTTTCTTCCATAATTTTCGTCAACAGTTCCCGGATGGAAAGCCACACCGAACAATGCCGCAGTTTTTCATACCACTCCAAAAACTCCCTGCATTTTTGCGACAGTTCATCTGCTTTCTCTGCATACAGTCCTATTTTTTTATAAAGTCTTTGCTTTCCCGGAAATGCCGCCGCTATTTCTGCCACTTCCACGTCTGTAAAAGATCCAAAACAGGATTTCAGAACGCCGAACAGCGGAATATCCTGCAGCGGATTATCAAGCACCCGCAAAAGCTGTAATATGATCTGTACCTCCGAAGTCCGGAAATAACCTGTCTGAGAATTGACAAAACAGGGAATCCCCCATTTTCCCAGCACTTCCTCATATACCTCAGTGATGCCGCCATCACTGCGCAGCAAAATAACGATATCTCTATACTGCACGGGGCGCATGCTCTTTCCGTCTTCTCCCAGCACTTGCATTTCCCGCATCAGCCTCTGAATGCGCAGGGCGACCGCTTCCGCCTCCTGTTCTACGGCAGATTTTTCCTGTTCCTCCGTCTTTTCTATGATCAGAAATTCCGTCCGGTTATCGACCGCATTTTCGCAAACACTCTCATCATAATACGATGCGCCATAATGGAGCTTTGCTTTCTCATCATAGTCAATCCCCCCCAGGTTCTTTGCAAGAAGCTGGCCGAAGATCAGATTAACGCTCTCGATCACTTCCCGCCTGCTCCTGAAATTCTGAAACAGGTCAACCCTGCGCAGATCCGCTGTCCCCTCGGAATATGCATTAAATTTTTCCATAAAAAGTTCCGGCCTTGCGAGGCGGAACTTATAAATGCTCTGTTTTACATCTCCAACCATAAACCGGTTGTAATGCCCTGCATCCTCCCCCGAAATACAGCTCAGAATACATTCCTGCACCAGATTGCTGTCCTGATACTCATCTATCATGATCTCCTGAAAATAATCCCGAAGTTCCAATGCCGCCGCAGTCGGCTCCGCAGACACACCGCTTTCCGTTTCTTTCCGCCTGCAGAGAATTTCAAGCGCCAGATGCTCCATATCTGAAAAATCAATCAGATTTTTCTCCCGTTTTTTCTCTGCGAATCTCTCGCCGAAACGTATCGTAAGCTCCGCAAGCTCCCGAACTAAAGGAGCCGCCTGTCTGCACTGTGCAAGAACCGCTTCTTTTCCCTGAAAAAAGAGCTGCTCTTTTATCTGCTCAAGCTGCTTTTTTACGCTGTTTCTAATCTCTTTTACAAGTTCTCTCTTCTCCGGATTTACGGCATCATCTTTTTTGGCGGAAAGTCTGTCAAACTCTACCCTCTCCAATGCCGTCTGAAGCTCCCAAAAAGTTTGCGCCTGTTTTGCTCTCTCAAGCGCATCAAAACTCTTTTCCAGATTTTCTCCGTACATATAAGGGCCATCCGGGCTTTCGCATATCCTGATGCAATGCTGCAGCTGGCCTGCCAGTTCCGGCAGCATATTCCTCAGATACGCCATAATATATTTCATAAAGGGGGACTGCTCCAGTTCTTCCTCCGAATCGATCTCATAATCCCCGCCGTGTTCTTTTAGCCACTCAAAAGGCCATGGATAACTCATGGCAAAACGATACAGAGATAAAATAATTTCTTCCAGTACCGTCTCTTTCTTTCCGGTACTGTATGCCTCCACCAGCGCCCGAAAAGAGGGTGACAATTCCGCAAAAGCTTCCTCAAAAACCTCCTCCAGTATATCCTGCATCAGCAAACCGGCTTCTCCCTCATCCGCCACCCGAAATGCAGGATCCAAACCGATTTCCTGAAAGTGATTGCGGATCACAAACAGACAAAAGCTGTGAATCGTCGTGATCTGCGCATTATGGATCAAAGTGGATTGCCGCTGTAAATGCTCATTTTCCGGCTGCAGCACCAGTTTTTCGGAGATGGCCGCAGTAATCCGCTCCCGCATCTCACCGGCCGCCGCACTGGTAAAAGTCACGATCAGAAGCCTGTCGATATCTGCCGGATGTTCCCCCTCACTGATCATGCGGATAATACGCTCCACCAGTACCGCAGTCTTTCCGCTTCCCGCAGCCGCCGACACCAGTATGTTTTTATCCCGCAACATAATTGCCTGCTGCTGATTCTCCGTAAACTCCCTCTTCATACTTTTCCAAGTATCCCCCTCATCTTTGATAGGATCACATCGCGATCCTCTTCCCGCAAAACCCGCGGCTCACAGCCCGGCAGCTTCTTATCAAACCCGCAGACCCGGCTGTAGGGACAGTATGTGCAGGCATCCCTGTCCTTCCTGCTGTAAGGATGCATTCCGATCTCCCCATCTAAAATATCCTTTCCCAGTTCTCTCAGCTTCCCCGACACATACCCGGAAACAAGTTCTATATTCTCCCTGCTCATTAACAGCGAATTGGCCGCAAAACTCCCGTCCTTTTTCCGGCTGAGAGGCAGCACTTCTTTCACTGTTCCGGCGGAAGCATCTATTTTTTCAATTACTTTTTCATCATCATTGACAATGCCGGTAGGACGTAACACCTTCCTCAGCTCCGCATTGATCTCCTCCGGTGATCTTTCCTCTTTTATCTCCAGAATCGGATCATCAATATGATAATACAGGATGCCGGCGGGCACGATCTCTTTTTGCGGCTGTTCCTTTTTTTCGTACTCGATAGCAGCATTCAGGTATGTAACAAGCTGCAATTGCAGTCCATGATAAAGAGCCACGATATCAAAACTGTTTTTTCCGGATTTATAATCGATCACCTTTACATAACAAGTGTTATCTTCTTCGCATGTATCCAACCTGTCAATTCTTCCCACCAGATTCATCTTCTCTTTCTCTGACAGCGCCACATTGACAGCATCCAGATCTTTGAGCGATGAAAAGGACATTTCAAACCTTTTCGGTGTAAACTCTCCCTGTTTCAGTTGATATTGCAGTGTAAAAATCGTGCGCCGTAAAATCCGCCCGATTCTCTCAAGCGCATATCGGCTCCTCGCCGTCTCATAGAGTACCGCATTGCCGTAAGCAGCCGCCTGTGCCTCCAGAATCTCCTGAAGCAGTTTCTCGCCTGTTTCTTTTGGAAAATCAAACCAGCTATAGCCTGTTTCCGGCAGTCTTTCCGAAAACTCCGCCAACACACCATGGAAAAGATTTCCCATATCTGCCGCTTCAAACCGAAATTCTTCCCGCTCTTTTAACGACAGCTCATATTGCAGAAAATGCTCATAAGCACAGGCGGCAAAGGTTTCCAGTCTCGTAATGCTTCCTATCAGATTACTGCCGCACAGCGCTAACGCCAGATATTTTGGAAGCCGCTCCTCCTTATATCCGGCAAACGCTCCCCCAAACAGCATCTCCACCCGGGCCGCCGTCTCCGCCTTTTCCTGCATGACTTTCAATATTTGCAGAAACGGCATTTCTTTTTTGACAGAAACCGTACCGGAAACCGCTTCCCGCAGTCCCTCCGCAACATAATCCAAACTGTCTTCCCATGTTTCCAGCCTTTCAAAGGCATCTTCTTCCTCAGGATATTCAATCATTAAATCAGGATATAACTTTTTGATCATTTCAATCAGATAAGCCGGTCTGAGCATCTTTCCGTCCTGATCGCAGCCCGCCCAGGTCATATATAACTTGTCCGACGGCTTTGTCATATTCATATACAGGTACAGACGCTGCGTATACATCTTCTGTCTTGGCGACGGTGCAAGCTCATATTCGGATTCCTGCAAAAACTCTCTGTCGATATCCGAAAGAATTCCACCGCCCCCCGCATTTCCCGGAATGTTATTGTCATTAATACCCACAAATAATAACACCCGTATTTCTTTCAGCCGGCTGCGCTGCATATCACCTACTGTCACATGGTCTACATTTTGTGGAATCGTTCCTACCTGCATCTCCGAAAAACCTGCATCCAAAAGCTCCGCAAATTCCTGATCTGTCAGCTCTTCCCCGCCGGATAACTCCACTATTTCCGAGAGCAGATCTATAATAAACGGATAAATCTGGCGATACTGTCCTGCCCGCACCAGATCGCCGCACTCCTCAAATTCTTTTTCAAAAACCGCCAGCTTTTCCTGAATACGGCTCTCTTCAATAAAAGCATAGAGCGCACGTACTTTTTCCGACGCAGTCTTTCCCATTTCTTTTAAATAGACGCTGCTTCTTAAAATCTCTTCCCTTGCCCTGTTCAACCGGGCGAGCAGCTCTATCCCTTCCGCTTCCTCTTTCTCTTGGCGCTTTTCTCTGCTTAACTCTCCGGGAAGCCTTGTAAAAAGTTTATTCCATCTGCCGTATCCGTGGATGCCCATCTCTCTGATATAATTATCCAGCTCGTCCGCCGCCTCCATGGAAAGTTCCGTCAACCCGGTTCTGACATAGTGATTTACTGCATCAACAGAAAAATCCTGACTGTATAATCGCAGCGCGCTGCGTATAAATTCCACAAAAGGATTCAATAAAATGCCTCTGTTCTGATCAATAAAAAAGGGAATGCCCAGTTTTGAAAACTCACTGCTGATGACAGCCTCGTAACTTTCCAGATTCCCGCAGACCACGCCGATATCCCGGAAAAGATAATGCTCCTCTCTGATCAGTCTCCTGATCATTCTCGCCGCATATTTTGCTTCCTGTCTCATCCCCGGTAAATAAGCAAGCTTTATTTCTTTCGGATCGCCCGCAAAACTTTTCTGCGGATACCGGAACAAATTCTGCTCCAGATGAGATAATGCATGCGCCTCTTTCAAACGTCTCACCGGCACCTCTCTCAAAAGCAGATCTTCTCCTCTGGCTATTCCTGCTTCTTCCGCACATTTTTCAAGCGCTCTCAATGTCTTTCCGGAAAGCGCGAACAAGTCCTGCTCTTTTACTTCCTTATAAGGATCTTCCCGCCCGTCGGAAAGCAGCGTAAAATAGACATCCTGCGCCACCCTCATGATCTCCTTTATCACCTGGAGCTGAATCGGCGTAAAACCTGTAAAACCGTCAAAAACAATGGTACATCCCCGCAGCAGGGCAGAACTGCCCACCCTGGAAGATAGCACCTGTAATGATTCCTCTTTTGTAAGGTAATGATCTTTGATATAGTCTTCAAACCCCTGGTACAGAATCGCCAGATCTTTCAATTTTCCGGACAACGCACCGCGCTTATCTGAAAACTCTATCATTTTATGCAGTTCCGGCAGCCCGATACCATACTGCATAAATTCTGAAATTGCAGATTTGATTTCATGAATGTAACCCTGCTTTTTCAGATAGCCCCCCAGCACTTTCAGTTCCGGCTTCAGGCGGTCCGCCACGATCCGCAGAATCAGATTTTTTCCCGTATCGTCTAAAACCGGCTGAGATACTCCGCCGGTTTCTTCAAAGACTCTGTATGACAGCCTGCCAAAGCTCAAAACATCAATGTTCATAATGCCATGCCAGGGATGTTTTTCCACAAGCGACCTCTGGGTCTCCATCGTGAACTGATCCGGCACAAGAAACAGATACCGCTTTTCGGGATGCTTCATAGACTCTTTGATCATCTTCTCCTGCAGTATGCTGCTCTTGCCCGATCCGGAACCTCCAAAAACAAATGATAACATGAAAATATTCCTTATACTCTGATCTTACTCGTTATCGTCTTCTTCCTCATCCAGAAAAGTTTCAACTTTCAGCTCATTTTCCAAAGCCTCTTTGCCTTCTTCCGCCACTTCCTCAAAAAAGTCTTCGCTCTTCTCCACTGTTTCTTCCACCTTTTCGACAGCCTCTTCCGCTGCTTCCTCAACCGTATCGGCCGCCTCTTCCGCTGCAGTTTTTATACTTTCTTTTCTGGCTGCAATGGCCTCTTTCGTCCCCTGGATCACATCCTGTGCAAACTCTTTTGCTTCGCCTGCCGCAAACTGAGCAAAGTCCTTTGCTTCCTCTGCCGCTCTTTTCACTGTTTCGGATACCTTTTCCGGTGTCAGTGTCACATAGCTTCTCTCCTCTGTCTCTTCATCCAGATCTTCGCTAAAATCATCAAAATCGTCATCGTCATCCCATACATCTTTTGCCGGTTTTTCTTTTCCCTGCAGATAATAATAAGCACCTGCCGCCGCTGCCCCTATCGCTGTTACAGTCATTAAGAATTTTCCAAATTTTTTAGCCATTTTTCTCTCCTTTTATATCCTTTCGATATTTACTGCTTATTAGTATCTTAATACGAAATGCCCAAAATGAAAAGAGGTGATTTTATTTATTTTTCTGTTGCTGTTCCTGTCGAAATATGCTATGATTAAATAACTGACCATCAGGGTCAATATACACGAAATGGGAACAACTATACTATGAATGATAAATTTTTTGATTTAAAAAAGGAAAAACAGGATCGTATGATCAATGCCTCCCTGAAAGTTTTCAGTATGCGGGGCTATCAGTTTGCCAGCACAGACGATATTGTACGGGAAGCCGGCATCAGCAAAGGACTTTTGTTTCATTACTTTGGTTCCAAATTGGGGCTTTACAGCTTTATCCATGACTACAGCATGCGCTTTATGTCTATGGAGCTGAAGGCCGCTGTTGATGCAGACGAAACAAATTTTTTCACGCTGCTGAAACAGATTGAGACAGGACGGCTGCAGGTATTAAAAAACTATCCTTTCATGCAGCTTTTTCTGGAAAAATGCAATACAGAAAATGCGGCAGAAGTTTTGCCTGCCATTGAAGAAAAGAAAAAGGAACTTGACCACCTGTATAAATCATTTGCCGCGCAGGCCGATTTCAGTTCACTTCCTGCCGATACGGATACCGCAAAGCTTCAAAGGATTCTGCACTATACACTGAAAAACCTGATGGAAGAACACTTCCGGACAGACAGCATTCAGGTAGAATTACTTTATAAGGAAAACATTTCCTATATTGAATTTGTGGAAAAACTGTTTAGTTCAAAATAAAATGTTTAAGGGAATAGCTGTTCTTCTCTGGATTTTGTCTATCATACAACACACATAATGCACATATACTTAGAAAAAACGGTATATCATTATGAACGAACACTATAAATTTATCAACACTCCATTGCCTTATGCCTATAGCGCAATGGAGCCTTACATTGACGAAAAAACAATGTGGCTGCACCACAATAGACATCTCCAGACCTACATTGACAATCTTAACAATACTCTCAGCAAATACCCTGAGTTCCAGAGTTGGACACTTGAAGAACTTATTATGAATGTACCAAGTCTTCCAAAAGACATCCAAACTGCCGTAAATCACAACAGCGGCGGTGTTTTTAATCATCAATTCTATTTTGCAAACCTTGCAAATCCCGCACCTTTACAGCCTTTTGGCAGACTGAATGAAGCTATCAAAAATAAATTTTGTAATTATGCATCCTTTCAGGCTCAGTTTAAGACTGCCGCTCTGTCCGTATTCGGTTCCGGCTACGCATGGCTTGTCGTTAATGCCATCGGACAATTAGATATTATTACAACCGGGAATCAGGATACTCCATTTCCATTGGGAATGTATCCCATTCTCAATATAGATGTCTGGGAACATGCATATTACCTGAAACATTACAATTTAAGAGCAGACTATATAGACGACTGGTTTCATGTCGTCAACTGGGATAATGCAAACAGAAATTATATACGCTGTTTTAATATGGGACAATGAGAAAAACTGATTTTTCACACAAAAATACCCCGCTTTAAAGCGGGGTAACTTATTTTGCATATTTATGATTCTTTTTTCGGCAGTACAAATGAACTCTTAAGCGATACGATTCTGTTGAATACCGGTTTGCCCGGCTGTGAATCCTTACTGTCCACACAGAAAAATCCCTGCCGCACAAACTGAAAGCTTTCCGGTGCAACAGCTTCTTTCAGCGCGGGCTCCAAACGACAGTCTTTCAACACTTTCAGAGAATTCGGATTCAGGTTCAAAGAGCCGTCTTCATTATATACGCCCTTCTCTTCATCCACAATATTCTCATACAGCCTCACTTCCGCGGATACCGCTGTAGCCGCATTTACCCAGTGGATCGTTCCCTTGACTTTTCTGCCGTCCGGGCTGTTGCCGCCCTTGGTCTCCGGATCGTAAGTTCCATGCACCACGGTTACATTGCCGTTTTCATCCTTTTCGCATCCCGTACATTTCACAAAATAGGCATGCATCAGACGCACTTCATTGCCCGGGAACATCCTGAAATATTTTCTCGGCGGTTCCTCCATAAAATCCTCCCGCTCGATATATAGTTCTCTTCCGAAAGGTACTTTCCTGCTGCCAAGTTCCGGATTCTCCAGATTGTTGGCAACTTCCAGTTCCTCCGTCTCCCCCTCGGGATAATTGTCGATCACCAGTTTGACCGGATCAAGAATTGCCATCATACGAGGCTTCTTTAACTTCAAATCCTCCCTGATGCAATATTCCATCATGGAATATTCTGCGGAAGACTGCGCTTTGGAAACGCCGCAGAGATCTACAAAACGCTTGATGGATTCCGGTGTAAACCCACGCCTTCTAAGCGCCGCGATAGATACAAGCCTCGGATCATCCCAGCCGTCTACAATGCCCTCTTCCACCAACTTCTTGATATACCGCTTTCCTGTCACCACATTGGTCAGGTACATCTTTGCAAACTCAATCTGCCGGGGCGGCTGCTCATACTCAAGTTCCCGCAGCACCCAGTCATAGAGCGGTCTGTGATCCTCAAATTCCAGCGTACAGATGGAATGGGTCACGCCCTCCTCCGCGTCCTCAATCGGATGTGCATAATCATACATCGGATAGATACACCATTTATCCCCTGTATTGTGATGAGACATATGCGCCACTCTGTAGATGATCGGATCACGCATATTCATATTCGGCGAAGCCATATCAATTTTGGCGCGGAGCGTCTTTTCGCCATCCGCAAACTCCCCGTTTTTCATCGCCTCAAACAGCGCCAGATTTTCTTCCACACTGCGGTTTCTGTTCGGATCTTCCCTTCCTTCCTCGGTCAGTGTCCCGCGGTACTCCCGCATCTGTTCCGCCGTTAAATCCGACACATAAGCCTTTCCTTTTTTAATCAGCTTCACCGCGCCCTCATACATCTTTTCAAAATAATTGGATGCAAAGAACAGCCTGTCCTCATAGTCTGCTCCCAGCCACTTCACATCCGCAATGATAGACTCCACGAACTCCGTCTTCTCTTTCGTCGGATTTGTGTCGTCAAACCGCAGATTAAACTTCCCGTTATACTGTTTGGATAAACCGTAATTCAATAAAATACTCTTTGCATGTCCGATATGCAGATATCCGTTTGGTTCCGGCGGAAATCTGGTACAGACAGAGGTATACACCCCCTGCGCAAGATCCTTATCAATTTCCTGCTCTATAAAATTCCTTGAAACCACTTCTTCACTCATTTCCTATCTTCCTCTTGTTCTATATATTCATTGCTGTTCGATCGCACTATATAAAAGTTACAACCAGCCGGGGGAAATATCCCTGGGCGTCCGCTTTTCATTAATGATGGAACAGCCTCATCCCCGTAAAGCACATTACCATCCCATACTTATTACAGGTTTCGATCACATTGTCATCCCGAATGGATCCTCCGGGCTGCGCCACATACTGCACGCCGCTCTTCCTTGCCCTTTCAATATTATCTCCAAACGGGAAGAACGCATCCGAGGAAAGCGCCACATCCGTATTGCCGGCAAGCCATGCCTCCTTTTCCTCTCTTGCAAAGACAGGCGGTTTCTCCTTAAAGAACTTCTGCCATGTCCCTTCCGTCAAAATATCCTCATACTCATTTCCGATATACAGATCAATGGAATTATCCCGATCCGCTCTGCCGATGCTATCTACAAAAGAAAGCTCTAACACCTGCGGTGCCTGGCGCAGATACCAGTTGTCAGCCTTCGTTCCCGCAAGCCTTGTACAGTGGATTCTGGACTGCTGGCCCGCACCGATTCCGATTGCCTGACCGCCCTTTGCATAGCAGACGGAATTGCTCTGTGTATACTTTAAGGTGATCATCGCAATCATCAGATCGATCATTGCCGGGTCCGGCAATTCCTTATTTTCCGTCACAATATTCTGAAACAGTTCTTCATCTATCTTTAAATCGTTGCGGCCCTGTTCAAAGATCACGCCGAAAACCTGCTTCCGTTCGATTTTTTCCGGTTCATAATCAGGATCGATCTGTATGACATTGTAGCCGCCTTTTTTCTTCGCTTTCAGTATTTCCAAAGCTTCCGCCTCATATCCGGGTGCAATGATGCCATCCGAAACTTCCCGCTTGATCAGCAGCGCTGTCTCCCTATCACAGACATCCGAAAGTGCAATAAAATCGCCGAAAGAAGACATCCTGTCCGCTCCTCTGGCTCTCGCATAAGCGCAGCTTAAAGGCGTCATCTCCGCCCTTTCATCCACCCAGTATATCTTTCTCTCCAGGTCACTGAGAGGCAGCCCTACCGCAGCACCCGCCGGAGACACATGCTTAAAAGAGGTGGCCGCCGGAAGCTTTGTCGCCGCTTTTAATTCCCGCACAAGCTGCCAGCCGTTAAAAGCATCCAACAGATTGATATAGCCCGGTCTGCCGTTTAAAACCTTTATCGGAAGATCTCTCCCGTTTTCCATATAAATACGGGACGGCTTCTGATTCGGATTACAGCCGTATTTTAATTCTAATTCATTCATATTCCTGCTCCTGTTTCTCTTTCTATTTCCGTCGCTTTATATGTTGCCGTGCCCGGCTCACACGTTTTTATTTATGATCCTGCTTTCATATTTCCCGGTTTCTATCTCGATATACCGCACAAACAAAGATACTTTATTCTCTTCATTCAGGCTATCCCACAGGTACTTTGCAAAACTGTCAATATCTTCATTCCCGATCAAAATCCGCTCCGGCTCCCCTTCAAAACTCGGCAGCGGATCGCCGTCCGCCTGATAAGTATGAACAAAGCGTCCTTCCCCGGCTATCGGATTATCATAGGAGAAAGTATATCTGTTGCAGCAGGAAGGATCACCGTCTGCACTTTTTAAAATGGACATTTTATAAGAAAATGTGCCCTCATTTATTTCCATAACACCCGATATTCTTGGTGTATAATTCGGTGCATCCGGCTCAAATTCCCTTGTGGCAAGCGCCTCTTCAAAACTTTGTCCTGCTGCCAGCCCTTCATAAACCGTATCAGTCTGATCGCCATTTGTGACAATCGTCTGATTTTTCAATACACGTACCGGCGCATAGATGATCAGACTCGGATCGCTTAATTTGGACGGATCAAAGGCTTCTGTACGGATGCCTTCCCCCTCCTTAACAAAAATCCGATTCCGGCTGTTTACACTTCTGCCCATAATAAAGTAAGCGGTTACCGCGTACTTTCCGTCCGCCGACCTTCCTATTACAATGCCGCGCCCCGGATAGGAATTGGCCCGCAACCCTTCTTGTAATGACTTTATTTCCATAATGTTTCTCCTCACTGTATTTGCAAGCTGTCACGGTCTGTTTTCCCTGCTGTCATATCCTTGAGCCATGCCCATTCATAAGTCGGCAATCTACGCTTTCTATTTCTTTACTCTATTGAGCCGACTTATTTCATGGCGGGCATTCGCCCTATATCAGCCAAGGAAAGCAGCCCTTTGCCAGCAAGCTGCCACGGTCTGTTTCCCTTGTCTGAATCTAATGGAACCTTCTCAATTCGCTTCGCTCATCGAGAAGTAGCAAATAACTTCACCTGCCGGTTCCGTTATTCTTCATTATTCATCCACGCTGTAGTTTGGTGCTTCCTTCGTGATATGGATATCGTGCGGGTGGCTCTCACGCAGCGCCGCTGCAGAAATCTTCACAAATCTTCCATTTTCTTTCAATGCTTCTATCGTAGCGGTTCCGCAATAACCCATGCCGGAACGAAGTCCGCCCATCAACTGGAATACTGTGTCCTCCACACTTCCCTTATACGCTACACGGCCTTCCACGCCTTCCGGCACCAGTTTTTTCGCGTCAGACTGGAAGTACCTGTCTTTGGAACCGTTCTCCATGGCCGCAATGGAACCCATGCCGCGGTATACTTTATATTTTCTTCCCTGGAACAGTTCAAAAGTTCCGGGAGACTCATCACATCCCGCAAACAGGGAGCCCATCATACAGACGTCCCCGCCCGCTGCGATCGCCTTTGTCATATCGCCGGAATACTTGATACCGCCGTCTGCAATGATCGGAATACCAAACTCTTTCGCCACTGCATAGCAATCCATGATTGCCGTAATCTGAGGCACACCGATACCTGCCACGACTCTTGTCGTACAGATGGAACCCGGGCCGATACCTACCTTCACGGCATCCACGCCTGCCTCGATGAGCGCTCTTGTGCCCTCACCCGTTGCCACATTGCCTGCGATCACCTGCAGATCCGGATAAGCCTCTTTTATCATTCTGACACAGCGAAGCACATTCTCGGAATGACCATGTGCGGAATCCAGTACGATAACATCCACTTTGGCGTCCATGAGCGCTTTCACTCTGTCAAGCACATTGGCAGTAATACCGACACCGGCGCCGCAGAGAAGGCGCCCCTGTTCATCTTTTGCGGCCAGAGGGTACTTAATCGTTTTCTCAATATCCTTGATCGTAATAAGTCCCTTCAGAATATAATTCTCATCTACGATCGGAAGTTTTTCCTTTCTTGCCCGGCCAAGAATCATCTTTGCTTCTTCTAATGTAATGCCCTCCCTCGCCGTAACCAGATTTTCCGAGGTCATGCATTCTTTAATCTTTTTGGAAAAATCAGTTTCAAATTTTAAATCTCTGTTCGTAATAATACCGACAAGCTTCCTGTCCTCCGTAATCGGCACGCCGGAAATTCTGAATTTTCCCATCAGCTCGTCCGCATCTTTTAATGTATGTTCAGGAGATAAGGAAAACGGGTCTGTGATAACGCCATTCTCGGAACGTTTCACCTTGTCCACTTCTTCTGCCTGTTCTTCAATCGACATATTTTTGTGAATAATGCCGATACCGCCCTGTCTTGCCATAGCAATCGCCATCCGGTGTTCCGTTACCGTATCCATGCCTGCGCTCATCATTGGAATATTAAGCTTTATCTTTTTGGTAAGCCATGTAGTAAGATCCACCTGATTAGGTATCACCTGCGAATATCCCGGTACTAACAACACGTCATCAAATGTAATGCCTTCTCCGATAATCTGTCCCATTTTCATCCTCCTGTCTAAACTTTAAAAAAATCCTGTCAGTCTGTAAATACTTTTCTGGGTGCAACGCTTTTGATAGCTGCTACAAAGGCAGAATTGGGAGAAAGCAGCACCTTCATTTCATTGTTATAAATCAGCATATACCGCTGATCAGGCTGCGCTTCATAACCAACACTGTAATCCTTTTGTTTCAGCTCCCTATTCCGGTACTCATCCAGATGCCATGAATTCACAGGTGCCAGGATCTCAATCTTTTCCGTATTCAGTTTTTCTATTGTCTTTCTTTTCTTCTGGGCGCTGATCTTATCAATACTGATCTCTCTGTCCACATAGAGATATTCATACTCTATACTGCACTCCAACGTCATAAAATAACTCAGCACACCGCACACCACTGCCATGATAAGCGCCAGAAAGCCGACCACAAAGAAGAGCAGAAAAAACAGCACTGTCAGCACCATAAACAGTATCTTCAAAAATACCTTTACCGTTGGCGTCTTTTGCTTTACAAGGCACTCTACATAAGAATCACTCATACGCCACCTCCATTCCTTTTATACTAAATAACATCCAGATTCTTTGCAATCTGTCCTTATGTTAAAAATCTGTAATACAACCCTTCCGAAGAATTGTATTACAGATTATCATAATATATTTGTCCAACTTATTCAACCAGCAGATTATGCAAAAATACAACTTTTTTCTGCAAATCTTTTTACAACTGTTCTCTTATTACTCACATTCCCGCTGTTTCTCAATAGTTGATCTCCTGCAGAA
Source organism: Lachnospiraceae bacterium (assembly GCA_014804795.1). GTDB lineage: Bacteria > Bacillota > Clostridia > Lachnospirales > Lachnospiraceae > 1XD8-76. The sequence continues at coordinate 19,762 of JAAUZC010000053.1, read as the reverse complement.
CACGGTCAATGACCCGGGCATTCACAATCGAAAACTCCTCTGAAACGGCCGGTGCCTCATTTTCTGTGATGCAGCGCCCCATCTGCTCCACTTCCAGCCGGTAATTTTGGGGCGTCGAAACTATTCGAACCTCATCCAGTCCATCAAAAGTCCTGATATGATAGCTGAGTTCTCCCGGTGCGTTAAATCCAAACTTCACAGATTCGATAGAGCCCAGAGTTCCATGAATCTGGAATCGATCCAGACAGGCATTTTTTTCTGTCGCAAGCACCATTCCACAAACAAAATTTGCTTTCGCCCCGTTTTCATACTCCATAAGCACCGTCGTATAAAGGTCTATCCCCTCTGGAGAAAACGTACTGACTGCCTGCACTTTTTCAGGCTCCCTGCCTAAAATGCGAAGAATCAGGCTGCAGCAGTATACTCCCAGATCATATGTACAGCCGCCAAGCGTCTCCCGCCGCATACGGATATTACCGGGAACATAGTCTGAAGTAATAAGCGCCGACTCGATATATCGGATCTCACCGATCACGCCTTTTTTGATTTCATTGCAGAGAGCAGCAATATAAGGACTGTGCTGATAGGCGAATGCCTCCATCAGATAAACCCCGTTCTCCTTCGCTGTTTCATACATCTTCTGCGCTTCCTGTGCCGTCGGCGCAAGCGGCTTTTCACAGAGCACATGTTTTTTTGCTTTTAACGCTTTCAATGTCCACTCATAGTGCATGGTATTCGGGAGCGGAATATAAACAGCCTCCACATCGGGATCCGCGAGAAGTTCTTCATAACTTCCGTAAGCCTTCTGAAAACTATATTTTTCTTTGAACGCATCCGCTTTTTCCCTGCTTCGTCCTGCAATTGCATAAAGTTCGCAATTCTCCGCCTGCTTCATCCCTTCTGCCGTATCTCTCTCAAAAATGTAGGCAGTCCCTAAAACTCCCCATTTCACCTTTCTCATTGTCCCGTAACCTCCTTTTCCAGATTTATAAACAAACTATACTTTTTCCACAAATGTTTCCGCAATCTTTTTAATATTATCCCTTGCTTCCTTATGACCTCTCCGCACAAAGGAATATATGATTTATTCTCACAACAGATCCCAGGCTTTCATCTCCTGGTACAATCTTCCCACCGGCAGGCCTACCACGTTACTGTACTCGCCTCTGATGGCCTTGATAAATGCCGCCGCTTTTCCCTGTACGCCATAGGCCCCCGCTTTATCCATCGGCTCCCCACTGCGCACATACTCCATGATCTCCGCCCTGTTCATGCGGTACATCAAAACGCCGGTACAGACATAGAAAGAATATTCTTCCTTTTTGCTCTCCTCTGAAATCCAGATCATCGTGACGCCGGTATAAACCTGATGCTCTTTTCCGGAGAGAAGGCTTAACATGCGCACCGCATCTTCCTCATCTTTCGGCTTTCCGAGAATCTCTCCCTCTATCGATACGACCGTATCTGCGCTGAGGACAAGGACATCGGCACCGTTTATTTGAGAACCATCAGCACTGCTTATCTGAGAATCATCGATATCGCTCTCCGTTCTGACAGCAGTGTCATTTCCTATATTATCATTGCCCACTGATTTAACCTTCTCCCAGACATCCCGCGCTTTTTCTTTGGATAATTCTATCACAATATCCTGCGGCAGTGTACTTACCGGATTTTCCTCCACGTCACTGGGCATTACTGTGAATGTCAAGCCAATCTGTGTAAGCAGTTCCCGTCTTCTGGGGGATGCTGATGCCAATATTATTTTCTTTTTCATAGCTTAAATCCTTTCCCTGACACTGTGGCCTCTCTCCATTTTTTATGTGTTTCACACTTGTATGGAACGCATGCCCTTGAGGCATTCTGATATCCTGTCACTGCAACATCTCCTTCAGCATCCGGTTTACCAGCTCCGGGTCTGCTTTTCCTTTCATCGCTTTCATCGTCTGCCCCACAAGGAAGCCGATGGCTTTCTGTTTGCCGCCTTTATAGTCTGCTACAGACTGAGGATTTTCCACCAGAACTTTTTCCACTGCAGTGCGCAGCGCCCCCTCATCATTGACGGTTTTTAACCCCTGCTCCTCCACATAAACTTCCGGGTCAATGTCCTCCTCAAACATCTTTTCAAAAACTTCTTTCGCCACCGGCCCTGTGATAGCTTTACTGTCCACAAGAGAAATCAGTTTTGCCAGATTCTTTGGCGAAAACCGGATATCTTCCGCGTCGGCGTTCCGCTCTTTCAACAGCCGCAGTGTCTCCCCCATCAGCCAATTGGAAACTTTCTTCGGCTGTCCGCAGAGTGCTGTCGTCTCCTCGAACAGATCCGCCATATGCTTTGTTTCCGTAATAATACCGATATCGTACTCCGGAATATCAAACTCTCTTTTATATCGTTCTATCTTTTCCGGCCGGAACTCCGGCTGCTTTGCCCGTATCTCTTCAAGCATCTCATCGCTCACATGCACCGGCATCAGATCAGGGTCCGGGAAATACCGGTAATCCTGAGCGTCCTCTTTGCTGCGCATCGCATAGGAATAGCCTTTATTGTCATCCCATCTTCTTGTCTCCTGCACAACCGCTTTTCCCTCTTCCAGAAGATCGATCTGCCGCTCCCTCTCATTTTCGATAGCATGCATGATAGCGCGGAAAGAGTTCAGATTTTTCATCTCTGTCCTTGTGCCGAATTTTTCTGCGCCGACTTCTCTGACAGACAGGTTCACATCAGCCCGCATGGAGCCCTCCTGCAATTTACAGTCGGAAGCCCCCAGATATTGGATCAACATCCGCAGCGTCTCCAGATAAGCGATCACTTCCTCCGCATTTCGCATATCCGGCTCCGATACAATTTCAATAAGCGGCACGCCGGAGCGGTTATAGTCCACTAAAGAACAGTCTTCCCATTCGTCATGAATCAGCTTTCCGGCATCCTCCTCCATATGAATTTCATGGATTCCCACAAATTTCTTTCCGCCTTTTGTCTCTATCTCCACCTTTCCGTTTCTGCAGATGGGCAGATAGAGTTGGGAAATTTGGTAGTTCTGCGGGTTATCGGGATAAAAATAATTTTTTCTGTCAAATTTGGCATCCCGCGTGATCTCACAGTTTGTGGCAAGTCCTACGGCAATCGCATATTCCAAAACCTGCTTATTTAACACCGGAAGAGAACCGGGCATTCCGGTACAGACCGGACAGGTATGACTGTTTGGCTCTCCGCCGAAAGCGGTAGAACAGCCGCAGAATATTTTTGTTTTTGTGGCAAGCTCCACATGCACTTCCAGACCGATGACTGTTTCGTAATTTTTACTCATACTTGCACCTCCATGTCTTTTCCGACACAAAGCTGTATAAAAAATACGGTGCAAGTATATGATGCACACATGCCGCTTCGCAGCATGGTGCCTGTACGCTCAGCGCAGCAAGTGCGCAGAGCCGTTGCCAAAGTCTTCTTTTTCATGCTTAGTTCCTCTATTTCATTCTATACGGGAACAGGTGCCCCCACAGATGCTCTTTCATACGTGTACGCCGCCCGAATCAGTTTCTTCTCCGTAAAGCAGTCCCCGATCAACTGCATTCCGATAGGCAGCCCGTTCCCATCCTTGCCGCAGGGCACGGAAATGCCCGGGAGTCCTGCCAGATTCACGGAAATTGTATAAATGTCCCCGAGATACATCTTTAACGGATCTGATAAGCTCTCGCCCAACTTCGGCGCCGTGGAGGGCGCTACCGGTCCAAGAATCAGATCATACTTTGCAAAGGCCTCGTCAAATGCTTTCCTGATCAGTGCCTTTGTGCGCAGCGCTTTCAGATAATAGGCGTCATAATAGCCGGAACTGAGCACGAAACTCCCCAGCATGATCCGGCGCTTTACTTCCTCGCCAAACCCTTCCGAACGGGTCTTTTTATACATATTGTGAAGCCCCTCAAACTCCTCTGTCCGATATCCATATTTAATGCCGTCAAACCGCTCTAAATTGGAACTCGCTTCCGCCGTGGCGATCGTATAGTAAGCAGGAATCGCATACTCCACCATCCCTAAATCAAATTCTTCTACAACTGCCCCCGCTTTTTTGAACGTTTCCGCCGCTGTAAGCACGGCCGTTTTTACTTCTGCGTCCAATCCTTCCCCGAAATAGTCTCTCGGAATACCGATCCGCATTCCTGTCACATCTTCTGTCAATGCACCTGTAAAATCCCTCTCTGCTTCTTTCATGGAAGTGGAATCTTTCTCATCGTAAGAAGCAACGGCCTCCAGCAGATACGCGGCATCCGCGACATTCTTCGTTAGTGGCCCGATCTGATCCAGAGAAGAGCCATAAGCCACCAGCCCGTACCGGGAAACCATGCCGTAAGTGGGTTTCAACCCTACTACTCCGCAGTAGGAAGCCGGCTGTCTGATAGAACCTCCCGTATCGGAACCAAGCGCCATAAAACATTCTCCAAGCGCCACTGCCGCCGCCGAGCCGCCGGAAGAACCCCCCGGTACATGTCCCGGGTTCACGGGATTTTTCGTCACACCATAGTAGGAAGTTTCGGTTGTCGAACCCATGGCAAACTCATCCATGTTGGTCTTGCCCACCATAACCGCTCCTGCTTTTTCCAGATTTTCCACTGCTGTCGCCGAATAAGACGGTACAAAATTGCTCAATATCCTGGAAGCGCAGCTTGTCAGTACTCCCTTCGTACAGAGGTTGTCCTTCACTGCCGCCGGCACACCCGCCAACGGACCGGTAATTTCCCCGGCCTCTATCTTTTTCTGCGTCTCCTCCGCTCTTTTCAGCGCGCTTTCTTTATCCGCCGTAATATAGCAATGATATTCTTCTTCCTTTTCCGCGATGCGCTCAAATACCGCCGTCATCGCCTCCACCGCAGTATACTCGCCGGCTTTTATTCTCTTTGAAAGCTCCACCGCCGTACAATCCAAAATACTCATACCGCTTCTCCTGTCTCATTCAAAGGTCTTCGGCACCACAAACATATCTTCTTTCTGTTCCGGTGCATTAAACAGCACATCCTCCCTGCCGTCCCCGTTTGTCACCACATCTTCCCGAAACACATTGCGCATGGGGAGTACATGAGACATGGGTTCCACCCCTGATGTGTCTAGCTCATTTAACTGATCGATATGATCAAGCATCCGCCCCATATCTTTCTTTGCCGCTTCTTTCTCTTCCTCAGAAAGTTCCAGCTTCGCTAAAATCCCTATATACTCTATTGCTGCATCATCTATCACATTTGCCACTTTTTATTTTCCCCTATTCACTATCCATTCTTAACCTGACTCTTTGTCACAATGCAAACAATGCCTGCTCATAATCTTTGACATAATACTTTATATTTGTTCTGCCCCTTTGAACTACCGTGTGCCCTTCTTTTTCAAGCATTTCTTTTTGGGCCTCCATACCGCCGGGATATTTGGAATTTAATTCTCCGTTTGCTTTCAGTGTTCTCCAGTAAGGTGTTTTGTCACTTTCCCGTTGATAACTTGCCCATGCTGCTATTGAAACAAATATTCCTGCCGTGATCGGTTCCGTAAAATCAGCTCCGCTCTGCTTTGCAAAGTGTTCTCTTATTGCACCTACTGTGAGCAATTTCCCAAACGGTACAAGGCGCATTACTTTGTCATAATCGACAGGCGGAGCAAAATACATTCTGTCTCCGCCATATTTTTTTATGCTCTTTTCATCCGTAATTGTCTGAAATTTGGGCATATCTTTGCTATCATGAAGCATAGCATTAAAATCTTTTTTCTCTTCGTTTGCCATAATCCGCCACCTCCTTATCCAAAGCATATCCCAAGAAATATATCTTTGCAATGAGACGGTTTTAATTTTGAATTGCAGATTCCATTAACTTCGCACCGACACCTTCATTCTGAAAAATGTATCAACATATAACTCTATGATCCCTTTTACAAATTCATCACCATATACCCAGATATCTGCCGGTCTTTCAGGGTCGGCCATATAATCCGGCACCAGAGGAAAACCTGCATTACCGCTTTTCTGATGCAGCACATAAGAGTATCTCCGCAGGTCGATGAAAGATACGCCGCCGTGGTCTCTGATGTTTTCCACCCAGCCTGCCACCCGCGGCGTCTTTTCGATACATTCCTCACTGATCTCTTTTATCGTTAAATCCCTGTAACAGTTTTTTATAGTTCTCGAATTCTCCGCAGCGCTTCCACCGCATTTTCATAGGTCCCGAAAGCGGTCAGTCTGAAATATCCTTCTCCGCTTGGACCGAAGCCTGAGCCGGGTGTGCCGATCACATTTGCCTTTTCAAGCAGATAATCAAAAAACTCCCAGCTTGTCATATTGTTCGGTGTTTTCATCCAGATATAAGGGGCGTTCACACCGCCGTAAACAGTATAGCCCGCTTCTTTCAGTCCGTCTCTGACATATGCCGCATTATTCATATAGTAAGCCACCTGCTTCGCCAGCTGCTCTTTTCCTTCTGCGGAATAAACCGCTTCGCCCGCTTTCTGAATAATATAGGGAGCCCCGTTATATTTGGTTCCATGGCGGCGTGCCCAGAGTGCATGCAGCTTTGTTCCATCCGCTTCCAGATCTTTCGGAATTACCGTAAAGCCCAATCTTACGCCGGTAAAGCCCGCATTTTTAGAGAAAGAGCGGATCTCGATCGCACAGCCTCTTGCCCCTTCGCACTCATAAATGCTGTGAGGTACATTTTCTTCTGAAATATATGCTTCATAGGCGGCGTCATAGATAATGACGGCGCCGACTTTGTTTGCATAATCCACCCATACCTGCAGCTCATCCTTTGTAATAGCGCTGCCGGTTGGATTATTTGGGAAACACAGATAGATAATATCCGGCGTCTTTTCCGGCAGTTCAGGTGAAAATCCGTTTTCTGCGGTACAGGGCATATAGATCACGTCGCTCCAAGTCTCTTTGTCTGCATCATAAGTGCCTGTTCTGCCCGCCATCACGTTTGTATCCACATAGACAGGATAAACCGGATCGCAGACTGCAATCTTGTTATCCTTTCCGAAAATTTCCTGAATATTTCCGCAATCACACTTTGCACCGTCGGAGACAAATATCTCATCCGCTGCAATATCACAGCCCCTTGCCTCGTAATCATTTTTTTGAATGGCGTTTCGCAGAAATTCATACCCAAGATCCGGCGCATAACCATGGAATGTCTCAGAACTTGCCATCTCATCCACCGCTTTATGCAGGGCTTCAATGATTACCGGAGCTAACGGCTGCGTCACATCGCCGATTCCCATACGCACCAGATCCTTATCAGGATGTTTCTCCTTATAAGCGTTTGTCTTTTTTCCGATTGTTGAAAACAAATAGCTTCCCGGCAATTTTAAGTAATCTTCGTTAATCTTATACATTAGTGATACCTCCTGTGTTTTTCCAGTTTCCTAAATAATATACTCACCCTCATAGACTGTGGCTGCAGGTCCGGTCATATAGATCAGATCCGCTTCCCTGTCCCATTCTATCAGCAATTCGCCACCCAACAGTTTAACAGTAACAGAAGTATCCGTCAAACCGTTTAACACGCAGGCCGCCACTGTGGCACAGCTTCCGGTTCCGCAGGCAAGCGTCTCACCGCTTCCCCGCTCCCAGACACGCATCTCCACATGATTTTTGTCCAAAACTTTTACAAATTCTGTGTTGATCCGTCTGGGAAACCGTTCATGATTCTCAAACAGAGGGCCTGTTTTCTCCAGATCAAGTTCCGATACATCGTTCACAAATATGACAGCATGGGGATTTCCCATCGACACACATGTCATATGATATTCTTCCCCATTCACCACAATCGGTGTATTCACTGCATTTTCCGCACCTTCCGGCATCACTACCGGAATCTCCGCCGGCGCAAAAACAGGTCTTCCCATATTAACCTTTGCAGTTAACATCTTTCCGTCCTTCACCTGCAATTCCAGATATTTTATCTGTCCGCCGCTGATAATACTGACCTCTTTTTTATCAGTCAGCCCTTTATCATACACATACTTTGCCACACAGCGGATGCCGTTGCCGCACATTTCCCCTCTTGTACCATCGGCATTCCACATCTCCATCTCAAAATCCGCCGCGTCGGAAGCATTGATAAAAATAACACCGTCCCCTCCAACGCCGAAATGCCTGTCGCTCATTCTCCGGACAAGATCCGGCTTTTTTTCCGGCTCTATCTTTTCTTCCATACCGTTTATGTAGATGTAATCATTGCCGCAGCCATGCATTTTTGTAAATTTCATACCTGTCTATTCCTTATCTTTTATTTTCTTTACGCTCATAACATCAATATCATCTGCGCCGACTCTATAATGTTCCTGCCGCTGTCCATACTGCATTTCTGCAGATATTTATGCGCCTGCATCTCTGTCATGGATCTCTCTTTCATCAAAATCTCTTTTGCCTGCACAATAAGTGCCAATTCCTCCGGGGTTTTTACCCTGGGTGCCTCCCTGCGCTTTCTGCGTTTTCTCTCACACTGACGTTCCAGTGTATGTACCGTCTCCACCAGTTCATGCACTTTTAAAGGCATAGGCAGACAGGTCAGGTTTTCTGTGTCACATTCCGCCAGATGCTGTCTTCCCGCAAGCAGCAGAAATGCAAAATGATCCGGCAGACATTCTTTCAATTCCAGATACATCATATCAGCCAGTCTGTATCCACTGATCACAATACCGTCGCTCAGTTCTTCTATACTGTTCACTGCCTGTGCCCCGGTGGTGCAGACCGCATACACCGAAAATCCGCTTCTGACAAGCAGATTCCTGATTTCCTTAGCATCTTCCATGCGGGGAAAAACTACTACAATACCGGTCATGCATCCACCCCCTTTCCGGATCACCAAAGAACCTGTATCTATGGCAGTCCGTTTTGCAGTATTGTCTTTTCAGGCGGATTTCCTAACAGTTTAACAGATAACGGCCGATTTCCCACTCCGAGACATTGGAAATATACTCCTGCCATTCTTCCCTCTTTGCCTTGACATAATGATAAGTCACATGTTCTCCCAGAGTCTGCGTCACAAGTGTGTCCTTCTCCAATTCATTCAGGGCATCCAACAAAGTTGCCGGAATGGACTCTATCCCTTCCCGGTGCACATCCTCCCTGGACATTTCCTGTATACTTTTATCTACGCTCTCAGGCGGCATAATATGGTTTTTAATACCGTCCAGCCCCGCCCTCAGGCAGACTGCCAGCGCCAGATACGGATTTGCACAAGGGTCGGGATTGCGCAGCTCGATTCTTGCATGCCTGATGTCTGTGGCAGGGACACGGATGAGCGGACTCCTGTTGCCGATGCTCCACGCAATATGCACCGGCGCATCATACCCCGGCACCAGACGCTTATACGAATTGACAAGCGGATTTGTAATGGCAGTCATTCCTTTTAAGTGTTTCATAATGCCGCCGATAAAGTAATAGGCCTCTTTGCTCAACCCGTTTTTATCGGAACTGTCCCCAAAAATATTTTCTCCGTCCCGGTTTAAGGACATATTGATGTGCATGCCGGAACCCGGTACGCCGAATTTCGGTTTCGGCATAAAAGAAGCGTGCAGTCCGTGCCGTTTGGCAATGGTCTTCACCGTCAGCTTAAATGTCATAATATTGTCGGCAGCCTGAAGCGCCTCGCCGTACTGAAAATCTATCTCATGCTGGGCAGGCGCTTTACTGTGATGAGAAGATTCCACTGTAAAGCCCATTTCTTCAAGCGTCAGGATCATGTCTCTTCTCGCATTCTCGCCGAAATCCACTGTGCCCATGTCAAAATAGCCCGCCTGTTCCCTTGTTTTTGTCGTAGGCGCACCGTTTTCATCCGTATCAAATAAAAAGAACTCGCACTCCGGCCCCACATCGAACGTATAACCCATATCTTCGGCTTCTCTGATCGCCTTTTTCAGAATATACCGCGGATCTCCCTCGAAGGGCGTTCCGTTCGGCCTGTAAATGTCACAGATCAGCCTCGCCACTCTGCCCTGCTGGGGACGCCACGGAAAGATCGTCATTGTATTGAAATCAGGATATAAATACATATCCGACTCCACTCTGCCGGTAAACCCCTCAATAGAGGAACCGTCAAACATACACTCGTTATTCAAAGCTCTCTCTAATTGGCTTGACGTCACCGCCACATTTTTCAAATTGCCGAATATATCCGTAAACTGCAGACGGATAAATTCTACATCCTCCTCCACAACAAGATTCATGATATCCTGCTTTGTTAAATTATTCATGATACACTCTCCTATTTCTATTTCATAAATACTCCAACTCGCAAACGCTTCGCTCGTGCCTGCATCACAGGCCTGTGTTCTGTATCCCTCGCTTTCAGCCCGGTCTTCTATAAAAAGGGCGTTCTTATCCCATATAAGAACGCCTTTGTCTTCTCAAAATCATACTCGACATGTTGTTATTTGTCAATCCTAAATTCCTCTCACCGTCAGGTCTATCGCGGCCTAAATATCTCTATAGCCATAACCCCCTTCCATCCCACTGTTCTTCACCTGCATACAAGGGCGCATAAAGAACGCATTTTTCACTCTTTTTTAGAAACTTTAAATATCCGTTGTTTCAACACAAAATAAGCATGGTTATACTTATGGTCTTTTTGAAGCAAAAGTGAAGGTTCCGACAGGAAAGGGATATCTTCCGGCATTCTGGATGATGCCTACGGATGAAAACCATTATGGACAATGACCCAGATGCGGCGAAATCGATATCATGGAGGTTATGGGGCAAGAGACAAACAAGGCTTATAATACGATCCACTATGGCAATCCGCATAAAGAAAATCAGGGGATCTATGTGCTGGATGAAGAAAATTTTGCGGATGAATACCACACCTCTTCTCTGGAATGGCTTCCTGAAGAACTCATCTGGTACATTGATGGAGTGGAAACCTTTCGAACAAGTGACTGGTATACTGCAACAGAAGGACAGGAAAAAGCTGCATATCCGGCTCCTTTTGATCAGCCATTCCACGCGACCCTGAACCTTGCAGTGGGTGGAAGCTGGGTAACATACCCGGATGATACAGCTTTTGTGAGTGACAATTATTCAATCGACTATGTAAGAATATGGCAGAAGGACAAAAACCTGCCCTGAATACGGCATTCTCCCCGTATTTCTCCCTTGCATTATAGCTGTAAACCGTCTCTGCCGTATCGATGCCGGCAAAAACTCACTACACTTTTTCAATACTCCGATCGGCCAGAGAATACTCCATTTACACCATATCTTTTTTGGGCATGTACTTCATCTCGAACCAAAGGAACAATGCAGCAATCATAAATGCCAGTGCATCCGAAATCGGTGCTGCCATTACAATTCCGTCTACCCCCAGCCACCGTGCCATCACAATTAACAGCGGTACAAGTAAAACAAGCTGCTTGGACAGCGATATGACCGAACCTTTCCACGCCTTTCCGATGGAAGGAAAGAAGGTTGTGCAGGAAGTCTGTATGCCATTCAGGAACATAACTGCAGTAAATCCCCTTGCGTACCTCGTCGCAAACTCAAAATATTCTTCTGTGCCTTCTCCGAACAGACTCATGATCTGCCTCGGAAAACACTGTATCAGAAGAAACACTACCGTTGACAGGAGTGTTGTCGAAATCATCAAAAGCCTCACCGTTTCACGCACCCTTGCGTATTTCTTAGCACCGTAATTAAAACTGCAGATAGGCTGTGACCCCTGCACAACTCCAATCACAACAGCTACAAAGATCGCATTGATTTTTTGCATGATTCCGGCCACTGCAATGGTAATTTCACTGCCGTACACAGACTGTGCGCCGTAAATCCGGAGCAGGTTGTTGAGTACCACCTGCACCACAAGGGTGGAGGACTGGAACGCAAACGATGAAAAACCCAGTTTGCAGATCTGCATGATATATTTCCCTTTTGGGCGAAAATCGCCTGCCTCAAATTTTACGTGCTGAAATTTTGGGAAGTACAGCATCAATAAAGCAGCCGAGACAATCTGCCCGATCACGGTAGCCCATGCCGCTCCTGCAATCCCCCAGCCAAAGACATACATAAAGGTATAATCCAGTATGATATTCAGAATTGCACCCGTGATAATGGCGCCCATAGAGTATCTTGCATTTCCATCGCCGCGAACCAATGGATTCGTACCCGTGGAAAAGAGCAGGAACGGTATCCCAAAAGAGGTGATACCGGAATACTCCATCGCATAAGCTAAAATATCATCCGTAGCGCCAAAGGCCACCATAAGCGGCTGCAAAAAAAGTCTCACCAAAATGCAGATCAGTATGCCGTAGAGCAAAAGGGATGTAAAAGCAGTCCCCGCTATCCCTTTTGCCTTCTCCGGTTCTTTCTTTCCAAGATTCAAATTGAATCCGGCCGCAGAGCCAAGCCCGACCATCAAGCCTATCGCCATACAGATTGTAGTAAGCGGAAAGGCAACATTTGTTGCAGCGTTCCCAAGATAACCGATCTTATTCCCGATAAATATCTGATCGACGATATTGTAAACAGCGTTGACCAGATTGGCGATAACCGCCGGAACCGCCAGTGATAGAAGCATCTGCGGTATAGGTCTTATTCCTAACGGATTCTGTTCCTTAACAATTTCTTTCTCCAAAATAAAAATCTCCTCTCATGCCTGTTCCTTTTGCAGTTTATTTTGTTAATTCCTATTGAGCCAGCCCCAACAGTTTATTAAGCAGCCCGACAAGCTGCACGGTTTCCTCTGCCGTCAGCCGCTGCGTCAGCTTCTTCTCAACCGTATCCCCTAATACCTCTATTTCGTTTTGCATAACATCCGCTTTCTCCGTTAATGCAACGAGCTTTCCTCTCGCATCATTCGGATTCACCACACGCTTTATAAAACCTTTCTTTTCCAACTGCTCTAACAGCCCCAGCGTGGTGGGATGCGTCATGGAATAATGCTTTTCCAAATCCACTACACGCGCAGTCCGTGATCCGCTTGCATAAAGAAATTTGAGGATCCTGTACTGCGATACGGTCAGATCATATTCCGCAAAGATTGGATTGGCAACTTTCTCAAATTCAAGTGAGGCTTTTTTGATTAAAATAGCTGCTTTGTTTGTATTCATAATATTTTCCCCCTGATAGCATCCCCGAAAATTATATGGTAGGATGCTACGATTGTCAAGAAAACATTTTTGATGTAAAATGAAAAGAAAAGGTAAAAAAACAAAGATGAATCAACAACAAAAATTAATATTGAACTATCCGCTTTTTGACGGTGAAAAAGTGATTGAAAATGCGTCTGTTGTCGTCGAAAATAGTGCCATTACGGCCGTAAACAGCAATGTAAGTACGGACAGTGATCATCTGCTGATGCCGGGGCTGATTGACGCGCACACACATTTAGGGACAAAAGAACAGGTTCAAACCATGTTGCAAAACGGGGTGAGCACTGCCTGTGATGTGGCAGCTCCGGATTCTTTGATCAGAAGTACGGATCCCTTTACCATCATTTCCTCTGCCGGAATGACTATGGGAACATGGAACGGAAAATCTTATGTAAATAATGCCATAAAAAACGGTGCGAAATACATTAAGGTCCTGCTCATGGAACCAAATCTGATGTTAAAAGGAGTTTTAAAAGATATCTGTAATACTGCCCATAGGAATGGGCTTAAAGTGGCCGTACATGCAACATCAGTAAAAGCTGTCAAAATGGCCGTCGATTGTCGGGCAGATATCCTTCTGCATGTACCCATGAAAGAAACATTCCCGAAAGAACTTGCGGAAACAATAGCTGAAAAAGGCATTGTTGTCGTGCCTACTCTTATTATGATGGAAGCCTTTGCTGTCAGTAGAAGAAATGGATACAGGTCGGATCACTATTTTCACGCAGAAGCTGCAGTGAAGCAGCTGCATAAGTGTGGTGTGACTATTCTCGCAGGTACTGATGCCAACCCCGGTTCCTATGCTCCCGCCGTCGCGTATGGGACATCAATGCATCGGGAAATGGAACTGTTAGTCAAAGCAGGATTGGCACCCGTGGAAGTATTGGCAGGTGCAACGGGCAAGACCGCGGAAGTATTTAACATTACGAATACCGGAACCGTAAAAGCGGGAAAGCGCGCAATTCTTGTGCTGGTTAAGGGAAGACCTGATAAGAAAATCACGGATACCATAAACATCAAACAGATATGGATTGATGGAAACCCGATTTTACGATGAAAGTAAAGGAGAATGTAATAGGCATTCTTGGCCCCTAATTCGTTTATTAACGCTACATTATTCACTCTTTTTTTAAGCCAAAAACATCTTTTACATTCATACTGATCTCCTGCATACACATTGAATCATCTTTTCTGTTTACGCTTAACACATAGACTGTCTCATCCGAACACATAAAATAAACCGATACCTGGAAAGAAGTTTAATCCGGTATCTCTATTTCGCAGCGGTATTCCCCCTCCATCGTATACAATCTTACCTTTGCACTCTCCACATCGTCACTCCGTCTCCATGGTCTCCCATAAATCAGGTAGTAATCCTCTACATAATAAAAATCGTCAACATATCCCAAAACACCTTCTTCATAAGTTTCACAGGGAATATCCTTCCAGCTTCCATCAAAAAAGAGCTCCCAGGAACGATTCCAGGGCGTCAATATATGCCCGATATCTTCCATACATATCATGATCTTATTATCCATCAATTGAAATTCATACAGTTGATTTCTTCCCAAATTCCATATCTCTACATTTGATGTATCAATCTCTGTAAACTGCCCATCCTGAATAATCCCCAAATGCTCCTCATAAGAATCAATATCACAATAATAAACTCCGATCTCCTCTTTGTCGTTTACTGACAACTCCTGAATTCTTTCAACCCGTCTGTCAAAAGTAACGGTCTCTTCTTTTTTACTGTCCAAATCCCGTATCATAATTTCATTTAAGATATCCTCCTCTGTATTCTGCGTTCTGACACCATAAAAAATTTTCCCGTTTTTTGCATCCCAACTCCAGATCTCCTGATTCTCTCCTACCCTAAGTTCCTCCACATTCCCTTTTTTTAAATCATATATCCACAACACTTGTCTTAATTGATCTCCCGACACCAGATAGTGCGTTGTTCCTACAGTTTTTCTGTCCCAGGTGGGAGACAACTCTGTCAGATCAAGCAGAACAATTTCTTCTCCTTCCTCTGCGAAAACCATTCTGACATTTCCCTCCACCGGCTTCCCATTAACATCTCCATCATGTCTCTCCCACACATCCAGATACAGCTTATCCTCATAAAAGTAAATATTGGAGGATAAATATCTTATCGGGACGGCAAATATATCCTGCAGATAGGGAGTATATACTTTTTGACTGCCACTCTCCACCAGCCCTTCCTCCGCCAACTCTTCCACCGGCTCTTCCGCCTCCGGCTGCACATTCGAAACAGCTTCTTCCTTGCTGTCACTATAACCGCAGCCGGCAATTTGCGTACACAGCAAAAGCATAATACACAAACTTAGATACCTCTTATACATGTTCAATCTCCTCTCTCATAGGCAGGTAGATAAGAATTTACTGGCGATGTTTACGAATAATCCTCTTCCCGATCTTATAAATGAGTATTCTGAACTCACCTCAGTGCTTATTACATAATTACGGTCTTCTTCCACAAAGCTTTACCTTATCATCTCAATATCATTACAGGAAAATCAAAATATTGTATAATCAATGTATCATATTCTGTCGGGAATTCAGGTTTAAAAGTTTCCTCCGCCGTCAGGTCTATCGTGGTCTAAATATCTCTATAGCCATAAACTCCCTTCCATCCCACTGTTCCTCACCTTCAGGCAAGGGCACATAAAAGACACATTCTGCCGGTGTGATTCGATATTTATTCCAGTTCGTATCGTACTCTTCCATATAACTATCTGTATCTACCGACCACCAGCAAGCCTCACATGCTTCAACTACTTTTTCTCTGGTGAGCCCTATATCCGATAGGAATGCTTTCTCTCCATTCTTCGCCATATTGATATTGCAATACTGCCATGGACTTTTCTTTACATTGTTTCCCGTAACATATACTCTAAATGTAATACTGACAAATTTGTTTGTCATGTAAGTTATCATATAATCTGCCCGTACTATGATATTTTCATCCGTTTTCCTATATGTCTCATTTTCAATCCCTTCCACCGTTTCCTGAATCAAATTATTTATATTCTGCGCCATTTCAGGATTATCCGGTATATCAATACAGGGATATTTTATCCATACCACTGTCTTATCGATATCCTCCTGTTGTTCATAAAATCTTGGTAACTCTGTATACGGATTCCATGATGTTGTTAATCTGTCATTCTGCTCTCCCTCTTTCTGGCACACCTTCTCTCCCCATATATATGTCAATCCTCCTGCCGCTTCTTTTAAAGACATATCCACATCTGCTACTACAGAATCAACAATTGTGCCTTCACTCTTTAATGTCAGCCTCTCTATTCCCAGTCCCGATAAATCCATACTGGTATAATAATAGCCCGTTCCTCCTGATACCACGCTCGCATTTTCCAAGACATTTTTTTCAAGGAGGGAAATATCTTCATTAAGGCTAACTCCCCCCAATGTATACGGGAATCTTTCAACAGCATCCTTTATGGCCTTTTCTGATCGATCGTAGGCGCTTACACAAGTACACAATTCAATAATTCTGCCATCCTCCACATCTGCACTTACTATGATCGGGCCGTCTTTTGCACGCCAGGAACGCAGTTCATCCTGATCCTGGCACAGAGGTATTCCCGTTTTCTCAATAAATTCTTCTATGGAAAGCCCTGCATACTCCATCAGTTCAGCCTTTTCTCTGACTTTTTTCTCCGCTAAAAACTTACTATTTATATCTGTAATATTTTCATCCGTATCTGCAGGCTCTTTTATGTCCTTATATTCGATTTCTTCCTCTTCCATGGTAGGCGTTCTTTCTATTTCTTTATATTGCTCTCCTTCGCTTTCAATGTTTCCCCCTTTCCATAATAAAACAAACATTATAAATATCAATACTGCCAGTATCGGAATCACTTTTATGGAACACTTTTTCATCATCTATTTATGTACCCCCGACACATTATATTTATGGTTTATGCCCTACCATAGTCCTTATGCCACCCAACGACGTCCTGCACACCCGAATGTACTGTGAACCGGCAGTCCGGCTTTTCTATAGCTAAGAAGTGAATCTGTAAACAATTATTGACAATATATCAAATTCTGGTGTACGCATCAAATGTTCATCGACCTTTGAGTAATCTCGCATGAATTCAATGACCGCGGCATCAGCATTAGTTGATGCCACATCTTCTCCAGTTGCCCACGAAACTCCTGTTTGGTAAATCCCATTTCCTATAGTTTTATCGTTTAGATATTCTATACCCAATGTATGCGCTTTCGTGTCTGCCACTACCGCAGGCACATAATATACATTAAAGTCACTATCCCTTAATATAATATCCAATTTTGTACCGTACTTCATTGTCTCTGGGGATATTATACTACCCACAGTATTATAATCACTGTCCATTACTCTTGGACCCACCGCCACACAATATCTACTTATGCCATTTTCATCATTAACCCTAAGTATTCCTAATGAATCCACATACGGTTGTAAATCTTTTTCTATAAATTTCCGATATCCATTTTCATTTACATACGGAATCAGTCCTAATTCTTCACTCACACTCAAGTATGCCGACTCCTCTGACTTCCAGGAAGTATTCTTTCCTCTCGGTCTGTCCTCAGGCATCTCAACTATAGACCCTCCACGCCCCACTGTAGGAACATCATACAAGTCCAACCAGCCATCATATGTCTTATATTTCGGGACTATTCCTTCCAGTCTGCAAAGCTGCAACATCTGCAAATAATGTGCTCTACCAATAAGATTGTCCATATAATTTTGTCCATATATTGTATCATAGCTAAAATCATAATCTATAACATCTTCCACACAATACGAATATTCCGACGTATATTGCAATGCATTAAAAAATGTAGCTCTCTTATAAAATTCTTTGTTTCTTTCTTTTCTATCATAATCTTTATAAGTTTCGTTTACATAATCCCAAATTTCTTTATGAGCTTCTACTTTCACTTCAGGATAAATCCAAATGGGCCTTGCCAGATATCCACTCGGATCACTATAAAACAGTGGATTCCCGATACAGTAACTGTACCTGTTTAATGTTAACGGGTTCCGGATATCCCCAAGATAGCTGTCCTCCGTCAGGAAGCTCCCCTTCACCGTATCGTAATACCTCGCCCTCAGATACTGGCTGTTGATGTTCGGGTTGTAGCTCTCACCGTTGAAAGTATACTCATTGTCATACTGCGGGCTTCCGAAGGTCGCATTCCCGAAAGCATCATACCGGTAGGACTGCCATAAGTAGCCGTCCTGGTCCGTGATCCCCGCTACATTCCCTGCCGGGTCGTAGAGGTAGAAGTTGCTCTCCCCAGTGAACCGGTCTTCCGTCAGCCTGGATACGCCGTAGGTGTAGGCCGCGTCCATGGTGCCATTCTCGTTCAGCTCCATCAGTACCTGGGTATACTGTGTATTGACATCCAGGATATACTCAATCAGCTCATAGTTCTTCTCCTTCCCTGTCGTCTTGATCATGGCGATCAGGTCTGTCTCCGTGCTACTGATCTCCTCCGCTATCGGGAACAGGATACCGCTCTGGTTCTGGCTGTTATGTTCCTCGGCGTTAGTCGCATTGCCGTTCCCGTTTCCGGCATTGTCCTTGTTGTTTCCGTTGCCGTTACCGGAATTATCTTTCCAGTCCTCATCGGTATGGAGGTTGTAGTTTAACTGGAATACACGGTTTCCGTCCCCGTCGTAGGCCGCCGCCATCAGCAGCTCATCCGCGTCATACACTGCCTGCAGGCGGTTTTCCACGGTATAGTCATAGTAGGTCTCCACCTGCTCCGTGCCGTATGCCTCTGTCTCGGAGATTTATGATACACATTTTATAATTAACCACACACACTTTTAAATATCAATTATCTTATTAACTTTTATCAATATTTGATACAATATATACTTCACACATTCCACTCTTATCCATTATTTGCTTATAGCAAGTCTCTAATAACCTATCTCTTGTATTACATATATCAAGATTCTCGACATAAGTATCATACCACATTGCAAAATGAATACCGTTATCCATTAAACAATTGAGCAATTTATAAATTTGGGTGTCTTGATATTGAATTCCATTATTCATCTTACTTTGTGCGTCAGTAATAATATCATCTATTTCTTTTCCTTTATATTTAAATGTCCATATATCACTTGTTCCCCCTAACCAAAATGCTCCTTTCGTCAAAAAACCACTTGCATCTACTATAGAAAAGTCCATATCATTTAATTGGTCATTTCCTTTACAAATTATACATTCACTCATTGATCAACGTCTCCCTCTGGTTCTTAAAATTATCTTATCTGTTCTAAGCAAATAATCAGCTAAATCTATGTCTTCTGCTATAGTACTCGTCACCACTCTGTTATAAGAAATATGTATCCCATCTGTATTCAACACAGGTGTATGTGTATGTGGAAATTCAACTTCTTCTTGCTTCCCAATATTATGTATTTGAAACCAATCTCCTTTCTCCCAAATTCCAATTAAATTATAGTTTTTACTAGTATAACCGTCACCAATTAACTGGACTTTTTGACAGGTAATGTATCAACTATAACTTCTTCACTGGGATCTATTTCTTCAAGCCTGTATTTCCAGTGATAAACAACCGGGTCAG
>JAAUZC010000052.1 GCA_014804795.1 Lachnospiraceae bacterium | reverse complement strand
CTGGCAGTTCAGAACCAGCGATGCAAGGATTAAGTTGTGTTCTCTGTATCCCACATTTACCACCGCTCCATAATCGGAGTGGTGGTAAAGCTAAATATGAGCATGCCAATACACTAGTTATATAGATTTCATCGGATACTCCACTACATAAAACTCATAGGCATTGACTATAGTAGTTTCTTTGTAAACGTCCGTCCGTTTAAAGCCCCTGCTGTAGTTGGCGTGGACATGGCCGTGGAAGAAAAATTTCGGTTTATATTTTTCCATCAATGTGCGGAACGCGGTAAAGCCCTGATGGGGAAGATCCGGCAGATCATTGATCCCGCGGGCCGGCGCGTGGGTGACAAGAATATCAAAACCTTTATGCCGCCACAATTTAAAGGCCAGTCTGCGTATCCGGCGACTCATCTGCCATTCGGTGTACTGGTTTTTCGACCCGGGAATATACTGCATGGAACCGCCGAGCCCCAGAATACGGATGCCTTTGTATAGGAAGATATCGTTTTCAATGCTGATGCATCCCTCGGGCGGTTTTTGAGCATAACGGGTATCGTGGTTTCCTTCTACATAGAGCAGCGGCACATTGCAGAGCGTCACAAAAAAACTCAAATATTCCTGCGGCAGATCGCCGCAGGAGATAATGAGATCAATATCTTTCAGCCTTTCCGGATCATAATAATCATACAGGAGCTTAGACTTATGATCGGCAAGCAGCAGGATTTTTAAAACATCTTTTTCATTCGGGTCAGCTGTTTCCTTTTTCATTGTCATCCTTATAGATACCCTGAAGTCCTGAGAGCATCTGTGCCTCTTCCGTAAGTTCTTCAAATTCCGGTATCTTTCCTACCACATTTTCTGCAAGCCAGTTCATTGTCAGAATATCTTCAGGCTGCAGAGATTCCCCTTCTTTACAGCGAATAATGCCGTCCTGAGAATAGATCAGGCCGTCGAAAGGCTTAAAGCTGCCTGCGCAGATAGAGCTTTTTAAGAAGTTGATGAGCCGGTGCGTGCCGTGAGGCATTTTCCCCGAACAGATCACATCGATCACATCTGCGGACATACCCCACCAGTAGTTGATGGCTGTCTCCTTTTTGGAAGCGTTTGTCTCGCTGCCGTTACAGATATTTGTGACAATCCGCTCATAGAATTTGCCCCAATGCCAGATTGGAGTCGCAAGGTTTTCCAATGTACCATCCTCTTTCTTTAAATATAATCCGTATTCTCTGGTCGGATTATTCGGCGTGATCATATCATCATCGGACATAAACAGCAGACCATCCTGCTGCAGCCTTTTTTTGCCGTCCTGTTCTTTTAATCTGGACCAGTCCAGATACACTTTCACATAAGGGTTGATCATGCGGGCGCCAAGGGCAAAGGCATTGATATTTGCAAGGGTGCCGTAGATGGGGTAATCCGCCATATATCCAAGCTTATCCGTCTGAGAGACAGCTGCGGCAATAGCGCCGATCAAAAATTTAGCTTCATACATTCTGGCATAGTACGTGTGCACGGAAGAGTAGGGCATTTTCACGGAACAGTTGAAAAACTTTACTTTCGGGTATTGTATGGCGGAGCGCACGCACTGGTTCACCATCTGGACTGCCGTGGCAAAGATCACATTGCAGCCTGCGGCTACGGCATTATCCACAGCATCTTTCATCTGTTCATCCGTATTGACGTCTTCTATGGCAAGAGTTTTCAATTTTCCGCCAAAAGCCTGCTCCAGATGAAGACGTCCCAGTTCATGGGCATAAGCCCAGCTGGAAGTTTCCGTGGTCTTCCGGTAGAGGAAAGCTATTTTTAAGGTCTCCGGTGTAGGTCCCACCGGCAGGATCTTTCCGAGCAGGGAAGGTTTTGACAGTTCCGGATCATTTACCAGTGTCACCTGGCTTCCTTTTTCAACAAGATGCAGCTCTTTCTGGGTTTTTTCCAGAGCTTGCTTGAGTTTGACCAGAGTTTCCCCTTTGAGTGTATCATAACCGTACAATTCTATATAAATTAAGAGGGCATCTGAAGCAGACAATTTCAGTTTATCCCCGTAAACAGCCTGATATGCCGTCCCGAATTTTTCACAGGCGGCATGGAAAGATGATCTCTCTTCCTTAGTCCAGACTTCTCCCGGATTTTTCCCCATCAGTTTTATCAGCTTTTTATAGCAGCCTTCTTTGCTGAACCAGACATCATAGGATTCCGATACTTCGTAAAAGTCCAGAAACTCGTAGTACAGGCAGATTTCCTTATCATCATTTTTTTTAGGGATGATCCGGGTTACCGTACCGGGAATACTATAGGAGCCCAGATATTTCATGACACTGACTCTCTTGTTTCCTTCCTGCACATAAAAACGGTGCATAAATTCATAGACAACGATCGGATCTCTGATGCCGTCATCGATCTGGTGATTATAAAGGGAGGACCATTTTGCGGCAAATTCGGATTTTTCCGGTAAAAGCGGCATGAAATTATCGGCAAAAGAATTGGTTCTGCCGGAGGTTTTTGTTCCTACGATTTTGGATAAGGGAATATCCATCAGACCGAGATTTACGGAAGCGGTTACTTCTGTGTACGATAAAATATCGTCCAGTGCGGGCAGATAAGGGTACTCGCCTTTGGTGAGTGCAAGCTGATAACTGCGTTTTCCCTTTTTTAATGCGGTTGAATAATCGGTAATTACCATATTTTGAAACCTCCTGAAGGTTGCTTTTTATTTTTCTGTTGAGATGATATTAGCAGATGGACGGAAAAAAGGCAAATGTCATCTTATAGATTTTGCGGCAATTCAGAGCCTTTTTTTGGGCATAGTGCCAAATGAGAGAAAAAGCGGAGAGAGATTGAAGATTATTCTGTGATTTCTTATAGTAATAGGAGTAAAAAATTTAAAAGTATATGCAATATTTTCTCACTTACCATTGTCTAATAAGTAAAGAGATGAGGAATTCCGAAACTTGATACAGATGAGGAGGTAAAACAGGTGGAGCTTCTTGTGAAAAGGGCGAAACGGGGTGATGCCGAGGCCTTTATCACCCTGATGGAAGAAAATAAACAAAGTATGTATAAAGTTGCCAGAGGATTTCTGCGCGATCAGGAAGATATAGCGGACGCTATGTCGGAGACGGTTTTAAAATGTTTTGAAAAGTTGGGAACATTGGAAAAGAACGCCTATTTCAAAACATGGATGATACGGATACTGATCAATAACTGTAAGGACATTTTGAAAGGGCGCAAGCGTGTGCTCCCCACGGAAGAGATACCGGAACCTGCAGAGGGAGAAAGCGGTGACAAAGCTCTGAGATTTGAGGAACTGATTGAACCCCTTAAGGAGCAGGATCGCAGTATTTTTACCTTATATTATGTCTACGGCATGAAAGCAAAGGAAATTGCGGCCTGTATGGAAATGAAAGAAAGTACGGTGATGAGCAGGTTAAAGCGCGGACGGGAAACACTGCGTGCGGAGATGGAACCAAACAGAAATGGAGGATATGCATGAAGAATAATATAGAGGAAAAACTTCCGCAGGTTATAGAGGACAGATTGCAGAATGCCTATGGGCAGATACGGAGAGGAGAGATAAAAATGAAGAAGAGGAAAAAGAAACATGGAAGTTTGCTCAGTGCGGCGGCGGTTGCTGCCCTGATCATTATGATACCATCTGCTGTCTATGCGGCAGTTGTATATTTTCAGAAATTCGAGAGTGTGGAAGAGAATGCCCTTACTTATGAATTTGCCCTGAACTACGAACTGGTTCCGGGGGAATATCAGGTGAGTGCGGGATATATTCCGAAAGGGTTTTCAGATGATGAGGACGGCGACGGGAAATATTATGGAGAAAACGATGAGTGGATTACGATCATGCCGATCTATACGACAGCGGAACTGGATAGAATAAACGGCGGGATTACCATAAACCATATTGATAAAATAGAGAAGACTGAATTAAGCGGTATGGAGGCGGATGTGATTACCTTTCAGGATGCGAAAAAGAATCAGTCCGGTGTCAATATCTTCTTGTTTAATGAAGAAGAGGGATATGTATTGGAGATTGTGGCAGGATATACCGTAGACAGGAAAGAACTCTTTCAATTTGCGGATTCCCTGCATGTAGAGCGAACAGGCGACGGGAGTTATGAGACAGAGGAAGATAAAGAGCTGCGACGGAAAGAAGAAGCGAGTGCTGCAGTTGATGCGCTGGAAAGTCAAAAAAGATGGGATGCCCTGATGACACTCGGTATACCGGATGAGAAAATCTGCGCGGTGGGCGAGGAGTTGAAAGTGGAGAGATTTGATCAGTCTTTTGGTTTCACAGTGACCGGCTACGAATTTTTGGAAAGTTCTAAGGGATATGCGGAAAAGAATTTCTTTGATCATACGAGGTTTGACGGATGGCTTAATGCAGATAAGACGCTGCGCCCTTACATGAGGCGGCATATTGACAAAAACGGTGAGATTATGGAAGAGGCGCAGGCAGAACAGGAATTTCTGCGGGTGGATGTCAAAGTACACTGCTATGATGATACAGACCCGGATATCCCTCTGGACTTTAATCTGCAGTATATAACAAAGACAAAAGAAGGCACTTTTACGTGGGCGGAAGATTCTTATGAAGCCGTACCGGAAGAAAATTATTATCTGCAAATGGATGACAGTGCGGTTTATTTTGATCAGGCAATAAATACAGAAGGCGAAAGCAGAGGGCATTTCTTCTGGAGAGAAATGAAAGTGGGAGAGGACATGGAATATACATTGCTTTTTGTTGTAGATAAAGACCGTGCGGATGACTTTTTACTGTATCCGGCAGGCGGCAATAATGATCTGTGGCAGACAGAATCTATGACAGCGGGCGAAATCAGGGACGGTCTGGAAGGGTATATCCGATTAGCCGAGTAAGAGAAAGGAATGATTTTTCTGTAGATGCTGCAAAGATGATGCAATAATAAAAATAATATAAATTTTTTTTAATAGAAGTTTAAGATATAATAAATGGCGTATTTTGTAGATGAATAAAAAACTGACACAAGATATGGTAGACAAGAAAGAGACATTTTGTAAAAAGACTTGCAAAATGTCTTTTTTTACGTATTTTGCGGGAAGAGCGAGGGCTTGTCAAATGAGGAAAAGTAGGTTAGAATATCATAAAAGTGGTGAGTAATGGTGGACTAGTGTTTAAAAGTGGTGAAAAAAGAAGGTGATGCCGCATGTTTATGGGAGAATATGACCATACTTCAGATGCAAAAGGCAGGCTCTTCGTCCCTTCCAGATTCCGCGATGAATTGGGAAAGAAATTCGTGGTGACGAAAGGGCTGGACGGCTGTTTGTTTGCCTACGGTGAAGATGAGTGGCATCGCGTAGAAGAGGGCATCAAAAATTTACCGCTGAGCAGTAAAAACGGCAGACAATTTATACGTTTCTTCTTTGCAGGCGCCGCAGAAGTGGAAGTGGACGGACAGGGAAGAATCCTGCTTCCCGCAAAACTGCGGGAATATGCGGGTATTACAAAAGATGTGGTATCTGTCGGCGTGGGAACAAAGGTAGAAATCTGGAGTAAAGCCCGTTATGAGAGCATGGAAACTTCTTTTGAAGAGATGGATGATGTGGTGGAAGAACTTTCCAGTATGGGAATAAGGCTCTAGTGGATCTTTATCGCGGCTGAGAAATGGGGAAAACTATGGTATTTCAGCATGATTCGGTTTTGCTTCATGAAACGATCGAGCAACTTCATATCAGACCGGACGGGGTCTATCTGGATGGCACGTTAGGCGGCGGCGGTCATGCCGAGGAAGTGGTGAAAAGGCTTTCTGATAAGGGAAGGTTTTTCGGAATCGATCAGGATGAAGCGGCGATTGCGGCGGCATCAAAACGGTTGGAACCCTATGCCGGGAAAGTGACGATACTCAGGAATAATTACCGCAATGCGGTAGCGGCTTTAAAGGAACTGGGAATAGACGGTGTGGACGGTATTGTGCTGGATCTGGGGGTTTCTTCCTACCAGTTTGATACGAGGGAGAGAGGTTTTTCCTATCGGTATGACGCACCGCTTGATATGCGGATGGACACAAGAAGTACTTTAAGTGCAAAAGAGATTATAAACGGTTATTCGGAGGGAGAGCTGTTTCATATTATAAAGGACTATGGAGAGGAGCAGTTTGCAAAGAATATTGCGAAGCATATTGTAAGGGAAAGGGAAAAGAAAGAGATCACGACGACTTTCGAACTCAATGAGATCATTAAGAATGCGATACCGGCAAAGATGCGGCAGGGCGGCGGCCATCCGTCGAAAAAAACCTATCAGGCCATTCGCATTGAGTGCAACCGCGAACTGGAGGTATTGCGGGATTCGTTGGACGATATGATCTCCTTTTTAAAACCGGGCGGACGAATCTGTATTATCACATTCCATTCGCTGGAAGACAGAATCGTAAAAACGGCTTTCCGCACAAATGAATCCCCCTGTATTTGTCCGCCGGAATTTCCGGTGTGTACCTGCGGCAGGGTGTCAAAGGGAAAAGTGATGACAAGAAAACCAATTCTTCCGTCAAAAGAAGAAGTGGAGAGGAACAACAGATCAAAGAGCGCGAAGCTGCGCGTATTCCGGCGCGGGGAAGATTTATAAGACCTGAAACGCCGGAAGGAAAGCGAGAACAGAGAAATGGCAGAAAGAAGGAAACATACAAATACTCGCAGATATGAAGCCTCGGGAAAAATTGCATATTTGGAAGGCAGCGCAGCAAGGGAACTTCGGGAGGTTTATGATTCCAGAGAAGTACCGAAAAGAAAACGCTTGAGCAATACGACCAGAAAAAACAGAGAGAAAGCATCCCACATGAATCCGGGATATGTACTTTTTTTGTCAGCAGCGCTTGCTTTTGCCATCATGACGTTATGCAGTTATATCAATTTGCAGTCGGATATCACAAACTGCGTGGAGGCGATTTCCGAAATGGAGTCCAGATATAATAATTTGAAGTTAGCCAACGATGAGGAGTACAACCGGATCAACAGCAGCCTTGACTTAGAGCAGATCAAGGCGATTGCAATCGGTGAGTTGGGCATGACTTATGCGAATGAAGGGCAGATCATTAATGTGGAAAATTCTGAGACGGACTATGTGCGTCAGACAGAAAGTCTGGATTAGAATACATGATAAAATCGGAATAGGAGATACGATCTTTGGCTGCGCAAAGAGAAAGAAAACGAAAAAAAATAAAAGCGACGGAGCGGAAATTTACACTGCGGATGCAGAAAAAACTGGTGGTACTGTTTTTTATAGTACTGTTGGCTTTTCTGGGTCTCAGTGTAAAGCTTTTTTATATTGGAAAAAATAACGGAAAAGAATATGAAAAACAGGTACTCTCCCAGCAGCAGTATGACTCGACCACGCTGCCCTTTAAACGGGGTGATATTTTAGACAGAAACGGCACCGTCCTTGCCACCAGCGAAAGAGTGTATAATCTGATCGTGGATGCAAAGCTGGTGCTTGATAAGGATGACTACCTTCAGCCCACCGTAAATGCGCTGCGGACCTGTTTCCCGACTTTGGATCAGACAGAACTGAATCAGTATCTGAATGATAATAAAAATAAGGATAAAAATCAGAGAGCGCAATATAAGATTTTTTTGAGACAGCTTACTTATGACGAGATTGAGCCTTTTTTGGAGTTGGAAGCAGATGAGAAAAAAGGAGTGAATATCAAGGGGGTATGGTTCGAGAAAGAGTACAGAAGATATTATCCGAACGGTTCCCTTGCCAGTGATGTCATCGGGTTCATCACAGAGGAAAACAAGGGGACTTACGGACTGGAAGAATATTACAATGATACATTAAACGGGAGCACCGGCAGAGAATACGGTTATCTGAACGATGATACCATTTTGGAGAGAACCGTAAAACCGGCGATAGACGGCTATACGGTCGTCAGCACGATAGACGCTAATGTGCAGAGCATTGCGGAAAAATATCTGAATAAATTTATGGAGGATAATAAGGATATTGCCAGAGAGGGCCAGGGCGCTTACAATGCGGGCTGCATCATTATGGAGGTAAATACCGGCAACGTGCTTGCTATGGCGAGTGCGCCGGGATTTGATCTGAATAATCCGAAGGATATCAGTGCGCTGTATACACCGGAGGAAATTGCAGCAATGGAAGAGGACGGCACGATTTATGATACTTATAATAAGCTGTGGAGAAATTACTGTATTTCCGATACCTATGAGCCGGGCTCCACGATGAAGCCTTTTACCGTGGCTGCGGCGCTGGATTGTGGAGCAATTACTGGGAACGAGAGATATCTGTGTACCGGAAAGCGGGAGATCGGCGGTTGGCCGATCAGCTGTCATAACACCTATGGGGACGGAGAACTGAGCGTAAAAGAGGCGGTGGAAAAATCCTGCAACGTGGCGCTTATGTATATTGCGGAAGCAAGCGGAAAAAATACGTTTTGTGCTTATCAGCACAGCTTTAACTTCGGATTGAAGACCAACATCGATCTGGCGGGTGAGGCGAGGACAGTGGGGCTGATTTATGACGAGACAAATATGGGTCCCACAGAGTTGGCCACCTGTTCCTTTGGACAGGGCTTCAACGTGACGATGATTCAGATGATCACAGCATACTGTTCCCTGATCAATGGCGGAAACTACTATGAGCCTCACGTGGTCAGCAGGATTGCTGCGCAGGACGGCTCCACTGTGCAGACGATTGAGCCGAGAATACTGAAACAAACCATTTCTCCCAGTGTCAGCGATACGATCATTGACTATTGCAACGGCGTCGTCATAGAAGGAACCGGTACCACGGCAAGGCCTGCCGGATATGCCATCGGCGGCAAGACGGGAACAGCGGAGATGGTTCCCCGTGATAAGATAAATTATGTGGTTTCCTTTATGGGTTACGCACCGGCGGATGACCCGCAGATCGCGATCTATGTCGTCGTGGACAGACCGAACACATCGGACCAGGATGATGCGAAATTTGCGACAAAACTGGTGCGCAGTATTCTGACAGAGACACTGCCGTATCTGGGCATTTTCATGACGGAGGAAGTGACTGAAAAGGAACAGGAAGAACTGGATGCACTGCATCTTGAAAATACAAACTACTACAGACAACAGGCCGTTGCCGGAGACAATATGCCCTCGGAGGAAACCGGGGAAGAAGGGGAGACGCCGGAGGAAGGCGAGTCCGGTGAGGGAGAGGATCCGGAAGGCGGAAATACACCCGAGGGAACCGGTGAGGGAGAGACAGGTGAAGGAGAAACCGGCGAAGGCGGCGATAACGGCTTTACACGGGAAATCTGGAAAACGTTTGAAAAAGATCCGGATACCGGCAACTATATTGATCCAAATACCGGGCATCAGATCGATCCCGAGACAGGGCATGACCTGGAGGCGGGCTCTTTGCTCGGATCGGGGATAGGTGTAGCGGGAGGAGGAAATCCGGAAGATACGAATGATCCACGGTGATACGCATATTTTTTCATTTTAGACATAAAGTATAACAAGAATAATATCCGGTTGTCTTTATGTCCAATAAAAACAAAACTTATAATAGAAAAAAAGTTGTAATATTATTCTTTTTCTGCATGGCCGCCTTTCTTTTGCTCTCTGTAAGACTGGTGGATCTGATGATTTTTCAGTCCGCCCATTACACGGATAAGGCAACACAGCTTCATGAGAGGGAGCGGTCGATCAAAGCGGCGAGAGGCAGAATAGTTGACAGAAACGGCGTTGTGCTCGCCGATAATAAAACGGTATGTACGATCTCGGTCATCCATTCCCAAATTGAGGATCCGGAGAAAGTCATTTCCTTTCTCTGTGAGAAACTGGATCTGTCCGAGGAATATGTGAGAAAACGGGTGGAGAAGTATTCCTCGATGGAGCGCATACGGAGCAATGTTTCCAAAGAACTGGGCGACGAAATACGGGAAGCGGATCTGGCCGGAGTAAAAGTAGACGAGGATTATAAGAGATATTACCCTTATGATGCGCTGGCATCCAAAGTACTCGGATTTACGGGCGGGGACAATCAGGGGATTATCGGCCTGGAAGTGATTTACGACGAATATTTAAGCGGAGAAGAGGGGCAGATTCTGACATTGACAGATGCTGCCGGGATTGAGATAGAAGCGGCCAGCGAGCACAGAAAAGAGCCTGTCCCGGGCAATGATCTTGTGGTCAGCCTGGATTACAATATTCAGAGTTATGCGACGCAGCTTGCAAAACAGGTGATGGCGACAAAAGAGGCGGACAGAGTATCCCTTATCGTGATGAATCCGAAAAACGGAGAGATCATGGCGATGGTGGATGTGCC
The DNA here is from genome assembly GCA_014804795.1 of Lachnospiraceae bacterium. GTDB lineage: Bacteria > Bacillota > Clostridia > Lachnospirales > Lachnospiraceae > 1XD8-76. The sequence goes on along the minus strand of JAAUZC010000052.1, from coordinate 43,407 downwards.
GGAGTTTAACCTGAATGAGCCCTATACGGTGACACCGGAATATGAAGCACTGCGGGCAAAAGAAGAGGCGAGAAAACAGGCGTCGCTCCAAAAGAAAGCGGAACAGGATGAAACCGCAGAAGTACAGCAAGAGGTAAAAAGTGAGGAAGAGCTGAAACAGGAAAAGTTAAACGGCATGTGGAGAAACGGCTGTATCAACGATACCTATGAGCCCGGTTCCACATTCAAGGTGATCACTGCCGCCGCTGCGCTGGAAACAGGTTCGGTAACGCTGTCAGACAGGTTTAACTGTCCCGGGTTTATCGTGGTGGATGACAGACGGATCCGCTGCCACAAAGTGGCCGGGCACGGTGCGGAGGACTTTACTGCGGGGATATGCAACTCCTGTAATCCGGTGTTTGTGACACTGGGGCTGCGGGTCGGTGCTGAGCGGTACTATGACTGTTTGAAACAGTTTGGGCTTTTGGAAAAGACCGGCGTTGATCTGCCGGGAGAAGCGGGAACGATCATGCACCAAAAAGACGCTATAGGGAATGTAGAACTTGCCACTATGTCCTTCGGACAGTCTTTTCAGATCACACCGCTGCAGCTTGCCACTACGGTATCGTCTCTCGTAAACGGAGGAAAGCGCATCACGCCGCATCTGGCAATCGAAGCGGTGGATGCAGACGGAAATCCGGTGGAAAGCTTTGAAAAAGAGCCGGGCAGGCAGATCGTAAGTGCGGAAACTTCTGAGACATTACAGATGTTGCTGGAAAAAGTGGTCTCCGAGGGAGGCGGTGCCAAAGCGCAGATAGAGGGGTATCAGATAGGCGGAAAAACAGCGACAAGCCAGACACTGCCGAGAGGAAGCGGAAGATATATTGCTTCCTTTGTAGGGTTTTATCCGGCGGATGATCCGCAGATACTGGCATTGGTGGTGATCCATTCTCCACAGGGTACTTACTATGGCGGACAGATTGCTGCGCCGGTGGTCAGACAGCTTTTTGAAAATGTGCTTCCTTATTTGGAAAAATAAGCTTATAATGAAATAAAATAAGCTGAAGAGGGGCTGTAGTTATGCGACAAACTGTTATTTTACCAGTAATCATATCTTTTGCGATCAGTGCGCTGCTTGGACCGGTGGTGATTCCGTTTCTGCGCAGACTGAAAGTTGGGCAGACTGTCAGGGACGAGGGGCCGCAGGCGCACCTGAAAAAGAACGGGACGCCTACGATGGGCGGTATTCTGATCATGGTAGCCGTGGTCATTACATCGCTGCTTTATGTGAAAGATTTTCCGAAGATTATTCCGATCCTGTTTTTGACGTTCGGTTTCGGGCTGATCGGCTTTGTGGATGATTATATAAAAGTGGTGTTAAAGCGCTCTATGGGACTGCGGGCATGGCAGAAGATGCTGGGACAGCTTGTGGTGACGGGGATTTTTGCCTATTATATAGTAAACTATACCGATGTTTCGCTGGCAATGAAAATTCCGTTCTGGTCGGGACATTATCTGGATTTTGGTATATTTAATATACCGGTGCTGTTCTTTATTGTGATAGGTACAGTGAACGGAACCAATTTTACGGATGGACTGGACGGTCTGGCTTCTTCCGTTACGGTGATCGTTGCCACATTCTTTACGGTGGTGGCGATTGGAACGGGGAGCGGAATCGAACCTGTCACCTGTGCGGTGGTGGGAGCGCTGCTTGGCTTTTTGCTGTTTAATGTATATCCTGCGAGTGTATTTATGGGAGATACAGGTTCTCTGGCGCTCGGCGGGTTTGTGGCGGCTGCTGCATATATGCTGCAGATGCCCCTGTTTATCGCCATAGTAGGTTTTATCTATCTGGCGGAGGTACTGTCCGTCATTTTGCAGGTCAGCTATTTCAAAATGACCGGCGGTAAACGTATCTTCAAGATGGCGCCGATACATCATCATTTTGAACTGTGCGGCTGGTCCGAAACGCGGATCGTGACAGTGTTTTCCATTGTTACGGCGATATTATGCCTGATTGCGTACGCAGGGATATGAAACCTGATCAGTCTGCGACAGAAAGCAGATTCGCATCGAAAAAGAGCGAAGCAAATTTGAGGTGGCATGGCGGACGGAAAAAAGAAGCGTGGAAAGGATGAAAGTACCATGGAACTGGCAGGGAAAAAAGTTTTGATCGTGGGCTGCGGAAAGAGCGGCATTGGCGCAGCCGCATTTCTGCTGCGGGAGAAAGCAAAGCCGATCCTGTTTGATGAAAGCGAAAAACTGACAGAAGAGAAAGTAAGAGCGCTGCTTTTTGAAAAGATAAAAGAGCTGGAGCCGGAAGATCCGGATGAAAAAGAGGCAGAAGTAATCTTGGGAAAACTGCCGGAGGAAAAGAAGGAACAGACAGAGCTTTTAGTGCTGAGTCCGGGGGTACCGGCAGATACGCCTTTTGTAGAAAGCTTCCGTGCAAAGGGAATATCCGTTTGGGGAGAGATCGAACTTGCATTCCGGAAAGAAAGGGGGCAGGTAATAGGCATTACCGGAACAAACGGAAAAACGACAACCACCACTCTGGTCGGAGAGATCATGAAACGGCATTTTGAAACTTCGTTTGTGATGGGAAATATAGGATACCCCTATGCGGATATCGTAGACAAAACGACGGCACAGTCCGTCACAGTGGGAGAGATCAGCAGTTTTCAGCTGGAGACGATAGAAAGTTTTCATCCGAAAGTTTCCGCGATATTGAATATCACGCCGGATCATTTAAATCGCCATCATACGATGGAGAACTACATAGCGGCAAAAAATAATATTACGAAAAACCAGAGTAAAGATGATTTCTGTATTCTGAACTATGACAATGAGGAGACGCGGAAGCTGGGAGATGCGTGCCCGGCAAAAGTTCTCTATTTTTCCGTATCGAAAGAACAGACGGATGGCGCTTTTCTGAGAGGAGAAGATATCTATCTTGCAGAGGGCGGAAAAACAGAGCGTCTGATGAATATCCATGAAATGCAGTTGGTGGGACTCTGTAATGTGGAGAATGTGATGGCGGCCATTCTGATATCGGAGGTGATGGGGATACCGAAAGAGGAGTATCTGGATGTGATCAGAACATTCAAAGCTGTCGAACACAGAATTGAATTTGTGGATGAGGTAAGAGGCGTTGCCTACTACAATGATTCCAAAGGTACAAACCCGGATGCGGCCTTGCAGGCGATTTATGCGATGAGCAGACCAACTATCCTGATCGGAGGCGGCTATGATAAGGGGAGCGCTTATGACGAATGGATAGATGCTTTTGAGGGAAAGGTAAAACTTCTTGTGCTGATCGGACAGACGAAAGAAAAAATCGCGGCATGTGCGAAGAAACATGGATTTAATCATTATGTATTTGCGGAAACTTTTGAGGAAGCTTTCAGAATCTGTGTGGAAAATGCGAAACAGGGCGACGCTGTGTTACTGTCCCCGGCGTGTGCAAGCTGGGGGATGTTTCCGAATTACGAAGAACGGGGCAGACTTTTTAAGGAACTTGTATATAAAGAAAGGGTATAAATGGCGACCAGATTCAGAACTGTGCAGGGGGGCAGAAGACAATCGAATAACAGTGATACCTATTTTGATTACAGTCTGATGTTTACTGTACTGTTTCTGATAGGATTCGGACTGATGATGATTTATTCCAGCAGTTCCTACAGGGCAAATCTGGATTATGATGACAGCGCCTGGTTTTTAAAAAAGCAGCTTACGGCAGCGCTTCTTGGAATTGTCTGTATGATAGTGGTTTCCAATATACCATATCATTTCTGGGAAAAACTGGCAGTACCGGCTTATTTCGTTTCGGCCGGCCTGATCGTACTTGTTTTAACACCGCTTGGTTATTCTTCCCACGGTGCAAGAAGGTGGCTCAGGCTTCTCGGCTTTTCCCTGCAGCCCGCGGAGGTGGCAAAGCTTGGTATGGTTATTTTTCTGGCATGTCTTGTCTGTAAGATGGGAAAACAGATTCGTACGCTGAAAGGGTTTATTGCGCTGTTGATACCACCGGGCATCATTGCGGTGATGGTCTGGAAGATCACCCAGAATATGAGTTCTGCCATTATCATTTTGGGGATTGCCATGCTGATGATTTTTGTGGCGAGCCCTGATTATAAGCGGTTTGTGATCATGGCGGTCATAGGAGCTGCGGGCGCGGCGTTAATTGTATTTGTAATAGTAAAAATGGCAAGTTCACCGGAAATGATGGAAAAGCTGGAATTCCGCGGATTGCGTATTATAGCATGGCTGAATCCGGAAGCTTATGCGGATGACAAGGGGTTTCAGACACTGCAGGCGCTTTACGCTATCGGTTCCGGCGGGATTTTCGGGAAAGGGCTTGGAGAAAGTATCCAGAAGTTAGGGTTTCTGCCCGAGGCACAGAATGATATGATCTTTTCCATTATCTGTGAAGAGCTGGGGCTGTTTGGCGCTGTTGCGTTGATCCTTCTGTTTCTGCTTTTAATCTGGAGATGCATGATCATTGCAAATAACGCGCCGGATCTGTTTGGTGCGCTGTTGGTGGTAGGGGTTATGGGACATCTGGCAATTCAGGTCATTCTGAATATTGCGGTATGTACCAATGTGATCCCGAACACCGGTATCTCCCTTCCGTTTATCAGTTATGGCGGTTCCTCTGTCATGTTTTTGCTGATCGAGATCGGAATCGTGCTGAATGTGGGCAGGAGTATCAAATTGAAAGATCTATAATAAGAATGATAAGCAGAAAAAAGGAAAACAAAAAAACGATATACAGAAACAGACATCTGGGCTTAAAGATCGGTCTGATCACAACGGCTGTAGTGCTTACGGCGGCTCTGGGAGTATTTTATTATATCAAAACGACGTACACGGTAAACACGGTATATGTGGAAGGAAATGCCCACTATACGGATGAAGAGATTACGGAAAGGATCATGACAGGGCGTCTTTCTCATAATTCGATCTATCTGAACTTTAAATACCGCAATCAGGAGATCGAGGATATCCCGTTTGTATCTGCGATAGAGGTGGAGATCGAGGCGCCGGATACAGTGCGCATCAGAGTATATGAGAAATCTTTTGCCGGTTATGTATCCTATCTGGGCAGATACATGTATTTTGACAGGGATGGCACGATCGTGGAAAGTTCCGAGATAAAAACGGCAGGTGTGCCGGAAGTTACCGGGCTTAAGTTCGATCATGTGGTGATGTATGAAAAGCTGCCGGTGGAGAACGAAAACATTTTTGCAAGGATTCTGGACATCACGCAGTCTCTTGACAAATATGAATTAAAGGCGGACAGGCTGGCCTTTGACAGAGAATATAAAGTGACGCTCTACTTTGAAGAAGTGAGGGTGCAGATCGGGGATAACAGCAGCATAGATGAGAAGTTTTCAAGGCTGAAAAGTATTTTGCCGGAACTTCAAGGGAAAAAAGGCGTACTTCAGATGGAGAACTTTACGGGAGAGGCCAAAATCGTACCTTTTCAGGAAGACAAAAAGTAAGATAAAATTTGGTTATTGCGAAAAAAGTTGTTGATAAATTGCGAATTACATTATATGATAGATTAGATAAGGTGAAGGTTAAGCGAGAGCAAGGAGGAAGTACCTGTGGTAGAGATTAGGACAAGCGATGCGGAATCTGCTGCAAAGATTATTGTAGTCGGTGTGGGCGGTGCAGGCAATAACGCTGTGAATAGAATGATTGAAGAAAATATATCCGGTGTGGATTTCATCGGAGTGAATACGGATAAGCAGGCGCTTCAGCTTTGCAAGGCACCAAAACTTATTCAGATCGGCGAAAAGCTGACGAAAGGACTCGGTGCCGGTGCAAGACCGGAGATTGGAGAAAAAGCGGCGGAAGAGAGTGTCGAGGAGATCACCGCGGCAATCAAAGGGTCGGACATGGTGTTTGTCACCTGCGGTATGGGCGGCGGCACAGGTACAGGTGCAGCTCCCGTCGTGGCAAAACTGGCGAAAGAGATGGGGATTTTGACAGTCGGCGTAGTGACGAAGCCGTTTCGGTTTGAGGCGAGAGTTCGTATGACGAACGCTCTGAATGGTATTGAAAAAATCAAAGAGCATGTGGATACTTTGATCGTTATCCCGAATGATAAGCTGCTTGAGCTTGTGGACAAGCGTACCACAATGCCGGATGCGTTAAAGAAAGCAGATGAAGTGTTACAGCAGTCCGTGAAAGGTATTACGGATCTGATCAATGTACCGTCTGTTATTAATCTGGACTTTGCGGATGTGCAGACGGTTATGAAGGAGAAGGGAATTGCCCATATCGGTATCGGTGAAGGAAAGGGAGATGACAAGGCGGCGGATGCTGTGAAGAGAGCCGTGGAATCTCCGCTTCTTGAGACGACGATCGAGGGCGCTTCTGATGTGATCATCAATGTATCGGGCGATATCACGCTGATCGATGCCAATGAAGCGGCAAGCTATGTGCAGGAGTTAGTGGGAGATGAGGTAAATATTATCTTTGGCGCCATGTATGATGATTCTCAGGCAGATTACTGTAAGATCACGGTGATCGCAACCGGACTTGAGGATGTGCCGCAGAACAGATTGAACAGTTTTTCACATAAGTCAAGCACTATTATCACACCGACTTCTCTGCAGAATAAGGGACTGCAGTCAGGAACAGGGTATTCCGGCGGTATGCCGAAAACGTCGCCGGTGACGCCTAATGTGAAACCGGTGAGCCGACCGGTGCCGAGTGTGAAACCGACAGATATTAAGAGTTCCGTGAAAGAGCAGTCACTGAATATCCCGAGTTTTTTGTCAAAAAAATAAAAAATAAGAAAGTTATGGTATTGCAGACCATTCTCGCAAAGCGTCGCCCTCGGGCGGCGCTTTTTTATTCCTGTTGTTTTTTAAAAAGCAACGCGTATATTGACAAAATCCTCGTCCGGACTGATATATACTGTATTTACCGGAAAGGAAACGGTCTTATGCAGATGGCAGGTGGAATCAGTGCATTATGTAATTTATATTGACAGAGTATGGCTGATGGCTTTTGCCATAAGTACATATTTGCTGTTTTTGGTCAGGACAGCTTATGGGTTAAGAAGCAGCATGGCGAGACTGCTCATCAGTGCGGCGGCAGGTGCGTCAGCATTTGTACTGATTCTTTTACTGCCTGGTATCGGATTTTGGCCTAAAGTATTTTTGCAGGCTGTATGTGGAAATCTGCTTCTGCTAAAGGCTGCTTTCTCTTTTCGGACAAAAGAAATGGTTGTAAAATCGTATATTTGTATGAATGGCTATGGGCTTTTTATGGGCGGAGTTCTCTGTTTTTTATCCGGGATCCTGCCTGATAGGGGAAAAGCTCTGACATTGGGGAAAGTGGTTTTTGCCGGCTTTATGGCGACCGTCCTTGTCATCCTGTATCTTTACATACGAAAAACAGGAAAGAAAAGCAAAGGGATTTATACGGTCAAACTGGATTTTTATGGCGAAGAATTTTGCTGCAGCGGCTTTGCCGATTCGGGGAACAGCCTGAAAGAGCCTTATACCGGACGCCCGGTGTCGATTCTGGAAAAACGTGCCGCAAAAAATCTGATAGGGAGAGTGCCGAAAGAGAAACATTATCTCATTCCTTTCCACAGTATCGGAAAGAAACATGGATTACTTGCCGCAGTGGAACTGCCTCATATGGAAGTGGATGATGGGGAGGAGAAGAGAGAGTTTCAGAAAGTAGTGATAGCTGTTTCAGATCAGGAACTGACAAAAAAGGGGAATTATCAGGTGATTTTACATCCGAAATTTGTGCGGGATTATAATCAGGAGGGATAAAAATGGTTTTTAAAATGGCAATACCGGGGATGTTTCAATTTAAGATGGTGCGCAGCAGACAGTTTGGTTTCCTGGAAAAGGAAGGGGATATCCACTATATAGGAGGTACGGATATTCTGCCGCCGCCGCTCGAGACAACACAGGAAAGCGAGATGATCCGCGGGCTGGAAAGTGAGGATGCGCATGAGGCAAGGGCGGCGTTAATTGAACATAATCTCCGGCTGGTAGTTTACATAGCAAAGAAATTCGATAATACGGGTGTCGGTGTTGAAGATCTGATATCGATCGGTACGATAGGGCTGATCAAGTCGATCAATACTTTTAATCCCAATAAAAATATCAAGCTTGCGACGTATGCTTCCCGCTGTATCGAAAATGAGATATTGATGTATTTGCGCAGAAATAATAAAACAAGACTGGAAGTGTCTATTGATGAGCCGCTGAATGTGGACTGGGATGGAAATGAACTGCTGCTTTCCGATATTCTGGGGACGGAAGAGGACGTAATCTACAGGGGGATTGAATCCGAGGTGGAGCATAAGCTGTTAAAAGAGGCGATCAGCAAGCTGACGGAGCGGGAAAAAACAATTATTAACCTGAGATTCGGTCTGGATGCCAGTATCGGAAGGGAAATGACCCAAAAAGAAGTGGCGGAGCTTTTGGGTATTTCCCAGTCCTATATTTCAAGATTGGAAAAGAAGATCATGAAACAGTTAAAAAGGGAGATCAGCAAGGAAAGCTGACTCACAGAGTCAGGCTACCAGGTAACTGCGCATGATACGGAGTGCGTTTTTCTCCAGGCGGGAAACCTGCGCCTGGGAAATGCCGATGAGTTCGGATACTTCCATCTGGGTTTTTCCCTCATAAAAACGCAGATGGATGATCTCCTGCTCTCTGTCGCTTAAATGGGTGATGGCTTCATTTAAGGAGAGTGTTTCAATCCATTTTTCTTCGCGGCTTTTTTTGTCGCTGACCTGATCCATAATATAAAGGGTATCGCCGCCGTCCGTATAAATGGGTTCATAGAGACTCATAGGACTTTGGATCGCATCCAGGGCATAGAGGATATCCTCTTTGGAAATACCGATCTCCTGTGCAACTTCTTCCATGGTAGGCTCTTTCAGGTTTGTCCGGGTCATATGCTCTCTGGCATAGATTGCCTTGTATGCGGTATCCTTTAGGGAGCGTGACACCCGGATAGAGCCGCCGTCACGAAGGAATCTTCTGATCTCGCCGAGAATCATCGGAACGGCATAGGTGGAAAATTTCACCTGCAGAGCAGGATTAAAGTTGTTGATCGCTTTGATCAGTCCGACACAGCCGATCTGAAACAGATCATCCACATTTTCGCTGCTGGAGGAAAAGCGTTTGATAACGCTCAGGACAAGTCTCAAGTTTCCACGGATATACTCATCTCTGGCGGCCATATCACCGGCTTCTATTCTTGCCCAGAGGGCTTCTTTTTCCTCTTCTTTCAAGAGGGGAAGATCCGCTGTATTGACCCCGCATATTTCGACTTTTCCCTGCATGATATTTTCCTCCATGTAACATTTCTTTAAGTTATTTCACTTCCTTTTTAGACTGTACGGTTTGTATGAATTTATTCATAAAATCAGAGCTGTTTTCTGGAAGAAAATGGGAACCTTAAAAGGAGAGCGCTCATATAATACAGCAAAGTGTTTTTATGGGGCGGAAGATGTTATATTCGGAATTTAAATCAAAAGAAGTGATCAATATGAAAGACTGCAAGAGGTTGGGGAAAGTGACGGATTTTGAGTTTGATGAGTGCACGGGGCAGATCTGCAAGATCATTGTGGCGGGCGGCGGTTCCTTTTTTGACTGGTTTAAATGCGAGCCGGATTATGTGATCCCATACAAGGATATTAAGCAGATAGGGCCGGATATCATATTGGTGGATGTGAAAGAGCATTGCAGGAGATAGCATACTTGACAGAAAAGGCCGTATAATCTATACTTCTATAAGAAATAACGATACGGAATGAAGATGGAGGAAAACAGATGAAATGTCCGTTTTGCGGTCATGATAATACGAGGGTGATTGATTCCCGGCCGGCTGAGGAAAATAATTCTATCCGAAGGCGGCGTGTTTGTGATGAGTGTGATAAGCGTTTTACGACTTATGAGAAAGTGGAGACGATTCCGTTAATTATCATTAAGAAGGATAATAACAGGGAAACTTACGATCGCTCCAAGATCGAAGCCGGTGTGCTGCGTGCCTGCCATAAGAGACCGATCAGTGCGGGGCAGATCGAAAAACTGGTGGATGAAGTGGAGACGGAAGTTTTCAAGATGGAGGAAAAGGAAATTTCCAGCGATGTGATCGGTGAGTATGTAATGGAGAAGTTAAAAGAATTGGACATGGTAGCCTATGTCAGATTTGCTTCTGTCTATCGGGAGTTTAAGGATATCAATACTTTTATGGATGAACTGAAAAAAGTGTTGGATAAATAAGTGGAAGGTTGAAGATGGAAGAAGAAAAAAAACAGAAGATGGAAAAAGCGAAAAAGCGCATGAATATCATCAACAGGTTCAGGCTGGTTTTCATGTTTGTGGCGATCGTACTGCTGGTATTTATTTTCTGGGGCGGCAAAGTCTGGGAAGATGCAGAGTGGTTCATTAATGTGAGACAGAAATGCTATAATTTTTTATGGTATGATATCGTGCTGTTGGTGATCACGACTTTTGCAAAGCTGTTTTCGGCAATGCGCTATAACAGTACAGTGAGGAAACTGTAGCGATATAAGTATGTTTTAAGGCACTCCTGCTGTGTGCGGGAGTGTTTTTTCTGGTCGTCATCAGACAAGATAGAGGGATAGGATAGATATGGGGATTTTGTCATCTTTTTATCCGGATGAATATCTGGATTCCACATATAGTATAGATTTCGGGGCTTTTTATCGAAGGGGTATACGGGGCGTGATCTTTGATATTGATAATACGCTGGTACCCCATGATGCACCGGCGGATGAGCGTGCCGTGCAGTTGTTTGAAAGACTGCATAAAATGGGCTGTCAGACAATGCTTCTTTCCAACAATAAGGAGCCGAGAGTAAAATCTTTTGCGGAAGAAGTAAAGTCGGATTATCTGTATAGAGCGGGAAAACCGAAAAGAGCGGGTTATCTGCAGGCGATGGAGCGCATGGGGACGACGGCGCAGACGACGCTCTTTGTGGGCGATCAGCTTTTTACCGATGTCTGGGGTGCGGGAAGAAGCGGAATCTATGCGGTTTTGGTTAAACCGATCCATCCGAAAGAGGAGATTCAGATCGTGTTGAAAAGATATCTGGAGAAGATCGTACTGTATTTTTATCGGAGAGAAAACAAAAAAAGAGGTGCTTTATGACAATAGATGCAAAAACAAAAGTCTGCGGGTTGATTGGTTATCCGGTGGGACATTCCGTGTCGCCGGTCATACATAATAATCTGGCCGAGATGTATGGGCATAATCTTGTGTATGTGCCGCTGCCTGTTGAGCCCGGAAAACTGAAAAGTGCGATAGCGGGTGCGGAAGCGTTCGGGTTTGCCGGTATGAATGTAACGGTGCCCTATAAAAGCGAAGTGATTCCTTATCTGAAAGAGATCGATCCTCTGGCAAAACAGATCGGTGCGGTGAATACGTTGGTGCATACGGATGGCGGTTACAAAGGTTATAATACGGATATGCCGGGACTTTACCGTGCTATGTGTTCAGACGGCATACAGATAGAGGGAGAGGAAATCATACTGCTTGGAGCGGGCGGCGTGGCCAGGGCGATAGCGTTTTTGCTGCTGGAAAAGGGGGCAAAGCATGTTATTATTTTAAATCGGAATAAAGAACGTGCGAAAAACCTGACTGATGAAGTCAATGAGGCGGTCCGGCAGCGGAAAACGGAAGAAAAGACTGCTTTCCCCCACAAGATGCCTTTCGCCGCCGCTTATGCATTGGAAGAGTATCGGGAGATAAACGACAGCAGACAGTATCTTGTCATACAGGCGACCAATGTGGGGATGTTCCCGCATACGGAGCATGCGGTCATAGAGGACGAGTCATTTTACAGGCTTGTGAAGGCCGGCTATGATGTGATCTTTAATCCTCTTGAGACCCGTTTTATGAGACTGGTGAGGCAGGCGGGAGGAGAGGCGTATCATGGCTTGAAAATGCTGTTATATCAGGGGCTGATCGCCTATGAACTGTGGAATGATATACTGATTTCCGGGGAGACAGCGGAAGTGATCTATCGGAAAATGGAAAAAGCGCTGGGGGTGTGAGAGTATGAGAGGACGAAATGATCATATTATTCTGATCGGTTTTATGGGGAGCGGGAAGAGTACGATCGGAATAGCCCTTTCCTACAAGTTACAGTGTGTGCTTTCGGATACGGATAAAATGATAGAGAAGAAAGAAGGACGAAGCATTTCAGAAATTTTTGCGGAGAATGGCGAGGCTTATTTCAGGGAAAAAGAAACAGAATTTCTGGAAAAACTGAAAAACGAAAAAACAAGGCAGATTTTTTCTGTGGGCGGCGGAACACCGCTTCGGGAGGAAAACAGAAGACTGATCCGTGAACTCGGTACAGTGATTTATTTGAAAGTTTCGCCGCAAACAGTCTATGAGAGACTGCGGGGAGATATGACAAGACCGCTTTTGCAGGGAGATGACCCGATGGAGAGAATAAAGACACTGCTCGGCGAACGTGAGGAAATATACAGGGAAGCGGCGGATATTATCGTCGAGGCGGATGGAAAAAAAACGGCACAGATCGTGGAAGAAATTGTAAAAGCATTAAAAGGAGAAAATAAATGAAAATTTTAATCATCAACGGACCAAATCTGAATTTTCTGGGAATCAGGGAGAAAAATATTTACGGAACAAAAGACTATGACGGCCTGCTGCAGATGATAGCGGAAAAGGGGGAGAAAGAGCATTGTCAGATAGAGGTTTTCCAGAGTAATCATGAAGGTGCTATTATTGACAGGATTCAGGATGCCTATTTTGACGGGACGCAGGGGCTTGTGATCAACCCCGGCGCCTACACACATTACAGCTATGCGATTCATGATGCGCTTGCCGGTGTGACCACAATGAAAAAAGTGGAAGTACACATTTCCGATATTACAAACAGAGAGGAATTTCGGAAAATTTCCGTTACTGCTCCTGCCTGCGATGAACAGATCTATGGAAAAGGACTGGACGGATATCTTCTCGCCATTGATTTTTTGCTGAAATTCGAAAAAAAGTAACTTTTGATGAAAAAACAGTTGAAAAAGATGGATTTTTAGGATAAACTGGAAAAGGATTATTTTGTAAGACTTCAGGAGGAATATTTTATGATATCTGCAGGTGACTTCAGAAATGGGATAACGATAGAGCTGGAGGGTAATGTATATCAGATTATTGAGTTTCAGCATGTGAAACCCGGTAAAGGGGCAGCTTTCGTCAGAACAAAACTGAAAAACATCAAGAGCGGCGGCGTAGTGGAGAAAACTTTCAGACCTACGGAAAAATGCCCTCAGGCACGAATTGACAGAAGAGAAATGCAGTATTTATATGCAGACGGGGATCTGTATAATTTCATGGATACGGAAAACTATGAGCAGATGGCGATGAGTGCCGCTGACATTAAGGATTCCATGAAATTTGTGAAAGAGAATGAAATGGTGAAGATGCTTTCCCATAACGGAAGCGTGTTTGCTGTGGAACCGCCCCTGTTTGTAGAACTTGAGATTACGGAGACGGAACCCGGATTTAAGGGTGATACAGCGACAGGTGCAACGAAGCCTGCTGTTGTGGAGACAGGCGCTACCGTATATGTTCCGCTTTTTGTAAACCAGGGAGATACTATCAAGATAGATACCCGTACCGGCGAATATTTGAGCCGTGTATAGAGCAGACGGTTATCAACTTATCACATTATCTCCGCTTACGAGCAGGGTGTTTTTTGCATTTCTATTATGGAAAGCCGATAAGACAATAGGAGTTTTCTTCTATTGTCTTTTTTATGCATAAGAACACTCGGTTTGCTGATTACTTACTTTTTTGAAAAATGTATTCATAAATTTCCTGAAAATGAAAACGATAAAGATAAGAAAGGTGGTTTTATGAATTATTCACAGTTTATTATAAAGATCAAAGAGAACCTTCAGGAAAGACTGGGGGCGGGTGTAAAGGTGGAAACGATCAATGTGCCCAAAAATAATGGCGTCGTGATGCAGGGAATCACGATCAAAAGACCGGGCGAAAAAGTTGTGCCGACTATATATATGGAGCGATTTTATGAGGATTATCTGGAGGGCAGGGATATAAATGATATTTTGGAAGACTTTCTGGAAATCTATGAAGAGCAGGATATGATTGAGATGCCGGATTTTGCTTTTTATCAAGACTATGAGAGCGTAAAAAGGAAACTGGCTCCAAAACTTGTCAACAAAGAAAAAAACAGGGATATGCTTGCGGAGATGCCTCACAGGGAGTTTCTTGACATGGCGGTTATTTTTTATTGTCTTGTGGACAGTCCCCTGACAGGAACGGCGTCTATTCTGATAAAAAACGCACATATGGAAAAGTGGGGGATTTCTACAGAAAAGCTCTATGAGGATGCCTTGAAAAACGCGGAGCGCATACTGCCCGGCGCAATCAGAACGATGGAGGAGATGCTGTCAAGAATGATGTTTGAGGAGGAGGCTCCGATATGGGATTGGAGAGAAAAGGAGGAGGAAGATTTTCCAAAACTTGAGGGATTTATGGAGGAAAGCAGAGAATTTGAAGGGATACCGCTGCTCGTTTTGACAAACAGCAGAAGATATCTGGGGGCCGCATGCATTTTATACAGAGGACTTTTGAAAAAGTTTGCAAAGAAGTTAGGAAAGAATCTTTACATTCTGCCGAGCTCTGTCCATGAGGTGATCTTGCTGCCGGAAAACCGGGTAAATAATTCGGGGAATCTGATCCATATGGTAGCGGAGGTGAACAGAACACAGCTGGAACCGGAAGAGGTGCTTTCCGATACAGTTTATTATTATGACCGTGAAACAGATGAAATCAGTATTTACGGATGATATATTGGGCTTTGCCCGCATTGCGGGATTCGCTTTGTGAACGCGTCCCGGTACTTTGGAAAAAATTTTCTTTGCCGGAGTACTGGACAGATAAGAAAGGATATGGTATGATTACTAACATGATGTAATAATTTTGTAATAATTACATGACATACCATTCCAGCACCTGTAGTCTAACGGATAGAACGAAGGCCTCCGACGCCTTTAATGCAGGTTCGATTCCTGTCGGGTGCATTTTCCGCGAACAACGAGCCAAATTGGGATGCTTGCATACATATTTGGCGAGTGTCGCGAGAGTCAATGCTTTGCTGTTTGTTTTGAAGTGTTGACCGTGAAAGTTTATCAGACCGCGAAGCAGGAGGCGAGTTTACTTGTCTCTTGTTTGGGTTTTGGGAGGATAAGGATGAAAGAATTTGTTGAAAAACTGAAAGATATAATTGTAGAACACAGAAAAATAGTGCTTCCGGTGGTCTTGGTGGCTGCTATCTTTATTACGATGTATATCGGAATGACGGCCAACCGGAAAAATCAGGAGAAAGAAGAAGTACAGGTGAGCGCTGTACCGGAGCAGACAGAGACAGTACAGGCGGGACTTACAGTACCCGATGTTCCGTTAGAGGAGAATGCTTATCCGGAGATCAATGAGTTGATTATGAAATATTATAAGGCTTTGGAAGACGTGAATACGGATGCGTTGACGGAGATCATGAGTCCTTTGACAGAGGATATCGTAATCCGCTTTACGGAATGGGCAAAACATGTGGAGGCTTGTCCGGCGGTCAATATTTACACAAAGCCGGGACCGCGGGAGGATTCCTACCTTGCCTATGTGCGTGTTGATGTTAAAATTGTCGGATATGATGAGACCATACCCGGTTTAAACAGTTTTTTCATCTGTAAAAATGATGCCGGAAACTACTACATCAATATGGAAGAGGAAATTGATAAAGAGGAAGCGGATTATATCGATACGGTGAATATGCAGGATGATGTGGTGGATCTGAACAATAAAATTTCTGCAGAGTTTAATCAGCTGGTGCCGAATGATTCAGACGCAGCGAAAGCTTTTATGCATGTGGAGGATTCCATTATAAAAGGCATACAGGAAGAACTGACTGCCCAGAGAGAGGAAGAGTCTGCGGAAACGACCGAGGAGACGGAGGAGCAGCCGGAGGAAGCTCAGACTCAGACGGTTGCGACAGAAGTGAAAACTACGGCAGTAGTGAATATGAGAAGTTCTGACAGCGAAAAAGCGGACAAGCTTGGGAAAGCGCAGATAGGAGATACGTTTAAGGTGTTGGAGGAGCGCGCCAACGGCTGGACAAAGCTGACAGACGGTACGCAGGAATTTTTTATAAAGTCTGAATTTTTGGAAACCATCAGCGAAGAAACTGTTACCGTGCAGGAAACCACGGAGCAGGAGACTGTGCAGGAAGAAACGCCGGCGGTAAATCTTTCTCTTGGAAGCAGCGGCTATGTTACGGCAAAAACAACAGTGAATGTCAGGAAAGGCGCCAGCG
Organism: Lachnospiraceae bacterium; assembly: GCA_014804795.1. Classification (GTDB taxonomy): domain Bacteria; phylum Bacillota; class Clostridia; order Lachnospirales; family Lachnospiraceae; genus 1XD8-76. The sequence continues at coordinate 27,051 of JAAUZC010000052.1, read as the reverse complement.
AGACGGCGGAGAGACTGGGAACAATATTTATGGGTGAAAAGCTGGAACTTATCATGAATCAGGCCGACGGCTGGTGTAAGGTAAAATATAAGGGCCAGACGGCCTATGTAAAGAGCGAGTTTATGGAATAGAAAAATGAAAGGACTACGAAAGAGTATCGCATGGAGATGTGCGGTACTTTTTTTGTCATATAGGAAACTTCGTCTCCTATATGACAAAACCCTCCGGGGGATGCGCAGCTCGCGGAGAAGAAATTACTGCTTGCAGTCCGCTCGCGCGCGAAGAGTTCGCAGGCGAACTCTTTTTTCTATGGGAGCGTATAGGGAAATGAATTACAGTTTATACTATATCATGAAAAAGAGTGTGTAAAAGGGGGAACGGAATGAGGAAAGAGGATATTAAATTATATCACCACATACAGAAAAATACACAGCTTGCCATGAATGCGCTTGATGCGGTGACAGAAAGAGTATATGATAAGGGGCTGTCAGTGGAAATGTCGAGGGAGTTTATTACTTTTGCGGATATTCATAACAGGGCGCTGAAAGAATTGACGAAAGAAAAAGAAGAGGGATACCGTAATTCACAGGTGCAGGAGGTATTGCAGAGAAGCGGTCTGCAGATGAGTACATTATTGGATTCAAGCACCAGCCATGTGGCCGATATTTTGTTTCAGGAAAACAGCAAAGGCGTGACGGATATCTGGAAGAATATGAAAACCTATGAAAACGCCGGTAAAGAATGCATGGAGTTGGCGGAAGAACTGGCCGGATTTGAAGAGAAGAATATGGAAAGGCTGAAAAAGTATTTGTAAAATGAACTATTTAAGGACTTGCCGCATCTTTTTATCAGAGAGATTGATACAGGACAAGGAGCAATATATATGAGCAGCAGACGAAGACGAAAAAAGAAAACAGGAGCGGGAACGGTTTTTTTCCTGATCCTTTTGATTGCGGCAGGGAGCGTCGTTCTCTTTAGCCTGACGAATGAAAGTTTTGCAGATAAACTGAAAAGTATGACAACAGAAAAGGTAAAAGCAAAATCGGAAGAGGTAAAAGCGAAAGCGGAAGAGAAAATACTGGAACAGGTGCTTGAGCAGGTTATAGAAAGTACCGGAGATCCGGAAGCGGCCGAAAAGGTAAAAGAGGTATTAGAGAACATCGACGAAGAAGATATGCAAAAGGCGAAAGAGATGATCGGGGAATATATAAATAAAGACACGATATCAGACGTGAAGGATATGATAGATGAGGGCATAAACGAAGAAACTGTTTCAGAAATGAAAGATTATGTGCAGGAAAACATCTCCGAGGAGGATAAGGAACAACTGAAAGAACTGTTTGAAAAGTACCGGAATAAGTTTTGACGGTCCTCTTTCGGGGACAAACGAAGGCAGTTTGTAAAGAGTGTAAACCGCTTTTTGTATAAAATATACAAAAATCAAGAGTAATTTTGTGTATTTCTACAGAAAAAAACTCTTGTATCCATTCAGAGAACGTAATATAATAGATTTCGGACAAAGGCGTCTGAATGGCAGAAGACGCAGATTCTTCTGCCTTTTGTTTGCCTTTGTTTTTTTGTATAGGATTGGACAGTAAATTTAACAGGTAGACAACACAATTTATTTAAAAAGGAGGAAACAGAAAATGTCATACGTTGATGAGGTCTATGCAAAAGTTGTGGAGAAAAATCCCGCACAGCCGGAATTTCACCAGGCAGTAAAAGAGGTTTTGGAGTCTTTAAGGGTAGTGATCGAGGCAAATGAGGAAGAATACAGAAAAGAAGCTCTGCTTGAGAGACTGACAACACCGGAGAGAATTGTTATGTTCCGTGTTCCCTGGGTGGATGACAACGGACAGGTACAGGTAAACAACGGTTTCCGTGTGCAGTTTAACAGTGCGATCGGCCCTTACAAAGGAGGACTCAGATTCCATCCGTCCGTAAACCTTGGTATCATCAAATTCCTTGGTTTCGAACAGATTTTTAAAAATTCTCTGACAGGACTGCCGATCGGCGGCGGCAAGGGCGGCTGCGACTTTGATCCGAAAGGAAAATCCGACAGGGAAGTGATGGCATTCTGCCAGAGCTTTATGACAGAACTTTACAGACATATCGGCGCAGATACTGATGTACCGGCAGGGGATATCGGTGTAGGCGGCCGTGAGATAGGTTTCCTGTTTGGCCAGTATAAGAGAATCAGAAATCAGTATGAAGGCGTTCTGACAGGTAAAGGTTTAACATACGGCGGTTCCCTCGCAAGAACGGAAGCTACAGGCTACGGTCTTCTGTATCTGACAGAAGAAATGTTGAAATGCAACGACAAGGATATCGCAGGCAAGACGATCGCTGTATCCGGTGCGGGCAACGTGGCAATCTACGCAATCCAGAAAGCACAGCAGTTAGGGGCAAAACCTGTGACATGTTCCGATTCCACAGGCTGGATCTATGATCCCGAGGGAATTGACGTAGCACTGTTAAAAGAAGTGAAAGAAGTAAAACGTGCCCGTCTGACAGAGTATGCGGCAGCAAGACCGGGCGCAGAGTATCATGAGGGCAAGGGCGTATGGACCGTGAAATGTGACATCGCACTGCCTTGTGCAACACAGAATGAGCTGGGACTTGAGGATGCGAAGACACTCGTTGCAAACGGCTGTTTTGCAGTAGCAGAGGGAGCAAATATGCCTACTACTCTGGAAGCAACTGAATATTTCCAGAAAAACGGCGTGCTGTTCTGCCCGGGCAAGGCATCCAACGCAGGCGGCGTAGCAACTTCCGCACTGGAGATGAGCCAGAACTCCGAGAGACTGTCCTGGACTTTTGAGGAAGTGGATAGCAAGCTGCAGGGCATTATGGTAAATATCTTCCATAACCTGGATGAAGCTTCCAAGAAGTACGGCAAAGAAGGCGACTATGTAACAGGTGCAAACATCGCGGGTTTCCTGAAAGTTGCGGAGGCTATGAAGGCACAGGGGATTGTATAATGAAAAAGGTTCCAGACAGAAAAGGACGTTTTACCACAGATCGTTCAGTTTGCATAACAGGATGCTAAACAGTAAAAATCCACAGGCACACGAATATAGTTTGCCTGTGGATTTTTTATTTGATTAGTGATATAGTAAAGGATATGCATGTTACTTATGACAATAGAATTCTCACAGAGCATAGATTCTATTGATTGATAAGAAAAAGACGAAGAAGACGACATATATGTTGGAAGAAGTCTTCAGGAGGCAGAAAAAAGAAATGGGTATCATATCACAAAAAAATACTGCCAGGGGCCTGCAGATCATCATTGTGGGCTGTGGCAAAGTGGGTAGGACGTTGGTAGAACAGTTATCAAAAGAAGGCCACGATATTACGATCGTAGATAAGGATGCTGAAAAAGTGCAGGCTATCAGCGGTATGTATGATGTGATGGGGGTGACCGGAAACGGTGCAAGTTACAGTGTGCAGATGGATGCGGGGATTAAAAATACCGATCTGCTGATTGCGGTGACGGACTCTGATGAGTTAAATCTGCTTTGCTGTACCGTTGCAAAGCGAGTGGGAGACTGCGCCGCCATAGCAAGAGTGCGGACACCGGATTACAGTATGGAAGCAGGGTATCTGCGGGATAAGCTGGGGCTTGCCATGATCATCAATCCGGAGTTGGAAGCTTCCCGGGAGATCGGCCGTATTTTGTATCTGCCGACTGCACTGGAGGTAAACTCATTTGCTCATGGACGGGCGGAAATGATCAAGATCAAAGTGCCGGAGAGCAATATGTTGGCGGGAAAAAAGATTGTTCAGATCGGTAAAGAGATCAATTTTATGGACAAGATACTGATCTGCGCAGTGGAGCGCGGAGAGGAGGTCTATATCCCGTCCGGTGATTTCACAATAGAAAGCGGAGATATTGTTTCCTTTGTGGCTCCGAGACTGCAGGCGAAAGCGTTTTTGGAGCATATAGGGTTTAAAACGAATCAGGTGAAAAACTGTATGATCATCGGCGGCGGCAAGGCGGCCTATTATCTGGCAAGGCAGCTTCTGCGTATGGGTATTTCCGTAAAGATCATTGAAAATGACAGAAAAAGATGTGAGGAACTCAGCGTGCTTTTGCCGAAAGCCGTCATTATCAACGGAAACGGTTCCGATGAGGAACTGCTGAAAGAGGAGGGGATTACCCGCATAGAATCCTTTGTGCCGCTTACCGGTATTGATGAAGAAAACATTATGCTGACTTTGTATGCAAGACAGGTGTCAAACGCTAAAGTAGTCACGAAGATCAACAGGATCGCGTTCCGGGAAGTGATAGGTTCACTGGATCTCGGCAGTGTGATCTATCCCAGATATATTACATCGGAGGCGATCATTGCCTATGTCCGCGCAAAAAAGGACTCCATGAACAGCAATATCGAAACCCTCTACCATATGTTTAACTCCAGGGTGGAGGCATTAGAATTCCGGGTATATAAAGAATCCGCGGTGACAGGGATTCCGTTAATGGAGTTGGCCCTAAAAAAGAATCTGCTGATTTCCTTTATCAACCGGAACAACGATATTATCATTCCCAGCGGACATGATACGATTGAAGTGGGCGATACGGTAATGATCGTTACAACACATACAGGTTTTAATGATCTGCAGGATATTCTGAAATAGTGGAGGCATTTAAAACATCATGAACAGTTCGATGATCCGATATCTATTGGGCAGCGTATTAAAAATTGAAGGAGCTCTTTTGTTTCTTCCCTGTCTGGTTTCCTTATGTTATCAGGAAAAAGTTGGTTTTTTTTATGTATCAGTGGCGGTTTTCTGCCTCTTGCTTGGTTTTGTTATGACGTTAAAAAAGCCGAAGGATACGGTTTTTTATTTGAAAGAAGGCTGTGTGACGACGGCGCTCAGCTGGATTTTCATGAGTTTTTTCGGTGCGCTTCCATTTTGGTTATCCGGAGAGATACCATCTTTGACGGACGCTTTATTTGAGACAGTATCCGGTTTTACGACGACCGGAGCGAGTATTCTGACGGATGTGGAAGCGCTTTCCTATACGGCTCTTTTCTGGCGCAGTTTTACGCACTGGATCGGCGGTATGGGGGTATTGGTATTTCTCCTCGCTATTATTTCTTTGAGCGGCGGTTCCCATATCAATCTGCTGCGGGCAGAGAGCCCGGGACCTTCCGTCGGGAAGCTGGTGCCGAAGATGAAGCATACGGCCCGCATTTTGTACCTGATCTACCTGGGAATGACATTGATAGAGATTGTTTTGCTGCTAGTGGGAAAGATGTCTTTATTTGATGCGCTGACTACCAGTTTCGGTACGGCAGGGACCGGCGGCTTTGGCATCAAAGCGGACAGTATGGGGGGATATTCACCCTACATTCAGTGGGTAGTAACGATCTTTATGATCGCTTTCGGCGTGAATTTTAATGCTTACTATTTTATATTGTTCCATAATGCAAAAAAGGCATTTCGCATGGAAGAAGTGCGGTATTATCTGGGAATTATTGTTGCGGCGATCGGTATTTTACTGGTGGATACAGTGAAGATTTACGGGAGTTTTTCTGTTGCACTGCGCCACTCGGCATTTCAGGTAGGTTCCATTATCACAACAACAGGCTTTTCTACGGTGGATTTTGATCTGTGGTCTCAGACGAGTAAGACGGTGCTTGTACTGCTCATGTTTATCGGCGCCTGTGCGGGCAGTACCGGGGGCGGCATTAAAGTGTCCCGGTTTATCATTCTGATCAAGACAATATTGAAAGAGTTAAACTCCTATATCCATCCGAGGAGCATCAAGAAGATCACCTATGATGACAGACCGATAGAGCATGAAGTGATGCGTTCCACAAATGTATATTTTATGACGTTTGTTGTTTTATTCACTGCTTCCGTTTTAGTAATTTCCTTAGAAGATTGGGATTTGACAACGAATTTTACGGCTGTGGCGGCAACCATCAATAATATCGGGCCGGGTCTGGAACTGGTGGGACCGAGCAGAAACTTTTCGTTCTTTTCACCGCTGTCCAAGTATGTGCTGATCTTTGATATGCTGGCCGGAAGATTAGAGCTGTTTCCGTTGTTGATTTTGTTCCACCCGGCCATCTGGAAAGAACTTTATGCACATAAAAGCGCGGTGAGAAAACTGAAAAAGAAAAAGGCAGGAAAAGATCGGGGATAGAGGAGTAAAAAATGCGGCTTAATAAGTTTCTCGCCTCCTATGGAGTATGTTCCAGACGGGAGGCGGATAAACTGATCATACAGGGTGAGGTTACAGTGAACGGAATGCCCGGTGAAATGGGGCAGAGCGTATCAGAGGAAGATATTGTGGAGGTACGGGGCAAGCAGGTTTTGACAAAAAAGGAGCCGGTTGTTCTTGCCTATCACAAACCGGCCGGAGTGACCTGTTCGGAGAAAGATGCCCATGCAGAGAAACTGATCACTGATATGATAGATTATCCGGTGCGGCTTACCTATGCGGGGCGGCTTGACAAAGATTCTACAGGGTTGATTCTGATGACCAATGACGGAGATCTGATCAATGCCATGATGAAAGGTTCACACCGGCATGAAAAAGAATATATCGTGACGGTAAAAAGAGAAATTACGCCTGCATTTTTAGCGAGCATGGCGGGTGGAGTTTATCTGAAAAATCTGCATATCAAAACCAGAAAATGCAGGATAAAACAATTGGACGGTAATACATTTTCCATTATTTTGACTCAAGGGGTCAATAAACAGATTAAGAGAATGTGCAGGGCCTGCGGAAATACTGTGTCTTCCATTAAGCGGATCAGGATCATGAATATTCTGTTGGGCGGCCTTGCCGAAAATGAGTGGCGGGAAATAGAAGGGGAAGAGAAGCGGAGGCTTTATGAGTTATCAGGACAAAAAAGTTTACATGCAGGAATTGATCGAAAAACTGAATGAGGCGTCCAAAGCCTATTATGCCGAAGACCGGGAGATCATCAGCAATTTTGAGTACGACAGAATGTATGATGAGCTGCAGGAACTGGAAAAGGAGACGGGAGTTGTTCTTGCCGGAAGCCCTACGATGCGAGTGGGATTTGAGGCGGTGGAAGAGCTGCCCAAAGAAAGACATGAGCGCCCGATGCTGTCATTAGATAAAACAAAGGATAGAGAGGCGCTTGCAGAGTGGTTAAACGGAAAAGAGGGGCTGCTTAGCTGGAAATTGGACGGTCTGACCATCGTACTTACTTACCGGGAAGGAAAGCTTTTGAAAGCCGTAACGCGTGGAAACGGGGAAATCGGGGAAGTGATCACCGGCAATGCCAGAGTGTTCAAAAACATTCCGCTGCAGATATCCTATACAGGGGAACTGATCCTGCGGGGAGAAGCAGTGATCACTTACTCTGATTTTGAAAAGATGAACGGAGAAATAGAGGATGTTTCGGCGCGGTACAAAAATCCGAGGAATCTTTGCAGCGGTTCCGTCAGGCAGCTTGACAACCGGATTGCGGCGGGACGGAATATCCGGTTTTATGCCTTTGGGCTTGTGAAAGCAGAGGGCGTGGATTTTGAAAACAGCAGGGAAAAAGAGTTTTTGTTTCTCTCAGAGCAGGGATTTGATGTGGTGGAATACCATAAGGTGACACCTGAGACGATCCTTCAGACAATAGAATATTATGAGAAGAAAATAGAGCATTATGATATTCCGTCGGACGGTCTGGTGCTTACCTACGAAGATATTTCCTACGGTGAATCTCTGGGTATGACTGCAAAATTCCCGAGAAATTCCATTGCTTTTAAATGGCAGGATGAAATACGGGAAACGGAACTTCTGGAAATAGAGTGGAGTCCCAGCAGAACGGGACTGATCAATCCGGTGGCGATCTTTCAGCCTGTGGAGTTGGAGGGAACGACCGTAAGCAGGGCATCTGTCCATAATATCAGTATTTTGCGGGCATTAAAACTTGGTCTCGGGGATAAGATCACAGTCTATAAAGCCAATATGATCATTCCGCAGATTGCAGAAAACCTGACAGGCAGCGATACACTGGAAATACCGGATCATTGCCCTGCCTGCGGCGGAAAAACAGAAATGAGGCAGGTGGCGGATGCGGTGTCCTTATACTGCACGAATCCGGACTGTGCGGCAAAGAAAATCAAGTCCTTTGCTCTTTTGGTGAGCAGGGATGCCCTGAATATCGACGGGCTTTCGGAGGCGACACTGGAGAAGTTTATCGGAAGAGGATTTATTCATGAATTTGCCGATGTTTTCCATCTGAGCCGTTATAAAGATGAGATCGTGGAGATGGAGGGTTTCGGGGAAAAATCCTATCAGAATCTGATCGCGAAAGAGTCCGCAGCCGACGGGAAAGCAAGCAGTATCGAGGCGGCAAGGCATACAACGATGCCCCGTTTTTTATATGCGCTTGGCATTCCGGGAATCGGGGTGGCGAATGCAAAGATGATCTGCAGAGAGTTTGGGGATGACCTGGAGGAGATGCTAAAGGCGGATGAAGAAAGGCTTTCTGAGATAGACGGCGTAGGTGAGGTGCTGGCGGACGCTTTTGTCTCCTATTTTAAAAACGAGGAAAATTTGAGGAAAGTCCGGGCGCTGTATGAAGAGCTGGAAATTGAAAAGCGAGAGCAGGCGGAAGGCGGCAATCTGACAGGTATGAGCTTTGTGATCACCGGAAGCCTGACACAGTATGAAAACAGAAGTGCAATGAAAGAAGCGATTGAAGCAAGGGGCGGCAAAGTGACAGGCAGTGTGACAACGAAAACAAAATGTCTGATCAACAATGATATTGCTTCCAATTCATCCAAAAATAAAAAAGCAAAAGAACTGGGGATTCCGATCGTGACGGAGATTGACTTCATAAGTCAATATATGGAGGGGTGATATGCCGATCAGAGTACAGAATGATCTCCCGGCAAAGGAGATATTAGAAAATGAGAATATATTTGTGATGGCCGAACAAAGGGCGCTCTCCCAGGAGATCAGACCGCTGCAGGTATGTATTTTAAATTTGATGCCGGTGAAGCAGGACACGGAACTGCAGATTTTGCGGGCTTTTTCCAATACCCCGCTGCAGGTGGACGTGACTTTTCTGACAGTAAAGAGCCACACATCGTTAAACACCTCGGCAAACCATTTAAATACTTTTTATGCGACGATGGATGAGGTGAGAGAGCGGACTTTTGACGGCATGATCATTACAGGGGCCCCGTTAGAGGAGATTCCGTTTGAGGAAGTGGATTACTGGGAAGAGCTTTGCGATATTATGGACTGGACAAAGAGCCATGTGACCAGTACGCTGCACATATGCTGGGGGTCCCAGGCGGCGTTATATTATCATTACGGCCTGCCCAAACAGGATCTGCCGGAAAAGCTGTTCGGCGTTTATGCCCACCGGGTATCCAATCGAAAAGTACCGTTAGTGCGGGGATTTGATGATGTTTTTTATGCACCCCACAGCCGCCATACGGAGACACCGGCGGAGATGATCAAAGCCTGCAGAAAGCTTAAAGTGTTGGCAGAGTCTGAGGAAGCCGGAGTATTTCTGGCGATATCCAGAGACGGCAGACAGATTTTTGTGCAGGGGCATCCCGAGTATGACAGAATAACGCTGCATAATGAGTATATGCGGGATCTGAATAAGGGATTGAAGATACAGATGCCGTTCAATTATTATCCGGATAATGACTGTACGAAAAAGCCGATGTTGGAGTGGCGATCACACTGTAATACATTATACAGCAATTGGCTGAATTATTATGTTTATCAGAATACTCCTTATCTGCTCAATGAGATCGGATTTAAGACGATGGAAGAATGTACGATTCAGGAGGATTAATTAAAGTCTGCCTTAAGCTAATGAGCAAATCGAAACTTGGAGAAATGATCATGAAAGAAAAAATGAAAAGAATAATAGATAGTTTCCACTACTATAATTCCTCTGATATGGCGTTCCAGACTTTTGGGCTGAGCAAGGAGATAGAATATGATGCTTTGGTGGTCGCACCGAGTTATACACCTTATAAGCTGAAAATGGATAAATACTGTAGGGTAACAACCCTCCGGGAAGGCACATATACTGCCGGCTATCTTGTTGAAAAAGATGGTATGAAAATAGCGTGGATAAAAATTGGCTCATCCGATGCCAATTGTATTGACCACATTGCTGTTTGTGCGGAACTGAACTTCAAGAAAATGGTTTTTATTGGAGCGGTAGGCGCATTGAAAGATAGTTTTAATCTTGGTGATATATGTACCCCCGAGTATTCTATCTCCGGAGGGTACGCAAATACATACCTGAAAGAATCAATCAAAGACTATGTACCATTTGAAAAAGTGACTCCTGACATGGAATATGTTCACCATGTGATTTCCATTGGAAAAGAAAATGGCCACGTGATCAGAAAAGCCTCTGTTTTTTGCACGGCATCCATTGCTCTGGAATATTATCATTTGGATGAAATTAAAGAGTTTCATACTGATTTAATAGAGATGGAGACCAGTTCATTTTATCTTATGGCTGATTTGCTGGAAGTCCCAGGTATCGCATTGCTCGTCGTATCAGATAATTCTGCAACTGGCGCTGCACTTGTAGGAAGGACAGAAGAAGAACAAAAACGTTATGAAGAAGGTAGGAGCAATGTTTTGCCTGATTTGATTTTGGCAGTGGCAAGAGATAATTAGTTCTCAAAATTGTACGAATAAGAGTAGTGGAAAGGAGAAAATTTTATGGCCACTATCCGATTGATGACCCCCACCGAGGAATATTTGGATCAAGTGTGGGACTACCGCCAGGAATGTCTGGACGCAGACAGCCACATGGACGGCTGCGGTCCCCTGCGGCGGGCCGAAAGTCCGACAGAATGGCTGGCAGATGTAATCAGCTGCATGGATCCTGCCACTATTCCGGAAGGCAAGGTGCAGGCCACCCAGTTTCTCGCTGTCCGGGAATCGGACAACAAGGTGGTGGCGATGATCCAGGTGCGGCATAACTTCAACGAATATCTGGAAAAATACGCCGGGCATATCGGCTACTCCACCCGGCCCGGCGAGCGCCGGAAGGGGTATGCAACGGAAATGCTTCGCCTGACCCTGCCTTTCTGTCGGGAGATCGGCCTTGACAAGGTGTTGATCGCTTGTGAGCCGGACAATCCGGCCAGCCGCCGCACCATCCTGGCTAACGGCGGCGTGTACGAGTGCACAGTCCACGAGCCGGGTGCAGACATTGATCTGGAGCGGTACTGGATTGTTCTTTAAAGGAGAGGTGACTTCCTGTTTACCGTGGAGTTGCGAAGAAAGAAACTTATGAAAGGAAAAAGATCGTGAAGAATATAAGACAGCAGGGTACAATAAAACCGAAAAACGGGAGAAAAACAGCGGCAGTATGTGTGTTGGCATTTGTATTGCTGTCCGGCTGCGGGAAAGCCGGGGGTTCGGAAGGAGAAATGGAGATACAACTGGTGGAAGCGGAAGATCTTCCGGTAAAGAACGAGACGCAGGAACCCGTTGCTGCTCCGGAACAAGCACAGGCGACAGAGCAGACCGACCGGCCTGAGACAGCCGAAGAGAATGAGGAAGAAACAGATAATGACAGGAATCAGGCGAGGCTGCAGAAGTATCAGGCGGTGCTGACAGATGTGCTGGAAAAGCAGATATATCCGGACGGGACGGACTGTGGTTATGACGGATTTTATCCCCTGTCGGACAATCGATTTGCCGTGTTTGATGTGGACAAGGATGGGAGCGAGGAACTGATATTATGTTTTACCACATCTTCCATGGCGGGGATGCGGGAAACTGTTTATGACTATGATGAAGAAACGGATTCCGTGATTGAAGAATATTCGGGATTTCCGGGAGTGGTCTACTATGAGGGAGGATTGTTGGAGGAGAGACTGTCCCATAATCAGGGGATGGCGCCAATGGGGGATTTCTGGCCTTATTTTGTGTATCACTATGAACCGGAGACAGATACCTATCAGAGCATCTATATGGTGGACGGTTGGGAAAAGGAGTACAGGCCGGAAGACTATGACGGAAACCCTTATCCGGAGGAGGTGGATGCCGGAAAGGACGGCATTGTCTTTCTGATCATGGAGGGCGATTATGATATGAGCTCTGCGACGATCCTCGGCAAAAGCGACTATGAAAAGTGGCGGGAGGAGCAGGGGCTGAACGGCGCGAAGATAATGATTTCTTTTCAGGAGCTGACAGCGGAAAATATAGGGATAATACTGTAAAGGAGATAAGCGAAATGAAAGCAATTATTTATGCCAGCGTACATCATGGCAACACAAAGAAGGTAGTTGAGGCGATTGCGGGAGAATGTGAAGTGGAATTGATCGATGCAACACAGGTAAAAGAGAAGGATTTAAGCGGTTACGATGCCATTGGCTTTGCGTCCGGAATCTATTATTCCAAATTTCATCAGTCGGTACTTAATTTTGCTAAAGAAAATCTGTGTGAAAATGCGAAAGTGTTTTATATCTGTACTAATGGTGGTAATGCTTCTTTTAAGTCGATAGAAGAAGTGGCAAGAAGCAAAAATGCAATCGAAATCGGGAGATTTTCCTGTAAGGGATATGATACTTTCGGTCCTTTTAAGCTGATAGGCGGTATAGCGAAAGGACATCCGGATCATAAAGATTTAAACAGCGCGGTAGAATTTTTTAAAGGATTGTAATGGTGGGGAGAAGAACTGTATGCCGAAACATAAGATTGCAGTTATCTCCGATACGCACTCATTGCTGCGCCCGGAGATTATAGAAAAAATAAAAGAATGTGAGCTGATCATACATGCAGGGGATATCGCATCAAAAGAAACTGCGGAAGAAATAGAAGCTCTCGGGACAACATATTTTGTGAGAGGAAATGCGGATAAGGACGGTTGGGCTGATGAAATACCTGTCAGCAGAGAAATTGAACTTTGGGGTCTGTATATTTTTATGATTCATAACCGCAAGCAGATTAAGGTTGATTTATCCGACAAGGATATTGTGATTTATGGACATTCCCACAAATATTCTGAGGAGTACAAAGGGAATGTCTGCTATTTTAATCCGGGAAGCTGTGGGCAGAGGCGGTTCCATCAGGATATTACCATGGCAATTCTGACAGTTGATGAGGATGATAAGAGCTTTTCATTTGAGAAGGTTGATTGTTCGTCATATCTTACGGCTGAGAGTAAGAAACTTCCCGATAAAGATATGGCAAAGCTGATCAAAGGGATTATGAAGCAGATGGATGCCGGCAAGCCGGTTGATGAGATTGTCAGGAGAAATCGGGTAGAAGAAGGACTGGTAAGACAGATACTTCAGATTTACACGACACATCAGGGGATTGATGTGCAGGGAATATTGGACAAGATGGATAGATAGGGCTTAGATTTCTGAAGTACCATTATTGTATGACTGAAAAGGAAATGATGTAAAAGGATTTTGACAGGATTTTTATTGAATGTAAAAGTTGTTTGGTAGAAATATGAACATAGATTTTGTATGATGAGTACGCTTTCAAGGGAAGCCGAAAATAAAATGAGGTGGAATGATGGAAATAGGAAGCAAACTCAAAAATGCACGAAATGACAGCGGATTAACGCAAGAACAAGCGGCCGAAGCTATCGGTGTCAGCAGGCAGACAATTTCAAACTGGGAGAATAATAAATCATACCCTGATATTATTAGTGTGATTAAAATGAGTGATATCTATTCCGTAAGTCTTGACCACCTTCTTAAGGAGGAAAAATCTATGAATCAAACTTATCAGGAATTTTTGGAGGAGAGTACAAACACAGTAAACGCCAAACAAAGATTAGAGAAAATAATACTCTTTTCAACCTATTTTCTTGTTTGGACCATTGCCATGGTGATTTTTTGGCAGGTAAAGGGACCTGTGACTTTTGAATGTGATGTTGTTTTCAGGTGGATATTGCTGCCATCGGTTTTATTGGTTATGACCATATTTATTGCCAAAAATAATTACTGGGGAAAAGGAAACTGGTTTAGTGTTCCGGTCGCGGCAATAACTTATCTCACAGTTCCATACACAAGATTTATGGAAGAGTCAGGTAATGCAACATACACATTTCGTTTTCCGAATTTTGGATATATGTTAATAGGCATCATTGTTGCAGTATGTGGTATTTGCATTGGTTCTTTGATAAGAAGCCGCGGGAACGCTTTTCCGGGAGGAGGAAAGAAATAGTCGATTTGCAACAAAAAAAGTTCTTTTCACAACATTTCGGTATGTATAGAGACCGGTTCATTCCGATATGATTATAGGGATTCTCATAAATGGAAAAATGCTGATGGTATAAAAAGAAGCGGGACGATCATACTGGAATGGAAGGAAAAAAATGCGGATAGCGATATGTGATGACGAAAAAAAAGTGCAGAAAATACTGGAGGAAAAGGTGACCAGATTCTGTCCGGAAGCGAAAGTTTTATGCTATTCTTCCGGGAGAGAGCTGCTTGATGCAGTGGAAGCGCCGGATATTTTATTTCTGGATATTCAGATGCCGGATATGGATGGCATGAGAACTGCCGAAATATTCAGAAAGAAAAACAAGAGGACAGTGCTTATTTTTGTGACAGCTTTGGAAGACTATGTTTTCCGGGCTTTTGATGTGGGAGCATTTCACTATCTGGTAAAGCCCTTTACGGAACAGAAATTCAGAACTGTACTTGAAAATGCGGCAAAGCAATACAGACAGTTTGCGAAACTTTCCGCTATGTCGGAAACACAGGAGGAAGAAAAGCATATCCTGATCCGGGCAGGCGGCAGTCATTTAAAAGTCAGGCTGTGCGATATTGTCTATGCGGAAGTTTTTAACCGTAAGATTGTGATACATAAGATGAAGGAGGATATCGAGTATTACGGAAAGCTGTCGGAGCTTGAAAAGCAGGCAGGGGAAGACTTTTTCAGATCCCACCGGTCATATCTTGTGAATTTCAGGTATGTGGTAAAGTATGACGGAGCCATGATCACGCTGGAGAAAGGGACTGCTCCGATAGCGAAAAAGAATTATCCGGCGTTTGTGAAAAGCTATCTGCATTATAACCGGAGAACAGGAGGCGGTGAAAAGATATGACGGACTGGGGTTTTTACTGGGATCTGATTGCTCACATATCGCAGGTCGGGCTGGTTTTCATCAGAGCATATTTTCTGTGCCGCTTTGTGAATCCGTTTTTATCGCATGGGGAAGGGAGGCGGTATAAACTCTTTTGGGAGAACGGGAAGCATTCTCTTTATATGTTGCTGCCGGGAATCAGCTATGCGGTTGTTTTACTGTTTTGTGCCTTTTGCTCTCAGGAAGTGAATGTTGTATTAGTATACGTAGTAAGTACGATAGCAGCATTCGTTGTGACTTGGCTGATTGACCGGAGGAATGCGGAACAGAAGATATTTCTTGCGCTGACTTTTTATCTGCTGCAATGGATCACCTGGGGGATTACATTGGTGCCGTGGCGGGGGGTATATGATTTTCTGCTTTTTACTTCCGGCAGACAGAATAATTATCTGATACAGTTTGTATTGTATGTGGTCATGGAATTATTTAACCTTGTGTTGCACTGTCTCAGCCTGGCATTGGGCGTCAGGATGATCCATAAAGAATATCACTGTAAGAGGGAAAACATGACAAAGAGGGAGCTTGCACTGATGTCAGCGCCCTTTTTTTCTGTTGCCGCAGGGCAGGGGATATTTTATTTTGCGGTCGATGCCTACGAAAAAGATACCGGACAGTATATATGGAATCATTATTCTGCATATACTCTGCTCCAGGCAGTTTTTATGCTGATTTCCTTTGGGGCAATGCTCACAGTCATTGCCTCGTATCAGCGCATCAGGAGCAGTCAGAGAAAGGAGAAGGAAGATGCTGTGCTGGCGGGACAGATTGAGGAGATGAAACGGCATATCAGTGAAGTGGAAAAACTGTACCTCGATATCCGCAGTTTAAAACATGATATGGGGAATCATATTATGACGTTGGAAAAGCTGTGTGAGACAAACAAAGAGGCCGGAGCATATATCACGCAGCTGAAGGAGCAGGTGAGTGGAGCGATGCCTGAGACGGCGAGCGGCAACCCGGTTACGGATGTGATCCTGCGGGAAAAACAGAAGGAGGCGGAGGAGAAAAAAATTACTTTTACTCATCGTTTTCATTTTCCGGAGGAGACGGATCTGAGCGCCTTTGACGTCAGCGTAATCTTAAATAATGCGCTGAACAATGCGATGGAGGCGGCGGGGGAATGTGAAAATCCATATATTTCTCTTTCATCCTGCCGCAGAAAAAATGCTTATATGATAGAAATCAGAAACAGTGTTGTGCAAAGGAGAAGCATAGATGAGGAGAGCGGTCTGCCGCTCACGACAAAAGAGGGTGCGGATCATGGATTCGGACTTGTGAATATCAGAAAAGTGGCGCAGAAATATTATGGAGATATCATCATTGAGCAGAGCGAAAACGAATTTAGTTTAGTTGTTATGCTGATGGTGTGATCACTGCTTGACCCGGATAGGATTGCTGTCAGATTCAGGTAAAATAGAATCGTTCACAACAAAAAGAGAGTGCTTCACTACAATGCGGTTGATTCCCGTTTGCAGATTTCCGAAAAGTAAACTGAAAGAAATCTTACTATGCAGACAGGAGGAAAAAGATGAACATCAATGGTATCAGTGGAGTGGGGGCACAAGCTGCGCCTGCGGGAACAGGTGCAGGTCAGGCGATGGATGCCCAAAGTAAAAACATCAGAAAGCAGATTGAGGAGGCTCAGAAGAAATTACAGGAGATATCGAGTAACGGAGAGATAAGTCCTGAGGAAAAAATGAAAAAAAGACAGGAGATCCAGAAACAGATCAGCGATCTGAGAATGCAGCTGCGACAGCATGAGATAGAACTGAAAAGACAGCAGCAGGCGGAGAAAAAAGCGGCAGAAAACGGAACCGGAAGAGAAGAAAAATCGGAACAACAGACCACAGGACTTTCGGCAGCCGGTATGCAGGCCGTAATCTCCGCCGATACTTCAATGAAACAGGCGAAGGTACAAAACAGTGTCGCAGTAAAGATGGAAGGCAGAGCAGGCGTTCTGGAAACTGAGATTAAACAGGACGGGAGAACCGGCGGAAATACGCAGGCGAAAGAGGCGGAACTTGCTGAGACGAAACAGAAGGCGGATGAGGCGAAAGCTTCCGGGTTAGAGACGTTAAAAGAGGCAGACCGGAAAATGAAAGAGGCAACCGGAGCAGAGCAGGATATCGCGACAGAAAGGATTGATACAACAAACGAGAAAGAAAAGGAGAAAACGGAAGAGAACAAGACGGAACAGACCGATAAAAGCAGTGAGGAGACAGACGACAAAGCCGGAAAAGAGCCGGGAATGTACGTGGATGTACGGCTGTAAAAAGAGAAAAAATAGAAGCCGAAAATTACTGTTCTTGAGCATTTTTTGAGATTTATATGGTAGAATATCAACAGATTTATACCATAAATAAAATCTGTTCAGGAAGGAAAATGAAAATTGAAGCAAAAAATATTGATCGCAGACGACGAACAGGGCATTGTGGATATGATGAAAACCTACTTTTCCCCGCGGTACGAAGTGCTGACGGCTTACAGCGGAGAGGAGGCGTTAAAAAAGGCGCAGGAGCGGCCGGATCTGATCCTTCTGGACATCAATATGCCGGAGATGGACGGTCTTTTGGTCTGCCGTGCCATACGGGAGTTTGTCAGCTGCCCGATCCTGTTTTTGACGGCCCGCATAGAGGCGGCCGATAAGATCACCGGATTTCGGGCGGGGGCTGATGACTATATCGTAAAGCCCTTTGATCTGGAAGAACTGGAGGCGAGGATTGAGGCCCACCTCAGAAGAGAGATGAGACGACAGCAGACTTCTATGGTGCGTTTTTTCGGGGAACTTGCCGTAGACTACTGTGCCAGAACCGTGGCAGTCCGCGGTGAGCCTGTGACATTGTCGAAGCGGGAGTTTGATATACTGGAACTGCTTTCTTTGCATGGAGGACAGGTCTTTGACAGAGAACGGATCTATGAAACGATATGGGGCATCGATGGGGACGGAAGCAGCGATACCATCATGGAACATATCAGAAAAATCCGGTCAAAACTGGCTGTTCATACGTCCCACAGTTATATTGAGACAGTCTGGGGGTGTGGGTACAAATGGAATGGTTAAAGAATATGGGGTTGAGGAGATCCCTCTTTCTCCTGTCGACGGGGTGCGTTCTGATTTCTCTGCTGCTCGTCTTCCTTGTATTTCAAATCTGCGGCGAGATCAGAGAAAATTATCCAACCGGGGGAATATCCTATACAGGCGATGGACAGATCACCTTTTTGGAACAGCCCACTGACGAAGAACAGAAAATATTGGAACTGCTGACGTATGCGGAACTGTTTTCCTGTGTGCTTTTTCCGCTTGCGGGATTGGGGATTGCCGGCATTCTGTTTTACCGTATTAAGCTGAAAAGACCGATCACTCTCCTGCGGGAGGGGACGGCGCACATTCAGTCACACGATCTTGATTTTTCTGTTCCGGCAGTTTCCACAGATGAACTCGGTCAGATCTGCGCTGCTTTTGAGACTATGCGTCTGGAACTGTTGAAATCGAATCGGGCATTGTGGCAGCAGGCGGAAGAACGCAAACGCCTCAATGCCGCCTTTGCTCATGATCTGCGCAATCCCATTACCGTTCTGAAGGGCAGCATCAAACTGCTTAGGCAGAATGAATCGGACGGGCAGGTGATTGACAGACTGGAAAGTTATACGCTGCGTATTGAACAGTATGTGGAAGCCATGAGCAGTATGGAACGTCTGGAACAGATGCCGGTTCGGGCAGAACGTATCATGATATCCGATCTGCGGGCGGATCTGGAGGAGACGGCACGGCTGCTTGCCCCTTCACTTCATACGGTTTTTTCTGCGCCGGATGAAGGTGAGGTAAGGATTGACCGCGGGATATTTTTGCTGGCGGCGGAAAATCTGATCGGAAATGCGGCGCGCTTTGCAAAAAAAGAACTGAAGATCGGCCTCATGCTGACGGAGAACAGACTTTCTCTCACAGTGGCGGATGATGGGCCGGGTTTTCCCGCCGAACTGCTGGAGAACGGACCGAAACCTTTCGGAAAAACGGAAGCAGGCAGGGAACATTTTGGTATGGGGCTGTACAGCAGCAGTATTTTGTGCATGAAGCACGGCGGAAGTCTTCAACTGGAAAATTGCTTGACGGGAGGCGCGCTGGCCACGGCAATCATTCAACTAAATGATAAATCCTGAGTTTTTCTTGAGATTTGTGCGATACACTCTCTTGTATCAAAGGGCTTACAAAATAAATTTGTAAGCCCGGATAAGGAGGGTGCTTTTATGAATATTGAGGCAAAAGGATTATCAAAAATCTACGGGGAGGGGGAGAGCAGGATCATTGCCCTGAACCGGGTATCTCTGAAGATCGGGCAGGGTGATTTTGTTTCTGTCACAGGTCCTTCCGGCAGTGGGAAAAGTACGCTGCTGCATATGCTGTCCGGACTGGACAGTCCCACATCCGGACAGATTTTCTATGACGGTAAGGACATTTACGGCCTGACCGACAGGGAATTGTCTGCCTTTCGCCGCAGGCGTATCGGATTTGTTTTTCAGCAGTTCAATCTGCTCCCGGTTTTGACGGCCGGAGAGAATATTCTTATGCCATTGTTACTGGATAAAAAGAAACCGGACGAGGATTATCTGGAAGAACTTTCAGGACTTCTCGGCATCGGTGATCGTCTAAACCATCTGCCCCATGAACTTTCCGGCGGACAACAACAGAGGGTGGCTATCGCAAGAGCTCTCATCGCGAAGCCGGATATTGTTTTTGCGGATGAGCCCACCGGAAATCTGGACAGCAAAAACGGCCGGGAAGTGATGGAAATGCTGCAGACAGTGCGCGAGAAAATGGGAAAGACACTGATCGTCATTACCCATGACCCGGGGATTGCCGGGATGGCGGACCGTCAGCTTTCCATTGTGGACGGTATTTTGTCGGAGGTGGCCGGATGATGAAAAATTATAAAATTTTGGCGAAGAAAGAATTGATGGCCCAGAGAGTCACTTCTTTTTTGATTTTGCTGGCCATCCTCCTGTCCACCATGATGACCACGGCTCTCAGTCAGTCGATGGGAGTGTTGTCCGCTATGAGACAGCAGCAGGCAATCGCGCTGGGAGGCGACCGCTATGCCACCTTTTTACAGATGGATGAAAGGCAGGCGGCCATACTGGAAAAGGATTCCAGATTGTCCTTTGTCGGAAAATATGTGACACTTGGCAGTATGGAGATTAATACGTCTCTGACGTTAGGGTTAAATGAGTATGAGGAGGATGTGGCTGCCGTCTATCCCTCTTTGTCAAGACTGAAGGAAGGACGTCTGCCGGATGCGCCGATGGAGATCGCGCTGCCGGAGGATGTACTGCAATATCTTGGTTTTGCGGGAAAACCCGGGGATACCATCCATCTTGCGCTGTCAAAAGCGCTGCGTCATGGGATTGAAAGAGAATCCTGTGATTTTGCCGCGGATTTTGTTCTGGTGGGAATTACAGAGGGCAACTATTTAAATTACACAGGCGGCGGTGTCTCCGGTATTGTGGGAGAGGGAACGGCGAAGGTATTGCTGCCGGAGAGGTATCTCTACTATAATGTGGACATACGGACAAGAGACAGAAAAGAATTTCAGGATACGATGGATGACCTGATCCTGACGCTGTCCGTCCATGAACTCGATACGCTTTACAATGTGGTATATCTGGAGGCTCTGGGCATCCGGTATGATGGAGAAAAAGTTGATACGGAACTTTCCGGTCAGGGATTTTCCTATATGTTGGCCGCCGGGATCATGGTCGGTGTGTTGTTGCTTTTTGCGGCAGGATTAGTGATCTATAACATTTTGAAGATTGCTGTTTCCAGACGGATCGGACAGTACGGCGTCCTTCGGGCCATGGGAGGGGAGAGAGGGCAGCTTTATTTTCTTGTAACTGCCCAGGTGATCATCCTCTGTGCGGTCGGCATCCCCGCAGGACTTCTGTTTGGTATTCTTTCCGCCAAGGGAATCCTCACTGCGGCCACCGGTCTGCTGCCGCCGGAAATCTTCTTAGTACAGAACGCGGAAGAACTGAACCGGCTGATCGCGGAGAACAGTTCCGGCAAAGGTATTTTTTTGTCGGCAGGGGCAGTGATCACGCTGTTTTCCGCGTTTCTTGCGGCCGCTCCGGCCGCCCGCTATGCGGCGAAAGTATCTCCTGTCACAGCTATGGCAGGCAGGCCTGTGAAGATTAAGAGAAGAAACAGAAAAGCGAGGCGGATATACAGCTTTGAAGCTTTTTACGCCCGACTGAATCTGAGGCGAAGTCCGGGCCGCACAGCAATCACGATTCTGTCCCTGATCATGAGCATCACTGTCTTTATTGTACTGCAAAGCTTTACCTCTCTGTTGGACACCTCCGCGGACATGCAGGAACATCTGGGAGACTACTCGGTGGTCAATGAGCAGACCGGCATTTCACCCAGAGAACTTAAGGCGCTTAAGGCGGATGGAAATGTGTCGGCTGTGGCGGCGGAGCAGTTTTCCTTATATGATCTGGATGAGCAGAATCGTCCGATCGGGATGGAGACCGATATCTCTCTGGGGATGGGGGAGACATTTCAGATTTTCGGTTTAAATGACTGCTGGATGGATCATGTTTTTTCCGAGTCTTTGACATTGGAACAACTGGATCAGATAAAAAATGGAGAGGGCTGTGTCATCCGCAATCCGATTCCCATGCAGGTGGAGGGCATAGAGATTGGAACCACGCATATTGAAGAGGGGTCATACATTACTGTTGCCGGGAAAGAAATGCAGGTGCTGTTGTCTTTAAGCGGCTATGATATGTATTTCAGTGTGGGAAACAGCGGATTTACAAACGGTGTCCAGGTGATGGTGAGCGATCGACTATATCCCGAACTTACCGGAGAGGAGAATTATAAGGAACTGCGGCCTATTCTGACAAAGGATGCCGACAGGGCGGCTTTTGACGAGAACCTTGTGCAGTTTTGCAGGCGGATTCCGGGCAGCGTGTCTGTATCCTATGAACAGACGGACAGACAGCTTGCGGAGAGTTTTGAACAGATACGTCTGTTAGCCTGGGGACTGATTTTATTTGTGGCGTTGATCGGTCTGCTCAATATTGTCAATACGGTGTATACCGGCATTCATACCCGGGTTGCGGAGATCGGTATGCAGAGAGCGATCGGCATGAGCGGGACAAGCCTTTACAAAGTATTTTTGTGGGAAGGGGCGTACTATGGGATGATAGCGTCAGCGATCGGCGCTGCGGCCGGATATCTTGCTGTGATGTTCATAGAAGCCGCGGCAGCCGGTGAAATCCGCATCATTCCTCTACCTGTTATGCCGATGCTGTTGGCGGCGATCTCTGCAATCGGGGCCTGCCTGATCGCAACCTGCATTCCGCTTAAGAAAGTCAGCAGGATGAGTATTGTAGAGTCTATCGAAAGGGTGGAATAGATATTTTGGAGTGTCTTCAGTGCAGTTCATTTCTTTAAAACGTAACTCACTCTTTTGAGAGAGCAGCTTACCGCATCTTTATTGCGGAGAGCTGCTCTTTTTGCTAGCATAAGACTGCCTGCGAAGCGAGCGGTCGTTGCTTAGTATAAGACTGCCTGCGAAGCGAGCGGTCGTTACTTAGCATAGGGGCAGTTCGTAGGAAAATGGAAAGGTGAGGAAAGCATGGAGCTAATAATCGAAGTGGAAGGATTGAAAAAATATTTTGGAGAGGTAAAAGCGGTGGATGACATAGGTTTTCAGGTGGAGAAGGGAGAACTGTTCGGTTTTCTGGGAATCAACGGCGCCGGAAAGTCTACTACCATCAATATGCTTTGCACGCTATACCGGCCGACAGCGGGGAGCATAAAGATATGCGGTTTTTCGGCAGGCAGAGAGGACGGGGAAATCAGAAAACGCATCGGAGTTGTCTATCAGAATAATTGTCTGGATGACAGGCTGACAGTGAAAGAAAACCTGTTTATCAGAGGAGAACTCTATGAGAAAGACCGCAGAAAGCTTGCGTCAAATATTGAGAGGATCTGCAGCATATTGGATTTACAGGATGTTTACAACAGAAGGTTTGCAAAACTTTCCGGAGGACAGAAAAGGCGGTGTGAAATTGCAAGGGCGTTAGTCAATACGCCGGAGATTATGTTTTTGGATGAACCGACGACCGGACTTGATCCGGCTACAAGGAAAAAGGTGTGGGAGTGTCTGGAGAAATTGCGCAAAGAGGAGAATATGACAATTTTTTTGACAACCCATTATATGGAGGAGGCGGCAAGAGCATCCCACATAGCGATTATGGATGCAGGTCATATAAAAGAATACGGAACGCCTTTTTCCCTGAAAGAAACCTATGCCAGGGATAAACTCCGGCTGTATCCGGCCTCGCCTGCGGTGGAAGAACAGCTTGATAAAATGCAGGCGGATTATAGGAAACAGGAAGACTGTTTTGTGATATCTCTTCCGGACAGTCTGGCGGCACTGCCGATCCTGTCCGGTGTGGAAGGGATGATTGACGGTTTTGAAATGGTGCAGGGTTCTATGGATGATGTGTTTTTGGATGTGACGGGGAAGAAACTGGAGACAAACTGAGGAAGGAGCATTGTAGTGCAGATGAGAGAGATTACCTGTTTAGTAAAAAGAAATATATTGATTTATATAAGAGACTATGTATCGGTATTTTTTTCCGTGCTTTCCATGTTGATCGTGCTGGCATTGATGATCATCTTTTTGGGGGATATGAACAGCGAGAATGTGGTGTGGGCGCTGGAACAGTTTGGCGGTCTGCGGGATACTGCCGCGGATAAGAAAAACGCGGAGTATCTGATACAGATGTGGACCCTGGCAGGCATTCTGGAGGTAAATGCCGTCACGATCGTGCTGACTGTCATGGGAGCGATGGTGCAGGATGAAGCCAAAAACAGGCTTGCAAGCTTTTATACGGCGCCCGTCAGGCGTTTGAAAATAGCGCTCGGATATATTTTTTCTTCCTGGGTTGTAGGGATCGGAATGTGCATGCTGACATTGCTTTTGGGTGAAATTTACATGGCGGTATGCGGACATCCGTTTCTGGCGGCTTCAGACTGCATCCGATTATTCGGCATGATCGTGCTCAATACCTTTGTGTATGCTTCTTTTGCTTATCTGTTGGCGCTTTTTATTCACAGCGAGAGTGCGTGGAGCAGTATGTTGACTATTATAGGAACGCTTGTCGGGTTTGTGAGCGCTATCTATCTGCCTATGTCCATGCTGCCGGAGCGTGTCGGCAGCGTACTGAAATGCCTTCCCATGCTGCATGGTGCCGCCATGATGCGGATGGTCTGCACAAAAGATGCTATCGCGGAGACATTTGCCGGTCTGCCGGAGAGCGCAGGAGAGATATTCAGGGAACAGATGGGGGTATCCGTCTTTGTTGACGGAAATGAAATTTCACTGCAATACCAGATACTTTTTTTGCTTGCCTGTGCTATAATCGCAATAGGAGTATCGGCATGGGTTAACAGGGGGCGTAAACTGAGGGATCGCTGAGAAAAAGCTTTTTCAAAATCTGGAGGCGTTATGAAAATTACGATTGTGGATCGGGCGGATGGAGAGGAAGATGAGATCATTATCCGTTGTCGACATGTGGATAAGCAGATGCTGAAATTGGTCTATGCCATAAAAGCCGGGCAGGAGAAGATAACTGCGCTGCAGGGCAGTGACTATTTTCAGATTGCGCCGGAGGAAATTTATTATTTTGAGGCAGTGGATAACAGGGTGTTTTTGTATTTAGAAAAGGAAGTCTATGAAACAAAGCAGAAGCTGTATGAATTGGAGAAGCGATTCCAGAAAACCGATTTTTTTCGCGCATCCAAATCCTGCATTGTCAATCTGGCAAAGGTGAAAAGCTTCAGTCCTGTTTTTAACGGACGTTTTGAGGCACATATGGAAAATGGGGAAAGGGTTATGATTTCCAGACAGTATGTTCCGGTATTAAAGGAAAAGCTGGGTTTATAAGGAGGTGCGACAGTTGAAAAAATTGAAGAAATTGCTTTCTGTCTTTATGTGCGTGACGACCAGCGTGGTCTTTGTGACTGCCGTATACATTACAATATACTGGCCGCAGACGACTCTCGGAGTAGAAATTTTATGGCAGATACTGATTGTCGGCTTTCTCGGCAGCCTTGGCATATTTATTTATCCGGAACGGGAGATCAGCCGGAAAATGACGCTTATTCTATGTGTTTTGCATTATTTGGAAACAAATGCGCTTGTTTTGGGATGCGGCATCTGGTTTGAATGGTTTGAGGCGGATAATCTTTTTATGGTACTTGGTATGGTCATTGCCATAACAGTCGTCTTTCTGCTCGTTACTGTGATAGAGTGGAAGAAAAATAACAGAATGGCAGCCATCATGAATGAACGGTTGAAAGAGTATCAAAATTTAAAGTAACATGACGGCGGGCAAAAATAGTGTCTGCTTGATAGAGCGGATGGATTATGATACACTTACTTTTGTAACGAACCTTCTAAAGAATAAGGAGAGAAAACAGATGGAAGAGAAAAAGATTTTGGACACTTGTAATGGGCTTCAGCACATCGGAATCCCTTCAGACGATCTGGAGAAAACCTGTGCTTTCTACGTGGGACTTGGCTTTGAGAAAATATATGAGACGGTCATCCATGGACATCAGCACGTCGCGTTTCTGAGATTCGGCGATCTGACGTTGGAATGTTATGAAGGGGCATGTGCCGGGAGAGCGGGAGCAATCGATCACATCGCGATCAACTGTACCGATGTGGAAGCGGCATACGCGCTCGCGAAGGAAAAAGGGTATACCATTGTCAGTGATGGAATTGAGGAACTTCCTTTCTGGGAAAACGGTGTGCGGTTTTTCATAATCGAAGGACCAAACGCGGTGAGAGTGGAACTGAATCAATATTTATAGTCGTTACGATGACTGACCGGGAGACGGTATGGAGGTGCGGAATTTGACAGAATTTTATATATTCCACTCCAAAAGTTTCCCCAAAAAGCGCTTTAGCTGCTCTGTTTCCGGGCACTGAAAAAGCTGTGCGCTTTCTCCGTATTCCATCAGGGAACCGTCGCAGAGAAAGGCCACTTTATCGCAGGCGTGACGGGCAAATCCCATTTCATGGGTGACGATGATAAAATGCATACCGTCTTCTTTCAGTTCCCGGATCACATTTAAAACCTCGGTAGTATATTCCGGATCCAATGCGCTGGTGGGCTCGTCCAGAAGCAGAAGCTTCGGGCGGGCGGCTACGGCTCTGGCGATAGCGACACGCTGCTGCTGACCGCCGGAGAGAGCAGCAGGTTTCTTTTCCGCATCTTCTTTCAGACCGAAACGCTCCAGAAGTTCCAGAGCGCGGCCGCGGCTTTCTGCGCGGTCATATCCGTGTACCTGTTCCAGGGGAACTGCAATATTATCCCGGGCATTCATATGCCGGAATAATCCTCCCTGTTGAAAAACAAAACCGATCTTTTTGCGGTACTGCTGCAGAGCAGCTTCATTTTGCTTTATTTCTTCGGAGTCTACCCACAGCTTTCCGGTGGTAGGTGCGATCAGGCCGCCTATGATGCGCAGCAGCGTGGATTTGCCGCCGCCGGAGGGACCGATGATCGCCAGTGTATGGACTTCATCCGAAAAGTTCATGGGGGACAAAACGGTATGCCCCGGTTCATATTGTTTGGACAGGTTCTGAAATTCAACTTTCATACTGAAACCTTCTTTCTAAGCGCTCGCTGACAAGAGAAACCGGCAATGTCAGGCACAGATAAAGTATGCCGAGAAACAGATAGCATTCAAACAGCCGGAAGTTTACGGCGCTGATTTCCCGCATGGTCTGGGTCAGTTCGATGACGGCAATGATGGAAAGCAGCGAAGAGTCCTTGATGATGGATGCAAACTGTCCGGTGAGCGCCGGCAAAGTGCGCGCTGTCATCTGGGGAAAGATCACAAAACGCCAGGTCTGCCTGCGCGTAAATCCTACCGCCT
>JAAUZC010000051.1 GCA_014804795.1 Lachnospiraceae bacterium | reverse complement strand
GCTGACCCGGTTGTTTATCACTGGAAATACAGGCTTGAAGAAATAGATCCCAGTGAAGAAGTTATAGTTGATACATTACCTGTCAAAAAGTCCAGTTAATTGGTGACGGTTATACTAGAAACTGTGGCCTCCGCCTCCGCCGCCACCGCTGCTCCCTCCGCCTCCGCCACCGCTACTTCCGCCTCCGCCACCACTGCTTCCGCCTCCGCCACCACTGCTTCCGCCTCCGCCACCACTTGAAACCGGAGAATAAGTCCTTGTCTGACGGATATGGGCAGCGCCAAGCCCCGTATACTGAAACCGCCTTTCAATACCGGAAAGCAGCTCTTTTTCCGCCACCCTCCGCAGCCTGGTAAAACAGATCACCAGTCCGAAATTGATAAGCAGTGCAAGGATCATGGCAAGCAGCGCATTGCTGATATATTTCATGGGCTGTGAGATCTTCTGCTCCTTCAACAGGGCATCGATCTCCCGAAAAGCCTCTTTGGCGCATCCGTAATAATCCCCTCTTGACGCATAACGGTAGACATTGTCAGTCACGGTATCGGCATAAGCTTTGGTCACCACTTTATAGACGGCTCCGTCGCTGTGGATCCAGATATTTCTGTTAGTCATATCGACTGCAAATACCGTACCGCTGTCCGTTCCAAACCGCTCCATATAATAACTTCTCACAAATTCTTCCGTCGAGTACACGTTGCTCTGCGTCGTCACAAAGGCGGCATTTCCATACGCGGTGATCTCCTGCATCGTCTGTGACAGTTTCTCACGTTCCTCCTCCGTGAGCAATTCCGCCCTGTCCTCCACCAGAACCCGGAAACCGGTATCCGGATTGCTATAGTACAGGTTTTCATCCGCCGCTTCCTTTCCCAGACATGGAAGCGGTTCAAGAAACATCATTCCACAGCAGAGAAAAAGCGCACCGCATAAACTTCTGAAGATTCCTTTCCTTTTCTTATGCCTATTCAAGTTCGTCTCCTCCCCGTCTGCCAAGCTGCGGCAGCTTACGCGTTGTCAGCATATTGTGCTGTCTGATGATATCCATGATCGCCCAGAGCAGCATCCCCATACATCCAAATGCCCCTATGTAATAAAACCAATCGGAAACAGGTTTCATGACCAGAATGACAAGAGCAAACATGATCCCTATAAAGGGTTTTATCAGAACCGGCCACTTTTCTTTAAAATGCCCGCCGTAAGAAAGTTTCTTTCCGGAATCTCCCCTTCCGAGCCCGATGTGAAAGACAGCGTAAAACATTATTGCGGGCAGCAGGATCGGCAGAATGGCTATTACCATTTCCTTTAATCCGCCTATCGCCACAATTTGAAGGCCGATCCAGGCGATCATAGTTATACTCATAATACTTCCGTTCCATGATATTCTGACAGGTTTTCTTTTCTTATGTCGGGCATTATATTCTCTGAGCATTCCTCTCGCCGCAGCCAGTCCTCTGTCGTTCTCCCCCGACTCCCTCGCCAGAATATGTGACAGCTGCGCATTGGAAATAAAAATGCAGAGAACCGCCAACAACACTGCGATCATCAGAACCTTTCCCGGTGTGACAGTCAGAAACAGATTCAGCAAAAGAAACAGAGGGAGAGCTAACAGAAGAGATCCCGCCAGATATTTTTTCAGATCCACAGGCAGATCCGCCGCCGCTTTCCCCGTCTGTCCGTTCACCACTGCATAACTGACTCTGTCGCCGTTTCGATAAGAGAGAAACCAAACCGGCAGCATAGCGAGCTGCACTGTCTGCTTAGCCGGTTTTAATGCCCATTCAAAAGTCCTCTCCTCCCCCGCATGATACTTTCTGCATATCGGATCCCCCTCCAATATACGGGCAACATCCTGCACCACAATATCTTCCGCTTCCTGTAAATAGACCTGTTTTTTCACATCACTGGTATCCGCGTAAAAGCCGCTCAAAAAGGAAGGGGCAAACGCTTTCCCCTGCCTCATATCAAAAGGCGCAATAGCGCCGCTCAGACTGTCGGAAAAAGTGGAGGATGCATCGTAAGCCAGTCCCCTATACTCTTCCTCCGCATGACAGTTCAATTCATAATGATCTGTAATCAGATAGTCTCCGCTCCTGCAGGTCTGCTTTCCCGGAAACGACATCAATCCCTTTCTTTCAAAAGAATACACCCAGTAGGGCATATAGATTCCCCTGAATTTTTCAATATGCTTTTCATCCTTCAACTCTTTCGGAGCAAAGACAGCACGGCGCAGCATTTTTTTGTAAGCGTTTCTGCAGTCTTCCTTCGTCCTCGTAAAGGGAATGATAAAGTCAGGACGTTTCTTCCTGCTGATGCGGCTGTCCAGAATAGTGGAAGCGCCGCAGAAACTGCAGAATGTAGCCGCCGTGGTATCCTCGCTGATCAGCTCGCCGCCGCACTGCGGACAGGTGAAAATCGTCACCTCATATCTTCCGGACGACACTCTTGTCTCTTCGGCATCTCTCTCCTTCTCAAAACTGTAGGGATCCGCCTGCGTACCGCAGTACTCGCAGTATAACTGCTGTCTGGCGATATCAAATTTGAGATTTCCGGCACAATTCGGACATTCATACATAGCCCTCTGCTCCCCTTCCGTATATGTCAGTCTTTCAGATATTTCCCCGTCAAACTGTTCTGCTCCTCACGAATCTCCTGCGGTGTCCCTTTCGCAATGATCTCGCCGCCGTGAATACCGCCTCCCGGCCCCATATCGATCACATAATCCGCATTCCGGATGACATCCAGATCATGTTCGATCACGATCACGGTTGCTCCATTTTCAATCAGCCTACGGAAAACCTGTAACAATCCCTCCACATCCAGCGGATGCAGTCCGATGGTCGGCTCATCAAAAACAAATACGGAATCCGACTGCCCTCTTCCCATCTCACTTGCCAGCTTCAGCCTCTGGGCCTCCCCTCCGGACAGACTCGGCGTCTCCTCTCCCAACGTCAGATATCCGAGCCCGAGATCATGGAGCACTCTAAGCTTTTTTTCCACATTCGGAAGATCCGCACAGGCCTCCAGAGCCTCATCGATACTCATATCCATCAATTCCGGCAGTGTATAGGCACCACTGTTCTTTTTGGATACCCGCCGGATCAGGCTCGCCTCCTTTGCGTACCGTGAACCGCCGCATTCCGGGCATGCAATCTCCACATCCGGCAAAAACTGCACATCCAGACTGATGGATCCTGTACCGTCACAGACCGGACAGCGCAGTTTTCCCGTATTATAGGAAAAATCTCCCGCCTTATATCCCTTTTCCTTCGCATTCGGCGTTCTCGCATAGATCTTGCGCAGTTCATCATGCACATCGGCATAAGTCGCCACTGTGGAGCGGACATTCACACCGATCGGTGTTGCATCGATCAGCTTTATCTGCCTGATTCCCTCCGCCGAGACGCAGAGCACATGCTCCGGCAGTTTTTCTCCTTTGACAGAAGCTTCCAGTGCCGGAATCAGACTTTCCAGGATCATCGTTGTCTTTCCGGAACCGGAGACTCCCGTCACGGCGATCAGCCTCCCCTTCGGGAAATCCACTTTAAGCGGTTTCACCGTATGGATTTCAGAAGTGGACAGATGAATGGTTCCAAGTTCAAACATCTGCTCCGAAGAAATATGCCGCCCTATATCAATGACCGACTTTCCTGTCAGAAATCCGCCAATCCTGGAAGCCGGATTTTGCGCCACATCGTGAAGCGTTCCCTGTGCAATGATCGTTCCTCCGCCTGCCCCGGCCTGCGGCCCGAGTTCTATCAGCCAATCCACTTCCGAAAGTACATGGGTATCATGATCCACCAGGATAACCGTATTCCCATCCTGTAAAAGATCATGCATCACCCCTGTCAGTCCCTCCATATTGGAGGGATGCAGACCGATAGACGGTTCGTCCAACACATACAGTACACCGGTAGTGCGGTTTCTGACCGCTCTGGCAAGCTGCATTCTCTGCCGCTCCCCTGTCGATAACGTGGAGGCCGCGCGATCTAATGTCAGATAGGAAAGCCCCAGATCCATCAGCCGCTTCGCCGCGCTCAGAAAAGATTCACAGATACTTTCCGCCATCGGCCGCATTTCCTCCGGCAGAGATTCCGGTACGCCACTGACCCATTCAGTCAACTCCGAGAGCGTCATAGTACAGGCCTTCGCAAGAGAAATCCCGCGAAGCTTCGGGGCACGCGCCTCCTCAGAAAGTCTGGTTCCTCCGCAGTCCGGGCAGATACTCTGCCTCAAAAATTTCTCTACCCGCTTCATCCCTTTCTCATCCTTCACCTTGGATAGTGCATTTTCCACAGTGTAGGTTGCATTGAAATAGGTAAAATCCATGTCTCCCATGGCGCCGCTTGTCTTATTCTGGTAGATAATATTTTTCTTCACCGCCGGCCCGTGAAATACAATATCCCGCTCTTTTTCCGTCAGTTCCCGGAACGGCACATCCGTCCGGACACCCATCTCGCGGGCAATATCTTTCATCAGCGACCACATTAATGTCTGCCACGGCGCCACAGCACCCTCGTCAATGGAAAGAGACTCATCCGGCACAAGCGTCTTCTCGTCCACCGTCCGGACGATTCCGGTTCCGTCACATCGCCTGCAGGCTCCCTGACTGTTAAAAGCCAGCGCTTCCGCGCCGGGCGCAAAAAAACGCTCGCCGCACACCGGACAGACAAGCTCTTTTCCCGCCGCAACACGCAGAGACGGCTTTACATAGTGTCCCTTCGGACAGCGGTGCTGCGCCAGTCTTGAATACATCAAGCGCAGACTGTTTAACAGTTCCGTCCCTGTTCCGAAAGTACTGCGTATGCCGGGAATACCGGGACGCTGTCTGAGTGCAAGAGCCGCAGGCACATACATCACCTCATCCACCTGCGCTTTTTCAGCCTGTGTCATACGCCTTCTCGTATATGTGGAAAGCGCCTCCAGATACCGTCTGGAGCCTTCCGCATACAGGATTCCCAGTGCCAGTGAAGATTTTCCGGAACCGGAAACCCCTGCTATCCCGACAATCCTGTTTAACGGAATATCCACATCCACATTCTTTAAATTGTGTACTCTCGCCCCGCGCACCCTGATATGCGTCGGCGTTCCATTTTCATTATGACCCAACTTTCTCTGCTCCCCATTCACCCCAATCAATTTCCTTATCCCTGTAATAATATTTCCGGTCATGCTCTCCCACTTCGCGCATCACCCGACAGGGATTTCCCACTGCTACCACATTTGACGGGATATCTTTGGTCACAACACTCCCCGCTCCGATCACCACATTATCACCAATGGTCACACCCGGCATAAGAATGGCACCTGCGCCGATCCAGCAGTTTTTTCCAATATGAACCGGCATATTATACTGGAGCCCTTTCTGCCTAAGTTCCGGCAGGATCGGATGTCCCGCTGTGGCGATCGTCACATTCGGTCCAAACATCGTGTAATCCCCGATATAAATATGGGTATCATCCACACATGTCAGATTGTAATTTGCATACACATGGCTTCCGAAGTGGCAATGATGTCCGCCGAAGTTGGCATAAAACGGTGCCTCAATATATACCTCTTCCCCACAGTCACCCAGCATCTTTTTCAGCAGCCCGGCTCTTTTTTCCTCTTCTGATGGCCTGGTCTGATTGTACTCATACAATAAATCCTGATAAACCCTCTGCTCTTTTGTGATTTCTTTGTCCTCCGGAAAATAAAGTTCTCCGGTATGCAGTTTTGCTTTTATTTCATCCATGCTTCAATTCTCCTTCAGAAATACGGACACACTGCTTATTCTTCTTTCGTCTGTCCCGCCTTCAGCTTCCTTTTCCGCATCACTAACACATAAGTCACCACAGAAAAAATAACCAGTATAATCGCCAAAAGCTGGGAAACCGGAATCTGCGTTCCCGGCAGATGCAGCTGGTCCGTCCTGAATCCCTCAATCCAACTTCTGCCCAGTCCGTATCCTCCCAGATAGATAAGCGCGATCTCCCCCTCAAACTGCTTATATTTCCAGACAAGAAGCATTACAGCAACCACCACAAGATTCCAGAGACATTCATATAAAAAAGTCGGGTGCATCTGGATTGCGCCATCCGTCATATGCGCCGCAATATTTTCCGTAACTTCATGAGGCCGCACTGCCGCCATCGGAAGCTGCATGGCAAGCAGAGAATCCGTATATTCCCCGAAAGCCTCTCTGTTGAAAAAATTCCCCCATCGCCCGATAGCCTGTCCCAGAGCCAGCCCCGGCACACAGATATCTAACATCGTAAAATAATTTATCTTCTTTTTTCTGCAAAAAATATATAAAGTCAGAAAAGCGCCGATCACGCCGCCATATATTGCCAGGCCGCCCTCCCGCACATTAAAGATACTCAGCAGATCGTTTTTATAGAAATCCCATGCAAAAACCACGTAATAAATTCTTGCCCCGATAAGCCCGAAAATAATACCATACAGAAAAAAATCCCAGACCCGTTCCGTATCATAACCGTACTTTTTCGCGACACGAAGTGCCAGCGCCAGTCCCGCTCCCATACCAAACGCAATCACCACACCGTAAAGAGCTATTGTGAAGCCAAATACCGTAAAACTTTTCGGCACATATTCCAGATATATTCCCAGATGCGGGAAAGCTACTGCCGTTTCACTCATTTTTGTTCCTCGTTTCTATTGTTTTTGTACCTCATGAAGCCTAAATGCTTTGTAAGCATTCAATTCCCGAATATCTTTCGCTATTATACAATAGTACACTTCAAAAGTAAATTGCTATATTTTCCCTTCCGGCAGTATTCTCCGTTTTCGCTTCCATTATCTAACTGCTTACCAGCAGACAGTTGCGATACTGTGTGCCGGCAGCTCCACACAATATGCCCTCTCTGCATCCTGTGTCACGCTGACCGGAACAGTTTCTTTCGTGCGGTTTAAGAGCACCACACCTCTCTCCCCGTCCGTATTTTCAAAGGCCAAAACTTCAACCTCTGCGCTGTAGGAGGAGCTTCCCAGGCAGACCGCCCCGGGACGGATAAAGCGGCTGAAATGACCGATATAATAGTATTCTTCCATAATGCGGTAATCATCTCCCGCTTCATTCAGCATAACAGGCGCTTCACAGAAATTTCCCACATGATTCGGTCCGCCCGAAGCATCCAGCACGAGATTCCAGTCCAGGCACCCGCTTACTCCGCCGTTCAGATTCCCCATCATATCATGGGCATACATCTCCGCCTTTTTTACATGAGACATTCCGTCAAACCTGCTGTATTCCACGCAGCCCTCCGTAAACCAGAGTTCCTTTCCACTCCATTTCTCCCGCACAAGGCGCAGCGCGTCAAAATGATCGCCGGTATACCAATGTACGGCAAATCCCCCCACTGCTTCTTCGGCTCCCGGAACCGCCATCGTCTCTTCCGCCCGATACGGCAGAACTTCTTTGTTGTGATCCCAGGCCAGAATCCGGATATCTCCGCAGCCCGCCGCCTGCAGCGCCGGAAACAGTTCATCTCTGGCAAATTCGCCCTCCTGCTCCGCAGTATAAATACAGGAATCCCATGTTTGAACTGCCGCCGGCTCATTCTGTACCGACATGAGCCGCACCGAACAGCCCCTGTCTCTGTAATAGGAAGCATATTTTGCCATACATGCCGCCCATCGTCCGCGATACTCAGGTTTTAAACTTCCTCCATGATTCATTTCCCCATTTGTTTTCATAAAAGCCGGCGGGCTCCAGGGACTTAGCATCAGATCAATCGGCCGCCCCGCAATATCCTGCGCCTCCAGAATCATGGGAATCATATATTTCTCATCTCTCTCTGCCGTAAAGCTCTCCAGTTTTTCATCCTCCGGATCTTCCACACACGCATAATTTCCCAGAGAAAAATCACAGCTGTTCATATGAACCCTGCCCATCGTATATCTCAGTCCTTCATCGCCGAAATACGCTCTCAGCACCTGCTGTCTTTTTTCGACGGAAAGCTGTCCGCAGCACCATGCCGCCGCCTCCGTAAAAGCCCCGCCAAAGCCCTGAATAGTCTGCCTTTTCATAAAGGGATAGACACTTACCTGATGGACGTGATCCACTTCCCCCGGCTCCAGAGCAGACTGCTGCCACCGGATATTATTTTCCAAATCAGTAATCGTTAATGTCGCTTTCATCTTATTCTCCTATTTTAGTTCCGTCTCTTCACTGCTTCATCATAACCTGAATTGCGGCAATCCGGCCGTCCCGCACCGCTTTCGCCTGGCGCTTTGGCAGATATGCCCCGTCCACCAATTCTTCTTTTCCGTCTATTCCGGTAAGAACATAGCGCAGAACCTTTGTCTTTCCCGGCATCAGCGCAAAACAGCCTGCCGCCCGGTATACCACTGGGATATGCCCTAAAAACATGGCCTCCACCACACCGTCATCCGGCATCAGATACTCCGGAATAAAGGGTGTAAACTGCAGACGCAGCCTGCCGTCCTCCATCTGAAACGGCGTGCGCCCAAAAAACAGGATCTGCCATATCTGTAAAAATTCTGCTGTGGAACCGGACAGCCTCGCCACAAAGCCTCTGCCGTGAATGGAAGCGTCCTGATTTGCCGACGAAGCAATAAATGACACATTTTCTAACGGGCTGCGTCCATACCGCTCTGCGTCGAGGAAGGGCACTGCCGCTTTGTAAAAAGCTTCCGCAAACGCATCATAGAGACCATTTTTCAATAGTTCCAGCAGCCATTTATACTCCATATGAAGCCATATAGATTCATTTTCCAGCCACCCGGGCGTAAACGCCTTCGCTCTGCCCGCCTCCAGACTAACCTCCTTCAGACTGGCATTGACCTTATACATTTGCAGTACCTTATCATAAAGCGGGCTCTCCTGAATCTGCTGTGCCATAACACTTTTTTCTTCTTTGGAAGCCTCTAACTTCATACGGTGCACAGGCCCCTCCAAAAACAACGGCAATACACAGGGATGCAGTTCTACCGGCATGACTCCCTCAGAAGTATTTTTTACCTGTGTGGCTTCAAAGGTAAAATAGGTTGGACAGATTCCACCCGTGTATCTTTCCGCTTTCCGGATCCCGTCCATTACTATCCTCTCCATTCTCCGCAGATAACCCGCCGTCTCCCGGCAGGACAGATGCCTTCGTTCTCCGGAGTATCCTCTCAGAACAGCATCGCGATATGTCTCTTTCATA
Source organism: Lachnospiraceae bacterium (assembly GCA_014804795.1). Classification (GTDB taxonomy): domain Bacteria; phylum Bacillota; class Clostridia; order Lachnospirales; family Lachnospiraceae; genus 1XD8-76. The sequence goes on along the minus strand of JAAUZC010000051.1, from coordinate 39,183 downwards.
CCGTTCAATCGATCCCAGCGGATCCATGCAGTATCCGTATCCCGAATCGTTCCGGTCTCAGGATCCATCTCACTTGACGCTTCATCCACAGATTCTGTCTCCCGGAGAATTCTGTCTGTCTCCTCCAGCAGATCTGCTATTTCGCAGTAAACTGCCATTTTACCCTCCCGCTTTTCAATCGCCGCAGCGGTAAAGTGCAGCAGACGCGCCAGCTCACAGCTCTCCGCCATGGAGGATCCCAACAATCCCGGCAGACCGTTGAGCGCATCATACCACCCCGGTTTTCCGCCTTCCATCTCCACGCCCATCCCGGCAGGATCCAGTGTAGCCGTCTTAACAGCGCATAAAAGCAGCAGTTTTTCGATCAGCGTGCTGTGTGCTTCCTCTCCATCGGCAGTACACATCCAGTTTTTTCCCTCTTCCTCTTCGGCCGCCGTCTCATCTAACGCCTGATACTGACGAAGCCCTTTATCCGTCATGACATAACGCTTTGTCCTCGGATTTACCAATACACGAGATTCATACCAACGGTATCTGCAATGCTCAAACAAGAGCTCTTCTTCTTTCTCCGGGAACACTGTCAGATAGCTTTCTATCAAATCCAGATTATAGGTCCAATGATCACACCAGTACCCTTCACTGAACGTAGCGCAGGGTCTGCTCTTTGCGGCACAGACCGCTTCCGATACCAGCTGCCGGACATCCTGCCTGGAGAGCCCCGCATCCTCCGCTGCTACGGCAAGTTCACCTGGCGTAAATGCTCTCTCAAACAGGGCAGCCGCCTTCGGCAGACGGGAAATAAACTCCTCTCTCTTCTCCTCCGGCAGTGTGTAGAGTGCCGCCGTCAATACCAACGGATTATAACCGTCCGCCTGAATCAGATCAAAAAAGGTATGAATATTTTCCTCCTCAAGCCTCGGCTCAAACAGCACATCGCACCGTCTGTTCTGGTTCACATCCCGGAAATTGGCATTTCCCTGGGCGTAGTACTCTCCTCCCACAGAAAAATAATTGTACTCCCGCTCCGGGTCTCCATGTTTACGAGAATATATATAGAACGGCGCCTTTTTGCCGTCATGCTCAAAAAACATGGGTGCTCCGCCCCGAAGCAGATTATCGAGGTAAGTCTGCTTACAGTAGGCGTCAAACACCGGATCCGCCGTGCGCACTTCTATTTTGCTGCACAGCTCCTCCACCAGTCCGGCGGCCTGACTGCGCTTATCTTCAAACCACTCCGGCCCTCCGGCCTTTGAAGCGATATTCTGCACAAGCTCTTTCCTGTCCGCCTGCCCGTAAAGACTGTATATCCGTGCTGTCTCTCCTGGTTTCAGCGTTGCGGATACCGGCATCAGACAGCAGGGAAACAGGTTTTCCGTTATCTGCTTAGCGGCGCAGAGTTCTTCAAGGCTATGAATTTCAAAGTTCTCCGGCCGGCTTAAAGAGGTGTCCTCGCCAAAAACCAGTGACGGCTGCACAAGCGGTCTGAGAAGCTTACCATCCCCGTCCCAGGCCAGACAAAAATTGCCCCCTTTCACCTCCGTGACACAAGCCGTATCCACCATGGAAGCACGCACCCTGAAGTAAGCCTGCCCCGCATCCACATCTTCCGCCCGCATCCATGCTTTTGCAAGCTGCGTCATATTTTTTAACATATCCTGGTTCACACCGTAAGGCACTACCCCGGGCAGACCGTCCAGCAATTCCAGTTCCACGGCTTCGCTGCCCGTGTTGGTCACGGACAGAACCCTTGCAAGCAGCGCCGCTCTCTCTTCCGGAACGCCGTAATAGAGAACCGAAGCTTCCAGAGATGCATCGCTTCCCGTAATCTCCAGTTCACTCATCCCGATATGCATCCGGCAGTCTGTTGTAAACAACTCTGTCATTCGCCCGTTTACTTTCACGAAAGTCCGGAAGCCTGTGCGGTTGTTATCCCGGTAAGCGACATGGGCCGGACTAAACTCCAGTATCGCATGATCCTTATCCTTTGCACCGAAACTGCACACTCCCTGCCCGCGGTTATTGTAAAAGCACCACATCGGTATTCCCATAGGACCTGCAATACCGGGCAAAAAACTGGAAAACGGCGGTTTTTTCCGGTAATCCTCTATGATAAAACGATTTCTTTCATCAAACATTCTCTGTTCCTCCTTTTTGCGCCAGCCTGACCTCTATGAGCAGTTCCCCGTCTCCTTTCTGCAATTCCTCTCCCGGTATGACAAACTGCGGGGTATTGCAGAGGAAGGTTTTCTCCCGAATACGGATTGATTCGATCTGATACTGCTGCCAGTCAAGTTTATGGGGATTTTCGTAACGCACTCTGATGGGACGTCCCATAAATGCACATCTTATCTCTGATTTTCCGCTTGCATCAAATTGTGCCGGGGTCAGTTTCGGCTCCAGACACAGATTTCCGCCGCTGCCGCGAACACCGAACACCTGGGTCTGCATGGTCAGCATCAGCCAGCTTCCCGCCCCGGTCAGCCACGGGTACATACCGACCCCTCTGTCGTCAAAATATTCCGGTATACCCGGCAGGATTCTGCTCCGTCCGAAGTCTGCGGCCTGTTCATACAGCAGTTCCAATACACGCCAGCCTTCCGCCGCAAAGCCCCGTTCATAGAGCGCATAGGCATACATCACCGCCATGTGGCAGAATACCGCCCCGTTCTCTTTATGTCCGTAAGCAAATCCAAACATCCGTCCCATATCCAGTTTCGTCTCTTTGAAATCGGTATTCAGGCAATAACCTCCCCTGTTCGGCGTACACAAATACCAATCCACCGCCCGGATGATCTGTCTTGCCCGCACTTCATCAGCCGTACCGGACAACAGACAGAACACTTGCCCCGTCAGTATCATGCGCACCTGTCCTGCTTTCACTCCTTCCAGGGAACGGCCGTTATTGTCATAATAGCTGTTATACCAGGACAGCTCTGCCCCGTCGCCGACCCACTCTGTTTTTGCTATATGGTCTCTGATCTGCCCGGCCATGGCAGCCGTGATCTGCTGTAACTCCTCTGTCGGGAATTCCTCTGTTTTTCTGTTTTTCTCTGTTTCGCCACAGTATGTAAATAAAGCGGCACGCATCCGGTCCCGGTCTCCGTACATCCCGGCGGCCGCCCTCAGCAGTTGCGCTAACGGTTCCTGCACACTGACGTGCACTATCCTGCGTTTTTTCAAACGCTCCGCCATCTGCGCCAGGATCATAAGCCCATAGGCATAAGCCGCCGTAAATGCAACGCTCTCGCCTCTCTCTTTTGCCATATCCAGACCGTCATTCCAGTCGGCGCCTCTGAGGCGGATGTGGCCGTGCTCGCCCACATCAAAAAATGCTGTCACCGCCTGCACTATCATATGTTCCAACACTGTTCCGACACTGACGGGAGCCGCCGTCCTCCTTGGTTCTCCCTCTCCCCGCCACGCAAACGTATCGGTAAAATAGGGCTGTCTCTCCAGCAGAAAATCGTCATCGCCTGTCTCATCCAGATAAAGTTTCACCGTGAACAAAGGCCAGAATCCATGATCCATCCAGACTCTTGGAATCTGATTGCGGTCCGCCTTGAACTCTCCCGGCTCTGCACCGATGATCGTCGCATTGGTACCGTCTCTTCTCACTCCCGCAAAATAGCACAACAGATTCCTTCTCACTGCGTCCGGGTCCGCCAGTATCAGAGCAAGGCTGTCCTGCCATAAATCCCTCCAGCCCCGGCCGCCCCGGCCGTAATCATGATGGGGTAAAAAACTGCATCCGCAGATACGGCGCAGTGTCGGCTGTACCGCCACATAACGGCTCCATAAATCGAAACGGGAATCTCCTGTTTTAAAACGCGCACCTCTCTTCTGCCAGTATGCTTTTGTTTCCTCCAATGAAGAAGCGATCTTTGCTTCATTCATATATGCCAGCGGTTCTTCATCTATTGCCAGCGCAATCTGATAGCGGCGCGTTTCTCCGGGCTTTAAACACACCCTGTCAAAAAACAGTACTGCCGTCATCTCGCCGCCTTCTGTCCGGTCTCCCGCCTGCTGTCTGACCGGCGCAGGTCCGGGTGCAGCCAATGCTTCAGGCCAATCATAACTCCCCTGTCCCACAAAATCGCAGGTTCTTGTCAGAAATTCTTTCGGCGGGATTCCGTTCCCCTCCGCTCCCCATACCCGGTAGGTCACCCGACCCGGTTTATGTCCCCGCTCATCAAAAGTCATTGTTGGAGAAACCTTCACGCCGTATTTTTCCACCTCCGCCCGATGCAGCAAACTGGTCACATGGCGGTGATCCCTCACATTGTCCGCCGAACGGCCGTACATGGGAATTGCGGCAATGGGTTCAAATGTCAGATCGCCCTCTCCGCAATTTGTCAATGCGACCTGCATGATCTCTATTTTCTCTCGCCCCGCCGGGACAAAACTCAGTGTCTCCGCCTTCAATCCGATGCGGTCATTCCTTCTTGTCAGACATTGCCACAAAAGTCCCCCTGTCAGTACGGTCTCTTCCTCATCTGTATATTGTTTTGCTCTCTGCAAAGCGCTTTGACCCGTGACAGACCACGGCGCATCTCCCTCCGGCCTTATCCAGAAATTTCGTACCGCACGGCTCTCATGGAGTGTTTCCATGCCCGCCGGCGGCAGAAGAAATGTGTTTTGATCCGCTTTGCAGTCTCCGGCCAGCCAGGGTGTCACGGCGCTGACCAGACCTCCTTCATTCACTAACGGCATATAGATACCAGGATATTTGTGTGCCTGACGCAGTATAAAATCACCCTGCTCATTGAGATAAGATAATTGCTCCAAAGTACTTCGCCTCCTATTCCAGTTCCGCCTTCGCCTGTTTTCCAGTTCCGTCTTCGCCTGTTTTTCTCCATTCTAACGAAACAATCGGCATATTGAAATATGCCGATTGTTGTTTTGGTGTGATTTTTTTAAATATTACTTCGTCTCTTTTTTCTCCATCATGGCATTTGCTTTCCGGTATTCCGTGGGTGAAAAACCCGTAGCTGCCTTAAATACCTTTAAAAAGTGTTTTTCGTCCAGAAAACCTACCTTTCTCCCGATCTCATTCACCCGCAGATCCGTGGTTTCCAGCAGACGACGCATTTCCCTGATTCGCAGTTCCTGAAGATAGCTGACAAAATTTGTCCCCGTATACTGTTTGAACAACAGACTGAAAAGCGAATAATTCATGGATACATAGTTGCTGACGACCGCCATATTGAGAGGTTCCGTAAAATGTGTCTGCATATACTGTACCGCCTGACGGATTTTCTGCTTATTTTCATAATCCGCAAACTTTACCGCAAGCTGCTCACAAAACCGGCCAAGCCACTCCTCCAGTTCTTCCAAATACCCGTCGATATCCCGGAAATTCCACAGTTGCGCAAACCGTACTGGATCATCGTCCGGCTCGATCAGGTTTTCATATGTACCGCATAGCTCCTTGATAAATTCCGAGCAGATACGTGCAAACTCTTCCGGAGCTCCTTCTCCCTTTGCCACAATTTCCGCCTGTTCGCCCAGAAGCTTCGATACCTCTTTATCCCAGGACAGACTCACCATACCGAGCAGCTGTTTGCCGCTCACTGCCAAAGGAGTTCTGTTTCCGGCCGTTTCCTCCTTTTCCAGATCCAATGTGAAAAATGAACGCTGCCACGCCTCATATGCCTCCCGATAAGCAGCTCTCAACTGCGCGAGTCCCCGGTGTTTCCTGCTGCTGCCCGCCGGCATGGGAAGCAGCCCTTCCATGCTCTCCTGCCGCTCCAGGGGCGACACATAGAGAAACAGTTCCCCCGTCGCCGGATATCGCAGCACACCTTCCGGCAATTTCTGCGCCGCAGTGCCTTTTTCGTCATCTTCGCTGAGCTCTCCGGCACAATATGCCACATAATCCTCTTTTATAAAGTCTGCTTCGTAGCGCTCCACTAAGCTCTGATACTCTTCCCTGCCCTCCTCCTGTTCCAGCATGATCAGCCTGATCGCATGGAAGTATTGGCGGGAAGCGTTCTGTTCCTCTTTCTGCCGCTCCTTCAGTTTTTCTTCCATTTTCTCCAACACGCCGAACAGACGCTGTCTCTCCACCGGCTTTAACAGATAATCATGCACTCCCTGCCGCAGCATGGATACCGCATAGTTAAAATCATCGTAGCCGCTGACCACCAGAATGAGCGGCGGATTCGGAAGCGCTGCCGCCTGCTCCGCCAGAGCGATGCCGTCCATGCGGGGCATCCGGATATCCGTGATCAGCACGTCCACCGCCTGACGGCGTAAAATTTCCAGTGCCTCCTCCCCGTCTTTTGCCGACAAGATCTCTTCCACCGGAACGGGCGCCCTCCGCACCATCGCCTCCAGACCCTGTCGAATCAGTTTTTCATCCTCCGCTATCAAAACCGTCCTCATTCCGTTTTCTCCTCCCGCATTTGATATGGCAGTGTAATTGTGACGGTGGTTCCGACATGCAGCCTGGAATCCACCTCTAAACCGTACTCCTCTCCAAAGGAACGCCTGATCCGGCTATGCACATTGTGCAGGCCGATCCCGTTGCCGGAGGAAGAGTGCGCCGGTTCCTCGCCGCTAATCTGCCGCCTGAGACGCGAAAGCGCCTCCTCGTCCATTCCCCCGCCTTCATCCGTTATCATGATCAGAACCTGCGATCTCTCACTGTCGATCCTGCCCTGCAGCGAAATCGTGGTATCCGCCTCCAGAAATGCCGCCCCGTGAATAACAGCATTTTCCACCACAGGCTGTAAGCTGATCTTAGGGATCCGCTGTATCATAAGTTCCTCCGGAACATCCACCTCAAGGGAGATACAATGGTCAAAACGCAGGTTCATCAATGCAATGTAATTCTCAATATACTCAATCTCCCGCCGCAGCATGACATTCCTTTTTTCCCATTTCATACTGTAGCGCAAAAGCTTCCCCAGGCTGGTGACAGCGTCGGCAATCTCATATTCCTCATCAATCTCCGCCATCATTTTTATGGCCTCCAGCACATTATAGATAAAATGGGCATTGATCTGATTGTGAAGCGCGCGTATCTCCATACTCTGCGTCAGTCTCTCCTGTTCCAGATTGTCCCGCATAAGCTGACGGATCTTATCAAGCAGCGCTCCCAGCTCTTTTGCAAACAGAGCTACCTCGCCTTCGCCCGAGATATCCACCGTGGCATCGATATCTCCGTTGGCGAACGCTCTCATCCCATCGAAAGCCCCGTAAAAACCGCGCAGCATCTGCTTTGTCAACCTTGATATCATGATCACCATGAGCAAAAATGCAATCAGCAGCAACACAAGCAGCAGGACCGCCTCTCCGAGAATGTTCTCTTCCAGATCCGACAGGTCCATCACATGCATGTAACGGCAGTTAAATACCCGCAGATCAGACTGGGCTATCAGTACCCTGTGCCCGTCCACATTATACAGACCGATTTCCTCTGTATAAGGAATCTGTGCCAGCAAAGCGCTGTCCACAGGACATATCCCCGCTAACACTTCTGCATCATCCGACAGGAGCAGTGAAAAGCTATAGTCACTCTCTTCATACAGCTCCGGCATGACCTCGTCCAGGCGGACAGAGACCTCTAAAACCCCCACGTTTCCCACAGACGGAACAGAAATATTGGTGATCAGACTTGTCACATGCTCCGTTGGCTGACTGTCAGAAAAAAACTGCTCCGTATAATCCAGATGCCAGGTTCCCGAAACGATCTCTTCCTGCGCCCACGGCATTCTCTCAAGACGTCCCGCACTGTACAGGATCGGCAGCATCTCATAAATATCGTCCTCGCTGGAGTAAACGCGGATCTGATACAATTCCGGATTACTGATGATGATCTTTTCCAGACTGGCAATATCCTCCCTGTAAAACTCCAACAGTTCCAGCGATTCAATTTCCTTTCCCTGTTTCAACGCCGTCAAATGGTTCATCAATGCCGGCGTATTCAGAAACACCTGCGTGGAAAGATTACACAGTTCTGCAATTCTCTCCGCTTCCGTCACCATCTGGGTACGCCGCACGCCTGCCTCCTGCTCTCTTGTGCGAATTGCGGTCCGTTGTACGGAGCTCATCATACTGCCCCACAGTAACAATGTAGGAATTAAGACAAAAAAACAATTAATAACAGAAAGCTGTCTGGATAATTTTGCTCTGCGAAACCATTTCATGGCGGTCCCTCACTCTATATGCTGCAGTTCTGCTTTCGGCCGAACCGTTATTCTATACCAAGCTTTTCTTTCGCTGCCGACATCTGGCGGGTGCTCTCCTGCAGCACCGCACTCAGGCCGTTTTCCTCCCTGAGCGTCACATATTCGTCCCACAGCCGCTCAAACTCCTCCTCCGTGGGTGCCAGCAGAAGCCGCGGAAGCATCTCTCCGTGAATCTCCTCAATCTTCTCCTGGGCGGTATTCACTTCACTCCCGTCGGTTAAAAATACATCATACTGCCCCGTATAGCAGACATAGGGATATGTCCACTCTTCCATCTGGTAAAGTATCTCATCCTCTTTCGGCATCCACTCGGCCTGCATCCGGTTATCCTGGAGCATCCAATATGTATCATTTGCCCCCACCTGTCTGACGTATTCCGGATAATCCGTCTGCATCAACAGCTGCGTTTCCTCCGTCAACACTGCCCTGCCGTTCTCCATCCGGTAATTCTCTCCCTCCACGCCCAGAGCGATCAGTTTCTGTCCCTCCTCGCTCATGAGAAATGACAGGAATCTGATGGCTTTCTCCGGATCCTTACAGTTTTTGGATATCATGGTGACAGTCCAGCCGTTCAGGCTTGAACTCGGCAGCGTATGCATATCTCCCGCCTCATTTTTCGGACCATCTACCGCAATATAGATGCTGTCCGGATTTTTTTCGGCCAGAACCCGCTGCTGCTCTGCCATGTCAGTCCGCTGGTAGAGCATACAGAAATATCTGCCGTCCGCTATTTTTTCTTCCATCTGCGCCCGTTTATCAATAAAGATTTCATTGGACAAAAGCCCTTCTTCGCCAAGTTCCCGAAACATCATGAGCCATCGCTTATACTCCGGGTCGGTATATCTGTCGTAATATTCCCCGTCCTTTTCATAGGGAATTGCCAGAAAATTCTGTAAAAATTTATCAAAGGAATCACAGCCCCGCTCTGTAAATTCATGCGCCCCCACAGGAATGAGCGCCTTGCCGTCCACTAACGGAAACTTCTCTGCCGCAGCCCGAACCGCATCAGCGAAGCCTTCCGGTGTCGTCATGTCCGGAGATCCTATCGCCTCATAAATGTCTTTCCGCACCAGAAACGTCTGATTAGAACTGATCCTGCCCTTTTCATAATCACCCGGAGAATAGGAGGAATTGGGATAGCAGTACACATTTCCGTCAGGCTGTGTATACCACTTGAGCCTCTCCGCATCCGCCACCTCCCAGAAATAGGCATCATACTCGTCCGCCAGCTCATTCAGTGCATAAATCTGCCCGGCATTGATCATTACACTCACCTGCGATTCCCACCAGCCTAACGTCACCAGATCCGGAAGTTTATCCCCGGCAATCAGCGCATCCAGATTCACAGTCTCATTACCGTCAGGAGAGACAAACCGGATATCCACGCCCGTATGATCTGTTACTTTCTGACTCACTACATTACCCCCCCACGGCGTGTTATACCAATTATAATTGATATACCATTCCAGCGTCACTGTATCCTCTTCCTCGGCATTCGCCCCGGAAGCAGTTTCAGCCGGCTGTACTTTCGTACACCCGGCTGTCGCCACCGCTATTGCCAAAACTAAAATCAGACTCCAAAGACGTTTCATAGAATAAACACCCTCGCTCTCTATTCACTTTTGTCTCAGCATACCATATTTTCGTTCTGAATGCATCCTATTCTTTTACACTCCCGGCAGAAATACCGCTGATAATGTATTTGGAAAAGAAGCAGAACGAGATCATGATCGGCACAACGGACACTGCTACTACCAGATAGGTCGCACCCAGATTCGTGGTAATGTCGCGCACAGCGGACAGTTCCGCAACCATTACGGGCAGCGGCCGCTTTTCCGGTGTGTTGATCAGCATCATCGGTATCAGGTAATTATTCCAGCTTCCGATAAACGTACCGATTGCCATGGTCGCAATACCGGGTGCCATGATCGGCAGAGCGATCCGGTGAAATATCTTCAGTTCTCCCGCGCCGTCCACTCTCGGAGCCTCCAGAATCGACCGCGGCATCACTGACAGAATATACTGCCGCAGAAAGAATACCGTAGCCGGACTCGCAATACTGGGCAATATCAACGGCCAGTAGCTGTCAATCATGTTGAGTTTGTTACACAGATCATAAAATCCAAGCAGACTCAACTGTGACGGAACCATCATAAATACCAGCAATGTCACAAACAGAGTTTTTGCGCCGCGGAATTTATAAAACGCCAGCCCGTAAGCAGTCAATGCGGAGAAGTAGGACACCAGAATGGTGTTGCACACTGCCAGAAATATGCTGTTTAAAAAGCCTCTTCCCAGATTCATATTGTCGGACACCACTTTCCAGTTAGATGCCAGACTGTTTCCCGGCCATAAGGAGAAGCTGGTCATGATCTCATTTCCGGTACGTGTGGAATTTACGATCATCAGCCAGAACGGAGTAAAACACAACACTGCCAACACAACCAGGAAAAAATACAGCAGTGCCTTCATTGATTTGGTCTTTGTTTTCGCAGCCATATACTAGTTCTCCTCCTTTTTGTTCATCAACTTGAATGCCAGCCCGCAGAATACCGCAATGATTAAGAACAGTACAAATGCCAGTGCCGCAGCATATCCCATCTGGTTGTTCTTGAACGCCGTTGTATACAGATAGAATACCGCCGTATACAGGGAACGTCCCGGCTTTCCTTCCGTCCCAGAGATAAGATAAGGCAGATCGAACAACTGCAGTCCGCCGATCAGACTTGTCACGGCCACATAGAGCATGATCGGACGTAAAAGCGGCATTGTGATCTTTCCGAATATCTGCCATCTGCCGGCTCCATCAATGGTCGCCGCCTCAAAATAAGTTCTGTCGATTCCCTGGACGCCGGCCATCAGCATAATGAAACTGTTGCCAAACCACATCCATGCGCCCACCACGCCAACTACCATCTGTGCGGTAAGCCCTTCTCCCGTCAGCCAGTTGATCTGACTGTTTATGATCCCTGCTTTCATAAGGATCTGATTGATGCTGCCGTATTTCCAGTCCAGAAGTGTTTTGAACAGAAATGCAACGGAAGTACATGCGATCAGGTTCGGCAGATAGAATAATGCTCTGAAAATACCCAGGCCTTTCATCCTGTATTTCATATCGTTAAAAATAATAGTCAACAGAAGAGCAAGCCCCAACTGGAGAACAATGTTGACTCCCCACATTTTCAGAGTGTTCACAAAAGCGTCCCAAAACAGAACATCTTTAAATGCGCGGGCATAATTGGCAAGCCCGACAAAGGTTTCTTTTCCAAAGCCCTTATAGTTCATCAAACTCATCTGCAATGTCCTGAATACCGGATAGATATTAAAGACCATAAATGTAATGATAAACGGCAGGCAGAACAACGCGCCATAGCGATCTCGCTTTCGAAGATTTCTCATACAAATAACCATGCCCTTTCCACAACCTGCAGACTTTTATGCGTGTCTTTTACGCATTGCGCAGGCACAACATCTGCAATACGAATAAATTTTTCACACTATTTCCTCTGTTAAAGAGTTTCTGCTGATAAGCCGCACATCACGGTTTATCAGCAGTCACTCCGATCTGTTATATTTTATTTAACAGGAGCATCATCAGGAATGCTCAGTTCAGGATACTGTGTTGTCACAACTGTGTAGAATTCTTTCAGAGCGTCCTCTTTTGACTGTTTTCCTTCCTGTACGGAAACGATAGCTGCGCCGAATGCTTCCTTGCAGGTGTCATCATAACCGGTGATCAGGCTGTAATCTACTTTTTCCAGCTCTGCTGCATAGAACTCATATGTATGCTGGTTATTGAAAGACGGATTCTGATAATCTTTGTTGGATTCCAGAACAGCTTTGCTGGATACTACGTCGCCGTCGGATGCTTCCAGCCACCACTGAGCTGTGTCGTCATTTAAAGTACAGTAGCGGATAAAGTCAACTGCAGCATCTCTGTGTTCTGAATACTCACTGACTGTCAGGAAAGTACCGCCTCCGAAGAAGCTGCATACGCCGCTGCATACGCCGAATTTTCCTTTGTTGTCTGCGGCATTATCACGTACGATCAGTGCTCCCCAGGAAGGCATTACGTAGGAGAATACCTGTGTTTCCGGATTGGAAGCATCTACATCCTCCAGTGCATCCCAGCCGGCATTCATCGGCAGAGGACCTGCCATGGAAGCATACCATGCAGCGGACCATTCCGGTGCAAATGCAACATATTCTTTCTGATACAGTTCTACAGCAGCGTCAAAGTAGTCCAGACGATCCTGATCTACAATAATCTCACCGTCTTTTACCCACGGAGATGTGCTGTTGGAGAACCAGCGAAGAGCGCCTGTATCACCAAAGATAGTGTAGCCTTTATCATGAAGCTCTGCTGCCGTCTCAACGATCGTATCAAAGGAACTGAATTTCTTGCCGATCTCCTCAGGATCGTCCGTTCCGAACACTTCTTCAGCCAGATCGCAACGGTAAATTACACTTCCGGGTGTAGCCTGATAGCTGACAGCGCGGAGTACTCCATCCTCGTCCTTGCCGGCTTCATAGGTATAATCAACCAACTGCGTCGAAACTTCTTCTTCCAGTTCACTCAGATCCGCACAGAAGCCTGCTTCAAAGAAATTGGGAAGCATCTGAGGCTCACCTACAAAAATATCAACATCTGTGCTCTTTGTTCCAAGTGTCTGCATGATCTTGGTAGAATAGTCGGCAGAGTCAAATACTACGACTTCCACTTCTCTACCGGTTTCTTCCGTATAGCGTTCTGCAAACTGTTTTAAGTCATTTGCCAGAGTCCAGACAACGATTTTTTCACCGTCACCTGTGCTTTCACCACTTCCGCTTTCAGCGTTGCTTCCGCTTTCAGCGCTGCTGTCTGCACTGCTGTCACCGCTATTCCCGCAGGCTGCCAGCGACAGAACCATAATCATTGATAACAATACCGAAATCCACTTCTTCATATTGTTTTCTCCTTCCTTTCCTCACATATCTGTGTTTGAAATTTGTTATGGTCTGATTATAGCAAGCCTTCCCGCTTTAAAAAATGGGATGGATTTTATCGGGGTGTGTTTTTTTTATCATCAAAAAACGACACCACACCTTTTATGATGCGGCGCCGCTTATTTTACAAACGCTTTTCTTTCCTCACTACACGTTAAACCTAAACAGGATTACATCCCCGTCCTGTACCATATACTCTTTTCCTTCCATGCCGACCAGTCCCTTTTCTCTGGCCGCAGCAAGGGAACCGAGTTCCAACAGGTCTTTATAATTAACAACCTCTGCCTTGATAAATCCTCTCTCGAAATCAGTATGTATTTTTCCCGCTGCCTGTGGCGCTTTTGTACCAATCTTGATCGTCCAGGCTCTTGTCTCATCCTCGCCCGCAGTCAGAAAACTCATCAGCCCCAGAATACGGTAGCTGGCGGCAATCAGCTTATCCAACCCCGACTGCTCAATCCCCATATCCTCAAGGAACATGGCCTTTTCGTCATCATCCAGCTCCGCTATCTCCTGTTCTATCTGGGCACAGATTACAAATACCTCGCTGCCGTTCTCCGCCGCAAAGTTTCTGACCGCCTGTACGCCGCTGTTGCCTGCCCCATCATCGGACAGATCGTCTTCCGCTACATTCGCCGCAAAAATAACAGGCTTCGCCGTCAGCAGATTGTAGGAACTGAACCATGCCGCATTATCCTCATCATCACCGACCTCATAACTCATGGCAAGCTTTCCCGACTCAAGGTGCACTTTAACCTTTTCCAAAAGCTCCAGTTCTTTCCCCAGTGTCTTGTCCATTCTGGCGCCCTTGGAAGTCTTTGCGATTCTTCTTTCCAGAATCTCCAGATCGGAGAAGATCAGCTCCAGATTGATCGTCTCAATATCCCTGAGAGGATCCACACTGCCGTCCACATGCACCACATTCTCATCTTCAAAACACCGCACTACATGCACAATGGCGTCCACTTCCCTGATATTGCTAAGAAACTGGTTTCCTAATCCTTCTCCTTTGGAGGCGCCTTTCACCAGTCCCGCGATATCCACAAATTCAACGACTGCGGGTGTCACTTTTTTGGAATGATACATCTCCCCCAGCAGTCTGATCCTCTCATCCGGCACTGCCACAATGCCCACGTTGGGATCAATCGTACAAAAAGGATAATTGGCGGATTCCGCCCCCGCCTTTGTCAGGGAATTAAAAAGTGTGCTTTTTCCTACGTTGGGAAGCCCTACGATTCCTAGTTTCATTTTATCTTAATCTCCTTTGGTTTTTCTTATATTTTATAGGGTTTTCGCCTCTCATGGTTTTGGTTACGTACCAATTTGCGTACCAATTTTTCTAAACTACCTTGAGAGACGCGGCAATTTTTTCAATTTCCTTATGCTTTTCATCTTCTGTCGTGTGAACATACAGATTCATTGTTATACCAATATTTCCCATAGTAAAAGCTCCTTTCAAAAAAGAGCCTTAACACCTATGTCAGTATAGCATATCAAGGCTCAAAAGTAAATCATTGGATTGCTATATTTCCAATGTGCGGCTTAGAAAAAACTCAAATTCTCTACGTTTTACAAGTTTCTTTTTCCCCACATATAATACAAAGCTACAGTTTGGTTTCTTCAATAGTGCTTCCAGTCGATTGATTCCTATGTTGGAATATTCTGCGGCTTCTTTAATTGTCAAATTAGCTTTCTCCCAAATTGGAATTTTGTCTGTATTATTTCTTCTCATATCTTCAGCAATTCCTCCTAAACTGTACGAAAAGGACAGTTTAGCCCCTTTCCCTGGGGTCTGTAACTGCCCTTACGCTGTATGAATTGTCTTTCAAAATCCATCTGTTTTTCCTGTGCTTTATTGGGAAATGCTCACAGAAAATAATTGAGATTTTGATACTTATGCAATTGTTTTCGTTACTTAAAAGATCACTTCTTCACACGCATTCTTATTATTCATCAAGCATTATCGTCCCCTTCTTCGTTTTCAGTCTCTCTCAATCTCCTGAATACTTCTCTCCAGTTTTGGCAAATCCTGCGGCATCTACGAATTTCCTGCCCTAAGGAAATTCGTCAGATATATTATATCCGCTGTTTTCACAGGCAAACTTCTCATAAACCCATATGAGAATATAAAGAATTTACTACTGTGAACTCCGCTATATCGCACTCAATCAGGAAATTATAAAACCGTTTCGCTTAACTGTCTGCGTACATCTCTGCCGCCATACATAATTCGGACAATATTTACTGTATTCTGAGGTTCTTCCGGCAGATAGAATATCAAATAATTATCTACAGGCAAAAATCGGATTCCCCGACTATGCCACGGTTCTTCTCCATAAAGTTGATGACGCATAGGCATTTCTTCAAGGGAACGAATCGTTTTCATAATCCGTTTGGTTTGCCCTGCCGCATTTTCCGGTGCAAGCAGCTCTAATGCTATATATTCATAAATATCACGCAAATCTTGTCTTGACTGCGCTGTATAAACAATATCCCAACTCATATGCCAAAGTCTCTCTTCATTTCCGCTTCAATGGTATCTGCCGAATAAACTCTGCCCGCTTTTACATCAGCCATGCCTTTTTCCATTTCCGCATCAAACTGTTCTCTGGTAAGAGAGCCGTAATTCAGCGGCGCCGCCTGCGGCAGCTTCATTTCAAACGGAATACCTCTTTGCAAAACCACCTGTCTCAAAAACATACCCACAGCATTAGACATAGGGATTCCCAAACGTTCAAGCACCTGCTCCGCCTGCTCTTTAATTTCAGGTTCCACTCGTGCAAATACATTTGATGTTCGTGCCATAACAATCGCCTCCTTTTATCATTAGTATATCCATTTTGCTTGCGAAATGCAAGCGTTTTGCAAAAAACTATTCCACAATGATTTTAGCTACCCTGCCAACATCTACGATTTTGCTGACCACAGCAAAATCGTCAGATACACAAAAAGGACAAGGCATTTTCCCATGACTTATCCTTTCTTTTCTCGGTATTAAGGCTCAACCTATAGTTCCTAATTTCCTGTTATAAAACAGCATGTCCACGTACCAATTACGTACCAATTTCACATAAAACCTTATGAAGATATAAAGACTTACATAGAAATCAAATTGTCCCCAACCCTAATATTTATCCCTCTTTAAGCCAGTTTATAGAGATACATAGATTTACATGAAACAACCCCGTAAATAACGATTCCCAGTTTCATAACAATATATACCTGTTCAAAACCCCTTGCTTTTCAAGTGGTTTCGCCTTTCCCTATTTTTTACTACACAATTTTCAAAACATTTTCGCTTCTTTCCTGGCAATAAGAGATTAATACAAATCAGTATTATAGCACATCATCCATCGTTTTGGAATGATCAAATCGAATTTTCTGCTTAGACAATAGATGAAAAGTTTCTACAACCGGTAACTTCCACCCACTCCCGCGTCTCTCCACGAGGTGACACCCCGCACATCTTTCTGCCAGAAATCCTTTACATTATTATCCCAAATCACATTTTTATAATAAGTCGATCCCGACAAATCATTATGACACTCATAATTAATCGTCACAATATCATTATCCCAGCGGATGATGTCCCCTACTATATACCCTTCCGCGTCAATCTCCTCTATAAGATTCGTTCCACTCAGTTTCCCAAACGCCTCTCCGGAAATGATTTCTCCTCCATATTTCTCAATCTGGTCTCTATCGGGGTCATAGTGATAAAAATACGGTTTCCATGTATGTCCTATCCACAACTCAAGATCATCGTCTATATCACACTCACTATCGTATGCATCCACCCAGATCTCGAACTCGTTTCTCTCATTTTCGCCACGATATATCACTTCCCCACTTTGATATAATTCACTTTCTTCTACCGGCTTTCCGTCTCTCACAGTCCATATTACACTGATATTTGCCGTCAAATTGTAATCCAAATAGAAAAACAGATACTTTCTTGATCCGAAATCCATTTTTCCGTCTATCGCGCGTAAGCCCCTGTTATCCAGTGCCAACGTACGGCCGTCTGCACCCACAAACCAAAGTGATTCATTATTATATACGCTCTCATCCCTCGCATCAAGAATGTTTCCGACTATCATAAATGCTTCGCAATCGCCATCCCCGTCATAATCATCATAGTCCCATAACAGAATATTGCTCTCCTGCGCACCCGCCGCAATAAGCACATTTTGTTTCAACACTTCCTCCTGCATCAGAATCAGATTTTCCAGTTCTTCCGTCAACGCGCTCCGTATATCACCATCTGTCAGTGTTCGGCAATCACCGTACCGAATCATTTTGCTTTCAATTTCATCCCATTTATCATAAACTTCCCGGAACTGTCCTTTTGATACCGCTTTTCCATCTACCGTATATGTGTGTATCGGTTCTTCTCCTTCCTCCGTAAACTCGCATCTTACGCTGTAACTTTGCAGAAGCGTATCCTTACTTCCCTCTATCTGATACACATCACAATATACATCGCCTCCCTGATCGTAGTCGCCGAATACTATCCCTTCTTTTTCCCAATACCGCATGGCGCCGTATTGTCCGTATCCTCCTCCATAATTTTCTCCGATTGGAACAATCTTCCCCTCTTCAAAAGTATAAACGTAACCGCCGCATGCGTGCGCATATCCTTCTATCACGACAAGCTCCGGAACATCGTCACCATCCAGATAAATTAATGAAAAAGCAGGGATTTCCCCACTGTTATTCGCCGTCCTCTGCAGTATATAATCTGCCAGAAACACCCTGTATCCTTCCAAAACTTCCGACTGCTCCTCAACCATTTCCGCAAGCCGCGGAAATTCCTTCTGTAAAAGCAGAGCATTTTGTGCTTCGGCAAGCAAATCCGCAATCTCCAATTCCTGAATGGCAAAAGCATCCTCATATGTGATCAGCATATATTTGTATGTATCATACAGTTCTTCCCATTTTTTATTATATGCTTCTTCCGTAGCACTAACGCCGTCTATTTCATATGTTTTGGGGCTTCCATCAAAAGGTTCATAGTCTCTTATCGAACAGAGTAACTCTGCCTCTCCTTCTTCCACTCGGAAAAAACCTGCGTAACCCTCTCCCATTCCTGAATAACCGCTGAAAATCATTCCGCCTCTTTCCACATACTGCATACTCCCGAAGGAGCCGAATTCACCTAATTCTACCACTGATTCCTGATAATATTTATAAACTTTTACCCCTGATGCATGACTGTTATCTTCTATCAATAATAATTCAGGAACCGTATCGTCATCAATCAAAGCCAGCATAGCTCTCGCCATATTCGCATATTCATTTTCTTCCACATACGCTTCCAGAAATCGTTGATATGCTGTCATATAAGAACTGCCGGTCCACGAAGTTTCTTCCGCTGATCCTTCTCTTTCTGCATCTCCCGCTTTCTGTTCCACGCCTTTCCCGCTTACGCCACCTTCCAATGCGGACTCTGTCACTGTCTCTTCCTGCCGGAAAACACCCGGATCATCATTATCTGAAACGCATCCTTCCAACAGCAAACAGATAGTTATGATCATTCCTAATATCCGTCTTTTTTTCATACAATGGAATTTTTCTTTGATATGTATATTCAGCATTTTATCATCTCCTAAAGATTCGATGAATCATTATACTTCGGCATTTTAATAATTGACAATTGATTTATACTCATTGAATTTATCTAACAGTTGATTCAAATAATCCTCCATATACAACCAACGGTCACTCACTTTGCGAGTGACCTTATGCTAACAAAAGCTCTTGACCGAAGCCAAGAGCTTTCTGAAATTCTATAAAGCGGTTCTCTTTTCTTCAGCTTGCGCCTATTCGGTGTAAGTGAACCGGAACTTACGGAAGAACCTCCACTTATGAATCCGAAAAATCATAAGTTTCTACGATTAATCCTATTATATGCAATACCTCACATAAAATCAACAGATTTCAATATTTTACCTTTGACTCAAATATTCTTTTTCCGCTAAGCAGCTTTTTTTCTTTTTACCTTTCTGCCGATTAAGATTGTTACAACCAATATTGCAATGATCACAGGAATGATATAAATCAGGTAATCTTCCAAAGCTTTCTCATGAATGCAGACTGCAATTTCCGCTTCTGACCCATCAACCGTAAACAGATAGTAGATTCCCATAAACTCCGTATCGGCTTTTATCCATTCACCACCCTGCTTTACATAGACGGTTACCCCTTCCGTCTGTCCCTGTGGTGCCTGATATCGAATCTGATGCAAGCTGTTTCCATCATCCGGAAAACTTATATGCCAATGTTCCCTAACATCTGCCAGTGTAATATCATCTATATTAAGCGCATCGGCCTTAAGAATCGCATCTTTCTTAAATGTACCGTCCGCCAGAATAACGGACTGCGCATTGCTTCTGGTCTGCTCAGATGCGATCGTTGTTAAATATCGTACATACTCTACCGTAACGTCTTCATCCTGCACGACATTCTTAAGCTCTTTGATATCCCAGTCCGCATAGAATCCCTCCTTGACGGGAATATTCGGATACATATCCGAAGCCACCTTCGCGCCATACGCGCATTCCATGGTCTTTATTTCTTCCTCATCGGCATAAAACACTATGGTCATTGTCCTGAACTTATCCGGCAGTTCCTCCATATCCAGCATCTGTCTGTAGCTGACCGGCTCCGCCTTTCCACTGTAGCTGATGCGGTCGATGCCCGCCATTTCATTTGATACGAAGAAATTATTTTCCACGGTTCCGCTCTCATCCACCTCTCCGGCTATTGCGCCCGAAAAAGCAGCCGCTTCCTTAATCCGCACCATTGCACAACAGTTACTGATACTGGAGCCCGCCCCTGCAATACCTGCCACATACTCTTCTCCCGCCAGACTGCATTTTGCATAACTGTTCAAGATATGAGAACGGGATTTCCCCGTGACACCCCCCACATAATTTCCTGAACTGCTGGTAATCTTCCCATAATTTTCGCACCACAGAATCGTCCCCATTTCCTGCAGACCGGATATACCGCCTACATAACTCTTCTGTGCCGTGACTCTGCCCAAATTAACGTTTCTTCGAAGCACGCACTTGGTCAGGAAAGTGGAATTCATCTTCGCATCTTCAATTCCCGTCACATCACTTTCCAGATCAAAATCATATTCTATTGCCATTGTTCCCGCAATACCGGATACATTGATATCTCCAAAAACCGTTCCGCTGTTCTTACAGTCTGCAATCGTGGCCTGCGTACTTGTCTCGGCATCCTCTCTGGAATTATCTTCATAAATATTGGAATAATCCATATCCAGTACACCATCGAGGGCATCCGTATACAGTCTCATAATTACACTGAACTGGTCATTAAGCTTTGCCATATCATCTAACAGCACATCACCTGTCGATGACATTTCGTTATTCAGATATCCCATATTCTCTGTAAGTCCCTGCAGATTAATAGTCAGACTGTTCATTTTAGAACGGTAATCATCGCCAAACTGCGGCATATTAATATCCGGCATATCCTTCAGGCTGTCAAAAATATTTTTCGCTGCGTTTCCTGCACTCTCCAGATTTTCTGATGCGTCTTTTGCATAGTCGATTGCCTTGTCAAGCTCTTCCCTTGCCGTCTCCGTCATCTCATCCTGATGCCGCATCGCGATATCGGACATGGTATTCAGATAATCCCTCATATCCTGAGAATAACCTGAACTTAAATCCGGATTGCCGCAGCTCTTACGATACTGTTCATCCGCATAGGCATACGATGCATCATCAATATCGGATGCGTCATCAGACATTTTATCAGCCACCTCTCTAAGCAGCTGATTATCTAAAGATTCCCGTTCTGTGCCAATCGCGGGAAAACTGCTGCCGGTGTCCGACGCCGCATCATAGTGCACCCAGCTTTCCACTTCCAGATAAGACTTAAACTCATTGTTTCCGGACCATCCGGTCTGTATCTCTCCGGCAATTTCCGGCCTCAGATCGTCCTCATTTAAGTCTTCACCCGTATAAGGCGGCTCCCCCCGCAAACTGTCAATATACATGTTTTTATGTGCCTTTACCGCCTTAGAATATGCTTCTGCATAAATTTTCTCGCCATCATTCATCTTCTGTCTGGCATTATCATAAATTTCTTTTTCTTCCGGCGTCATATATTGATAAATATCCAGCGCGGCTACCGTATCAGCCAGCTTATCTGCCGCATCTTTTGCATTTCCCGCCGCTTCGCTTGTTTTATCAACCATCCCGCCTTTTTTTGCGCTCTCGTCTATAATGTAATCAATACGATTTATCGCACTATTGACAGAGCCTGTCATATTATCGGCCCACTCCACTGTCCTGGCCGCCAAAAAAGACGTATCACCCAGCGCTTTATCCGCAAAATCCTGTATGATAGAGAGTCTTCCGGAAATCGTATCAGACTCAGAACCGGCATCCGCTATTATACGGCCGGCTATTTCATGCAGCTTATCAATGTTCTCCGAAAGCTGGTATGCGATATCCTGAGTTAAGTCAATAGCAATATATGGCTCCGTCTGACCCACTATGCCACCGACATCTTTACGCCCATAGACTGTCCCTGTATTCTCACAGGCATACACATACCCCGACTGCCGCCCTGCAATACCGCCTATATTATACCCTATATGTTCATAGCCGATCGTTCCGTTATTGGTGCAAAACTGTATAATACCTGTAGAAAGCCCCGAAATACCTCCCGAATCGATCGTATTATTATTGATCGATTCCTGTTTGTCGTTATTTTCACCGTCGTCTCCAATATCCGAAAATCCCATAGTGTACTGTTCAATATCGATATCTTCTATCGACATTCCTTTGTCACTACTGTAAATATTTACGTCAGCCTCATTGACACATCCGAAAATATTCCCTCTGTTTTCTCCGGCAACTCCGCCTGTATAATGCACTCCTGTCACCTTGCCGTCTGCCATGCAGTCTATCAGTATACCGCTCATCTCATTAAAGCCTGTGATGCCGCCGACATAATCATTTCCCTCTATGATTCCTTCAAAACTGCTGTTTATGATGATACCGCTGTTATCGCCCGCGATTCCGCCTACCACCACCTGATTCCCGGATGGGCGCACGGTACCTTTTACTTTAAGATTTGCGATCACTGCGGTCTTTTGCGTATAGCAAAACAGTCCTGTATAAGATATGGAATCTCTGATTTCCAACCCGCTTACGGTATGTCCCTGACCGTCAAAATATCCGCCAAAAGTAGGAATCGAAACAAAGCTGCCCCCCGTTAAATCCAGATCGCATTCCAGATACACTTTTTTATTTTGAGACCATGTATCCAGCCGGCAGTTTCCGGCAAACATTTTAAAATCGTTCATGGACTTTATATGTATCTCTTCCCAGTCGTTCTCTTCATCATAGAACTCCAGAGTCTTGCCTGCATCCTCAATGGTAATGATCTCTTCTTCCTTCGCTTCTTCCATCTTACCGGTTTCTTCCGCCGTAACCTGCATAACCGGTATCATAATAAGCATCGACGCCAGTAAAAAGGAAATCACTCTTTTCCTATACATATTTTTTCACCTCTCTGCTTCCGCTCAGCTCCGTTATCTCTTCTGTAAGCTTCTTGTACTCGGCTTCTGTCAACTCCGTCACCTCACCGGCCTCTACATATGCACTGACATTACCCCTGATTATTGCATTCATGGAACCTGTCACCGTACCGTCAATTTTACCATGCACCAGCCCATCCACTCTGATAAGCCCCGAAGCGTTCTTTGTCCTGATCGGCATATTCACGACAAACGCCGTCTTTTCTATGATGGTATCTCCCACCAGCAAAATCTGCGGCAGTACGAACATCGTGATAAATATGGAAATCAATGTACCACGCCCTAAACATTTACCGATCCCGAAAATCGCGACATCAGAAGTCAGCTTTCCGATCAGAATACCCGCCACCGCCAACATCGTACCGGAAGTGATAATTGTAGGGAATGACAGATTCATCGTATCAATAATGGATTCTCTTCTTCCCATAGTCTTTCTTAAATCCGTATAGCGACTGGCAATAACAATAGCATAGTCAATGTTGGCGCCCATCTGAATCGAGCTGACTATCAAATAGCCTAAGAAGAACAAATTATCATGCTGTAAGGAAGGCACCGAGAAATTGATCCAGATACTTCCCTGTATGACTGCGATCAGCAGAATCGGCATACCCGCTGATTTAAAGGTAAACAGAAGCACCACCAGTACAACCAGAATGGACACAACATTTACAACCATATTATCCCGCGAAAAAGTCTTTTGTAAGTCATACTGACTGACAGACTCTCCGCAGACGAGAACCGTACCGTCATAATATTTTCCTGCTATCTCATGCATCCTATCTAAGAAAGCAAAGGTTTCTTCACTCTCTTCCGGAAGCGTCAGGTATACCAGCATACGGCTGTAGTTTTCTCCCTGAAGCTGACTTTTGGCAAAATTCATCTGTTTATAGGCATCATCCAGTGTTTCCTGCAGATCGGCCTCCAATGTCACATAGCCTTCTTCCACCTCATCATATACAAACATAAACATATCGATCAAAGGCACCTGATAATCCGACAGACCGTTGACTACCTTGGCATAGTCCTCATCATTGACTGCATAGGCAGTATATATCAATTCCGCCACTTCATAATCCAGATCGATCAACTCCGAAAACTGTCTTGGCGTAAGTCCGTCTGTCAGATTATAGCCATCCATTGCCTCAATATTGGAAAGCCCCATTGTATGATCCACTTCCTGACATGCATCCAGATCACGCAGCAAAGCTTTTTCATTATCATAATTGCCTGCCGGCACAATAAGGGCCACCATATTCTCGCCGCCGAAATTTGTCTCCTGCATTTCTTCCGCCTTCTGTACGCTGTTTTGTATCGGAGGCGTAACCGTACTATAGCCGAACACATAAGGACAGTTCTTGGAAATCAGGTATCCCGCCACGATCGCGATCAAAAAAAGCGGTGCCACAATATACCTTGAGGCATATGCAAATTTTCCTACAATAGGAATATCCGGAATAAAATTTTTATGCTTAGTGGTATCCATAAGCTTTGAAAACAGCATAATAACACCCGGCATCAATAAAAACACCGCAAGCAGGCTTAAAATGATTGCCTTGATCAGCACAACACCTAAATCCGGTCCCATCTGGTACTGCATGAAAGTCATCGCGATCAGACCGCCGATGGTTGTCAAAGAACTTCCCGCAATCTCCGGAATTGCTTTGCTAAGCGCTATGATTGCCGCCTCACGCGCCTCATACGCAGCATGCTCCTCTTTATACCTGTTTAAAAGGATCACCGCATAATCAACCGACAATGCCAGCTGTAACACGATCGTAACCGAATTTGAAACAAAAGAAATCGTCCCCAATAAGAAATTAGTGCCCATCTGGATAATGGCAGCGGATAAAAACGTAATAAGCAGCACCGGGATCTCGGCATATGCCTGAGTCGTCAACAGCAATACCGATACTACTATAACCGCTACCAATACGGAAATCGTATTCATTTCCTGTGCGATCAGTTCCGCCTGCGTATTGCCCAGTCCCGTCGTCAGATAATAATCATAATCCGCAAGCAGTTCCTTTACCTTGTCAAGCGCCGTAATGCACGCATCATCGTTCTCATCATAATCAAAAGTAATATTATAATAAGCGGAACCATTCGTGTAATGCTCTCCGGAATCATCAAAGTCTACCGAAAAAACGCCTCCGATACTTTCCAGCCGTTCACAGATATCTTCCGCCTGCTCATATGACACATTGGCAATCATCACATTACAGGTACCATAAGTGATAAACTCCTCTTCCATGAGGTCAAGCCCCTGCCTTGTTTCCGTCGTCCCCGGCAGATAATATGCCATGGAATTCTCTACCCCGACCCACTTCCTTGATATAGCAGAAAAAACGATCAGAATGCCGAAAATCAGGAAAAAAAGATTTCTCTTATCCACAATAAATCCACATACTTTCATCATTACCTGATTCGCATTTTTTTCCGTGCTGCCCTTCTCCTCCACTATGTAAGCGCCTCCTTTGATGCTTTTTTTCTCTCATTTTGCATAGTCCAATATATACGAAACAAACCTGACAAAAACAACGGTCAATTTAATTTATATGTGTAAAATTGGGTCATCTTTACCCTATTTGATGGGCAAATACAGACATATTACGGCACATCTATTGCAATTTTACCGGACAAGTGTATAATAAATGCGTATGGTTTAAATGTAGAAATCACGAGACCGGAAGGAATATGCACTCACATGAAACATGAAATAATATCACTCAACACCAAAAAAATGCTTGCCTCCTCTTTAAAAAAATTACTGGAAAGCAAGCCTCTGCCTAAAGTTACCGTAAGCGAGATCATAACAGACTGTAAAGTGAACCGTAAAACCTTTTATTATCATTTTGAAAATGTTTATGCTTTGTTAAATTGGATGCTGAAACAGGAAGCAATCGAAGTCATTAAACAAATGGATTTGATCACGGATTATAAAGAAACAATTTACTTTGTTCTGGACTATATTGATGAAAACGAAACGATTCTGAAAAATATTTATCATTTTATGGGAAAAGATGAATTATTGCAGTTTTTCCATCAGGATTTTATTGAATTATCCGCAGCATTCATTGAAAGAACAGCACAAAAAAATCAGATAAACGTCAACGGAGAATTCAAAGATCTGCTCAGCAGATTTTATACCGGAGCGATTGCAAGCCTTCTTCTGGAGCGGATCAACAGCAAATCTCCTCATGACCGTGAAAAAATCGTACAGTATATTTCCCTGATATTAAACAACTCCATAACAAATATACTGACAGCGGCAGATTCTGAAAATATAACCCCTTGATTCCCTGGTTTTCAAGGGGGCTCAGTATCTTCTTCTCTCTTTCAGCTCATGATACAACAGCGTATAATTACGATACCTCACATCACTGATCTTTCCCGCCGCCAGCGCCTCTTTTACGCTGCACCCCGGTTCACTGATATGAGCGCAGCCCCGGAATCGGCACCTGTCCTCGTGTTCTCTAAATTCCGGATAAAAGCTTTTCAGCTCCTCTTTTTCCATATCAAAAAGCTGCAGGGAAGAAAAACCCGGCGTATCCATAATATAGCTTTCTTTGTCAAGCGCAAACAATTCCGAATGACGGGTAGTATGCTTTCCTCTGTCAATTTTTTCGCTGATCGCGCCGGTCTCCATCTCCGCCCGGGGCTGCAGATAATTGATCAGAGAAGATTTTCCCACACCGCTGGGGCCTGCCACTGTGGTGGTCTTCCCCTGCAGAAGTTTCCTTACATCCTCCAGTCCCTCTTTTTCTTTGACACTGATAAAAAGCACCTGATAACCACAGGTTTCATAGGCGCTTTGCAATGCTTCCCTCTCTTTCTCTGAAGCAATATCACTTTTATTAAAACAGATCACACAGGGCAGATTCTGCTGTTCCATCATGATCAAAAACCGGTCTAACAGATTAAAATTCGGCTCCGGCTTTAAGATTGCGAATATCACCATTGCCTGATCAATATTTGCCACCGCCGGGCGGATCAGTCTGCTTTTACGGGGCAGAATCTCTCTGATGTTTCCCGTTTTTTCTTCCTGATCTAACACCTCCAGCTCCACATTATCTCCCACAAGAGGCTTTACATTGTCCTTTCTGAAGACGCCCCTTGCCTTGCATTCATAGATGCAAAGATTTTCTGCGTGCACATAATAAAATCCGGCAATTCCTTTAATTATCTTTCCCTGCATATGACATTTACTGCTTTCTGCATCCCGGAACAGTTACCTTTCTTTTGTAAACTCTATCGTTCGCTCTAACGTCTTATCCTCACTGGATGCCGGCGTCGTCTCCACCAGATTGCCTTCCTCATCCGGCGTCATCACGGCCTCTGTGGTATTCGTATACCGGAATGTGAGCTTACCCGTGGATGACTTGATTCCGCTGTAATTTACTGCAACCGGGAAGGATGTGGTCTGGGTATCGAGCAGTGTCGTTCCGTCCTCCGTCACGATCGTCACTTTCACTGTCGTACCCTCTTTATAATCCGGATCCTCCGCTCTGGTCGGTCCTGTAATATTACCGCTGTAACTGTATGTCTCCGCTTTCCCGCCGAGACTGATCTTGATATCAATCGGTGTGCTCGGGTCCACAAAGGAACCTACCGAATAGCTCTGGTAACATACCTGACCTGCCGGAAAGTCTTCACTGTTGATCTGACTCACTGTGCCAGCCTGCAGACCCATCTCCACAAGTATTGCCACAGCCTCATCTTCTTCCTTCCCCATCAGATCGGGCACCCTGATCTTGGAATCTTCCGCACCGGTACTGACTACGATCGTCACCGCGGAGCCTTTCGGAGCCTTTGTCCCGCTCTCGGGATTCTGAGAGATTACATAATTATTCTCCACTGTGGAGGAAGAGGCCTCGTTTCTGTTCACCACAAAGCCCGCTTTTTCCAGTGTATTTTTTGCCTCTTCGTAAGTGACCCCCGTAGCTGACGGAACATCCACTCCCTCTGTGCCGGAGCTGACGGTCAATGTGATCTCTGTCCCCGGATCTACCATCATGCCTTCTTCCACATTGGCACTGATCACCTGATTCTGCTCATAGGCGGCATTTTCCACATACTTGACTACCGGGACAAGCCCCATTTTACGCAGTCTGTCCTGTGCGGCATTCACCGCCATACCGGTCACATCTATCATTTCTACCTGTTTTGTCTCTTCTTCCTGCTTTGTATCTTCATCATCCTTATTACCGCTCAGATGGAAAATTCCCAAAGCCCTTCCGACCAATACGATCACAATGCAGCCGATAATGATCGCCGCCACAACGGCGAGTATGGTTGTGATCTTCTCCATACGCGGATCATAATCTTCCTCGTAATCCTCTTCTTCCTCGTCATGCTCCGTATAGTTCGCCCGGTTTAAGCGCATGGACTCATCCATATTATCTTTTGCCGCAGAAGCTTTTTTAATCCGCGCCATCTCCCGCTCTGTGATCATACGGGTGGATGCCTTGCGGTCCGGCTCCATCACTTTCACAAAATCTTCATCCGGATTTAACAAAGACTGTTTCAAATCGTCGATCAGTTCTGCCATAGACTGATATCTGCGATCCGGACTTTTCTGGCAGCACTTGAAAACGATCTGCTCCACGCTGATCGGAATCTCCGGCACATACTCTCTCGGAGAAGGCAGCTCCTCCTGAATGTGTTTAATGGCGATCGCTACCGTCGTCTCCCCGTTAAAAGGCACTCTGCCGGTGAGCATTTCAAACATCGTGATGCCGAGAGAATAAATATCGCTCTTTTCATCACTGTAACCGCCTCTTGCCTGTTCGGGCGACGTATAATGGACAGATCCCATCACATTTGATGTGATCGTGTTGCTGGTGGCCGCTTTGGCGATGCCAAAGTCTGTCACCTTTACCTTTCCCTCTTTGGAGATCATGATATTCTGAGGCTTGATATCCCTGTGAATAATATGGTTATTATGGGCCGCCTCGATGCCCATGGAAACCTGAATTGCTATACTGATAGCCTCCTTGACGGAAAGCCTTGCTTTCTTTTCAATATACTTTTTTAGCGTGATGCCCTCTACCATTTCCATAACGAAATAGTAAATGCCGTTTTCTTCTCCTACATCATAAACATTGACAATGTTCGGATGCATCAGCCCTGCCGCCGCCTGGGCCTCCGTGCGGAATTTTGACACAAAGTTTGCATTCTCGGAAAATTCCTGTTTCAATACCTTAATCGCCACAAATCTGTTTAACTTATGGCATTTTGCTTTATAGACATCTGACATGCCGCCGGTTCCGATCTTTTCTAAAATCTCGTAGCGGTCTCCTATCATCATTCCAATTTTAATCATGCTTCAAACTCCATTTAACCACAAATCTGCAAGTGAATATCCCTTTTCACTCTCTTTATATTCCAACTGTGTCATCCTACAGCCTGAACCGGCATCAAATATCCGGCTCGATCAATATCAGGGAAATATTATCCCTGCCGCCATTTTGATTGGCAGCTCTTACAAGAGCTTCCGCTTTTTCCATGATGTCACGCTGGGCATTTATGATCATTCTTATTTCTTCATCCTCCAGCATATTACTAAGTCCGTCAGAGCACAGCAGGACTACATCGCCTTCCTGCAGTTCCACTTCATAAAAGTCTGCCAGAACTGCATAGGTGACGCCCACTGCCCTTGTAATTATATTCTTATTCGGATGAGTCCTCGCACTTTCCCTGTCGAGCCCTCCCATCCTGATCATTTCTTCCACAAGAGAATGATCCGTTGTGATCTGCCTGATTTGTTTTCCATTTACAATATAAAGACGGCTGTCGCCCACGTTGCCCACTTTCAGGCAATTTCCGTTAATCGTACAGGCAACCACGGTAGTGCCCATGCCTTCCAGATCTTTGTTTTCACCGGAAAGCTCAAAAATACCGGCATTCGCCACCGTGATGGCGTTTTGCAGTATCCGCTCCGGTATGGTCTCATCGGATCTTTCAGCTTCTTTACAGATCGTATCCACCGCATAGCGCGATGCATAATCCCCCGCTTTATGGCCGCCCATACCATCTGCGATCATAAACAGATTCGGCAGATTTCCCACCGGCAATTCCGAGGAGTACACCACATCCTGATTCAGTTGTCTTCTTTTCCCCTTATCCGATAAGGAGGCTGTTTTCATCAAAGTTTATATCCCCCTGAAGCCGTCTTTCGTAATTAGTGTTCTACAAATTAAAATACTACCACATAAATGGCGAGGGGGCAAGAAAAATCAACTCCCGCCCTCCAAATTTAATGTTTATTTTTACCATATTTCTGTTAAAATATGTATTTCTTATAATTTCTGCGAAGCTGCCCGCATGCGCCGTCAATGTCCCGTCCCATCTCTCTGCGCAGCGTTGCATTTACCCCCGCCTCCTCGAGTTTTTTCTGAAACACTTTCACAGCTTCCTTCTCTGAAGACACGTAACTCCTCTCCCTGACAGGATTGACCGGTATCAGATTCACATGGGCGTGCACCAATGACGTAAGCCTGATCAGCCCTCTCGCATCTTCTTCCGTATCGTTCACTCCTTTTACAAGTGCATATTCAAACGTAATGCGCCGCCCGGTCTTTTCAAAATAATACCGGCAGGCATCCATCAATTCCGCCACACCGTATTTTTCCGCGATCGGCATCAATTCCTTTCGCTTTTCATCTGTGACGCCATGCAGGGAAAGCGCCAGCGTGATCTGCAGTTCCTCCTGTGCCAGCTCTCTCATCTTCGGCACAAGCCCGCAGGTGGAGACCGTGATATTCCTCTGGCTGATATGCAATCCCTTATCATCCGTCAGCATCCGGATAAATTTCACAAGGTTTTCCATATTGTCAAGGGGTTCTCCAATGCCCATGACTACCACATTGGATATGCGCTCTCCTGTCAGCCTCGTTACCGCATAGACCTGATCCAGCATCTCCGAGACAGTCAGGCTCCTCACAAGCCCTCCCAGCGTAGATGCACAAAACTTACAGCCCATTTTGCATCCCACCTGAGAAGAAATGCAGAGAGAATTTCCGTGATGATATTTCATCAAAACACTCTCCACCATATTGCCGTCAGCCAACTCAAATAAAAACTTTTTTGTGCCGTCCAGTTTCGATTCCTGTACCTGCACAGGCGTAAGTGCAGTCAACTCGAAATATTCTCCGCACTTTTCTCTCAAAGAAAGTGACAGGTTTGTCATTTCCGAAAAATTCCGGGCAAGCTTCTTATGCATCCATTCATAAAGCTGCGCCGCCCGGAATTTTTTTTCTCCGATTTTTTCCATCTCCTGCTGCAACTGCGCAAACGAAAGAGATTTTATATCTGTTTTGCCCATAATATACCTTTTTGTTATATCATCTATACTCGCAAATCCGCGCTTTCAGCGCTTCTCGTCCGATTTCATCGGACATTTGCTCGTTAATAACCGCAGAAAAATAAATGCCTGCTTCGCAGTCGCTTATTTTTCTCCTGCGGTTATTATATCATTCACTCCTTCTCAGTCTGGCTAAAAAGAAGCCATCGCAGTCATGTGACCCCGGCATAAGCTGCAGCATCCCGCTCTCCGCTTCCGCGCACTGCAGCTCCTTTTGCAGATAAAGATTCAGATTTTCCCGCACAAGCGGAAATTCCCCGCACATCCACTCGACCTGTTCTTCATTTTCTCTCCGGTGAACGGTACAGGTACTATAAATGATCACTCCGCCCGGCCTTACATACCGCCAACAGGTTTGTATGATCTCCCGCTGCAGCTTCACAAGCTCTTCCAGACTCTCCTTTGACACATGATATTTAATATCCCGTTTTTTTCCTAAAACGCCAAGACCGGAACAGGGCAGATCAAGATAAAGCACATCCGCTTTTCCTTCCATATCCTCGTCAAACACACGGGCATCCCACACCTTTACCCCGACGTTTTCCGCTCCCATTCGCCTTATATTTTCACGGATAAGCTCTGCCTTATCTTCCGAGACATCCCTCGCTTCCACCTGTCCGCTTCCCCGCAGTTTACAGGCGGCATGGAGCGTTTTCCCGCCCGGCGCCGCACAGACATCCAACACAAAATCGCCTGTCCTTATCCCGGCGCACTCTGTCACCAGCATGGAACTCACATCCTGCACCGTCACAATTCCCTCCGCGAAACCGGGAAGCCTGTGCAGTCCCTCTAAATTCCGGCAGATCCACGCATAGGACAGATAGGGGTGCTTCTCACAGAGAATTCCTCTTTCTTTCCACTCTTTTGTCAATTTTTCCTGCTCTTTTGCCGAAAGCTCCTCCGAAATTCTCAGGCTCACGGGCTTCATCTCAAGAAGCGACTCACACATCTTTTCTGTCTGCTGCCTGCCATAATCCTGTTCCCAGAGCTTTACAATAAATTCCGGCATGGAATAACGGACAGATACCGCCCTCTCCCACTCCTTTTCCATATCAGGCCAGACAATCTTTTCTTTGTTTCTCGCTATATTCCGCAAAACACCGTTCACAAATCCTTTTAAAGACTGAAAATGCCGTTTTTTCGCAAGTTTCACTGCCTCGTTGCACACTGCGCTGTCCGGCACCGCATCCATATAGAGAAGCTGATAGACACTCATACGCATAAGCTGTCTGATGAGAGGCTTCATTTTAGAGACGGGAACGCTTGAAAATTGATCGATAATATAATCCAGCTCTATCAGACGTTCCAACGTCCCTTCTGTCACGCGCTTGATAAAAGCTTTCTCCTGTGTCGGAAAATAGTCATATTTCTGAAGCACCTGTCTGATCAGCACATTGCTGAATACTTCCCCTTTTTCCAATTCCAGCAGACACTCCAGTATAATCTCTCTTGTATTTTCCATCAATCTCTGTTCCTTCCGCCCCTGTTTCCAAATAAAAGAATAAGACGCAGAAGCTGTAAAATGGAAGAAGCTGCTGCTGCCACATAGGTAAGTGCCGCCGCACTCAGAACCTTTCTCACATGCCCCACTTCCTGCTGCCCTAAAATCCCGTACTGGGAGAGCATCTTCATCGCCCTGTCCGACGCATTAAACTCCACGGGCAATGTCACGATCTGAAACAGTACCGCCGCCGAAAATACCCAGATACCGATCTGTGTAAGCAAAGAACCTGCCCCGCCCAGGATCACACCGAGTATGACGATCGGCAATCCGATCCTGCTGCCGATATTCGCCGCAGGCACCAGTGTCGAACGGATCTTTAAAGGAGCATAGCCCTGCTGATGCTGCACTGCATGACCGCACTCATGGGCCGCCACACCGATTGCTGCCACAGAATTGCTGCCGTAGACTGAATCCGACAGTCTCAGTACTTTTGCAGACGGATCATAGTGATCTGTCAGACTTCCTCTGATATGCTCTACCTGCACATCATAAATACCATTCAGGTTCAAAATCCGTCTGGCCGCCTCTGCTCCCGTTATACCGCTCATACTGGGTATTCTTGCATACTTTTTATAAGTGCTGTTCACTTTTGCACTGGAGATCATGCAAAGTATGGCACCAACCAAAACCAGAATATAGGTCCAATCCATGTAATAATATCCGTATCCCATCATGTCCTCCGAATTCTTACTATACGCCCTGCAGCGATGCTGATGCACTGCCATATATTCCCGCTTCAGGGGCTACCCGAGCATCTCCCCTTCTTTTATCTGACAGCCCAGCAAAAAGTCCTTTACTGCCATCCGTTTTTTTCCCTCAAGCTGTACTTCCTCTAACGCCAGCGCACCATTGCCCGTCTGCACATAAATGATTTCCTTTGTCACAAGTATGACTTCTCCGGGCTTTGTCTCTTTCTCCTCATTATGCTTGAAAATTCCTGTGTGGACGCTCTCTTCTTTCTGATTTTCCCCGGAAACATCCGCTTTCCAGACTTTCAGAACCTTTCCCCTGAGACTGCAGTAAGCGCTGGGCCACGGATTCATACCGCGTACCAGCCGCTCCAGTACATCGGCATCCCTCTGCCAGTCTATTCTGCCCATATCCTTAGTAAGCATACGCACATGCGTCGCATCTTCTTCCTGCTGTTTCACCGGAATGATATCCCCGGCTTCTATTTTGGGCAGCGTTTTTACAAGAAGTTCCGCCCCGAGCACACTCAGTTTTTCAAACAGGCTCCCGCCTGTATCATCCTTTTCTACAGGTATCGCTTTCATCATCAGGATATCGCCTGTGTCCATCCCCTCATTCATCTGCATGATCGTCACGCCGGTCACATCGTCCCCGTTTAAAACGGCATACTGTATCGGAGCCGCTCCCCTGTATTTTGGCAGAAGTGAGGCATGAATATTGATACAGCCGTACTTTGGCATCTCCAAAATTTCTTTTGATAACATCTGTCCGAAAGCAGCTACCACAAAAATATCCGCCTCATACGCCCTGAGTTCATCCACCGCTTCCGGCGCTTTGATCCTTGCCGGCTGCAGCACCGTAAGACCATGCGCAAGAGCACACTCCTTAACCGGTGAAAACTGTACTTTCCGGTCTCTCCCTTTCTGCTTATCCGGCTGCGTTACAACTGCAGTCACTTCATGCCCTGCATGCAACAGTGCCTCCAATGCTCCCACCGCAAAATCCGGGGTTCCCATGAAAATAATTTTCATACCACTGCTCCTCATTCCAGTTCTTCTGATTCTTCCAGTTCTTCCACGTCCATCAGCGTACCCTCCACTTTCTCCACATAGAGGTGACCGTCCAGATGGTCATATTCATGGCAGATAGCCCTCGCAAGAAGTTCTTCCCCTTCCAGCTCAAAATATTCCATCTTTTCATTGTAGGCCGCTACTTTCACATAATTCGGTCTCGTCACGACTCCTGTCTTTCCGGGTACGCTCAAACATCCTTCCTGGCCTCTCTGCTCTCCGGAAGTCTCAAGAATTTTCGGGTTTATAAAAACATAGGGATCTTCCCCTGTCACATCCACCACAAAAATCCGCTTCAAAACCCCTACCTGAACCGCAGCCAGTCCAACGCCGTTCGCTTCATACATGGTATCAAACATATCCTCGATCAGCTCCGCTGTCCGCGGTGTCACCTCTTTTACTTCCTTGCTGATCTTTCCGAGGATTGCATCTCCCTGTTCCCTCACATTTCTCAGTGCCATCTTCTGCCTCCGATCATTTTTATGTCTTGTTTTTTCGTTTTTTATGTCCAAGCAACGACCGCACGCTTCGCGAGCGCTCTTATGCTATCAAAATGATATGCCGTTTCTAATATCCGTTCATCGGGTCAATATCAAATTGTACCTGTTCTGAACGTTTTTGTAAAGTCTGTATATAACTTTCCATATGCTCTCTCGCTTGCGCCAGTTTATTCTCATCACTGCTTTTCAGGTAAAATATAAAGCGATAATTATCATTTAATTTGGAAAGAGAAGCCGTTCCCGGACCAAGTACTGTCAAATCTCTCTCTGCATCTTTTTTCGAAAGCTTTGCCAGTTCTTCTGCCAGATATTCTGCCTCCCTCTCTTCCGGCCCGGTAACAAGAACCGCCATCATATGAGCGGCAGGCGGATACATCCCGATCTCCCGATACAGTATCTCTTCTTCATAAAACCCCACGTAATCCTGTGCGGCCGCGTGTACGATACTGTAATGATCCGGCTGATAAGACTGGATCACGACCTCGCCTGCTCTGTCACCCCGTCCGGCCCTTCCCGCCGCCTGTGTGAGCAGCTGGAACGTCCGTTCCGCCGCCCGGTGATCTCCGGCAAACAACGACATATCTGCCGCAAGTATTCCCACTAACGTCACAGCCGGAAAATCATGCCCTTTTACGATCATCTGTGTCCCCAACAGGATATCGGCTTCTCTGTCCGCGAAGGCTGAAAGGATTTTTTCGTAGCTGTCCTTTTTCTTTGTTGTATCCCCATCCATTCGCAGTACCCGTGCTCTCGGATACATCTGATGCAGTTTTTCCTCCACCGCTTCCGTACCCGCCCGAAATCCCAGAATATAGCGGGAACCGCAGGACGGACAGACTTTAACGGACGGCTCCTCATGCCCGCAGTAATGGCAGACCAGCTTTCCGGCCTTATGCTCCGACAAAGAAACGCTGCAGTGCGGACATTTCATCACATGTCCACAATTTCTGCAGGAAACAAAGCCTGCAAGTCCGCGACGGTTCAAAAACAACATGACCTGCTCTCTCTTTTCCAGTCGATCCTCAATCAGTTCCTGCAGTTTTCTGCTGAAAATGGAACGATTTCCCTCCCGCAGTTCCTGCCGCAGATCCACCGGATACACTTCAGGCAGCACATTTCCCGTGAGCCGCTCTCCCAGATAAAAGAACCCGTATTCGCCATGCTTTGCCCTGTAATAACTCTCGAGCGACGGTGTGGCGGAACCTAACACAACACTTGCCTGATGCAGGGAAGCCAGATAGATTGCTGTTTCTCTCGCATGATATTTCGGCATGGTCTCGCTTTTGTAGGATGGCTCATGTTCTTCGTCAATAATGATCAGCCCTACACTGCGAAATGGGGTAAACAGTGCCGACCGCGGTCCTATGATCACATCGATATCCCCGTTTTTTGCCCGCTCGCACTGGTCATATTTCTCCCCCGCAGACAATCCGGAGTGAAGCACCGACACCCGGTTCCCGAACCGCTTTAAAAACCGTATCACGGTCTGATAAGTCAGGGCAATCTCCGGAATCAGCAGGATTGCCTGTCTGCCCCTCTTTAGACAGCCCTCTATCAGATGCATGTAAACTTCTGTTTTTCCGCTTCCTGTGATGCCGTGGATCAGATAGGTTTTTCTGATGCCGGCATCATAATCCCGCAATACGCTGTCCACAATCCCCTGCTGCGCATCGCTTAATTTCGGTCTGTCCTTCCCGAAAGCGTCCTTTCTTTCCGCCGTCTCCATACTGCTTATCACAGGATTGCGGTAAATGCGCACGCTTTCCACTTTGAGCGCACCCTGCTTTTCCAGACTGTTTATCGTGGAAGGAGAAATATGCAGTTTCTCTTTAACCAGTTCCATCGGCAGTCTTTCTTTCTCTGTCAGTGCAAAAAGAAGCCTTGCCATAGCCGGTCTGTTTTTCTCCGCAAGACGCTTTGCAAGTTCTTCGGTCTCTTCCGCAGAAAGCAGACGACAGATCTCTCTTTTTTCCAGATTCCGCTTTTTTAACTTTGCCGGAAGTACGGTTTTCAGAGCCGTGATCATTGTGGAACCGTACTGCTTTCTGATCCAGCCTGCCAGACGCACTAAAATGGCATCCACCGCCATATCATCGTCCGTGATTCCCTCAATTTCCTTCACTTTGCTCTCATCAAAGGAAACACCGTCCCGAAAAGCAATAATATACCCCTGCCGTTTCCTGTCCCCTTTTCCGAAGGGCACAAGCACACTCATCCCTGTTTGCAGTTTTCCCTGCAAAGCCCGGGGTATGCGGTAAGTAAAGGGTCTGTCGACACTTTCATGAGAAATGTCCACTATGATATCTGCATAGGGGAAATGGTTTCTCTCATCGTTCATGCCTGATCTTCCTGTGTAGGTACAATGTTTTCTTCTTCCAGAATCTCCGCGATCAGCACCCTCTCATCCATCGGGTACTGCACTCCCTCAATTTCCTGATAGTCTTCATGCCCTTTTCCGGCAAGTACCACGATATCTCCCGGCTCTCCGTGCGTGATCGCATAGCGGATTGCCTCTTTCCTGTCAGGTATCTCAATATAGGCGCCTTTCGTCTTATGCATACCCACTTTAATATCTTCTATGATATCAAGAGGCTTTTCAAACCTCGGATTGTCGGAAGTAATGATGGTAAAGTCCGCCAGTTTTCCGCTGACTTCCCCCATCTCATAACGACGCAGTTTGGAGCGGTTGCCTCCGCATCCAAACAGACACACCAGTCTGTGCGGTTCGTATTCCCGCAGCGTGGCAAGAAGACTTTCTAACGCCATCGCATTATGGGCATAATCAATCATCAGCGTGAACTCATCGGAAACTTTCACCATCTCAATACGTCCTTTTACATGAGCCTGCATGAGCGCCGCCTGAATATCCACCACGGACACGTTAAAATGACGGCAGATAGCGATGGCGCAAAGGGCGTTGTAGACGCTGAAACGCCCCGGTGCAGGGACATGAGCATGAAAATCCATCAGGCCGCTCACATCAAAAGCCACGCCCAATTCCCCGGGCTTTTTCACAAGCTCAAGATGTTTGGCCCGCAGGGATGCTTCCTCATGAAGTCCGTAAGTTTCCAGCTCACAAGTATGGTCTTTTAAGACCTGTTCCCAATGTTTATCATCACAGTTGACAATCCCTACCCTGCACTGTTTAAAAAGAAGTCCCTTACAATAGATATAATCCTCAAAATCTTTATGTTCATTTGGACCGATATGGTCAGGCTCCAGATTCGTAAAAATGCCCAGATCAAACGTAAATCCCTGGGTTCTGTGCAGCATCAGCCCCTGGGAGGAAACTTCCATCACACAGACTTTGCACCCCGCATCCAGCATTTTCCTGAAACTGCGCTGCAACACATAGGACTCCGGTGTTGTATTATGAGCCGGAATATGCTCGTCGCCTATAATTGTCTCTATTGTACCGATCAGCCCTGTTTTATAGCCTGCATGCTCCAAAATCGATTTCACAAGATAGGTCGTTGTGGTCTTTCCCTTCGTTCCGGTCACACCGATCACTTTCAATGTGTCCGCCGGATGCCCGAACCATGCCGCAGAAATAAATGCCATGGCATACCGCGTGCTTTCCACTTTAATGACTGTGATCTGTGCCTCCTTTGGCAGTTCCACATCCTTTTCCACAACCAAAACCGCCGCTTTCTTCTCTGCCGCTTCCGCAGCACAGCTGTGCCCGTCAAAATTCGCCCCCGCAATACAGATAAACAGACAGCCCGGCGTGATCTTCCGGGAATCCATCTCCACTGATGTCACTTCCGTTTCCACGCTGCCCCTGATACAAGTATATTCCAGTTTTTCTATTAAATCCTTACAATAAGCCATATCTCCTCCTATTTTAGTTCCGTAGATGTCCGGACATCTACTGTTTTTAGTTCCGTCTCTATACCATCATATGTATTTTTCACCCTTTAGTCACTGTTATGATTCTCAGTGATGTTCATTGCGCTCCCTCGTCCGATTTCATCGGACATTTGTTTTTCTTTTGCGACTATTATACCATGTCAGCAAGCAGACATGGTACGCTTTGCGATGCACACTCGCTTCGCTCGGCGCTGGTATAATATCTGTCGATATTATACCATGTCAGCAAGCAGACATAGTACACTTTGTAATGCACACTCGCTTCGCTCGGCGCTGATATAATATCTGACGATATTATATCATGTCAGCAGTGCCGCTCGATTCCGCTTTGCTTCATCTCGCTCACGGGCTTCGCCCTATCACTTCGCAATCTGACAAAATTGACTGCAAGCAGTCATTTTGCCATCTTACTTCGTGGCACTGCTC
>JAAUZC010000050.1 GCA_014804795.1 Lachnospiraceae bacterium | reverse complement strand
CCTGTGCCGCCTCCAACTGGGACTTGTCCAAAGACAGCAGGCTCCCGCGGATGATCTCGGCTATGTAGGCGCCTTCAAAGATCGAGAGAATAAGAACACCGGCGATAAACCGGTTATTTACACCCCAGGCAGTACCGACAATATAAAAAAACAGATAGATCTGCATGATTAACGGCGTTCCCCGTATGAATTTCACATAGACGCTGCAGAAAAAGCGGATAAAAAGAATCGGGGAACTTTGCCCTGCAGCGCTTAAAATACCGATAAAAAGACTTGAGATCAGACTGAAAATGCTTAACCCCAAAGTCATCAGAAAGCCATGCCATAAACGAATGCGGAATTGCCCTAAAAAGGTGAAATCAAGCCGTATTTGGATCGTTCTGAGAGATATCCAGAAAAGAGCCACCCATAAAGCGGTGACAAGCAGCAGATTTAAAAGAGCTGCCGGGCGGCCGATCTTTTGATTGCCGGATATCCAAAATAGTGATTTTAGTCGTTTCATGTGTCTGTTCCCGTTATTCTTTCATATCAAAAAACCATTGGAAGTTAAGTTCATCAAAGGCTTTTTTCTCTTCCGCCAGATATTTTTCCGTCAGATCCTCATATCCGCCGTTTGCCTGATAGTCTGCCAGAAATGCGTTGATCTGATTTAACAGTTCTTCATTGCCTTTCTGTACGGCGATGCCCCATTTTTCGACATCCTGAAAGGGGATGAAAATGGCGCGGGTGGTGTCCGGATTGTTCTGCCAGTTGCGGTAGATGGTGAGCTGGTCATAGATAAAACCGTCCGCCCGCCCCTGTGCCACTTCCGTCACACAGGCACTTTCATCCGGCAAAACCAGAAGCTCTGTCTCGGGAAGATTTTTTTCCGCATACATGTGGCCGGTAGAACCGGATTTTACCGCGAGAATTTTCCCGGCCTGATTTAAGTCATTGACGGAGGCAATGTCAGAATCCGCACCTGCGAGAACTGCTAAAAGGGCGTTGGCATAAGGATCGGAAAAATCGATCAGTTCTTTGCGTTCTTCCGTGATGGTCATGGAAGAGATCACGATATCCGCAGCACCTGTCTGCAGGGAGGGAATGAGACCGTCCCATGAAGTGTTCTCAATGCGGATGTCATATCCCGCATATTCGCCGAAAGCTTTCATCAGATCAACGCTGACGCCCGCGGGTTCTCCGGCATCATCCCTTGTCTCAAAAGGCGGATAGGCAAGCTCCATGGCAACGATCAGCGTTTCCTTTGTGCCGGCGGAAGCCTCATCAGCAGTGCTTTCATCGGCGGTTTCGGCAGGAGCAGTATCATTCGCAGTTTCGCCGGTGCTGCCGCAGCCGGACAGCATAAAAGTGATCAGTATGGTCATCAGTAAATAAGTAAATTTTTTCATTTTGATTCTCCTTTGTGTGGGCAGTTATAAAATTAAAGTATGTTTATTCTTAATCAACAAGGACTATTTTAGCACGTATGTTCGGTTATTTCAATGAGGAAATGCAAGATTATAAAAGATGTTGAATTTTGAAAAAAATATATATTATAATAGAGGAGTAAAATATTTCATTTGTACGCAAAAGGCGCGGATATACCTTTGCGGAGGAGTAAGAAGCGGTAAAAGAATAGAAAGTTTATAGATACATATTTTAAGATGCTCCGGTATGCTGATATCGGAGCATCAGTACTGACTTGGAATATGGAGAAAACAATATGAGAATCATCATTTCACCGGCTAAAAAGATGAATGTAGAAAGGGATGTCTTTGAGGTAAAGGGAATGCCCTGTTTTCTTGAAGATACGAAAGTTCTGATGCAGGAAGTGAAAAAACTTTCGCTTGCAGAGGCAAAAGCATTATGGAAGTGCAACGATAAGTTGGCGGAGTTAAATTTCAGACGTTTTGAGAAAATGGATCCGGAAGAGTGTCTGACGCCTGCGATCATTTCTTATGAGGGTCTGCAGTATCAGTATATGGCGCCCGGGGTTTTTACGGATAAGGCGTTAAATTATGTGCAGGAGCATCTGCGGATTTTGTCAGGATTTTATGGAGTGTTAAAACCCTTTGACGGAGTGGTGCCCTATCGGCTGGAAATGCAGACGGTGCTGTCAGTGAATGGGAAAAAAGACCTGTATGCTTTCTGGGGGGACAGACTTTATCGTGAACTGATGAGAGAGAATCAGGATGGGATTATTTTGAATCTGGCATCAAAAGAATATTCCTGCAGCGTGGAACCTTATGCGAATGCGGACTGTCGTTTTATTACGGTTTCCTTTATGGAGGAAACAGAGGGAAAATTAAAACAGAAAGGTACGCTTGCAAAGATGGCAAGGGGCGAGATGGTGCGGTTTTTGGCGGAAAACGAAGTGGATGATTTAGATGGACTGAAAAAGTTTGACAGGATGGGATATCGGTATAAAGTGGAATTCTCAGATGAAAAGAATTATGTATTTGTTAAAAGAATTGAAAGTTCAAAATGCTTCTCAAGTCCCACTTGAATGCGAGGGTGGAATAGGGTATAATGTCAAGGTGAATACAGACTTTAAGATGAACAAAAGGGGGACCTGAAGTAATGAAAAGAAAAGGGAGAAGGCGTCTGCCAGGTCAGTTATATGTCAAACAAATTCTCGCGCTGTTTATATGCTTTGTGCTGCTCTCATCCGGCATCCCGGCCGCGGCTGTGGAGAAACCGGCGAATAACCGAACGGTGAAAGCGGGCGTTTTCTTTTTTGACGGCTACCATATGCAGGACGACGACGGAAACTACACCGGCTATGGTATTGAATTGTTGAACCTGATCTCTCAGTACTCCCATTTGAATTTCGAGTTTGTCGGCTATGACAACACCTGGGAGGAAATGCAGTCCATGCTGTTAAGCGGCGAGATCGACGTGGTGACCTCCGCCAGAAAGACCAGAGCGCGGACAGAGATTTTCGGATTTTCCGATCCCATTGAACGTAACAGCACGGTGCTGTCCGTCCTGGAGGGGAACACAAGCATTGTTTCAGGAGATTACAATACATACGACGGTATGACCGTGGGACTGCTGACCGGAAGCAGCCAGAACCGGACCCTGCCTCTTTTCGCGGAGGAGAACGGATTTACCTATCAAACTCAGGAATATGAGGACACCAACCAGCTGGAGGCGGCTCTTCAGAACGGCGAGATTGACGCGATTCTCACCAGCAACCTGCGTCGAACGGAGGGGGAGAGAGTTCTGGATACTACCAACATCGATTATTTCTATGCCATCACACGGAAGGACGATCAGGAGCTTCTGGATGAGATCAACTATGCCATCTCTCAGATGAATCTCCACGAGGGGGACTATTGGGCGAACAATCTGTATAACAAATATTATGGA
This sequence comes from Lachnospiraceae bacterium, assembly GCA_014804795.1. GTDB lineage: Bacteria > Bacillota > Clostridia > Lachnospirales > Lachnospiraceae > 1XD8-76. Next base: position 10,684 of record JAAUZC010000050.1, on the reverse strand, counting down.
AGCGGCGAGTCCGTCGATGCCAGCAACGTTGATTTTACCCGGCGGGAGCTGGATTATATAGAGGCGGTGACTTCCGGGGAGAAGCGGATCACCGTGACGGCTATGCCCGACCGGAAGCCCTATTCCTACGTTGAGGACGGAGAACTGAAGGGAATCCAGCCGCGGTTCTTTGACCGCTTGATGCAGATAGCCGGACTGCCCTATGAGATGATCGTGCCGAAGGACAATGCGGAATACGAACAGCTCAAGGAGAGCGGCGGCGTGGATGTAATACTGGATTGGCAGCAGTCTGCCACCACAGAGAAGGAGTATATCAGCGGCGGATTCCTGACTAATACCTATATGAATACGGGCACAGCCCTGGTAACCCGTAAGGATTTTGACGGGGAGGTATCATCCCTGGCCGTGCTGGATGGCATGGTGGGTCTGCCTTTGGAATATGAGCAATTCCAAAACGCTCTTATCCAGCCCTGTTCAAGCCAGGAAGACTTGCTGGAAGCTGTCTTGGAAGGAAAGGTGGATGCCGCCTTTATGCGTACCCATGCGGCACAGTTCTTTATAAATAACGACCGCACAAATTCCCTTCAGTTAAGCATAATCGATTCCGATCAGATCATGTTTAACATGTATATTCCAGATGACAGTGACCATGAGCTGGTCACGATCCTGAACAAATGTATCCGTCGGGTGCCGGATGATGTGCTTACCCGGCTGATCACTGAGTATACCGCCGGTACGCCGGAAAATGTGACATTCACCCAGTATATGGCCGCCCATCCGGGGATGATTCTCCTGCTGTTCGCGCTGGTCGTTCTGGGTGTCGGTGTGAGCTCTTTTTCCTATCAGCGTTCCCGGTGGAAGAATAAGCTCCTTCTGGCTACCGAAGAGGCTAAACAGGAATTGGAAGAACAGTTGGCTATTGTCAACGCATTGAGCCGGGATTATCTGAATGTCTATACGCTGAATACGGAGACCGCCGCTATCCGGGTGGTGAAGCTGGAGGGCTACCAGCCCCCCGGACTGGATCAGAAGGACAGGGACGAATTTCCCTATGCCGAGATTTTGCGCCAGTACATTGAAACCCGGGTCGTGGATGAGGATAAAGACTATCTGATGGAGGCTCTTTCCCTGGATAGGGTAAAGGAGGCGTTGTCTGTCAGCCCGGAGTATACGGGAACTTACCGCGTCCGGGTCGGGGAGGAAATTCATGATTACCAGTTTAACTATGTGGCCCACCACGCAGAAGATCAGACAAATTCTCTTGTGCTGGCCGGATTCAGGAATATAGATGAGATTGTCCGCAGAGAACAGGAGCAGAAGGTAATCCTGGAGGACGCCCTGCGCATGGCCCAGGCCGCAAGTGAAGCCAAGACTGCTTTCTTAAGCAGCGTCAGCCATGACATCCGCACACCTATGAACGCCATCATCGGGTTCCTGACCCTGATGCGGAACGAGGTGGATCATCCGGAGACAGTCAGAGAATACATTGAGCGTATTGACGCCGCAAGCCAGCACCTGTTGAGTCTTATCAACGACGTGCTGGACATGAACAAGATTGAAAGCGGCAGCACTACGCTGAGCCTGGCAGAGATGGATCTGGCCGAGGTCATTGCAGAGATCAACACGATCATTCTGCCTCAGACCAAGGCGAAAAACCAGACCTTTGATATTTTTGTATCCCACCTGACCTTTGAGCACCTGATGGGCGACAAAATGCGGATCAATCAGATCCTCATTAATCTGCTGTCGAACTCTGTGAAATATACGCCGGAGAACGGGATGATTCAGATGCGGGTGGAAGAGCTTCCCCAGGTGATGGACAATTACAGCCGTATCCGCTTTACTGTCAGTGACAACGGTCTGGGGATGAGTGAGGACTATCTGAAGGTGATCTTTGACCCCTTCACCCGGGAGAATACCAAAGCCGCCCAGGAGATTCAGGGTACCGGTCTGGGCATGAGCATCACCAAAAATCTGGTAGATTTGATGGGTGGCAGCATCAAGGTGGACAGCAAATTAGGCGAGGGAAGCACCTTTATTGTCGAGCTGGAGCTGCGGATCAGAGAGCAGGAGGACGATCCCAGATTCTGGGCCGATCACCGGCTTGCCCGGATGATCGTAGTGGACGACGACGAGGAGATCTGCCGCAATGTTGTCAAGACGATGACCGGAGTGGGCGTGTCTGTGGACTATGCCACTGAGGGTGAACGTGCAATGCAGATAGTGCACGCCGCACAGGAAGAAGGAAAACCTTATGACCTGATCCTGTTAGACTGGAAGATGCCGGGGCAGGACGGTCTGGAGACAGCCCGGCTTATCCGGAAAGACAGCAAGGTTCCCATCATGCTGCTGACTTCCTACGACTGGAGGGAGATTGAGAAGGATGCATTGAAAATCGGTGTGAATTATTTTATGCCGAAGCCCTTCTTTATGAGTACCTTTAAAGAGGCCGTCCGCCTCATGATGGACCGTGTGAAGGAAGTCAGGCACCAGAAGTCTGATGTGATCAATGGTATGCATGTTCTGGTGGTGGACGATATTAAGGTCAACCAGATCATTCTGGTCAAGATTCTGAACACCCTGGGTGCCGAATGCGATACCGCCTCCAACGGTAAGGAGGCCGTGGAGAAATTTATGGATGCTCCTTCTGAATATGATTTGATTCTGATGGATGTGCAGATGCCGGAGATGAATGGCTATGAGGCCACCAGGGCGATTCGGGCAAGCGGTAATCCTTTTGCGAAAGCCGTCCCCATCATTGCCATGACGGCGAACGCTTTTGTGGACGATGTGCGGGATGCCATCGAATCCGGTATGGATGCGCATATCGCAAAGCCGGTTCAGGTCGATAAGCTGAAGGCGACGGTTCAGCAGGTTCTGGACAGCCGGGCAGCCGCGGAAAATCCATAGTTTATGTTAAAAGTGATGAGCCGTTATAGTTCATCACTTTTCTTTTATTGAGTTTTAAATCTGTTTATAATATAATAAATCATGAATTCCTGTTGTTATAAAGAGTAAAAACAGAGAATGGAATAAGGAGAGCACTATGTTTGAAAAATATATACCGGTAACAGGCTGCAGGGAGATCCCCGATGCGAGGGAAAACAGAAAAAGCGCAAAGAGGATCGGGCAGTACAGGATCAGTGAGAAGGCTCTCTATTATGCGGACGGTACGTATATTCCGCTTGCCGATATCAGCGAGGTGGCAGTGGAGACAATGACGGTGCCGACAAAGGGATGCTGCGGCGTTGTGTTAGAAGCTCCGGCTCTGACATTTCAGGCAGGCGGTGCAAAAAGGCGGATCATGGCGGATTCACAAAAACAACTGCAGAAGATTTATGAGATCATTACGGGAAGTCCCCTCAAAAGCTGATTGGGAAATATACGGGAAAGGGTATAGGGCATTGCTATGAAAGAAAAAGGAAAACTGAAAAGGAATTTTTACAGCCTGATCGTGACGGCCCTGGTAGGATTTGCTTATTTTTATGTATATCTGCCGGCTATCAATATTCATTCGCAGGATTTTTATGGGTTTATCATGCTGTTATGTATTGTATATACAGGCTGCATGATCTTTTTGGGAGGTTTTAAGAGCCATTCCGTAAAAGAATTTATCTCTTATAGCTGGAAGCAGGTAAAGTTCCCGTTCGTTGTATTTGCGGGAATCGTTATTGTGACTGTGGTGGGATATCTCTGCGGTCTGGTGGTATTCAGGGCATCGGCGTATTCCTCTTTAATGCCTATCCGTACTGGGGATTTTACGGAGGATGTGGCGGAAATTTCCATGGATCAGATTCCGATGTTGGACGAGGCGTCCGCCAATACGTTGGCGAACAGAAAGCTTGGCGAACTTTCCGATCTGGTATCCCAGTTTGTGGTCAGCAATACTTCGGCACAGATCAATTACAAGGCAAGGCCGGTGCGGGTGACTTATCTGCACTATGACAGTTTCTTCAAATGGTGGAGCAACAAAAAGGCCGGTATTCCCGCTTATATGGTTGTAGATATGGTGACGCAGGATGTCGATGTGGTGCGGCTTGACGAGGGAATTAAATATTCTCCGTCGGAATATTTTAACAGGGATTTAAGCCGTTATCTGCGTTTTAACTATCCTACAGCGATTTTTGAGAATGTCAATTTTGAGATAGATGAGGAAGGAACGCCTTATTGGGTGGCTTCTGTGGTGAAAAAACGGATCGGTCTTTTTAACGGAGACGATGTGCAGGGTGTGGTGCTCTTAAATGCGGTAACGGGTGAGAGCGTTTATTATGATGTGGAAAGTGTGCCGACCTGGGTGGACCGTGTATACAGTGCGGGCCTTGTAGTAAATCAGTACAATTATTACGGCAGATACCACAACGGATTTTTCAATTCCCTGTTTACCCAGAGTGATTGTACGACGGCAACAACAGGTTATAACTATATTGCAATGAACGATGACGTGTATCTGTATACGGGCATCACGTCCATCAGCGGTGACAGAGGCAATATCGGTTTCATTCTGGTCAATCAGAGAACCAAGGATGCCCGTTATTATTCCTGCGCGGGGGCGGAGGAATATTCTGCCATGTCCTCTGCGGAAGGTGCGGTGCAGCAGTTTAGTTATGATGCAACATTTCCGCTGCTTTTAAATATATCGGATCAACCTACGTATTTTATGGCGTTAAAGGATGCAGCAGGACTTGTAAAGATGTACGCGATGGTCAACGTGCAGCAATATCAGATTGTGGCAACGGGAAATTCCGTAAGACAGTGTCAGGAGAATTACCATGACCTGTTGATCGATAATCAGGTTATTGAAGATGACAGGCTGTCGGAAAGCACGAATACTCCTGTGGGAAATGAAGCAGGGAAACCGGAAACCGAGCCGGCATTGCCGGAGCCGGGGGAGGAAGAGTATGAGCAGATAAGCGGTACAGTGGGAGAGATCAGAACGGCGGTCGTAGATAATAATACATGCTATTTTATAAGCCTTGCGGAATTGGATTCTCTGCGTTATTATATGCTGCGGGCGGATGAAAATCTGGAGGCCGTACTGTTAAATGAAGGCGACCAGGTGGAGCTTTACTATGTGCCGGAGGACGCTGCAGAGAAAATTGTGAAAGCGAAGCTTGGAAAGGTCGTACCTACGGTTGAGACAGGAGAGACTGCGGAAGAAGAGACGGAGCAGGAATAATTTGTGGTGCAAAATGAGGGGAACGTAATGAGGTTAAAAGACTTTCCGGAAGATTTTTTGAGGCTGGTCCAGGGTGGAATATGACGGAAAGACGCTTTACTGTATCAGCAGTTATCTGAGTACGATGCCTTAAAATAATTATCAACAAAGAAAGATACAGTCAGAGAAAAAAGACAGGAGCAGTTTAAAACATGACAAAAGAGCGTATGACATTAGATCAGCTGGAGATCGGCGGGCTGGCAAGAATTGAGACAGTAGGGGGCGAGGGAGCGCTCAGACAGCATTTTCTGGATATGGGGCTGATACCCGGGGCGGAGGTTACGCTTGTCAAATTTGCACCCATGGGCGATCCGATGGAACTGTTGATCCATGGTTATGAACTGACGCTGCGGCTAAATGATGCGGCCAAAATCGAAATAGAACCGATAAAAGCTTCAAAAAAGGAATCAACAGAGCCGGAAAAGGGAGCAGATAAAACAGAGCATCCGGGACTTGGCGAGGGCGGCAGATATCACGCAAAAGGAGACGGAAACCCTTTGCCGGCGGGAAGTGTTTTGACGTTTGCGCTGGCAGGAAACCAAAACTGCGGCAAGACAACGCTGTTTAATCAGCTGACCGGCGCTAATCAGCATGTGGGAAATTTTCCGGGTGTTACGGTGGACAGAAAGAGCGGTGTGATCAAAGGCTATCCGAAGACAGAGATTACCGACCTGCCGGGCATTTACTCCATGTCTCCCTACAGCAGTGAAGAGATCGTGACAAGACAGTTTATTATAGGGGAAAAACCTACCGGTATCATCAATATCGTAGATGCCACCAATATTGAGCGGAATCTCTATCTGACGATGCAGCTTATGGAACTGAATATACCGATGGTGCTGGCCCTCAATATGATGGATGAGGTGCGGGGAAACGGCGGTTCCGTTCATATCAATGAAATGGAAGCCTTGTTAGGAATCCCGGTGGTGCCGATCTCTGCGGCAAAAAATGAAGGTGTGGATGAGCTTGTGCGCCATGCGGTACATGTGGCAGGTTATCAGGAAAAGCCCGGGCGGATGGATTTTTGTGATGAAAAGGATCACGGCGGGGCGGTGCACCGGTGTTTACACGGCATTATGCATCTGGTGCAGGATCATGCGGAAGCGGCGGGGATCCCCCTGCGGTTTGCGGCAACCAAACTGGTGGAGGGAGACGAGCGCATTAAAGAGGCGCTGTCCCTTTCTCAAAATGAAGAGGAGATGTTGGAGCATATCATCAGGCAGATGGAAGAAGAGAGAGGATTAGACAGAGCGGCTGCCATTGCCGATATGCGTTTTACCTTTATTCAGAATCTGGTGGCTCAGGCGGTAGTGAAGCCGAAAGAAAGTAAAGAGCACGCAAGGAGCAGAAAGATTGACCGCTTCCTGACAGGAAAATATACGGCAATCCCCGCATTTATCGGTATTATGGGGTTAGTGTTCTTTTTGACGTTTAATGTGATCGGTGCATTTTTACAGGGAATTCTGGAGACGGCGATTGAGGGGCTGCAGCAGGTGGCAGACCGGACATTTACGGCATGGCATGTCAACAGTGTGCTGCACTCTCTTGTGATTGACGGAATTTTTACCGGTGTGGGAAGTGTGTTAAGTTTTCTTCCTGTTATCGTCACTTTATTTTTCTTCTTATCTTTGTTGGAAGATACGGGGTATATGGCAAGGGTGGCTTTTGTGATGGATAAGCTGCTCAGAAAGATCGGGCTTTCCGGCAGAAGTATTGTCCCGATGTTAATAGGCTTTGGCTGCACGGTGCCGGGGGTTATGGCAAGCCGGACACTTCCCTCGGAAAGAGACCGTAAGATGACGATCTTTCTGACCCCTTTTATGAGCTGTTCGGCAAAATTGCCGATTTATGGTTTCTTTACGGCGGCTTTTTTCCCGAAAAAAGGCGGGCTTATTATGGTAGGCCTGTACTTCTTTGGCATTCTGACCGGTATTTTAATGGCTCTGCTGTTTAAGAATACGCTGTTTAAGGGAGAGGCGGTGCCTTTTGTCATGGAGTTACCCAATTACCGGCTTCCCGGCATAAAGAATGTGGCGCAGCTTCTGTGGGAAAAGGCAAAGGACTTTTTACAGAGAGCCTTTACCGTGATCTTTGTGGCTACTATCGTCATCTGGTTTTTACAGACATTCAGTATTCGTTTCAGTATTGTCAGTGATTCGAAGGACAGTATTCTTGCGATGGCGGCGAGTATTATTGCGCCGATATTTAAACCTCTCGGTTTTGGGGACTGGCGCATTTCCACGGCATTGATCACCGGTTTTATGGCAAAAGAGAGTGTAGTATCTACCCTGACTGTGCTTTTCGGTTCCGGAGAGCTTATGTCGCAGGTGCTTAATCCGGTGTCGGCGGCATCTTTGCTTGTTTTCTGTCTGCTGTATACACCTTGCGTGGCGGCAATCGCATCGGTAAAGCGGGAACTTGGCGGCAAATGGGCAATGGCAATGGTGGCGGGACAGTGTGTGATCGCGTGGTGCAGCGCCTTTATAGTGGGCATCGTAATTGATTTTGTGTTATAAATATGCTATACTGCACCGTAGAATTCGGACTATAATGCTGGACAATAAATCCGGCGAAAAATGCATTGTATCACTGAACAGAGAGGAATATACACAGATAAATGGAAACTCAGGAAAAAAAGAAAAGCAGTATGGCGCAATTCTTGATCGGAAGCTTTATTGTGCTGCTGATGAGCAGTATCGGCGGGTTTGCTTATCTTGGATACTATATGAATCGGGTGAGCGGGGAAGCCTTTGACAAAGTGGGCAATTTATATATGGAAGGCATCAATGACCATATTACTGCTCATTTCAGGACATTGATAGATTTGAAATTAGAGCAGTTAGAGGCTGTAGTGGAAGTTGTTCCATCGGATACGGATGATATGGAAGAATTGTATGATGAACTGGTAAATAGAGCAAATGTCCGGAACTTTAATTATCTGGCGCTCTGTTCGGAAGACGATCAGCTGGAGATGCTGTATGGAAAACAGATCATGCTTACTTATCCGGAGCCTTTCTATGAATCGTTGGAAAAACATGAGAAAAAGGTTGCGATAGGCAGTGATGATTCCGGCAATGAAGTCGTTCTTTTTGGTGTCAACGCGCAATATCCGATGAGAGACGGCAGGGAGAGTATGGCGTTGGTTGCGGCCGTTCCCATCGACTATATCAGCGTAATGATGGAATCGACGAGAGAAAATGAGTTGATATATACTCATATTATCCGGCAGGACGGTAATTTTATCATAAGCGATGCGAGTGTGAGTGTGGAGTATGAAAATTATTATGAGAGCCTGTATGAGAAATATCGGGACGACGATGTGGAAAAGATAGATGGATATATTGAGAAATTTTCCGATGCTTTGGCTAAAAATGAAGATTTTTTTATAGTCATGGATTTTGCGGATGACAATCAGCAGATTTATTGTACGCGTCTCCCCTATTCGGAATGGCATCTGGTGTCGATACTGCCCTTTGGCGTTTTGAATGAAACGGTGGAATCCATGAGCAGGAGCAGGGTGATTGCCACGGCATCGGTATGTGCGATCATTCTGATCATACTGTTGATCATTTTCTATGCCTATTACGACATGACCCGCCATCAGATGGAGGAGTTGGAAGCGGCACGTGAACGGGCTTTGGAGGCGACAAAGGCGAAGAGCACATTCCTTTCCAATATGAGCCATGACATTCGCACACCGATGAATGCGATCGTAGGTATGACCGCTATTGCGATGACACATATTGATGACAAGGAGCGGGTATGGAACTGTCTGAAAAAGATTACACTTTCCAGTAAACACCTGCTGGGATTGATCAATGATGTGCTTGATATGTCAAAGATTGAGAACGGTAAATTGTCACTGACGGCGGAGCGGATCTCTCTGCAGGAAGTGGTGGAAGGCGTTGTCGGTATCGTGCAGACGCAGGTAAAGGGAAAAGAACAGAACTTTAATGTGCATATTGACAATATTGTGGTTGAGAATATATACTGCGACAGCGTCCGCCTGGTTCAGGTGCTGTTAAATCTTTTGTCCAATGCGGTAAAATATACACAGGAAGGCGGCACGATATGGTTTAGTATGTATCAGGAGGAAGCCGCCGAAAAAGGCGATGACTATATCCGGACGCATATCCTTGTGAAAGATAACGGTATCGGTATGACGCCGGAATTTCTGGAGCATGTTTTTGATTCTTATGCAAGAGCAGACAGCAAACGCGTGCATAAAACAGAAGGCGCGGGGCTGGGCATGGCGATCACAAAACATATTGTGGAAGCGATGGACGGAACCATTACCGTGAAAAGCGAACTGAATAAAGGGACGGAATTCCACGTGACGCTGGATCTTGAAAGGGCGAAGACGGAGGAAATCGATATGCAGCTTCCGGCATGGAAAGTGCTGGTGGTAGATGATGACGAAATGTTGTGCAGGACGGCGGTAGATTCGCTTTGTTCCATAGGTATAGAGGCGGAATGGGCCATGAGCGGAGAAAGAGCATTACAGATGGTGACAGAGCATCATGAGGCGCAGAATGATTATCAGATTATAATGATTGACTGGAAGCTTCCCGGAATAGATGGGATCATGTTGGCCAAACAGATCAGGAAAATAGTGCCTCCGGATGTGGTGATCATCTTAATCTCAGCCTATGACCGCAGTGAACTGAAAGAGCAGGCAAGTGAGGCAGGTATCAACGGTTTTATTACGAAGCCTTTGTTTAAATCCACGCTGTATTATGGATTGAAAAAATATATGGAAGGCAAGGACGAGCAGGAGGAAAAGGAGAAAGATACAGGACTGTCAGGCTGCCGGATACTGGTTGCTGAAGATAATGAATTGAACTGGGAGATTTTAAGTGATCTGTTTTCCGATGAGGGAGTAGAACTGGATTGGGCGGAGAACGGCAAAATATGTCTGGAGAAGTTTGAAAAATCTCCTTCCGGATATTATAATGCGATCCTTATGGATGTCCGTATGCCGGTCATGAACGGTCGTGAAGCCACGGAAGCAATCCGTGCATCAGATCATCAGAATGCGCAGACAATTCCGATCATTGCCATGACGGCAGATGCATTTTCCGAGGATATCAAACGATGTCTGGACAGCGGTATGAATGCACATACGTCAAAGCCGATCAATATGGACGAGTTGATCAGTTTACTTAAAAAATATATTGTATCATGAAGTAAATGAGCCGGGCTGCAGCAGATGCAATCCGGCTTTTTATATACAACATCTGCGGAACCGGAATAAATGCCGGCCGGAATCAGGCTGTGAAAGTGTCAAAAGAAACTATACTTTCGAAATTATGTACCTGTGAAAAATGGGCTATAATTGTACTAACAAATTGTTTTGCGTAAAAATTGAAAAATCCCCTTGCGTCAGGGGTTGCTTGTGACGCTGCGTCATGAGCTATTCTTGGCGTGAAGGAGGTGAAAAGCTATGTCAAAATACACGACAGGAGAGAT
>JAAUZC010000049.1 GCA_014804795.1 Lachnospiraceae bacterium | reverse complement strand
GCATACAAAGATCAGGAAATAGAATTTCTAAAAAAAATTGTATCTTTAGATCCGGGGGCTGCGGAATGAAGAAAATACCAGCCAATGCAAAGTACCAGATTATTTATGATACCATGCAGAAAAACGAAAATTTACTGAATGTAAGAGCAATGTGTGAAATTGCAGGGGTATCCCGTTCGGGATATTACCATTATCTCTCAATGGAAAGCCTGCGCAGGGAAAGGGAGGAAATTGATTATGAATATAGAATGGTCTGAACTTAACAAAAGAATGCAAACACAAATTAGAAAGAAAGACACCTATGAAGAGGGTATGGATACTTTATTTGAATTACGAAATCGGTTAATGAAAACCTTAACATTATTCTATGATGAACTAAATAGAGAAGAATTTAATGCAATCCCTTTTATAAATGCAGACGGTTATCATAGCAAAACAATTGCCTATTCAATCTGGCATATATTTCGTATCGAAGATATAGTTGCACATACATTGATAAACAAAGATGAACAAGTATTTTTTGCCGGAAACTATCAAGAACGTATCAATTCATCCATAATAACAACAGGAAATGAACTTGTAAAACAACAGATTGCAGAATTTTCAAGACAACTTAATTTAAAAGAACTTTATTCATACATTTTTGAAGTAAAAGAAAGCACTGAGAAGATAATCAAAAATTTATCTTATATTGAGTTGAAAAGGAAAGTATCAGAAGAAAGAAAAGAATACTTAAAATCGTTGAATGTCGTAAGCAGTGATGAAAATGCCATTTGGCTGATTGATTATTGGTGCAATAAGGATATGCGGGGACTAATTCAAATGCCATTTTCAAGGCATTGGATTATGCACATAGAAGCAAGTTTGCGTATTAAAAATAAGATACATTCATAAATTCCGGTTTGTTGATCCGTTAAACAAAGTGAAAATCTGGAATTTCCCGGATATAAAACCTGAAGGGAGGCTTACATATGAGAAGATATGTTATGTTTGCATAGCATTGGCTATTGCAATGAAAAGTGAATTGTTATAGCCAATGCTGTTCCTAAAAATATAATTATTTAGGAGGCAAACATGGGCTATATAAAAGCAGAAGAGATTCTGCCTATTGAAATAATTGAACTGATACAGCGGTATGTTGACGGAACAAACATATATATTCCGAGGAAGCAGGAAAACAGACAAAAATGGGGAACAAAAACCTCATACAAATGTGAATTGCAAAATAGGAATCAAATGATTTATAAAGACTATTTAGCCGGCGAGCCTGTTTGTGAACTGGCGAAGAATTATTACCTGTCAAAAAAAGCATACAGCGAATTATCAGACAGAAAAAAGAGGAATGTGAGCTTGCGTAAGTGCGGCTCACGTTTTTTTATAATAAAGGATAAGGTGTATGTATTCAAAAATATCTGGTAAACTATAAAAAAACAAATTGGAGGAAATATGACAAATGGAAATGATTTGTGATTATATGAAAAATGATACTTTGCGGCATGAATTAAATGCATTAACTCAAAAGATATTTGGCTTTCATTTTGAGAATTGGGTAACAGACGGATATTTTGAGGGTGATTATATTCCGTATTCATTTGAAGAAAATGGAAAAATCATTGCAAATGTTTCAGCAAATAAGATGAGTTTTATGCAAAATGGAGTACGGAAGGATTACATACAGATTGGAACGGTTATGACGGATAAACCATACCGAAAACAGGGAATCGCAAAAAGGTTGATGGAATATGTGTTAAAAGAATATGAAAGTAAATGTGATGGTTTTTATCTGTTTGGTAATTTAGATGCTTTAAATTTCTACCGAAAAATAGGATTTAAGGAAAGTCTGCAATACCAGTATGTATTAAAAAACGATTGGATACAAAAGTTGAAAAGAGGAACTTCTTTTAAGAAAGTAGATGGGCAGGATAAACAAATAAAAATAAAATATATGGATGCTGTAAGAAACAGTGCCGTAAATGCTGCTTTAGAACAAATTAATAAATATGGATTGCAGATGTTTTATACGGCGGGTCTTAACAATGTGTATTATGCAGATGATATTGATTGCTTTGTCGTTATGGAGAAACGGGATGATATACTAATGCTTCAGAGCGTAATCAGTAAAAAGCATATCTCAATGAAAGATATAATTGCACATATTAATGTTGAATATGAACAGCTGAAACTTGGATTTTCCCCTTGTGATGAAGATATTTGTATGTTTGAAGTATTTGCTTATGATGGTGGAGAGGATTATCGTTTGTTCTACCGAGGAAAAGAATTGGAAAGTATCGAAAAAGAAATGTTATTCTTTCCACAATTGTCACATGCATAAATCCGGCATTGGAACAGGAGAAACAGCGTGTGTCCAATGTAATGTTGGTGTGGGGAATCACTGTATGAATGAAATAAGAAATGCCCAAAATTCCGGAGTACCGGTACTTTGGGCATTTTAAAGCGTCGCTAAGAGGATTTGAACCTCCGGCCTACCGCTTAGGAGGCGGTCGCTCTGTCCAGCTGAGCTATAGCGACATTTGTAAAATGAATTCTAAGATAGTTTACCACAAACAAATAACGAAAGCAAGATAGAGCTCATATTTTTCAAAAACTCTATGGCAGCAGTTCTACTTCCACCTTCTGCGCTTTGCAAGTTTGCGCTCTTTTCGTTTCTGCCGCTTGTCACGTCGAAGCTGCTTCCTTCGACGCCGTTCATTCCTGTAATCCTTTCTATTGGAAAAAACAGAATGTAGGATCAGGAAAAAAATCACAATGCCGGCAATGCCGGAAATACCGATCACCAGAGCCTTGATATTAATAAAGATAACATTATCAGGTCTGCCGGATACCGGTTCCTCACTGCTGGTAAACTCGTAGGTATGCGTGTTCTGGGAAGAGAAAATAATTTTTCCCGAACCGACAAGAGTGTCATGATAGTAATAAGTAATCTCTGCGATTTCATTTTTTTCCAGGTCAGCCGCTTCATAATCAATCTTTGAAGTAAGATCAGAGAAGTGAGACATATTGGGAAGCACCACATATCCGTCGGGAGCAATGGAAAGAATCGGGGAGGAATCTCCGAAAATATCGTTCCCGGTATAGAAAAAATTGGAATTATTAATGATATGATGGGTATCATTGTCTGCAATGTTCATTTTCATAAAATTCTGATAGCCATAGTTAAACAGGGTAACAGTATCCTCAAACTGTGCCGATCCCTCCTCTTTCATGACAACACAGATCAGTCGCATACCTGCCTGCTCACAGCCGGTAACAAGAGTCTGCCTCGCAAGATCGGTGTAGCCGGTTTTGCCGCCGATAATGCCGTCATAGGAGAGCTCACCGTTGATCAGTTTATGTTTGTTTGTCTTATAAAAATCATCTGGCTGTCCGGCGGAAGGAATAAAATGGTAGGAAGGGGTATTGCCGATACGCCGTAAAACATCATTCTGGAAATAGGCTCTTGCGATCAGGGCAAGATCATAGGTGCTGGTATAGTGGTTGTCATCGTGAAGTCCGTTCGCGTTGACAAAATGGGTATTTTCGCAGCCAAGCTCGGCAGCTTTTTGATTCATCATTTCGGCAAACCCGTCTAAGGAGCCAGCCACATGTTCCGCTACAGCATTTGCCACTTCATTAGCGGAAGCTACCATAATACCGTAAAGGCATTCTTCCATTGAAAGATATTCTCCGGCATCCATACCCATATTAGAGCCGTCGCCCGGTACGGCCGATACAGCTTCATAAGAAAAGTTGACAGTTTCATTCAAAGCGCACTGTTCTACAGCGATCAGGCAGGTCAGCATTTTGGTAGTGCTGGCGGGATAAAGTTCTTCATGGATATTTTTGGCATATAAAATAGTTCCTGTTTCAGCTTCCATTAAAATAGCTGACTGTGCCGTAATGGCAGGGCCGGTAGGCCAATAAGAGAGAGAATTGGTCTGCACGGGAAGCAGCAGACGTTCCTGAGCGGCCGCTTCCTCTTCGGTCAACGCCTTTTGCGGTTCTGCCAGAACAGGAAAAGAGGCCTGTATCAAAACAGATACAGACAAAAAAACGGTAAAAATATATGTAAAGATCAGTTTTTTCTTTTGAAGTATCATTCGTATATATCTCCTGTAAAAATCATACCATAATAGTTTAATTTTTTCACTAAAAAACTGGATTGATTTTTTTAAAAAAAGGGTTAAAATAAGGAAGAACTGAAAATAAAGCGGTCCTTTAAAATGGTGCTGCGAGTCAAAAGAAGTGTCTGCAAATGGCCAGAAAGAGGTAGTTATGCGACTGAGAAATATTCCCGGTTCCAGGGAAGCAATCGGAAACAGTGAATATGTGATTCCCGAGGAAAATGAATGCGCCGGAAAGTGGAAAGAAATTTTTGGAAATGAGCAGCCGGTTCATATAGAGATAGGAACAGGAAAAGGCAGATTTTTAATGGAACTTGCCGAGAAACATCCGGAGATCAATTACGTGGGAATAGAGAAATATTCCAGTGTGCTTCTTCGCGCTATTCAGAAAATGGAGGAAAATCCGCTTCCCAATGTCAGATTTATCCGCATGGAGGCAGAACACATACTCCGCTATTTTGAAAAAGGAGAAGTAGGGCGGGTCTACCTGAACTTTTCTGATCCGTGGCCGAAAGAGCGCCATGCAAAAAGACGGTTGGTATCCAGAGAATTTCTTGACCGCTACAGAGTTTTATTGAAACCGGACGGCCATCTCGAATTTAAGACAGACAATAAAGATCTGTTTGACTTCGGCGTAGAACAGACAGAACCGGCCCATTGGGAAATCATAGAAATTACCTACGATTTACATCATGATGAGAAAATGAATGCGGGTAATATTATGACGGAATATGAAGAGAGGTTTTCCTCAAAGGGGAATCCGATATATAAATATATTATTAAACCCTATAAAATTTAAATTGCTGTATTTCATATTTTGTATATATCGATATCTGGCACTGAGCGGACGGGAGAAATCAAATGTTTATATTGTTGCTATTGATATGGTTTATATTTAACGGAAAAATAACTTTGGAGCTAACCGTACTTGGAGTCATCCTCTGCGCCGGCATCTATTTTTTCATGTGCAAATTTATGGATTACAGCTTTGAAAAAGACATTGCACTGATGCGCAGAGGTCTTTTCTTTCTATATTATATATGGGTGCTGATCGTAGAGATTGTGAAGGCCAATATTCAGGTCATGCATTTCGTGCTGACAGACAGAGAGATTGCGGAGCCCGTGATCGTGTCATATAAGACAAGGCTGAAAACAAGGGTGGGCAGGGTGATTTTGTCGAATTCCATTACACTGACGCCGGGAACGATCACAATATCTCTGGAGGAAGATGAACTGACCATCCATTGTCTGGACAAGTCAATGGCGGAGGGCATGGAGGATCTGATTTTTGAGAAATTGCTGGAAACGATGGAGAATATGAAGGGGATAGCAATTCCGAAAGAACAGTAACGGGGGAAGAGGATGGAACTGGTACAACAACATTCCGAAATTTTTCATATTATTTTAATTGTTTTGGCGTTGCTTACAATATGCTGTCTGATCAGGGCGGTGAAGGGGCCGACCATCGCAGACAGGCTGGTCGCGGTAAACATGATGGGAACGATCGTTATGGTCACTATCGCCATACTTGCCCTGCTGATGAACGAAGATTATCTTGTGGACATCTGCCTGATCTATGCAATGATTAGTTTTCTTGCGGTAGTGGTACTGACAAAAGTATATACAGGCGTATATATGGAGCACAAAGCGCTTCAGGAGAAAAGAGCACAGGAAGCGGATGGAAAAGAGGAGCAGTGAACATGGTGTTTGAATGGATAAGATTTATTTTGGGCACAGGTCTTTTGGTAGTAGGAACAGTTACTTTTTTATTGGAGATTTTCGGTGTATTCAAATTTAAGTATGTGCTGAACAGAATGCATGTTGCGGCAATGGGTGATACGCTCGGGATCAGCGCGTCGTTAGCCGGATTGATGATCCTGTTCGGTTTTCGGTTTGTAACACTAAAACTGGCACTGGTAATTATCTTTTTGTGGTGCGCATCGCCGGTTTCTTCGCACCTGATCTCCAGATTGGAGTATGTGACCGATAAAAATTTAAATGAGTTCTGTGAAGTAAAAACAGAAAATAAGGGGAATGAGTAATGCAGATTTTTCAGTATATTTTACTTGTATTTTTAATAGTTTGCGCTGTGGCTGTCAGCTTTTCAAAGAGGTTGTTAAATTCTATTTTAATATTTATGTCTTACAGTCTGGTCATGTCGATCATCTGGATTTTATTGGAATCCCCGGATCTTGCGATCACGGAAGCGGCAGTAGGGGCAGGTGTTACAAGCCTGCTGTTTTTTGCAACACTGAAAAAGATTCATGCCATCAGGGAGGAGGACGAGGAAAATCATGAGCAGACCGGTTCCTGAGGAAGAATACGGCAAACGTGTGAGCGGCGCATTTAAGCTGTGGATGAGGGGAGTCAGGGATCCTTATCTTGGCAATGTGGAAGTGTCGCCTGAAACAGCGGGGGAAGAAGATGAAACGCTGTTAAAAGGATATCAGGAAGAAACGGACAGAATGATCCAAAGAATTCATGATATCGAAAATAACAGGCGTTACAGGCTGTTTCAGAAATTCTATAGAGCGGCGGCGGCCATCTGCTGTCTGACGCTTGTTGTGATGCTGCTTATCACGGTCGCTTATCTGCCCCCGGTGGGAAATGCGGATAATCCGGCGCACAATGAAGTGGCCGCAAAATATATTGAAGACGGTTTACAGGATACCGGTGCAGTGAATATTGTCACGGGGATGATCTTGGATTACCGTGCTTTTGATACGTTCGGGGAATCCAATGTGCTGTTTATTGCGACCTGCACCGTGCTGATCCTGATGAGAAATGATAAAAAGGAAGGGAAAGGCAGTGCGGAAGAGGAGGAGCGGTTAGACAGCTTTTATGAGCCGAAAGATGACCGGATTTTACAGACGGTGGCGATGATACTTGTGCCTTTTATCATATTGTTCGGGATTTATGTAATATTAAACGGGCATCTTTCGCCGGGCGGCGGATTTTCCGGGGGCGCGATCATCGGCTCGGCACTGATTTTGTACCTGAATGCATTTGGATTTGAAAAGACGGAGCGGTTTTTTACGGCAAAGACTTATAAGATCATCAGTTTTTCCGCACTGAGCTTTTATTGTATTGCGAAAAGCTATTCTTTTTATACGGGTGCGCACCATTTGGAGAGCGGTATTCCCCTGGGAACACCGGGCAGCATTTTAAGCAGCGGACTGATTCTGCCGCTTAACATCTGCGTCGGGCTGGTAGTGGCCTGTACGATGTACGCTTTCTTTGCGCTGTTTCGTAAAGGAGGGTTTTAAGCATGGTTGAAACAAACTTTCTGGTGAATTACGGGGAAGAAGCCGCTATTATACTGTTTGGGATCGGTTTTGCAAATCTGCTGATCCAGAAAAACCTGATCAAGAAGATCATAGGGTTGAATATCATGGACACGGCGGTATACCTGTTTTTGGCGGAAAAGGGATATATAAGCGGCAGGGTGGCGCCGATCGTAGTGAACGGGGTGCAGGAAGTGGAAGCCTATATCAATCCGATCCCCAGCGGACTTGTGCTGACCGGCATTGTGGTGTCTGTTTCCGTAACGGCGTTAATGCTTTCACTTACGGTACGTTTGTATAAACGATACCATACGCTGGATCTGGATGAGATTTCCGCCCGGTTAAGGAAGGAGGGACTTTGATGGATTTTATACAGAATGTGCCCTTTTTCTCCATTATGATATCCATGTTTTCCGGTATTGTTTCCTCTGTTCTCTCCGAAAAATGGGCAAAGAGGCTGAATCTGGCAGTGATCCTTGCGGTCAGCATCATGTCCGGCGCACTGCTTGTTTATATTTGTGAGACGGGGATCGGCAGTTATACGTTCATGATGGGGCATTTCCCTGCTCCCTGGGGAAACGAGATCAGAGCCGGGGCGCTGGAAGCGGGAACGGCAATGTTTTTCAGTATTGTCATGCTGCTTTCGATGACCGGCGGCAGGAAAAAGCTGTTTGATGAAGTGGAGTACTCCAAGCATAATATTTACTATATTCTTGTGGATATGATGCTCAGTTCCCTGCTTGCGCTTATCTATACGAACGACCTGTTTACAGCTTATGTTTTTGTGGAGATCAATACGATTGCGGCATGCGGGCTAATTATGATAAGGCAGAACGGCAGGACTATAGAAGCGGCCGTCCGCTATATGATCATGAGTCTTTTGGGTTCCGGCCTGTTGCTTATGGGAATCTGTATGCTCTATGATCTGACGGGACATCTGCTTATGAGCAATATACAAGAGTCTATGGCGGGGATCATGGCAAGCGGTACTTATAGGATACCGATGCTTGTGACGGTAGGCATTATGACGATAGGACTTGCGATCAAAAGCGCGTTGTTCCCGTGCCATGCGTGGCTGCCGGACGCTTACGGTTATTCTACGGTTTCCTCGGCGGCGATGTTGTCCGCCCTGGTATCGAAAGGTTATATCTTTTTGCTGATCAAAATTTTTTACAGGGTGATCGGGCGGGATATTATCTACAGCAGTCATATCATCCATATACTTTTTATATTCGGACTGTGCGGTATGATCTTCGGTTCTTTCAGTGCAATCTGGGAAAGTGATGTGCGAAGAATGATCGCGTTTTCTTCTGTGGCGCAGATCGGTTATATTTATATGGGTTTCGGTCTCGGCACGCAAGAGGGTATGGTAGCGAGCGTTTATCACATTCTTGTGCACGCGGCGACAAAATCCCTGCTGTTTATCAGTGCGATTGGACTGACAGACGTGTCAGGCGGCAGCAGGAGCTTTTTTGAGCTGAACGGTTCCGCCTACCGCAATAAAGTTGCGGGCGTAGGTTTTGCAGTAGGTTCTCTTTCCATGGTGGGGATACCCATTTTTTCCGGTTTTGTCAGTAAGCTTTTATTTGCGAAAGCGGCGGTCATCAATCCTACCTGGAAGATGTTCCCGACAGTGATCGTGCTTGCCATCAGTACGATTTTGAATGCCATTTATTTTTTAAAGACCGTGATCCGTATTTATACGCCGGAAAAGCAGTCCATGGTAGAAGAAAAGGGATTTTACAGCATCCGTTGGGATAAGCAGAAGCTGTATACGGTGACGATCATTTTATTTGTGATATTGAATCTGATCCTGGGCATGTGTTCCCAGCCGATCATTCATTTAATAGAGACAGGGCTTGCAAATTTTGCATGATGGCAGTTAATGCGAAACGCAATATTTCACAAACCTGATCAATATGCCCGGCAGGACGGGCGGACGGGAGTTAATGTATTATGAATGCTTCAACGATCATGTTGACCTCTATATTTTTTCCGGTGTTTTTGGGCATTGCTATTTTGTTGATACCGGCGTTTTCATCCAGAAAGCAGCTGCTTGCCGTGACGGGAGCAGGGCTTGTCATAACCGGTATTCTGGCCTTATGGACATTGGGAAGCGGGAGTACAGAAGTATTGTTATTGAGACTGGGGGATAAACTGGAGATTTATTTTCATCCGGATAACCTGGGATACATTTTTACAGTGATCGTAACAATAGTATGGATATTGTCAGGCTTCTATTCCTTTGAATATATGAAACATGAAAGGGAAGAAAAACGATATTTCGGATTTTACATGATAACATTCGGCATATTGTTGGGATTAAGTTTTGCGGGAAATATCGTAACGTTTTATCTGTTTTACGAGCTGATGACGTTATTGTCCCTGCCTCTTGTGCTGCATTCCAAAACAAGGGAGGCGATCATGGGCGGCCTGAAATATCTGTTTTACTCACTGTGCGGCGCGTACATGGTATTGATGGGCCTGTTTTTCTTAAGTAAATACGCAGATACTTTGAAGTTTACGGCAGGAGGAGTGCTGAATACGGAACTGGCGGTGGGCAACGAAAAGACCTTGCTTGTCGTAGTGTTCTTTATGATCATGGGATTTGGTGTGAAGTCAGGTATGTTTCCGCTGCATGCATGGCTTCACACAGCACATCCGGTTGCACCGGCGCCTGCCAGCGCGGTACTATCGGGACTGATCGTAAAAGTCGGCGCATTTGGCATTATCCGTACGGTATACTATTTATTTGGTGCGTCTTTCATCAGAGGGACCTGGGTGCAGACGGCATGGCTGGCGCTGACGCTGATCACTGTTTTTATGGGATCCATGCTTGCCTACAGAGAAAAGATGATGAAAAAGAGGCTTGCCTATTCCACCGTAAGCCAGATTTCCTACATTCTGTTCGGGCTTGCGCTGCTGCAGCCGCAGGCAATGACAGGGGCAATCCTGCATGTGGTATTCCATGCGTTTATTAAATCCGCACTGTTTTTGTCCGCCGGGGCAATCATTTATAAAACCGGTAAAACAAACGTGGATGATATGACAGGGATCGGTAAGGAAATGCCGATCACGATATGGTGTTATACATGTGCATCGCTTGCGTTGATCGGGATTCCGCCTGCGGACGGGTTTGTCAGCAAATGGTATCTTGCAACGGGCGCGCTTTCTTCCGGAACAGGTGTTTTTACGTGGTTGGGCCCGGTGGTATTGCTGATATCCGCTCTTTTGACGGCGGGATATTTGCTGCCGATTACCATAAAAGGCTTCCTGCCGGGGGCAGATTTCGATTATGAAAACCTGCAGAAAAAAGAACCGAACCTTTATATGATAATTCCTTTACTGATTTTGGCAGCGCTGTCAATTGTATTGGGAATCTTCCCCAATCCTTTGACCGAGTACATTCAGACGATTGTAAATATAGTATTATAATACAATGGAGAATAATCATGAGCGAATACTGGATTTTAGCGACGATCCTGATTCCGATCATTGGCGGAATCCTGACGCCGCTTATCCCCTTTAAAAAAAGAAGATATATGCTGTGGTATCTGGAGACCATCATGCTGTTAACCTCGGCCATTATATGGAAGTTGATTTTAAACGGAACGACGGAAGTCTTTCATATCATTCATTTTGTGGAAGATCTGTCTATTTCCTTTAAGATCGACGGCATGTCGATGGTTTTCGCAGGGCTGGTATCTTTCCTGTGGCCGCTTGCGGTACTTTATTCTTTTGAATATATGGAACATGAGGAACGCGAAAAGATATTTTTTATGTTTTACAGCATCACCTACGGCATCACAGCAGGTATTGCTTTTGCGTCGGATCTGTTATCCATGTATTTCTTTTATGAGCTTTTGACACTCTCCACAGTGCCGCTTGTGCTTCATACATTAAAGAGAGAAGCGGTTCTGGCGGCGAGGAAATATTTGTATTATTCGATCGGCGGTGCGGCTTTTGCTATGATCGGACTGGTTTTTGTTCTTGTTTACGGTGTGACCTGTGAATTTCAGCTCGGCGGCGTGTTGGATATGGCGCTGATCGGCGACAAAAAGAATCTCCTGCTCTGGGTTTATCTGCTTGCATTTATGGGATTTGGTGTGAAAGCGGCTATCTGGCCTATGAGTTCCTGGCTGCCGGACGCAGGTGTCGCGCCGACACCCGTAACAGCGCTGCTCCATGCGGTAGCCGTGGTAAAGGCGGGGGTGTTTGCGATGATCCGGCTGACATACTACAGCTTTGGCACTTCATTTTTACGGGGAACATGGGTGCAGAATGTGGTGATGGGCTTTGCGATGTTTACGATCATATGCGGCTGCAGCATGGCAGTAAAAGAGACGCATCTGAAAAGGCGGCTTGCCTGGTCTACGGTCAGCAACCTGTCGTATGTGATTTTTGGCATTACGATCATGACGCCTCTCGGGCTTGTCGGAGCGCTATGCCATCTCGTTTGTCATGCTGTGATGAAGATCAATGCGTTTTTTTGTATGGGAGCATTTATGCAGAAAACCGGAAAAAGTTATATCTATGAAGTAAACGGCATCGGCAGGAAGATGCCGATCACTTTCGGCTGCTTTACAGTGGCCGCGTTGGGGTTGATGGGCGTGCCCGGACTGGCCGGATTTATCAGTAAATGGAATCTGGCATCAGCCGCAGTGGACAGTATGAATGTGCAGGCTTATTTCGGTATTGGCTGTCTTCTGATTTCTGCCCTTTTGACGGCTCTTTATATGATGAATGTTGTGGTCCGTGCTTTTTTCCCGAAAAAAGATTTTGATTACGGTACGCTTTCGGGTGTGACAGACCCAAGTTGGAAAATGTGCGTGCCGATTCTGATTTTTTCCGTAAGTATCGTGGCGCTGGGCATTTTCTCCGGGCCGTTAGTGCGCTTTTTTAAAAATATTGCGGCGGGAGTGTATTGATAACACATCAAAATGAAAATGGGAGGCATTTTCATGGATAATTTAGTCTATAGCCTTGTTTTTATGCCGATAGCAGGAGCGTTTGTCTCCTATATAACGGGTAGAAGGTATAAAAAATACAGAGATTATGTGGTCAGCACTATAACGATTCTGGAGTTTGCGCTGGCAGTAGCTTTGCTGTCAAAATATGTCACAGGCGGCTTAACAGGAAATATGACAGAGATGTCAGGCGTTTGCGGCCTTGGGTTGAGGTTTACAGTGGACGGCTTTCGGGCAGTTTATGTGTGCATTGCGGCTTTTATGTGGATGGCGACGTCTCTGTTTTCCATCGAATATTTCGGGCATTATAGGAACAGGAACCGCTATTATCTGTTTCAGCTTGTTACATTGGGGGCAACTGTGGCGATCTTTCTGTCGGCGGATCTGTATACCACGTTTGTCTTTTTTGAGGTGATGTCTTTTGCATCCTATGTCTGGGTGGCACAGGACGAGCGGGCGGAGTCGCTTCGGGCGGCTTCTACCTATCTGGCTGTTGCGGTGATCGGCGGTCTTGTGATGCTGATGGGGTTGTTTCTTCTGTACCATCAGGCAGGGACGCTGGAAATTGATAAGCTTTATGAGGCATGCAGAGGGAAAGATGTCTATGTGGCTGCGCTTTGTATGTTAGTCGGATTCGGTGCAAAAGCGGGTATGTTTCCGCTGCATATCTGGCTGCCGAAGGCTCATCCGGTGGCGCCCGCGCCCGCCAGTGCATTGCTCTCGGGTATTTTGACAAAGACCGGCATCTTTGGCGTGCTTGTGATAAGCTGTAAGATTTTTCTGCATAACGGCGTCTGGGGTACATTCATTCTGGCATTGGGAGTGCTGACTATGGCGATAGGTGCAGTACTTGCGCTGTTTTCTGTGGATTTTAAAAGAACACTGGCATGCTCTTCGGTTTCCCAGATTGGTTTTATTCTGGTGGGTGTCGGTATGCAGGGGTTGCTTCGAGAAGAAAACAGGCTGGCAGTGCGGGGAAGTTTCCTGCATATGGTAAACCATTCTCTGTTTAAATTGGTACTGTTTATGGTGGCAGGTGTTATCTATATGAACCTGCATAAATTGGACCTAAATGAGATCAGGGGATTCGGGCGGAAAAAACCGCTGCTCGCTTTTATTTATCTGATGGGTGCGCTTGGGATCGGCGGTATGCCGCTTTGGAGCGGCTATATCAGTAAGACACTGCTTCATGAGAGCATTGTGGAATACACCGAAGAACTGGCACAGCACCCGGGGGCGGCAGTCGTTTTTACAGCAGGTAATATGAAAGTGATAGAATGGGTATTTCTGATCAGCGGCGGCCTGACAGCAGCGTATATGACAAAACTGTTTGTGGCGGTTTTTGTGGAGAAAAACAGGGATGCGGCGCTGCAGGAGAAATATGATGCACAAAAAAATTATATGAGCCTGCCCGGCAGCGCAGTTTTAACGATTGCCGCTTTTTTGTTTCCGATCATGGGAATATTTTCAGGCAGCACGATGGATAAGCTGGCGGATCTGGGACAAAGTTTTATGGGTCTTACGGAATCAGGTGAAAAAGTGGCGTATTTCAGCTTCAATAATTTAAAGGGCGGCCTGACGTCCCTGGCGATCGGTGCATTTCTTTATATAATAGTAGGGCGGTTGTGGATGATGGAAAAGCAGCAGGACGGCAGCAGTGTTTATTTGAACAGATGGCCGGGATTTCTGGATCTGGAAGAGTATTTATACAGACCGGTTTTGCTTGTTGTACTGCCAACAATTTGCGGCTGTGTCTGCAACATACTGGATAAATTTACGGATACAATCACAAGCTTTTTGATAAAAGCAGGCGCTGTTACGGCAGGATTTTTAAATACCATAGCAGATGCGTTTGTAGTACTTTTGCGAAAAACTGTTTACAGAGATCATACAAAAATGGGCGAGCCAAAAGAGGGAAATGAGCTGACAAATTATCTGGGAGGCCTTGCAAATGCCGCCAGTGATCTTTTGAACCGTACGCTGCGGCGCGGCCGTTCCAGAACGGCGGACTATAAGCATAAACTGGCATTGGATTACACCGGCCTGAAAGAGACGATATTCCTGATCACAAGAAGTCTTTCTTACGGATTGATCCTATTCTGCATCGGATTATGCGCAACACTGATCTATCTGTTGGTGGGAGCGGTGAAGTAGATCTGCTTTGAGCAAAGTAAAAGATAACTGCATTAATAAATCTTGCTAATAATACGTATCCTCTTCCCTTGTTTTTGCCCTCATGGGCAAGTTACAAGGGAAAGTTTTTCTTATTTAGTTTTTGTTCCTGATTTGGCTGCGTCTCGTTTGATAACAGGTGTGTTGTATAGGCGTGTCTTAATGTGTGGAAGTGGAATCCTTCTAACTCCGGTACTTTCCTTGTCGCTGTCCGGCGGGCTGTTTCCACGGTGGCAGGAAGTTCAAGACAGCCATCTTCCTTAAGACATACAAAGGAGATTTCCGTATAATCCTCCGGCAGTCGCCATTATTGGGCGGAGCTTGCAAAATGTAACCAACAAGAGTTTTTAAAAAGCGGAACAGAGGGGCGAGATAATTTCATCTCTGCCACGCTGTCCTATCTTTTCAACACGACAAACGCATGAATGTTTCCATCCCTTTCAACCTGTCTGAACCATGTTTTTAAAAAGATAATACTTCTTCCAAATATTTGATCGGATGAAGACTGATCACAAATCGTTTCTTCTTCATGGACAGTCCCGGCTTCATCAGCTCTATCATCTTCAGAATGCTCAG
>JAAUZC010000048.1 GCA_014804795.1 Lachnospiraceae bacterium | reverse complement strand
CTGGCAGTTCAGAACCAGCGATGCAAGGATTAAGTTGTGTTCTCTGTATCCCACATTTACCACCGCTCCATAATCGGAGTGGTGGTAAAGCTAAATATGAGCATGCCAATACACTAGTTGCCGGTACAGATGAGTATGCAGATGCACTTGCAAGAGCTACAAAAGAGGAGTTACAGTCCCAGGCAGTAACCGCTACTATTGGGCGGAAATCAGCAGAAGAAGAACTAAAAGACGAGATTTGGAGCAATGCAAAAGGTTCAAAAGTATCTATTGATTCCAATAGTAAAGGAAAGAAATTATCTAATGAAGCGCAAAAAGCGGTAGAAATCGTATCTGATTCTTTGAAAGAATTTGAGACAATCAATAGAACATGGGGGAGTATTTCATGGGATATCACAAGTGATGATCCTACAGAGGCTTTAGAATTTTATAATTCTTTAATAGAAGCCCGTGAAAAGTTAGTTTTAGCATCAGAAGATGACGAAGAACTCTTGGACACTGAAATATATTCCGACTTGAATAACGCAATCAATACAATGTCCGAAAGCCTTGATATCTACATTGAAAAGTTGTATACGGAACAAAAATTAAATTATATGGCTCAAAACAGCGTTCCAAGTACAACAGAAGAGTATAAGGCTATGGAATCTGCATTAGTCGATGTGGCAAGTTCAAGTGTAGATTTACAGGAAAAGTTCAAAGAATTGTTTACAGCTGATTTTTCAGAAATGGCGACAACTATTGAAAGTGTGGCAGAACAATTATCTGAAGCAGGGAAAACAAATTGGGATATTTCTTCTTACGAAGAACAAATTGACGATATACAATCATCGCTCTCCACTCTCCGGTCAGCTTTAGATTCATTTAATTCCGGAGAATTAACTGAAGAATCAGTCCTGGATCTTATGCAGCAATTTCCTGACCTGATTCCATATATTGATTTAGCAGCAGATGGATTTGGGAACTTGTCAGAAGGATTGAGCGTACTAATCGCACAACAGCCTGATTCATTAATTCAAAGTCTTCTAACACTGAAAGAATCACTTAATACCGATGAGGAACGTGAGCAAGTAGATTTATTGATCAACTCTTTACAATCACTGAGTTCTTACGGTGATACCGGAATGGAATCATATGCTACTGCTATCGGTTCTACATGGACTGATACGGCAAATGTTATTGAAAGTGTAACAGACCAATTTGAAAATCTTGCCAAGATACAGGAAACAGTTGCAGATGGACTTACCATGTCTGCCACGGCTGCGGCTGAACTTGCAAAGATATATCCTGAAATACTGACCAACGCAGAAGTATCAGCTGATGGACAGATCACATTAAATGAAGAAGTTGTAAATAGTATTCTTGATGGAGACAAATCTATCATTGATGCTCAGATCACAAAATTAGAGGCTGATAAAGCAGAGCTTGAAGCCAAAAAATCCTATGCTGAAGCACAGCTGGATATGATACAACAGGTTGCAGAGGGCGAAGGAAATATCACAAAAGAAGTCGCCCAGTATCGACTTAATATAGCAAATGAACTTCTCCAAGCACTTATTGAAGCAGGAATGGAAGAAGATAAAGCTTATGCCGCTGTTGCTGCAAATATGGCTGGCAATATGGATGAATTTAATCGTGTTGTCGGAGAAGTCGCACAGGACACCTCAGCTAACATGGATGCTGCGGCTGTATCTATGGCAAACTCCATTAACATCAATAGCATCAACGCCCAGAATTCATTTCTCAATCTGCAAAAAAAGGTACATGATCTCGCAGATGCAATAAAAGCAGCGGCAAACGGAGAAAAAGCTGGCAGCACTGGTGTTTACGGTGGCGGAGGTTCTACTTCATCAGGCGGGATCAGCACATCAAAACATACAGGAAACTTTAATACCGCTATTTCTGATTACACACCAAGCTCTATAAATCTTAAAGATTTCCAGTCACAGCTTGAAATAGACATTAAAGGTTACACTGATGCCATATCAAATATTGATGCCCAGATCGATGTGTTAAAGAATCTGAAAACATCATTTGATACTAATGGCGGAATCGGCGGACATGGATATGCAGATAAGATAAAAGAGCTTGAAAAAGAAAAAGATAAAATAAATAATGCACTCAAGGATTCTTCATCCTCCGCAAAATCTGAGTTCTCTGAAACGGTAGATTTCTTTGAGCAGCGTATAAAAGTCCTAAATAATGCCCTCTCACTTCTCAAGACTAACCTTGACAACGTATCAGGCTCCTTTGGTAAAAATAATCTCATAGATGCAGAATTAGGTATTACAGAAGAGAAATTCAATAACTACACGGATGCTCTTGCAATGTATACCCAGAAAGCAAATGAAGCATTATCAAAGTTACCCTCTGATATTGCTGCTAAAGTAAAAGACGGTGCAGTTGAACTTACAGATTTTATAGGTGACGGTAATAAAGATGTTGTAGAAGCTATAAAGGAGTATGAATCCTGGGCAGGAGAGATTTCGACATGTAAAAATGAATTAGCTGAACTGAAAACAGCGATAAGACGGCTTGAATTAGAGAAGTTCAACAATATCATGGGGGATTTTCAGAATCAATTTAATCTCCGTGGTGACAGTAAAGACTTGATCTCTAAGCAGATAGATCTATTAAAAGAAGCTGGTGAACTGATTGGTGAGTCATTCTTTACAACACAGATAGACCAGTCAAAGAAACAGTTAGAATTATTAGAAGCAGAAAAGAAACAACTTGTTAATCAGATGAGTAGCGCAATTAATTCTGGAAAAATCCAGCGGGGTACATCAGAATGGTTGTCCATGATAAATTCCCTTAGTGATGTAGAAGGAAGTATCCTTGACTGTAAGAAAGCTATCGAAGAATTTTCAAACGAAATTAATGAACTACACACAGAAATATTTGACCGTATCCAGGAGCAGTTTTCCAACCTTAACTCCGAAATCTCCAATATCATAGATCTATTTGATGATTTTGAAGTATCAGATGATAAGGGTATATGGTCAAAAGAAGCTATTGCCCAGTTGGGGCTGTTTACACAGCAATATGAGCTGGCACAATATCAGGTGCAACAATATAATAATGAGATTGATGAGCTGAATAAACAGTATCTTGCCGGAAAATACTCTGCTGTTGAATATGCTGATAGACTTGCTTCTCTCACCGAAAAACAATGGTCAGCCGTAAAGGCCACTGAAAGTGCCAAAGACGCCATCATGGATCTGAACGAGGTAAGAGTCGAAAATGCAATTAAGGGTATCGAGAAAGAGATAGATGCTTTTGATGAATTGACTCAATCACAGATTAAAGCACTCAAAGCAGCCAAAGATCTACACGACTACGAAAATAGTATTGCAGAGAAAAATAAAACTTTAGAAGATTTAGACAGACAAATTTCGGCTGTTAAAAATGATACATCTGCCGCTGGAATAGCCAAGCTTAAACTTTTGGAAGACCAAAGAAAAAAGGCTCAGGATGAACTTGACGAATTTGAGTATGACCATTCCATTGAAGCACAGGAAAAATATTTAAATGACTTACAAAATGAATACGAAGAGCGAAGAGATGCCGAAATTGAAGCACTCAAGGCAACTCTTGAGGACAGAGAACTACTCATCTCCCAATCTTTCACTACTGTAAAAGCAAATGCAGATATTGTAGGACAGGAAATTGCAGCGATTGCCGTACAGCACGGTGTCACTGTATCTGATGCGATTATCTCCTCATGGCAGTCTGGTGAAACAGCTATAGCGAACTATGGTCAGGTATTATCCGCACAGTCCAGTGCTTTTATTGGGAACCTAATGGGTGTAGAAAATGAAGTATGGAATCTACAGGCACAAGCAAATGTGACCGCCGATTCCCTTGCATGGATGTTCTCTACACGTGCAGATAATCTTGTAAATGAACTTGCATCATCTTATTACAGTGAAGCGAACCTTGCCAATATGACCAACGCATTACAGCAGAGCCTTGT
Organism: Lachnospiraceae bacterium; assembly: GCA_014804795.1. Taxonomy (GTDB): domain Bacteria; phylum Bacillota; class Clostridia; order Lachnospirales; family Lachnospiraceae; genus 1XD8-76. The sequence goes on along the minus strand of JAAUZC010000048.1, from coordinate 83,869 downwards.
TAATACTCTGGAGCGCGGCTACAACATAAGCAGTATCACAAATGCATTATCCTCTATTGCTTCAGGCGCGGATTCCGTGGCAAATGCTGCAAACAGGGCTGCACAGGCTCTAGCAAATATGGGCGCAGTACAGAATAATGCATCTGCATCCAGTAGTGAAAAATACATCATAGATTACAATACTGGAAATAGACAATATCGTATAATAGATTCGTCAAGCGGTGAAGCAGTAAGCGGATTCTATAAAAATGAAAATGACGCAATGAATGCCCTGAAGAGTATCCGGGGATATGCTAAAGGCGGTATCGTATCTAAAGATGATGACGGTGTACTAGACCCTATCGCAAAAGCAATTGGGGAAGATACAGTTGTAGCTGTAAAGCATGGCGAAGGAATCCTTACAGAAGAACAGACAGATGCATTTGTGAAGCTTGCTGAAAAATTTGGCGGTGTACTGGGTGAGGATGGTGCGTATAGGTTTCCTCAGTTAACCTATGAACAGTTATGTGAGTTGGAATCTCCTAAAGGAAGGCAGATAGGTCAAGTAGAAACAATAAGAGACAATATGCCAAAACCCGTAACTAATAATGTAAATAATTCTCTCACAGTACACTATGACAGCTTGATCAAAGTAAATGGCAATGTGAATGATGGACAATACTTAGAAAAAATAGCTAAAAGTGCCGCTAAAAGTGCTGCTGATCAAAATTGGAAAGATTTCAATCAGTGTTGGAAATATAATAGATATTAAACATGACTTAGCCACACTCTGAAATGTGGGTGTGGTTTTATTGAATATTTTGGAGGAATGTAATGTCAGAAATAATTAAAAATAGTGTAGAAGAAAAAATATCTTTGATATATAAAGACGGAGAAAAAACAGAGGTTTTTCTTGAAGGTGAGAATATAATATGCTGTTTAAAAGATGGCAAAAGATATATGGGAAAAATTGCCCATATTGGAGCTTATCAAAGTGATGAAAATTCAGAGACAGAACAAGTGATTTATATTGATATGCCAATGAGTCAAACAAGTTATTCAGGTGAAATTGTTAAGGTGAAAGATATAACATATATCTGTAAGACTTCAATGAATGATATGGTGGGATATCCAAATATAAAAGAAAAGAAGGACAAGGATACTTTTATAGATATGTTTGTATGTTTGGGGTATGAAAGAGAACGAGCAGAGGATATTTATAATATTATCATGAAGAATATCATTAGTTTATATAATGTTCCTCTTTCTTTAGTATTAACTTGTGTAGTTCAGGAGATAATCTCCAAACAAACAGATAAAGGACAAGAGGAACTTATCTATATCATAGATAGATGTATGGATATTATTGCTAGATGGTTTCAGTCAACAACAGATATAATTAAGAAAACATATATGAAAGCAGAATAGTATTAAGATGAAAATATGTAATAATGATATGATAAAAGATGGAGAAGACTATTTCTCCGTCTTTTGTGTAATGGGTAGTGTTATATATGTAAAGTGTATACATGATGTAAATAATAGCCCGGTATATGAATTGGCAGATGTTTTAAAACATTATCGAAAAATAGAAATTATGAAAAAGTAACTATTAACTGTTTGGAGTAAAGGCATGGTTATATATCATGTCTTTTGTATATTGATTGAGAAATTTGAAAACTGAATATAGATACGATTATAAGGTACTGTTGTTTAAATATAGCAGTACCTTTTTGAATATATTATTTGTAGAGGTGATAGCGATACAAAACATTTTAAACTGTGAAATGAACAATATAGCAATGAGAGATACATTGCAATTTATGATAGACAATAGTATTATAAATCTTGATGATGTGCGAATGAGCATGGAGAAATCAAAACGAAACGCGATTTTAAAGAAACATCCATATGACATTTGGATTGCGTCAGATGGAAGAGTAAAAACGTATGTAGAAGATGAAACAAAACCGAAGAAAAGGAGGTTAATAGCAAAAAGCAGTAAAGAAGAACTAGAAGATTACATTGTAAAAGATTATATTAAAAGGCATCCTGTAAAGAAAGTCAATCATTCAGTAGAAGCAATTTTTAAAGAATGGATGGCATATGCCCTGAAAGAAAAAGATATTGAGAAAAACACAGCAGACCGCTACCAGAATGACTATGATAGATTTCTTCTGGGAACAAAGTTTTCTAAGATTGATATTGAAAGTGTATCTGATAGTGATGTGATCAGGTTTTTAAAAGACACTCTTAATGAAAACAACATCACGAGAAAAACTTTCAGTAATCTAAAAACTGTATTAAATGGTATATTCAGTTATGCAATGTCTGAAAAGAATTTAGAATGTATATCTATGTCCTATACATTGAAAGATTATAAAGTATCGGATAAGAAATTCAAAAAGAACATAGTAAAGGATGAGGAACAGGTATACAGCGAAAAAGATATTTCGATTATTGCTGATTATATCATTAAAAATTATCAATCTACGAGAGAATTAGGGATATTGCTTGCACTTCTTACAGGACTGAGGGCTGGAGAGCTGTGTTCTCTAAAAACGAGTGATCAGGAAAAAGAAATGCTGTATATACAGAGAACAGAGATTAAGTATAAAGATGCTGATAATAAAACTATATATTCAGTCCGTGAGTTTCCTAAGAGTGAATGCAGTATGAATGGGATTGAGTTGTCAAATTCAGCAATGAACGTACTATCGCTCATAAGAAAATTAAATCTGAAAAATGGGATAGGCAGTGAATTTCTATTTTATGATCCAGAATATGGAAGGCTAAAGTCTTACTTTTTTAGCAAGGCATTGAAAAAGATATGTAATGAGACAGGCGTAAAATATCGGTCAATGCATAAGCTAAGAAAAACATATGCTTCTTATCTGTTGGCTAATGGAGTGGAAGAGAAGATTGCACAAGCACAATTAAGGCACAAAGACAGTGCCACTACCCACAAATATTATGAGTTTTCTATCAGGAACAAAGAATATAAACGTGACATCTTAAATAAAAACGATATGCTGAGAGAAAGCAAAATAATGTAAAAGGGTGGTTACAGTAATATAAAAAGTGTAATCATGTGTAATCACAAATTTCAGGCAATAAAAAAACTGAAAACCCTGAAAAATCAAGGATTTCAGCCAAATTCAACTAAAGCTGATGACGGGAATCGAACCCGTGACCTCCGCACTACCAATGCGACGCACTACCGACTGTGCTACATCAGCTTACAGGCAATCATTTTTTATGATTATTTTTTCTGATTACCGAAGTTTATTGTATCAAATCAAAGTTACGCTGTCAATGAATTTTTGACTTGAGTTTCCGCAGAATTATCAGCAGAACCCTGATGTATACCGTCCTGTTATCAACAACTTTCAAAAAATCCCCTAAATATAAGGAATCTCATTCTCTTTTGTTGTAAAATAAAGTCACCACAACAATAATCCACTAAACAAAAAAGAAAGGATTCCTTATATGACTGATTTTACATCAAAAACCTATACTTTGAAACGTGAAATTATAAATTTTTCAAATAAGATTTCCAGACATCTTTCAAAGCCCGAAAAGAAATTTACCGCTGATATCACCTATGGCATGCTCGCTTCCGGCAGCTGCCTGTTGACAGATGTTGCCGACCAGCTCCACGAGCCCTCTAAAAAGATCAACGTCGTTGACCGTTTATCCAGACACCTTGAAAAAGGTACTCCTGCCGCCGCAGAGGCTTCTTATCTCCGCCTGCTGAAAAAGTGGGTCCCTTCAGAACCAGTCATACATATCGATGACAGCGATGTTGTAAAACCTGACGGATACCACTTCGAGTCTCTCGGCATAGTACGCGATGGTTCAGAAAGCACGTCTACAAAAAGTGTCTACAAAAAGGGCTGTCATGTTACGGAAGCCTGTGTGCTTACAGGCAGCAATCATCCCGTGAGCATCTTCTCAAAAATACACTCCTCCGCTGAAAAGGATTATAAATCTGTAAATACGATCACTTTTCAGGCAATGGAGCAGGCGAAAGCAGTCTTTGGCAGGGCAACCTTTGCCATGGACCGGGGGTATGATGACAATAAGATGTTTCTGAAGCTGGATGAACTGGGACAGGACTATGTCATCCGCCTGAAATCCAACCGTAAACTGTTATACCACAATAAATGGACAATGGCCGCGGAATTACGTAACCGCCGTAAAGGCAAAGTCAAAACAAATGTAATATACAGAGGTAAAAAACACGAAGCCTATCTTTCCCATGTAAAAGTGCAGATCACCGCATCCAGAAAAGATATCTATCTGGTACTTGTTTACGGCATTACCGAACACCCGATGATGCTTGCCACGAATAAAGAGATCCGCTCCAAAGAAGATGTGGTCAAAGTGGCAAGGATCTACTTTTCACGCTGGAAGATCGAAGAATATTTCCGTTGCAAAAAACAGATGTTCCGGCTTGAAAATTTCCGCATAAGAAAACTTTCCGCGATCAATGCACTTAATTTTTATATTACCTTATGCATGGCTTTTCTGGCACATATATCCATGAAGCCGGAAACAAATGCCCTTAAGGTTTCCATCATACAGGAAGCAGATCCTATAAAGGAAAAAGTATATTTCTGTTATTATCGGTTGGCCAAAGGCATCTGTGGCATACTCTCGTATGCAAAAGAAGGCGTCAGGCTGTGGTTCCGGACCAGGCGTCCGGCATACCGTCAACTCTGCCTTAAACTGACCGTTTGAATAGATAAAAGAATATGTCTCCCAGAGTCCGGTTCCGGCGGGGCTTATTTTGAGTACCACTACTCACAGATACTGCCATTCGAATACCTTCAAAAGCTGGCGGATTGGTACTTTTGATTAACATACTCATTTTTTGATTGCAGTTTGCGGAAACTCAAGATTTTTGATGGCCGCTTTACATTTTGGTAATTTTACTATAGTTGTAAGATGTGTTATAATATCGTCATAAAAATTATAGAAGACAGATCTGGGGCAAAGGAGTATCGGAACGTTTTATTATGAAAGGGTGGGAATATGAAAAAAACACTGATAGTAGTAGATATGCAAAATGATTTTATTGATGGAACTCTGGGAACAAAAGAAGCACAGGCGATTGTTGAAAATGTAAAAAAGAAGATTGCGGAATACCGGAAGCGTGGTGACGAGATTATTTTTACAAGGGATACTCATCAGGAAAACTATCTGGAGACGCCGGAAGGGAAAAAGCTGCCGGTAGAACATTGCATTTACGGCACAAAAGGTTGGGAGATTGCGGAAGGTCTGGAAGTGCCGGGCTGTACTTATATTGACAAGCCGACTTTTGGCTGGATACATTGGAACAAGAGAAACTTTGAAGAGATTGAACTGGTCGGACTGTGCACGGATATCTGTGTGGTTTCTAATGCTCTGATCTTAAAGGCAATGTTTCCGGATGTGGAAATTACTGTGGATGCGGGCTGCTGCGCCGGGGTAACGCCGCAAACCCACAGGGCAGCACTTGAGACAATGAAGATGTGCCAGATTCTGGTGGTGGGAGAATAAGATAATAAATCTGTTTTAATGAAACAGTATAAATTCCCAGCAGAGCTGGGGAGACTAACAAATGCTGGAAGCGGTGAGCAGAGTACAAAGATAGAAAACTCCGCTGTATAATGGATGTAGGTCTGGCAAACCGCATCATATACAACGGAGGTGTCCTATGGACGATTTAAGTTTAGCACATAGCAGATATAATTGCACGTACCATATTGGTGCGACCTGCGGTCGTTGTTTGAAGTGCGCACATGCGCTATCACCTCCATTCGTGATATTCCTACCACGAAATGCCTAGTAAGCAATGAAAGGTGTGAAGCAGTGGAACAATGCGGGCAAGTGGAAGTCACATCCGCCCAACTGCTAGGAATAGATGCACATGGCTAACATAAGTGAATCATCGTAAGGGTCGTGATACTTGAAATGGTGAAAGTGACTGATACACCATTACCAAAACGGTTAGAGGGCGTGGGCTTGGCGGTTTCGATGTGCGCCAAGTCGAATGGACAAAGCACCTCCGGTCTAAAGATGGAGCCTAAATGCATCGCAATAATTCAAGCAACGGAACTGGGAAACCCTCTTGTGCTCCTTATACAGGTAGGTCAATCGTGAGAGAGATACAAAGCGCAGGAGGAAAGGATGCCAGAAGAAGCGAACGCTGTTATGTAATGTAACAGATAGGGATTCAAACTTTGTTCCATCCGAAAGGAGGCAGACGTCTGGCGCGTGTCTAATCACATGAAAGACTGGGAATCTATGAATGCACAAAGTTCAATGGCGCAATCTGCGAGGACAATGCAGACATACAGAAAGCTGAAATGGAATGAAATTAACTGGAAACAGGCAGAATTGTATGTTAATAGACTACAAGTGCGGATAGTGAAGGCGGTACAGGACAATAAATGGAGACTTGTAAAAAGACTCCAAAAGCTGGTAACGAACTCATTCTATGCGAAAGCGTTAGCGGTCAAAAGAGTAATAACAAATAAAGGAAAGAAAACACCAGGAATAGATGGAAGCATCTGGGTAACTGACGATGATAAAATTCAGGCGGTTTATGAACTCCAACCCTGCACATACAGGGCAAAGCCATTAAAGAGAACCTATATCGAAAAGTATGGTAAAAAGGAGAAACGTCCGTTAGGGATACCAACTATGTCAGACAGGGCGATGCAGGGACTACAGTTATTAGCCCTTGCTCCAATAGCAGAAACAACAGCAGACAGGATTTCATTTGGGTTCCGACAAGAAAGATGTGCACAGGATGCTATGGAATACATGTTTAAACTCTTATCAAGACGAACTTCCCCGGAATGGATTCTGGAAGGGGATATCAAGAGCTGTTTTGACAACATCAGCCATGAATGGATGATGGAGAACATCCCGACGGATAAAAGGATAATGAAACAATTCCTGAAGTGTGGATATATAGATAATAAAAGACTCTTTCCCACGACTGAAGGCAGTCCACAGGGAGGGTTAATCAGTCCGACTTACGCAAATCTGACTCTGGACGGTATGTAAGCCCTTTTGCGCGAAAGATATAGTACAAGCAGCACTGGACACTACAATCCTAATTATAATAAATATAAAGTTCACCTTTGCCGTTACGCTGATGATTTCATAGTAACAGCAAACAGCAGGGAGATTCTGATTGAAATCAAAGAAGTACTTGTAGAATTCATGGGCAAAAGAGGATTGAAGTTGTCAGAAGAGAAAACGGTTATCACAAATATAAAAGATGGATTCGATTTTCTAGGATGGAATTTCAGGAAATACAAAGGTAAACTTTTGATTCAGCCATCTGCAAAATCCAAGAAGAAAATCACAGAGAAACTCAGCCAGACGGTGAAATACTATCGGGAAGCAGAACAGGGGCTTTTGATAGCGAAACTTAATCAGATAACGAAAGGCTGGGCGGAATACCATCACTGTGTCTGCGCTAAACGTACATTCTCCCTTATAGACCACAGGCTCTGGGAAATGTTGTGGAAATGGGCAAAAAGGAGACATCCAAGGAAAAACAACAAATGGGTGAAAAACAGGTATTGGCATGCAAAATGTGGAAGGCAGTGGTCATTCAGGGCAGAAAACATAATTCTGTATCAGATGATGGATATGCCAATAGTCAGGATTAAATCATTGGATCTAAAGAAAAATCCATTTCTTGACAGCGATTATTTTTTAAAGAGAAAGGAAGAACATAGAATGAACCGACAGCAGGCATATCTGAAAAGTACAGCCGCGCGTAATGGGTATTATGCGTTATAGATGCGTGAGCGGAATGCGGTGAAAGTCGCACGTTCCGTTCTTAGGGGAGGGATGGGCAGTAATGTCCACCTCTTACCCGACTGTTTATTCCGAAATATCGTAGAAAAGCGATGTTTGGGGTATTGCGCAAGGAAGTGGGGGAAATTCTCAGCAAAGTTTGCAGGATGGAGGAGGTTGCAATCATAAAGGAAGCAACTCTGCCAGACCATGTACGCATGTATGTGTCGATTCCCCCGAAATTATGTGTGTCAAAAGTAATAGGCAGAATCAAAGGGAAAAGCGCGCTGATGATATTTGACAGACATCCAAAATACAGAGAGAAGTACAACAGACATTTTTGGGCAAGAGGATACTACTGTGAAACGGTAGGTAACGTGAATGAAGAAACAATCAAGAAGTACATAGGGGAACAATATGAAAGGGATCGCATGGAAAGCGATTCAGGGAAGTAACAAAGAGCCGCTTTTAAGCGGCTGCCAGTAATAAGATAATGGTTTGTCGGACCGCCTTTAGGCGGAAAAGTAACATTTGCCCCGTAGGGCTAACAGCAAACCACCAGCAGGGCTGGTGGTTCGTGACTTTGCTCTCTGAAACAGGTGGCTCTCTAAAAATATATCTAAGATGAAAATATCTTTATCAATCATAGAGGTGTAGGAATAGAAAAATATCGGGGTTAATATATGTAACTGAGGAGCTATTATCGCATATGAGCGTTTAAGACAGGGACATATTCTTATCCTCTGATACCGGGGCATGAATTTTCCGGCATTGTAGTAGAAACCGGAGCGGAAACGGATGACAACTGGTTGGGAAAGAGAGTAGCAATCTTTCCGTTACTTCCCTGCGGAAATTGCGTACCCTGTAAGAGCGGGCAATATGAAATGTGCAGAAGCTACGGTTATTTGGGCTCCAGAGCAAACGGCGGATTTGCGGAGTATGTGGCAGTGCCGGTGTGGAATCTGATAGAATTGCCGGAAAATGTATCTTATGAGGTGGCAGCGATGTTGGAGCCGATGGCAGTGGCGGTACATGCCATGAGAAGCATAAAGCCTGAGAAAGATGACGCGGTTGCTGTATGCGGACTGGGAACTATCGGGCTTTTACTTACCATGTTTTTGAAAGAGGCAGGAATAGATAATCTGTTTGTGATCGGAAATAAAGAATTTCAAAAAAGAAATGTATTAGATTTGGGGATACCTGAAGAACGATATTTTGAAGGAAGTAAAAAGGATACAGCAAGCCGTATTATGGAACAGACAGGGAATCTCGGCGTAGATGTGTTTTTTGAATGTGTTGGAAAAAATGAAACGATACAGAAAGCGATTTGTTTGACGGCGCCGGGAGGCCGGATACAGCTTGTGGGAAATCCGGCTTCCGATATGCATTTTGATAGAAGCACATATTGGAAGATTCTGCGAAACCAGCTTACCGTGAAGGGAACCTGGAACTCTTCTTTACTGCATGATGATACAGATGACTGGTGCTATGTTTTAGAGCGGCTGCAGGAAGGGAAAATCAGGCCGGAGCATTATATTACGCAGAGATTCTGTCTGGATGAACTGGAAAAAGGCCTCCATATTATGAGAGACAAAACGGAAGAGTATGTAAAAGTAATGATTGTTTTATAAACCGCAAAGTGTATTTCTAAAATAGTGACATTAGAAATAACATTTTGGGAAAGTTTGAATAATGCTATTGACATATCTGAATTTTGTGATATCATTCTTCTGTTGATGTATGTTGATATATTATTTGGATTTTGGTGATTTAAATGAAAAAACTGTCTATGGATGCTCTCAGCAATATTATTATTACTGCCAGAAAAAAGCGTGATCTCTCTCAGAAGAGATTATCTGAACTGACAGGCATAAACCGGCTCATGATCGGGAAAATAGAAAATAAGGAATATACACCTTCTATCAGTCAGCTTGAGGCGCTTGCAGAAGTTCTTGATTTTGATATCACAGATTTATTTATGGAAGAAAAATCAATTTCAGAAAAGGAAGCTGCAGTGAAATATAATATAGTTGTTGCCGGAACCGGTTATGTCGGCTTATCAATCGCAACACTTTTATCACAGCATAATCATGTAGTGGCGGTGGATGTCATTCCCGAGAAAATCAGAATGCTGAATAACAGAAAATCACCTGTTCAGGATGAATATATTGAAAAGTATCTGGCAGAGAAAAAGCTTGATTTATATGCCACATTGGATGGGGAATCTGCCTATAAAAATGCTGACTTTGTTGTCATTGCAACGCCGACTAACTATGACAGCAAAAAGAATTTTTTTGATTGCTCTGCCGTAGAATCCGTCATTGAATCTGTATTGAAAGTCAATCCGAATGCAATGATAGTTATAAAATCGACGGTTCCTGTCGGCTATACGGAGTCTGTCCGTAAGAAATATCAAACGGATCAAATCATTTTCAGTCCTGAATTCCTGCGGGAATCCAAGGCATTATATGATAATCTTTATCCTTCAAGAATTATTGTATCCTGTGATGAGCATTCCGAAGAGAAGGCACATATATTTGCATCTCTTTTACAGCAGGGCGCGATGAAAGAGAATATTGATACTTTATTTATGGGTTTTACAGAAGCTGAGGCGGTAAAGTTATTTGCAAATACATATCTGGCGCTGCGTGTATCATATTTTAATGAGCTCGATACTTATGCTGAATCACGGGGATTGAATACTAAGCAGATCATCGAGGGTGTATGCCTTGATCCACGCATAGGAACGCACTATAACAACCCTTCGTTTGGGTATGGTGGATACTGCCTCCCGAAAGATACAAAGCAGCTCCTTGCAAACTTCCATAATGTGCCGCAGAATATGATGTCTGCAATTGTGGAGAGCAATCGAACAAGAAAAGATTATATTGCTGATAGAGTTTTGGAGATTGCAGGTGCCTATGAAGCTAACAGTGAATGGGATCCGTCAAAAGAACAGGAACGAATTATAGGCGTTTATCGTCTTACTATGAAGAGTAATTCGGATAATTTCAGGCATTCTTCCATACAGGGAGTTATGAAACGAATAAAGGCCAAAGGCGCTAAAGTGATCATATATGAGCCAACATTAAAAGATGGGGAATCTTTCTTTGGATCTGTTGTGGTAAATGATTTGAAAAAATTTAAGAAAATGAGTCATGCGATTATTGCCAACCGATATGATTCTTGTCTGGATGATATAGCAGATAAGGTGTATACGAGAGACCTTTTTAAACGAGACTGATAAATCAGGGGAGGGAATGCCGTGCAGCGAATAGAACTGAAGGGAAAAACTGTTCTCATCACCGGTTCTGCCGGATTTATCGGAAGCAATCTGGTGTTGGAATTATTAAATACCCAGTCGCCGATTCACATTATTGGTCTGGACAACTTGAATGACTACTATGATGTCACTATAAAAGAATGGCGGTTGAGTAAAATAGATCAATGCATGGGCAAACATCCGGAATCGACTCATACATTTATCAAAGGAGACCTGGCCGACAGATTGACGGTAGAACAGATTTTTGAGCAATATAAACCGGATATCGTTGTAAACCTTGCAGCACAGGCGGGGGTTCGTTACTCTATCACTAATCCGGATAATTATATACAGTCTAACATGATTGGCTTTTACAACATTTTAGAAGCATGCCGTCATTCGTACGATCGTGGAGCAAAGGGGGTAGAGCACCTTGTGTATGCTTCCTCCTCCTCCGTATATGGTATAAACAGAAAAGTGCCTTACAGCACGGATGATAAAGTTGACAATCCTGTATCGCTGTATGCCGCAACAAAGAAAAGCAATGAACTTATGGCCCACGCATACAGCAAGCTCTATGCTATTCCTTCAACCGGGCTTCGTTTTTTCACAGTATATGGTCCGGCCGGAAGACCGGACATGGCATACTTTGGATTTACTGATAAGCTGATAAAAGGTGGCAACATACAAATTTTTAATTATGGAAATTGTAAACGCGATTTTACCTATATAGACGATATTGTAGAGGGCATAAAGCGGGTAATGCAGGGTGCTCCGGAAAAGAAAAATGGTGAGGACGGACTTCCTGTTGCACCGTACGCAGTATATAATATTGGAAATAATGCGCCGGAAAATTTACTTGATTTTGTCACAATACTGCAGGAAGAACTTGTTAATGCAGGTGTTTTGCCCGCTGATTATGACTTTGAAGCCCACAAAGAATTAGTTGCAATGCAGCCGGGGGATGTTCCTGTTACATTTGCAGATACCTCTTCACTGGAAAGAGATTTCGGCTTTAAACCGCAGACACAGTTAAGAGATGGATTGCGGAAATTTGCAACCTGGTATAAAGAATTTTATCAGATTTCTACTGAAAAATGGAGATAGGGGGACTCGAACCCCTGACCTATACGTTGCGAACGTATCGCTCTCCCAACTGAGCTATATCCCCAAATGTTAAATTGATTATAGAACATTTGCAGAAAGAATGCAAGGATAAGTTTTGATGATTCGGAGGAAGACTATGATTGACGCAGATCATTTTCATCATTTGAATTATATAAAGAAAGAACCCTTAAGCGGCAGCATGAACGGTATGCGTTATATGCTGATGAAAAAGACAGAAGGCGAAGAAAGCTATATGGAGGGAATTGTCTGGCCGGAGCCCTTAGGTTATGCAAAGACACCCGAAGAGAAAAAAACAAGAAAACGATTTACGCTGGATGCGGACGGCATGGCGGAAGCGGTGAATTGGCTGAATGAGATGTATCAGAAAATTTAAAGAGCGGCAAGAGGAAGAAGGCAATTTTATAGCGGCGGAAACGGGGAAAGTATATGTTAGAATTACAAAATATACAGTATGATGTAGAAAATAATAAAGAGATATTAAAAGATATCAATCTGAAGATAGATGAGAGATTTGTGGCGGTGACGGGGCCGAATGGCGGCGGAAAATCGACTTTGGCGAAGATCATAGCGGGCATTGTAAAACCAACTGCCGGAAGAATACTGTTGGACGGAGAGGATATTACGGAAGCTTCCATCACAGAACGTGCGAGAAAGGGCATCAGTTATGCTTTTCAGCAGCCGGTCCGTTTTAAAGGCTTGACAGTAAAAGATCTGCTCACAATGGCGGCGGGCAAGAACACGAGTGTGCAGGATGCATGCAATATATTATCGGAAGTAGGTCTCTGTGCGAGAGATTATATAGGCCGCGAAGTGAACGCCTCTTTGTCGGGTGGGGAATTAAAGCGGATTGAAATTGCCATGATCATTGCAAGAGGAACAAAGTTTTCCATTTTTGATGAACCGGAGGCAGGGATAGATCTCTGGAGTTTTAACAGCCTGATCAATGTATTTGAGAAAATGTACCGCGAGATGGGCGGCTCTATTTTGATCATTTCTCATCAGGAGCGAATTTTGAATATTGCAGACAGGATTATTTTGATCGCGGATGGAAGTATCCAGGGAAACGGCACAAAAGAAGAGATTCTGCCGGAACTTTTGAGATCAACCGGCAGCGGTGCCTGTAATGTATTACTTGAAAAGAGTGAAAGAGTGAAGGAATAAAAGCCGGTTGATGCAGGAACCGATAAAATAGATTCAGGAGACAACCTATATGGACATTATACAAAAAACATTACTGGAAGAGGTGGCAGGATTGCATGAGGTGCCGGAAGGCGCTTATAATATCAGGGCTAACGGCGCACTGGACAGCAGAAAGGCGACTGCCAATATCAATATAGTTACAAAGAGTGACAAGCCCGGTATCGATATTATCATTGCTCCGGGGACAAAGCATGAAAGTGTGCACATTCCGGTTATCATCAGCCAGACCGGATTGAAAGATCTCGTATATAATGATTTTATTGTGGGTGAAGATGCCGATGTGACGATCATAGCAGGCTGTGGTATCCATAACGGCGGCGATCAGGATTCCGCCCATGACGGCATTCATAGTTTCCATCTCGGGAAAAATGCGAAAGTGCGCTATGTGGAAAAACATTATGGCGCCGGTGATGGAAGCGGTCATAATATGATGAATCCTACAACGATCATTGAACTGGCGGAAGGTGCCAGCATGGAGATGGAGACAGTTCAGATCAAAGGAATTGATTCTACGACGAGAGTGACAAAAGCGAAACTGGAAGATAATGCCAGTCTGGTCATAAAGGAAAAAATCATGACCCACGGAAGCCAGTCCGCCACCACAGATTTTACAGTAGACATGGATGGAGCCGGCAGCAGCGCCAATGTGATGAGCCGTTCCGTGGCGAAAGAAAATTCTCATCAGAAGTTTGTTTCTGTGATCAACGGAAACAATATGTGTGCCGGGCACACGGAGTGTGATGCGATCATTATGGACAATGCCAGCGTGACAGCCCTGCCGGAGCTGACTGCAAATCATGTGGAAGCCAATCTGATCCATGAGGCGGCAATCGGGAAAATCGCCGGAGAGCAGCTTATTAAGCTGATGACATTGGGGCTGACGGAAAAGGAAGCGGAAGAACAGATAGTAAATGGATTTTTGAAATAATGAACAGGAAATAAGCGGGAAATTTTAAACACGCATATAAAAAGCCGGGCTTGCTATTGCAAATCCGGCTTTTCAAGTCTTTATTTGAATTCATTTACTATATTATTATTGTGGGGATCATTCTTCCACGGCTTCCGGCTGCCCGGCTTCTTCCGGCGGCGGCGTTATAGCACTGCCTTCAGTGGGTTGTTCCTCAGGCATACCATACCCGATACCTGCGGCGGCCATTTCTGCACTCTGCTGTTGCAACAAAGCCTCATAACCGGGAGTTGCAAAGAACATAGCATTGTGCTGACAGGTGACGCCCGGCGTCTGTTGCTGCAGTGCAGCCGGATCTTCTATGGTTCCCTGTCCCTCTTCTGTGCCGGTTTCTTCCATGGTTCCATCCTCAGTGGTTGGCGTCAGCGTGTCGGGATTCAGTGTCAGGACACCGGGAACTTTATAAGGGCATTCCGGGCTTGCAGGAACAGCTCCTGTCAGAACACTGTAAGCACAGACAGCTCCTGAATAATGAACATTACAGGAAGTGGTGGGCACAGTACCTTCCGCGAAATACTCTGTTCGCAGTGTACCGTCACAGAGGCCGGATACGGGCAGCTTGCCGGACTGTGAACATACGGTCGCCGTAACAAGCCCGGTGGGTGTCGGGAATGATGTGTTCGGCAGTTCCTGATGGATTTGCGACATAACGATACGCCAGAGACTTGTGGCAAGGCTCTGCTCTGTTTTAGACAGATTGGTGGTGGTCAGCGTGTTGTCATAACCTACCCAGACGGAAGCGGTATAGTAGGGGGTATAGCCGCAGAACCACCTGTCCACAGGACCTGTGGTGGTACCCGTCTTTCCGGCAATGGACATATTGCCGAAATTGACGGAAGCACCCGTACCGCTTGTGACAACATCCTGCATGGCGCTTGTTAAAAGGAAAGAGGTAGTCTCTTTCATGACACGCCTTGTCTGCTGTGTTGCCGTTTTATCAAGAATGATATTGCCGTCATGATCTGTGATCTTTGTATACAGAATCGGTTCATTGTAAATACCGCCGTTGGCAATAGAAGCATAACCAGCGGTCAGTTCCTCGTTTGTTACACCGTTTGTAATACCACCTAGGGCCAGGGACTGCTGAATATCAGAGAATACCTCATTACCCACAATTTTACTTGTCTCAAGGGTCGTAAAGCCAAGGCTCTGCAGATAATCAAAGCCAAGCTGCGGGGTGATCTGGGTCAATGTCTTTACCGCGATGACATTGACGGACTGTTGGATCGCATAGCGGAAAGAACAGATTCCCCGGAATTTATTATCGGCATTTTTAACAGGTCTGCCGTTTTCATAGTTGTAGGGTTCGTCCATGTGGACGTCCGCAAGTGTCAGCCCTGCACTGTCCAGTGCGGGGAGATAGGTAGAGAGGATCTTGAACGTAGAACCGGGCTGTCTTGTTGCATCGGTTGCTCTGTTTAACGTTCGGCTGGCGGTTTTCTGTCCTCTGCCGCCGACCATGGCAACGACATGTCCGGTATTCTGGTCCTGTATCACAATGGAAACCTGAGGCTGCGGCGTCAGAGTGATATTTTCTCCGTATACCTCGTCGCCTTCCTGCATAATGGCTTCCTTATAAAAATCAATATCTGCCTGTGCGTCTTCCATAGAAGAATAGAGCAGGGTATAACTGCTTTTTACAGTTTCCTGATACCATTTTAACATCTTATGGGCATTGTAGTTTTCCAGTTCGCCGTTCGAATGCTCGATCGTCAGCTCATAGGCGAGTTCCCATTTTGTGTCGCTCGGGAAATTCTCTTCGTTTGTGAAAGCCTCATCACAGATTTTCTGGATGGCAGGATCCTGGGTGGAGTAAATTTTCAGACCGCCGCTGTAGAGCATGTAAAATGCCTGATTTTCCGTGTAGCCCGCATTGATCAGATCTTCCATCACATCATCCACAAGCGCATCCACAAAATAGGAGTTGATCGTATCATCCTCCACTTCCAGATTGACGATCTGAATGCGGGAATAAGGGTCATCCGCCATTGCCTCATCGTATTCCGCCTGCGAAATATACCCCTGTTCCAGCATGTTTTTCAGTGTTTTATCCCGGCGTTCTTTGTTTTTATCGGGATGGCGGATAGGGTTATTTCCGGACGGATTCTGTGTGATGGCCGCGATAACAGCGCATTCGGAAAGGGTAAGTTGGCTTACATCTTTATTAAAATAACGGAGAGATGCCGCCTGCACACCGAGGGTATTCTGCCCCAGGTTGATTGTATTCATATAGTTTTCCAGAATTTTATCCTTGTCCATGATTTTTTCCAGTTCCAGGGCAAGGTATTGTTCCTGAACTTTACGTTTTAATTTTTCCGCAAATTTTTCCTCGCTGGTCCAGCTTGTCAGCACATTATTTTTGATGAGCTGCTGGGTGATGGTACTTGCACCCTGAGAAAAGTGGCGGCTGGTCACGCCGATCCATCCGGCACGGAAGATACCCTGAATGTCGATGCCGTTGTGGTCGTAGAAACGCTCGTCCTCAATAGCGACAAAGGCATGTGCCATATTTTCGGGAATCTGGGACATGGAAACGGGTATCCTGTTGGAATCGGAGGATACCAGCTTGGCCGTCTGGCGGCCTTCAATATCGTAAACAAAGGTGGAGAAGCCGGACGGTGAAACATCCAGATTTTCCATATCCGGCGCAGTGGCGATAATGCCGTTGAATATGCCGAATCCTGCAGCTGCCGCAATGATACCGACGGAAACTGCGGCGGCCAAAAAAAGTTCGAATACAAAGAGTGTTATTTTTTTGCCCCAACGGCCGGGATGCGCATTTAGCTGCTTCTGGCGGTTGCGGACTCCTTTTCTTCCATAGTTCATATATAGCCTCGATTCTGTGTGTTGCGTTTATATCAATTCATTATAATATACTTTTTTAGATAAAGCAACTCGCAAACGTTTAGCTTTTTGCTCGTATCGCCGCAGGGAGACGCGGCTCTATGTTAAATTGTGTGCAGTATTTGGAAAATTATGCCTGTGATCAGCAACAATACAGCTTGCACAGTTACAAAATTTCGGGTATTTTAATAAGGAGAGAAAAAGGAGCGGCAGGATGGCGATGTGGGAAGAGGAAAAAGTGGAAGAATATCGGGTGCTGTTGGGCGAGGGACAAGGCGAGATTGAGGAAAAGAAGTCCCGTTTTATCTGCACGGTGCGGCCTGTTCATTCAGAGAAAGAGGCGGCGGATTTTATAGAAGAAATAAAGAAAAAATACTGGGATGCCAGACATAACTGTTCGGCATTTGTTCTGGGCAGCAGGCAGGAGCTGACAAGGTGCAGTGATGACGGGGAACCGGGAGGCACGGCGGGTCGTCCCATGTTGGAAGTGCTTTTGGGAGAGGGATTATGTGATGTGGCAGCAGTAGTGACCAGATATTTTGGCGGAACCCTGCTCGGCACAGGAGGGCTTGTCCGGGCATACAGCGGCGCTGTGAAAGAGGCGTTAAAAAAAGCGGAAACGGGAATGATGCGCTATGGTGTGAAGCTGCGGATCGGGACAGATTATAACAGTGTAGGGAAAATGCAGCATTTGTTCGGGAAAAGAGGGATACAGGCGGAAGCATTGTATGGCGAGGCGGTGAAATTTACGCTGACAGTGCCGGCAGGCGGGGCGGAAGTTCTGAAAAAAGAAGTAACTGAAACAACAAACGGAAAAGCGGTTATTGAGGAGCTTGATAAAATTTATTTCATTGACAGAGAATAAGAGGATCATTATAATAAAGTGAATGACTTCACTTGTGAATGACTTCACTTGTGGGCATTTATTTTGCAGATCAGGAAAATTAAAGTAATTTAGCGGCTTGGAAAGGTGGTGGTTTTTATGAAGAAGAGTTTAAAGAAATGTAATAACGATAACCCTCTCCCTCGAAGTAGGAGCATAAAGATCACAACTGAAAAGGAGAGCTGCTATGGAAAACATACAGGAAGAAAGAACCCAGCAGGAAATTGAAAAACTGTTGGAAGAAAAGCAGTATACCAGGCTCCGCCAGAGAGTGGCCGAACTCAATGACGCGGATATTGCGGCGGCAATGGAGGAGATGGAAGAGAAAGATCTGTTAAAGATGTTTCGTATACTGCCGAAAAGTATGGCTGCTGATGTCTTTTCCTATTTGGAAGTGGAGAGTCAGCAGTTTATTATTACGTCCTTATCCGAGAAGGATGCGGCGGATATTATCGACAATCTGATGTCAGATGATGCGGCTGATTTACTGGAAGAGATGCCGGCAAATATCATAAAAAAACTTCTTGCACAGGCGAGTCCCGATACACGACGGGATATTAATCATTTGCTCCGTTATCCGGAAGACTCGGCGGGCAGCATGATGACCGTGGAGTACATGGACTTCAAAGAAGATTATACGGTGGCGGATGCCATTGCAAAGATCAGGAAGACAGGCATGGATTCCGAGACGATCAATATCTGTTATGTACTGGACAAAAAGCGGACATTGGTCGGGACGGTGGCACTGCGGTATCTGCTGATAAGCGAACCGGAGGCGATCATCGGAGAGATGATGAACGAGAATGTTATTTCTCTGCATACGCTGATGGATCAGGAAGAGGTAGCAAGACAGTTTAAAAAATATGACTTTACGGCCATGCCCGTGGTAGACAATGAGAACCGTATGGTGGGCATTATCACGGTCGATGACGTTGTGGACATCATTGAAGAAGAGACCACAGAGGATATCGAAAAAATGGCGGCTATTGTCCCCTCGGACAAGCCGTATATGAAAACAAGTGTTATTGAAACATGGAAAAAGAGGATGCCCTGGCTGTTATTGCTTATGATTTCTGCCACTTTTACGGGCAGGATCATTACCTCTTTTGAGGGCGCATTAAGCGCATATGTGGTGCTTACCGCTTATATTCCGATGTTGATGGATACAGGGGGAAATGCGGGCGGGCAGGCCAGTGTGACAGTCATCCGCAGTATTTCACTGAATGATATTGAATTTGCGGATCTGCCCAAAGTTATCTGGAAAGAATTGCGGGTGGCGTTATTGTGCGGTATTACACTTGCTGCAGCAAATTTCTGTAAGCTGCTGTGGTTTGACAGAGTATCGGTGATGGTAGCGGCAGTGGTCTGCCTCACCCTTTTAGTTACATTGGTTGCCGCGAAGTTTATCGGCTGCGTACTGCCGATGTTGGCCAAAAAGATCGGTTTTGACCCGGCAGTTATGGCGAGCCCGTTTATTACGACGATCGTAGATGCAGTGTCACTTCTGACATATTTTCAGATTGCGACGGCATTGCTGGGAATTTAAATATAGGAGCATTTTTATGAGACAGAAAAGAGAAGACGTCAGAAATATAGCAATCATAGCCCACGTAGATCACGGGAAAACGACCCTGGTGGACGAACTGTTAAAGCAAAGCGGTACGTTCCGGGAAAACCAGGCTGTGGCGGAGCGTGTCATGGATTCGGGCGATATCGAGAGGGAGCGCGGCATTACGATTCTCTCCAAAAATACGGCCATCACCTATAAAAATACGAAAATCAACATTATCGACACGCCGGGTCATGCGGATTTCGGCGGTGAGGTGGAGCGTGTCCTGAAAATGGTAAACGGTGTTGTGCTTGTGGTGGATGCTTTTGAAGGGCCGATGCCGCAGACAAAGTTTGTACTGAAAAAAGCGCTGGAGTTGGATCTGTCTGTTATTGTCTGTATCAATAAGATCGACAGGCCGGAAGCGAGACCGGAAGAAGTGGAAGAAGAAGTGTTGGAGCTGTTTTTGGAGTTGGATGCCAGCGACGAGCAGCTTGACTGTCCTTTTGTCTATGCTTCTGCGAAAAACGGCAGTGCAACAAGAAAGCTTACAGTAAAGAATAGGGATATGACGCCTCTCTTTGATACAATCTTAGAGTATATTCCTGCGCCGGAGGGTGATCCGGAAGCAGGTACGCAGGTGCTGATCAGCACGATTGATTATAATGAGTATGTGGGACGTATCGGCGTTGGCAAGGTGGACAACGGCATAGTGAAGGTCAATCAGGAAGTGGTGATCGTAAACCATCATGAGCCGGAGAAGCAGAAAAAAGTAAAGATCAGTAAATTATATGAGTTTGACGGACTGAACAAGATAGAGGTGAAGGAAGCCGGTATCGGTTCCATCGTGGCGATTTCCGGCATCACGGATATCCATATCGGTGATACGCTCTGCTCCCCGGAAAATCCGGAGCCGATTCCGTTCCAGAAGATTTCGGAACCTACGATCGCCATGGACTTTATTGTCAATGATTCCCCGCTTGCAGGTCAGGAAGGAAAATATGTGACAAGCCGCCATATCAGGGACAGGCTTTTTAAAGAACTCAATACGGATGTTTCCCTGCGTGTGGAGGAGACAGAGAATACGGATTCCTTCAAGGTTTCCGGCAGGGGTGAGCTGCATCTTTCCGTGCTGATTGAAAATATGCGCAGAGAGGGATATGAATTTGCGGTCAGTAAGGCGGAAGTCATCTATAAAAAGGATGAAAACGGAAAACTTCTGGAGCCGATGGAGACGGTTTATGTGGATGTTCCCGAGGAATTTTCAGGTGTTGTGATAGAGAAGTTAAGCCTCAGAAAAGGGGAACTGCAGAACATGGGAAAGGCTTCGGGCGGTTATACAAGGCTGGAATTTTCGATGCCCTCACGCGGCCTGATCGGTTATCGCGGCGATTTTCTGACCGATACAAAGGGCAACGGTATTATGAATACGCAGTTTGAGGATTACGGTCCTTATAAAGGGGATATTCAGTATAGAAAACAGGGGTCTTTGATCGCTTTTGAGGCGGGGGAGGCCATCACTTACGGGCTCTTTAATGCACAGGAGCGCGGAGCCTTGTTTATCGGGCCCGGCGAAAAGGTGTATGCTGGCATGGTGGTAGGACAGACAGGCAGAGCGGAAGATATTGAAGTGAATGTTTGTAAGACAAAACATCTGACCAACACCCGTTCTTCCAGCGCGGATGAAGCGCTGCGGCTTGTGCCGAAAAAGATCATGAGTTTAGAGCAGGCGCTTGATTTCATTGATACGGATGAGCTGCTGGAAGTGACGCCGAAAACGCTGCGCATCCGGAAAAAGATTCTTGACCCGACGCTCCGAAAACGGGCGGCGATGAAGAAAGGGTAAGAAACCGAATAGAGTAAAAACAAGAACCATCTGTTGTCGGGATTTTCCTGAAGCAGATGGTTTTTATATGTCATTTTATAAGAGACAAAATATGATTCCGCCAGTTCCCAGTACCTGGTGTGCGATGCCTTACACGTCTATTCTCCGGTTTTCACGCATATATATGTAATACACAAAGACAAATTCTGCCAATTGGTGCCATGGCATCTGATCTGAGCAGGAAAAAAGACCGGAAAGCAGTTTTCGGAGAAAGGTGAGAGGCGTTATGTAATACATACCGCCCGAAGGAGGAGAGCATGACGGATAAAGTAATTGAAAACAATCAGGTAACGGTGATGGGGAAGATCGTAAGCGGATTTTTCTTCAGTCATGAAATTTACGGAGAAGGGTTTTATATGATGGATGTGGAGGTGGAGAGACTTTCCGATTCCACAGATATCATTCCGGTCATGGTATCGGATCGTCTGATTGATGTATCACAGGATTATGCAGGCACTTATGTCTGTATAAACGGACAGTTCAGGTCTTACAACAGACACGAGGAAAAGAAAAACAAGCTGGTGCTGTCGGTATTTGCAAGGGAGATTGATTTCGCTCCGGAAATGGAGGAGAACGCCAAGACAAATCAGATTTTTCTGGACGGTTTTATCTGCAAGGAACCGATTTACAGGAAAACACCGCTTGGCAGGGAAATTGCGGACCTGCTGCTCGCAGTAAACAGGCCATATGGAAAGTCGGATTACATACCCTGTATCTGCTGGGGGAGAAATGCCCGGTTTGCCAGTACTTTTCAGGTGGGGGACAGATGCATGATCTGGGGGCGGATTCAGAGCCGTGAATATATGAAGAAGATTACGGAAGAGGAACTGGAAAAGCGTGTGGCGTATGAGGTATCTGTCAGCAAGCTGGAAACGGGAGACTGAGATGTAATAATTTTGGATTTTTTATAATTGTTCGGTGCAGGAACATTGACACTGAAATAAGAAAATGATATATTTGATTTTAGATAGAGGTTGCGCCTGTTATCAGTAACCTGTCTGATGTGGCAGTCACAGGAGAGGGCAGAAGAAAGGAACCGGCGCCGAAGGATGTGCTTTACTGCAGGGCATTTCCTGGGCATGTACTTAAGAAGTGCATGACTGTCATCGGCAGATGGGGCGCTATCAAAATTCAGTCAATTTGGCGGCTCATGATGCATGGGCCGTTTTCTGGTATTTGTTACATAAAAGGACAAAGCAGAGATAGGCTTATCACAATACTATTTATACCATATAGAAAATGGAGGGAGACTATGTCAGTATTTACAGGAGCAGGTGTTGCGATCATCA
The DNA here is from genome assembly GCA_014804795.1 of Lachnospiraceae bacterium. GTDB lineage: Bacteria > Bacillota > Clostridia > Lachnospirales > Lachnospiraceae > 1XD8-76. Next base: position 61,080 of record JAAUZC010000048.1, on the reverse strand, counting down.
CACCATTTCATGAGGATTTCAGTATCAATTATGAAGCTTTTGCCGAGTTGATCGAGTATCAGATTGCAAACTCTACGGATGCTATTATTGTTATGGGTACTACAGGTGAATCGGCTACCACAACGATCGAGGAGCATATTGAAGCGATCAGATTCTGTGTGGAGACGGTAAATGGAAGAGTGCCCGTTGTTGCAGGAACGGGTTCCAATGCCACAGATACGGCCGTACATCTGTCGATTGAGGCGGAAAAGTGCGGCGCTGACGGACTGCTTGTGGTTTCTCCTTATTACAACAAGGCGACACAGAATGGGTTGTATCAGCATTTTAAGACGATAGCGAATGCGGTAAAACTTCCGATCATCCTGTACAATGTGCCCAGCAGAACCGGCTGCAATATTCTGCCGGAGACAGTGGTGAGGCTATGTGCGGACGTGGAAAATATCGTAGGTGTAAAGGAAGCCAGCGGCAATATCTCACAGATCGCAAAATTATTTGCACTTGCTGACGGTAAAGTGGATGTTTATTCCGGAAATGATGATCAGATCGTGCCGATTCTTGCACTGGGCGGAAAGGGCGTTATCTCCGTACTATCCAATGTGGCGCCGAAGCAGACGCACGATATCTGTCAGCTCTATTTTGACGGAAAGGTGGAAGAGAGCGCGAAGCTGCAGCTGAAGGCAGTTCCGCTTGTGAATGCACTGTTTTGTGAAGTAAATCCGATTCCCGTGAAGAAGGGTGTGGCACTTATGGGAATTGCGGCAGGACCGCTCCGTATGCCTCTCACGGAAATTGAACCGGCACATGAAGAGATACTGAAAAAAACGATGGAAGAATTCGGATGTAAGTTGGCCTGATTTATAATAAGAAAGTGTTTCGGGTTTTCGAGTTCGCGGCAAAGCTCACTATTTTTCAGGAGGATATATGGTTAAGATTATTTTACATGGCTGCAATGGAAAAATGGGAAAGATGATCACTGAACTGTGCAGTCAGGATGAGGAAATTAAAATTGTGGCGGGGATTGATGCTTTTCATCAGGGTGTAGGCGAATATCCGGTGTATCGGGATATCTACAACTGTAATATAACGGCTGATGCAGTGATTGATTTTTCGACTGCGGCGGCGGTGGATTCTCTGTTGGATTACTGCGTGGAAAAGAAACTTCCCTGTGTCCTTTGTACAACAGGCCTTTCAAAAGAGCAGATCGACCATGTGGATGAAGCGGCAAAGAAAACAGCGGTGCTGCGTTCTGCGAATATGACGCTTGGCATCAATTTACTGATGAAATTGTTAAAAGAAGCGGCACAAAAGCTTGCACCTGCGGGATTTGATATTGAGATCGTGGAAAAGCACCATAATCTGAAAGTGGACGCGCCCAGCGGGACGGCGATCGCGCTTGCGGATTCGATCAATGAAGAAATGGACGGTGCCTATGAGTATGTCTATGACAGGAGTAAAGTGCGGCAGAAGAGAGATAAAAAAGAACTTGGCATTTCTGCTGTCCGCGGCGGAACGATCGTAGGCGACCATGATGTGATTTTTGCGGGAACGGATGAAGTTATTACGTTTTCCCACAGAGCCTATTCAAAAGGTGTTTTTGCAAAAGGAGCTATACAGGCAGCAAAATTTTTAGCAGGAAAGCCGGCAGGACTTTACACAATGTCGGATGTGATAGGGTAAACTATGGATAAACTGGAACTTAACTATCTGCGGAGTCTGTCTAATCAGTATCCGACAATTGCGTCTGCATCGACAGAGATCATTAATCTGCAGTCTATTCTGAATCTGCCCAAGGGGACAGAGCATTTTATGACGGACATTCATGGGGAATCGGAGCAGTTCAATCATATCGTGAAAAACGGCTCCGGTTCTGTGCGCCGAAAGATCAATGAAGAGTTCGGCAATACCATGAGCGAAAAGGATAAGAAATCTCTGGCGACATTGATTTATTATCCGAAAGAGAAGTTAGATATTGTACTGCAGAGCGAAGATAATATTGAAGACTGGTATAAGATCACGCTGCATCGGTTAGTGCAGATCACCAAGCGGGTGGCATCAAAATATACCCGTTCCAAGGTGCGGAAAGCGCTGCCGCCTGATTTTGCGTATATTATTGAGGAACTGATTACGGAAAAGGCGGAACTGTCGGATAAGGAAGCCTATTATAATGAAATTATTCATACGATCATCAGACTGGACCGGGCGCAGGAGTTTATTATTGCATTAAGCCATCTGATCCAACGGCTTGTTATCGATCATCTCCATATTGTGGGGGATGTTTATGACAGAGGGCCGGGACCTCACATTATTCTGGATACTTTGAGTGGATATCATTCCGTGGATGTTCAGTGGGGTAACCACGATGTAGTGTGGATGGGAGCTGCCAGCGGACAGGCAGCCTGCATCTGTAATGTGATCCGGATGGCGGCCAGATATGGAAACCTTGCCACGCTGGAAGAGGGCTACGGCATCAACCTGATCCCGCTTGCGACTTTTGCCCTGACAACTTACGCAAATACAAATTGTGATGCATTCAGAGTGCATTACGATAATGATTACAATACGAAAGATCTGGCTCTGGACACCAAAATGCACAAAGCCATTACAATCATGCAGTTTAAGCTGGAAGGACAGGTGATCCGGAGAAATCCCTGTTTTGAGATGGAGGACAGACTGTTACTTGACAAGATCAATTACGAGAAAAAGACGGTTCTCATAGACGACAGAGAGTATGCCATGAATGATGTGGATTTTCCTACTGTAAATCCTAAAGACCCATATACTCTTTCCGGGGAAGAACTGGAGGTCATGAAGCGGCTGATCAAAGCCTTTATGAACTGCGAGAAACTGCAGAAACATGTGCGTTTTCTGTTTGCAAAAGGCGGGCTTTACAAGAAGTATAATTCTAATCTGCTTTATCACGGGTGTATGCCGATGGATGAGGAAGGGAATTTCCTAAAGGTCAATGTATTTGAAAAAACATACAGCGGCAAAGAACTCTATGATGTGTTGGAGCATTATGCGAGAAGAGGGTATTACTCCAAGCATCATCCGGAAGAGAAGATGAAAGGGCAGGATATTATGTGGTATATCTGGGCGGGCCCGAAATCTCCTGTGTTCGGCAAGGATAAGATGGCAACCTTTGAGCGCTATTTTGTGGCGGATAAAGAAACCCATAAAGAGCAGAAAAATGCGTATTACAGACTTCTTGACAACGAGGAGATCATTAATAAAATACTGGAAGAATTCGGGCTTGATGTGAACGAGTCTCATATTGTCAACGGGCATGTGCCGGTGGAGGCGAAGAAGGGGGAATCCCCGATCAAATGCGGCGGCAAGCTGTTCATCATAGACGGGGGCTTTTCCAAGGCTTATCAGGGAAAAACAGGTATTGCAGGGTATACGTTAGTCTGCAATTCCTATGGTATGAGGTTGGTTGCTCATGAGCCTTTCGAGTCCACGGAAGCGGCGATCAAAAAGGAGTCCGATATTTTTTCCGACAGTGTGATTGTGGAGACCATGCGGCAGAGACTGCGTGTGGCGGATACGGATGTCGGTATGGAAATCAAAGAACGCATCCGCGCACTGGAAGGGCTGCTGCAGGCATATCGGGATGGAAGTCTGGTTGAAAAAACAATATGATCATCAAAAGTTTGTTTATAGTTTATGCAATATGACTTTGGGCATCAGTTGTTCAATGACTTCGTATTCTGCCGCCTGCGTTCCGCTGCACATTACGTTGGCAGCGCCGCAGGCGGTAGAGAGACGGACAGTCTCTTCTAAACTCCTGCCGGATTCTTCGCATACGGCCAGTGCGGCTACAACACTGTCGCCCGCGCCCACCGTGCTCTTCACGGGGACTTTCAGGCCTTCGGCGTAGATTGCGGTGTCTTTTGTAATATACAGGGCTCCTGCGCCTCCCATGGAGATTACGATCTTTTTGATATCGTATTGTTCCATCAGGCTGCGGGCGGCCTTTTTCAGTTCATCCGGTGATCCCAACTTTTCGCCCATCAGTTCTGACAGCTCGTGATGATTGGGCTTGATCATATAAGGGGATGCGGACAGACCGTTTAAGAGCAGTTCGCCGTCTGCATCAAGTATTACTTTCGATCCTGCTTTCCCGCATGCGCTTACCCACTTGCCGTATGTATCTTTTGGGGAACCTTTCGGCAGACTGCCGGATAAAACCACGATATCATCCGGGGCTGTTTTCTGTAACAGTTCCTTGAGCAGTTCGTCTAAGATTTCTTCCGGGACTGTGATACCAGGCTCATTTAAATCGGTATTGGTATGACTCACTGGGTCAATGATTTTCAGGTTGGTGCGGGTCTCACCCGGGGCAAACCGGAAGACGGTGCGGATTTTCATATCCTCCAGCGCGGTGCGGATGGTGTGGCCTGTATTTCCGCCGAGAATACCGAAAGCAGTGCTTTCCCCGCCGAGTTTTTGGATTACTTTGGATACGTTGATGCCCTTTCCGCCGGGATCGGTACGCATGGCGGTGATGCGGTTGACGCTGTCTATCGTGAGAGAGGGAATCTCTATCGTTTTGTCTAACGCCGGATTTAGAGTGATCGTGTAAATCATAGTGCCATCTCCGTTATTTCTAAAACTGGAAGTTGTCTTTTGGTGATCAAAACTCATGACAAATAGTATCGCATAAAGGTGTATCCGTCTTCAATACTATCTGAAAAAACAAATCCTATTTTTTTCCAGAACTTTTGTGCTGCCGTATTTTCCAGATCTACCGGAACGGAAACTCTTTCTGCATGATAATCTTTTTGTAAATAGCTGATGCAGACTTTCGCTGCTTCAGTTCCCAGCCCTTTTTGCCGGAAAGCATCATCAATCAAAAAATTTACAATCTGGCAGTTTTTCTCTCCGACATACATTGAGACAAACCCGATCATTTTATCATTATCATAAATTGCAAAAGGTCTGGTATCTTTATAAAAAACCCATGCCTCTGCCAGAGAATATGTTACGGAATCTACAAAGTTTTCGTTTTCAACACTTGCCTTTAATTCTAAACACTGCTTATAATTATCTTCATTGATCGTTCGTAATTCTATCAACTGTATCATCCCCACGAATTAAATTTATTTTTTCATTGTGGCTATTATACCATGTCAGCAAGCAGACATGGTACGCTTTGCGATGCACACTCGCTTCGCTCGGCGCTGATATAATATCTGACGATATTATACTATGTCTGTAAGCAGACATAGTACGCTTTGTAATGCACACTCGCTTCGCTCGGCGCTGGTATAATATCTGTCGATATTATACCATAGTTTTATAAATGTAAATTGGAATAGTAAAAATTTTTATTAAAAAAATGCACTGCTTGAACAAAACTGCCGCTTCACAAAAATTGATCCGTGAAAGCGGCAGTCTGTTGAGAGTAAGATTTAATTTGCAGTGCCGGTGCCGTTTGTAGTGCCGTTTACACCGCTTGCCATGTCGTCGACAGCATTAGCAGCGCCGTTTGCCGCATCGCCGACAACGTCAGCGGCGCCGTCCGCTACATCTTCTATCGCATCAGCAGCGTCATTTGCAACATCACCGACAGAATTTCCTGTATTGCTTCCGGTGGTATTACCGTTTGTACCGTTACTGTTTGCAGCGTTACCGGTGGTACCTTCGGTATTTCCGTTATCGACCAGACCGCCGCCGTTATCTGTACCGGTGTTATTATTGCCGGTATTGGACGTCGTGTTTCCGTCAGTCGTACCGGCATCTGCGGTAGTATTATTGTTCTCTGTCTGATTATTTGCCATATCTCCGTTATTTCTGTCTGTGCCGCAGCCGTAAAGAACAAAGGCGGACATCAGAAGAAGCATGGAAACAGCCAGAGCGGTTCTAAACTTTTTCATAATGTGAATGCTCCTTTCCATAAATGAATCGACGTTTTTCAATGGATGTTTGTTCCATGTATGTTTTGTACTCATGGATGTTTTTATTCCATTCGTCAAGGTTAGTATGGACAAAGAAAAGAATTCTATGTACTATAAAAGAAAAAATTTAAAATTAAAATATGTAAAAAGAGAATTATTATATGAAAACAAAAAAGTTTAAACAGCGTATTTTGGCGGCTTTTGTACTTATAATATCTGTCGTGATATTGTTATGTTTTTCGCGAAAAAATGCAGAGGAAAAATCGGTTAATGGGACATTGGCGATTTCCGGGACGGAAGCAGAGAGCAAAGAGACAGCTTTGCAGGAGACGGAAGAAACCTATAATTTTCCGGAAACAGACTCGGAAAAGAAGCTTCCGGAAGAGATTGTCACAGCACTTGAAAACGGAGATGCCAAGTTTCTGGTGGGCGTTGATTTTGGTGAGATATTTGATTACAATCTGTACGAAGAGGCAGTAAAAAATGAATATTGTTTAAAAGAGGATCATAGCAGGGATCTGCATTACTTATTTGATGGAAAAGGACATCGTTTCAGCGGATTTTCCACTAACTATAGCGACGGAAGGAAACCCTTTCTCGGAGTGGAACCTCATGATCTTGCTTTCATATTTGAAGAGGTATTTGGGGAACCGGATATCTGTGAGGTGTGGGATCCGGGTTGGGAAGAAACCGGCCTGAAGACAGAGTGGTACTTTGAAAAGGCAGTTTTAACTGTCTATGAGTGGAGAGGTGAAGTATCAAGGATAGAATACAGGGCGTTAGGAGATGCAGCGGACGGCAGCGGAATCGAAGTAATATCCGATTTTGAGAAAAGGATGGAGCGGAGATCGGAGGATGAGAAAGCGGAAGCGATTTACAGTTGGGAACTGGATATAGCGGGAACGGAATCACGTGATACGGGTCATACAGGTGAAATCACGGAAAAGTATCTGCGGGAGCAGGGATTTGACGTTCAGGTTCCGGACAGTATTTTTTATGATGAGGAAGAGGATATATATGCAGAATGTTATACGGACGGTAAAGAGGAAAGATACTGTTTTATATTATATATGGACGGCCATGCATACTGCACAGTGAAAGATTTAAGTAAGGCGGAGAAGATAGAGTATCTTATTTATCAATGCGATGAAACAGGGAATGTGACACAGGAGACGCAGTATGATGCCTGGGGAATGCGGATGGCAGAGGCCTCTTATAAATACTACAGCGGCATACCCTTTCCGTTTTTGACAGAAAGCTGGAATGTAGAATACGAAGGGGATGATTTGTGCCGGAATCAGAAAACATGGTTTCCGGAAAAGGAGATGGAGAGGGACGATAAGGGAAGAGTTGAGACAGTAAATGGATCCGGAGTATTTGATGGGGATATACAATGTTTTTTCCGGTATTTTGACACCTTTTCTTATCGTACGGATGGAAAGTTAGAGACTGTTTTGGAAGAGGTTCCGGCAGATTATTTAGAAGAATTTCCGGATACCGATCTGCAGTATTTTGGAAAGATGGAATTTTGGTATGATTCGAAGGGGGTTCTTAAAAAAATAGATTATCATCGTTCCGACTGGGGTTACGGAACCTGGGATCAGAGCGGATTTATAAATTTTGACAGGCAGGGACGCATGGTGCATAATAACTATTATGTGACGCATGGCGATCACAGTAAATTTTATTTTTATCATGAGGAAGAGGAAAGACCCCGGGCAGTTGTCAGCTGGTGCTGGGGGAACGGTTTTGAGGATATCACGGTATATCAACCGATAGAAGAAACAAAAAAGGAAAGGCTTTTATATGAAATTCAGACCTTGTATTGATATTCATAACGGTAAAGTAAAGCAGATTGTTGGTGCAAGTTTGAAGGATGCGGGGGATGCGGCCGCGGAAAACTTTGTATCGGAAAAAAGCGCTGCGGATTATGCGAAACTTTATCGGAAATATGGCTTAAAAGGCGGGCATGTTATTTTATTAAACGGAAAAGACAGCAGTTTTTACGAAGAGACAAAAAGGCAGGCTTTTTCGGCACTATCGGCCTATCCGGGCGGTCTGCAGGCCGGCGGCGGTATTACGGCGGAGAATGCGGCGCAGTTTCTTGAGGCGGGGGCATCTCATGTGATCGTTACGTCCTATGTTTTTCAGGGTGGACAGATTTTGGAGAAAAATTTGCAGAAACTGGTGAAAGCTGTCGGGAAAGAGCGTCTGGTACTGGATGTAAGCTGTAAAAAAAGAGCGGATGGCTATTATATTGTGACTGACAGGTGGCAAAAAGAAACAGATATAAAAATATCACTTGGTTTGCTCGAAAAATTATCAGCATTTTGTGACGAGTTTTTGGTCCATGCAGTGGACGTGGAAGGAAAAAGAAACGGCATGGAAGAGGAACTTTTAAAGGAACTTGCAAAGTGGCAGGGGATTCCGATCACTTATGCGGGCGGCGTGCAGAATCTGGAAGATCTGAAAAAATTAAAGGAAACAGGAGATGGAAAAATTGATGTGACAATCGGCTCGGCACTTTCGCTTTTCGGCGGGACATTGGAGTTTGAGGATGTCGTTCGTTTCTGCAGAGAGCAGAACTAAAGTTGATCGATAAGGTGATTTGTGTGTTGCATAGCGATTCATTTCCCTATGTATATTTGCACATAAAAAACAGCTCCTTATACAAGGAGCTGTTTTCTTAATCCGTCATGACAATACTGCAAATTCTCAATAAATGCAAATAAAGATATTTCTATTTCTAAGAACTTCTTGATTCATATTATAATTAAGAACAGGCACAAATTGTAATACTGATTAATGTTAGCCGATGCACACAGACTCGCAAACGCTTCGCTCGTGCCTGCATTACAGGCACTGTGCTCCGTATCGCCGCTTGGAGTACAGCGGCTCGCTTATAACTTGGTTACGTTTACAGCCTGAGGACCTTTTGCGCCGTCAACTACTTCGTATTCAACAGCGGCACCCTCTTCAAGGGATTTGAATCCTTCCATGTTGAGCCCGGAATAATGTACAAATACATCATTGCCGTTTTCATCAGAGATAAAGCCATAACCTTTCTGGTTGTTAAACCATTTTACTGTACCTTTGTTCATAATGATACCTCCAAAAAATGAAAAATTAAAATGTTAATGCAGAATGTATTTTGATAAATACATCGGCAACATTTTTAGAATACCACGAAAAGTAATAAATGTAAAGTGAAAAATAAATATTTATATATCATTTTTGCATAAAAAGATATCTTTTTTTGTGGTTAAAAAAATGATACAATATGGATTGCAGTTGTATAAAGAGAATAAAGGAGACAGAATGAATGAAAAAATTTTTAGAAGAGTTTAAAGCTTTTGCCTTAAAAGGAAATGTAATGAATATGGCGGTCGGTGTTATTATCGGTGCTGCCTTCAGTGATCTTGTAACTTCTTTTACAACAAATATTATCCAGCCGGTCATTGCCTGTATCGGCAGTGCGGAAGTTCAGGGCAGGATCAATCTGTTTGGGACAGGAAACTATATTGATTATGGCGCCTTTATCAGTTCCGTTATTTACTTTATCATTATGGCGTTTGTTATTTTTATGATGGTGAAAACGATGAATAAACTGATGGATCTGGGAAAGAAAGAAGAGGCACCTGCTCCGACTACGAAGAAGTGCCCCTACTGTAAAAGCGAGATTGCATTAGATGCGACAAGATGCCCTCACTGTACCTCTGAACTTTAGAGATATTTTCTCAGATCATCGCGCAGTGTTTCTTCTATATTGATAAGACGGCTGCAGATGGCTTTGGCAGTATGGTCAGCATCTTTGTACTGATTGAGGTACTTATTGAGAGACTTGATTCCCATATCGCAGCCGTCGGTCATCAAACCGGCGGCTGTTTTATCGCTGTCATCACTCATACCTACTTTGATATTGGTTTTAAACCAGGACATACTTTTTGCCATAGGGTTTGGATCTTTGTCCTCCGCATGATATTGTCTGAGCAGATCATGCAGGTCGTTTCCCAGCTTTTCGTGGTGTCTTTTGCTCTCGTTCAGCAGATCGATCAGTTTTTTGTCATGAAGTTTATCCAAAACCTCATCAATAGATGCAACAGCCATTTTTGTTCCGGAGTCGCATTCCTGTAATAGATAGATTGTATCTGTGCTTTCCATAAAGATGATCCTCCTGTTTCATATTTATAGATAGCATTTACGAAAGAGAAGAAAATTATGTAAATATTTTGCAGTAACTATAGGTTTTGGAAAAGGTTTCATGTTATAATCTGGGCAAAGACGATCAGCAGAAACCCGACGTGGAAGGAGAGGAAAGGTATTGTTATGAAAACAGGGCTGCTTCTGGCAGGAGGCGCCATGCGGGGCATGTATACCGCAGGCGTGCTGGACATATTTTTGGACAATCAGATAACGGTTGACGGTATGATCGGGATTTCGGCTGGTGCTGTGTTCGGTGTAAATTTTCTGTCGCGCCAGAGAGGACGTGTGATCCGCTATAACAAGCGATTTAACGGAGACAGAAATTATATGGGGATAAAGCCTCTTCTTTGTACCGGCAACATCGTGGATACGGAACTGGCCTATCATATTGTGCCGAGAGAGCTTGACCGGTTTGACGACGAGATGTTTCAGGCGTCGGGTGTTCCTTTTTATGCGGGGATTACATGCGTTGAGACGGGAAAAGCAGAACTGGTGAAAATAGACAGTGTTTTTGAGCAGATGGATGTACTGCGGGCTTCGGCTTCCATGCCTTTCGTTTCAAGGCCTGTCCGGATAAATGGGCAGCATTATCTGGACGGAGATATTGCGGACGGTCTTCCGTATCAGAAAATGTCCGCCATGGGTTATGACAGGCTGATCGTGGTTTTGACCCGTGAAACAGGATACCGGAAGAAGCCGGTTTCTTCAGCGATGGTCCGGATGTGTTATGGAAAACATAAGGAATTTGCAGCAGAGTTACTTAGCCGCCATGAAAGGTATAACAGCAGTGTAAAAGAGCTGGAGAAATTGCAGAAAAAGGGCAGCGTTTATATGATTGCCCCCTCTGAACCGATTGCAATCAAACGGATCGAGAAAGATCCGGACAGGCTGCAGCAGGTGTATGAACTGGGACTTCGCGATGGCATGGCGGCAGTTGATGAGTTGAAAGATTTCTTGAAAAATTAGATAAGAGAATGAGAGAAGACAGCAAAAAAGAGTGAGCAGCGAAAAAGGTATGCTCACTCTTTTTTTGAACTGTCCGTAAAATGTGACAGAGTCTGTTGTTTATTTTAGTTCTCCAGTGCTGTGGAACGTTTTACTTCATGTACTTCATTGTAGGAAGCGAAAGCATCCTCCACAAGTTTTTCCTCCGGTTTTTTCGTAAAAGCGCTTACTACCGGCACAATGATGAGCCCTGCGACCATAGCGAAGGCGCCTGCGTTGATCGGAGACTGTAAAAGGGCAGGGAAGCTGCTGCGCACCAGCATGTTAAGCACCATAAGGCCGGAGCCGAAAATAAAGCTGACCCAGACAGATGCCTTGGAGACCTTTTTCCAGTACAGACTGTAGAGGAACGGAGCCAGGAAAGAGCCGGCAAGAGCACCCCATGATACGCCCATGAGCTGTGCGATGAAAGTGATGGAACTCTTATATTGTATAATAGCGATCACTACCGAAATAGCGATGAAAATGACAATCAGAATACGGATCCAGAGAAGCTGTTTCTTTTCGTCCATCTTTTTCACGATATTATCCTTGATCACATCGATGGTCAGCGTGGAGCTGGAAGCCATAACCAAAGAGGACAGCGTGGACATGGAGGCGGACAGTACAAGGATGACCACCAGACCGATCAAGAGCGGCGATAAATTCTCCAACATAGCCGGAATAACGGAATCGTAGCCGTTTGCCTCTATATCAATGTTTGCATGATAAAGTCTGCTGAATCCGCCGAGGAAATAGCAGCCGCCGGATACGACGATCGCAAAGAAAGTGGAAATAACGGTTCCTTTTTGGATGGCGCTCTCATTTTTGATGGCATAAAATTTCTGAACCATCTGCGGCAGACCCCAGGTACCCAGAGAAGTTAAGATGACAACGCCCAAAAGATTGATCGGGTCCGGGCCGAAGAAAGAGGCAAAAGCGCCGGGCTGGCTTGTGGCAGCAGCATCTTCCACCATAGCGAGTGAGTTGATCGCTGCCATAAAACCACCGTTGGATTTTAAGACTGCTGCGATCACAGCGCAAATACCGAATAACATGATAATACCCTGAATAAAATCGTTGATCGCTGTAGCCATGTAACCGCCGGCAATCACGTAAACACCGGTCAGAACTGCCATCAGGATGATGCAGACCGTGTAGTCGATGTTGAAAGCCATACCGAACAGACGGGAGAGGCCATTATATAAAGAAGCTGTGTAAGGAATCAAAAAGATAAAAACGATAACGGATGCGCCGACTTTGAGTGGTGTGCTGTCGAAGCGGGCACCAAAAAATTCGGGCATCGTTGCGGAATCAAAATGCTGGGTCATAATACGGGTGCGGCGTCCAAGCACCACCCATGCTAACATAGAGCCTATCACGGCGTTTCCAAGTCCGATCCAGGTGGAAGCAATACCGTATTTCCAGCCGAACTGTCCGGCATAGCCGACAAAAACAACGGCTGAAAAATAGGAAGTACCATAAGCAAAAGCGGTAAGCCAGGGACCTACGCTCCGGCCTCCCAAAACAAATCCATTGACATCAGTGGCATTTTTCCGGCAGTAGAGTCCGATAAAGACCATGACTGCAAAAAATACAACTAACATAGTTACTTTAAAAATCATTGTGTTTCTCCTCCTCAGTATAATGATGACGCGCTTTAAAGCGTTACAGTTTAAAGCAATAAAGTGCCATACGATATGAGTATAGAAGAAATGGAAAGGAAAGTCAAGGAAATTTGAAAGCTTCATTCCCTTTTAAGAGGGTTTCATTCCATTTTCATATAAAAAGGTTAAGGAAAGATGCAAGAGTGTCGATGTAAAATATGTAAGAGGAAACAAGGATACAGTATGCGGCAAAGGATGGCGGCGAAAGTTCCATGGATGGAAGGGGTGGAAGTTTCGACGTTTTTATTTTGGGCACTGTAGTGAAGAGACGGAACCGGAATAACAGTCTCGAAACGGAAGTGCCCGGGAGAATTTTCAGATGCGCACTTTGCAGATGAAAATTACTCCCCCCGATGTGGGCACTGTAGTGAAGAGACGGAACTAAAATAGAGAGGTAAAAATGTTATTGACAGAAAACAGTTATAACTATGCCGGTATAGATTTGAGAGGATCGGGAAATGCGGCGGGAAAGGATAAAGCAAGCAGCCGTGTTTATAGAGGGAATGACTTTTTGGATAATATTTCCAGAGCTTCGCAGAGAATGGCTGAAAAGAGTGAAGGGAGCAGGAGAGAAACTGCGGGTACTTCGGGAAATGTTTCCGCACAGGAGGAATTTGCGAAGAATCAGAGTACTACCGGTGAGTTTATAGATGAAGTTGCAAAAGACGGTAAGGAATTGAGCAGAGATGATCTGTTAAATATTATTGCAGAGCACCGGGAAGAGATTTTAAAGAAACTGAAAAATGGAGAGACCGGCGTAAAGATTGCCATTGGCAGTATGGAATTGACGGAAGAAGAATGGGAAAAACTGCTTGACAGCTTTGATGAGGCTCAGGAGGAAATTCAGAAGAATGTCCGCGAAAAGAGTGGGAAGGAACTGCCGGAAAAGAGACCGGATACAACGATAAACGGCAACAAAGTGCTTGCACCGGAAGATACAGGGCATGATCTGAAAAGTCTGGAAGAGCTTGGGAGTGCAGGTGTTAAAAGAGCAGAAGGATTTGCAGACTTCTTTCCGGAAATGCAGGTGATCACAAAGGTGGGTAACTGTAATGTTTCGTCAGGGATGTGGTGCCGCACAGATTTTCCGTTCTGGGAATACTTCAAGAAAGGGACATCAGCGGATGCCTTAAATGACTGGCAGCCGTCAGGACCCCAGCCGGGCATGCTGGATCCGAAGATCCAGAGAAATTTAAGCAGCATCGGACCGGGGAAGATCAGTATTCTGATTCCTGATAAACTGCAGGCTAAAATGGATGCAGACCCCGCTTATGCGGAGGAAATCTACCGGAAAGTGGCAAAGTGGAAAGAGGATTATGATGCCTGGGACAATGCGACGGCGGCGTCTTTAGGCATGAACGTGGCGGAGCACCAGATGTCTAAGAGCTACTGCGTACAATTGGATGAGGACGGCAATGTAGGTAATTTTACAGTGGTAAGCGGTGGTGGTGAGATCACTCAGAGTGAAAAAACTGTGGAAGATAACTGGTTAAAGCGCAGGAATGCGGCTATTTTATTCCATAAACGGCATCTGGCAAAGATGGGCTATACCGGTCTTACCGGAACAGCAGGTATTGTAACGGAAGCGGGAGAGGAATCTCCGCTGTCTTTGCTCCGGGCAGAGTTGACGGCGGGAATGCTCTTGGCTGATAGAGATAATAAAAAAGATAATAAATAAATCGGTATTTGAATAGGAGAAACAGATATGAGGATTACATCAAGTATGGTGAGCGAAGCATCGACGCAGGCAGGAATATCAATGGGGGGCAATACACTGGCAAGCTACTTAAACGGTGATACATCGAAAACACTGGCGAGCTCTCTGGGGGAGAATCATCATTCCACGTTGGACAGTCTGAATAAGGGAAAATATCAGAAGCAGAAAGAGGAGGCCGAAAGACTGGAACAGTATGCAGACAGTCTGTGTGGCACCGGGGATAACTCTATTTACGCGAAAGCGAAGGAGAGTGACGATGCTTCTGAAGTATATGATGAAGTAGAAAAAATGGTTTCGGCATATAACGGGATGTTGGATAAGCTGCGTACGGATATGACTACGTTGGGCAGATTTTATCAGAGTAGTCTGAAAGAGGCTGTCACGGAAAATAAGAACGGCTTGAAGGAGCTGGGCATTACGATTGATAAAAACGGCAGAATGGTGGTGGATAAAGAGAAATTGAGAGCGGCGGATATAGACAAAGTGGAGAGTGTTTTCGGCGAAACGGGGACATTATCCCCCAAGCTCGGTATGATCGCAGAAAAGGTGGCGGACAATGCACAGGCCAATTTAAAGAGTGCGTCCAGCCAGTATAATGCGGCGGGAAACAGTGTGGATACGTTGATCAGAAGTTACGATGCGAAAAGATAACGGGCAGCCGGGAAAAATGACGATGGTTGCCATTTGGTAAAGTGACAGCTCGAAAACACAGAATATAAAAATCCAGACTTTGGGTAAAAAGAACGACAGATATTGTTCTCTCAGGCCGAAAGTTTGGATTTTATTTAGTATAAGGACAGATACTGTCTGCACAAATAACCCGTGTTCTCAGTTTCTGTCATGTACTTTTTATGGCAGAAAGCTATAATGGAGTACGAAAGGAGGAGTCAATTTATGGATCAGCAAAAGGTCGGACAATTTTTAAAGAAACTGCGAAATGAAAAAACGATCACACAGGAGCAGCTCGCAGAAATGCTGGGAGTATCAAACAGGAGTATTTCCCGATGGGAAAACGGCGCGACAATGCCGGATTTTGATCTGCTTATCCAGCTTGCAAAATTTTATGATATTGAAATCGGAGAGATTTTAGATGGTGAAAGGAGAAATGAGAATATGGACAAACAGACAGAAGATACTTTATTAAAAATTGCGGACTATAATAATACGGAAAGGGAGTTTTTCTCCAAAAGAATATTTTATGCATTTATTGCAGGAGTGATTGGTATGCTTATCTATATGGTGATCGATATTTTGGGGCTGTCCGATGTGCAGCCGTATGAAGTTATTGTTGATGTAGTGCTCGGTTTTGATTTGGGAATCCTGCTGACCGGTGCACTGTATTCAAGCAAGTACAGCTCAAAAATCAGAGCGTTTAAGATGCGGTTATTGAAACGAAACGGTTAGAAATTAAAATACAGGAATGTAGAGATTCCCTCCAGTGATAAAACGGACCAAAGCATGCACAAAATGGTGATGAACGATCGGCCGACGGTTGGTTTAAAATTAATTTCTCTGCTGTTTTTCAAAAACAGTATGGCAATAAAAGCGGCAAGCAGAAAAAGCCACAGATAAAATCCGGTAATGTGAGTTGACAGATATTGTAAAACAGGAATTTTCTTTTCTAAAAATATGAATTCTTCCAGTCTGAAACAATCTGTCAACTCTGTTTTTAATTTGAAATTTTTGAAAGCGAAAAGCCGTTTAAAAAACATTCCGGCAGCGGAAATATTTTTTGATCTAAAGAGTACCCAGAGGAAATTTACCGTCAGAAATGTGGCAAACCACCCGATAGGTTTACATAATTTTGACCAATATTTAGTGAACATTCGATTGAGACAGCTGAGCAGTCCATGCAGAATACCCCATAAAATGAATGTCCAGTTGGCTCCATGCCATATACCGCTGACAAGATAGACAATCATTATGTTTACATAAGTTCTGATCTTTCCTTTACGGTTTCCGCCCAGAGGTATATAGATATAGGTTCGTAAAAATCGTGTCAGGGACATATGCCATCGCTCCCAGAATTCAGTAATGGAGCTTGCCTTGTAGGGAGAGTTAAAGTTTGCGGGCAGCTCAATATTGAACATGCTTCCAATGCCGATCGCCATATCGCAGTAGCCGCTGAAATCAAAGAAAAGCTGAAATGTGTAGCAGAGAGAGACGAGAAAAGCATCTACACTACTCAGCCCTGAAACAGCAGAAAAACCGTATTCTACGGCTTTGCCGAACGTATCGGCAATCATAACTTTTTTGAATAATCCCAGAGAAAAAATATACATACCTTTGGAAAAATTCTGATAGATGATCCGGCGGTTTTCGGGATTTCTGAATTGAGGAATTGTTTCCCTGTGCAGTACAATGGGCCCGGCGATGAGCTGGGGAAAAAAGGAGACAAACAGCGCATATTCATCGAAAGAATAGCCTGTTGTCTTGTCCCTGTAGGAGTCCGCTAAGTAGGAAAGCTGCTGGAACGTGAAGAAACTGATGCCAAGGGGCAGCAAAATGTTTTTCAGCTCAAAGGACTGATCAAACAGAGCATTCATGTTCTCAAGAAAGAAATTATAGTATTTAAAATAAAAGATCAGGGCGATATTGGCACAGAGTCCTGAAATAAGGATAAATTTTTTCAGAGACTGATTTTCGGAAAAGTGGTTCATCATCTGGGCAAAAAGGAAGTTGGCAATGATACTGCCGCATATGATCAGCAGATAGGATACATTAAAATAGCCATAAAACCAAAGCGACATGCCGATCAGAAATACATTGGCCGCCCTGTGTTGGTTGACATAATTTAGAATGTAGTATCCCGTCAAAGCGATAGGCAAAAACAGGAAAATGAAATAATAGGAATTAAACAGCATAAGTTCCCTTTCTGTCAGGAGTGCAGAGAATCATAGTCATAAGAATGATAAAAATCCTCTATCTTTTTGAGATATCGCTTATAATTGTCCTGCGTCAGAAGATTCTCTTCCTTTTTGATCCGTTTCAGGATCAAAGAGTTGATGGATTCCCCATAGTGCATATAGTCTTTGTAATGATCGAGATTACAGACAAGCTCAAAGTCATCGTAAAACGAATACAGTTTAATATTGGGATATTGCAAAAGTTCTTCGATAGCAAGTTTTTCCGCCTCAATATGCTGGTCGATCTGACCGGTATTGTTTAAAAGATCCCAGTAACAGATACTATAGGGCGGAAAGAAAAGATAAAAGGCAGTTTCAGGGTGTGCGGCTGCAAGTTCCGTAACATTTTGGCGGAGATTTTCCGACAGAATCTGCTTTTCTTCTTCGGTCAATGAGATGGGAGAGGTCTGGTCTTTTCGCAGCTGGTAGGTGGCGAGAACATATGGGGCACCGAATTTTGTCTCGTAAAAGGTATACCAGTTTCCATAAGTATCAAAATGAACGGAACTGCCGTTCCCGTCTTTTGCTTTTGTAACCTGTAGGGTTTCTTCAAACAGTACAGATTTATTCAGCACATAGCTGACATCATCAAAAGGATTGTTATTATACAGATAGGTGGGATAATCAAAGGTTTCATCCAGGGCATTCTTATCAAGGATCAGATCATTGCAGTCTAAGCCCCGGATGATATATTTGATTTCCTTATCTTCCTCATAAGCCCGCTTCAGATTATCATTTATTTCTTTATATTTTGCGCCGGCGTAGGAAACTTTAATAAAGTTTGCATCAAACAATTCATCCGCCTCGGAAGTCTTAAAGTTTTCTGTCATGGAAGTGCCGGTAATGATGCCATCATAAGAAAAATTTCTGGAGATGCCGTCATTTAAATAGCGTTCATTGTTATCAGGGTATACTTTTTGAGGATAGTTGTACTCTGGCAGCGGCGCATGGTAATGGAAAAAAGGATCCCTATAGACAGTTATGAAAGCTGTCAGAATAAAGGCAGCTGCCATAACCGACAGAGTGCCGAAAGTCCAGCGCTTATAAAGTTTATGTTCAGAATTTTTCAATATATCGGTTGACATAATACTATTTTTAACCTTTTCTGCAGTCTGTAAACTGTCATGTGTCCTCTTGCGGGTTGGACGGGTACAGTATTTGCAGGATGGATCCGGTAAATTGATAATATGTAGTATATACATTCAGTTACATTTCTATCATACGTTTTATCATAGCATAAGCGCAAAAGGTTTTCCAGACGGTTTTGCAGTTGGAGTTTATGTTGCAGTTTATAAATAAAAATTATTGTGATACCCTTGAGTATTTGGATTTAAACGGGTATAATGTAACAAGTTAAAAATATGCTTGATGCGGTACTGGAATAGAGAGGATCCTTATGGAAGAATTGATTCAAAACAAGTTAGAGTTTGCGGTACTCATAGATTCGGATAATATCAGCTCAAAATATGCTTCTACCATTTTTGATGAACTGGAAAAGTACGGTTTTGCTTCCTGCAGAAGAATTTATGGAAACTGGTCGAAGGGCAACGGCTGGTCGGAAGGAGTGCTTCTTGAGTATTCCATTACGCCGATCCAGCAGTTTTCCTATACATCGGGAAAGAATGCGACAGATATGGCGATGGTGATTGATGCCATGGATCTTTTATATAAAGATAAGGTTGACGGATTTTGTCTGGTAACCAGCGACAGTGACTTTACAAGGCTTGCCATGCGGCTGCGGGAGGAAAAAAAATATGTGCTCGGCATGGGAGAGTCCAAAACGCCTGCTGCACTGACACGATCCTGTAATAAATTCATCTATTTAAATCTGATCGATGATAAAAATGAGGAAAATAATTTCGACCACAATGCACTGGAAAATGTGACCAGCATAGAAGCAGTGAAAAAAGCGATTGCGGCATTGTTTACGGAGAATGGCGGAAAACCGTTGGATCTCGGTTATGTCGGACAGAGAATCAGTGAGAGATATACGGATTTTGATGTGCGAAATTACGGCTATGCGAAACTCAGTGTTTTTGTGAAAGAGGAGATGCCTCAGTATGAGGTAGTGAGAGAGAAGAAAAAGACTTATTTGAAAGAGCAGGAAAAGGTTTCCCAGAATAATCTGGAACTTGAAATTAAGGAGATGATACGGGAGAATGGTGGTACGATCGATAATCTCTCTATTATCAATGACGAGATCGGAAAACGCCACCCGAATTTTGAATTAAAGTCTTATGGCTACAGCAGGATTTCCAGTTTCCTGCGAAGAATACGCGGATTGGAAGTCAATAATAACAGCGTAATGCTGCAGGAGAAAAAACAGGAACGGGAGTAAAACCGTTCCTGTTTTGCAGCGTAGAGAAATTCTATCCCCAAAGCCTGAACAATTGAATGGCTTTTTTGGCAATGGAAAATGTTATCCCTTCCAGTTTGGAGGAGGCTTCTTTCAATTCCTTTCGTATGGGAATCTGCTGCGGACAGTGCATTTCGCATTTTCCGCAGGCAATGCAGCGAGAAGCATTGCTCGGTTGTTTCCGGAAAATAGTGCACTGCATATATTCGCTTTTTGCGGCGCGTTTCCCTTCGGCATAGTAATTATTATAACAGCGGAACGTTTCCGGAATATCAACGCCGCTTGGGCAGGGCATACAGTAACCGCAGCCGGTGCAGCCCACTTTCACGGTTTTTTGAATCTCTTTTTTTACTTCTTCGATCAAAGCAAAATCATCTTCTGTAAAATCTCCGGCTTTCGTTTCGTCTGCAATCTTCAGATTTTCTTTTACCATTTCTTCGGAATTCATGCCGGACAAGACACAGGTCACTTCAGGCTGGCTGTAAAGCCAACGGAACGCCCACTCTGCGGCGCTGCGCTTGGGTTCATGGTTCGCAATCAGCTTCTTAGCGTTTTCCGGCAGCATATCTACCAGTTTTCCGCCGCGAAGTCCCTCCATAATAATAACAGGGATGCCTTTTTTTGCGGCATACTGCAGGCCGCGTCTTCCGGCCTGGGAATGTTCATCCATATAATTATACTGAATCTGGGTAAAGTCCCAGTCGTAGGCGTCAATCAGTTTGCAGAACATATCTGTATGACCATGGTAGGAAAAGCCGATATGCCGAATCTTCCCGGAATGTTTCTTTTCCTTGATCCACTGCTCGATGCCCAGTTTTTTCAGTTTTTCCCAGGATTCCACATCGGTCAGCATATGCATCAGATAGTAGTCGATGTAGTCCGTCCGGAGACGTTTACATTCTTCCTCAAATATTTTTTCGATGCCGTCCATGGATTTAATCAGATAATGGGGGAGCTTTGTGGCAATCTGAATTTTATCCCGGCAGCCGATGCGGTGAAAGATTTCACCGATAGCAGCTTCACTTCCCGGATAGATATAGGCTGTATCGAAGTAATTTACGCCGCCATCTACTGCAAGACGGATTTCTTTTTCCGCTTTATCAAGATCAATGCCGTTTTCCTTTCTGGTGAAACGCATGCAGCCGTAGCCTAACAGAGAAATATCTTCTCCTGATTTGTTTTTTCTGTATTGCATGGAAACCTCACTTTATTTTTGAAATTTTGTATTTGGTATAAGAGGGCTGCCTATTGCCCGGTCAAAGCGGCAAGCTTTGCACGGAGCATGGCAATCTCGGAATCTTTTTCTGCTAGAACAGCTTTACTTTCCTCTAAAGCAGCCTTACTTTCCGCAAGAGCAGCCTCCAG
Source organism: Lachnospiraceae bacterium (assembly GCA_014804795.1). Lineage (GTDB taxonomy): Bacteria > Bacillota > Clostridia > Lachnospirales > Lachnospiraceae > 1XD8-76. Next base: position 39,985 of record JAAUZC010000048.1, on the reverse strand, counting down.
ATCCCTGAGTTGCATGCTGGGAAGATAAATCAACGGTTTCGTCATACGCTCTACCTCCTTGTGGTAGTTTGGGTGATGGTAAAATATACGCTCGGATGCCCGGGATAAAAGATTAATATAGTCATTGCATTCCTGCTGTGTTAAATATCCATTAGTTAAATCTTCTTGTAATATAACTATAATATTTTCCAGAAAGGCTGTCAATTCCTTTTTGGTAAGCGGATGTTTTTTTGAAGTGAGAGAGGGCTTTAACCGGAGCAGCAGATAAGGAATAAACAGATTTAAATGTTTTTCATGGATTTCTTCCAAAGAGTAAGACTGGACTTTGACAGTTGGAATCTGATAAAGATGTTCACTGCCGTCCTGAAAAATAATACGACATGAAAGGAAGTTCGGGATATTGCTGTTCTGATCAGGATAAAGAATAAAAGAATGTGGAAAGCGAATGATCATTTCATCAGTCAAGTGGTCTTTAGATACACAGTGCTCGATGGCATAGTGCAGATCATAAGAGATCATGCGGATGACCATTACTTTGTCATTGTGCATCTGACACTCAATGTGATAATAGTCCGTATCTGCAATTAGAAGGGCTATATCCATCAGATTGGATGAAAGTGAAATTCCCGGATGATCCAGATAGTTGGAATGTTCTGTGTTAAGGAGTCTGACCGGAGTGTCCGGCGGATATTCTTTTCCGTAGACTTCTTGGATGAGTGGAAACAGTTGTTTTGGCATGACATAGACGATGGCTTTGAGAATTTCATCCCACAGCCTGTCGGCGGTAATCATTTGTTCTGGCATAAAAATCCTCCCTGTACTTTGTTGCATGGTGGGCGAAATAATAAGAAATATTACGATATATACTATTGAGAAAGTTCATTTCGGTCGTCATAAAATAAATTAGTTACAATTTGTAAAAATCAGCGAATAGCTGTGGCGAAACGCCTGATAAATGAGACATAGCAGAGTGCTTGTCCGAATTGTTTTTCACAGATTCAGTATAGCAGAAAGAGTATAAAATAGCAAGAAGTTTGATATTTATTATATTGATCAATAAATGAATAGATAAATAAGTGTGTTTATTTCTGTTTGTTTATCTGAGCTGTGATATGGTATTTTTCAATTTTTTCTCTTCTTCCAGTTTTTTTAACTTCATAGAAGCTTCGAGATACTCGATGATTGTTGGAATATCGTCGGCGGGCAACGAAAACAGATATTCGGATAGTGTATGCTGCGAGGAAGAAGAGCAGTCTTTTCCCAATAGGATATAGTCTGCGGAAAGATTATAGGATTGACATAAACGGCATAATATTTCCAATGAAATATTTTTTTTTCCGGTCTCCACTTCAGAAACAAAATTGGTAGAGATATCTAAGCTTTCAGCCAACTGTGCCTGGGTCAGGTTGTTAGAGATTCTAAAATTTCGAATGCGTTTGCCGATTTCCATTTTTATGCTTGTCAAAACAAAATCCTCCATATTTTATAACTCATTTTAAAGTATTAGCAAAGTTATTGAAATAATCCGAAAGATGATAAATATCGCTAATGGAGATAAAAATACTTGAAATGATTTAATTTGAATGATATTATAAATGAAAAAGAATGCATAAGATGTCGATTTACAGGAGAAAACTAAATGAACATCAGACTGGCAATAGCGGATAGTAATGAGGAATATTTAAACAGATTAATAAATGTATTGGAAGAGTACGATAATCTGAGTTTTTCTGTTTATACAGATAAGAAAAGCCTGGAAAAGGCTCTGTTGGAAAAGAATTTTGATGTGATTCTTTTCGATGTATCTATTTATGAGGGACAGATGTCACTTGGAAAGATCCCTCTGGGAATCATGCTGTTGGATGAAACAGGAAGTATTCCTGAGGAATGCAAAAATTTTCCTAAGATAAAAAAATATCAGAGAATCAGCGGGATTTATAAGAAAATTCTGGAACTTTATGCAGAAAAATGCGGAGATATCGGTATTTTGTCGGATGGAAAAAAAGCAAAAACAGTTGCATTCTATTCACCGGCGGGTGGGGCAGGAAAGACAACTATGGCGCTTACTGCCGCAGCCAGACTGGCAATGACAGGGTACAAAACATTTTACATCAATCTGGAAGATATTGCATCGGAAGACTGTTATCTTGGACAGGCAGAGGGAAAAGGAATGTCGGAGATGCTGAGCTGTCTGGGAACCAGTATCAATTTTACCATGAAATTGGAGGGACTTTTGCGGACAAAGGCAGAAAATCTTTTTTATTTGAATCATTTTGATACACCAAATGATATCTATGAGCTGAAACCAGAGGAAATAGCAGAACTTATTCGTTCGATTTTTGAAACAGGACTGTTTGATTTTCTTGTAATCGATATGGGAATTTCGATGGATGAGAAAGCGATAAAAGTTTTTGAAGTTGCAGACCGGATAGTTGTCATTGAAAAACAGGATGCGATGGCATCAAAAAAACTTGAGACCTTTTTCCGGCAGACACATATCATGCAGGAGTACGGAAGAAAGATGAGCAGACTTCTGAATTTTGATACAGGCAGAGTGAATACAACTGCAACACAGATTCCCCTGATTGGAAGAATTAATCCGGTACAGAATCCGGATGCGGCTCAGCTTATCACGATGCTGGCAGGAAGTGCAGCAGGCGATTTTGTAAAAGCACTCTTATAGCCGGAATGATGACAAATCAAACAGTAAAACAGGGCGGAGATAATATCATGCGGGATTTTTTTACAGAAGAGACAGGAAAAATTCGGGAACTGGTCAGCCGGAATCCGAGTTATTCGGAATTATCTGATGATAAGTTAAGAGAACGAATAGAAGAAATGCAGGAGTTTCGGATCAGGCAGGCGGAAACAGCAGATCCGGAAGCGGCCTCCTATTATTCATCCCTTTCTTTTCGGTCAAAGAGAAGTCTTGCAGATACTGTGTTTGAATCTATCAGAGGATTGGGGATTTTAGGGAAGATTATTGCAGATAAGAGTATTACAGAAGTCATGATCAATGGCTATGACTGTATTTTTGTGGAGCGCGACGGAAAACTGGAGCAGATCAGAGATAAGTTTGAGAGTCAGGAAAAGCTGAGGAATATTATCACAAAATTTGTACAGGATATGGGGCGTTCGGTAAACGAGAGCAATCCTATTGTAGATACAAGACTGGCAGATGGTTCCCGAGTCAATGTGGTACTTGATCCGATCGCGTTAAACGGTCCTATTGTAACGATAAGGAGATTCCCTGAGGAAGGTATGACCATTCAGAAGCTGATCAATTATGGATCGATCACTCCGGAGGCTGCTGTTTTTCTGGAAAAGCTGGTCAGGGCAAAGTACAACATTTTCATCAGCGGAGGAACTGGTTCCGGAAAGACAACATTTTTGAATGCACTATCTAATTATATTCCCAAAACAGAAAGAGTTATAACGATAGAAGACTCGGCGGAACTACAGATTCGGAATCTCCCTAATCTGGTGCGGCTTGAGACAAGAAATGCTAATTCGGCCGGTGCGGGAGAGATTTCCATGCGGGATCTGATCAAATCTTCTCTTCGTATGAGACCGGAGAGAATTGTAGTCGGTGAGGTGAGAGGAGCGGAAGCGTTGGATATGCTGCAGGCGATGAATACTGGTCATGACGGTTCCCTCTCTACCGGTCATGCTAATTCGGCAGAAGATATGCTGAGCCGTTTGGAAACGATGGTACTCAGTGGTGCGGGCGGCCTGCCGCTTGAGGCAATCAGGCAGCAGATTGCATCAGCCGTGGATATCATCGTTCATTTGTCGCGGATGCGTGACAGTTCCAGAAAAACAATGGAGATTACGGAAGTTGCGGCGTTGGAAAACGGAAAAATACGGTTGAATCCGCTGTTTCAATTCAGGGAAGATGAACACACGACACTGCAGAAAGTTTCCGGTGTACTGGAAAGAACAAAAAACAAAATGGAACATCCTGATAAATTTATCAGCAGCGGCATCTATGATTATCTGGAGGATGAAAAGATATGAATCCGAATATGCCCGTTTACTGTAAATGTAATATGAAAAAGGTAGAACATATTTTGGCCTATATAGTGAGCAGTACATTGATTGCTGTAATAGCTTATCTGTTTTACCACATGATTCTGCTTTCAGTGGTGATCGGTCTGGCAGGCGGAATTTATCTGGAAAAGATGTATGCGGAGACCACCATTAAAAAAAGGCAGAAAGAACTGAGACTGCAGTTCAGGGATTTTATGGAATCCATGAGTGTTGCTGTAAGGGCAGGAAATGTGGAAGCGCAGGCCGTAAAATCTGCTCTGAAAGATTTAAAGATATCATATAACGGAAAAGCGGATATTGTAAAAGAAGTGGAAAATATCATTCTCCAATATGAAAAAGGCGGCATAGAGCTGAAAACATTATTTGAAGATTTTGCAATGCGCAGCGGATTAGAAGATATCCACAGTTTTGCCACGATTTATTCTGTTATAGAGGGGAAAAGCGACAGGTTTGGTGACATTTTAGTGCAGACGCAGGAAATCATTGGCGATAAGATTGAAATTGAACAGGAGATTCAGACGACGATCACATCCGCTAAATCTGAGACAAATATGATGCTGGTAATGCCGATTGTTATTGTTGTAGCAATGTCTTTCATGGGCGGGGATCTGTTGGAAGCTTTATTCACTACGACGGCAGGGCATTTGGCGGCAACAATTTCACTTATTATCTTTGGGGTTTCTTATGTATTGGCATCCAAAGCCAGTGATATAGAAATATAGGGGGATATTCATGGTTGTATGTATGATATTAGCCACAATAGTATTTGTTTTCTTTCTTTTCCTGTTTATGACGGCGGATGAAAATATTACGGGAGCACTGCTGACCGCCTGTCGGGAAACAGAACTGGAAAATATAAAAAAGGGTCAGATTGCTTTAAATATAATTGTGGAAGATATGAAAAAGGTAAAGGATTTAAAGGATAAAAAAAGCAGGAGAGAAGCAAAAAAAATAAGGCGAAAGTTAGAGGAAAGCAAAAAATTACTGGAAAAATACAGTAAGAGAAAAATCAGCGGTCTGGATCTGATTCCGGTGGCCGGATATCGACTGATGCAGCTGATGAGATGGGATATGACGAATCCGACTATAAAAAAGTTGAATCAGAAATGTCAGCAGTTTAAAGAAAAGAAAGAGGCCATGAATTATACATATTATCTTTTAGGAGCTCTTTTAGGGTATATCATACTGGGAGTCAGCGTTTCTTTTGGAGCACTGGGACTGACTCTGGCGTTAGGGCTTGGAACAAGGAGCATTGTTGTGGCGGTGGTTGCCTTTGCAGCTTTTGTACTGCTCGGATATATTCCTTATGACAATGTCAATACAGTGGTTAATAAGAGAGCAGAGGATATCGAAAGGCAGTTCCCTCAGGTAGTATCTAAACTGGCTCTTTTGACAGTCGCCGGCATGGAGGTCAGTCAGGCATGGAAGCTTGCCAGTAACGGAAGAGGAACTTTGTATGAAGAAATGAACAGGGTGCTGATAGATTTTGACAATAATGTATCGCCGGTGGAGGCCTATTCAAAGTTTTTGAATAGATGCAGTAATAAATATACGACAAAACTGGCAACGGCGATCATACAAAATGCATCCAAAGGAAATGCAGAAATTGTGAAATTGTTTAAGCAGTTGAATGATGAGAGCTGGTTGGAACACAAACATAATGCGAGGCGTATGGGAGAGAAGATACAAAGTAAACTTTTGGTACCGACGTTGTTGATGTTTGTAGGAATTATTATTCTGGTTATCGTTCCGGTGATCAGTGGCTTCAATTTTTAAGATCCGGATCATGATAAATAGGTTCCCGCTATTTTATGAAGGGGAAATAAAAATTAACAGCAAAGTCAAAGGAGGAGAGAAAGGTGTTGAATGCATTAGACAGTTTTATTATCTGTACAAAGTTCAAAATGAAAAATTTTATTGAGGAATTAAAAAAGGAAGAACTGGGAGTTTCGGCCTTTGTGGCGACTATTCTGCTTATTTTAATTGTTGTTTTATTATCTGCGTTGTTTTGGAATAAGATTTCTGAATGGTTTAATACGACTTGGGAAAAGATTATGGGGTCATCAAACTCGATAGGTTGACAAGGTACTATAAGATACAAAATAGAGTATAAGGAGACATGATTTGAGAATAGTGCAGCAAAATTATCATAATAAATTTGACATACATAATACTTTTTTTATTAGTGAAAGCGGTGCGGCAGAAATAGTAGAAGCCACTATTTTGCTGCCCTTTTGTATGATCATGGTGCTCGCTCTCTATTATGCCTCGATTTTTATGTGCCAGAAGGCCAATTTACAGGCCAATGTGCAGAATGCGCTTATTTATTACAAAAACGTGGATTCGGATACTTTTGTGGAGGCATCCGGCAATATGTCTTATGGCGGAAACAGCGGGACAGTTGGTGCAACAGGAAGCAGATATGGCAGTCCCGCTTATAAGTTTCCGTACAGGTTCTTTTTTATGAATTTTGAGAAAAGTAAATTTGAATCTTTTTTTCGTTCTATGTGCGGTCATATGTTTTTTGATGATGGTTCCAATGTAGAATTAACTGTAGAAAGCAAAAACTATGTTGTGTATAAAACGATTACAGCGAAGGCAACGCAGACAGTGAAGCCGATGATCAGTCTTAAAATGGTAGGTGTTCCGGATTCCATGACAATCTCTGTTACCGGGAAAGTAGTGATAACCAATGGAGACGATATGATCAGGAATACGGATTTTGTAATCGATGTTGTAAAACAGACGGCCATTGGAGAGAAGGCAACGGAACTGCTTGATAAAGTAAGCGGTTATTATAACTCTTTTAAAGAAAAATTCGGTGTGAATGAACGCAGTTAAAGAAAAAGGCAGAGAAATGTTATGAAGTTATTTTTAAGACGGACAAAAGGCTCAATTACAGTTTTGGTGACACTGATTTTGGTTCCTACCATCTTTTTTACGGGATTTTTGACAGAGCTTGCCAGAATTAAATTGTATAGTGATCAGGCTTTGATGACAGCGGATAACTATGGCGAGGCAGTAATCAGTGATTACGACAATCTGTTAAAGGAGTTGTATGGTCTGTTTGCGGTAACTCAGAATGAAAAGGGAACGGCGGCGTTAAAGGAGTTGGAAAGCTATATGGCAACTTCTTTTAATCCCAATGAGAATACAATCTCTCGAAAGTATTTTGAAGCGGCACAGGATAAATGGGGGCCGAGTACAGAATATACCGGGTTTATGCCTTATCAAGGAGCCGATGTAACAGTATCTTACAAGCCGGTCGAAGGTGCCAATCTTGGGAATCAGAAGGTTCTGACAACACAGATTGGTGATTTTATGCGTTTCCGTATTGCTCAACAGCTTGCGGGAGACGGGGAAGCGGTACTGGAAGCTTTGGAGGAAGTGGAAAATGCAGAAGGAGAAGCTAAAGTAATTGATGCCAAAACAGAGTTGGATGATCAGGCCGGAAAAGTTTTGGAAAGGGCAAAAGAGTATTATGAGGTTCTTGCCAAAATAGATAAATATCCTGAATTTATAGCCGAAATAAACAAGCAATATGCGTTGGCAAAAGAAGAATATAAGAAGATTTATGAATCGGAAAGTTATCAGATATATAGGGATTATGTAACACATAAAGATGATATAGAGACAGCAAGGGAGAAACAAGAAAATCTGGAAGAGGACGAGGAGTTATCGGATCAGGAAAAAGAACTGATTGAGATGGGAGATAAATATGACGGAGATGAAGAAGCGAGAGAAGATAAACTGAGAGAAAAGTTTGAGGATGCATCGGAAAAATATTCGGCGGCTGCCGATTCACGGCCTGTAGACTTTGATAATTATGAAGAATTGGTATCGGAGTTGATTGATCGGGCGGATAAGGTAAAAAAAGAGATAGGACAGTTGCAGGTTTGCAAAAACGAACTGGAAAGAGAATTGGCGGAGAATACGGTTGACAGTGCAGTCAGAGACGGAATCAATGCTGATCTGGAAAAGGTGAATGAACTGTTTGGCAGTGCAGGAGATTACAGTGCGGATAATTATGTAAAACTGGCTGAGGAAATAAGGGAGAAGAATCTGACAGGCCACAATATAAACAGTAAATATTCAGAGATTCATGAAGATACATATATAAATCTTCAGGCTGTCATGGAGGATTATCTGAAACCGATGACTCCTGTCAGGGAATATAAAGAGCCGTTAAATGAGGGAGAATACTATAATTTTCAGGAGAATCATTCTTACAGGGAACTGTTTCAATCTTTGGCAAAGTGTTTTTCAGGGGAAGAAGATACGGCAAAATACGAGAAGAAAAGGGATGAGGCAAAAAACAAACTGAAAGAAAAAGAAGACGCCCTCAGCGAAGACGAGCAGACAACAGCGAGGAATATACCGGAGGAATTCGGTTTTGGCGAAGGAGAGGGAGACGGGAATTTTGCGCTTGTGAATATGATAAAGGAGGCAGTCTCCTATTTTGAACTGAACAGCCTTTCGGAAGCGGGAAATATGCTTTTGTTAAAAGCGTATACAGTAAGCTATGACTTTGGGATGTTTTCCAGCCGGGTAACTAATATAGAAGAAGGGGAAGAAGAGGCAATCAGCCTCACTGGGGTAAAAATAGGGCCGGAGGTAAATTATCTGTATGGCGCTGAACTGGAATATCTGTTAGGCGGAAATAATTCTTCGACGAAAAATCTGAACCTTGCCCGAAACCGGATTCTGGCATTCCGGGCAGTAATCAATATGCGGGCAACCTATAAAATCGAAGAGATCAACACGCCCATTAAAGCCATAAAAGATGCCTGCAGTGCAATCAACCCTGTGCTTGGAATTGCGGTAGCCGGTGCACTGCGGGCCGCAGTTGCGGGTTTGGAAACATATGGGGACTGGGAAAAACTGAAAAAAGGTGATTCTGTTATTTTGATTAAGAATGAGATTAGTGATTTGACAGTCTATGAAGAAATTATGAACCTGTTGGGGGATGATTCCGGTTCAGGCAGTACGTCAAGTGATGAGAATAAGTTAAGAATGAACTATGAACAATATTTAATGGTGATGGCAATTGCTATGACTACATCGGAACAGATAGCCAGACGAACCGGAAATCTGATCATGCTGAATGTCAACACTGTGCGAAGCAGAGTAGGAGCGGATAAAAACGCAGTACTGAATTCACTGGACTGGAAATTATCGGAGGCAGTGACGGCTGTGGATGCCACCTGTGCAGTACATCTTGACTTTGTCATCATACCGGATGGATTTGCGAAACAGATGACATCGGATACAGTGTATGACCAATTAAATCAATTTGAAAAAAATACATATCAGTTCACTGTGACAAGGGGTTACTAGGGAAATGGGAAAAGTGACTGTAAAAAAGGAGAATGCAGAAAGCGGTATGATGGTGGTAGAAGCGGTACTGTCTTTTACTGTATTTATCATGGTGGTTCTTGCTGTTATCTATTTGACCAATATCTTTATACTGCACAATAAAATTCAGTTTGCAATTAATTCCGCAGCGCATGAGATGGCCAGTTACTCTTACCTCTACGCGGCATTGGGGATAAACAATGCGGAAAATGCAGTGGAAGAAGATGGAAGGCCTCACACAACACCGATAAATGATACGGCTAATCAGGTGGTGGATACGCTAAATAAGATAGAAACACTGTCAGAAAGTATCAGCGGTACGGTGCAAAGCGTAGAAAATCTGGAATTGAGTGAAGAATCTTTTCGGGAAGTGCAAACTCAGTTTGACAAACTGAAAGCAGATGCTGATGCGGCGGTCGATTCCGGTGAAAAATCGGTAGCAGGTTTAGAGGATCTGTTCAGTCATCCGAAATCATTGTTAGTCGGTATGATCTACATCGGAGCATATGAAATAGGATATGAAGCAAAAAGTATGATCGGGACGGCCGCGGCGAAAGGGCTTACGAAAAAATATCTGGAACAGGGCAATTTGCCAGCGGATGAATATCTTCGTTCCTATGGTGTGAAAGACGGATATGCCGGGCTTGACTTTTCCGGAACGACCATATTCTGTGAAAATAAAGACGGAGCCGGAAGGATGATAGATATTGTCGTCAGTTATGATATTGATATGAGTTTTCTGTCGTTTATTATACCGGATCCCCAAATACATGTTGTGCAGCGTGTTTCTGTCGCAGGCTGGGTAGATGGAGACGGTGAAAAGCTGAAGGATTATGATATCACAAAAAAATAAGGGGATGCTATGGAAATCATAAGTGCGATATTGGGTGCCGTTCTGGTAACAGTCTGCAGTTACATAACATTATGCTTTTATGATAGGAAAAATTCTCTGGAAGTAAAGAAAAAGGGAAATCTCATCTATTCGGCATTTATTATCGGTGTAATGGGCTTGACGTTTATTACAGCATTTGTGCTTGGCTTGGTCAGGTTTTCTGAATGGAATCTGCCAGAAATGCTTCTTCATTATATATTGATCTGGGGGATGACAGTATTGGCCGTGATTGACTACAGGCAACACCGGATTCCCAATCGCTTTTTGACGATCATGCTGATGATATGGGCTTTTGTCACAGGAATTTACATTATTCTGCAGACAGAGAGTGGAATAGGGTTGTTGTTTCGGTCTCTGTCAGGCGCCATTGCAGGCGGTCTTATATTTCTGCTCTGTTATATTCTGTCACGGAAACAGCTTGGGGCAGGGGATGTAAAACTGGTCTTTGTTATGGGACTGTATCTGACCGGCCAGAGAATTATAGGAGCGATATTTTACGGCATTGTTTTATGCTGCCTCTATTCTGTTGTGCAGTTGATACGCAAAAGAATAGGATTAAAAGACGGCGTGGCATTAGTACCTTTTTTATACTTGGGAGTATTGATCACTTTGTCTATTTTATAGGGGAACAGGAAAATGAAGGGTAAAAAAATATTATTGGTGCTCATATTGATCGGTTTTCTTGCGGCGGGATGGCTTTTTTCTCTGAGGAGCGCCACAGGCGCAGAGAGTCTTGAAAAGCAACAGGCATTGGCAGAAGAAGCAGATGAATATGTCCAAAAAGAGTTATGGGTAAGAGCCATACCTCTTTATGAGGAAGCGCTTAGATATAAAACAAAGAATAATATCCAGATAGAGAGCAGACTGTTAACAGCTTATGCCGCTTATGGCAATATGGACGCTTACAATAAACTGGTGGAGAAGAGGGCTGCTGAAAATACGGCGGCAGAACAGGAATATATCAATACGGCAGATTCTTATATTGCGGGATTAAAGCTGGAACAGGGAATGGAACTGATTAAAAAAGGGATAGAGCAGACCGGATCAGAGAAACTTGTGGAGTATTATGAAGAAAACCGGTATGCCTATTCTGTCAATGTGACAGAGTATGAGGATATCCTGCCGACCAGAGAAAATACTTTTATGCCTGCTTACGGAGAAAATGGCTGGTGTTATGTGGATGAGAACGGAAGGGCACAGTTGGAGGGACCTTTTGAGGCGGCATCCCGTTTTAATGGGGATGGATTTGCGGTGGTAAAAAAGGGAGGAAAATACTATACAATACTTCAAAACGGGGATAAATATGGCGTAGACGAGATAGGGGTCGCGGATGTTTATGAGATGAGCGGAAATCATATTCTGGCTAAGAATGATGAAAAATACAGTTATTACAATTATGATTTCGAGTGCATCGCATCGGGACATCAGTATGAAGAGATTACAGCAAATGCCTGCGGTGTGGCTGCTGTAAAAAAGGGCGGCATGTGGGGAATCATTACGGACAGCGGAGAGACGATTGTGGATTTTACTTTACAGGATGTTGCTGTAAATTCTCTCGGAGAAGTATTTGCGGAAAACAGAGCCATGGTAAAAATGGATGAAACCTGGTATTTGATCAATACGAAAGGTGAAAAAATCTGCGAGACCGGATTTATGGCTGCAAAGGCTCCGGAATCTTCCGGTTATATTGCAGTGGGGAACGGAGAAAAATGGGGATTTATGGATGATACCGGGAATCTGGTCATAGCGTATCAATATGAAGATGCCCTGTCCTTTTCGGAGGGGCTGGGAGCAGTGAAGATTGGAAATAAGTGGAACTATATCAGCGAAAGAAATCAACGGGTGATCGATCAGGAATTTGCGGATGCGCAGCCTTTTCATAATAAAATAGCGCAGGGCGAGATAACCGGTAAGGAAGCATTGATCGAATTGGAATATATTGAAAAGTGAGTGTTGCAACAGTAAAAGGAGGACAGAAATGATAGACAGTAGTGTTTTCAGTTTACAAAGTTCTTTGGAAGGAAATTATTTGAATGTGCCGCTTTATCATGCGGCCAAACTGGATGAGATAGCAGTGAATGTGCTGCAGGAGGATTGCCCGGATTTTTTAATTCCGTTCAGGCTGATGAGCCGCAATGACAACAATCTTCTGCGGTATAAACTGATCAATGCGATCGCATTGGAATACAGTAATCTGACGCTGCCGGGAGCCGCTTTTGCTGAAATGTATTTAAGTCTTTTAAAGCCTTTCTTAAAAGGAAAGGACTGGTTCTTAAATTATCACAATATATGTATTGATAAAAAGTATGTGTATTTGAATAAAGAATTAACACAGGCATTTTATATTTATATACCGGAAGAGTCCTGCTGTAATTCAGATGAGGAAATACTTCATTTTTTTCAGGCAGTACTGAACAATGTGACAATTACAGATGACAGCAGTTTTATGGTGCGTTTGTATCAGTATTTCAGCAGAGGAGACACCACGCTGTCCGATCTGTATCTGATAGTGGAAGACGAAAATAAAAAAATTAAAAGTGTTGTGTCGGCAGGGGAAGTAAAATCCCAGACATATACGGCACCTCAGACAGTGCCTGAAATAAATGCTGCAGAGAGAGAAAGGGTGCAGCCGGTTGAGGCACCCGTTCAAAGGCAGGAGATACCTGCTCCTGTTTCAGTGGAAAAAGAAAAGAAAACAGGTTTGTTCGGCGGAGGAAAGAAGAAAGGAAAGAAAGCAGAAAGCAGTGCCGTATCTCCGGAAGTTTCTTTTGGGGCAGATGGGTTTGGCAGCGATGATGAAGTAATGAAGGCGCTGTTCGGCGAGGAGAAGAAAAAGAAGAAAGAAAAGCCGTTAAAACAGAAGAAGGAAAAAGTGTTCTCTGAGGAAAAGGGAAAAGGCCTGTTCGGCGGCAGGAAAAAAAGCACAGTAGTACCGGAAGCGGATCATGAATCGGCAGTATCGGAAAAGCAGGATGCAGTGAATTCGCAGTCCGGGTATATGCAGCAGGATTATATACAGAACAGTATTCCGGAACCACTTATGTCGGGGGAAGACGATACAACAGAGATTTGTGAAGATGGCATGGAGCAGGTTGGCGGTTATCTGGAACTGATGGATGGTTCGATCCAGGGGGCACCCGTAAGAATCGAGCTGAGTTTTGATAAGCCGTACATTACTTTGGGGAGAAATTCCTCGAATTCTGTAAAACCGGACGTCTTGTTCGACAGTGAACTCAAAAGAATCGGAAGGATGCACGCAAGAATAGAGAAAAGAGAAGATGCACCTTATATTATTGATCTCGGTTCGGCAAATCATACTTCATTAAACGGACAGGTATTGATACCGAATTGTCCTTATCCATTGAAAAACGGAGATGAATTGACATTTGCCCCCGGCACTCCGATCCGTTACAGGGTGAATTTATAGGTATGGGAGCGATGTATGAGATTAAACGGCGGATGTATCACGGATATCGGAATATCCAGAAAAGTAAATCAGGATGCCATTTTTTTACGATACATGGAAAAAAACGGGCAGTATTTTGCGGTAGGTGCAGTCTGTGACGGAATTGGCGGATTGGAATATGGTGAAAGAGCTTCCGGATTAGTGATACAGGAAATAAGAAAATGGTTCGGTGCAATTGCCTCTTGGATCAATATTGAGGAGATTAAACCGGAAATTCTCTGTGCACACCTGTTGGACGGAGTGGAAGAATGGAATGCGAAAGTACGGAATCTTTCAGCGGCCGAAAGGATTCGTACGGGAACCACCTTGTCGTTGCTTTTGCTGATCAGAGAGTACTATTACATTGTTCAGGTTGGAGACAGCAGAATATACCGGTATCGTGGGTGTCTGGAACAGCTTACAACAGATGCCACAGTGGCACGTCTGAAAAACGGGAAGATGAAAAATTATCTTGCAAATTACATGGGAAAAGATGAAAAACTGTGGTTTTCCACAGCACAGGGGACTTTTCGGGAAGGGGATATGTTTTTTTTCTGTTCGGATGGAGGGTATCATTTTTTGACGGAAAAAGATGTCGGAGAAGTATACACAAATTATGGGAGAAAGACCGATTTGAAAATTGAGCTGGAAAAGCTGTTGAAAATGATGATCTCCAGAGGAGAGAGTGACAACATTTCCATGGGTATCATTATGACAGAAAAGAAAAAAATAGGCGGATGGAGAAACCATATCAGGAAATGAGATGTTCCAGAAAAAACAGGAAAAAAAGTAATCCAAACAGCATGATATTGTGAAGCAGAGAAGACAGCAGATTTTTGCCAAAATGGTCTTTTCTGGGGCCTGTTCTTATAAGATATATAAATTTTATCAACTGATAGAAGAGGAAACAGGCAAAAAATCCGGCGTAGGAGAATCTGGAAAGAACAGAGATGACGGAGAGGGCAAAAAATACAAAAAGTTCTGAAAACAATTCGGAAATCGGAATTTTTGAACCGCAGAAACGGCATGCCCCGCGGTTGATAAAATAGGAAAAAACAGGAATCTGGTCATGCAGGGGAAGTCTGTTTTTGCAGACAGGGCAGAAACAATCCGGACAGGAAACAGAAACAGTGGTTCCTTTTAACAGTCTCAAAATATCGGTGGTGGAAAATGCGCCGATGATATAAAAGGCCAAGAAAATTGCGGCATGAATAATGTGTCCAGACATAGAAAAATACTCCTTTTGTAAAAGTGATTTCATTATAACACAGAGAAACAGGATTGTAAAAATAAAGAGAGCGAGAGGAAACAAGATGGGCGGTCTGTCAGTCAGTGAATTGATTTTATATGGAGGAATATCGGCAATGGTTTTGTCCGGAATATTGGCACTATTGTGTATAACAGTGTTTTCCATAACCGGGCGGAAACTAAAGGAACAGTTGGAAAAGGAATACGGAAAACAGGAGTTGTAAATTTTAGAAAGGCTACAGGAGAATCAAGATGTCCAAGGTCATTGCAGGCATTTATGAAATAGATCACAAAATTGGAGCGGGCGGCGGCGGAACAGTCTATTTAGGCAAACATCAGCGTCTGGAAAAGCAGATCGTGCTGAAAGCGGATAAACGCAGATTGAGCACAAAACCTGAGATGCTGCGCAGGGAAGTGGATATGCTGAAAGATTTATCCCACACTTATATCCCGCAGGTTTATGACTTTGTGCAGGAAGACGGTATTGTATATACCGTTATGGATTATATAGACGGGGAAAGTCTGGACAAGCTGTTGGCAAGAGGACAAAAAATATCACAGGCTGAGATTGTTAAATGGGCATGTCAGCTGCTCAGAGCGCTTGTATATCTGCATAGCAGACCGCCTCACGGAATTTTGCATGGAGATATCAAACCGGCTAATATTATGCTGCGTCCCGGTGGAGATATATGCCTGATCGATTATAATATCGCTCTTGCGTTGGGGGAGGACGGCGCAGTAAAAGTGGGCTTCAGCCGCGGCTATGCCTCACCGGAGCATTATGGCGCGGAATACTTAAAAGAAGGGAAGGCCGCCGCAGTCGAACAGATTTTGACCACAGGTAAAGCGGAAAGCGGAGAAACCACCGAGGTGGATGATCCGGAAAAAACGGAAACAGATGACGAAAAAATAAGCAGAAATCTTTATTCCGGCAAAACCTCCGGCAGCGGCAGGGGACTTTTGCTGGATGTGCGCTCGGATATTTACAGCCTCGGCGCAACACTTTATCACCTGCTTTCCGGCAGTAGACCGGCGCAGGATGCACGGGAAGTCGTACCATTAGGCCAGGAAGTGTGCAGCCCGGCGGTGGCGAAGATCATACAGAAGGCGATGGAGCCGGAGCCGTCCATGCGTTATCAGACAGCGCAGGAAATGCTGGAAGATTTCTTGCAGTTACATAAAAAGGACGGGAGGGTGATCCGGCGTAAAAAGCGGATCATAGCCTGTGCGGCAGTAATATCCGGTTTATTTCTTGCAGGCGGCGGAGGCTGTTTTGTGGGGTTGAAACAGTTAGAGAATCGGCAGGAAGCATTGACGCTTTCTGAGTATTCGGCCAATGCCCTGAGTGAGGGGGATGTGCCTGCGGCCATTGATCTGGCCATGAGAGCTATCCCGAATGGGAAAATCATTTTGGAGGCGTCTGTCACTCCGCAGGCGCAGAAGGCGTTGACGGATGCGTTGGGAGTTTATGATCTGTCAGATGGATTTAAAGCTTTAGATACACTGGAATTGCCGTCTGCTCCCTTTTGTCTTGCGGTATCGCCGGAAGGTACCAGATTTGCAGCGGTATATGCATATGAGGCAGCGGTCTTTGAGATGGAAGATCAGAGCAAAGAGGTTGTGCTTCCGATACAGAACTCAGCATTGTCAGACCTGATCTTTACGGACGAATCCCATATTATTTATGCCGGGGCAGAAGGGATAACGGCCTATGATCTGGAAAATCAGAAAGTTTTATGGACCGGCGATGCGGCGACAACGTTGACGGTTTCGGGTGATAAAAGTATTGTGGCAGCAGTAAACAGGGATGATGACCATGCTCTGTTGTATCGGGTATCTGATGGAAGCAGGATAGGAGAAATATCTTTTGAAGGACGCCGTATGTCGGTGGCCGCAAACGATATTTTTGCGGATCCGCAGAATGATATTTTTACATTAAATATAGATGGGACACTTTTGGCAGCAAGTTTTTCTGACGGCAGTGTCACTGTTTTTGGCCTGAATGATCCGGAGAATGGCATCATTTTGTATGACAGCTCAGATTACCGGCATTTTGCGGGAGGGTTTCATGGAAGGTATTTCGCGTTTACAGCGGAAAACGACAGGGAAGCCGTATTTGGCTTGATTGATACGGAGGAAGCTGTTCTGATGGGAAGTTTCAGTTCGCAGGATCCTCTGCTGCTTCAGGCGGACGAAGAAAAAGTCTGTCTTGCAAACGGAAATCTGCTGATCAGTCTGGATCCGGAGACGATGGAAGAGAGGGAGCTTGCTTATGTAAACGGAGCGAATATTACCGCGTTTTCAGCCGAAAGCGAATATGTGCTGACGGTGACGGATGATCAGCGTTTCTGCTTTTTCGACAGCGGTGCAAATCCGGTGTCTGAAGAAAGCTGTGAGGAGAACAGTGATTTTGTAATCCTCACGGAAAGTCATGCACTAATCGGAAATCGGAATGAACCGGAACTGAGAGTGCTAAAGCTGGAAAACCATAAAGAAGAACAGATTTTCTCTTATGATGCCCGCTATGGGCATGAAGAAGCCAGACTGAGTGCGGACGGAGAGCACGCCATGCTGTTCGATTACAAAGGGTTTCGCATTTATGATAAAGCGGGGGAACTGATCGCGGAGACAGAAATGCCGGACGCGAGGAATATATATGACCAGCAGTTTAGAAGAGATGGGGAAAATTCATGGCTGGAAGTGATCTGGTATGACGGCACGATACGGTGTTACAGCGCAAAAGATGGTTCTCTGATAAAGGAAGAGAAAGGGGAGAAACCAGAAAAAGATTTGCAGGAAGAGTTTTATGTGAGCAAATACCGGATCGTATCGCCGCTTCACAGCGCTCCAGAGGTGTATGACGTAGATTCGGGCCGCCTGATAGCACTGTTGGAAGAGGAAGACTATCTCACCTATGTCACGGAGACCGGGGAATATATTATCACGGAATATATCAACACAGACGGGGAACGCTACGGTATCCTGCTGAATCAAAATTTGGAGAAACTGGCATATCTGCCAAGACTCAGCGATATATGCGGAGATACACTGGTGTTTGATTATCAATCGGGGAATCTGCGGCAGTGCCCTGTCTATACGCTCTCGGAGCTTGTGGAGATGGGAGAAACTTACTTATCGGAAAAAGAAAATGCTCCAAATGGGTGAAAGTGATTTTACATATATTTGCGTTTTGTTCAGATTGGGCGAGGAGGAGAATTAAAATGAAAGTTAGGATCAGAAAGAAATTAAAGAAATGGCTGTCGTTGTCTTTGGCGGCAATGCTCATGACGTCGGTTGTGTCTTGGTCGACGGATGTGGTGCTTGCTTCGGAAATTTCGGATGTATCGGAAGCGGCGGAGAATGAAGAAACTGAAACGGCAACATCAGAGGATTTGAAGACGGGACTGACAGAGACAGAAACAGAGGAGGATACCGCTGAGAAAGAGGATTCGGAAGCAGGGGAGGACGTCCAGAAGGAAGGGGATTCGGAAGAAGCGGAAGTGCCGGAAGTGGCCGAGTCCGTTGCTGAGGGAGAAGAACAGGAAGAAAGTATAGAAGATATTGAAGATATAGAAGTAGTACAGGAACTGGAAGCGGCGGATGTATCGGGGAATCAGGAAGCGTTGCAGGAAGTGCCGGAAGATGAGGTGATGCCCTATGCAGGTGATATTATTGCAAGCGGTACAGATGGAGGTATTACATGGACGATTGATACCGATGGAAAACTGACGGTAAGCGGTAGTGGAGATTTCAGTTCTTCTTTGTGGGCAGATTACAAGGAATCTGTTATATCGGCTGAAGTGAATGTAACGGGGATGGCAAGTACTTATGAGATGTTTTATGAATGTACCAGTCTGGTGAGTGTGGATTTAAGTGGTCTAAATACCGAAAACGTGACGGATATGAGTTGGATGTTTTCTGGTTGCAGCAGTCTTGAAAGTTTGGATTTAAGTAGATTTGATACTAGAAATGTGACAGATATGAGCCTAATGTTTTCTGGTTGCAGTAGTCTTGAAAGTTTGGATTTAAGCAGCTTCAATACCGGAAACGTGACCGATATGCACTGGATGTTTTCTAGTTGTAGCAGTCTTACAAGTTTGGACTTAAGGGGTTTTGATACTGGAAACGTGACCGATATGTCTGTTATGTTTCATGGTTGCAGCAATCTGGCAAGTTTGGACTTAAGGGGTTTTGATACCGGAAACGTGACTGATATGTCTGATATGTTTGGAGATTGCAATAGTCTAGTAAGTTTAGACTTAAGCAGCTTCGACACCAGAAACGTGACAAATATGTCATGTATGTTTATGGGTTGCGGCAGTCTTACAAGTTTGGACTTAAGCAGTTTTGATACCGGAAACGTGACAGATATGGGCGATATGTTTTTGGATTGCAGTAGTCTTACGAGTTTGGATTTAAGCAGTTTTAATACCGGAAACGTGACAGCTATGAGCGATATGTTTTCTGGTTGCAGTAGTCTTGCAAATTTGGACTTAAGCGGCTTCAATACCGGAAACGTGACGGATATGTCGGGTATGTTTTCTCACTGTAGCAGTCTTACAAGTTTGGACTTAAGAGGCTTTGATACTGGAAACGTGACGGATATGTGGTATATGTTTTTTGTTTGTAGCAGTTTGGCGAGTTTGGATCTGAGCAGCTTTGATACCGAAAATGTGACGGACATGTGTGGTATGTTTTTTGATTGCATCAATCTTGCAAGTTTGGACTTAAGTAGCTTCGATACTAGAAATGTGACGAATATGGCGAGTATGTTTGGATACTGTATCAGTATCACAAGTTTGGATTTAAGTAAATTCGATATGCGCAGTGTGGGAAATACGGAGGATATGCTCTTTGGCTGTAATGAATTGACCACAATCAACGCTCCTCTCAACCTGACCCAATCTGTTGAGACTCCGGTTGTAGCCGGTACAGTCTGGCGGCTTCCTGACGGTACAGAGATTACGGAGCTGCCACAGAATCTGAGTAGCAGTGTTATAGTAACGCGACATAATAATCCAAAGATCATTACAACCACAACAGAACTGAATATGGAGGATGTGGTCAGGGTGAAATATGTGCCCTACTCCTATACTGTCAGGACAGATAATGCGGATGAGGAGAATAAGGTCACCTTTTCTCTTGAAGCAGGAGAGCTGCCGAGAGGGCTGGAGATCTATCCGGCGACCGGCGAAATTTATGGCGTACCTTTAGAGGCCGGTGAATTTCCCATCACGGTGAAAGCATCTTACAGTAACCCGGATTACGAACCTTCTTACGCAAACATTACTGTAATTGTAAAAGATAATACGGACAGCGACGTTTACAACGCGTCGGATAAAGGTTATGAGCTGATCGTGCCCGTCGGTGAAAGGGCGGAGGACGGTTCCAATGTGTTTCTTTTGAAGCAAAAAGGCGACCAGCTTTTTGTCTCCGCAGGTGAGTTCCGGGAATTTATCGATCTCTGGCTGAACGGCGAAAGGCTTGTGGATGGCGTGGATTATACAAAAGAAAGCGGCAGTACGAGAATCACCATCCGCTCCCAGACATTTGCGAATAAGGCAAATCAAAACGGAATAAACACGCTTGCGATGGAATT
This sequence comes from Lachnospiraceae bacterium, assembly GCA_014804795.1. Lineage (GTDB taxonomy): Bacteria > Bacillota > Clostridia > Lachnospirales > Lachnospiraceae > 1XD8-76. Next base: position 19,396 of record JAAUZC010000048.1, on the reverse strand, counting down.
CCGCGTGGGCGGCGATAAGAGCAAAGAGCTGAAGCGTACAGCGCAAAATTTCAGAATAGATTCCTCACAGAACAACAGCAGCAATGGCGGGCATAATTCAGGAAATGGAAACGGCAGCAATTCGGAAAGTGGAAACAGTCAGAATTCAGGAAGCGGGAATAGAAATGATATACCCAGTGCTGTTGTTGATCAGGAAGAAGAAAGTACGGCCGAAACTGTTATATATACGGTAGTATCCGGTGATACTCTTTGGAAGATTGCAAAGAAATTTTACGGTGATGGTTCTTTCTGGCAAAAAATATATATGGACAATATGTCGATCATCAGAGACCCCAATAAAATCTATGTTGGTCAGGTGCTTACTATTTATCTGTCCAAGGGAGATGGAAGCATCATTACAAGTCCGGATGCGGTTGATGTGGAGAGTGGTTATTACATAGTGAAAAAAGGTGATACATTGTGGACTATTTCCAAAAAAGTATACGGTAATGGGAAAAACTGGAAAAAGGTATATGATGCAAACAGGGACAAGATAAAAAAACCGGAGCAGATTTATGCAGGACAGATTCTGGTAATCCCGGAGAATTGATTTGAAATTCTGATTATGAAAAGAGTATATACAGAATGATAATAAGCAACGGGAAGGGAGATCAAAATGAAATTTAAGAAATGGCTGTCGTTTTCTTTAGCGGCGATGCTCATGATGTCGGTTATGCCGTGGCCGACTGACGTGGTGCTTGCTTCAGAAATTTCAGATGTATCAGAAGCGGCGGAGAGTGAAGAAACTGAAGTGGCAGTATCAGAGGATTCGGAAGTGGAACTTACGGAGACGAAAACAGAGGAGGATATCGCTGAGGAAGAGGATTCGGAAGCAGGGGAGGATGCCCCGGAGGAGGGAGACTCGGAAACCGCAGAGGTGTCGGAAGCGTCTGAGTCTGTTGCCGAGGGAAAAGAACAGGAAGAAAGTATAGAAGATTCAGAAGAAGGACAGGAGCAGGAAGCAGTGGATGTTCCGGAGAATCAGGAGGCATTGCAGGAAGAGACGGAAGGTGAGGCGATACTTTATGCGGATGATATTATTGCAAGTGGTACGGACGGAAGTATTGCATGGACGCTTGATGCTGATGGAAAACTGACGGTAAACGGCAGTGGAGACTTCAGTTCTTCTTTATGGGCAGATTACAAGGAATCTGTTATTTCGGCTGAAGTAAATGTAACGGGGCTGACAAGTACTGTCTATATGTTTTATAATTGCAAAGCTTTGGAGAGTGTGGACTTAAGCGGCCTGGATACCGAAAACGTAACGGATATGTCGGACATGTTTTTGGGTTGTAGCAATTTGACGAGTGTGGATTTAAGCAGTTTGGATACCGGAAACGTGACGGATATGTCGGAAATGTTTTCCGGCTGCAGCAGTTTGACTAGTGCAGATTTAAGCGGCCTGAATACCGGAAACGTGACGGATATGAATAGGATGTTTTGGGGCTGCAGCAGTTTGGAGAGTGTGGATTTAAGCAGCCTGAATACCAGAAACGTGACGAACATGCAGTGGATGTTCCGGGATTGCAGCAATTTAACGAGAGTGGATTTAAGCGGCGTGGATACCGGAAACGTAACAGATATGTCAGGTATGTTTGAATACTGCAGCAGTCTGACAAGTTTGGATTTAAGTAGCTTTGATACCGGAAGTGTGGGGCATATGGCGGTTATGTTTGATGGTTGTAGCAGCCTTGCAAATTTGGACTTGAGCAGCTTCAATACCGGAAACGTGAAGTTTATGTGGAGTATGTTTTCGGGTTGCAACAGTTTGGTGAGTTTGGACGTAAGCAGCTTTAATACTGGAAATGTGATAGAAATGAATTATATGTTTAATGGCTGCAGCAATCTGGCGAGTTTGGACATAAGCAACTTTGATACCAGAAACGTGACAGACATGGAGGGTATGTTTTCTGGTTGTAGCGGTCTGGTAAGTTTGGACGTAAGCAGTTTTGATACCGGAAGAGTGACAAATATGATGTGGATGTTTGTCGATTGCAGTAGCCTTGCGAGTTTGGACTTGAGCGGCTTTGACACCGGAAATGTGACGAATATGGGGCGGATGTTTTCTAGTTGCATCAGTCTGGCAAGTTTGGATTTAAGTAGTTTTGATACTGGAAACGTGATGAATATGAATGGTATGTTTTCTAGTTGCACCAGTCTGACAAGTTTGGACTTAAGCAGCTTCGATACCGGAAACGTGATGTATATGAATGCTATGTTTTCTGGTTGCAGCAGTCTAGTGAGTTTGGATATAAGCAACTTCGATACCAGAAACGTATCAGACATGTTCGATATGTTTGATGGATGTAGCAGTCTGACAAGTTTGGATTTAAGCAAATTCGATATGAGCAGTGTGGGAAACGCGGAGAGTATGCTTTCGGGTTGTAATAAATTGAATACAATCAATGCTCCAATCAATCTGACACAGTCCGTTGTACTTCCATCCGTAGAAGGCATGGTCTGGCGTCTACCTGACGGCACAGAGATTACGGAGCTGCCACAGAAACTGAGCAGTAGCGTTGTAGTGACGCGGCATAATAATCCAAGGATTATTACGACCACGACAGAACTGAATATGGAGGATGTGGTCAGGGTGAAATATGTGCCCTACTCCTATACCGTCAGGACAGACAATGCGGATGAGGAAAATAAGGTTACTTTTTCCCTTGAAGCAGGTGAGCTGCCGAGAGGGCTGGAAATCTATCCGGCGACCGGTGAAATTTATGGCGTACCTTTAGAGGCCGGTGAATTTCCCATCACGGTGAAAGCATCTTACAGTAACCCGGAATACGAGCCTTCTTACGCGAATATTACTGTAATTGTTAAAGAAAATACGGATAGTGATGTTTACAATGCGTCGGATAAAGGTTATGAGCTGATCGTGCCCGTCGGTGAAAGGGCGGAGGACGGTTCCAATGTGTTTCTCTTGAAGCAAAGTGGCGACCAGCTTTTTGTCTCCGCGGGTGAGTTCCGGGAATTTATCGATCTCTGGCTGAACGGTGAAAGGCTTGTGGATGGCGTAGATTATACAAAAGAAAGCGGCAGTACGAGAATTACCATCCGCTCCCAGACATTTGAGAGTAAGGCGAATCAAAGCGGCATGAATACGCTTGCGATGGAATTCCGCGTAAACGGCGATAAAAGCAAAGAGCTGAAGCGTACAGCGCAAAATTTCAGAATAGATTCCTCACAGAACAACAGCGGCGGTAGCGAGAATAATTCAGGAAGTGGAAATAGCAGCAATCCGGGAAATGGAAGCAATCAGAATTCAGGAAGCGGAAACAAAACCAGTGGCGGGAATGGCATAAGCAGCAACACAGGTGATACAATAGTCAACCCGGAAGAAGAAAGTACGGTCGAGACTGTTTTTTATACGGTAGTATCCGGTGATACACTTTGGAAGATTGCAAAGAAATTTTATGGTTCCGGTACATACTGGCAGAAGATTTATGCGGATAATATGTCGATCATCAGAGACCCCAATAAAATCTATGTTGGTCAGGTGCTTACTATTTATCTGTCCAAGGGAGATGGAAGCATCATCACAAGTCCGGATACATCCGATGTGAAGGGTGGTCACTACATAGTGAAAAAGGGTGATACCTTATGGACCATTTCCCAAAAAGCATACAGTAAAGGAAAAAACTGGAAAAAGATATATGATGCAAACAGGGATAAGATTAAAAAGCCGGAGCAGATTTATGCAGGGCAGGTTCTGGTGATTCCTGAATAAATAGTATAAAAAACAACCTGTAAGACAGTATAACTGCTTTGCAGGTTGTTTTTCAGTTAACCATATTTCAGGTTTTATGGGTTTTGTCGGTTGACGATTATCTTCCTAATGTGTATGATGTAAAAAACACCGGTAATAATATGAAAACAACATAAAACGGAGGATATTATGTCAATCAAATCAGATTATCACCTGCATTCCCATCACTCCGGGGACAGCGACGCCCCGATGGAAGAGATGGTCAAAAGCGGCATCGCGGCCGGACTTGAATCTATGTGTTTTACAGAGCATGTGGATTTCGATTTCAGACCTTTGGGGAAAGAAACAAGCGACAAGTTTGAGTTGAATGCGGATTCTTATCTCTATGAACTTTTGAGTTTAAAGAAAAAATATGAGGATCAGATTGAGCTGCTCTTCGGGTTGGAATGCGGCATGCAGCCCCATGTTGCAAGAGAAAATGTGCGTTTCATCAAAGAGCATGAATATGACTTTGTGATTGCATCCGTCCATGTCTGCGGCGGGAAGGATCCCTATTATCCGGAATATTTTGAGGGAAAAGACGAGGAGGAGGCGCTTCGGGAGTATCTGGAAGAGACATTCCGCAATATAAAAGTGTTCGGCAATTTTGACTGTCTCGGTCATTTGGATTATATCATACGCTACTGCAAAAAGATGGACAGACAGTACGAATATGCGAAATACAAAGATATCATTGACAAAATACTTTCCTATCTAATAGACAGGGAGAAAGCGTTAGAGTTAAACACTGCGGGAATCAGAAAAGGCATGACGGAAATGAATCCGAAGAAAGATGTGCTGAAACGCTACCATGAACTGGGCGGCGAATTGATTACAGTGGGTTCCGATGCCCACAGGGCAAAAGAAGTGGCTTCTGATTTTGATAAAGCGGAAGAGGTTCTGAAAGACTGCGGATTTCAATATTATACCGTTTATAATGGCAGGATCGCCATGATGAAAAAAATATAATGAAAATGAAGAAAGGGGAAAGTATGAATTTTGAAGATTTAACATCAGCTCTCGGCACAAAAGCCGGGAATCTCTTGAAAGAAGCGACGACAGGAAAGGCGGGAAACGCAGCAAACGAACGGGCGGAGGCCTTTAAGAAGATCTGTGCATTGATCCCGAATAAAATTGATAACGCTACGGTAATAAACGTGCTGGATCTGATGCGGAAACAACAGAAAGCAATCAAGAAAGATTTTACGGCCCATCTGACAAAGAATGAGGAAGCGTTCAAGAAACATGCTTCTGTTATCGCAAAAAATAATGGTTTCGTAGAGGATCAGAACAGTTATACGGATATGGCGTATGGTGATGCTACGATGCAGTATTCGGGCTGCGAAATTTTTGCGACCTATAATGCAATTTACAGTATCACAGGGAAAACGGCCATGAGTCTGGCAAAGATGATATCCGAGTACGAAAAGGACGGTATGGTGCTTTCCGGAAAGTTCGGCACGGCGCCTAAAGCAATCAAAGATTTTCTGGACAAACACGGATTTAAAACGGAAATGACTACAAACGAAGCGGATTTTGACAATTTCGGCAGGAAATTCCAGAGCCTCATTCTGACTATGTATAATGATAAGGATGATATCAGCAAGGAAGTACATACAGTCAACATTTCCAAAGAAAACGGAAAATATATTGCGCATAATGTATACTGCAACGGAAAAGTAGTTGGTCCCGAGGCTTCTGTGACGGGGTTGATCGGAAAAATGAACGGCGGCAAGGCAAAAGGCATTTCCCTGATCGGTGTTTCCAAAGCATAAAGCATATATACTAAAAATTTCCTAAAATTACGAAAAATATGGTAATTACATCTTGAATTTTAAAAGGAGATTGGGTAGAATATTAGTGTTGACAAAATTTTGACAGATACTCTTCTGCGTGAGGAGGACAGACTGTCAGAAAAATATAAATTTTTTTAGGAGGGACTAAAAAATGGCAGTAAAAGTAGCAATCAATGGTTTTGGCCGTATCGGTCGTCTTGCATTCAGACAGATGTTTGGTGCAGAAGGTTATGAAGTTGTAGCAATCAACGATTTAACAACACCTTCCATGCTGGCTCATCTGTTAAAGTATGACTCTTCTCAGGGCAGATACGTTGCTATCGGCGAAGAAGATCAGGTAACAGCTGATGACGAAGCAGGCACGATCACAGTAAAAGGTCAGACAATTAAGATTTACAAAGAGCCCGATGCAAATAATTGTCCTTGGGGCGAGCTTGGTGTAGATGTAGTTTTAGAGTGCTCCGGTTTCTATACTTCCAAAGCAAAAGCTCAGGCACATATCAATGCTGGCGCTAAGAAAGTTGTTATTTCTGCTCCTGCAGGAAACGACCTTCCTACCATCGTTTACAACGTAAACCATGACACACTGACAAAAGAAGATACAATCATTTCCGCAGCATCCTGTACAACAAACTGCCTGGCTCCTATGGCAAAGGCTCTCAATGACCTTGCTCCGATCGAGTCCGGTATTATGTGCACGATCCATGCTTATACAGGTGACCAGATGATCCTTGACGGCCCTCAGAGAAAAGGCGATAAGAGAAGAAGCCGTGCAGGCGCTGTTAATATCGTTCCCAACTCCACAGGCGCAGCAAAAGCTATCGGTCTTGTTATTCCTGAACTGTCCGGCAAGCTGATCGGTGCAGCACAGCGTGTTCCGACCCCGACAGGTTCTTCCACACTTCTGTTCGCAGTTGTTAACAAAACTGTAACAAAAGAAGAAGTTAACGAAGCTATGAAGAATGCAGCTACAGAGTCCTTTGGCTACAACACAGACGAAATTGTTTCTTCTGATGTTATCGGTATGAGATATGGTTCTCTGTTCGATGCTACTCAGACAATGGTTAGCCCTCTGCCGGATGGCAAGACACAGGTAGAAGTTGTTTCCTGGTATGACAATGAGAATTCCTACACAAGCCAGATGGTTCGTACAATTAAGTACTTTGCTGAGATTTAAGCTGGTTTTGGAAACAATGAAAAAATGAAGTAAGTGACTACGAGGTCCGGTCCACAGAGGGCCGGGCCTCTTAACATGAAAAATAGTAAGCGCTTTTCCGGTATCGTGTACTGGAAGAGCGCTTACGGGACTGGAATAGGAGGAATAGAACAATGGGCTTAAATAAAAAATCCGTAGATGATATCAATGTAAAGGGAAAACGCGTGCTCGTAAGATGTGACTTTAACGTACCTTTGAAAGATGGTGCGATCACAGATGAAACCCGTATTGTGGCTGCGCTTCCCACAATCAACAAACTGATTGCTGACGGCGGCAAGGTTATCCTTTGCTCCCACCTTGGAAAAGTGAAAAACGGTCCCAACGAAGGCGAGTCTTTAGCACCTGTAGCAAAGAGACTTTCCGAGAAACTGGGTAAGGAAGTAAACTTTGTTGCTGATTATAACGTAACAGGCGAAGCTGCAACGAAGGCAGTGGAAGCAATGAACGAAGGTGATGTTGTTCTTCTGCAGAATACCCGTTTCCGCGGCAAAGAAGAGACAAAGAACGGCGAAGAGTTCAGCAAAGAGCTGGCTGATCTGGCTGACCTGTATGTATGTGATGCTTTCGGTTCTTCCCACAGAGCACATGCATCCGTAGAAGGTGTAACAAAGTTCATCAAAGAAAAAGGCGGCGAAAACGCAGTCGGTTATCTGATGCAGAAAGAGATCGATTTCCTCGGCAACGCTGTAGAAAATCCGGTAAGACCTTTTGTAGCGATTCTTGGCGGCGCAAAAGTTGCTGATAAGTTAAATGTTATTAACAACCTGCTGGAGAAATGCGATACTCTGATCATCGGCGGCGGCATGGCTTATACTTTCTTAAAAGCAAAAGGCTATGAGATCGGTACTTCTTTAGTAGATGAAGAGAAACTGGATTACTGTAAAGAGATGATGGCAAAGGCAGAAGAGAAGGGCAAACAGCTCCTGCTTCCTGTAGATACCACGATCGCTGCAGACTTCCCGAACCCTATCGATGCTGAGATTGCTGTAGAAGTAGTACCTTCCAACGCCATCCCTGCAGATAAGATGGGTCTGGATATCGGCACAGAGACAGCAAAACTGTATGCTGATGCGGTAAAATCTGCTAAGACGGTTGTATGGAACGGGCCTATGGGTGTATTCGAAAACCCGATTCTTGCAAAAGGTACGATCGCTGTAGCGCAGTCTCTGGCAGATACAGATGCGACAACGATCATCGGCGGCGGCGATTCCGCGGCAGCTGTAAACCAGCTTGGTTTTGCTGATAAGATGAGCCACATCTCCACAGGCGGCGGCGCTTCTCTGGAATTCTTAGAGGGCAAGGAGCTTCCCGGTGTGGCAGCAGCAGATGACAAGTGACCGAGCGAAGCGAGGGATACGAGCAACAAGCGAAGCGGTTGCGAGTCGATTGAGCGAAGCGAGGGATATGAAGAGCAAGCGAAGCGGTTGCGAGTCGATGGAGGAGTAGACTTATGAGTAAAGGAAAAAAGATAGGCGGCATTGTCCTGATTGTTATCGGTGCGATATTTCTGGTGATCGGGATTGCAATAGGCGGACTGTTTGGTGTGCTGAACAGCTCTATGGATGATGCGATGGCGGAAGTGGAACAGCAGATCGAAGATGCCAGAAGAACGGGCGTATCCACCTATGGGGAGATCACCAGTATTGACAGTGAGAGCATGGCGACGATAGAGTTTTACTGTGATGAAGATGATTCATGGTATTACTTCAGTATGATGGTAGTGAGCGATAATTACGATGTGGGCAGTATTGTTGAAGTGTGCTATGATCCTTACAGGCTTGGTGATTCAAATTATGTTCCTGTAGCGCCTGAGATGATGATGGAAGGTATGGATGTCATACTTTCCACTGCTTCCACAGGCGGCACTGTTGTCGGTGTGGTAATCGGGATCATTGGTGCGGTTCCGCTGATTATCGGTATTGTGATGCTTGTCAGCAACAATAAAGATAAAAAATGGTCGGACGAGATCAAAGCCCGCAATGCTGCACAGGGAATTGGCGGAGCACAGCTTAATGGCTATCAGCAGCAGCCGGGCGGAGCGCAGTTTAATGGTTATCAACAGCAGATGCCCGGTGCCGGAGACCGGCCTTTGAACGGATATCAGCAGCAGGGACAGCCGGGAGCGGCAAACGAAAATTCATCGAATCCCTACCAGCAGAACAATCAGAATATGTAAATACGAAATAAAAGTAAAACGGTATGAGCTCTTCCACTATTGTGTACCGGAAGGGCTCGTACAGAACTAAAATAAGGAGAGTAGAATAATGGCAAGAAGAAAAATTGTAGCAGGCAACTGGAAAATGAACATGACACCGTCTCAGGCAGTAGCACTTTGTGAAGAGTTAAAAGATCTGGTAAAATCCGACAGTGTTGATGTAGTTTACTGTGTTCCTGCAGTTGATATCGTACCTGTTGTGGAAGCTGTAAAAGGTACAAATGTAGAAGTTGGCGCAGAGAACATGTATTTTGAGGAGAAAGGTGCTTACACAGGCGAAATCTCCGCTGCTATGTTAGTTGACGCAGGCGTAAAATACGTTATCATCGGCCACTCTGAGAGACGTGATTACTTCAAGGAAGATGACGCACTGTTAAATAAGAAAGTGAAAAAAGCTTTGGAAGCAGGTCTTACACCGATTCTTTGCTGCGGCGAATCTCTGGAGCAGAGAGAAATGGGCGTTACGATGGATTGGATTCGTTTCCAGATTAAATCCGACCTCGTTGGCGTAACAGCAGATCAGGTAAAAGGAATGGTTATTGCTTATGAACCGATCTGGGCAATCGGCACAGGTAAGACAGCTACCACAGAGCAGGCTGAAGAAGTTTGCAAAGGCATTCGTGACTGTATTGCAGAAATCTATGATGAAGCTACAGCAGAAGCAGTTCGCATCCAGTACGGCGGTTCCGTAAATGCAGCTAATGCGGCAGAACTGTTTGCACAGCCGGATATCGACGGCGGGCTTGTTGGCGGCGCATCTCTGAAAGCTGATTTCGGAAAGATTGTGAATTATAAATAAGTGACAATATGCACAACAAAAAGCCTTATATACAGGAAATAAAACCCCTGTATATGGGGCTTTTTTGTTGGCCTTTACCAGTTTACTCCTGTTTTATAATGCCTTATAATGAATATACTATGGCGAGTTATAGAAAGCCGAATGTCGAAAAGAATAAAGTGGAAGAGAAAGACAGCAAAAAGAGGAAGGATAACAGTTCTTTTGAGACTGATTATTCTTCCTCTTTGTTTTCTGATTGTTCGGGTATAAATTCGCATATGTCCGAAGGTTGGTAAACCTTTCCAGTCCTTTCATACAAAAGCTGTAGAATCATGTTCACAGTTGCGACTTGAACCTTCCCCTCTTTCAGACGATAGATTTGTGACCTTGCAACCTTTAAAGTATTATAAAGGGTGTATATTGTTATATCATTGGAAGGCATAACCTCATTGAATAACTTGTCGAATTTTAGCATATTTCCCCGACCTCTTTAACTTGCTTTTTATATATTATGTCCTTATACCGGTAACTATGGATAGTTACTAAAACAAGGAACTATTTTAGGGATGACAGAATGAAAAGGCTTGCGATGTAGAGGAAGAAGAAAACAGACTTGCAGGAAAACCAAATACAAAAAAATGTGAAAATTATGAACCTGAAAAAGAGAATATTTCTTCTAAAATCTCCGTTTTCTGACTATTTATAATATTGTAGCTTGCTTTTTTATGTGAACAGTGGTATATTTTAGTGGTGTGATTTTAGTTTCTGAATTAAGGAACTATTGTATTTTCAACATAAGGAGGAAAAATTGTGAAAAAAAGGACAGTAGGAGTATTATTATTAATGGTTTTGTCTTTTAGCTTGTTTGGGTGTGGAAGTGGAAACAATGGAGAAACAAAGCAGGAAAAACCACAAGAGACACAAGAAGAAACAGAGGAAAAAGGAGATATTGATACAGGAGATTTTGTATTCTATTCAGAGATAGGAGAAGCAAAATATCTTTTGGATGAAATCGAGTTTGAAGAATGTGATATTGAATTTACTACACAGTATGAAGTAGATCTCTGGAATATTGAAGGAAAAAACGTTGGTCATACAAAAACAGATATTGATTTGAAATTAACAGAAAGTGGAATAAATGGTTCTGCATGGTGTCGTTTTAAACCCGCAAGTGGAGATTACGAATATTTATATGTAAACAGGGATGATGTTACCAATCATATAGGAGAGGAACAGGCTTTTCTAATTGAAGAGACACCTGTACAAGAAGAATCCGATCCATATGAGGAAATTCTGTCTAAAGTTGGATATAACAAAGATAAAGAATATTCAATAGATGAATATATTGAAATCCTTACAAAAATCTTTGAGGAACAGGGAAAAGAAAATAATGAAGAACTTGCATATATGTCTCCAATGGAAACTTACGATGGTTTTCATATACAAATCTATGGAATTGTAGATTATACAGAAGAACAGACAAAAAAGGTAATGAATTATATGGAATATGCGAAAGATGGATGGGGAGGCATAACAGAGTTTTTTATTGTGAAATCACAAAACAATGAAGAAGAGGGAATAACTATCTTTATAAAAATAGACAATGAAGTAGTTGAAAAAAATATGAGCGAATGGCAATAATGCCATTACATACAAGAGAGGTCTTGAAGTTAAATCCGAGGCCTCTTTCCTTTTTATAGGGCTTATATTATAATATGGGAAGAAACAAAAATTATATATATAAAAAGGTTGGTATATATGGAAGAAAATAAAATTTCTTATATTATTTGCTCGCAAGAGAAAAAAGTAAAATTATTTCAGGAGCCCCTTATATTTATCTCCCCATTCTGCCATTGCGTTTATAACCGGCCGTAGTGTTTCACCTATTTCGCTCAAAGAGTACTCGACGCGAGGCGGCACTTCGGCATAAACAGTACGATCAATAATACCATCGGCCTCCATTGAGCGAAGACTGTCGGTGAGAACTTTTTGACTGATACCTTCCAGATCTTTTTTCAACTCATTAAAACGCCAGGGCTGCTGCATGAGATTGCGCAGGATCAGAAGTTTCCATTTACTGCCGATAATCTGCACTGTAGTAGCCACGGGGCAAATGGGCATTTCATCTTTTGTCAACATCTTTGTGAACTCCTCATAGATTCAAAATAGAATATTACACTAAAATCATAATGTAAAACAGAAATTTGTGCAATAGGTTACAAAAAGGTGACTGAGTAATAAAAAGGTGCGCACTTGTTTTGGTTCCAAAGCTACGTTAAGATGAAGCAGCGAACGGAAAATGTTCGACAAACATAGTTGGAGGTAAATATTATGGCACTTTCTAATCTGTCTGAATGGAATGGTTCTTCCTGCGGTGCATCTGATAAACCTGCTGCCTGTGGGGCATCTGATAAGCCGGTCGAGACTCCTGCCGCTTGCGGGGCGTCCGATAAGCCGGAAGAAGAGCCTGCTGCTTACGGTTCTGCCTGCGGCGTCGGCGACAAGTAACTCTGCATCATCCCCCGGCAAGGTCGGTCTTTGCCGGGGGATTTTCCAAATACAATAGTGTAAAATATTCAATGCGTCGCTGTCCGGCGACGCTGTTTTATAAGGAGAACACGATATGAAACAGTATTTTTCTTTTCAATGGCATATTACAGATGAGTGCGATCAGCGTTGTAAGCACTGTTATATCTTCTCGGAGGATAGCTGCAAAAAGTTGAACACCATGACCTGGAGAGAGATGCAGGACGTTATCGACAATTGTTGTGATATGTGCGAAGTGTATGATCGTTTGCCTTATTTTTATATCACCGGTGGCGATCCCATTCTTCACCCTGATTTCTGGCGGCTGCTTTGGGAATTGAAACAACGGGATATTCCGTTTACTATCATGGGCAACCCGTTCCACCTGACCGATGAAATCTGCAAACAGTTAAAATCTTATGGTTGTCAAAAATATCAGCTTTCTCTGGACGGTATGCGGGAAACACATGACTGGTTCCGTAAGCCCGGTTCTTTCGACTGTACTCTTGAAAAGATTTCCTGCATCAAAAACGCCGGTATTCGCAGTGTCATTATGACAACTGTATCCGGCACCAACATCAGGGAGATTCCTGATATTATAGACACTGTGGTAAAATATGGCGTGGATGTCTATGCCTTTGCCCGATACTGTCCCACCGGCGGGGAAAAGGACACCGGCATGACACCTCAGGAGTACCGGAGACTGCTGACCCTCTGCGATGAAAAATTTAAGAAGTATGAAGCGGCAGGGTGCGACACCTACTTTAACAAAAAGGATCACCTCTGGACATTGTACGAGTACGAAACCGGTGCATTCAAGATTCCCGAGGGGGTGAAGGACGGCATGATCTATGGCGGGTGCAACTGCGGGAACTGTCATTTGACGATCCTGCCCACCGGAGATGTGTTTGCCTGCCGCCGGGTGCAGAATAGCAAAGTGGGAAACGTCTTTGAGGACAGGCTGGCCGATGTGTGGGTATGTGAAATGGAAGCTTACAGAGATTATAAGAAATTTAAGAAATGCTTTAAATGTGAACTGTTAGCCTGGTGTCGGGGCTGTCCCGCAGTGGCCAGCGGCGTACACGGGGATTTTTATGGCGCTGACCCACAGTGCTGGAAAGAGGTGGAATGATGGAACTGTTGGAACTGATGAAGTATCGCCGCTCCATTCGGAAATATCAGAACAGGCAAATTTCTAAAGACGACCTGGAAACGATCATTGAAGCGGGAACATATGCGCCCAATGCGGGCGGCGGTCAGCGGAGTATGATCGTAGGCATTCATGATGCTGCACTGGCAGAGAAGATCGGCCGGATGAACTTAAACCGGTTTGACAAAAGCAGGCTGGCGGGCAGCTATGTTTCCAAAGAACAACCCAGTATTATAGATGATCCCTCTATAAAAAGCGGATTTTATGGCGCACCTGCCGTCTGTGCTGTCTTTGCACAGAAGAATTTCCTTTACAGTATTCCGGATGCTTTTTGCTGTGCGGAAAATATGGTTCTGATGGCGGCGGAGTTGGGGATTTCCTCGTGCATCGTGGCGCGGGCAGAGGAAACATTTGACAACGAGATCGGAACGGCTTTGCTCCGGGAATGGGGCGTTCCTGAGAACTATATCGCCCGATGCTTTGTTCTGCTAGGCTATGTGGATGGCGGTTATCCACAGGAGAAACCGCGTAAAGACGGCAGAAGCAAGATTGTTTATTAGACCGGTCGGCAGGGAAAAGAAACGAAAATCACAAAATTTTCACAAAAGCTTCACTTTTCATACAAATAATGGATGTAAACTTGGCAGAGTAGGAAAAAGCGGCGGCCTGAAAATGCTACTGGCTGAAGATGGAAAGGATATGTGATGGATTATCGACATGAGTGGAAATTTGAGATCAGTGAGACTGACCTGCTTATTTTGCGGCAGCGTCTGCGGGCGGTGGCAAGACCTGATCCCCATGCCGTCTGCGGCAAATATGTGATCCGAAGCCTGTATTTCGACAATGCCGCCGATAGAGCGCTGCGGGAAAAACTGGATGGTGTAAGCCGCAGAGAAAAATTCCGTATCCGTTATTATAATGATGATACATCTTTTATTCGTCTGGAAAAGAAAAGTAAAGCAGGCGGTCTTGGAAAAAAGCAGAGTGTGTCTCTCACGGCAATGCAGACACTGGACATTGTAAACGGCTGTACGGACTGGATGGCGGGCAGTAAAGAGGAACTGATCTGTGAATTGTATTCTAAAATGCGGACACAGGGACTGCGCCCTAAGATCATTGTGGATTACATAAGGGAACCGTTTGTTTTTGCTCCGGGAAAAATTTCAGATATTGCCCCTGGTAATGTGCGGGTTACGCTCGACTATAATATCCGAACGGGTTTTAACTGTCGGGATTTTCTGAAGCCTGACTGTGTCACGATTCCCGCCGGGGAAGCCCCAATCATTCTGGAAGTGAAATGGGACAGCTTTCTGCCGGATATTATCAGAGATGCCGTCACTCTTCCCGGACGGCGGGCCGCCGCTTTTTCAAAATATGCACAATGCCGTATATACGGTTGAGTAAAGGGGTAAACAACTATGACATTCAACGATATTTTTAAATCCGGTTTTCTTGAAAATGTAACTGCTGTCAGTCTTCTTGATATGGTGCTTGCGCTTGCACTTGCCTTTGGGCTGGGGATGTTTATCTATTTAGTCTACAAAAAGACTTATCAGGGTGTTATGTACTCCTCCAGCTTCGGCGTCACACTGATTGCGCTGACGATGATCACTACTCTGGTGATTCTCGCGGTGACAAGCAACGTAGTGCTGTCTCTGGGAATGGTGGGCGCTTTGTCCATCGTCCGTTTCCGCACCGCTATTAAAGAGCCGCTGGACATTGCCTTTCTGTTCTGGTCTATTGCCGTGGGCATCGTGCTGGCGGCCGGAATGATTCCTCTGGCGGTGATCGGCAGCGTTATCATCGGTGTGATCCTTCTTGTTTTTGTGAATCGGAAGTCCCACTGTAATCCGTATATTGTGGTCATTCAATGCGACGGGCATGACAGCGAGACCGCGGCAAAAGAATATCTTGACAGCATGACAGAGCGCTGCGTAGTCAAAAGCAAGAGTGCGCAGAAAGGCAGTCTGGAACTGACCGTGGAAGTTCGTTTGAAGAGTGATAATACAGATTTTATCAATGTTCTGTCCGAGATGCCGGGTGTCGGCAGCGCCGTTTTAGTCAGCTATAACGGGGATTATATGGGATAAAACAACGGAATCTGCGGAACTGGAATAGGAGGATATCTTATGTCAACACATAAGAGGATTGACATGATCTGCATTGTTTCCATCATTCTGTCTGTTGTGGTTACGGCCTTTCTTGCGCATGGAAAAGGGTCTGAGGCTGCGGCCGCCATGAGTGGGGAAGCGGACAGCAATATATCGACAGTAAACGATCCGGATGCCGACTGGGATACCGCCTCTGCCACAAAGATAGCGCTGTCCGACGAAGGCAGCAGGGTAGACGGGAGTGGAGCATATATTTATGAGGGTGACGTCTGTATTGCGTATGGCGGGTACTATGTACTGACCGGAGAGCTCACAAATGGGAACGTTATAGTAGATGCGGATAAAAGCGACGGAGTATGGATTCTTCTGAATGGCGTGACGATCCACTCCGATGATGATGCGGCTATTCGGGTGGAGCAGGCGGACAAAGTATTTCTGACATTGAAAGACGGCACGGAAAACAGGATTTCATCCGGTGAACAGTACGGTGAGGAGGCTGTCAATACGGGTGTGGACGGAGCGATTTATTCCCGGGATGACTTGACGATCAACGGAACCGGGAACCTTGTGGTAGATGCTGCGTATGAGCATGGAATTGTATGTAATGATGATCTGGTGATCAACGGTGGTGATATTACGATCAGTGCGGTGCAGGACGGGATTCATGCTAATGACAGTGTCCGGATTCGAAATGCCGCGGTTTCCATCTCTGCCGGGGATGACGGCATTACGGTATCAAATGATGATGAGACAGCTTCTCTTTATGTGGAATCCGGAAATATTGTGATTTCGGACTGTTATGAAGGACTGGAAGCCGTAGATATTACGATTGCCGGCGGAAAGGTTGACATTATGTCAACTGATGACGGAATCAACGCCAGCGGAAGCGGTGAAAATTCTGTTATCCGCATCACGGGAGGCGACGTCAGGATTGTAAATTCCACAGGAAGAGATGCGGATGGTCTGGATTCCAACGGCAGTATTTATGTGGAAGGCGGAAAGGTTTTTATCAGTGTTTCGGACGGCGGCAGTAATTGTGCAATTGATTGCGGGAGTGAGAACGGCGGCGAGTGCATCATAAGCGGAGGCACAGTGATCGCCTGCGGCGGCAGTGCGATGGCGGAAGGGTTTGACGCAGCTTCTCCTCAGGGGTTTTTGATGTATAATACGTCCGCACAGGCGGGCACAGTGATAAGTCTGGAGAATGCCGACGGAAAAGAAATTCTTTCGGAGGAGATTCCCTGCAGTTTTTCTTCTGTCTTGCTCAGCGCACCGGAGCTGGCAGTAGGAGATGTCTGCAAAATTACGGTCGGGGAAGAGCAAGAGCAGCTTACGATCGATAATGTGCAGGCTTCCGGTTTTGCTCCGGCCGGAATGTTTGGAGGCATGCGGGGCGGAAGACGCGGTGATGGAATGTCCGGGTTTTCGGAGCCGACAGATAAAAAGGATATGAGACCGTCGGATGATGCTGCTTCTTTTGAAAAAGGGGAACTTCCTGACAGAATGGATGTACCCGATGGGGAGAACTTTTCCGGCAGGATGGTATCGCCGGATAATGGAAACTTTTCAGACAGACGGACAATGCGGGAGGATATTTCAACTTCCGGCATTTCGGCCGATACATTGACGCTGACCGGTATTTCTATACTGGTTCTGCTGACTGGTCTGTTTATTGCAATAAAAATAAAGCACTGAATATTTGGAAAGGTCGGCAACTGTAAAAAGAGAAGAGAAGGCACTGTATATGGGGATAAATATCCATATATAGTGCTTTTTTGGTTTTCTCCATACATTTTTGTTTCACGATGTCTGATAATAGAACTCACTTTTCGGAATTGTGTACCTGTTAAAAATAGGTTAAAATACAAAAATTTTTTTCCGTACTATGCATCAAAAACGGAAGTAAAGCTCTTTCATTCAAATGATTCATTTTCTAAGTTAAGGATTCCAATTCTTAATCTTATTTTCTCATAATAAAACCACTTTGTATTGTTACTCTGCACATGTTTTGATGGAATCCAGAAATGCATATTTGTAAGAATATGCCCGTACGAGGATATGGGGGTGGGATTCCCATCAAGTTAGACTGAGTAGCTCAAAGACCACGAAGTGAGTTTTGAGTTGCTCAGGCGAAACTTGCTCTATATTTACATATAAATACTCAATATGCAAATCGCAATAATTTGAAATTTTTGCTGATTTTTCATTGTATTTGTGATAAAGTATAAGTGACAATTTTTGGGATGTGTTATCAAAAACGAGGTATGTTATGACCGATGCAGAAAAGAGAACTGCTGCGACAAAGTTTTACAATGACTGGCGCGGCGAGGGGATGAGAAAAGTGATAGCCAAAGATTTTGGATTGAATTTCTTAGGAATGTTTTAGGAATTGAAAATGTTACACAAAAGATTATTTTTGAAAAGCGCGTAGTAGTGGATAATCAAACCAAATTTATTGACGTTTATATACCGGAAACACGGGTTTTAATAGAACAAAAAAGTATAGATAAAGACTTGGGCAGGAAAATGTCACAGTCAGACGGAAGCCAACGTACGCCTTTTGAGCAGGCACGCAATTATGCGCAATGGATGATACCGAATGAAACGCCGTTATGGATTGTGACCTGTAATTTTAAGTCTTTTGAAATTCATGATATGAATAGGCCGAGCGAACCGCCTGTGGTAGTTTTGCTTGAAGAACTGCGAAATAAGCTTCCTTTATTTGATTTCATGTTCAAAGAAGATGTAAAGGAACTTTCCCGTGAAATGGAAATCTCCGTCAAAGCAGGGGAAATTGTAGGTGTTCTCTATGACAAATTAATAGTGCAGTATAAAGAGCCTGATGAGCAATCATACAAAAGTTTAAATGCCTTATGTGTACGACTTGTATTTTGCTTATATGCAGAAGATGCAGGCATTTTCGGTTCACACATGATGTTCCATGACTATTTGAAAGATATTCCTGTTAATGGTTTTAGAAAAGCGCTTGTGGAACTGTTTAAGATTCTTGACACACGAATAGAGGATAGAGATAAGTATTTGAAAGAAGACAATCCAAAACTTGCGGCTTTTCCTTATGTTAATGGTGGTCTGTTTGCAGATGAAACAATAGAGATACCGCCTTTTACTGAAGAAATTAAAAGTCTGCTCTTGAAGAAAGCGAGCGCAGATTTTGACTGGTCAGAAATAAGTCCGACTATTTTCGGCGCGGTATTTGAAAGCACCTTAAATCCGGAGACACGTAGAAGTGGCGGAATGCACTATACTTCTATCGAAAACATTCATAAGGTTATCAATCCGCTGTTCATGGATGAACTTGAAAATGAGTTTAATGAAATCAGAAAGATTACAGTAGAGCGTACAAAGAAGGCAAAACTAAATGCTTTTCAAGTGAAGATTGCAGGATTAAAATTCCTTGATGAGGCAGTTGCGTGATTGATACAATTTAATGAGGGTAGACATGGCGAAAAGTCACAGAAATAGAGGGAGTTTAAGCAAGATCACATTGTGTGGTCTTTTTATTTTGTCTTATGGCAGTAGCTAACAGTGTCAAAGGTTGGTACAAGAAGTGGAAGTCTGCATACCCCATTAACGATTAACGAGAAGGATTTGTTAAAAAGTGTACAATCGTTAATATGGTATTCAACAAAATGATAATCGGAAGTTTGTTTGTATTTTATCCGCAGCAACATGAGAACATCGCAACAACGAAATTGATACAATGCGGAATTGTTGAAATGCTTGAAAATAAGACACTTCATGGGTTCTGCGGTTTTGTTTTTTCGCTTTTCGAGCTTTTTTTCTGTTGCGGGAG
>JAAUZC010000047.1 GCA_014804795.1 Lachnospiraceae bacterium | reverse complement strand
CATCTTCAATATATTCCATCCAGTTCAGTAATTCTTCCATGATACAGACCATCCTTTTTTCTTTCAGTTTATCAGAAAAAGGGATGGTTCACAATTTATTTACTCATGCGTTTGTCGTGAGGATAGATAATTTTGTCTGTACGGAGACAGAAAAATTTGGTATGATTAGAAATGCAAAAGAAAAGCAAGAAGTATAAACGTTATGGAAGAGTTAAAACGGCAGGAAAAAACAGCACATCTTGCAAAAGAGGTTATGCGCCTTTCCAGGGACAGCATCATTATGAATATGCGGTTTCTGGATGTGGCGCTTTCCAGGATGCAGCCGGTTTCAAAACCCGGCTTAAAAGGCATCGCAACGGACGGAGAGAAGCTCTGGTACGACGATGTCTTTGTGCTGCGCCGTTATAAAGGGGAACCGGCTTATATCTCCAGATGCTATCTGCACAGTCTGTTTCATCTTGTTTTTTATCATCCTTTTCGGTATGGAGAGGTGGAGCAGAAATATTGGGACATCGCGGCGGATATTGCGGTGGAAAATGTGATGATGGAGATGGATCTGCATTTTTTGAAACTTCATAAGGACACGCAGAGGAAAGCGGAGGCGGCCGCGCTGCAAGAAAAATGCGGTGCGTTGACGGCAGAAAAGATATACCGGTATTTTCTGAAGACGCGGCCCGAAGAGGAAGAACTTGCGGGATGGAAATTGTTGTTTCACAGGGATGAACATATTTTCTGGATAAAACCGGAGCAGATGGAAATCTCTTTAGCACAGTGGAAAAAAATCAGTGAGAGGATTAAAACAGATTTAAAAACATTTTCCAGCGGGAAAGGCAATTCGGATTCCCTTGAAAAAAATCTGGCGGAAGCGACAAAAGACCGCTATGATTATGGGGAGATTCTGCGCCGTTTTATGGTGACGGGAGAAGAGATTCATCCCAATGATGAAGAATTCGACTATATTTATTATACATATGGATTAGAACATTACGGTAATATGCCGCTTGTGGAACCGTTAGAATACAAGGATATCAAAAAAGTAAAAGAGTTTGTGATCGCCATCGATACATCGGCTTCCTGCCGCGGAAAGATCGTGCAGGGATTTTTGAATAAGACGTATTCCATTATGAAAGGGGCAGAGAACTTTTTTTGCAAAGTGAATGTCCATATCGTACAGTGCGACAACGAAGTGCAGAGTGATGTGAAGATCACCTGCGATGATGATTTTGAGGAATTTATCAGAAACGGGAAACTGACCGGCTTTGGCGCCACAGATTTCAGACCCGTTTTCAGTTATGTGGACGATCTGATAGAGCAGGGAAGCTTTGAAAATTTAAAAGGGCTGATTTATTTTACGGACGGCTATGGAGTTTATCCGGAACGGATGCCGGCATATGATGTGATCTTTGCATTTTTAAATGAGGATGAAAGAAGGCCGCCTGTACCTCACTGGGCGCTGCCGGTGGTGCTGGAAGAGGAAGAACTGGAAAGCGGTGAAGCGGTATAGAAACTGAGATAACGAAGAAGACGGAGGCAAAACCGACTATGAATATGAAACAGGCGAAAGAGTGCATCAAAGACACGGTGCGGCTCTATTTAAAAAAAGATGAATTTGGGGACTACCGCATTCCGATCGTGCGCCAGCGCCCTGTCTTTTTGATCGGCGCGCCGGGAATCGGAAAGACTGCCATTATGGAACAGATCGCACAGGAACTGTCTATCGCGCTTGTGTCTTATTCCATGACGCACCACACAAGGCAGTCCGCTCTGGGGCTTCCTTTTATCGATCACAGGGAGTTTGAGGGGGAACAGTACGACGTATCGGAATATACCATGAGCGAAATCATTGCATCCATTTATGAAGTGATGGATAAGAGCGGCCTGAAAGAGGGCATTCTGTTTTTAGATGAGATCAACTGTGTGTCGGAGACTTTATCGCCGTCCATGTTACAGTTTTTGCAGTATAAAGTGTTTGGCAGACATACAGTTCCGGAAGGATGGGTGATCGTGACCGCGGGAAATCCGCCGGAGTACAATAAATCCGTGCGCGAGTTTGATGTGGTGACGATGGACCGACTGAAAATTATGGAAGTGGAGGCGGATTATACGACATGGAAAGCGTATGCCTCCGAAAAAGGTTTACATAATGTTATTATCAGCTATCTTGATCTGAAAAAGGAAGACTTTTATCACGTGGAGACAACCGTGAAAGGGAAGTCCTACATTACGGCCAGAGGATGGGAGGATCTGTCGCAGATTTTACAGCTTTATGAGGAAGAAGGACTGTTTGTGGATGAGACGTTAGTAGGACAGTATCTGCGGAATGAACGCATTGTAAAAGAGTTTACTGCTTACTATGATCTATACAACAAATATAAAAATGATTATAAGATAGAGGAAATTCTTTCGGGAGAGCTTTCCGATAAGGCGGTGGAGAAGGCGAAAGCGGCGGCCTTTGACGAGCGGTTGTCTCTTCTCGGGATGCTGCTTGATAAAGTGCAGGGAGAGATCAGGGAGACCATGCGGTTTGCAGACTGCATCAGGGAGCTGCATGCGCCTTTAAAAGCCCTTTCCGGCTGCGGGGAAACCGGGAAACTGATGCAGATGATCCAGATGCAGGCGAAAGCCAGGGAGAAACTGTTAAAATCCATGCAGGCCGCGGGCGCTATGTCCGATGTGGAACAATATAAAAACAAGTTTATGATACGTTTTTTAGAGCAGGCCGAAAAGGAAGTCAGAGTGAGCGGCGTATCCGACGGGGCAGACGGATATGTGCTGATCAAGGAAAAGTTTGGAAAAGAGGCGGCATCCTTAAAGGAACAGACGGGAAAAATCGGCGAGAGGCTCCACAATTTATTTGTTTTTGCAGAGGCGGCTTTTGAAAACGGCAATGAAATGCTGATTCTTGTGACGGAACTGACCGTAAATGAGGACAGCGCCCGTTTTATCGCTTCCTTTGGCTGTCCCGATTATCAGAGACACAATGAAGAGCTGATGCTCTCGGAAAGACAGAGCAGGTTTATGGAAGAGATTGAGAAACTGGAACTGTAACATACCTTTGGTTTTGAAAAAACAGAGTTTGAACTGCTTGCTTTATGGAGTGAATATGGAATATCGGTATGCTGTGGAAGATGGCGTTTTGATTTGTAAAGATTATAAAAAAGGGCTGGAGATTGTTTCCTACGAGGGGGAGGACATTTATCTGACCATTCCGGAGACGGTAAAGATTCAGGAGGATGAAGGGGATGCGGCCGTCCGGGAAAAGCAGGTGCTCTCTGTCGGGAAAAAGGCGATGCTGTCCTGCAAAAGTCTGCGCAGAGTATATTTGCCGGAAACGATCGAAGAGGTGGGCGACTGGGCTTTTGCCTATTGCGATGAACTCAGGGAGGTCTGCCTTCCGGAGAAAACGATCCGTTTCGGCAGGGGTATTTTCAGGGAATGCGGAAAGCTCCGTCTGGTCACAGTGGCGGGAAAGGAGAAAGACATCGGCGGTCTTTTGGCGGCGACAGTAACACTCCTTGATGCCCCCTATCTGTTTACGCCGGTGCGGTGCGGTGACGGGGACTGGTTAAAACAGTGGGATGCCCGCATGCTGCAGCTTCTCAGGGCGGCGGATAAGGAGGGCTATTCCAAGATGGTGCTCTGCGGCGAGGAGGATTACGGCAGCAAGGAAAACAATCTGGACTACTTTTTAAATCAGAAGAGAAAGAGCAAGGTTCGTATCGCTTTTATGCGGCTGCTTCATCCGTCCGGGCTTTCGAATGAAGTGAAGAAAGAACTGGAGAATTATCTGCGGGAGCATACCGCAGGCAGCGGTTATACCGGTGAGGCACCTTCGGAGAGGGAAGATACCGGCATATTGGATGAAACCTGGCAGGTGCTGCTGGAAGAACACGGGGAGGACAGCGAATACTATAAACTGTTTACGGGGATCGGCTGTCTGACGGCGGAGAACTTTGACAGGATTTTATTGGAGGCGGGAGAAAACCATCCCGAGATGAAGGCATGGTTTTTAAAATATAAGGAAGAGAAGATCGGCTATACGGATTTTTTTGCGGAACTGATGCTCTGAGAGAAAAAAACGGCGGGAATATAAAAAATATGGCGGTTTGGCTTCAGAAATGTGAATTGAAGATTGACCTATGCCCTGCCATTGGTTATGATAGAGAATGGATGTTTAGAAAGAATGTATAAAATACGGAGGAGGAGAAAATTTCATGAGTGATGAAAAGAAGCAGAAGATAGTGCTGGGCGAGGGCGGCATTTATGATGCGAGGCAGCTCGGCGTTCCGAAGATGTTGATACTCGGCGTACAACATATGTTCGCTATGTTTGGCGCCACGATCCTGGTGCCCATGCTGACAGGTTTGGATGTTTCCACGACGCTGTTGTTTGCGGGACTGGGAACTCTGTTGTTCCATCTTGTGACGAAGGGAAAGGTACCGGCATTTTTGGGTTCGTCCTTTGCCTTTCTGGGCGGCTATTTCGCAATCTGCCCCATGCTTGCGGATGCAAACGGGGAGCAGACGGTATCCAATGTGGAAATGATTCCATATGCCTGCCTGGGTGTGGCCTGCGCGGGTCTGGTCTATCTGGTCATGTCCGCCCTGATCAAAGTTTTCGGGACAGGCAGAGTCATGAGATTTTTCCCTCCCATCGTTACGGGTCCGATCATCATAGCGATAGGTCTTACTCTGTCGCAGTCTGCCATTGACGGCTGTGCAACGGACTGGCCGATCGCGCTGATCGCTATTGCATTGGTGGTTATCTGCAACATATGGGGAAAGGGCATGGTAAAGATCGTGCCTATCATTATCGGTGTTGTCGGTTCCTATCTGGTGGCCGCCTGCTTTGGCAAAGTAGATTTTTCGCCTGTTGCACAAGCTGTCTGGATTGGCAGCCCTGTCAAATGGGATCACACGGTATTTTATCTGTTTAGGAACGGGGCGGACAGCAGTATGCTGATCACATCCATTATTACGATCGTTCCCCTTGCACTGGCGACTATGGTGGAGCATATCGGGGATGTGTCCGCAATCTCGTCCACTGTCGGTAAAAACTTTATCAAAGATCCGGGACTGCACCGCACTTTGCTCGGAGATGGTCTGGCAACGACGCTGGCCTCCCTGTTCGGTGCTCCGGCAAATACTACATACGGCGAAAATACAGGTGTTTTATCCCTGACAAAGGTGTTTGATCCGGCGGTGATCCGGATTGCGGCCGGCCTTGCTGTGTTATTTTCTTTCTCCCCCAAATTTGCCGCTGTTATCGGCTGTATGCCGACGGCTACCAGAGGCGGGGTATCTCTGGTACTTTACGGCATGATCTCTGCTGTAGGCGTCCGCAATATTGTGGAGACTCAGACTGACTTCACAAAAAGCCGCAACATCATTATTGCAGCGTTGATCCTGGTGCTGTCTATCGGTATCAACTATAGTGCTGCAGGAGCAATTTCCTTTGCCGCAGGCGATGTGACCGTCAGCCTTTCCGGTCTCGCAGTGGGTGCGCTTACCGGTATTGTGCTCAATGCTGTTTTGCCGGGGAAGGATTATGAGTTTGATACAGAGAAACCCGATGATACAGGGGTGAACTTTGGAACCGGCAGATAAAAGGCGCTCTTATGCGCTGTAATGTGGAGGAACAATCATGAAAGTAGTGGACATGCATTGTGATACGATCTCTGCCCTGCTCAAAAAAAGACGGGCAGGGGAAATAGCCGGGTTGAGGGAAAATAATTGTCATATAGATATATGCAGGATGCGCAAGGGAGATTATCTTCTGCAGAATTTTGCCCTGTTTGTTGAACTCGGAAAGTGCCGGGATGCGTGGCAGGAAGTACAGGAACTTCTCGGTCTTTACGAGCAGGAGATCCTGAAAAACAGAGATGATATTGCTGCAGTGCTGTCTTATGACGATATTGAGAAGAATCGTTCAGAGGGTAAAATATCGGCTTTTCTCACTGTGGAAGAGGGAGGCGTGTGCGGAGGAAGTCTGGAAAAGCTGCGCACTCTGTATAAGCAGGGGGTGCGGATGATGACTCTGACATGGAATTATCCTAACGAGATCGGTTATCCGAATCTGAGCAGAGAGCAGGGCGAAAAACGGAAAGACGCAGAGAAAAACGAAAATCCTTCTGCCCGGAATCAGGATATTTTGAACTATCTGAATACGCCGAATGTGAAGGACGGCCTCACACAGACAGGGATCGCTTTTGTGCAGGAAATGGAAAAACTGGGTATGATAGTGGATGTATCGCATTTGTCGGATGCCGGTTTTTATGATGTTTATAAAAGTACAAAGAAGCCTTTTGTGGCAAGCCACTCCAATGCAAGGGCGATATGTCCCTGTGTGCGCAATCTGAGTGACGATATGATCCGTAAACTGGCGGAGCGGGGAGGTGTTACGGGATTGAACTTCTGTGCGGATTTTTTGACGCAGGTTCCGCCGGGAGTAAAAAATCCGGGCACGATAGCAGCAGTTGTGGAGCACGCAAAACATATTGTATCAGTCGGAGGCATGGAGTGTCTCGGCCTCGGCAGCGATTTTGACGGAATAGATACACATGCAGAGCTGACGGGAGCTGATCAGATGGAAAGATTGGCGGACGCTTTCAAAAAGAACGGATTTACCGAGGGACAGATAGATAAGATATTTAACGGCAATGTGCTGCGGGTTTACAGAGAAGTATTGTTATAATTTTGAAACAGTTCAGCCATGAAATGATTTGCAAGCTGTGCGCGGGTGCTTGCACACAAAGCACTGATTACAAATCGTTTCATGAGCGGAGCGCCCTCATATGAAATAAAAGATGAGCCGCATTGCGGCGTCGGATGCGAAGCAGACGCTTTTATGAATGTGAGGGCTGAACTGTTACATAATTTAAAAAAACAGTTGAAAACAGTTTGTTTATGTGGTAAACTGATTTTTGCGTAATATCAGGAATGCTATGGAGGAAGAAATGGAAATACTCAGAATTATATTGACAGTAGTTTTTATATTGGTATGTGTCGTATTGGTGGGATTCGTATTGAGGCAGGAAGGAAAGTCCGCGGGACTGGGAGCAATCGGCGGCGGTTCTTCAGATACTTACTGGGGAAAGAATAAAGGGCGTTCGAGGGAAGCGAAGCTTGCCAGAGCAACAACGATTCTGGCGGTTCTTTTCATCGTTCTTGCAGTAGTGCTTAATATCAACAGATTTTAAGAGCGAGTAAAAATCCTGCGGCAGCAGGATTTTTTTGTCATATAGGAAACTTCGTCTCCTATATGACAAAACCCTCCGGGGGATGCGCAGCTCGCGGAAGGGAATTACTGCTTTGCAGTCCGCTCGCGCGCGAAGAGTTCACATGTGAACTCTTTATTCACTAAAACATCAGCAGAACTAAAATAGGAGACAAAATTGACGGAAAAACAGATGGAAAAACCAACAAATCGAAAAGTGGTCGGAACTTACGAGCAAAGTAAAAATTACGGCTTTGTCGTGCCGGATAACAGGCGGGCCGGTGCAGATGTTTTTATTCCGAAAGAAAAGGCCGGCGGTGCCGGAGATCATCAGAAAGTGGTGGCAGAGATTACCACGGAAGCAAAGGAAGAGGAGCGCAAAAGTCCGGAGGGAAAAATCATAGAAATTTTGGGGGATGCGGATGATCCCGGTGTTGATATTTTGTCTGTTGTGAAAAGTTATGAATTGCCCGACAGTTTTTCCGAGAAACAGCTGCATCAGGCCGAACGTGTGGCAAAGGATGTGAGTGAAGCGGACAGAGCAGGCCGTATGGATTTGCGAAAACTGCAGATGGTGACGATCGACGGCGATGATGCAAAAGACCTGGATGATGCGGTCAGTCTGACGGTGGAGGGCGGCCTCTATGAGCTTGGAGTGCATATTGCGGATGTCAGCAACTATGTCCAGGAATATTCGGCTCTTGATCGGGAAGCATTAAAGAGAGGCACCAGTGTCTATCTGCCGGATCGGGTAATACCGATGCTGCCGAAAGCTCTTTCCAACGGAATCTGTTCATTGAATGAGGGGGAGGACCGGCTGGCGTTAAGCTGCCTGATGCAGATAGATAAAAACGGAACGGTGACAGATTACCGAATCGTGGAATCCGTGATTCGGGTGGATAAACGGTTGACATACTCCACGGTAAAGAAGATACTGGAAGATGATAATGTAATAGCCGCAGAGGAAAAACAGAAGCTGCGCACTTTTGTACCAATGCTTCAGGAGATGGGAAAGCTTTCGGGGCTGCTGCGGAAAAACAGAGAAAAGCGGGGGTCAATTGATTTTGATTTTCCGGAAAGTAAACTTGTTTTGGATGAAACAGGGTGCCCGGTGGAAATAAAGGCCTATGAGCAGAATGCGGCGACAAAACTGATTGAGGAGTTTATGCTGCTTGCGAACGAGACGGTGGCCGAACATTTTTACTGGCTGGATATCCCTTTTTTATACCGGAATCATGAGAGCCCCGAACAGGAAAAGATTGCCAAACTGGCGCTTATGATGCGCAATATGGGATTCGGTATGAAAACCGGAAGAGAAGAAGTCCATCCGAAAGAGATCCAGAAGCTTTTATGGCAGGCGGAGGGCAGCGAGGCGGAGGCTCTTGTCAGCAGACTTGCGCTGCGCAGTATGCGGCAGGCACGGTATGAGTCTGTCTGCGTGGGACACTTTGGGCTTGCAGGCAGATATTACTGCCATTTTACATCGCCGATCCGCCGGTATCCCGATCTGCAGATCCACCGTATTATCAAACAAAATCTGCGGGGAAAGCTGGATGAGGAAAAACAGGAGCATTACCGGGAAATACTGGATGCCGTTGCGCTGCAGTGTTCGACCACAGAAAGGCGGGCAAACGAAGTGGAGCGGGAATGCGAAAAGATGAAGAAAGCACAGTATATGGAAGGGCATATCGGAGAGAGCTTTTCCGGCGTGATCTCCGGCGTTAATTCTTTCGGTATCTATGTGGAACTGGAGAATACGGTGGAAGGGCTCATTTCTGTCTCCGATCTGCCGGGCGATTTTTACAGGTACGATGAAAGCGGTTATCAGCTGATAGGGGAACATACCGGAAGAAGTTTTTGTCTGGGACAGAGATTGACCGTTACAGTTAAACGCGCAAATAAGGCATTAAAATTTGTGGATTTTGAACTGGAAAACAGCATGAGCCCGGACAGCGCACAAGACGATTTGCAGGCGAGGAGCGGCTGAAAATCTGTCTTCCGCTAAAGTGTGCTGGAAGGGCGAATGCGGAACTGAAATAGAGGAAAAGATATGGCGAAGGAAAGCATGAAACTGGTAGCAAATAACAAAAAGGCCTACTATGACTATTTTATAGAGGAAAAGTATGAGGCAGGGCTGGTGTTGCATGGGACGGAAGTAAAGTCCCTGCGGCTTGGCAAGTGCAGTATTAAAGAGGGATATGCGAGAATTGAAAACGGGGAAGCCTATGTGTACGGCATGAATATCAGTCCCTATGAAAAAGGAAATATTTTTAACCGCGACCCGCTGCGCCCCAAAAAACTGCTGCTGCATAAGCAGGAGATCAGAAAACTGACAGGGCAGCTTGCCGAGAAAGGATATGCTCTGGTTCCGCTGCAGGTATATTTTAAGGATGGCAGGGCAAAGCTGGAACTGGGACTTGCTAAGGGGAAAAAGAATTACGATAAGAGAGAAGCGATTGCGAAAAAGGATCAGAGAAGAGAGTACGAGAGGAATTTCAAGATTAAAAATCTATAGACCTTTTAAGGGATATATGATATAATCAAGCATGTATCCGGGTTAGTCAAGGTTTCGACAGGGGTCTTGCAGCTGGAGAAGCTATCCGCAGGCGATGCGTCAAATCGCAAACCTAAATATAAACGCTGATAATGAATTAGCATTAGCTGCCTAAGTGCAGCTTGTCTGACCTGATGTACCTGCACGTCAGGATCCAGGCATCGACTCAGCAGGAAACGACATATATTAAGCTTTGCGTATATGGGCGTATGATGAAGCTACTGAAGCTATAAGGGTGTCAGCTCTCGTATGGCGGAGGGAATGTCAAATAACTGACTATGATAGTAGAAGGACAGGGAATGGGCTTTTGGACGCGGGTTCGACTCCCGCCTAATCCACTTATTCATTTGATATAGGAAGTTGCGATAGTGAGAACATTGTATGAGAGTGCAGCAGAGCACGGCTTTGCTTGAGCAAATCTCAAAATGCGTCGTCTTTGGCGGCGCTATTTATACGAATCAGAAGAGGGGGCGCTGCATTATGGGGAGAACTGTAGTAGAATCAAAATTTTCCAAAGGGAAAGTCAATAATGAAATTGAACTTTGCAGAGTGAGCGATAAGGATATAAAAACAGCAGTGGAACGGGCGCTTCTCGGGGAGAGAATTTCTTATTTTATCAAATGGGAAAAACCGGGATTTTTTTCCGGTGATAAGAAAGACAGCTGTATTTTCTGCGTCAATGAATGGCAGGCGGAAGCAGCGGAAAAGGCAATATCCGATTTGGGCGACGAGATAGAAAGCAAGATAAAATATATTATGAAGCGAACAGAGAAACCGCTCTTTTAATAAGGGGATATTATAATGAATTACCTGGCACCGTCTATATTATCTGCAGATTTTTCAAGATTGGGTGAAAATCTGTCTGTATTAGAAAAAAACGATATTACAATGCTGCATGTTGATGTGATGGATGGCATGTTTGTACCAAGCATCTCTCTTGGTTTTCCGATTATTGAGTCTATTCGAAAAAACAGTAGTATGATATTTGATGTGCATCTGATGATAAAAGAACCGGAACGTTATGTGGAACGATTTTCAGAGAGCGGGGCGGATATCATTACTGTTCATGCGGAGGCCTGCCTTCACCTGCACAGAACAATTGAACAGATCAAACAGCTCGGGAAAAAATGCGGTGTGGCGCTGAATCCGGCCACGCCTTTGTCGGTGCTTGATTATGTATTGGAAGATGTGGATATGGTACTGCTTATGACGGTGAATCCCGGCTTTGGCGGGCAGGCTTTTATCCCCACAATGTACGAAAAGATCAAAACGCTTAGAAATCGGATTGCGGAGAGAGGCCTGGACACTGATATAGAAGTGGACGGCGGCATAAAAGCCTCCAATACAAAAAAGGCGCTGGAGGCAGGCGCCAATATACTGGTGGCGGGCTCCGCAGTTTTTTGGGGAAACATTGAAGAGAATATTAAAGAATTTCAGAAATTATTATAGGGATTGCAGATGTCGGAAGTAACACAGGAAACGGAACAGAAAAAAGAATATATCGTAAACGGCTTTTTGTTTATGTCCAGAGAGGATGCCGTTGCGGCCAGGGAAGAAATGAAAAAGGCGAATTATCTGAGGCGTCATCTGGACTATAAGGGCGCGGATCTGGTGCTTCAGCTGTATCGTAAAGCATTAGCTGAGCGAACATTCCAGACACCCGTAGGACTTGCTTTTGTAAACGAGCTGCGCGATCGCCTGATTGAAGCGGGAGTTGAGGAATTTGATATTGAGCCGATTCCCGTTTATTATGATGTGGTGCAGAATAAAATGCGAAGCGGTTTTGAGCCCGTGAAAGAGCAGCCGGAGGAAAAACCGAAAAAAGAAATGGGAAAGCTCGGCTTATCGATTGCATTGAATGTGATCCTGGGGCTGCTTGTGGCAGGTATGTTTTATGTGGCGATGACAGGGGAAAATCCGAATATTTTAAATTATAAGAATGCTATCGTGAATAAATATGCAGCCTGGGAGCAGGAACTGACGGAGAGGGAACAGGCGGTAAGAGAGAAAGAGAAAGAGCTGGGAATTGAGTAAGAGCGATATGGCGGAAGAATGTAAGATATTGGTGGTGGATGATGAGAGCCGCATGCGGAAGCTGGTAAGTGATTTCCTTTTGAAGAACAACTATCAGGTTTTAACGGCAGAAAATGGAGAAGAAGCGCTTGATCTTTTCTTTGCGGATAATAATATTGCACTTGTTATTCTGGATGTGATGATGCCGAAGATGGATGGCTGGCAGGTCTGCCGGGAAATCCGCGCAGTGTCGAAAGTCCCTATCATTATGTTGACGGCGAAGGGCGATGAGCGGGATGAACTGTTGGGATTTGAACTGGGAGTGGATGAATATATATCCAAACCTTTCAGCCCTAAAATACTGGTGGCGCGGGTCGGCGCCATTCTGCGGAGGACAACGCAGGCGTCTGCGGAGACAAAGCTGGAGGCAGGCGGCATTACGGTAGATAAGTCTGCTCATATCGTTACAATAGACGGAAAAGAAGTGGACCTCAGTTTCAAGGAATTCGAGCTGCTTGTGTACTTTATGGAAAATTGTGGGATTGCACTTTCACGGGAAAAAATATTGAATAGTGTCTGGAATTACGATTATTTCGGAGATGCGAGAACGATTGATACCCATGTCAAAAAGCTGCGCAGCAAACTGGGAAGTAAGGGAGAACTCATAAAAACGATCTGGGGTCTCGGCTACAAGCTGGAAATTGAAACCTGACAAAATTTACCAAAATAGTACATGTTTATAAAAAAACGGGGTATAGTAAAGTTTCACAAGGCATCTTGTGCGGTTTGCATAAAAAAGGAAAAGAATGGAAGTATGTATTGACGAAAGTGGGAGTAAAATGGTAGAATAAAAGCAATTAAATATGCAGATTGTATAAGTACTTATTGTTTTTCTAAGATGAAGAAAATCAGATTTTACAGCAGCCGCGTTGTAAAATTTTATTTTTGTTTTAGAGTAAAATAAGATAGAAAAGAGGAGGAAAGATATGTTTGGCTTTTTGAAAGGAAAAAATAAAGACATTGTAATAGGTTCTCCTGCAAAAGGAAAAGCAGTGCCTGTTTCTCAGGTGAACGATCCTACATTTGCGGAAGAAATTCTTGGAAAAGGTGTGGCAATCATGCCGGAAGACGGAAAAGTCTGCGCACCGGCGGCAGGGGAGATCAGTATGGTATTCGATACGCTCCATGCATTTTCCATGACAACCAATGACGGCGTAGAGCTGCTTGTCCATATCGGACTTGAGACGGTCGGCCTCAAAGGCAAAGGATTCACAGCTCATGCAAAAGCAGGCGATAAGGTGGAAAAAGGTGATCTTATCATTACTGCTGACCTTGACGCAATAAAGGCGGAGGGTCTGGATACGATCATTCCGGTGATCGTATGTAATACGGATGAGTATAAGGATGTGGAATCTCTGACCGGAAAAGATGTGGCGGTCAGCGATGATGTGCTGAAGATTTCACTGAAATAGGTTTTTAGACAGCAGTAAAACTGTCTTAAAATAAAAAAGGGGTTTTAAAATTTAAGGAGGGAAAGTTATGAAGTATCTTCAAAAATTAGGGAAAGCCTTAATGCTTCCCGTAGCGTGTCTTCCCATCTGTGGTATTTTGATGGGTCTCGGCTATCTTCTCTGTCCTGCAACGATGCAGGGTGGTGATATGTCAGGTTTTGCAAATATGCTTGGCCTGTTTCTCGTGAAAGCCGGGGGGGCACTTGTTGACAACATGCCGATTCTGTTCGCTATCGGCGTAGGTGTAGGAATGGCGGACGACAATGACGGTACGGCAGCTCTGGCAGCTCTGGCATCCTGGCTGATGATCCAGACACTGTTGGCTCCCGGATTCGTTTCGACCATTATGCCTTCCATAGCAGAAAATGAGAGCGCTATGACTGCTTTTGGCAGGGTGAATAATCAGTTTATCGGTATCCTGGCAGGTGTGATCGGTTCTATCTGCTACAACAAATTCAAAGGCACAAAGCTTCCGGATGCATTGTCATTCTTCTCCGGCAAGCGTTGCGTAGCCATCGTTTCAGGCGTGGTTTCCATTCTGGCTTCCGTAGTGCTCCTGTTCGTATGGCCGTTGATTTTCGGCGTACTTGTTGCTATCGGTCAGGGTATTGCAAGCCTTGGCGCTGTCGGCGCAGGTATCTACGCATTCTTGAACCGTTTACTTATTCCGATTGGTATGCATCACGCATTGAACAGCGTATTCTGGTTTGATGCTATCGGTCTCGGCGATCTGAGCGCTTATTGGGCAGGTCTGACCGAAGGCGGCGTTATGGCAAATGGAACTACCATCAACTGGTCTGTCGGCATGTATATGGCAGGTTTCTTCCCTTGTATGATGTTCGGTATCCCGGGCGCAGCACTTGCTATGATCCAGTGCGCAAAGGAAAACAAGAAGAAAGTTGCTATCGGTCTTGTGGCTTCCGCAGCTATCTGTGCATTTGTCTGCGGCGTGACAGAACCTTTCGAATTTGGTTTCATGTTCCTTGCTCCGGCTCTGTATGTTATATACGCTTTGTTATATGGTATCTTTACAACAATTACAGTACTGCTTGGCTTCCGTGCAGGCTTCAGCTTCTCCGCAGGTGCAACAGACCTTCTGTTCTCTGCATCCCTGCCGGCTGCAGCTAAGACATGGTTAATCATACCTCTGGGTATCGCTGCATTTATTGTATTCTACGTAGTATTCCGTTTCGCTATCACAAAATGGGATCTGAAGACTCCGGGACGTGAAGATGATGACGAAGAAGCTGAGAAGAATGCAGTTCTTGCAAACAACGATTATACACAGGTTGCTTCCATCATCCTTGAAGGTGTTGGCGGTGCAGCAAACGTAGCTTCCATTGATAACTGTATCACAAGACTTCGTCTTGAGATCAAAGATTACACAGCAGTGGATGAGAAGAAGATCAAATCCGCAGGTGTAGCTGGTGTCATAAGACCTGGCAAAAACTCTGTACAGGTAATCATTGGTACAAAAGTTCAGTTCGTAGCTGACGAGTTCAAAAAACTGTGTAAATAAATTACAATAACCCTTTTTCGAGAAACAGCCGCTTACAAGCGGCTGTTTTTTGTGAATAAGCTGACAAATGGCCGTATTTGGTGTTATACTGGGATTAACCTGAAATTTTGGAAAAGACAGTGAAGGCGTATGTATGAAACATAAAAAGTTTACGATCAGAGGTCAGTTTTCTTTTGTATTTATTTTGACAATGATATTTGTCCTGCTTTTGTATTGGCTGACTAATACATTATATCTGGGGCGTTATTATTTGTGGAATAAGGAAAATGCAATCTATAATGCATATTTGCAGTTTAACAGTGCGGCGGATGAGGGTGTGCTCAATACGGATGAATTTGATGTTACCTGGCAGAGAATATGCAGCAAATATAATATCAGTGTGATCATTCTGGACGCAGATTCGAGAACAATAAAGTGTTCCAGCAATAATGCAAAGTTTCTGGTGCAGCAGCTTCGGGATTGTTTTTTTAACACAGAGAGCATCGAGAAAAACCAGAATCCGAGGATTGTAAAAGAAGAAAATAACTACACAATGCATATCGTAACAGATCCTCATGTGGGGACGGACTATGTGGAAATGTGGGGAGTGTTGGATAATGGAAATCTGTTTTTGATACGCAGTCCCATAGAAAGCATTCAGGAAAGCGTGAGGATATCCCACAAGTTTTTATGGTATTCCGGCATATTGGTGATCATAGCGGGATCGCTGATTTTAGGGGTACTGGCAAGAAGAATATCCAGGCCGATTCTGCGGCTTGCCAATATTTCGGAAAAGATGAAGCATCTTGATTTTGATGCAAAGTATGACGGGAGCGGCGCGGCCGAAATAGAGGTGCTCGGTAAAAATATCAATGAGCTGTCGGAGACGTTGGAAAAGACTATTTCGGAGCTGAAAACGGCAAATAATAAGCTGCTGCAGGATATTGAGAAGAAAGAAAAAATTGATGAGAGGAGGAGAGAATTTCTCTCCAATGTTTCTCACGAATTAAAAACACCGATTGCACTGATACAGGGATATGCGGAAGGGTTGAAAGAGGGAATCAATGACGATGCAGAGAGCAGAGAGTTTTACTGCGATGTGATCATGGATGAAGCTTCCAAAATGAATGTCATGGTAAAAAAACTGCTCACGTTAAATCAGTTGGAGAGCGGCAGCGATGTTGTGACAATGGAGCGCTTTGACCTCATAACGCTTGTGAAGAATTATCTGCAGTCGGCGGATATATTGATCAGGCAGAGCGGTGGGGAGGTGCGGCTTCGCGCAGAAGAAAAAGCTTATGTCTGGGCGGATGAATTTAAGGTGGAAGAAGTATTTATGAATTATTTTACAAATGCCCTAAATCATCTTTCCGGTGATAAGATTATTGAGGTAAAGATCATGCAGCAGGAGGAGACAGTGCGCCTTTCTGTTTTTAATACAGGAGAGCCGATACCGGAAGAGAGCCGGCCTCATCTGTGGGAAAAATTTTATAAAGTAGATAAGGCCAGAACAAGAGAATACGGCGGAAGCGGCATTGGTCTTTCCATTGTAAAAGCAATCATGGATTCCTTCCATCAGGGGTATGGCGTGATCAATTATGATAATGGGGTGGAATTTTGGATGGAACTGGAAAAAGCAAAAGATGGTAGCCAAACGCCGGAAAAAGGGGTATAATCTTAAATGACAGGTTTGAAAGCGATAAGACTGTCGGCAGAGATTATTGATAGTCTGGAAAGTAGGAAATAATGATGAAAATATGGAATAATGTAAAGAAGATCATAGTTCTGGGTCTGGTGTCCTGCCTGCTTACGGGATGTGGGAATGTGATTCCGGAGCTGACGGAGGAGGAAGCCTCTTTGATAGCGACTTATGCGGCGGATGTGGCATTGGCACAGGGAGACGGCGGATCCAGATTGATCGATACAGAGGCGGAGACGGTGAAAAGAGAAGAACTTTCTCAAAAGGTGGAGGCGCTGAAAGAGCAGAAGGCCAAAGAGGAGGCGGAAGAACAGGAAGCGAAAGAGGGAACGGGACAATCTTCTGGAGAAACTGCCAGTATTCCAGAGAGCGTTCAGAGACCGGAGAATATGGCTGAGTTTATCGGATTACCGGGCTTTCAGGTGAGCTATGACGGATATGAGATCAAAAAAAGTTATTCTGCGGATGAAGAGGACGAATGGGAGCCGGCTTTTGATGCATCCACAGGAAAAAATCTGCTGATCGTCAAACTGAAAGTGACCAATATTTCCGATGCACCTGCGGTTGCGGATGTCATGTCGAAGAATATGCTGTTTTCAATCAGGGGAGATAACGGTATTGGCGGTATGGCTTTTGTTACAATGCTTCTCAACGATTTTGCCTATGCGCAGGATGAAATAGGCGCAGGAGAAAGCAAGCAGTATGTGCTGATCACGGATGTTGATGAGAATATTACGGAGACAAATACTCTTTCTTTAAAAATGAAAAAGGATGGGGAGAGTATGGATATAACATTGCAGTAAGGAAAAATAATAATTTATGGAAAAAGCCGGGAAGTCCTGATGAAATGTCAGGACTTTTTTATCATAGTGCGCCCAGTATGGGCGCAATCTAATCGGTGAAAGTCCGTAACACACCCTGGTAGTGGGAAGTGTATAGCCAAGAGCAAGGGTGTCCATCGTGAGGTGGAATCTGAAGAAAGCTTTAGGCAAAGCTCTGGCCTGACGAACAGAAATCACATCAGGCTACAATTAGGGATAAGGTTGCTATACAAACTAAAGTCCAATAACTACCCGGAACTAATTGTGGTAAATGTGGCAGATGGATGGAGTGAAAGATT
>JAAUZC010000046.1 GCA_014804795.1 Lachnospiraceae bacterium | reverse complement strand
GGTCATAGAATTGAAATGGGACAAATCTTCTGATGGGGCAATTGAGCAGATTAAAGAAAAACATTATCAAGGAGTTCTGGAAAGTTACGGTGGGGACATCGTATTGGCAGGCATCAACTACAATTCCAAAACAAAGGAACATACCTGTAAGATTGAGCGGATGTATAAGTAAATGAAAATCCTGATCCTCAGTTATATTGGAGAGAATGGAGGCATGAGATATGACTTTGTTGATGAGAGATCAGGAGAAGGTGGAAAAAGGCAGAGCATATAAAGTGTTCTGCCTGTTAAGTTAACAGAGATTGAAGTAAAGGAATTATGATTCATGAAACAAATAACGGGAAAGAGATTACTGAGTTCGGTAATTGTGGCGGCATTCATGACGGGGATGTTTTTGTTTGCTGCAGACCGATCGACCGAGGATAAATTAAATTTGGATTTAGATATCAAAGAGCAGGCGTTTGAAGTTTGTGAGAAGAAAGAATGTGCAAAAATCAGCCAGGCTTTTTATGGAACATGGGAGATTATCGAGAGAGAGAATATTGCTCCAAAAGGCGGCTATATTGAACCAGATATATGGGAGGGGGATCGTATCTCGTTTACCGGGGATGGAGATATCAGGTATCAGGTACAATATAAGAGTGAAGATGATGCGTGCGTACTTGCAGTATATTTTTCCTATACAGATGTCAGAAAACAAAGTGAAAATGAATTTTCCTATTTCTACATGGTTTCAGAGGATGAAATGATTTTGTGGAACACACATGGTTATTTGAAATGCAGAGCAAAACGGATTTCAGAAAAAGAGAGCTGGACGGCAGATGAAGAAATAACTCTGGAAGAACTTTTGCGCTATGATCTGCAAAGACGCGGGTGGAACGAGAGTTATCTCCAACAAGTGCTATGGGGAGAATGGAGGAAATCGGATGGACCAGAAGGCGGTGGGAACAGTCTCAGGTTTAACCTGGATGGAAGGCGGTTTGCAGAATGTAATAATTTCTATGATTTTATTGATATAGAATCAGAGCTGCGCTCCTTTGAAGAGTTAAAATGCCATAATATTTTATGGGGTATTTCTTATCTGCCTGAGAATGAAAAGTGGGCAGAATTGCGAAATTACCCTGAAATCAAGAATCAGCC
Source organism: Lachnospiraceae bacterium (assembly GCA_014804795.1). Classification (GTDB taxonomy): domain Bacteria; phylum Bacillota; class Clostridia; order Lachnospirales; family Lachnospiraceae; genus 1XD8-76. The sequence goes on along the minus strand of JAAUZC010000046.1, from coordinate 16,267 downwards.
TGTTATGTATGGGATGGATTGCAATAATGAGGCAGGGAATGTATTTATTCTGCTGGATGAAAACCACATTCTGTTGGTAAAAGAGAACGACTTCTATCTGATGGTCAGCGATGAAGAAAAGGTTGTGACATTGGATAACTTTGGAGAGTGGCTTCATAGTTGGCAATTTACATGGGGAATCAATCAGACGCTGCCCAAATTGGAATTGGAATTTGTGAAAGAAAATGTACCGGCATATTATGGAAGCTGGGAGATTACGGAAGTGTTGGACAGGGGGAAAATACCAGTAGAAGGAGCAAAAGAAGAGAACCCGGAGGCGAGGATCGGACTGGAATTTGATCTTACAGAGACGGACAATGCGCTAACCTGCACGATTGTTCCAAAGGAAAATGAAATGGTATTTTTTCTGAATGAAGGGGAAGATGAAAAATTAGGATTGAATCTTCTGTCTTATTATCCATATCTGCGCTTGGATGTGTCTATGGATAATGGGATATACGGATTTGCAATGAAGAACAGGAATGAGCTGGTTGTCCTGGCAAATGATGGATACCTTTATCTGGCAAAAAGACTGGGGGATGCCCCTGCATGGAATCCGGGAGCAGAAAACAGGACGGTGGAAGAATTTTTAAAAGAGTGTATCATGGAATATGGGAATACAAAATTTCATTTTCAGATGATGATGGAAGGACGCTGGGGAATCAATGAATGTATTTATGCCGTTCCGGGAAGTGAAGATATATGTAACCGTGAATATACGACGCTGCTTGTGGATAAGCCCAAAGGGGAAACATGGGGATATTGGGGCATTTTGCCTGTGGACGATCGGACTATTTTGAAAACAGGAACACCGACCTTGCGGTCAATGGGCGTAAAAGATGAATTTGTATATTGCTTTTGGGGAAACAGTCTGTCGGAGAGTGGTGTTTTTCTGGTTGTTGATGACCAGAATATGCTATATGTGGAAGGTGATCGGATTTACCGTGTATACCGCTATGCTTACGGGCATTCGAAGGAATATTTAAGAGATGAGTATGCGGTTTGAAAAGGTATAGGTGTGCTGAGATAAAACGTGAACCCGGCTATGCATCCAGAATTATGAGGTATGTGAGAGAAGAAAAATATGACGTGGAATGAAGAAATATTTAAATGCAGAAGATGTTCCTGTATCATCCTGTTTATTTTATGCACAGTTCTCTTATGCGGCTGTGGGGATAATGCTGACGGTCCGGAGGCGGAGGAATATGAGAGGATAGAGAAATATAAAGGGACGGAAGAATATGAGGGGACAGAGGCAGATTCCGGCGTAGCAGTACCGGCAGAAAGCCAGATACCGGACGTTATGCCGATCCGGTGGGAAGAAGTGGAACTGCACGAGATACCGGAGAACGGGTATCATAACCGTTCATATGGGTACTATGTATGCTGGAAGGACATTCTGGTGCTCAGGGATGATATCTACCGGAAAGAGAACGGAGCTTACCGAAGAACGGGACAAACCGCAAGCGGTCTGCTTGATGAGGAGGAGATAGGATTTTTTGGTATCTGCCAATATCATAATTTGATGATTACAGCATTGTGTGATGATATGAGGTTTGTTCTTTTTGATCTGGATACATGGGAGAAGAGCGAATACCGTCTACCTGAAGGGGAGGAGTTTGATTATACATGCTGGTATATTTACGAGGGGAAAATTTATTATGTAAAGTCTGACAGCCTTTGTGCATGGAGTATAGAGGAGAAAACCGAAGAAGAAATTTATGTGCTCCATGATGCCGGGAAGAACCGCAATATGGGCAGGTTTATGATATGCGATGACGGCACGATCATAGCAGCGATCCATGACCGCAGAGAATGGACAGATTATCAGGAGCGCAGCCACAGCTACATATCAAAGAGGGAGTTCTGGAAGCTTTCGCAGGAAGACCGGCAGAGGGCCGCAACCAAACTATGGGAAACATCGGAGATTGAGTTTATTTACTGGCTCGATTTTAACGGGGAGGGACTGTTTTTTTGTACAGAGTGTTATGATATCGATGATTCCGGTTATATGTGCCTGACAGAAGAGGGAGAAGTGGAAAAAAGACGGGAATATGTAACGGAAGCGCTGATGTTTGCGGAGGATGGATTTTACACTTGGGACGGGATAAGACCGAATACGGTTTCAAAATATGATTTCTATGGGTACAAAGTGGCAGAATACCGGTTGCTGGATGAGGAATTGGAAGAAGAGGGATATTCCATCAAGGCGGCTCTCTTTCAGGAAGATAAAATTACAGTTTTTGTGGAGCATAATGAAACGGATAAGTTATACATCAGGCAGATACAGACCGCAGATGAGTCGGAGAACATGTTCGTGAATGATAATTTTGAATCAGAATGGATATCTTCAAAAAGTACAGTTGAAGGATATCAGGTGACCGGATATGACAGGGAGGGCAATGAAGTTTTTGAGGTGATGTACAAATATAAAAGACCCAAAGTGAGCGAACTGACAGAAGAAATATATCAGATCGATCTGGAATGGGCTGTGTCGCGGGAGGAGAAAGGGAAAGAGGTATGGTTTTTTAATAAAGAAACATCGGAAAAATCAGAGTATTATCCAAACCCGGTGATGACAGATGAAAAATATGTGGCTTATATGGAGGATAATACTCTCGTTGTTACAGACCTGTTCCGGAAAGGCGATATCTATATGGAGATAAAGCGGGATTTTACACAGACGGCTGACCAAATGGATGCAATTTTAAATATGGAAGTGCTGGATGAGAACCATGTAAAAGTAGAGTATCTGGAAGGCAGCGAGGCTGAAAAGGTTACAGAAGTGATAGAAATGGGGAATGGCATACAACAAAGATGGTAATGTATCCTATCTCAAAGCCATTAATGAACATTTATCAAATATGGGATGCGAAGAAATAGAAGTTAAAAAAAAGATGAGGGATAAAAATGGATGCATATAGTTTGAGGAAAAAAGTGATACAGATCAGTATTTTGAGTATGGTTGCTATTGTCCTATGTGGATGTGGAAAATGGCAAAAACAAGATGAAACCATGCCATCTGAGAAGGAAATATTTGATGAAACCGTATCGGATGAGAAGGAATTACCAGTTAAGCCGATTTTTGACAGCAGCGCTGACACGTTTTCAGAAATTTTGGAAGAAGATATTAATATGCCTGAAATAGAAACGAGTTCTTCTGGCTGGGTAGAAGTTACAATCCGAAATGGTGAAGAGTATGAAGTGTTGATAAACATGCTGAATGACTTCACGGATTATTATCGTTTGAACTTGAATGTGTCAGGTATGAGTACCACTGTTTTTTTAGATGAGATATTGGCGTGTGGTAATTTTACATCTTTAGAAATAAGAAATGGAGGAATTATAGCAATAAAGAATAAGGATGATTTTAAGGATTATCCATTAGGATCTTTTCAACTATATAATGTTTTTGAAATAGAAGAAAATTTATTAAATCATGTGTCAGTCTCATGGCTACTTGTATTCGAACTGGGAGACAGCTATACGGGAGATGTTCCGATTAAAGAACTTTTAAACAAAACAGATTGCGAGGAGATCACGATATTGTCAGATAAAAAGGCAGAAGGAGGCTTGCTTTATGGAGAAGAGAGCTATGCTGATATGTTCGGGAAAGAGGACTCACTTTGTCAGGTGCCGTATGTAGAAGATGGGATATTAAGAGGAATTTACAGGCAAAACAAAAATGATTATAGTTATACAAGTTATGAATTTTATAAGCCGGAATCAGAGAAAGAAATATGCGCCGTTTATATCGGTGTGGATTACAGGGAAGGGAATGATGAGAAATGTATTGCTATGTTGCAAATCCCGCAAAACAGGTATTCTGATATACACAGGACAGATGAGTACGGAAAAATCAGGGTGGAGGACGTGAACTTCGACGGATATGAGGACATTTGTTTTAGAGGAGATGATAGTTATTTAGATGGATACGATTTGTGTTGCGTATTCTTATGGAACGAACAGGAAAAAAGATATAAGATATGCGATTCAGCACCAAGATATATTCGTTACATTGATTCAGAGAAAAAAAGATTGACAGAAACTATCCCTGGTGGAGTTCAAGGTGATGTGTACTATATTTATGAATATCGTAATGGATATATCATGAAAAAAAATTAGAAAATGATTTTTGTGTAGAAGAGTATATGCGGGACGGAACGGATAAAACAATCTGGAATTACAGTGAGGATGGAGAATTGAAAGAAACTCTGGAATATATCTTCGATGAGAATGATAATACATCTCACATTATTTATCAGGGCAAGGGGCGTACAGAGGAAGAAGGGTTTGAGGGGAAGAAAGATTACGATGAAGTGGGAAAAAAATATTTTCCGGAGTTTGATTTTTATTGGAAGGGTTAAAGGAGAATATGCATCCATCAGTAAAAGTTGCAGTATGATGACGGAAGAGTACCTGAGCCATTAAAGGAGTAAGGTCAGCGGTGGAAGGGGGATTAAAATGAAAAAAATAGAGTATTTATCCATTTTTTTGTGTGTTTTGTATCTGATGGGTGCAGCATATTTTGTACAGGCAGCGGATAAAGAAGGAATTGAATATGCGGATTCTTTTTTTTACATTATAACAGATGAAGGTGAGGCTGTTATAGTAGGCAGCGATATTGGGGGAACTATCTCGATTCCAGGGGAAATCGACGGAATTTCAATATCTGGTATTGGGGAAGGCGCTTTTCAGGGAAGAACAGACATCAAAAAGGTTGTGGTTGAACAGGGAGTCCGTTACATAGCAGAGGATGCATTTGCAGGCTGCACGGAAATAGAAAAACTGGAATTAGGGGAAGACCTTTTGTACATCGGGGAAGGTGCGTTTTTCGGCAATATTAAAATAAACGAATTAATCTTGCCTGACAGTATGGCATATGTTGGAAAAAATGCTTTCGCAGACTGCACAAAACTTGAAACAATCTCGTTACCGCGGTGGGGGTATGTGGATGCATATGCCTTTGAAGGCAGTGCGTGGCAGGAAAAAAGAGACGAGGAGGGATTGGTAATCAGGGGAAGCTGTTTTCTGGGGGTTAGGTATGATAAATCATCCACATTGGAAATTCCTTATGGAATTACACGAACTGCTGCATTTAAAGAAAGGATATATGCTTTAATCTCGCAGGATATAAGATATGAAGAAATCGTATTACCGGAAACATTGATAGAGTTAGGTGCGTATTGTTTTCAAGAGACGCAGATTCAGAAAATCCATTTACCGGAAGGACTGAAAACAATTAATGAGGGAGTCTTTGCAAAAGCGGTATTAGGAGAGATCATTCTTTCTCCCAAATTGGAGAGGATAGAATTTGGGGCTTTTTGGGAATCATCAATAATTGAAATTAATCTGCCGGGTACATTAGAGGTTATTGAACCGTATGCTTTCTGGGGAAGTGAGGGCCTGAAGAAAATTATGATTCCGGCATCAGTTTACTATATAGGGGAAGGGGCTTTTTGCGGTTGTAGGAGTATGGAAGAGATTGTGTTTGAAGAAGGGCTGGTGGTGGTGGATTCATGGGCGTTTAGTGCCGTCAGTGTGGAGCGGATTCAATTCCCGGAGAGCCTTGAGAGTATATGTGGCTCTGGACCAAGATCAGAACAATTAAATAGAATATATATCCCGGAAAGCACCCGCAATATTGATGAGTCGTTTTGGAGTTTTAAGGAATATAACTCAACTATAGTGGTTTATGGACAAAGCGAAAGTCTGGCGGAGAAAGAAGCAAAGGAGAATTACATAGGATTTGTGGCTGTGGCAAGCGGCAATGAAATGCCGTAGAAGATTTTAATTTTTAGAAAGGATAAATATTTTGGAAGCGGTAGGGGAAATCATATGAATTGCAAAAAGTATGGAAAAGTCGGATGTATTATTTTAGCATTATGTTTTGCCTTTATGGCAGGGCGAAAAAGCATGATCAGTATCCCGGAAGAGGATATAAATGTGGAGGAAGGCGGCGACGAAAAAATAGAAGAGCAAAAAAGCATAATCAGTATCCCGGAAGAGAATATAAATGTGGAGGAAGATAGCGATGGAAAATTAATCTGCGGAAGATATGAATACGAAATAATTGCACAGGATGGTACAGTCAGGATCCTGACATATTTGGGAGATGAATCAATTATATTTATTCCGACGGAGCTGGATGGCAGGAAAATAAGTGTTATTGGTAAGAATGCATTTAGCAGAAATGCTACTGTAGAGCAGGTGATTTTTCCGTCGGGCATTACAGAAATTGAAAGAGAAGCTTTTGCATATTGTTCCAGACTTGAAACTGTGATTTTAGGGCAGGAGTTAGAAAAGATCGGAGGGAGAGCCTTTGCATACTGTCCGAGCTTGACAGAAATTCGTTTTCCGGAAGGCCTGAAAGAAACCGGAGGTGGAATATGTGCTTATTGTCCTAAATTGGAAAAGATTTATATTCCGGAAAGTATGGAAAGCATAGGAGATAAGGCCTTTGAGGGATGTTCCAATTTAAAGCTGGTTTATGGGAGCAGTACGTATGCAGAAATTTATGCACAGCAGGAAGGATTGGTTTATGTAGATGTAAACCGAATTGAAGAAGAAGGGAATCTGGTATGGTGAAAGATTGTTGGAGTAAAAACATTTAGATGTGGGCGGTTGATCTTTGCCACCCTTGGAGTGCTTATTGCAACCAGTATCATAAGCCTTTGCCGGGGTGTGCAAACAGACAGGAGATGCATCTAAACGAAGAAAAGGAAAGATAAAGGATAAAAATGGATGCATATAGTTTGAGGAAAAAAGTGATACAGATCAGTATTTTGAGTATGGTTGCTATTGTCCTATGTGGATGTGGAAAATGGCAAAAACAAGATGAAACTATGCCATCTGAGAAGGAAATATATGATGAAACCATGCCATCTGAGGAGGAAATATTTGATGAAACCGTATCGGATGAGAAGGAATTACCGGTTGAGCTGATTTTTGATAGCAGTGCCGATACGTCTTCAAAAATTGGGGAAGAAGATATTAATATGCCTGAAATAGAAAAGCATTCTTCCTCTGTAGAAGTTACGATCCGGAATAGCGAAGAGTATAAAGTATTTATAAACATGCTGAATGACTTCAGGGATTATAGTATTTTAGAATTAGATATGTCAGGTACGAGCACCACTGTTTTTTTAGATGAGATAATTGCGGGGAGTAATTTTACTTATTTTGAAATAACGAACGGAGGAATTATAGCAATAAAAAATAAGGATGATTTAAAGGATTATCCATTAAAAACGCTTGAACTATATAATGTTTTTGAGATAGAAGAAAATTTAATAAATCAAGTGTCAGTCTCATGGCTGCTTGTATTCGAACTGGGGGACAACTATGCCGGAAGTGCTCCGATTAAAGAACTTTTAGACGAAACGGATTGCGAGATGATCACTATATTGTCAGATAAAAAGGCAGAAGGAGGCTTGCATTACGGAGAAGAGAGCTATGCTGATATGTCCGGGAAAGAGGACTCACTTTGTCAGGTGCCATATGTAGAAGAGGGGATATTAAGAGGAATTTACAGGCAAAACAAAAGTGATTATAGCTATACAAGTTATGAATTTTATAAGCCGGAATCAGAGAAAGAAATATGCGCTGTTTATATCGGTGTGGATTACAGGGGAGGGGATGATAAGAAATGTATTGCCATGGTGCAAGTCCCGCAAAACAGGTATTCTGATATACGCAGGACAGATGTGTATGGAAAAATCATGGTGGAGGACGTGAATTTTGACGGATATGAGGACATTTGTTTTAGCGGAAATGATGATTATTTAAACGGGGACGATTTGTGTTGCATATTCTTATGGAACGAACAGGAAAAAAGATATAAGATATGCGATACAGCACCAAGACATATTCGTCACGTTGATTCAGAGAAAAAAAGATTAACACATACTATCACTTACGGTGTTTCATGGGATGAGTACTATATTTATGAATATCGTAATGGGACGTATCATGAAAAAAAATTAGAAAATAGATTTTTTTTGGAAGAGCATGATGAGGACGGAAATGCAATTGATAAAATAATCTGGAATTACAGTGAGGATGGAGAATTGAAAGAAACTCTGGAATATATCTTCAATGAGAATGGAAATACATCTCACATTATTTATCAGGGCAAGGGACGTACAGAGGAAGAAGTGTTTGAGGGGAAGAAAGATTACGATGAAGTGGGGAAAAAATATTTTCCGGAGTTTGATTTTTATTGGAAGGGATAAAGGTAAATATACATCCATCAGTAAAAGTTGCCTTAAGATATTCTAAGGGAGAAAAGTTTTGAAAAAGCAAGGGATGATGTGCCTGGCGGCATGGATCGGGATAGTTCTTATTGGCTGCAGTGCAAAAGAAATAGAAGAAATAGAGGAAATTGAAGAAATAGAAAAGATAGAAAGTGATCATGAGGTATTCTCAAGAGACAGAGTGTATGACCTTGGCGATTACAGAATTGTGTATTTCTCCAACGAGAATGTTGACGAAGAGGGCAAAAAGGATTGGTGGGTATTACAGGATTTGGAATCACAGGAGATTCTGTATATCCCGGATCCTATGGTTGAAATTTCCGGGGTTGAGATCTACAATTCAGAAATATATCTGGAATATCGGGATGAAGATGGCAAACAGGGGAAACTGTGCATCCCGGCAGTTTTTTCAGATAAAAGAAACGATGTTTTTCGAATGCACTATTATTCAGAAGATATAAAAGTAATTCAAACAGACTCTTTATTGCGGCCGGAAATGGTGTGGGAGGAAGAGGTGATTCAGGGGGACGCCATTTATCAGGTCTCTTTGGACAGAATCAGCCTGCCGTATCATGGATACTTTGAGTGGCTGGCAGATTACACACTTGAAGTGCAAAATGAGGAGCAAAAGACGGTGTGGAGTAAAAACATAAGTATGCCGATTCCTTATGAAGAGGTGTATTGGTTACAAGACATATCCGGTGATGGTTTCTGTGATCTTATATTTTGCAAAGAGTATGTCCGTGGGAGTAGGGGAGGCACGAATACAGCTTGTGTTTTTTTTGTATGGAATGGACAGGAGGAGGGATTTCAGATAAAAGAATCTCCGGTGAGGGAGGCTGTGGGAGATCCGCAATGGAATGAAGATATCTCAGCAATTGTATTTTTCGAAGAGGGATATAATCGGTATGTGCTGGATTGGAAAGCGTATGTATTTGATGATGGAATCTGGAAATTATATGCAGACAATATCACACACAGTGATGACGAAGGAAATCTCCTGTCGTTCCCGGATGGGTATGAAGAAGAGATTTACTATAAAGAACTTGACTATTATTTTATTGAGACATTTTATGAGGACGGTAAGGCTGTAAAAGAAAATGTAGGAGATAGAAATATCGGGCAAGGCACTATCTGGAACTGGGATCAAGAAAGCAATTTGCAGCTTTATCCAGGGGAAGATTGGGAGGAGATAACGATGGAGATTAGTGACTCAAAACGAACATTGAAGTATGTTCGAAAAGATAAATGAGGGAAAATTATGACAGGGGTAGACTGCTATCTGGAAGAGTTTCTGTAAGATAAGGGGTCTGGATTAGGTGGTAAAGATATTGCTGAATGCAAAGGGTATGCTGGATGGTATCAGTGATGAATTAGAGGCATTGTATAAAGAAATGGGATAAGACGTCAAAGGAATACAAGATGAGTAAAAAGTTTAAAAGATATATAACCAGATGCACAATCCTGTTATTTCTGCCAGCCGCAGCGGTTCTTGCCGGATGTGAAAACAATTCGCATACGGATTCTTTTGAAGCCGCGGAAAATACAGAATATAATGAGGCAGGCACAAGAGATAAAGAGGCTGATCCGGAAGATGATATGGCTTCATCGCAGGAATCGGAAGTCCTGAATGATTCGGAAAGGCCAGACATTGAGAATGGTATTGATTTAAGTGCGACGGAAATTTATGAGCGTTTTTTGAATGGTGAACTTACGGTAGAACAGAAAAAAGAACAGGTTTATATCAATGAATTGTTTTGGGATAATGATATAGAATATTGTTTTGGGGATGTGGACGGTGACGGGATTGAGGAATTACATATCAGAGATAATTCACTGTATTATATGATAAAGGTTACGGATGGGGCCCCCTGGATTGTTTTTGAGGGCTGGTGGGAATATGAGCCGATTGTTACGGATGAATTAAGCGGGATTCTGTATTATTGCAAGGGTTATGGTCGTGAAGAGATTGAATTTATGATAATAGGCGCTGACGGAAGTGAGGAGGGCGGGGAAAAAGTTTATTGGAGCGATAAAAATAAAAATGGAAATATGGATGAGGAAGATTGTTTCAGTGCCCGTATTGGCGAAGAGATAGATATGGAGCAGTATGTTCAGCGCCGGGAGAAACAAATCGCAAAGCAGAGCGGAAATACGTTGAAATGGACAGGCACAAGATGTAAGGAGTTCACGTCATGGCAGGAGGCGTATATAGATTTTGTGAAAAAACCTTATAGTACAACAAATAGATCAGAGCATGGAGGAGACAAATATTCATTAATTTATGTGGACAATAATGATGTCCCTGAACTTTATATTTATACAGGGGGCATGGCAGGCGGAGAAATCATAGTTTCCTTTTATGACGGAAGAGTCAGAGCTATGAACCGCGGCAGAATTGGAATAGAATACATGGAATATGGCGGATTGCTGTACAGCAGTTCTGGCAGCACAGGGTTTTATCCCTGCAATATTTATATGCTGGAAAAAGGAGAGTTTTCTGAAATCGGAACAGGATGGTATACCGAGCACCAATATGATAAAGAACTGCAGGAAATATGTTATTCCTATTTTTGGGAAGACAGCCTGGTAACAGAGGCAGAGTTTGTGGCACATATTAATGAACGGATCGATACATCAAAATGCGTTGAACCATCTGTATTGTATACAAAAGATGAGATTTTGGAGATATTGGCAGAACAGATTTGAGTGTGTTGTTTTGACGAAAGTCAGATGGTAAAAAATGAGAAAAAGATATAATGGCATATATGATGAGACAGAGGGATAAAAATTACGTATCAGCAAGAGGGCGAGCATTGATGAAACAATGGAAGAAAATTACTATATTTATTATAGTTTTCATATCGGCGGTGGGAATTGTTTTTAAACTTTATACAGGAAATGACGGTGAAACGGAAGAGCGGGAGCAGGCCATATCGGAAGAGGCAGTGGATTACATAGAGGAAGATCCGGCAGATGAGGAGGAGACGCCAGATTACATAGAAGAAGATTCGGCAGATGAGGAAGTTGAAACCGTCCCTATGATTGTCGGGACATGGAAAAATATACCTGATGCAGAGAATGAGTGGATGACATCTTACAGAACATGTTTTTCACCAGACGGGCGGGTTGTGCATTACGGCGGCAGAAATGTGGACATTGGAACCTGGGTACAGGAGGGAGATGTTTATACGGCGCATTTTGACGATTGCAGTTATATCGGAGTGGATGGTAGAAAGTACAAGCTTCCTTCATACACTGTTACCTACCGGATGTGGTTTTCACAAGACGGACAGGAACTGATTCTGGAGCGAAATACGGACAGGCAAGCTGAAGTGCAATTGAAACTGGAAACCGAACAGGAAACGAAAAATTATACTGCTACAGATTCTGATGATTACAGGTGTCCGCTTTATTATGAGAGTGACCTATCAGAAGTCTATGACTATGACGAAGAATATTGGCCGAAAATTGCAGAGTGCAGTGATCTGATAAGGGAGGAGCTTTTAAAAACAGCCGGAATTCTGCTGGAGGAGGAAAAATCGAAGACAGTGTTGGCTGCTTTGCCATGCACGATTGCAGATATTGCAACATTTGATTTTACCGGGGATGGCAGAGATGAGATATTTGTCTATGTTGAATCTATTAACCCGGTTTTTTCGTATAAAGATGAGGCTGTCTATATTATTTCGCCTGTAGATGAGGGCAGCTATACCATTCTGGTGGAGAACACAGATTTTAAAGGAGGTTATACGGATATACTGGCTCCTGATGGGACGGAATTGTTTTCACTGAACTATGGCTCTTATTCTTCATGGCATGGCGGCATCAGATACCATTTGGGATACCGGGAAGGACAGATTGTGGTGGATAGGGAGGAATCCTATTGGTTTCATTGGACGAATCCTATAATAAATTATGTAAATGATTTTAAAAATGGAAGCTATTATGTATATATTGCAAGAAATCCTTCTGAAGAGTACTATCCATGGTATATCGATATAAAAGACAGTATAAAAATAGATGAGGAACATTTTGAGCCGGTTTATCTTCCTTTTTCAGGGTATGAGCCAAGGAATAATGATTATCCCGCCGTATATTCCTCTTTTCACCCGTTTTCGGAAAGCTGGTGGCTGGACGGGGGAAAATACCCGGAGGATGGGGAAGACTACTATGGGCCAGAAACGGCAAATTGGATTGAGGAGGCAAAAGACGATGACCCTGATGAGATGCTGAAAGAGGCGGTAGAGCAATCAGGCTATCAAATGACTAAAGTGGCCTATCCATGGACAAAGGAAACAAAAGAAAATGTGATCGAAGTACTTCGCTGTCCGGTGGCAGACTATTATTATATTTCAGATGACTATGCCGCTTACTATGCGAGAGGGAAAATTTATTTTGAGGAAATAAAAGACTGATAAGAAGAAAGAAGTGCGACATTGAGGACTCTTGTAAAATAGAAAATTGGAGGGTATAATAATTACACAACTGCTCAAAGGAAGGACATGGGAGAAATCTCTTTCAGCAACCATATCAGCAACAAGAAAAGCGCCATCAACAGCAAGTCAAAACTTGCAGGGGTTGCCAAACACAATCTGAGGAAGTACCATTCGCAGGATTACAGCAGGGATAACATCTCGCTTCTTTATGGGACAACGAATCTCATGCAGGACGTGAAAGATGTTTACCGCAGAGAGTTTGACGCTGCCCTGCGTGAATACAATACGAAGCAGACAAGACCGGAAAGACGGATCAACGATTATTTTGAACATGTATCCGAAACAGAACAGGATATGGCAGTGGAGATCATCATACAATGCGGGGATAAGGGCTTTTGGGAACAGAACATGGATGACAGGATATTTATGAAGCAGGTCTATAAGCAGCTCCTTTTAAAACTGCAGGAATACCTGCCGGATTTTAAGGTTGCCAATGCAGTGATCCACTTTGATGAGGCAAGCCCGCATATGCACGTTGTAGGAGTTCCGATAGGTAGGGGATTTAAGCGGGGGCTGTCAACAAAAGTGTCAAAACGCTCCGTATTCACTCCCCAAGTCCTGTCAGAAGTCCTGCAGGATAAAATGCGGGCGGATGCAAACCATTATATGAAAGCCATATTCCAACAGGAAGTACGGGAAAAGAAAAAGGGAAAAAACCATGACCTGACTGTTGCGGAATACAAAGTTGCAAAAGAAGAAGAGAAGATTGAAAAACTGTCAACAGATAAAATAGAACTGGAGGCTGACCTTCTCGTACTGAACCATAAAAAATCCACTAAACAAAAGAAACTGGAGGAACTGGACGGGGAGATTGAAAGCTCCAATATCTTTCTCAAGGCAATCCGGCAGATAAAACAGTTTATACAGGCGTATCTTCCCTTTGCACCATTGACCCCGGAATTTGCGAACCATGTGGAACGTGGGGCGGACATAGAGGCAGGAAACAGCTTTCGTGGCTTACTGACCGCACTTGGGGAACTGCTGAATTCATTCAAGGAGATTATAAAAGACGGGTTATGCTGGTTCCCACGACTTATGCGGTGGCAGACCTCAAAAGGCGAAGTTTCCCCTGTGTTTGAAGATAACAGGAATGAAGGATATTATTACTGGCTGAAATCCTATATGGATATCCATACAAGGCAGGAATACCCGAAAGAACTGATACAGCCGGAAATCAAGCCGGAAAACCGTACAGGTACGATAGAGCAGTTAGCGCAGAATGTGGAGGCTGTCGAAAGGCAGGTACGGCTTATGGGCATAAAGATGAGTCGAAGTCAAATACATCACACTTAACGATAATTTGTCTGTATTATATCAGAGTGAATAATTAGGATTATTGTATTTACATTCATGAGAGGAATAGAACATGCCAAAATAAAAAATTACAATCGACATGCGAATCCAAAAAAATGTCCGCTTGTAAATCTTGCAATTCTTCTTAGTTTATTATAGAATATAAGCGTACAATTATTTGGATTTGCATGTAGAAAGTTGGTGTTTGTTTGGATAAAAAAACACATGCACAAAAAGTAATTTTAAATAAGGGCGGTATAGCAAAAACATCAGATTTCGTTCTGGCAGGAATTAAAAACTATGAAGTTGCAGCACTCTGTAAGGAAGGTGTCATAGAAAGAATTCGTCGTGGTTTCTATCAACTACCTCAAAATGTAATAGCGACAGATGAGCAATTAATAAAGGAAATTCTTCCACAAGGAATTATCTGTGTAGAATCGGCTTTGTTTCATTATGGATATAGTGATTTTTCACCTCGTGAATGGTCGATTGCTGTACCTAGAACAGCTTCAAGAACAGTAAAACGAGTACAAGAAATACCACTGAAGGCTTACTTTATTCAAAAAAATATATTTAATCTTGGTAAGGTAACTGATAATTTTAACGGTGTTTCTTTAGCGGTTTACGACCGTGAACGAACGCTTTGCGATTGTTTCAAGTATCGCACGAAACTGGATAATGAAATTTTCAATAAAGCTGTCAATGCCTATGCCGCTGATGACAACAAAAATCTTGCGAACCTTTCTAAATATGCAAAGGAAATGAAGCTTTATACAAAGGTCATGAATGTAATGGAGGTGCTTTTGAATGGCTGATATAGCTGCGTCTGTGCTTGCGCGACTGAAAAACAAAGCTGCGGAAAGTGGTAGAAGTTATCAGCTCTGCCTGCAACTCTTTTGTCAGGAGGAGTTCCTGCGCCGTTTGGAAAAATCCAAATATGCCGATAATCTTGTACTTAAAGGCGGACTGTTCATTTATTCAGTTACTGACTTTGACAGCCGTGTTACAGTGGATGTTGATTTTCTTCTTAGAAAAGTACCCAATACTCCCGAACAGTTGAAACCAGTATTGGAAGAAATCATTGAAACATCTACTGGAAATGATTTTATTACCTTTGAAATTAAGGAAATTGCGCCTATTGCCATTGCAAAGAAGTATGCTGGTATCAGAGCTTCCCTCGTGGCTCGGATTAAGAATACGAAAACACCATTCAGTATTGATTTCGGTGTTGGCGATGTTATTGTACCAAAACAAGAAAAAAGAAAAATTCCTACGCAGCTCGATGATTTCCCTGCGCCTACAGTGAATACTTATTCACTTGAAACAACGATTGCAGAAAAGATAGACGCAATACTCAGCCTAATGGAGTTCTCCAGTAGAATGAAAGACTATTACGACATTTATTACCTTGCAAATAAATTTAATTTTGACGGAGCCATACTTACCGAAGCTTTGAAAAAGACCTTTGAAAACCGTGGACGTACCTTTACAATCGGACAATTTGAGCAGGTTATGGGTTTTGGGAATGACGAAGCAATGAAGAAAAAATGGAAAGCTTTCTGCCGTAAAATTGATACAAATACTGAGGATTACGGAACTGTACTACGGAAGATAAATTATTTTCTTGCTAAGCCGTTTGCAGCGGCTGTTACCGATAATAACTTGACTGAATGTTGGGTTTCCTCGGTAAATGAATGGCAGCAAGGAGGTCTGGATGATGAGCCATGGCCAGTATGTAAATCCCGGCAACATCGGATTCAAAAGAATTCTAAACTCAGAATATTATAGATAAAACAGCGATAATCAGTCGGGTTAACAGCAGGATTGATAGTCCCGAAGGTTGTGGCAGCTGCATATATGACAGGGATTCTTCCCATAAAGAAGAATGGCTCACAGTCTGCTATATCAGACTTCCTTGAGTATCCCGTTCTTTATCCTGACGGATTTGCAGAATATACCAGATTTACGGAAGAAGAAGCAGGAAACCTCTGTGATAAATATCATATGGATTTTAATGTATTCAAAGCATAGTATGACGGGTATGATTTTCCGGAATGCGGATTAATCTATAACCCTTATTCCGTTATGCGGGCGATTCGAGAAAAGAAGTGCTGCTCCTACTGGAAAAAGACTTCGGCGGCAGAATCCCTGTTTACTTATATCAACATGGATTTCGATGGC
>JAAUZC010000045.1 GCA_014804795.1 Lachnospiraceae bacterium | reverse complement strand
CTGGCAATAATATTAATGTATATGGATGGATTCCCGAGTGGCCAAAGGGGACAGACTGTAAATCTGCTGCAAATTGCTTCGGTGGTTCGAATCCACCTCCATCCATTTGGCTGATGCCAGTAATGAAATATTGATATCGCGGGGTGGAGCAGTCTGGAAGCTCGTTGGGCTCATAACCCAAAGGTCGTAGGTTCAAATCCTATCCCCGCTACGAAGACGAAAGTCTATGCCCAGATAGCTCAGTTGGTAGAGCAGAGGACTGAAAATCCTCGTGTCGCTGGTTCGATTCCGGCTCTGGGCATTTATTATTGGCTAAAAACCTATAGATTCTACAAACACAGAAGCTATAGGTTTTTTGTTGTCTGAAATTTTCATTTTCCAAATCTATTTCCATCAAATTCGGGACATCTGCACAAACGGCACATTCAATTAAAGTTTTTCTTTCAACCTGTATTTACTTCAGCGGCGAAAATTTTGCTGCATAATTCCGTGTATTCATCATAAGAAATGATAGTTCCATTCAAGGTATATTTCATTTCAGACTCTGAATTATTTGGGTCAACAAGTTCTTCTGAAAAATTCATTTCTGCAACTAAGTTATCAGCTCCTTCAAATTTTTCCATATGGTAACATTCGTATCCTACATACATTCTGTTGCTATACATAATCCATGTAGCTCCGTTATAATAAGTATAAGAAAGAATGATAGCATTGCCATCTCCCGCGGCAAATTTATATACCTTATTATTGCGTGCATCAAGGTATATTCCGCCATAAGGGCCGTTAATAATCAGTTCGTTTTCTCCATCATTGTCAAGATCAATTTTTTCTCCAATAGAATATGAGTCCCATTCTCCAGAGTTCATATTTAAATCAGTAATATAAAATGTAGATGTCAAATCTGTGGAGTCAACTGCGTTTATTGAGCCATCGATAAATAAATCCAATAGTTCTTCTGCTGTCATTTCCGAATCTATATTTTCAACTGCCTGCACATTGCTTTCCTGTTGATTTGCAGTATTTGTCCGCCCACAAGCAACAATACTTAAGGCTGTTAAAAAAGCACATACCAGTATGGTTATCTTTTTATGTCTGTACATATATATACCTCCCAGGAAGTCATTACTAAGATTTTTTGTTGAATTATACAATTTTATTATTTTATCACATATACATACACAATTCCATTTAAAATTTTTTCATCTCCCTTTTTAAGAGTTGAAAGGTTAAAATATATAATTATCCGGTTTGCAGTTTATTTTTATGTTTTTGGATGCTATACTGATAATAACAGTGTGATAGCAGGCAGGATATTGAAAGAAAAGAGATGCAAAATGGAAAGGCTGAAAAAATATTTGAATGAACGCAGAAAAAAGCGCCGTAGAGAGTATTTTGAAAGACAGAAAAATATCGAAAATGAGCTGAGACGGTATGCTTCAGATATTCTTCATTCTGAAAATTTTGAGACAAGCAAAAATAATATGCAGCATGGTACAATATCCGTAAAAGAGCACAGCATTCAGGTTGCCAGACAGAGCATACGGATTTCGGATATGTTGGGAATAGAACATAACCGCAGAGATCTGATAAGGGGAGCACTCCTACATGATTATTTTCTGTATGACTGGCACCATGTTGATCAGGAGAATCCGCACAGGCTGCATGGCTTTCATCATCCGGCAAGGGCTTTGAAAAATGCAGAACAGGAATATGAGTTGACGGATAGACAAAGGGAAATCATTATAAAACATATGTGGCCGCTTACGATAAAGCCTCCTATGTGCAGAGAGGCCTGGATGGTGACTGCGGCGGATAAATATTGTTCGTTTTTGGAGACGGTACATTTACAAAAAGGACATCGGAGAAAAAGAAAGAAGTGAAAAATCTTTGGGAACAGCTTGTAACTTACAGCGAATCAGACTATTATCCATTTCACATGCCTGGCCATAAGCGCTCTCCGAAGGAGGGCGCGTTGGCCTGCTATAAGCGTTTTCCGAAGGAAAGTGCGCCTCCCTGCTATAAGCGTCTGGAATATCTATACCAATATGACATTACAGAAATAGAAGGATTTGATAATCTGCATGATGCGAAGGACCTGTTGCTTGCATTACAACAAAAAGCGGCAGGTATTTATCATGCTGAACAGAGTTTCTTTCTCATAAACGGCAGCACAGGTGGAATACTAAGTGCTGTTTCTGCGGTGGCAGAGGATGGGAAAAAACTTCTGATAGCAAGAAATTGTCACAAATCGGTATACAATGCCGTAGTATTAAATCGTCTGCAGACAGAGTATCTGTATCCGCAGGTGATAGAGGACTTTGCCGTGCAGGGAGAGATTACGGCGAAACAGGTACAGGAATATCTGGCAGGGCGGCGGGATATCTGCGGCGTGGTGATCACTTCACCGACTTATGACGGCGTGATATCGGATATCCGGGAAATTGCAAAAGCAGTGCACGCCTGTCATATACCGCTTATTGTGGATGAGGCCCATGGGGCACACTTTGCATTGTCGGAAAATGCGCCGGAGAGCGCGGTGCAGTGCGGCGCTGATATTGTAATTAATAGTGTTCATAAAACGCTGCCTGCCCTGACGCAGACCGCGCTGCTGCATGTGCAGGGATCGCTTATAGACAGGAAAAAACTGAAAAACTATTTAGGGATGTATCAAAGTAGCAGTCCGTCTTATCTTCTTATGGCGAGCATAGACCAGTGTATGGATTTTATCGCAGAGGAAGGGGAGGAAAGGTATGCGGGCCTGTTGGCGCTTAGGGACAGAGTAGATCAGGCGGCTGCCGCGTTTTCCTGTATTCGTCTGATGCCTGCAGGAGAGAGACGGGATACGGGAAAACTGGTTATTTCCGTAAAAGAAACAGGTATGACGGGGTGGGAACTTTATCGGATATTACTTGAAAAATATCATTTGCAGATGGAGATGGCAGCTCCGGACTATGTGCTTGGTATTTTGAGTGTTATGGATACAGAGGAAGGCATAGAGCGGCTTACAGGCGCGCTTGCAGAAATAGACAGGGAAATTTCCGGGAAAGATGAAAAGTGTGCCGGGATAAAGAATGAGAAGAAAAGGGCCGATATGTATAACATAGAGCGGCCTGTCTCTGTATTGAGCATTTATGAGGCGATACAGAGAGAAAAAGAGTGGATTTTCCCGGAAGAAGCCGGAGGAAGAATCAGTGGCGGATTTCTCTTTTTCTATCCGCCCGGTATTCCGTTTCTTGTCCCGGGCGAAGTGGTCAGTGAGGAGGTTATCTGTAAAATCAGACAGTGCAGGGAAAGCAAAGAGTATATGACGGGAATTTCTGATGATGGAAAATTGTGTGTGTTGAAATGCTGCAAATTGAAATGACAATTCACGTATACAGTAAAAGTATATAAGTATTCCATGAATTTTTGAAAAAGAGCAACACGATCACTTTAAATTTTCGAATGAGGAATTTCATAAAAATCCCATGGATTTTATTGGATAAGGCTTCTTTTAAAGAAGAAAATGTGTTAAACTGTAAATGAAGTATGCTCAAATGAAAGAAACATTATCGTATTGAGGATTCTATGGGAAAAATCGTGTATCTTATGGGGAAAAGTTCATCAGGCAAGGATACTGTTTATAAAAGGCTCCTGCAACAGAAAGAGTTTTTCTTTCATACGGTAGTACTTTATACGACCAGACCCGTCCGGGCGGGAGAGACGGACGGCGTGGAATATCATTTTACGGATGAGGCCGGCTTTCAGAAACTGCAGAAAGAGGGCAAGGTAATAGAGGACAGAAGTTACAATACGGTGCAGGGAATGTGGCGGTATTTTACTGTGGTGGAGAAGGAAACATTCCAGCCGGGAAAAAATTATCTGATGATAGGGACGCTTGAATCCTACAAGAAAGTATGTGCATATTTCGGCCGTGAGAAAATGATTCCCGTGTTTATTGACTTAGATGACGGGGAAAGACTACAGCGGGCGTTGGATAGAGAACGCACACAGGAGATACCGCAATATGAGGAAATGTGCAGACGTTATTTGGCAGACGTACAGGATTTCAGTGTGGAGAAGCAGGCGGCGGCAGGTATACAAAAGCGCTTCATAAATGATGATCTGGACAGATGTCTTTCAGAAATATTAGAATATATCAGAGGAGAGCTTTGTTTTGGAAATTAAAGTCAATCAATTGACACAGGTGTCACAAGCGCAGCAAACACAAAAAGAGGCGCCTGCGGACGGCAGTTTTAAATTTACACTGGCCAGCCGTGTGGAAGAACAGGAACTGCAGGCGAAACTGACAGCCCTGATGGAAGAGATTACGATGCAGGGAAAACGTCTTGGAAAACGCCGTGATGTGAAAGACATGAAGCGATATCGGGGACTGATCAAAGATTTTTTAAATGAAGTGGTAACCCGTTCTCATCATTTTTCCAGAGAAAATTTTTTGGACAGGAGGGGACGGCATCGTGTATATGGCATTATTCGACTGATCGACCAGAATCTGGATGATCTGGCGCAGGAACTGATGAAAGATGAGAAAGATAATCTTTTGATTCTCAGCAAAATAGGGGAAATAGAAGGGCTGCTTCTGGATATTTTTACTTAGACATGATGCAGCACTGAAATGAGGGGATATATGCATAGTTTTAAAGACATTATCGGGCAGGAACACATTAAAGAATATTTACAGAATGCAATTTCACAGAATAAGATTTCGCATGCTTATATTATTCAGGGAGAACTTTTTTCCGGCAAGGAATTTATAGCAAAGACATTTGCAGCAACGCTGCAGTGTGAGAAGCAGGGTTTAGAACCTTGTGGGGAATGCCATTCCTGTAAACAGTTTCAGAGTGGAAACCAGCCGGATATTGTTTATGTGGGGCATGAGAAGCCGAATTCTATCGGTGTGGAGGATGTGCGCAGCCAGATCAACGGCGATATTGCGATCAGACCCTACAGCAGCCCCTATAAGATCTATATTATCAATGAGGGTGAAAAGATGACGCCCCAGGCGCAGAATGCCCTGTTAAAAACGTTGGAGGAGCCGCCCGCTTATGCAGTGTTACTCATTTTAACGACCAATCTGGAAGCGCTTCTGCCGACGATCTTAAGCCGCTGTGTGGTGCTTCATATGAGGCCGGTAAGGGATGAACAGGTAAAGGAATATCTGAAAACAGAGCTGATGATTCCGGATTATAAAGCCGACATTTGTGTTGCTTTTGCAAGGGGGAATATTGGACAGGCAAAGCAGCTTGCGACAAGCGAAGAGTTTGAGAACATTTGTCATGAGGCGTTGAGCCTTGTGAAAAATATCCGAAGTATGGAACTGCATGAAGTGATGGCAGCGATCAAAAAAATCCGGGAATACCATATTGATGTAAACGAATATCTGGATGTGCTTTCAATCTGGTATCGCGATGTGCTTCTTTTTAAAGCGACAAATGATACAAACCACTTGATTTTCAGGGAGGAGATACCATATATTAGAAAGGCGGCTGATAAAAGCGCCTACGAGGGGATAGAAAATATATTAAAGGCACTTGACAGCGCGAAAAACAGGCTGCGGGCCAATGTAAATTTTGAACTGGTAATGGAACTTCTGTTTATTACCATTCAGGAAAATTAATTGCCGAAAGGCAGAATGTGAGGTCATAGATGAAAGTAATCGGTGTACGATTCCGGACAGCAGGTAAGATTTACTATTTTGCGCCCCGGGAGTTTTCAATAAAAAGAGGCGATCATGTGATCGTGGAGACGGCCAGAGGAATTGAGTTCGGCACGGTAGTAATGCCGCCGACCGAGATAGAAGATTCACGGATCATGCAGCCGTTAAAGCCCGTACTCAGGCTTGCTACGGAAAAAGATATTGAGCAGGAAGCGGCAAACAGAAAGAAGGAAAAAGAAGCATTCCAGATCTGTCTGGAAAAAATAAAAAAGCATGAGCTGGAAATGAAGCTCATCGATGCGGAATATACGTTTGACAATAACAAAGTTCTTTTTTATTTTACGGCAGACGGGCGTATCGATTTCAGAGAACTGGTGAAGGATTTGGCGGCGGTTTTCAAAACAAGAATTGAGCTGCGCCAGATCGGTGTCAGAGATGAGACAAAAATTGTGGGCGGCATCGGCATCTGCGGCAGGCCGCTTTGCTGCCACACCTATCTATCAGAGTTTGCGCCGGTTTCCATTAAAATGGCAAAAGAGCAGAATCTTTCCCTGAATCCCACGAAGATTTCCGGCGTCTGTGGCAGACTGATGTGCTGCCTGAATAATGAGGAAGAAATTTATGAGGAACTGAACCGCAAACTGCCGGGCGTGGGCGACTTTGTCACAACAGAAGATGGCTTGAAGGGGGAAGTACAGAGCGTCAATATTCTGCGCCAGCTTGTGAAAGTACTGGTGGAAGTCAACGATGAAAAAGAGCTGAAAGAATATAAGGTGGATAAACTTCGGTTTAAGAGACGCCATAAAAACAGGAAAGACCATGCGTCCACAGAGGAATTAAAAGAGCTGAAAGAGCTTGAGAAACTGGAAAAGAAAGAGAAGAAAGAACAGTTATCCGGACTGGATGAATAAGGGAAGTTTATGGAAGAAAATAATCTGGTAAAACCGGGAGAGAGAATCGACGACCTGCAGAGAAACGGTTATCGCATTATTCAGGATCCGGAACGCTTCTGCTTCGGAATGGATGCTGTGCTGCTTGCCGGCTTCGCAAAGGAAGCGAGAGGGGAAAGACTGTTAGACATCGGAACAGGAACAGGTATTTTGCCGCTCTTGATGGAAGCAAGGACACAGATACCACACCTTTTCGGAATTGAGATTCAGGAAGAAAGCGCAGAGATGGCCAGGCGGAGTGTAAAATTGAATGCGCTTGAAGAAAAAATAGAGATCATAACAGGGGATATCAAGGAGGCTGACAGGTGGTTTGAAGCAGCCTCTTTTGACGTGATCACCTGTAATCCGCCCTATATGATCGGACAGCATGGCTTACAGAATGCGGAACGATCCAAAACGATCGCCCGCCATGAAGTGTGCTGCACTTTCCGGGATATTGCGGAAATGACAGTAAAGCTGTTAAAGCCGGGCGGCCGCTTTTATCTTGTGCACAGACCTTTCCGCCTTGCAGAAATACTGGTGACATTGAGCAACTGCAAGCTGGAACCTAAGCGTATGCAGTTAGTGTATCCCTTTGCGGATAAAGAACCCAACATGGTGCTGATGGAAGCTGTCCGCGGCGGCAGACCCCGGATGACTGTGGAGAAACCGCTGATCGTCTATCAGAGTCCGGGCGTATACACACCTGAAATATACGATATCTACGGGTATTGAGCGGACAACGCAGGAAGGAATGTACTTATGTATGGAACATTATATCTATGCGCCACCCCGATCGGTAATCTTGGCGATATAACACCGCGTGTTATTGAAACTTTGTCGGCAGCAGACCTGATTGCGGCGGAGGATACGCGAAACAGCATCAAACTGTTAAACCATTTCGGCATTAAGACATCTATGACAAGCTATCATGAATATAATAAAGTGGAAAAGGCACAGGCGTTGGTACAGAAGATGAAGGAGGGGCAGGATGTGGCCCTGATCACGGATGCAGGAACACCAGCAATCTCGGATCCCGGGGAAGTACTTGTAAAGCTTTGTCAGGAGGAAGGAATTACCGTGACATCCCTGCCGGGGGCGGCAGCCTGTATTACAGCACTGACATTATCAGGACTTTCAACGAGACGTTTCTGTTTTGAAGGATTTTTACCGTCGGACAAAAAGGAGAAAGCAGAAATTTTGGAAGCACTTGCAGAAGAGACGAGGACGATGATATTATATGAGGCGCCGCATCATCTGAAACGCACCTTAAAAGAACTCTATGAGGCGTTAGGCGAGAGGAAGATCACGATCTGCCGGGAACTGACAAAAAAGTTTGAGACTGTGATGCCGACTACGATGGAGGGAGCCCTTGCATTTTATGAGAAGGAAGAACCCCGCGGCGAGTATGTGCTTGTGATAGAGGGAAAGAGCCTTCTGCAGAAAAAGAAGGAAAAGCAGGAGGGATTTTTAAGTCTTAGCATTGAGGAACATATGAGACAGTATGAAGAGACAGGAGTGGAACGAAAAGAAGCGATGAAGCTGGTTGCGAAAGACAGAGGGGTCAGTAAACGAGAAATTTATCAGTATATGCTTGACAAATAGAAAAAGGGTAACTATACTCTGTATAGACTGAGAAAGCCGTCTGCTTTGAAAACCAACCGGAAGCAGAAATTCATAATTTGAAAAGGCTAGATTAAAAAAAGGAGACAAAGAGGATGTTGGAAAAAATTGCGGTAATTATAGAAGAACAGTTAGGGACCGTAGACGCGAGTCAGATTACAGAGGAAACTTCTTTTAAGGACGATCTTGGTGCGGATTCTTTGGACTTATTTGAGTTGGTAATGCGGTGTGAAGAGGAATACGGTGTGGAATTCCCGTCTGACGATCTGGAGAATATGAAGACAGTAGGCGATGTGATTCGTTTTATCAAAGAACAGGGCATCGACGTTTAATAAAAATGGAACACGAAATGGAATGAAAAAATAAAGAAGAACTCCTGAAATGGTATAAAATTTCGGGGGTCTTTTTTTGTGCGGTAATAAATTTCGAGTGGCTTCCGTATGAAAAGTCCTCTGGTGAGCCTTCGGAAAAATAATGGTCAAGTTTTCCCGGACAGGCGCATAAAGATATAGAGAAAGATGTAAAGAGCCGTCGCGCAGCGGAACTTTAACAGCAGATTCTCGGACAGCGCACAGCTTCATTTACGGATGGCGTTTTTTGACAGCCGTAAATGTAAGCTCCACAAAGGTGTGCTGGAAGAGAATCTGCGGAACTTCAAATAGGAGGACAACAGATGTTAAATTACATTTGGGCGGGCATGCTTCTCATTGGAATCGTTTATGCTCTGTTTACCGGTAATATGGAGGCCGTTTCCAATGCCTGTCTGGAATATGCGGAGTCAGCAGTGACATTGTGCATCACGATGGCCGGGGCAATGGCGCTCTGGGTAGGATTAATGGAAATTGCGGGACAAGCGGGACTGATAGAAAAGTTTACAAATAAACTGCAGCCGTTTATCAGTTTTCTGTTTCCCGACGTACCGGCGGATCATCCGGCGAGAGGCTATATTGCGACAAATCTTGTGGCGAATATTCTTGGACTGGGGTGGGCTTGCACACCGGCGGGCTTAAAAGCAATGGAGGAATTGTCCGCATTAAACGGGAATAGAGAAACAGCCAGCGATGCAATGTGTGCCTTTTTGATCTTAAATATTTCGTCATTGCAGCTTATTCCGGTCAATATGATCGTTTACCGGACAAAATATGGATCCTCCAACCCGTCCGGTATTATTTTGCCGGCAATTCTTGCAACCTGTTTTTCCACGCTGGCAGGAATTCTCTATATTAAGATGCGGTATGGGAGGAAAAACGGATGTTGATGAGGCTTTCGGTAATCATTATCCCTGCAGTTATTTTTTATATTGTGCTGAATGGCGTATTAAATAGGACGGATGTGTATGACGCTTTTGTAAAAGGAGCCATGGATGGGTTAAAAACAGTTGTGAACATAATGCCGACACTGGTGGGGCTGATGATAGCGGTAGGTGTGCTTCGCGCTTCCGGTTTTCTGTCGCTGCTCGGAAGTCTTTTTGGCGGGCTGACAGAGAAAATAGGGATTGGTGCGGAATTTGTTCCGCTTGTATTTATTAAGATGTTTTCCTCGTCGGCAGCCACCGGATTGGTGTTGGATATTTTCGAGCAGTATGGCCCGGATTCCCGTACAGGACTTTTGACATCTATTATGATGAGCTGTACGGAAACCTGTTTTTATACAATGAGCGTCTATTATATGGCGGCGAAAGTGAAAAAAACAAGATGGACGCTGCCCGGTGCACTCCTCGCAACCGCCGTCGGCATTGTGGCGAGTATGGTCATTGTATTCTTGGGCTAAAAGCAGATTATCTGTTTTCCTGCAGCCGCTCTTTTAAAGACAGAAAATCCGAGGGGCCGGCATCCAGATAAAACTGATGAAAGCGGTAGTCTGAGTAGTCTTCTTTCCAGAGCTGCATAGCGTCCTGCTTTAAAGATAAAATCTCAAGGTAGCTTACATAATATTTCAGGTAGTTGGCAGGCTCCTGTGCAATATAAGAATAAATATTCTGTGCGGCATCTTTGGAAATGCCGAACTGTCCGAGAAGAACCTGAGTCTGAGAGAGCGTAAGGCCATAATAATGAATATGAAGGTCCAAAAGAGCGCACAGGCAAAGTTCCATAGAGCGGGCGGTCTTTTGAAGATTCGTATCTGCGGCATAGTAATTCCCGGCATAGTCGTAGGAGAGAAGCTCCACGTAGAGCGCCCAACCCTCTGCATAGCCCGGGTAATCTAAAATTCCGCGAAGCGGATTTTTTGTATCGGCAATGCCGCTTTCCCTGGCGTAGACAGTCTGATAAAGATGTCCGGGAAAACCTTCGTGGGCAAGCGTGGTGTAAAGGGATACGCCCTCCAAAGAGGATGCAGGGTTGATATAGATGACATTTTTGTGAAATGCATCCATCTGGGGCGTCAGGTAAAAAGCCGGTGCGCTGGTGGCGGACAGACTTTCGGAAATATATTTAATGTCACAGGAGATGGGCGGAAGCTGTCTTTTGATCAGGCTCTTTGATTCATCCGCAGTGCCGGAGAGAAGCGGCGGAAAGTCTTCTTTCATATCCTCCTGCAAAAAGGTAAGAATATTTTCGACAGAGAGAGGATGGGTATGTTTGGCCGTCGCCTGTGTGTCGGCTTCCTGCGTTTTAAGGTTTATCAATTCAAGACGTAATGCGTCAAACTGTTCATAGAGCATTTCCTGTAGTTCCGTTATAGAGCGGTAGGAGCCGGTATCTTTTTGCACTAATAATGTATAGTAGCGTTGTTTTTCTGTAAATGCAGAAGAATTTCGCGGAAGATCTTTTCTGACGGCGGTTTCTGACAGGTGTGTCATTTCTTCTGCAATCATCTGATAGGCAGGCATCACGTCTTCTTTTAAGATGCGTATATTTTCCTGATAATAAATATCAAAGAGCTCATCACTCAATAATTCAGGGTAGGTTTTCTGAAATTCCGTAAGTCTTGAGGAAAAAGAATCCACAAGAAAATGGGAACCGCTGTCTATGGCGTCCTCTGTCAGAAAGGCTTCACATTCTTTTGCAAGTACGGCCGCACTGTTTTCGGACATAAAAAGACCGGCATCGGCTTTTTCCTGTTCATAGGCAAGAAGTCCTACAAAATAACTGCCTGTCTGAGAGAGCAGGGAAAGGTAATTGTCAATATCCTTGCGCCTGTCAAACCGATATTCGGCAAAAAGTACGGGAAGAGTCTGCTGCATACCGCTGTTTGGAGAAAGAGGTTCGTTATAGCAGGTATAAGCCGAGAGGGACTGCTGGAGCGTCAGATAACGGGAAAGCAGAGTATAACTATACCTGTTTTTTTCCGAAAGTTGTTCCGGATCGATAGCGGAAAGCTGCTCAAGCCATTCGGTGACTGCCGCATTGGATAGCGCTCTGTTTTCGGCGCTGTAGGCGGGAAGGTGCGGTTCATCGTCGTAGATGCCGTAGTCCGCCGGGTTCCTTAGGGTATAATGGAGCGTTAAGGTGTTGCCGGAAAGCTCGTCACGAAAAATTTCCCGACAGAGCTTGTTGTAAGAGACGTCGGCAAGAAACGAGGGCGCGTTCCGATAAATAAAAAAGGATAAAAAACCGGCTGAAAACAAAAGAAAACAGAGTAACAGCATGGAAAAAAGCTTTTTGCCGGAAAAAAAGTTGTGGATTTTGGATAAGAAACGCATAAGAGCTCCTGAAAAGTAAGTCCTTAAAATATATGCCGGGCGGGGCATGTATTAGCACAACGGTTGAAGTGGGCATTGTAACAGATATCTTGTTTTGCTATAATAAAAATATCGCAGCGGAGATTTTAAGTATTGAAGTGCGGCGGCCAGGAAATTGACAGAACGGGAGAAAGAGAATGGAATACAGAAACAGGAAAAATACAAACTGCGTGAAATGGGACGGACTGAAAAAAGAGTTTGGGGAAGAAGACCTTCTGGCTATGTGGGTGGCTGACATGGATTTTGCATGTCCGGATTGTGTAACAGAGGCTTTAAAGCAATATATGAATGCGCCGTTAGGATATTTTATCCCTCCGGAATCCTATTTTGAAACGGTTGTGCGTTGGGAGAGAGAGCATCATAACTATGAGATAGAACCGGAGTGGATTTGCGTCACGCCGGGTGTGGTGCCTGCCATTTACTGGGCGGTCAGGGTATTCACGAAGCCGGAAGACAGTGTTATGGTATCACCCCCGGTTTATTATCCGTTTATGCATGCCGTAGAACACTGCGAGCAGAGAAAACTGATAAAGTGTGAGCTGAAAAGAACGGGCCAGACTTATGAAATAGATTTTGACAGATTTGAAGAAGACATTGTGAAGCACAATGTGAAGCTTTATATTTTGTGCAATCCCCATAACCCCATAGGGCGTGTATGGAAAAGAGAGGAGTTAAAAAGACTGCTTGATCTGTGCAAAAAGCATCATGTGATGGTGATTTCGGATGAGATTCATCAGGATATTATCAATCCGAAGCTTGGAAGGGAAAAAGTAACTGCGGCCGAGGTGGGGGATTATGATGATATGCTGATCACGATGGCGGCCGCAAGCAAAACCTTTAATATAGCGGCTGTGCAGAATTCTTTCGTGATCATTCCGGACAAAGCGAACCGGGAAAAGTTTAAACAGTTTATGGAAAACCTGTCTTTGGGCAGTGGAAATGCTTTTGGTTATATTGCGGCGGAGGCGGCTTTAAGGGGCGGGGAAGCCTGGCTGGAAGATGTTATTTACGGCAATTATGAATATATCAGGGAACGTTTTAAGGCGGAGTGTCCGGAAGTAAAGATCAGCAATCTGGAAGGTACTTATCTGATGTGGTTGGACTTCAGCGCATTTTTTGATGCAGAGGAGGAATTGAAAGAATTTTTGCAGCGGACGTGTAAAATTGCGATGGACTACGGTTCCTGGTTTGGCGCAGAAGGGTATGATGCCTTTGCAAGGATGAACATAGCGACTTCGCGGGAAAATGTTGAAAGAGCCTGCGACAGTATAATCTGTGCACTGCGGGAAAGACAGAAGGCCATGCAGCAGTGAAAGAGGGAGTGAGAGAACAGATGAGCTGATAAAGGCAGCTTACGCATTAAAAGATACAACATAAGCAGAGGAGCGTTGTAATAATAACGGGCGGCGGTTACACTATGGATAGTAACCGCCGCCTGCGTTTGATGAAAGGAAGAGAGAAGTTGAGGATTAATATTGTTGAAGACGATCGCTGTGAAGAAATGGAGATCACCGTCTGCTGCAAAAAGCTGACTTCGGAGGTCGAAAAACTGGTAACTCTGCTTCGGGTCATGGATTTGAAACTGACTGGCAGCAGGGCGGGCGAGTCCTATATTCTGGATGCTGAGAAAGTATTATATATTGATACGGCAGACCGAAGAACCTTTTTCTATCTGGATAAGGATGTTTATGAATCCACACTGAAGCTATATGAACTGGAGGAAAAACTGGCGGTTCTGGATTTTATGAGGGCAAATAAATCCTGCATTGTAAACTTTCACAAAATCAGATCGATGCGGGCGGATTTGGGAGGCAGGCTGCTTTTGACGATGAGTAACGGTGAAAAACTGTATGTGTCCAGACAGTATGCTTCAAATTTTAAAAAGAAACTGGAGGAGGTCTTATGAATCACTCATTTATCAAGGATACGATGTATATTTTTGCAATTGACATTTTGGTATTGACCCTTATGGTGTTTTTGTTCGGGGAGAGTGCAAAGGGAGTTTCGACCATGTTCCGGTTGGGAAGCGAGGGACTGGCGCTTGAGACGATAATGCAGTATTTTTTCAGTGCGGCGGTGATCGCAGGATGGAAAAGTCTTTTCTTTTCCGGGAAGATATTTAAGAATATGATGATTTTGTGGAGAACGATAGGAATGCTGTTTGCGATCATGGTGTCCATGGTTTGTTTTATTGCTGTATGCGGGTGGTTTCCGATCAGCAATGTGGAAGGATGGATCGGATTTATAGTAAGTTTTGCCATCTGCGTTTGTGTGAGCGTAGGCTGTATGATTTTAAAGACGCATATACAGAGTTGTAAATATGAAAAGCTGTTAAAAAAATATCAAAGAAGGGAAGGGGCAGAGCATGACCAGGCAGAAAGGCAATGTGATCCGATTGGAACAAATTCATAAATCGTTTTCAGAAAAGCAGGTGCTCAAAGGCGTTTCTTTTTCGGTTGAAGCGGGAGAAATCTTTGGGCTTTTGGGGCCAAGCGGAGCAGGGAAGACTACGTTGATCCATATTATGACGGGGCAGATGCCGTTTGAGGGGAAAGCAGAAATATTAGGACAAAGCTGTGCTTATCAGGAGAAAAACCGCTATGAAAATGTGGGAATCGTAGCGGACCGGTGCGGGCTATACGACAGGTTGTCCTGCTATGAAAATTTGAAGATTTTGGCCCGTATCAAAGGTGTGGGGCAGGAACGCATAGAGGAAGTATTGAAGCAGGTGCTGTTGTGGAAGGACAGAAATGTAAAAGTGGGCAGACTGTCCAAAGGAATGCGGCAGCGGCTGTTAATTGCACGGGCAATTCTGCACCACCCCAGGTTACTGTTTTTGGACGAACCGACAAGCGGTCTGGATCCGACTACGGCATCGGCGGTGCATACGCTGCTTGAGGAACTGAGGAAAGAAGGAATGACAATCCTTTTGACCACGCATAATATGAGCGAGGCACAGAAGCTTTGCCGTCATATTGTACTACTACATGAGGGAAAAATTGTAGAATCGGGGAAGCCGGATGAGATCTGCCTGCGGCATGACCGCGCACAGAAGATACATGTCACCCTGACAGACGGCAACAGGGATGTTTTGGGCAATACGCCGCAGGAAGCAGAAGTTTTATGCGGCTATCTGAAAAGCGGGCGGATAAAGGCACTTCACACATCGGAACCGGACCTGGATACTGTGTTTCGGTTTTTGACAGGAAAGGAGTTGGATGTATGATACGGATTCGAAATATACAGGCTGTGTTTATCAAACAGATATGGGATACATTGAAAAATATGCAGGTGCTGGTTTTGTTTATCATATATCCCGCAGTTGCTTTTGTGATGATACAGGCAATGGGAGAACAGGAAGAGAGCCGCTATTTTTTTCTGTCTACGTTTGCGGTGATGCATTGTGTCTTTACGCCGGTTGTGAGTACGGCCGCTGTTCTTTCGGAAGAAAAAGAAAAGAATACGCTGCGGGTGTTAATTTTGTCCGGCGTGAAGCCGCTTGAGTATCTGTTCAGCATCGGCTTTTTTGTGTGGATGGCCACACAGATTACAGGGATATCCTTTCTTTTGATGGCCGGGTGCAGTCCGCTGCAGGGGGCAGGTTTGCTGTTTCTTTTCACCGCGGCCTGTGTGCCCTCCGTTATTCTGGGGATGTGTATCGGCATGTACGCGCGAAATATGGCGACGGCAAATGCGCTTGCCGTGCCCATGGGCATGGTATTTGCATTTCTCCCGATGCTGGCCTTTTTTAATCAGACCATAGAAAAAGCGGCGCAGTTCACCTATAGTTATCAAATTGGAGAGGCAATCAGAAAACTGGGAACATCTGATGAGTTTTTATCTTGGAAACTTGTAATTGCCGCGGCTTATCTGATATTCTTTTTCATTTTGTTCGGGGTTCTTTTTCAGAAGAGAAAATGGGATTGACTTACAGCGTTTGCAACATAATGTGGGAAACGGGATATTTTCTGAAATGAGAGTAAAAGGGATGAACACAGGGAAATAGATGCACACAATATGCACGCTAAAAGCACACTCTATATTGACTTTAAAATAAAGATTATGTATAATCCATTATATGTAAAATTTGGAGGAAATGAACATGAAGAGTGTGAATGTAACTTTTCGAGTGGATGAAGAGTTAAAAATGCAGGCGGATTCTTTGTTCTCAGAGTTGGGGATGAGTCTTTCGACTGCATTTAATATTTTTCTGAGGCAGTGCGTAAGAGAACAGCAGATGCCGTTTATGATAAGTAAAAAGATTCCGGGTGCAGTAACAGTGGCGGCAATGGAAGCGGCAGAAAACGAAGAGGATATATGTGTATCGATTGACAGTGTGCATTCATGAAGGGAGGAATAGACAAAATGAACAAGGGGAAATATTATATTACGACGGCGATTGCCTATACATCGGGCAAGCCGCATATCGGCAACAGCTATGAGATCGTGCTGGCAGACAGCATTGCCAGATTTAAAAGAAAAGACGGCTATGATGTGTTCTTCCAGACAGGAACGGACGAGCATGGGCAGAAGATTGAGCTGAAAGCACAGGATGCAGGTGTTACGCCAAAGGAATTTGTGGACGGCGTTGCAAAGCAGATTCAGGAGATTTGCGATTCCTTAGATACTTCTTATGATAAGTTTATCAGAACGACGGATGATTATCATGAAAAGCAGGTGCAGAAGATATTTAAACGCCTTTATGAGAAAGGGGATATCTATAAGGGCGCTTATGAGGGGCTGTACTGTACGCCCTGCGAATCATTCTGGACAGAATCGCAGCTTGTGGACGGTAAATGTCCTGACTGCGGACGTGAAGTAAAGCCGGCGAAAGAGGAAGCTTATTTCTTTAAAATGAGCAAATATGCGGACAGGCTGATCAAACACATCAATGATCATCCGGAATTTATCCAACCGGTTTCCCGGAAAAACGAGATGATGAATAACTTTTTGCTGCCCGGCCTGCAGGATCTGTGTGTTTCGAGGACTTCCTTTAAATGGGGCATTCCGGTAGACTTTGATGACAGGCATGTGGTTTATGTATGGTTGGATGCGCTGACCAACTACATTACCGGTATAGGCTATGATGCGGAGGGAAAGTCCACAGAGCAGTATGAAAAGCTGTGGCCCGCGGATCTCCATCTGATCGGGAAAGATATCATCCGCTTCCATACGATCTACTGGCCGATCTTTCTGATGGCGTTGGATGAAGAACTGCCGAAACAGGTATTCGGACATCCCTGGCTTTTGCAGGGGGACGGCAAGATGAGCAAGTCCAAAGGAAATGTGATCTATGCGGAGGATCTGATCTCCTTTTTTGGCGTGGACGCGGTGCGCTATTTTGTACTGCATGAGATGCCCTTTGAAAATGACGGCGTGATCACCTGGGAGCTGATGATCGAACGGTTTAACTCAGATCTGGCCAACACCATGGGGAATCTGGTGAATCGAACCGTTTCCATGAGCAATAAATATTTCGGCGGTGTTGTTGAGAATAAGAACGAGACCGGAGATCAGGCGGATGTTGATGCCGATCTGAAAGCGGTGGCAGCAAATACGTATCGGAAAGTTTCTGCCAAAATGGACGATCTGCGGGTTGCAGATGCGATCAGCGAGATATTTAGCCTGTTTAAGAGGTGTAATAAATATATCGACGAAACCATGCCCTGGGCATTGGCAAAAGATGAGACAAAGAAAGATCGTCTGGCTACAGTACTCTATAATCTGTTAAACGGTATTTTGGTGGGGGCAAGTCTGCTTGAGCCGTTTATGCCGGAGACAGCGAAGAAAATAGCGGATCAGATCAAGGCACCGCTTTGCAGCTTTGATAAACTGGAACAGGGTGATGCGCAGGAGACAGGGGCACTTTATCCGTCCGGAAATCAGGTGGTAGAGACACCGGAAATCCTGTTTGCGAGATTGAAGCCGGAGGAAGTGATGGAAAAAGTGGAAGCCATGTTTGCGGAGCGGAAAGCGGCCGCGGATATTCCGGCAGAAGAGCCCACAAAAGAGAAGCAGGAAGAGGAAGGCATAGATATCGAGGCAAAACCGGAAATTGCCTACGATGATTTTGCAAAATGTCAGTTCCTGGTCGGCGAGATCATCGACTGTAAGGAAGTGCCGAAATCGAAAAAACTGCTCTGTTCCCAGGTGAAGATCGGTTCTGAAGTACGGCAGATCTTATCCGGCATCAAACAGTACTATTCTCCGGAAGAAATGGTGGGAAAGAAAGTCATGGTACTTGCGAACCTCGCACCGAGAAAAATGGCGGGGCTGGAATCACAGGGAATGCTGCTTTGTGCGGAAGATGCTGACGGAAATCTGGCACTGATGACACCGGAAAAGGTGATGCCTGCAGGAGCCGAAATTTGTTGAAGCCGAAATGGGAACATTGGTAAAAAGAGCAGCGGAGGGAAAGACGGTGTCAGAAAATACAATACAGATCAGACGGGCGAATATATACGATTGGGATGAGGCTATTACCTTGGCCTGGAGGACATTTCTCAAATTTGAAGCAAAGGAATACGGGCAGGAGGGCGTCAAAAGCTTTCGGGATTTTCTGTCAGATTCTTTGCTGCATCGTATGTTTTTAAAAGGGGAATATCCGATGTTCATCGCACTTGACGGTGAAAAACAGGCAGGTATGATATCTTTGAGAAATAAAAGACATATTTCGCTGCTGTTTGTTGAAGAGGGACATCATCACCGTGGGATTGGAAGAGCGTTGATCGAATGCATGGAAAAGTATATTCGAAACGAGTATCAGGAGAGAACCATCACCGTAAATGCCGCGCCTTATGCGATAGGATTTTACCATCAGATTGGTTTTGAGGATGTGGCGCCTCAGCTGACAAAAGACGGTATTATCTATACACCGATGGAGAAAAGGATCCGATAGAGCCCGGAAAAGCCGGTTTGTGAAAATTGTATAGAAATTTGAAAATTCATTGTGCAATCTGTCAAACAAAGACTTTTTAGGTGTGTTTGGTAAACAAGTTGACCAAGATAACAGAAAATTTTTATGAAATAGTGGTATGGCAAAAAGCTTTCGGTTTCTGTATACTACCTAAATAGAACAAGACAAATGCAATTTGTCTGAGAAAGCTGTCAGTAACCCATTTAAAAATTCAGGAGGAAAAGAAAAAATGTCAAGCTTATCATTAAAGAATATCTGCAAAAAGTACCCCAATGGTTTTGAAGCGGTAAAAGACTTCAATCTGGAAATTGAAGATAAAGAGTTTATCATCTTCGTAGGCCCCTCCGGCTGTGGTAAATCTACAACACTTCGTATGGTAGCCGGTCTGGAAGATATTTCTTCCGGTGAACTGTATATCGATGGCAAGCTCGTAAACGATGTAGAGCCGAAAGACAGAGATATCGCAATGGTATTCCAGAACTACGCTCTGTATCCTCATATGACAGTATATGACAACATGGCTTTCGGTCTGAAACTGAGAAAAGTTCCGAAAGATGAAATTGATAAAAAAGTTCGTGAAGCAGCTGAGATCCTTGATCTGTCCGCACTTCTTGATCGTAAGCCGAAAGCTCTTTCCGGTGGTCAGAGACAGCGTGTAGCTATGGGTCGTGCGATCGTTCGTAAACCGAAAGTATTCCTGATGGATGAGCCGTTATCCAACCTGGATGCAAAACTCCGTGTGCAGATGCGTATAGAGATTGCTAAACTGCATCAGAATCTGGGAACAACAATCATCTACGTTACACATGACCAGACAGAGGCTATGACTCTTGGTACAAGAATCGTTGTTATGAAAGCCGGTGTTGTGCAGCAGGTAGATACACCCCAGAACCTGTATGAGAAACCCGCTAATCTGTTCGTAGCAGGATTTATGGGATCTCCTCAGATGAACTTCTTAGATGCAGTTGTAAGAGTAAACGGCGATGTAGCAAGCCTTGAGATCGCAGGTCAGCAGATTGCACTTCCTGCAGCAAAATCCAAAGCTCTGATCGATGGCGGTTACAACGGAAAGACAGTAGTATTCGGTATTCGTCCTGAGGATGTATATGATTCTGAAGAGTTCCTTGCAAACGCATCGACAACCTTCACATCCAAAGTTAAAGTATACGAGCTGCTTGGCGCAGAAGTTTATCTGTACTTTGATCTGGAACAGTTCCAGATTACAGCGAGGGTAGATTCCAGAACCAATGCAAGACCCGGCAATGACATCAAGTTTGCATTTGATGTAGAGAAGATTCATGTATTTGATAAAGAGACAGAGGTTACAATCTGCAACTAAGTTGCTGCTTTATAAGCAACGATACGAGCAAAAAGCGGAGCGTTTGCGAGTCAAGCAAGCTGTTTTGCAAGCGGCGCTACAAAGGCAAGCGAAGCGTTTGCGAGTCGAGTAAGCTGCTTTATAAGTAACGTTACGAGTTGAATTATGAACAAGTAAGAGGGATGTGGTGAGCATCCCTCTTTTTGGAAGGAGAAGCGCATGATATCAAACCAGATTATTCAGGGCAGCATAGAGGAATTAAAAAATATTACGAAAGTTGATTTTGGTGTGTTTGATTTAAAAGGCAACTGTGCGGCATCTACCTTTGAGACGTCGGAAGAAGAAAAAGGGCTGGTCATGAACTTTGCGGCTTCACCGGCGGACAGTCAGGTGGTCGGTCCGCATCATCTTCTGAAGATTGTGGATGAGGAGGAAGTGAATTATATTCTGGATGCAAGAGGATTAAGTGATGATGCCTATATGATGGGAAGAGTGGCGGTGTGCCAGATTCAGAATCTGATGATCGCATATAAAGAGCGGTTTGACAGAAATAATTTCTTCCAGAATCTGATACTGGATAATCTGCTTCTCGTGGATATATATAACAGGGCGAAGCGCCTCCATATTACGGATCAGCAGAGTCGTGTAGTCTATATAGTGGAATCAGGTGATCGGGATGAGCTTTCTGTGAGTGAATTGATGAAAGGTATGTTTTCAACACAAAATGGAGATTATGTGACAACTGTCGATGAGGACAGCGTTGTTCTTATCAAAGCGTTAAATGAAGAAACAAGTGAGGAAGAACTGGAAACGATTGCAAGAACCATTGTGGACATGGTTAATGCGGAGGCTATGATCAATGTACGGGTATCATTCGGGACAATGGTGCAGGAATTAAAAGATGTGTCGAAGTCCTATAAGGAAGCTAAGATGGCTTCTGATGTGGGAAAGATTTTTTATCCGGAGAAAACGATCATATCCTACAGGCTTTTGGGAATCGGCAGGCTGATCTATCAGCTTCCTGTGAACCTCTGCAGAATGTATATCCATGAGATTTTTGGAGAGAGTATACCGGAGGAGATTGATGATGAAACATTAGTAACCGTTGAGAAGTTCTTTGAAAATAATCTGAATGTTTCGGAAACTTCAAGACAGCTTTTTATTCATCGGAATACGTTGGTTTACAGAATTGAAAAACTTCAGAAAGCAACAGGATTGGACATTCGGGTGTTTGATGATGCACTCACCTTAAAAATTGCGCTGATGGTGGTAAATTATATGAACTATCTGGAAGCAGAACAAAAATGAATTGGAATACAGAGCCCCGTTTTCTCATAAGATGGACAATAGGAAACTTGTTAAAACTTTTGTCTAAAGGAGGAAACGGGGTTTGTATTATGATAAAAGAATCAGATATCTGAGCTACTATGAGAGTGATATTAAGCTGCAAAATGCAGGGTATGTGAAATTTCAGGTGAGGGACAGCCTCTGCCAGATGATCATTTATGTAAAAGGACCGCGGCTTATGGGAAGCGGGGAAGCAAGAGTATATTTGCTTTCGGAAAAACCGGGAGAAAAAGAGAAAGATGGTCTTTACGAAAGAGGCAGAAAAAACAGCCTGGAAAAGCACGTGGTCGGGACTTTGAGTATCCGCAATGGACAGGGACATTGTGCGGTGCGGCTGAATGCAGAAAATATGGCGGATAGCGGTCTGTGGTATGATGAAATCTGTGGTATTAAGATTGAACTGCATGAATACCAGTATCTGGAATCGCAATGGAGTGTGGTGAATTTTATGCCGCGAAGACAGCAAATGCAGAAAGAAGAAAATGCAGGTTATAAACTGCGCAAACCGCAAAACGGCAGCCGGAATACAGAGAGAAAGAGCCGGGAGGATAGCAAAGCCTGCGTAGAGGAAACGCAGCATAGCGTGGAAAACCGTACGCAGAAGAAGGAGCCGGTGGAGATCAATTTAATTGTGACACCTGTGTCAGAAAAGTCGAGAGTCGAAAAACTGATAAAAGAGGAACAAGCGGAAGAAATTATAATGGAAGAGATACAAAAAGAGGATTTTTTGACAGAGATGCCGGAGAAGAATCTGCAGGAGGAGAAACGCAATTTCCGTGAAGGGGGAACAGAAGAGAGTATAGAAGTACCGAAAGAGGTAACGATTACAGAGAGAGAAATGTTTGCGGAACAGGTATCGGATGAAGAAGAAAGATCCATGCAGGAACTGCTGAAAGAAAAAATTGAGCAGGGAATGAAAGAGGCGGAAGAAATAGAGACGGGGGATGAAGGCGAAGTACGATTTCCGGAGCAGGAACTGCAGTCTGACAAGTGGGAGCAGCTGAGAAATACATATCCTGTGGTGCATCCGATCAGGGAAGATGAGGAATATCTGAAGATTGAGCCAAGAGATTTTGTGATATTTACGGAAAAATATCAGGAACTTGTTCATAATAGTTTTTTGCTGCATGGCTACTATAATTACAAGCATTTGATTCTGGGAAGAAAGGAAAAGGACAGCAAAGCGATCTATTATCTGGGGGTACCGGGTACTTTTCATGACAGAGAAAAAGCGGTGGCGGTGATGTTTGGCTTCGAGGCCTTTGACGGAAAACGGGAACCGGCACAGAATGGTGATTTTGGGTATTACCTGAGAAAGGTGGAGATATAAAAGGAGAAAAAAACTGTACCGGGCAGCCTGCTGCTCGGTACTTTTGCAGCCGGCTCTGCCAGGCTTCCTTACGTCACATGAAAGGTTCTGTTTAGTGCTGCTTTGTTCCCAACCTGACACGGTTCACAGATTTCCATTGCGTAAGACCCGGCTTCATTGCCGCTTACGAAAGGCAGCAACAACAGGCTGCCCGATACAGTTATGTTTTTCAGTATAGGGGGTTTGGGCAGAAAAGTCAAGTGCTATGCTTTCTTTTCCAGTTTATTGCGGATTCTTAAATCCTTAAAAAACTGTTTTAAGATGGCGCTGCACTTTTCTTCAAGTATGCCGCGTTCTACCTGGACCTGATGATTAAATTCAGGCATTTCAAGGAGATTTAGAATGGAGCCGGCACAGCCTGCTTTTGGGTTCATACAGCCTATGATAACCTTTGGGATTCGGGCTTGTACGATGGCACCGGAACACATCTGGCATGGTTCCAACGTCACATAGAGCGTGCAGTCCTCCAATCGCCAGTCGCCGATTTTTTTGCTCGCTTTCCTGATTGCGGTGATCTCCGCATGAGAGAGTGTGTTCTTATCGGTATTTCTGCGGTTATATCCCCGGGCGATGATCTTGTCTTCATAAACGATGACACAGCCGATAGGCACTTCTCCTAAGAGAAGCGCTTTTTTTGCCTGTCCCAGGGCGGCGCACATATATTTTTCGTGTTTTTTTCTCAGAGCTTCTATTTCCATATACGTAATCACTTCTGCTGTTATTATGCTCAAGCCGGCAGTGAAGCTTTGTTATAATTTCTCAAATACAGGTGTATAAATTTCATAGAATGTATTATCATAGATATCATTCAGGAGATGATTGGCAGTAAAAAGAGAACGCTGTAAAAGTTCGTCGGAAATCAGTTTTTCGGCATGAGCCTGTGCTAATTCATCCATATCAAGTATTTTGAAAGACTTATCAGGATAAACAAGAACATCAAGCAAAAGATCGGTGGCAGTAAGGGAAGATCTGTCTTCATTCCACTCGTAAGAAACAATATCACAGTACCAACAGATCAGAAAATTATCTTTCGTATAGAACCTGCTGACTTTCACGCCTTTATTCAGATAATAGCAGGAATCGCCGTGGTGAAGAACTTTTTTGGGCTTCAGGGTTTTCCATTTTGTCAGAATATGATCCTCTGTGACTTCCCAGATGATATCATCCTTTAATAAAATGCATTCGTTTGGGATCAGACGTTTACGGTAAAGAGTTGGAGTTATCATAAAAATCTCCTGTTAAAGTGAAAAATAATATGTATCATATATAGTGTTCAAAAGTGATCTTAATATAGATACTACGCTGTTAATATAGGAAAGTCAACGTAATTATTTGAATATTTTTCACAAATTTAATATCATTTCGGATGTCTGCATCCATAACTGCTCATGAAAATTTTTTTTATCTTATCAATAGACATATCTTTCCAAAAGGAGTATAATCAATATGTATGTGTGGAAAAATGACGAAAGGGGAAAGAAAGTGAAATACCACAGGAATGTATACCGCAGCCTTGTTTTGATCACGCAGTTTGGCATATCCATGCTGGTTCCGATTTTTCTTTGCTCTTTTTTGGGGATTTTTTTGGACAGGAAATTTGATACGCAGTTTTGGATGGTACTGCTGTTCTTTCTGGGTGCGGCCGCGGGATTTCGAAATGTCTATCGCATGGCAAAGACCATCTATGAAGAGAAGAGCGAGAAAGACAAATATGAAGAGAAAGATAAATGAAACGCTTTTGGAGTTGATGATCGGGATTTTTCTCTGGGGCATTTTCTGGCAGATGGCCGGGGTCTGGTTTGTACCGGATAAAGCGGGCTGCAGCCTGGGACTGTGGATTGGTGTTGTTACAGCAGTTTTGTGCGCAGTGCATATGTACCGTTCACTGGACAGGGCACTTGATCTTTCTGAAAAAGATGCCCAGAAGTATATGACAAGCCGCAGTATGATGCGGTATGGTCTGATCATAGCGGTTTTGCTGCTTCTGATGATCACAGAAGAGGGAAATCCTCTCTGCTGCTTTTTAGGCGTAATGGGGTTAAAAGCTGCGGCGTACCTGCAGCCCCTTTTGCATAGAGTATTGGGAAAAAGAAGGAGGTGAAAGTATGGGACAGGGTATTTTATTATCCGGCGCAGACGATATTGATTTTATGATACACGGCGTGTTTTCCTATGAGCTGTTCGGGCAGACTTTATGGATCACAACGTCCCATGTATGTGCTGTCATAGTCTTTCTGGTGATACTGCTGTTTATTTTTGCGGCAAACCGCGCCATTAAGAAAGGCAGTGAAGTGCCGGCCGGCTTTCAGAACGTGGTAGAGCTGATCGTTGAGAAGCTGGATGGGATGATAAACGCTACCATGGGGGCGGGTGCACCGGCATTCCGCAATTATATCGGTACGATTTTCATTTTCATTCTGGTCTGCAACATTTCCGGTCTGTTTGGCCTTAGGCCTCCTACAGCCGATTATGGAACCACGTTAGCGCTCGGCCTTATGACCTTTACGCTGATAACATTTAACAAGTTTAAGCATAAAGGGGTGAAAGGCGTTGTTAAGGGACTTTGTGATCCATGGCCGATCTGGGCGCCGATCAATGTGATCGGTGATGTGGCGGTGCCGATCTCTTTGTCGCTTCGTCTGTTTGCGAATGTGCTCTCGGGCGTGGTTATGATGGCACTGATCTACGGACTGCTCGGGAAGATCGCGGTCATATGGCCCGCGGCGCTGCATGTATACTTTGATCTGTTCTCGGGATGCATCCAGACATATGTATTTTGTATGTTGACAATGACATACATTGCGGATGCCTGCAGTACAGATTAACCAATCAAGTTAAATTTTTATTAATTCAATCATAAAGGAGGAACTACAAATGGAATTTAACAATTATTTTATCTTAGGCTGTTCAGCGATCGGTGCAGGCCTTGCGGTTATCGCAGGTATCGGACCTGGTATCGGCCAGGGTATCGCAGCAGGACATGCGGCAGCAGCTGTAGGAAGAAACCCGGGTGCAAAATCCGACATTACTTCCACAATGCTTTTGGGGCAGGCCGTAGCGGAGACCACAGGTCTGTATGGTTTGCTTGTTGCCATGCTGTTAATGTTTGTTAAACCCCTTATTATAAAATAAGCCTCAAAAACTGTATTTCAAAATCAGAGAAAGGAGGTTTACAGGTTGAACGCATTACTGAATGCTAATCTTGTGATGCTAAGCGGCGAAGGATTTGATTATCTGTTTGATCTGACAGGGCAGCTTTTGCAGGATGCTATACTGATGATCATAGCAGTATTTGCACTGTTTCTGATCGCTTCCCATTTCCTGTTCAATCCCGCAAGGGAGATGTTGAAAAAGAGACAGGAGAAGATCAAGGGAGAACTGGACGACGCCAAAGAGAGCATGGAATCCGCAGAAGCCTTGAAAGCGGAATATGAAGATAAGCTGAAAAACATTGATAAAGAAGCGGAAGACATTCTGGCACAGGCCAGAAAGAAAGCGCTGGACAATGAAAACAGGATTATTGCGGAAGCGAAGAATGAAGCTGCAGCTATTATCCGACAGGCCAGAAATGAAGCAGAACTGGAGAAACGGAAAGCGGCAGACGATATGAAGAGAGAAATGATCTCCATTGCGGCAATGATGGCCGGAAAAGTCACGAAAGGCGCGGTGGATGTTTCCATTCAGGACAGTCTCGTGGAAGAAACTTTGAAAGAAATAGGTGAAAATACATGGCTAAGTTGATTTCAAAAACCTATGGAGAAGCGATTTTCGAGCTGGCTGTTTCTGAAAACAGAGTGGAAGCGCTGACTGAAGAGATTCAGGCTGTGCTTCAGGTACTGGGGGAAAATCCTGATTTTTCGGAGATTATGAAGCACCCGAAAATTATAAAGGAAGAAAAGCTTCAGGTGATAGAGACTGTTTTTAAAGGAAGAGTATCCGATGAACTGACAGGGTTTATGCGGTTGATCGTAGAGAAAGACCGTTACGGTAATATTCAGGAGATCATG
The DNA here is from genome assembly GCA_014804795.1 of Lachnospiraceae bacterium. Taxonomy (GTDB): domain Bacteria; phylum Bacillota; class Clostridia; order Lachnospirales; family Lachnospiraceae; genus 1XD8-76. The sequence continues at coordinate 26,800 of JAAUZC010000045.1, read as the reverse complement.
CAGTATTTCCTGGATGAAGTAAAAAAACTGAAAGGCATCGGCGTAGCTTATGTGACATCTGCCCTGCCCCTTCGGGAAGAGCAGAAAAAGCAGGTTGAAGCAAAGCTGCTTGAGACCACTTCGTTTCAGGAGATGGAGATGCACTATCAGGTAGATGAAAAACTGATAGGCGGTATGGTCATCCGGATCGGCGACAGAGTGGCGGACAGCAGTATTCGGTCAAAGCTAAGCTATTTAGAGCAGCAGCTTTTGAAAATACAGCTTCAAAATTAGCTTCATAAAATAAAAAGAAAGGTGCGTATGATTCATGAATTTAAGACCAGAAGAGATAAGTTCGGTCATCAAGGATCAGATTAAGAGATATGCGGCAGAGCTGGAAGTATCCGAAGTAGGAACCGTGATACAGGTAGCAGACGGTATTGCCCGTATTCACGGCCTGGAAAAAGCGATGCAGGGAGAGCTTTTGGAGTTCCCCGGCGAAGTGTACGGCATGGTGATGAACCTGGAAGAGGATAATGTGGGTGCAGTGCTTCTTGGCAGTACTCAGAATATCAAAGAGGGTGATACCGTAAAGACAACCGGCAGAGTTGTGGAAGTGCCGGTAGGCGATTGCATGTTAGGCCGTGTCGTGAATGCTCTTGGTCAGCCGATTGATGAAAAAGGACCTATCCGGACAGATAAATACCGCCAGATCGAAAGAGTGGCGTCCGGCGTTATCACAAGAAAATCCGTTGATACACCGCTCCAGACCGGTATCAAGGCTATTGACTCCATGGTGCCGATCGGCAGAGGACAGCGTGAGCTGATCATCGGCGACCGTCAGACAGGTAAGACGGCGCTTGCGGTAGATACTATTATTAACCAGAAAGGACAGGGCGTAAAATGCATTTACGTTGCCATTGGCCAGAAGGCTTCCACAGTAGCTTCTATTGTGAAGACACTGGAAGAGTACGGCGCTATGGCTTATACGACTGTTGTGGCTTCCACGGCCAGCGAACAGGCGCCCTTACAGTATATTGCGCCTTATGCGGGATGTACCATCGGTGAGGAATGGATGGAGAACGGCGAGGACGTGCTTGTCATCTATGATGATTTGAGTAAGCACGCAACGGCATACCGTACCCTCTCCTTACTGCTCAGAAGACCCCCCGGGCGTGAAGCATATCCCGGTGACGTTTTCTATCTGCACTCAAGACTGCTTGAGAGAGCGGCTCACATGAGTGAGGAGTACGGCGGAGGAAGTCTGACGGCGCTTCCGATCATCGAGACGCAGGCGGGCGACGTTTCGGCTTATATTCCGACCAACGTTATCTCCATCACAGACGGACAGATCTATCTGGAAACAGAAATGTTCAATTCCGGTTTCCGTCCGGCGGTAAATGCGGGTCTTTCCGTATCCCGAGTAGGCGGTGCGGCGCAGATCAAGGCGATGAAGAAGATCGCGGCGCCTATCCGTGTGGAACTCGCGCAGTACAGAGAACTTGCGGCATTTTCCCAGTTTGGTTCCGAGCTGGATGCGGATACAAAGGAGAAGCTGGCACAGGGCGAAAGAATCAAGGAAGTATTAAAGCAGCCTCAGTATCAGCCGATGCCGGTACAGTATCAGGTTATCATTATCTATGTGGTAACAGGGAAGTACCTGTTGGACGTTCCGGTAGCTGACATTACCAGATTTGAAAAGGAATTATTTGAATTTTTGGATACAAAATATCCTGAAATTCCGAAGAGCATTGCGGAAGAAAAGGTAATCTCCGATGAGACGGAACAGAAACTGAAAACTGCAATAGAAGAGTTTAAGAAAAGCTTTGCATAACAAAGGGTCGAGTTCGCGAAGCGAAACTCGTGTGTGAACTTTGTTCACACTGGGAAGGGAGTGACGGTTATGGCCTCTATGAGAGATATAAAAAGACGTAAGGGCAGTATCCAGAGTACTCAGCAGATCACCAAAGCTATGAAGCTTGTTTCCACCGTAAAGCTGCAGAGAGCCAAGCAGCGTGCCGAGCGATCCAAAACTTACTTTAACTGTATGTATGAAACCGTAAACAGTGTGTTGAAAAGAGCAAACGGGATGCAGCATCGTTATCTGCAGTCCGGTGATTCAACAAAAAAGGCAGTGATCGTGATCACCTCCAACAGAGGCCTTGCGGGCGGATATAATTCCAATATCGTGAAGCTGATCACAAGGGGTGATCTGAAAAAAGAAGATCTGGAGATTTACAGTATCGGTAAAAAAGGCAAGGATACTTTGAGCAGATATGGTTATCATATTGCCTGGGAAAATTCGGAAATTATTGAAGAACCCGCTTATGTAGATGCAATGCAGCTTTCAAAGAAGCTTTTGGAAGAGTTTGCCGCGGGCAATATCGGAGAGATTTATCTTGCGTATACCAATTTTAAAAATACCGTAGTTCATGAGCCGAAGCTGATAAAGCTCCTGCCGGTAGAGGCGGGATCAGATGAGCCGGCAGAGAGCATGGAAAATGGTACGCAGGAGGAGAAAAAACTTTCAATTCCGATGAATTTTGAGCCGAATGATGAGGAAGCATTAGATCTTCTGATTCCCAAATATATCACCAGTCTGATCTATGGTGCGCTGGTGGAAGCGGTGGCAAGTGAAAACGGTGCCAGAATGCAGGCAATGGATTCGGCAACGAGCAATGCTGAGGAAATGATCAGTAACCTGACGTTACAGTATAACAGAGCCCGTCAGGGTTCCATTACACAGGAATTAACAGAAATCATTGCGGGTGCGGAAGCAATCTCATAGGAGTTACCGCATGGCAGGAAGAAAGGAAATAAATAATGGCAGATAAGAATATAGGTAAAATTACCCAGATTATCGGCGCCGTTCTGGATATCAAGTTTACAGAGGGAAAACTTCCTGAAATTAACGAAGCTATCCGGATTCCGTTAAAAGAAGGCAAGTTGGTGGTGGAAGTATCACAGCATCTTGGCGACGATACGGTCAGATGTATTGCCATGGGTCCGACGGACGGTCTGGTAAGAGGCATGGATGCGGAAGCGACAGGCGCTCCGATCTCTGTGCCGGTGGGTGAAAATACGCTGGGACGTATGTTCAATGTACTTGGCGAACCGATTGATAATCAGCCTGCACCGACCGAAGTGGAGTATACGCCGATTCACAGGCCCGCGCCTGAATTTTCGGAACAGTCTACTCAGCAGGAATTGTTGGAGACAGGAATCAAGGTAGTAGACCTTCTCTGCCCCTATCAGAAGGGTGGTAAGATCGGTCTGTTCGGCGGTGCCGGTGTAGGAAAGACAGTGTTGATTCAGGAGCTGATCCGTAATATAGCGACAGAGCACGGCGGATATTCCGTATTTACGGGCGTAGGCGAGAGAACCAGAGAAGGAAACGATCTTTATTATGAGATGAAAGAATCCGGCGTTATCGATAAGACAACGATGGTGTTCGGTCAGATGAACGAGCCCCCCGGAGCAAGAATGCGGGTAGGCCTTACAGGGCTTACGATGGCAGAGTACTTCCGTGACAAGGGCGGTAAGGACGTACTGTTGTTTATTGATAATATTTTCCGTTTTACGCAGGCAGGTTCCGAAGTGTCCGCACTTCTCGGACGTATGCCTTCGGCGGTAGGTTATCAGCCTACGCTGCAGACGGAGATGGGTGCATTACAGGAGAGAATCACTTCTACAAAGGACGGTTCTATCACATCGGTTCAGGCTGTTTATGTGCCGGCGGATGACTTGACTGACCCGGCTCCGGCGACGACATTTGCACATCTGGATGCGACGACGGTGCTTTCCCGTTCCATCGTAGAACTGGGTATTTATCCTGCGGTTGACCCGCTTGAGTCCACTTCCAGAATCCTTGACCCGAGAATTCTGGGCGAGGAGCACTATAATGTGGCAAGAAGCGTGCAGGAAATTCTGCAGAGATACAAAGAGCTTCAGGATATTATTGCGATTCTTGGTATGGATGAACTTTCCGAAGACGATAAGCTGGTAGTTTCCAGAGCCAGAAGAGTGCAGAGATTCCTGTCTCAGCCTTTCTATGTGGCAGAGCAGTTTACCGGATACGACGGTAAGTATGTGCCGATCAGCGAGACGATCCGCGGCTTCAAGGAGATTCTGGAAGGTAAGCATGATGACATTCCGGAAAGCTATTTCCTGAATGCAGGTACGATTGACGATGTACTGGCCCGTGTGAAATAGGGGGTGAGCGTATGGCGGAGAAAAATGATTTTACGCTGAAAATCATTACCCCGGACAGGGTTTTTTATGAGAAGCCTGTTAAGATGGTGGAGTTTAATACGGTCGAGGGAGAGATTGGCGTACTGCCCGGGCATATCCCGATGACGGTCATTATTAAGCCGGGGGTGTTGACGATCACGGAGGAAGACAGCTCAAAGGAAGCGGCGCTTCATGCGGGTTTTGCAGAAATTTTACAGAACCAGGTGACGATTCTGGCAGAGATCATTGAATGGCCGGAGGAAATTGACAAAAGCAGGGCGAACGAAGCGAGGGAAAGAGCGGAGGAGCGCCTGCGTGAGAAAGCTCCCGGGACAGATACCGATAGAGCAGAGATTGCACTGAGACGTGCGCTGACAAGAATAGAAGTCTTAAAGTAAAAGAACGAAAAACACCTTTGCTGCATATGATAAAATAAAGCAGCAGAGGTGTTTTGTTATGCCAAAAGAAAATATTTTACCTTTTTATATGATTTATCCGCTTCCGATAACAGGGCAGGAGGAGGAAGCCGTGATGCGTGATCTGGAATATATGCAGCAGATGTATCCGGCTGATGCGAAAAAGTACCAGAAAAAAATTGCATCGGTGCTTGATAAAATAGATTATAATGGAAGTCTGCTCTATGACGAATATCCGTGCAGATGGCAGTTATACAGGTTATGTCAGAGTGTTATGGCGGTTTTGCGGAGAGAGGCACAGGATGAGAAAGAGAAGATATCTGAAGAAAAATGGGCGTGGATAGAGGAACTGGTGCAGATTTTGTTGTATTATGAAGTGTATAAAAGACGGCATACGAATAAAAATAAGATAAAACCGGTTGAGGTTTTACAGAAATATAGGTAAAATATATAATGATACCAGGGGCAAAAGTCATAAACCACGTTGTGCTTGCACATAAGTGGTTTTATGACTTAATGACCCGCCCAAATATGAGGATGAAAGTGGGGCGTGTGCCCCGCGATATCCGAATATTTGTCAGGATTGTGAGAGTGCGTAGCACGAAACAATCCGTGTATCATAAAAACTGCAGGCGGACATGTTAGGAGTTCAGATGAAGAAGTCGGTTTTAAAAGGGATTTTCTTTGGAATTGTATTATTTGCGGCGCTGTTTTTGTTTGAGACGGTGATGAATTTGGGAAATACGGATATGACGGCGGATATGGCTCCGGCATCTTATCCGCTTGTCTATATGAATGTGTCAGGGGAACAGGTGAATTGTCTGCACGGATATAAGAATGAGATGGAGCCTGCTTATATGCGGGATACGATCACGCCTTTGGATAATGGGCGAAATCTGGGCATTACCGTGGAAAAATTTGGGACAGGCATTTCGGAAATATCTTATCAGATTCGTAGCTGTGACGGGAGTCGGTTGATTGAGGAGACAGAGATTACGGAGTATGATGAGTCGGAGAATTTTCTGACGGCTTATTTTACCGTGAAAGATCTGTTAGAGCAGGGAAAAGAGTATAATTTTATTGTCAATCTGAGGTTGGACTCCGGACGGGATGTTCATTATTATACAAGAATTCTGCTGGGACAGGATTATCATGTCTGGGAGAAAACGGAGTTTGTGAAAAAGTTCCATGAGGATACTTTTGATAAGGAAAATGTGGAGGAAAATCTTTCGATGTATCTGGAATCCAACAAGCAGGGGGATAACAGTTCCTTTGCAAGGGTGGATATTCACAGCAGCTGGAATCAGGTGACATGGGGTGATCTTGCAGTAGAGAAAGTGTCGGAAGCGATTGTTGATATTAAAGAGATGATGCCGCAGACGGCTTCTTTTCAGGTGCATTATCAGGTGGAGATTCCTTATGAGGGAAAAAGGGAGCGGTATGTTGTAAACGAATATTACAGGATACGTTATACGACTGACCGGATTTATCTGCTTGATTTTGAGCGGGAAATGAACCAACTTTTTGATGAAAAAAAGAGCGTTTACAGTAATAATAAAATTTCTCTTGGTATTCAGGGAGCAGATCAGGTTGAACTGATGGAGTGCGACGGAGGCAATATTTTTGCGTTTGTGGCGGGGAACAGATTGTTTTCCTATAATGTGATAGATAATAAGCTGGCGCTTTTATTCAGTTTTCAAAATGAGGACAACCTTGACAGGCGCACGATATATGATAAGCATACGATCAGAATATTAAATGTGGATGAGGCCGGAAATGTGCAGTTTGTTGTATATGGCTATATGAACAGGGGACGCCTCGAGGGGGAGACCGGCGTACAGGTCAATCTCTACAACAGCAGTCAGAATACAATAGAGGAACTGGTGTTTATTCCGTATACAAAATCGCCGGAACTGTTGGAGCAGGATATAAGCAGGCTTTCTTTTGCAGGAAATAACGGACGTTTTTATATGATGGTGGACAGTACGGTTTATGAGATGAATCTGTCTTCCAGGCAGTGTCGTGCTATTGCGGAAAATCTGGATGGAGACTGTTTCAGAGTATCCGGGAACGGAAAGATGTTTGCCTGGATAGAGGGGAACCGGCATGAAGCGCAGTCTATGCAGTTCATGAACCTGATGAGCGGAAAGAGGATGACGATAGAGGCCGGTTACGGGGAGTATGTGCAGCCCCTTGGTTTTATGGGAGATGATCTGATTTATGGCATCGCGAATCGGCGGGATGTAGCCAGAGACAATGCGGGAAGAATCTTTTTTCCGATGCACACAGTGCGTATACAGGATGAGAAAGAAAGTGTGTTAAAAGAGTACACAGTACCTGATACGTATGTCATGTCTTGCGATGTGCAGGAAAATCAGATTGTGCTTCACAGGGTGAAAAAAGGGATTGAGGAAGCAACCGGTGAACTTGTGTATGTGGAAGAGTCAGACGATCAGATCATGTACAGCAAAAAGGAGGATACCGGCAAAAATCTGGTGGAGACGATCGTTGTGGACCGGATAGAAACACTGACGCAGATTGCGGTTAAGAGTAATATTGACACAGATACGCTGCAGCTCTTAACGCCGAGAGAGGTGTTGTTTGAGGGCGAGAACAAGATATCATTGCCGGACAAACAGGAAGAGATAAAGAGATTTTTTGTTTACACAATTCATGGCCTGACAGGAGCGTATACAGAGGAGGCGGCAGCAGTCAGTGCGGCTTATGAGGCAGCAGGCGTTGTGACTGACATTACGGGAAATTATGTCTGGTACAGGGGAAACCGCGTGACAAGAAACCAGATTATGAAGATTACCGGAGGAGAGACGGAGGATGAGGCAACCAGTGGACTTGCGGTATGTCTGAATACGATATTGGAGTTTGAAGGCGTGAACCGCAGCACCCAGTATATGCTTGACAGTGGTATGAGTACGGTGGAGATTCTGCAGGAAAATATTCCTGATATTCAGGTGCTTGACCTGACGGGCTGTGCGTTGGATGCGATTTTGTATTATACAAATCAGGATATTCCGGTGCTTACAACATTGGAAGACGGAGGCGCGCTTTTGATCACAGGCTTTAATGAGCTGAATATTGTGGTGATGGATCCGAAAGACGGGACGGTATATAAAGTGGGGATGAATGATGCCACGGCAATGCTGCAGGAGAACGGCAACCGGTTTATAACGTATATGCGAACGGGAAAATAACAAAATGAAAGCTTTTATTTTTGATGTGGATGATACGCTTTACGACCAGATGCAGCCCTTTACAAATGCCTATATCAAATTATTCGGAAAGAAAAGTGAAAATACCGATAAAATATTTATGGCCAGCAGAAGGTATTCGGATGAAGTATTTGAGGCGTCGGTAAACGGGCTGATGACGATGGAGGAGATGTATATATACCGGACGAAAAAAGCACTGGAAGAATTTGGGATTTGTGTTTCGGATGAGGCGGCGTTAAAATTTCAGCGGTATTATGAGAAATTCCAGATGGATATTGCACTGTCGGAAAAGGTAAAAAAACTGTTAAGTTATCTGAAGGGACGGGCGAGGATAGGTATTGTTACAAATGGTCCGGCAGAACATCAATGGAATAAGGTGAATGCACTGGGTTTGACGGAATGGATTCCACGGGAGAATATAGTGATCTCGGGAGAAGTTCATGTCACAAAACCTCATAAAGAGATATTTGATCTTGCAGTAAATAAAATGGGATTGGATAAGAAAGAAACTTATTTTGTCGGTGATTCGATAGAAAATGATATTGCAGGTGCAGCAAATGCGGGATGGCGTACGATCTGGTTTAACCGGAGGGAAAAAGAGAAGACTTTATCTGTAGAGCCGGATTATACGGTTTATACGGAGCAGGAGTTGTATAGTTGTGTGAGCCGGTTGGAGAAAAAGTAAGTGACATTTGCACTACATTGGGATAAAATGGAATGGAAAAAGAAAAAATACAGTGTATAATATAGTGGATTTGGAGGGTAAGCATGAAATCAAAAGTTTATTTTACTAAAACGATCACACCGGAGAAGGTGCTGGAAATGTATGAAATGCTGGGAAAACCGTTGACCGGAAAAGTGGCGGCAAAGGTTCACTCCGGAGAGGACGGGAATCAGAATTTCCTGCATCCGGAATTCTGGAAACCGGTCATTGAAAAAGTGGGTGCGACGGTCGTGGAATGCAATACCGCATATGACGGCGCGAGAAATACAACGGAAAAACACAGACAGCTGATGAGGAAACATGGCTGGTCGGGATGCTTCAATATAGATATTCTGGATGCGGAGGGACCGGATCTGAGAGTGGAGATTCCGAACGGAAAGGCGATCAAAGAAAATCTTCTTGGAAAGAATACCCAAAATTATGACTCCATGCTTGTGCTTGCCCACTTTAAGGGCCACCCGATGGGAGGATATGGCGGAGCTTTGAAACAACTTTCTATTGGCTGCGCATCAACTGCCGGAAAGTGCCTGATCCATTCGGCGGGAGAATCGGATACGCAGGAGGAGTTTTGGGATCACGTGGCACCTCAGGATACGTTCTGTGAAGCAATGGCGGATGCGGCCGGTTCTGTAGTGGATTATTTTAAGGGAAACCTTGCCTATATCAATATTATGTGCAATCTTTCCGTGGACTGCGACTGCTGTGCGGTGGCGGAAGACCCCTGCATGAAAGATATCGGCATTTTATCTTCCCTTGATCCGGTGGCTTTAGATCAGGCATGTCTTGATTTGATCTATGCTTCGGATGATCCGGGAAAGGCACATTTTCTGGAGAGAGTGGAGTCAAGACACGGTGTGCATACAATCGAGGCGGCCGCGGAACTGGGACTCGGCAGCAGGGAATATGAACTTGTGGAAATAGCGTGAAGCGATCATTACAGGCATAAACAGTTTTAATTTCCCCGCGAATAGTTGGCAGAGCAGCAAATCTATGCCAAAATCAAACAAAAAACGACAGAGGAAAACGGGGGTATCCGTTATGGCAAACAAGGATTCTGTCCTGAAGCAGTATGATCAGCGACATAAAAAATATGAGCGATTTTCGAAAGAGGTAGAGCACCAGATCCGCTGCATTCTTGAGGAAGAAGGGATTGTTTATAATGCAATCACCAGTCGGGTGAAAGAGAGGGACAGTCTCGGTAAAAAGATTGACGTTAAGCAGGATAAATACGGCGATTTATCAGAGATTACGGACATTGCCGGCATTCGTGTGATTACTTACTATGATAATGATGTAAACCGGGTGGCGGAAATAATAGAGAGGGAGTTTTGCGTTGATAAGGAGAATTCCATTGACAAGCGTGAAGCTCTTGATCCGGAGAAGTTCGGCTATTGCAGTGTTCACTATGTAGTGTCGATGAATGAAGAGCGGTTGAAGCTGCCGGAGTGCAGGGCATATGCCGGGATGAAGTGTGAAATTCAGATTCGTACCGTATTGCAGCACGCCTGGGCAGAAATAGAGCACGACTTAGGTTATAAAAGTGAGATTGCCATACCCAAAGATATTCGGCGCAGTTTCTCCCGTCTTGCCGGGTTATTGGAAGTGGCGGACAAGGAGTTTCAGGAAATTCGGGATTTCCTGACGGAATATCAGGAAAAAGTGGAGACGGAAATGGAGCAGGATGTTTCAAAACTGCCGGACAGCGATCTGGATGCTGTGCTGCTGGAGGCAATTATCAATACCAATCCAAAGATTCAGGAACTGAATCGGCAGATTGGAGAAATTTCGGGAAGGGAAATCGATACTAAGGAGTTACAGGAAAAATATGTTACTACTTTGCAAGAACTGAACTTCCTGAAAATACATACAACGACCCAACTTAATGAAAGAATAGAACGTAATGCCGACCTTGCCCTTTATTTGACAGACAAGATTTTGCGAAATGATGACAAGACAGAGCAGGCAACTGCATTGACCAAGACGATAGGTATTTTTTATATTTGTTATGCTGAACTGTTGCTGAATGGATGCGGTAAAGATGAAATTATGCAGTATATGGAAAGCAATTTTATTGGCCGTGATTATGAAGATCAGAATACGTTTGCTGAGGAGTTGCTGCGATACGGTCAGGAGTTTATGACTCGCCAGTAAGAAGGTGCTGTGTATGTTCGGGATACTTTTTGGACGAGTTAGTTTTAACAGATTTGTTTTTCTTGAATGTTAGAAATAAATTGAGAAGACAGCCCCTGTAAAGGGACTGTCTTCTTGCTATAACGGAGATGGAGAGATTTGAACTCTCGCGCCGGTTGCCCGACCTACCGCATTTCGAGTGCGGACCCTTCAGCCACTTGGGTACATCTCCATAAACTGTAAACATTATAACGGTTTCATCCCAAACAGTCAAATCATATTTAAAAATATTGCACGAAAAATTCCCCGATTTTTCGGCAGAATAAAATCTTGTGATAGCAGGGAAAATATACTATAATGTAACTCATGGGAAGTGCGAAGCACTTTGCCCCTGGAACGGCAGTGACAGGGGAGGCCGCGATAGCGGCCATGAGTTAACGAGCAAAAATATTGCGGGAAGAGGAGGAAATCATATGAAACGAATCGGTATGCTTACCAGCGGTGGAGATTGTCAGGCGCTGAATGCGGCAATGAGGGGCGTAGTAAAAAGTTTATCCTACAGCGGAGAGCCTGTGGAGATTTATGGCTTTTTAGAGGGGTATAAAGGACTGATCTACGGAAATTTCAGAATGCTTACAGGTGCAGACTTTTCCGGTATTCTGACAAAGGGCGGCACCATTCTGGGCAGTTCCAGGACTCCCTTTAAACTGATGAGGGAGCCGGATGAGAATGGTCTGGATAAAGTAGAAGCTATGAAGCAGAACTACTATAAGCTTCGCCTGGACTGTCTTGTAATTCTGGGCGGAAACGGAACCCATAAAACAGCGAATATGCTTCGCGAGGAAGGCCTTAATGTTGTAACACTGCCAAAGACGATCGACAATGACCTTTGGGGAACAGATATGACTTTCGGTTTCCAGAGCGCAGTGAATATCGCAACGGACTGTATTGACTGCATACATACTACAGCAGCTTCCCATGGACGTGTGTTTATCGTGGAAGTTATGGGACATAAGGTTGGCTACCTGACGTTAAATGCCGGTATGGCTGGCGGAGCGGATATTATTCTGATTCCTGAGATTCCCTATGATATTAATAAAGTGGTAGAGGCTATTAATAAACGTTCTGAAAGAGGCAGTAAGTTTACGATTCTGGCGGTGGCAGAAGGCGCTATCTCCAAAGAAGACGCAGCGCTTTCGAAAAAAGAATACAAGAAAAAAATGGCAAACTACAAATATCCGTCCGTTTCCTATGAGATCGCTGAAAAGATTCAGAAAAAGTCCGGTCTGGATGTACGTGTTACTGTACCCGGACATACACAGAGAGGCGGAAGCCCCTGCCCGTATGACCGTGTATTTGCAAGCCGTCTCGGCGCGGAAGCAGGCCGTCTGATCTTAAATGGCGAGTATGGCTTCATGGTAGGTTACAGGAACCGTGAGATCGTGAAAGTTCCGTTGGAAGATGTAGCAGGAAAGTTGAAAATGGTTGCGCCGGATTCTGATATTATCAGAGAAGCAAAAATGTTAGGCATCAGCTTTGGTGACTAAAGCCTGATGAAATAAAGAAAAAACAACGGTCGGCACGCTTTGCAAGCCACCCTTATGTTAAAGAAAGTCCCGCAGCTGCCGAGAGCGGCCGCGGGACTTTGAAAGCGGAACTGGAATAGGAGAACTATCGATGTCATATACAGCGCTTTACCGTAAATTTCGTCCCCTTTGTTTTGAGGATGTAAAAGGGCAGGAACATATTGTCACAACGCTGAAAAACCAGATCAGGGCAGACCGGATCGGGCATGCCTATCTGTTTACAGGGACAAGAGGAACCGGTAAGACGACCATTGCGAAGATTCTGGCAAGAGCGGTAAACTGCGAAAATCCTGTAGACGGCAGCCCTTGCGGGGAATGTACTTCCTGTAAAAACATTCTCTCCGGAGCAGGAATGAATGTGATCGAGATGGATGCGGCTTCCAACAACGGCGTGGATGACGTGCGGGAGATCGTAGAAGATATCTCTTATTCTCCGGCTGAAGGGAAATATAAAGTTTATATTATAGATGAAGTTCATATGCTTTCTACATCTGCATTTAATGCACTGCTTAAAACTTTGGAAGAGCCGCCCTCCTATGTGATCTTTATTTTGGCGACAACAGAGGTTCATAAGATACCGATCACGATATTGTCCCGCTGTCAGAGATATGATTTTAAAAGGATATCCATTGAGACGATCACCATAAGATTGCAGGAGCTGATGGAGAAAGAGGGCGTGCAGGTGCAGGATAAGGCGCTTCGCTATATTGCAAAAACCGCTGACGGGTCCATGCGTGATGCGTTAAGCTTGTTGGAGCGGTGCATTGCATTTTATTATGGAGAAGAACTGACCTATGATAAAGCTCTTGAAGTGTTGGGGGCGGTGGACACTGACGTATTCAGCAGATTGCTGCGCAGCGCTCTTTCGCAGGATGCGGCGGGCTGTATCTCACTGTTGGAAGAGATGATCATGCAGGGAAGGGAACTTGTTCAGTTCGTGGCGGATTTTACATGGTACCTCAGAAATCTTCTGCTGATCAGGACTTCTGATACCGGAGCAATGGAAGATGTGATCGATATTTCTTCCGACAATCTGAAAAAGTTAAAAGAAGAAGCCCGGATGACAGACATGGAAACGATCCTGCGCTATATCAGGATTCTCTCGGAACTTTCCGGGCAGCTTCGTCTGTCAGCACAGAAAAGGATCATGATAGAGATGGCGCTCATCAAACTTTGCAGACCCCAGATGGAAAGCGACACGGATTCTCTGGCGGACAGGATACGAACCCTGGAACGGAAAGTAGAAAACGGGATACCGGTTCAGAATATGCCGGGAATGCCCGTGGGGAGTGAGCTGCAAAATAATACGATAAGAAATGATATGAGTGTCACAAAAGCGCCGCTTCCGGCCGCAATTCCGGAGGATGTGAAACAGGTCGTGGAGCGATGGCCCGCTATTACCAATCATATCGGCCAGCCGATGAAATCTTATCTGAGGAATGTACGGCTGAGCGTAGATAATGAGAACAGGCTGCTGCTTGTCACTTCAGATAATACGCATTATGACTGGCTTTCCACAGAGGAACATAAGACAGAGCTTGAAGAGAGCATATCCGATATGATCGAAAAACGGGTGGAAGTACGGTTTGAGCTGGCGGCGGATGAGAGAGAGGCGGATATGAAATATCCTGATCTGGGCATGATCCATATGGAGATTGAAGAGGAGTAAAAAATAACAAAAGGAGAAACGATTATGTTTAATATGTTATTGGGAATGTTTGGAATGATCATACCTGTTTTAGCAGTCATTATAGTCATTATAATATTAGCATCCGGTTATGTAAAAGCATCTCCGGATACTGCCTACATAATTTCCGGGTTGAGAAAGCATCCGAAGGTTTTGATCGGTAAGGCGGGCATAAAGATTCCTTTTCTGGAAAAGAAAGATGAATTGAACTTACAGTTGATTCCTATTGATGTAAAAACATCAAGTGCGGTGCCCACAGCAGACTACATCAACATTAAAGTTGATGCTGCTGTAAACGTAAAAATCAGTGACAACGAAGAACGTCTCGCACTTGCAGCGCAGAATTTCCTGAACAAACCCACAGATTATATTGCACAGGTTGCCAGAGAAGTCCTGGAAGGTAATATGCGTGAAATTGTCGGCAAGATGAATCTGGAGGAGATGGTCAGTGACAGGCAGAAGTTTGCAAATCTTGTGAAAGAAAATGCGGAACCTGATCTTGCCGCGATGGGGCTTGATATCGTAAGCTTTAATGTCCAGAATTTCGTGGACGGGAATGGCGTTATCGAAAATCTGGGTGTGGATAATATTGTAAAGATTCAGAAAAATGCAGCTATTTCAAGGGCGGAAAGCGAAAAAGAAATTGCGAAAGCACAGGCGCAGGCGAGAAGAGAATCAAATGATGCGCAGGTAAGCTCGGAACTTGAAATTGCCAATGCGAAGGCCAGGGCACAAAAAGAAAAAGCTGTGGTTCAGGCGGAAGCGGACAGAGAATCGAAAGAAGCACAGATCAATGCCGAAACACTGATCGCCCAGAAAGAAAATGATCTGGCCATCCGTAAAGCAGAATTACAGAAAGACGCCGACACCAAGAAAGCTATCGCGGATGCGGCCTATCAGATCCAGCAGGAGACGGAAAGAAAGACAGTGGAAGTTGCGACCGCGGACGCAAATCTCGCGAGACAGGAAAAAGCCATTGCGCTAAAAGAAAAAGAAGTAGAGCTGACAGAACGTACACTGGAAGCGACTGTCAAGAAACAGGCGGAGGCCGAAAAATATGCAAAGCAGCAGGAATCGGATGCAATGTTGTATGAGACGCAGAGAAAATCCGAAGCACAGTTGTTTGAGCGTCAGAAAAATGCGGAAGCGGATAAGTTTGAGAGGGAAAAAGAAGCGGAAGCGCTGAAAGCAACAGCCGAAGCACAGAAATATGCGATGGAACAGGAAGCAGAAGGTATCCGCAGCAAGGGTCTTGCGGAAGCGGAGGCGATCAGGGCGAAAGCACTTGCAGAAGCGGAAGGTATCGAAAAGAAAGCGGAAGCCATGAAGCAGATGGGCGAGGCCGCCGTGTTGGAGATGTACTTTAAAGCAATGCCCGAAATTGCCAGAAATATTGCGGAACCTCTTGCGAAAGTGGATAAGATCACGATGTACGGCGACGGAAATTCTGCAAAGCTAGTGAAGGATATCATGGGAACACTGACGCAGGTGACAGACGGATTAAAAGAATCTACGGGTATTGACCTCGGATCTGTTCTGGCAGGATTTGCGGGAGCAAAGGTTGCAGAGTCAACCGGGAAATCAGATAAATAAACGATAGTTTACGAAAACGGGATTTTGAGGTAGAATCAATTTATTGTAAACAGCATCAGGCTGGACGGTAACCAGAGGATTTACAGACGTGAGAGCGGCTGGAAATCTCTCTGCCACTAATGATACCGGAAAGCCTGATGCGGAACTATAATTAGGAGGAAGTGTTATGGCAAAGAGAGGCGGTTATCCGGGCGGTATGATGGGAATGCCGGGAAATATGAACAACCTGATGAAGCAGGCGCAGAGAATGCAGCGCCAGCTGGAGGAGAGCCAGAAGGAACTGGAGACAAAGGAATTTACGGCAAAAGCGGGCGGCGGTGCAGTGGAAGTAACCGTGACCGGTAAAAAAGAGATTACAAAGATAAAACTTTCCGAAGAGGCCGTAGATCCGGAAGACATTGAAACTCTGGAAGATATGATCATGGCAGCGGCAAACGAAGCGTTAAAACAGGCGGATGCCGCGAACGGCGAGCTGATGGGCAAGATGACAGGAGGTCTGCCTTTCTGATGGAACTTTACAGCGGCAATATCAATAAATTGATTGAGGAACTGGCTTCTCTGCCGGGAATCGGGGAAAAGTCGGCGGGGCGGTTGGCATTTTATATTATCAACATGCCGAAAGACCGGGTGGAAAGACTGGCTAAGACATTGACGGAAGCCCGAAACAATGTGCGCTACTGTAAGGAATGCTTTACCCTGACGGACAGGGAGTGCTGCCCTGTGTGTGAAAATCCCCACAGGAATCACAAACTTATTATGGTGGTGGAAAACCCCAGAGATCTGGCGGCTTATGAAAAGACCGGAAAATATGAGGGGGTCTATCATGTGCTGCACGGCTGCATTTCCCCGATGCTGGGAATCGGACCCGGAGATATTCGATTAAAAGAATTGATGGTGCGTTTGGAAAATGATATAGAAGAAGTGATCATTGCCACAAATTCGTCCCTGGAGGGAGAGACAACCGCAATGTATATAAGCAAACTGATCAAGCCCGCGGGCATAAAAGTGACGAGGATCGCCAGCGGCGTACCTGTGGGCGGAGATCTGGAAAATATTGATGAAGTAACGCTTTTGCGGGCATTGGATGGCAGAATAGAACTGTGAGTCAGCATATCGGGCTGATGCAGGAGCGGAACAGGAGAGAAAATTGAGTATTTCAAGAAAAGTTTTAGGAACAGACAAAAAAAGCGGGAAGGCGATATACGAATACAGAATAGAGAACGAAAACGGTATGTGCGCCAAAATTCTGAATTTTGGCGGAATTGTCCGGGAGCTGTGGGTGCCGGATAAAGACGGAAAGCTGGCGGATGTGGTATTAGGACATGATACTTTGGAGCCCTATTATGAGAATCCCGGTTTTTTGGGAGCGGCGGTAGGCCCGAGTGCGAATCGCATCGGCGGCGCAAAATTCGAAATTGACGGTGCCGTATATGAGATTCCCGCAAATGAAAACGGAAATAATCTGCACAGCGATAAGGAAAACGGTTATCACGCCAGAATATTCGACGTGGAAGAGGGAAAAAACAGCATTAAGATGACGCTGCAGGATGAAGACGGGCTTATGGGATTTCCGGGCAATAAAAAGCTGGAAATGATCTATACCGTGACGCAGGACAATGAATTAAGAATAGATTATCATTTTATCAGCGATAAGCGGACCGTTTTAAATCCTACAAACCACAGTTACTTTAACTTGAGAGGACAGGACGGGGGAAGCATTGAAGACCATGTGATCTGGCTGAAAGCCTCCCATTATACTCCTGCCGCGGCAGGCTCTATTCCCACGGGAGAGATCGCGCCGGTAAAAGGAACGCCCATGGACTTTACGGAAGAAAAAGAGATCGGGCAGGAAATCGGAGCGGATTTTGAGCAGCTTAAACTGGCCGGTGGATACGATCATAACTGGGTACTGGATGATGCGGACGGACAACTGCAATTTGTGGCGCAGGTGACGGCACCGGGAACCAGCAGAGTGATGAAAGTATATACAACGCTGCCGGGACTTCAGTTTTATGCCGGAAATTTTCTCGGAGATCAGGACGGCAAGTCAGGAGTAAAATACCATGACAGATGCGGTCTTGCTTTGGAGACACAGTTCTTTCCTGACTCTATCCATAAGGAGAATTTCCCTGATGTGGTATTCGGGCCGGACAGACAGTATGTGTCCAGCACAGTGTATCAGTTCTGTAACAGATAGTGATCACGTTTACAAAGGATATGCTTGAAGGGTGGAACAATGTTCGGAAAAAAGGAAAAAGCGGAAGGCCGTGAGAGGGAACATTACTCGGATAAGATTGTAAAGCATCGGCTTCACAGACTGTATCAGGGTGCATTGGCGGCCGTAGCATTGGCGGCGGTGGCAGTGGCGCTGTGGATCACGCAGAAAAACAGAGTGTATACGGAATATACTGTGGTGGAGAGTTATGAAAGAACAGTGGCCGCGAGTGCAAAAACGATTGCCCTGGGAGATTATATCCTGACATACAGCAATGACGGTGCAAGCTGCTTTGACACAAAAGGAAAAGCAATTTGGAACGAAACGTTTGAAATGCAGGATCCTATTGTGGCAACCTGTAATACGACGGTAGCATTTGGTGATTATAACGGAAGAAAAATATATGTGATGAACGGTCAGGGCATTCTCGGTGAGCGAACGACCAATATGCCCATTCGGGCTCTCGCTGTGGCGGAGAACGGCGTTGTGGCGGCGGTACTGGATGATTCGGACGTCACATGGATTTATTTTTTTAACAGTAAAGGCGAAGTGGCAGTCCGGATCAGAACAACCATGAGCCAGTTCGGGTACCCGATCGATATATCATTATCCCCGAACAGCAATCTTGCAATGGTTTCTTTTCTGGCGGAAGACGAGGGAAGCGTAAAATCCAGTGTGGCGTTCTATAACTTCGGGGAAGTGGGACAGGATGAAGTAGATAAATATATGAGCGGTTATGACTATCAGGCGGTGGTGCCGTATGTGCGTTTTATGTCTTCCGAACTGGCTTTTGCTGTGGCGGATGACAGGCTGGCGTTTTATGAGGGGGCACAGAAACCGGTGAGTAAATCGGAAAAGCTGCTGGAGGATGAAGTACGTTCCGTTTACAATAGTGAAACCTATGTAGCTCTTGTATCGTATGATACGACCGGAAGCCATAAATATATGATCAATGTTTATGACAGTACAGGGGAAACCCGTTTGAGCCGGGGGTTTGACCTGGAATACAGGAATGTTGTTCTGAAGGGGGAAAATGTCTATATTTATGGAGAATCGGAATGCTGTGTCTATAATATGTCGGGCGTGGAGAAATATAACGGGGCAATGAATGAAAATATCAGTCTTCTGATTCCGGGAGATTCCATCGGCAGATTTACGCTGGTGAATCAGGAGTCAATTAATGCGATAGAGCTGAAATAGAGGGAAGGACAGAATGTATATTGTTTTAGCAGCTGTTATATTGATTTACATATGGAGAGTTTTCAGCGGCTCCCGAAACGGGTTGATTGATGAAGTGGGAGCGCTCGCGGATATTGTGATCGTCTCCTTTGCAGTGGTGGCCGGAATTGTTATAGTGGAATCCGTATTGGGGAAAAACCTGATAGGGTTTCTTGTATCGGGAATCATTCTGCTCATTATTCTGCTCGCAAGAAAACTGATCAGGGCGGTATTCTGCTCTCTGGGACTGATCGCCAAACTGCCGCTCATAAACGGTTTAAACAAGTTCCTCGGCACCCTGGCAGGCATTATAGAAGCCACTGTAGTAGTGTGGGTGGCATTTGCGGTGATATCCTGCCTGAAAATCCCGGTAAAGGGACAGCCGCTTGTGGAACTGATCACGCAAAACAGATTTCTTGATTTTTTGTATCAGCATAATTTACTTTATCATTTTATTCAGACGGTGATAGGGATATTTTTGTGAGAACTGGCGGATAAGGGAGATTTTAGCCGACCGGTAAAAAAGTTGACAAAAACAGTTGACATTTTATGGGGATATGCTTATAGTGATAATTGGTCTGAAAAAAATTTAGAAGAAAGGAGGCAGTAAAGTGATGACCAACAGAGTATTGAACAGTATTCAAAACAACGTATCACAATTGAAGAAAACGAAATTGCCTCCCGGAGATATTGTAGATTAAGTTCACTGGTGTTTTTGTATGTCATAGAGAAAGCATAAGATGAGCCATGACTGCCTGTTCTCAGGAGTCATGGCTTTTTTGTGCTTTATGGATATGCAATTGTCTATTAGAGCCAAGGAAGATCTGTGGGACATATTGATTGTTTGCATGTTGCATCCGGGAGTTGAAATGGGAGGAATAAAATGAATTTGCCGAAAAGTTTTGTCAGCATTGCCGGAAAGTATGGGGTTGAGAAAGAGGAAATCATCTTTGCGGCTATGGCTGATTTTGATATGGAGTACCGGTTTGCGGATACTATCGTGGCGCTGACAGAGGAGAAGCTTTTGCTGGCCGCATATCCGTATCAGGAAAAAGCGGAATATCGGTTCGGCGGTTACAGTGGATGGCAGTTGAAGGAAGATGCGCTTCTTGATCTGGAACCGGCACTGCAGATTTATGATCTGAAAGACGTCGGGAGGATGGAAGTGCTTAGACAGGTGGCGACCGGGGTTCTGCTGGCAGAAATAAACGGTGTGGAACAGAGTCTGTGTCATTTTTCCAATACCCGCATGGGAACCTTCTTAAAGGGCTGCAGTCTGCTGCAGAAATTAAAAGAGGAAAAGGAAATAACAAAAGAGGATCTGGATGCAAAAAACGGAAAAGAGTGCTGCCCGAAATGCGGCATGATCTATCCGGATCAGGAGCGGAGGGTCTGCCCGAAGTGTATGGATAAGAAGTCTATCCTCCTGCGTGTCCTGTCCTATTTTAAACCCTATAAGAAATATCTGGCAGTGATGGTTTTCTGCTATATCGGGACCGGGGTTTTGAATCTGGTCTGGCCTTATCTGAGCGGAACCATTCTCTATGATCAGGTGCTTTCGCGCAATGAGGAATTTCTTGCCTTCTTACATATTCCGGCAGGACGTTTTGTTACAGCGCTGTCAATGCTGGTGATCACCATGATCGTGACAAAGATGATGCTTCAGGCGCTGGGAATCCTGCAGGGGGTGCTGACTGCAAGAATTGCTCCGGAAGTGGTGGCAAAGTTAAAGAGCCAGGTATTTACATCCATGGGCAGGCTGTCCATCAGTTTTTACGCCAAAAGGCAGACAGGCGGACTGATGACGCGGGTTTCGGATGACGCGGAGGAGATATCCAGCTTTTTCATAGACGGGATTCCCTATTTCTTTATGAATATGGGGACGATACTGGCTACGAGTGTGATCATGTTTCTGTTAAATCCCCTGTTAGCTGTTATGTCCCTTATGTTCATGCCTCTTCTGGTGGTGATCAGCTGTCGGATGATGCCTCATCTCTGGCACTATTACGGCAAGAGACATCGGGCGAACCGCCGCCTGAAAGGGCAGGTGAATGAGAATTTTACCGGTGCGCGCGTGGTCAAAGCCTTTGGGCAGCAGGAACAGGAGATGGG
Organism: Lachnospiraceae bacterium; assembly: GCA_014804795.1. Taxonomy (GTDB): domain Bacteria; phylum Bacillota; class Clostridia; order Lachnospirales; family Lachnospiraceae; genus 1XD8-76. Next base: position 5,683 of record JAAUZC010000045.1, on the reverse strand, counting down.
CCGGTTTGCCAAAAGCAACGGAAAGGTGAAAACGGCGGAACTGGATTTGGCCCGGTATGACAATAGATTTTTTGCACTGTACTGTTCGGTGGAGGATACGATCAGCTTTCTGGTGTGGGCTGTGGGCGGCGCTATGATGATCGGGGGATCCCATATCGAGCTGGGACTGCTGCTCACTTTCTCGGGTTATGTGGGACAGTTGAAGGGACCGTTGGAGTTTTTTTCCCGCATTATCCGCTGGTATACCAACTGCATGAATTCCGCCCAGCGAATGTTCGAGATCATTGATGCGGTGCCGGAAGTAAAGGAAGTGCCGGATCCTGTCAGACCCCGGGAACTGAAAGGGGAGATTGAATTAAAAAATGTAACCTTTGGATATGAAGCCAATAAACCCATCCTGAAAGATATCAGCTTTCATGTGAATGCCGGAGAAGTGTTCGGCATCGTGGGACGCTCCGGTGCAGGAAAGTCCACACTGGTAAACCTGATATCAAGGCTCTATGACACCTGGGAGGGGGAAGTGCTGGTGGATGGCATCAACGTAAAACAGTATGGATTTAGAGAGCTGCGCAAAAATGTGGCAATGGTGTCTCAGGAGACCTATATCTTTATGGGAACGGTGGCGGAGAATATTGCGTATGCAAGGCCGGAGGCAAGCAGAGAGGAGATTATCCGTGCGGCAATTCAGGCAAATGCCCATGATTTTATCTGCAAGATGCCGGAGGGCTATGACACGCTTTTAGGATCCTCCAGCCGCTCCCTGTCCGGCGGGGAAAAACAGCGAATCTCTATCGCCAGAGCCATTCTGGCGGACCCTAAGATATTGATTCTGGACGAAGCCACTTCGGCAGTGGACACAGAGACGGAACTTGCTATTCAAAAGTCTTTGGAGCGGCTGGAGAAGGGCCGGACGGTGCTGTCCATTGCACACAGACTCTCTACTTTGCGAAACGCCACGCATCTGATCGTACTGGATGACGGACGGCTGATGGAATCGGGAACGCATGAGGAGTTGCTTGCCCGGAAGGGAACCTATTATAAACTGAGCGAGCTGCAGACGAAAGCGCTTGCGATGAGAGGGATTGAATGAGCACAGCCGGAAATTATGGAGGAAAGCAGAATGAGGAAATATGCAGTTTTATTATATCCGGACTTTTCTTTGCAGGAGATAACCTGCCTGACATCAGCACTGACAGTCTGGTTTGGCGAGAAAATTGATTACATTGCAAGTGAGAATAAGGAGTATTGCAGTGAAGATGGTTTGCGGGTTGTTCCTGACAAAACGACAGCAAATGCAAAGATTACGGACTATGACTGCGTGATTTTGCCGGGGACAATCCATCCGCTGCCTGCGCTGTTTGATGACAGGTTGATCGAATTTATTGAGAGCGGAAAGGATACAGGCATCGTTTTCGCGGCAATATCATCCTCTCCAATTTTATTATCGAAAGCAGGAATTCTGAAGGGTAAGAAGTTTACTTCCGGCTATTTCATGCAAATGGCGGACACGTTTGACTTTGTGGAAAATGAGAACTTCATGCACAAAGGGATCGTGGAGGATGGAAATGTCATAACAGGGATAGGGATGTTTTTCAGAGAATTTGCGGAAGCTGTGTTGAGAAGATTTGGATATGACATTGGTGATAACTTCATGCGTTATGTCCCAGACGAATACACAGAGGAGAAACTGACATTTTATTGGTCTGATAATGATTATCAGGAATTTTTGGAGGAATTGAAAGAATACACCACATAGCAGCGGCTGCTGGTTTGTGGTGTGGTTAAAAGGGGCTATTTTGCCGAAAAGACAGAAAAACAAAAAAGCGAAATAGCAATACAGGAAAAGGCAGAAAGGACGAAAATATTATATATGAATGATTTTGAAAATAAAAAACAGGACCTGCTGGATTTGCATGAATTTGACGAAGAGGCGCTGAAAAAGGAGTCGGAGGAGCTGTTGGAAATGCGGATGCTGACAGGTGAGAATGCAGAATTTACCAGAACCCCGGGCGGATTTATCGCGCTGAAGACGAAGGATAAGGAGTATTCGAGAGTGGGCGTGTACTTAACTTTCCCGTTGACGAATGCCGAGGAATATATTTCGATTCGGGAGGCGGACGAGAAGGCAAAAGAGATCGGCATCATTGAGAAGCTTTCGCAGCTGCCGAAGGAGCAGCAGGAGATGCTGCAAGAGCAGATCAAACTGCGCTATTTCAGACCCGTTATTACTAAGGTATTAGACGTGAAAGATGAGTACGGCTATGCATACTGGAATGTGATAACTTCCTTTGGCGCTTGCCGGTTTACCACCCAGATGAGCGGTGATGCGGTCATCCATCTGAGCGATTCCAGGCTGTTGGTGACAGATATTGACGGAAACAGATATGAAATACCTGATTTTTATCAGTTGGGTGTTATGGAGAGGAAGAAGCTGGATCTCTTTATCTAAACTCACATGCATATGTGTGAGGGAAAGGCATGCAGGTATTATGAAACTTTTATATACAATAGATGGGGCGCAGAGAAATGCTCTGGGGCTTGAAGCCGGGGAAGAGCCGGTGTACTGCGTACCTGTAGATTTGGAATTTGACAGCCGGAAGATGCAGGCGGTGGAAGCTTATGCGGACAAGGTCTGGCTGGTGGTGACAGAAAAGCGTCTGTTAGTGCTGGAGGGAGAACATCCAGCAGCATCCTTTACGCTGGACGATTGTGAGAAAGTTAAGTGTGAGCATCAGGTACACAGCGGTATTCTCACCGTGACAAAAAAGGATGGACAGATGATATGTGCGGCTCGTTTTTCCATGCGGCATATCGTAAGGGTGGCTTATGTGGCAAGAGGGGCGCAGGCCATCATTACCGCAAGGCGAAATGGGAGCAGGCCGGAGCGGGTAAAGAGCCTGGAATATGAGAAATACTGTGAGAAGTGCGGGAGGGCGCTTCCGGGAACCAGCAAATGCCCTTATTGTGAGGGGAAGGCGGATATCCTGAAGAAATTCACGGCGTTGTGCGGGGAATATGTGGGAAAACTTTTGCTGATTTCCCTGCTTATGGCGGGGATAGCGGCAATGAATCTGGCGATACCCATGATACAGCGGGACTTTATTGACGGGGCATTGTCCACGGGAAACGGTACATGGACGGACTTTTGGGTTTTTGTGGGTCTTACATTCACCTTGATGATCGCCCGGATTCTGTTGATTGTTTACCGCTATTGGAATTGCGTTTTGCTGGGGGCATCATTGAGTATGACTCTTCGAAGCAAGCTTTACTATAAGATACAGTCCCTTTCACTTTCTTTTATTAACAATCGAAAGCCGGGCGAGCTGCTGAACCGCGTGTCCAGAGATACGAGTCAGATTCGGAATTTCATGGAAGAGGTGTTCGGTGATATGTTTTCCACCCTGTTTACCATGATAGTGTCTCTGGTAGTGATGTTTATGATCAGCTGGAAAATGACACTGCTGTCAATGGTATTTGTTGTGTTGGTTTTTGTGATCATGAAAGCTTTCTGGCATCATATTCACACTATTTTTCATAAACAATGGTTGAAAATAGATGATCTGGCCAGCAGTCTGCAGGATATCATCTCCGGAATGCGTGTGGTGAAATCTTTTGGAAAGGAAGAGCGGGAGGCGGCCAGATTTCAGAAAAAAGCGCAGGAATATGCAGAAATCAGCAGGAAGAATGAGAGCTTCTGGTCGATTTTCTTTCCCATATTGACCTTCCTTTTAGGAGCGGGTTCTTATATTGCGGTGTACTTTGGAGGTATTGACGTGCTGAGGGGGGATATGACAATGGGTGAGCTGGTGCAGTTTATCACCTACTGCGGAAATCTGTTTGGTCCTTTGAGCTGGATGACCCAGCTGCCCAGAATGATGATGCAGATGATCACCAGCCTGAACCGCATTTATGACGTTCTGGATGAAGAACCGGTCATCACGGACAGGGCGGACAGTAAGGAATTTCCTATTGAGGGTGCGTTTACCTTTGAGGATGTATCCTTCGGCTACCATACCTATGAACCGGTGCTGGAGAATATCAGCTTTGACGTAAAGCCGGGAGAGATGATCGGACTGGTGGGCGCTTCCGGCGCGGGAAAGTCTACATTGATCAATCTGATCATGCGCCTGTATGACGTGGATCAGGGGAAGATTACCATTGACGGCGTGGATATCCGTGATATAAAAACGGAAAGCCTGCATTCCCAGATTGGTGTGGTGCTTCAGGAGACTTTTCTGTTTTCCGGCAGCATTCTCGCCAATATCCGGTTTGCCAGACAGGACGCTTCACTGGCGGAGGTGATTCAGGCGGCGAAGGCCGCAAATGCGCATGACTTCATCTGCAAGACGCCGGACGGCTACAATACCTATGTGGGTGAACATGGCTATAATCTGTCCGGCGGTGAGCGGCAGAGAATTGCGATTGCCAGAGCAATCCTGAATGATCCGAGGCTGTTGATCCTGGATGAAGCTACTTCCGCGCTGGATACGGAGAGTGAATTTTTGATTCAGCAGGCGCTTAACCGTCTGGTGAAGGGCAGGACTACCTTTGCAATCGCCCACAGGCTTTCCACCCTGCGAAATGCAGATAGACTTGTGGTGATCGACAAGCATGGTGTTGCAGAGATCGGGACACACAATGAATTGCTGGAAAAGAAGGGAATCTATTACGGCCTGGTGACGGCGCAGCTGAAAATGGCGGAGGGGAAGTAGAAATATAGTAAAAAATGAGGTAAAAAAACCAAAAAAATCCAAAATGTGGGTTGACAATTGCCCGCGGGTTTGATATCATATAAAAGCTTCACATCTGATGTGCTTTGATGTGAAGCTTTTAAGACTTTTCAGCACCTTGACAAATAAACAGTAATGCAGCCCTGAAAATATTCCGAAGCTGTCTATGGAGCGGAGAGGCGGGAAGCCTGGAAGCGCCTGTAAGGGACAGCGGAATGATTTCAGAGAAAGAAAAAAACGAACGAAACAAACCTAAAGAAGCAGTAAAAAAGGAAAAGCCAAGTTTAACTTGGGCAGGAAGCTGAAAAGGCCTGAGGGCATGTCCAGCCGGGAGACCGGAGGGGGGTGCATGCATAAGGGCAGGAAGCTGAAAGAAGATCAGAACAAGAGAGTTTGATCCTGGCTCAGGATGAACGCTGGCGGCGTGCTTAACACATGCAAGTCGAACGGAGTTGTGATGTGCGAGGGGGACAGCTTGCTGTAGCCCGAGCTTTTCATGACTTAGTGGCGGACGGGTGAGTAACGCGTGGGTAACCTGCCGTATACAGGGGGATAACACTTAGAAATAGGTGCTAATACCGCATAAGCGCACGCTGATGCATGTCAGAGTGTGAAAAGGAGTGATCCGGTATATGATGGACCCGCGTCTGATTAGCCAGTTGGCAGGGTAACGGCCTACCAAAGCGACGATCAGTAGCCGGCCTGAGAGGGCGGACGGCCACATTGGGACTGAGACACGGCCCAAACTCCTACGGGAGGCAGCAGTGGGGGATATTGCACAATGGGGGAAACCCTGATGCAGCGACGCCGCGTGAGTGAAGAAGTAATTCGTTACGTAAAGCTCTATCAGCAGGGAAGAAAATGACGGTACCTGAGTAAGAAGCCCCGGCTAACTACGTGCCAGCAGCCGCGGTAATACGTAGGGGGCAAGCGTTATCCGGATTTACTGGGTG
>JAAUZC010000044.1 GCA_014804795.1 Lachnospiraceae bacterium | reverse complement strand
GCCGGGATGCTTTAACATTGAGAGATAAAAACGGTATTCATTACGGTTGCTAACAAGCAGGGGAAGTGAACGGTATAAAAAGTTTTCAAAAACGATAATTTCCCTCTTGCCAAAAACGATAAATTATGTTAATATACTCTTCGTTAGGTTATCAGTCAGCTGGTAGCCACACGAAGTAGATAGATACCCTCGATTGTAGTTTGGGACATGACACTCTATCAAAGAGATTTTACGGTATGAAACCGTATCAATGGTAGAGCATGCGGCTGTTAACCGCAGTGTCGTTGGTTCGAGTCCAACTGGGGGAGCTGATTACTTAAATCAGATTTTTGGACAGATGGATCATTTTATAGACTAATAAATTGAAAGCAGCGTATACTATTATAAAAGAACAGGGGAAAATGGTGTAGAAGGATTGTTTTTTATAAAGCAACATGCTATGATTAGAAAAATAATGCGATAGGGGAGGTGTTAAAATGCGGCGTAAGAAACCTATTTATACAATAAGAAAAGATACCTGTCTGGCCTCTGATTATATTAAACCTTACGGCAATCGCATTGAGGTGTCTTCCGAATCGAAGAGAAGAAAGATGGCGCTTAAGCTTCTGAATATTACGAAAAAGTCTGATACAAAAAAATCTGAAGAAGATATTAATAATGAGTAAGGTAGAAAAGGAAGTCGCTTGAATATGGCGGCTCTTTTTTCACGTTTATTTATATAAAGAAATAATACTTGGATAAAACAAAAATTATTTTTTGTCGGGGCACGCAGGAAAGGACATCGCAATGCAAGGGGCAAACAGCAGCAATAATGAGAAACTCAGTGTAGACATTGTTAAAATGATAAGAAATAACAATATTGTCATTGGCAAAGACGGTATGGCAAACTATGACACCTATTTTATGTTGGATTACTTCGATCTTCTATTCCATCGGAATCTTGACAAAGATGAGAAGATATATCGTGAATTTTGGAATATTGGCGATGATCAGAAAAGCAAGACCTATTCCTATAAGGCTGCGTATAAGACCTTAAGCCTGTATGCTGACAAGGGAGCCATTGATGAAGAATTTTATAAGGTGGCAGTGGATAAAGAAAAAGTGTGCTTGTCCTCCAGGCCGTTTTTGGGGATTGTTCAGGTGAATTTAGTGTACTCTGAGTACGACAAAGAGCCTGAAGCGAAAGATATATTGCCGGAATGTGAAGAGCAGATTTCGAAATGGCTTAAGAAGAATGGTTTCCTCGGAGAAGGAGAAGTATGCTATCAGATGCATAAAAGCAGTACCAGCGGGGACTTTTGTCTTGCGGTAAAAAGTGCATGCATACGGGATATCTACAAAATTTCCAGTTTAATAAATAATTTTGGATTTAAATATCAGGAAGAGTATTATAAGTTCAGTACTTATACCAATATTGGGATTGAGTGTTTTAAGGATGATAAAGATTATTTTTATACGTTTCAAAAGGAGACAGTTGAGAAAAACAGTAAGTGTAAATTTGCTCTGAGGATTACCACGAGCAATGCGTTTGCAAAAATACTATTTCAAAACAGTATAGAAAATGGGGACATACGCGTTGCTTTGGAACCTATGGAGGGATTATTCGGAAGATATGATTTCCTGATTTTGTTGTCTATGGAGGAGTTTTCAAAACTGTATGCTGTCTTGTGTGAGAGCAAGATTATCGGTGACAAATCTGCGTCTTTTTCCAAGATAGGAGACGGATTTTTGGATTCTTTCCAAAAGGGTGTTGTGTCGGGCGATATTGAGATCATTAATGAGCGAGTTCTGGTTTCTCTTGAGGACGAGATATTTGAACCGGCGGGTGAGGATAGTAGCTGTGCCGAGAATGGAAAAGATAAGCTGAAAAAGACTGTGGAAGATGAGAGTAAACGTCTCCGAGAGAAGGTAGAGGAATTTCAACAGATGATAAGCTGGTTTGTTGAAGAGAGGCGGGCTTTTATAGATGTCAGCAGGGAACTCGGGGAAGTGATCAGTACATATATACCCCAAGGGGTAGAAAATGATTCTCATGTCAACTGGTGGATATTGACCAGTGATCTGGATGTTGTATTTCAAGGCATTGGCATGTGGAGAGAATTTTATAAGAACGAGAGAGATCCGGCAGAACAAAAGGCGATGCGGGGGCAGTTTATTGAAGAACTTCGTCTGGTTGTGGAAGCTCTCAATCAATATTATAGATTTTTGCAGAATGTGAATGCCCAGACCTGGCAGGCACCACTGTATGAAATTCAGACCCAGTTGGACGCGGAAAAGATGATGATTGCCTACCGTGAGTTCTTGTATCAGTATTTGCAGCGGTACAAGAAACATTATGATAAATCAAAAGATAAACGCCCTATGCGGTATCCGATTGTTTATCCTGATTTGTCGGCAGAACGTGTGCATGCAATGGTCGCATTTCAGAATGAAAGGAATCTTTACAGGCAGCTTTTTGTGTGCAAGGTGCCGTCCTTTGAATATTATGGCAGAATGTTTGATCTGATTCCCTGGAGTTTGCATGAGGCATCACACTGTATCAGGGTATTGTCGCGTAAGAAAAGGAATGAATATCTGGTAAAGACAGTATTTCTGGAAATATTTTCGCAGGCATTCTATAAACTCTTGAACGCTAACTCCAACGATTATGGCTACTATGAACTTGGAGAGCTGGAGAATGAGGTTCTGGGATGTATTGTACGGTCTGCCGTTTGTAAGTTTGGGGCTTTTTGTAGTGACCGGGGGGAAAAGGCCGATGAGCTTGCACTTAACCAACTGCATACAGAACTGTTGGATTTCTTGTGTATTGTTTTTGAACAAAATATTGATCAGCTGGAGAAAGAAGAGGACGCTGCAAATGTTGAGGAAATACAGAAAGCACTGCTCCGTTATCTTGGAAAGCTGGGACTTTTGGACGAAGAGAAACCGAAAAATGGAAAACAGAACTGGAAGAATCTGATAGAACTATCTGTTGAAAACGCTGATGCGCTGTTCTCTGTACTCAAAGAGATTTATAATGCTTTTTACCGGCAAACGACAGGCGAGGAGCCGAAAAAAAATGAATGGGAAATCGTGAGATTAACTGGGGCCTATTTTGAGGAAGAACTCAAAAAAATAAACAGGGGCCTGGAAAAGAAGGGAATCGGCAAAGAAAAGATACGGGACTACTGTTTCAACATGAGAGAGCTGAACCGGTTGTACGGCGCATGGTCTAAGCGGCGCAAAGGCGAGGACAATAAGGAAATTCGAGACGGGCTGTGGTGTGGGTGTATTTCTGAGATACAGGATAAAGTGGAGAACGGATTTTTGAATAATCAGGGATTTCCGGAACTTTACCGAATATTAAATACGATTTTTTACGACGAGGGTGCCGGAGGAAAAGATACGGCTGCGGCCGAGAGAATTGGAAAAGAGTTTGATCGTTTGCTTCAGGAAGAAGTAGATATCCTGACTGAAAGGGAGGTTACGTTGTATCGGGAATCCATAGCTGATATTTTTATGGCAGAAGCATTGGGGCTGAATGCTTTTGGTTATTGCCGCCATATGTTTCAGACGGCAAGCGATGCTTCCATTGAAAACAATGTGGACTGGGCGGAAGCGATAAATGTTCACAGGTTTCGCTCCGTAGCAGCAGTGCTGCTGAGCCATGAGCCCGGCGGCAAAGTGAGAAAATTTGGGCATAAAAAGAGAATTTCGATGAAAACATTGCTGGAAGAAGGCGAAAAATACAGTTTCTCCACGCTGGAATGTGCGAAAGAGAAGATAGAGGAAACGCTGAGAGAAACAGGTGAAGAAGAGAAAAAGACTTCACTGGACGCGCTGTTTGGACGACTGGAGGGAACTATCGAAAGTATTTTTAAGTGCTTTATGCAGCCGATGATAATCATCCAGGAAACGTTAGAGGATTCTGTGCTGGCATTGCTGGTAGATCCGAAACGTTTTGATGAGCCCTGTGAGAGAGAAATTGAGGAAGGGCGGAAAAAAGTCAGGGAAGAGTATGAGACCGTTAAGGATGAAATAAAGAAAATTATACATATTTTATACCGGATCAAATGCTTTATCTCTATACTTGCACTGGTTGGAGAGAATGGATATATCGTCATAGAGGAAGAAGAATTCGAGCATTTGGATGCGTTGTACAAAAGTTACTGGAAGGTCTGCAAAGAGACGCGGGAGGAGGAAATTTGTAAAGTGGTTTCCCGATACTACAACGAACCGCAGTCGGCCAGGGATAAGAAACCCTCGGAAATGCTGGAAGATACCCTGCAGTTTATCCAGACTTATTATTACAGGAACCGTTTCAAAATTATGTCCTCACTGAAAGATTATAAGGGAGGAGAGGAAGATGGAGAAGCAAATTGCTCATAGATTTTATGCGGATTCCCTTGAACAAGTGCTGGACTATGTAGATGTAATTGGGGATGACTGCAGAAAGGATGATGTTTTTCGCCCAATGTGGTTCAGGGGACAGGAATATACATACTATAATCTTGAACCGAATATTTTTCGGAAAGCGGAATATCATTATAACGATTTAGAGAGATACGGCAATAACCATCTGCGTGAGAACTACCGCTACCAGCATTTTATGTCAAGAATCTTTGACAAGACGGATTACCGCGAGCCTCAGTCCGTTTTTGAGTGGCAGGAAATTATGCAGCATTTCTTATCAAAAACCCGCCTCATGGACTGGAGTGAGTCGTTGTTTACCGCATTGGAGTTTGCGCTGGAGGCCTTTTTAATACCTTATAGAGATCAGGAGATTACGCAAAAAAGGCATAAGCTGCAGCCTTCCCTCTGGATTCTGCGCCCTGACGAACTGAACCGGAACGTGTATAAATCATTTGTGCAGGATGATTTTCCTGTGATAGAGCGTGTTCTGTGGGATATGGATAAAAGTGATAGAAAGTGTATCGGAGAAGAACTCAGGGATCATGAGGATATTTATTTTTCATTGGCAGCCAAAGAAGATCAAAATTTTAACTTTATTGCGAGCTTGACGGCTCTGGAGAATGTAAGGAAAAATTATATCGGCCGGGAGAAGGAAGCGCTGAAAGGTATGGAGATGAATCCTTTCTTTTATCTCCTGCTGAGGATATATACGGACGGTGTACCGGTGGATTATGGCACGGTGCCGCCCCTGGCGATCATCCATCCTTACCACAGCCAGAGAATCAAGAGCCAGAAAGGTGTATTTACGGTATTTCCACATTATATTCCACGGAAGCAGGAAATGGAATTGGCGGAACTAAAAATTGGATTTGCTCCGATCGCTATGGAGTATATGGCTTCCTGCCGGGAATGTCTGTATGAAATACAGCTGACAAACCCGCGCAAGATAGCAGCGCAGATGCGCAGAATGGGATTTAAGAACAGCGATTTGTATCCGGATACGGAAAGGGTTGTCCGGGATATGGAAAATATGGACTTTTCAATCTGAGGCTGTTTGCATTTATCTGTGCAAAAGATTGAACATTATAGTTTAGTACAAACCTGTAAGCGTGGATGTTTACAGGTTTTTGTGTAATTGAGAATCCGGTAGACTTCAGAGATTTAAAATCAAATGATGAGTATCAGAGAGGAAAGGAACAGTCCTATGAAGCAACAAACAAAGTCCATTATATTTGTCATATTGTTTTTGACTTTTATTGGAATTATGGATTATCCGTTTTTGTCGCGTATATATAATGAACATGTACAGGGAGAGGTTGTTACGGCCTATGAGGAGACGCTTGCATCCATGGATGAAGGGATATATACTCGCATGAGGGAGGACGCACAGGCATACAATCAGGCTTTGGCTGACGGGATACTTTCAGGCATTACGGATGCTTTTGCAGACAGCGGCCAGGAGGACAGCACATATTTGTCTTTGCTGAGCGTGGATGAAGACGGAACTATGGGAATTCTGCGGATTCCCAGACTCGGGCTGGAGCTGCCAATCTATCATGGTACTTCGGAGGATGTATTGCAGAAAGGAGTCGGACATCTGGAAGGCTCATCGCTGCCGGTAGGAGGCAGCAGTACGCATGCATGTCTTTCTGCCCACCGGGGACTGCCCAGTAAAACATTATTCACAAATCTGGATCAGCTGAAAGAGGGGGATGTATTTTATGTCGGAGTGCTGGGGGAAACGATGGCCTATGAAGTCTATGGGACACAGACAGTGCTGCCCCATGAGACAGAAGCCCTGAAGATTCAAACCGGTGAAGATCTGGTAACATTAATCACCTGTACGCCTTACGGAATCAATACCCATCGGCTTTATGTACATGGAAAGCGAATTCCTTATGAGGAGAAAGCAGAACTGGAGGAACAGGAGAAAGTTGCATTGGAGAGTTTTTGGAGCCGCTACTGGTGGGTGGCCGTTACAGTGCTTCTGCTGATCTGGATGATAATACTGGTTTACCGGATGAACAGAAAAGAGACGGATTGATCATTAGAAGAAAGAGGAGAGAAATTATGTCAGAAAGAAAAACGCCGGAGAAGAAAGGACTGTTGTACACACTTTGCAATGGAGCTTGTATTTTGCTTACGACTCTTGTGATTCTGATTTGTCTGCCATTTACCCTGCCGCGGATTTTTGGTATTCAGCCATATGCTATTGTAAGCGGAAGTATGGAACCTGAAATCCCTGTAGGCAGCATTGTTTATGTCGGAAAGGTGCAGCCTGAGGAACTGATTTCCGGGGAGATTATTACTTTTTATACAGGCACAGGCAGTGAGGGGGCCGTAACCCATCGCGTGGTGGAGAACCGGAACGGAGAAAAAGAGCTGGTCACAAAAGGAGATGCTAATATGGCTCCGGATCCCATGCCCGTTTCCTATGAGCGGGTGGTCGGACGGGTAAAACTCCACATTCCCGGCCTGGGCCGGCTGTTTCCTCTTATATCCGGTACTGCCGGAAAAATACGCCTTCTGGCAGTTTTGCTTGCAGCCATTTTGATCCGGACTGTGGGCGTAAGAATAGAGCGGCAGCGATAATGATTTAAGATTTTATTTTTGGTATACAAATGACAGAATAAAAAACTGTAATAAAACCGCTTGCAAAAATATCTGATATGTGGTATCATTTTATACGTCGCTGATATGGTATAGCAGAAAGACTGTACCTGGCGGGCGAACAGGGCTCCGTGGTCAAGCGGTTAAGACATCGCCCTTTCACGGCGGTAACACGGGTTCGATTCCCGTCGGAGTCAGTTAAATAAATATGGCGTGATAGCCAAGTGGTAAGGCCCCGGTCTGCAACACCGTTATCGCCGGTTCAAATCCGGCTCACGCCTCTTGAAACCTCGACTGTTCGGGGTTTTTATTTTTTAAAACGTTTCAAATATTTTATTGTGAAATAAAGAGGCAGAGAGTATAATGAAAAGGGAAATACTGACGGGAAGCATTCATGCAGGATAGAAAGATATGAGGAGGGCGGACGGTAATGGCAGAACTGGAAACGTTAAAAAAGTGGATTGATGAGAGCAATAATATTGTATTTTTTGGCGGAGCGGGAGTATCAACAGAGAGCGGCATCCCTGATTTCAGGAGTACAGACGGACTGTACCATCAGAAGTATGCCTATCCGCCCGAGACGATTTTAAGCCATACTTTTTTCCGTTCAAGAACAGAGGAATTTTTTAAATTTTATCGGGATAAGATGCTGTATCTGGATGCGGAACCCAATGCGGCGCACAAAAAACTGGCGCAGTGGGAGGCAGAGGGGAAATTAAAGGCGGTGATTACCCAGAATATCGATGGTTTGCATCAGAAAGCGGGCAGCGTAAATGTGCTGGAACTGCACGGCAGCGTGCTGAGAAATTACTGTGAACACTGCGGAAAGTTTTATCATGTGGAATCTGTTAAGAATTCGGAGAAAGTTCCGAAATGTTCCTGCGGCGGCATTATCAAACCGGATGTGGTACTCTATGAGGAGGGGCTTGACAATAAGACTTTGACATCTGCCGTGCGGCATATTGAGGAGGCGGATGTACTGATCGTCGGCGGAACATCTCTCGCAGTTTATCCGGCAGCGGGCCTTATAGATTATTACCGGGGCAGCAAGCTTGTACTTGTCAATAAAACGCCGACGCCGAAAGACGGTATGGCGGACCTCATTGTGCAGGGAAGTATCGGGGAAATCTTTTCGGCGTTGTGAGTTTGGAAAGCGACCGATCCGGAGCAATTTTGATAAATATAAAAGAGAAAAAGGAGAACTATTATGAAGAAACCAGTATTGGTAATTATGGCGGCAGGCATGGGAAGTCGTTACGGTGGATTAAAACAGATAGATCCGGTGGACGATAACGGGCATATTATTATAGATTTTTCAATCTATGATGCTATCCGTGCAGGATTTGAAAAGGTGATTTTTATCATCAAAAAAGAGAATGAAGCGGACTTTAGGGAGTGCATCGGGGATCGTATAGCCGATAAAATACAGGTGGAGTACGTCTTTCAGGATCTGCACAATCTTCCGGAGGGCTATGAAGTGCCGGAAGGACGGCAAAAACCGTGGGGAACCGGCCATGCCGTACTTTCCTGTCTCTCCTGTGTGGACGGCCCGTTTGCCGTGATCAATGCGGATGATTATTATGGAAGAGAAGCTTTTCAGGTTATATATGATTTTTTGAGTTCCCATCAGGATGGGGAAAAATATCAGTATGCGATGGTGGGATATTATCTGAAAAACACGCTGACAGAAAACGGTCATGTGGCCCGTGGGGTATGTGATGTCAATGATGCGGGAAAACTGACAGGAATCGTAGAGCGGACGCGCATTGAAAAACATACGGACGGACCGGCTTATACGGAAGATGAGGGAGAAAGCTGGGTAGACCTTTCGGAGGATAGTATTGTATCCATGAATATGTGGGGATTTACAGCTAGTATGTTAAAGGAATTGAAAGACCGTTTTGCACAGTTTTTAAAGGAGAATCTGTCTAAAAACCCTCTGAAATGCGAATATTTCCTGCCCTTTGTAGTGGATGAACTGTTGAAAGAAGGCAAGGCAGAAGTGACTGTGTTAAAATCGGCCGACCGCTGGTACGGGGTAACCTATAAAGAGGATAAACCTGTGGTGGTAGAAGCTATCAAAAATTTAAAAAATGCCGGACTTTATCCGGAGGGGAACTGGTAATCTGTTGAATAGCATAAACAATGTGAAAAGGTATGAGCATGAAGAGATTAATGTTCAAAAGTCATGTGATTTTCGGATTACTGCTATTATGCGGCATCTCGGGCATTTTGTCGGGGTGTGGGAGAGAAGATGTCCGGCAGATAGAAAATGAGTCTGCCGGACAGTTTTTTTCTATTGGAGAAGAGCTGCAATGGGAGTCCTGTTTTGGATGGCAGTATTTTTCACTGGATGAAGATACGAATGGTGAAAAAACAGGGTATTTTATACAGGAAAAGAACTTAGAAACAGTTGAGACGGCGATTTCAGAAGCAGAAAATGACAGACAGGATGGAAATATCATAGTGGTTTGTCATGATATGCTGTCGGAAGAAGAGTTATTTGTATTGATCAATAGTCATATCGGAGAATTGACAGATCAATACCCGGACAACGAAGTGGTATGTCGGATAAATGGCAGTACAGAAATAGACCAGTTTGTTCAACTGGATGCCGATCAAGAGCACTGGCTGTATATCAGATCTGAGGACAGTGTTTATATATTGTATGGGGAAAAGATGAACGATGAAGAATGGCAGGAGTTCCTGAGGGAGTGGCTCTTTACATCCGGCCTGCAATGGAATGGGTTGATGGTGATGAAGGCGGATGGGACTGTTGCGGACACCTATACAGGGTATAAAAGAGATGAAGGTATACGGAGAATGTTCCAATATGGGGAGGCGTGTATAAAGTTTGATGGGGATACGCTTCTCTTTCACGGGCAGGAAGATGGGTTTTATTTTAAAATAGAAAAAGGAGACGAAGAGGAGAGCGTTGTGACGGAAGTGGTGCTGCGCTCCGCAGATATATGTCTGAAGTTTGACAGCTTTGAGGAGGCAGTGCCTTATTTTGCGGACAGGTATCCGGACATGTACAGTCTGGAAATGAACCTGTATGGAGAAAATACTCTGTGGAATTATGAGGAAGGAATGCTTGACCAGATTTTTTATAAGGTGGAAGAGCCGGAAAGCAACCATGGATTTTTCCTTCAAAATGGTGAAGTATATGAAGTGTTCAGCCAGGGAGAGCCGGGGTATTACAGCATGGCAGATACAGTGAGAAGCAGTATGGGCTATGATTATATGGAATGTTTTTCATGGAAGCAGGAAGAGGATGGCAGTATCGCATACGAAGATAATCTTGCGGGAACCTATTTTTATATCAGGAATTGGGGAGGCGAAAAAATTCTTCGGTTTCAGGCGGAGATTATCGAAAAAACGGAAGGTGAACTACTGAACAATTATATCTACAGGGTAGGGATATTTGATGAAGAGAGGAATGAATTCCTGCAGGAAATAGAGGTGGATTCCAGCTATGCTCATAAATCTCCGTTTAAGTTTGAGGATTTTAATGCAGATGGATATGAGGATCTCACTGTGAGCTATTATTACGGGGCAAACGGCGGCACTGCCAGTCATTATATTTTCAGCCCTTCCCGAAAGGAATTTGTGAAGGTGGATTCGGAGCTGGATTATTATGGGATGTACAGTGTGGACGATGAGACAAGAAGACTCTATATGCACTATCATGGTTCCGCGATTGATGGTACGGAAATTACTTATCAGTGGAAAAATGAGATGGATTATGAAATAGTAAAACAGTATGATCATGAATGGACGGATGATGGTGTGCGGGTAAAGATCGTCCGCTATGAGAATGGAGAAGAAGAGATTTTATCCGATTATCTGTATTCCTTTGAAGAATATGCGGAGCGTGATGATATCTGGGGGACTTACTATGAAGATTTCATCTGGGAGAAGGAAGTGACGGACCGGACTACCGGGAAAAAATATATGATCCGTTATGCGGAAGTTTACATGCCGGAGGAAGCCGCAAGAAATAATGGAATTTATTATGACGGGAGAATTTACGTTTATGATGAAGATACTTATCTGGTTCGCAAGTTTCATACGGAGCACTGCATACCTGCCGTCAGTATAGATATTGAAGACTGGGAGACGGATGACGGAGACAGAGAGCAGTCTCTTGTTGTTCGCTATGATAATGGCATGGATGGATATTATCTGGCTGGGCTGTTCCGGCCGGATTACCAGCCGGGCAGTCAATAAATATAACAAAATTCTGCTTTTGTTTGAAATATTATGCTACAAAAAATTCCATCCCCCTTGATTTATTTTCCAATCCATGTTAGAATGTATGTCCGTGATATATATATTCCTTGTTCCCGCCTAAGGTGGGAGCCAGAGACCAAAAGGAGGTAACTAACATGACAAAGTATGAATTAGCCGTTGTTGTTAGCGCAAAACTCGAGGAAGAGGATCGGGCAAATGTTGTAGAAAAAGTAAAAGCTCTGATCGAGAGATTCGGTGGCCAGATCACAAATGTGGACGACTGGGGCAAGAAGAGACTTGCTTACGAAATCCAGAAGATGAAAGAAGGCTACTATTACTTCATCCAGTTTGACGCTGAAACGTCTGCGCCGGCAGAAATCGAAAGCCGTATGCGTATCATGGACGGAGTGATCAGATATTTGTGCGTGAAACAGGACGAGAAATAGAATAGGAGAACGTATGAATAAAGTAATACTTATGGGACGCCTGACAAGAGATCCTGAAGTAAGATATTCTCAGGGGGAATCTCCCATGGCGATTGCAAGATATACGCTTGCCGTAGACCGCAGATTTAACCGTAATAATGGCGGAGATAATCAGCAGACTGCAGATTTTATCAGCTGTGTGGCTTTTGGAAGAAGCGGAGAATTTGCGGAAAAATATCTGCGTAAGGGAACAAAGATTGCAATAACCGGAAGGATCCAGACAGGAAGCTATACCAACAGGGATGGACAGACTGTCTATACTACGGATGTGGTAGTGGAGGATCAGGAGTTTGCAGAGAGCAAGAACAGTAACGCCGGATCGGATGGGGGCTATGCCGGAAATACTGGAAACAGCAGACCTGCACCGTCAGGAGCTGGAGACGGGTTTATGAATATTCCTGATGGAATAGACGAGGAACTGCCGTTTAACTAAAAAATCAGATAGGAGGCATTCAAATGGCTTATAATAAAACAGACAAGGCTGAATCTCCGATGAAGAGAAGAAGCGGGATTCGCAGAAGAAAAAAAGTTTGTGTTTTTTGTGGAAAAGATAATGTAATTGATTATAAAGACACAGCGAAATTAAAAAGATATGTGTCTGAGAGAGGTAAAATCCTTCCGAGAAGGATTACCGGAAACTGTGCAAGGCACCAGAGAGCGCTTACAACTGCTATCAAGAGAGCAAGACATCTGTCTCTTATGCCTTATGTGCAGGACTAAAAAGTTTATGAGATGTGAGAATGAGCCAACGGCCTTCAGGGCAGTTGGCTTATTTTTACGAATATTTTTCGCATTTTTAGACAAAATACCAGCGTTTTGCACAAAATATAGTATATCCGGACAAAATCATCCCATAAAATGTGATGGCATCTTTTGGATAAGAATGTTATAATATCTCTATATGAGTTTTGGAGATAATGTGAAAGGCAGACTATGAAAAATAAGATTAAATTGAAAGGCAAATTGAGATTCCAGTTTAATTTCATGTTTTATATGGGATTTTTGATGCTGCTGATCGATGTGGGAGTATTCACGTTTAATGTGAAGGCGGGAATGCTGCTGACAGGATTTATTGTAATTTATTTTATTGTCGCTGCAGTGCTGTATTTGAATATTAAACCTGTTATCATGAATGAGCTGGTCAGCTTTGCGACCCAGTATGGACAGATACAGAGGAGGCTTTTGCGGGATCTGGATCTGCCCAATGCGCTGCTTGACGATCAGGGAAAAGTAATATGGACTAACAAGGAATTTGAAAAGCTGGTACATAAAGAGAAAGGCTACAGAAAGTCGATCACTTCACTGTTTCCGGCACTGACAAAGGACAAGCTGCCGGGTCGTAACAGCGAAACTTTCATGGAAATGGATATAAATTATGAAAGCAGAGATTTCCATGTGAGAGCCCGTAAGATATCTCTGAAAGAAATGGCGATGAACAGCGATATTGTTGAAGCGGAAAACTATGACGGTTATCTGATCGCAATCTATCTTTATGATGAAACGGCGCTCAAGATTGCACTGCGGGAAATTGACGATCAGAGTCTTGCAGTAGGGCTTATTTATCTGGATAACTATGAGGAGGCGCTTGAGAGCGTGGAGGAAGTGAGACGTTCTCTGCTGATCGCGCTGATTGACAGGAAAGTGAATAAGTATATTTCCGCGTTGGACGGAATTGCCAAAAAACTGGAAAAAGATAAATATCTGGTGATCATGCGCAAAAAAGCGGTGGAAAATCTCAAAGAGGATCGATTCGATATACTGGAAGATGTTAAGACGGTCAACATCGGCAATGAGATGGCTGTGACATTGAGTATCGGTGTAGGGCTGGATGGCCTCACCTATGCGCAAAACTATGAGTTCGCGAGGAATGCGATTGATCTGGCACTGGGGCGCGGCGGTGATCAGGCTATTGTAAAGACGCCGGAAAACGTTGCGTACTATGGCGGAAAGAGCCAGCAGGTAGAGAAAAATACGAGAGTAAAGGCCCGTGTGAAAGCGCAGGCGCTGCGGGAGATCATCACCGGAAAAGACCGCGTCATTATTATGGGACATCGCATGGCGGACATAGACAGCTTCGGTTCGGCGGTTGGTATTTACCGGATTGCAGTGACGTTGGAAAAGAAAGCGCATATTGTTATTAACGATGTGACGACTTCGATTCAGCCATTTGTGCAGCTTTTTAAGGATAATCCGGATTATGAAGAGGATATGATCATAAACAGTACAACGGCGTTAGAGCTGGCGGGAAGTAATTCCGTGCTGGTTGTGGTGGATGTGGACAAGCCGAGCATTACGGAATGCCCTGATCTTTTGAAATATTGTAAGTCAATCGTAGTATTGGATCACCACAGGCGCGGCTCTGAGACAATTGAGAATGCGACGCTGTCCTATGTGGAGGCTTATGCGTCTTCCGCCTGCGAGATGGTATCGGAGATTCTGCAGTATATCGGCGATAATATTAAGATCAAGCCTGATGAAGCGGACTGCATGTATTCCGGTATTATGATAGACACAAATAACTTTATGACAAAAACGGGCGTGAGAACGTTCGAGGCAGCGGCATTCCTCCGCAGGAACGGCGCCGATGTGACAAGGGTCAGAAAGCTGTTCAGAGAGGATGCCAACGAATATAAGGCAAGGGCGGATACGGTCAGTCAGGCGGAAATCTATCGGAACGCTTATGCGATCTCCATTTGCACCAGTGAGGATCTGCAGAGCCCTACCGTAGTGGGCGCACAGGCGGCGAATGAACTGTTAAATATCAAAGGCGTAAAGGCAAGCTTTGTACTGACAGATTATCAGAATCAGGTCTATGTCAGTGCAAGATCAATAGATGAGGTAAATGTACAGATTATCATGGAGAGACTGGGCGGCGGAGGCCATATGAATATCGCCGGATGCCAGATGGAAGATATCACGTTAATGGAAGCAATTTCCATTGTGAAGAATACGCTGGATACCATGATACAGGAAGGAGCAATTTCGTGAAAATTATTTTGATACAGGACGTGAAAAAACTCGGCAAAAAGGGTGAAATCATTGAGGTAAATGACGGATATGCAAGAAACTATATTCTGCCTCAGAAGCTGGGGGTGGAGGCAAACAGCAAGAACTTAAACGATCTGAAATTACAGAAGATCAAAGCACAAAAAGATGCGCAGCACCTGCTCGAGGAAGCGCAGGCACTGGCAAAAAAGATCGAAGAGAAACCGGTTGTGGTCAGCATGAAGGGGGGAGAGGCCGGCAGAGTATTCGGATCCGTTTCCTCCAAAGAAATTGCGGCGGCTATAAAGAATCAGAGAAATTTAGAGATTGATAAGAAGAAGATTCAGCTTGAACAGCCGATCAGAAGCTTTGGTACGCATGAAGTGGCTGTGAAGCTTCATCCGCAGGTAACAGCAACACTAAGGGTAAAAGTTGAGGAAGTATAAATGGCAGCAGAGGAAGCGCTCTTAAAAAGGGTATTGCCCCATAGCATTGAAGCGGAGCAGTCGGTTATCGGCTGTATGATGATATCGCGGGACGCGATCACTGTAGCTGCTGATATTTTGCAGGAAGATGATTTTTATAACAGGCAGTATGGGCTTGTGTTTCAATCTATTGTGGAACTGAACGACAGCGGAAATGCTGTGGATGTGGTGACGCTGCAGAATAAACTGAAAGAAAAAGATGCGCCGCCGGAAGTGAGCAGCCTGGAATTTGTCAGGGATTTAATGCTGGCAGTGCCGACAGCTGCCCATATCAGAGATTACGCACAGATTGTTTCGGAGAAAGCGGTGCTGCGCAGACTGATCAAGGCCAGTGATGAAATTTCGGGCGCCTGCTATGTGGGAAAAGATGGTCTGGAAACGATACTGGAGGATGCGGAAAAAAGCATTTTCAACATTGTGCAGCACAGGAATACGAGCGATTATGTTCCGATCCGTCAAGTCGTATTAAACGCCATGGAGCGGATAGAAAAGGCCTCTAAGACGAAGGGCAATGTGACCGGTGTGGCGACAGGATTTTTGGATCTGGATTATAAGACGGCCGGAATGCAGCCTGCAGACCTTATTTTGATTGCGGCAAGACCCTCTATGGGAAAGACGGCGCTGGTATTAAATATCGCTCAGTATGTCGCATTTAAGAGCGATCTGCCGCTTGCGATATTCAGTCTGGAGATGTCGAGAGAGCAGCTTGTAAACAGATTGTTTTCGCTGGAATCAAGGGTAGATTCCCAGCATATCCGAACCGGAAATCTGTCTGACAGAGAATGGGAGGACTTAATTGATGGCGCGGGCGTTGTGGGAAGATCCAAATTGATCATTGATGATACACCGGGTATCAGTATATCGGAACTGCGTTCCAAATGCAGAAAGTTTAAAATGGAACAGGATATCCAGATGGTCATTATAGACTATCTGCAGTTGATGTCCGGCAGTGGAAGAACAGATTCCAGACAGCAGGAAGTCTCTGATATTTCAAGGTCATTAAAGGCACTTGCAAGGGAGTTGGGTGTGCCGGTGATCGCGTTGTCACAGTTGAGCCGTGCAGTGGAGCAGAGACCGGATCATCGGCCGATGCTTTCCGACCTGCGTGAATCCGGCGCGATAGAGCAGGATGCGGACGTAGTGATGTTTATTTACAGGGATGATTATTATAATAAAGACAGCGATAGAAAAGGCATTGCCGAGATTATTATTGCGAAGCAGAGAAATGGTCCTATCGGAACAGTAGAACTGGCATGGCTGCCGGATTATACGAAGTTTGCAAACGTGCAGCGCTAGAGTTCAGAAAGAACTGCGAAGCACTTCGTAAGCGCTGCATAAGTGGCGGAGTTCAGAAAGTAAATACTAACCATACAAAAGAGGAATGGCTTATTAAGTCATTCCTCTTTTTAGAACATAAGCAGGAGGGATCTATGGAAAACAAAAAAGTATATCTCATTTCGGATGCATCAAGAAAGGTAAAAGTGGAAAGCCATGTGCTGCGTTACTGGGAGGATGAATTGAAACTTCCGGTGAAGAGAAATGAGTTGGGACACAGGTATTACACGGAGGAAGATATTATGGAATTTCAGGAGATCAAAAAATTGAAGGAACAGGGATTACAGCTTAAGGCGATACGAATGATTTTGAAGAACGGAAAGCTGACAAGACTTCCGGATGTGGAAAAGCTGGTGCCGACGGCACAGACCGCCGCTTTGCCGGAACGGGAAGCGGAGGAAAAGGTAAAACGGTTGGAATACCTGATGAAAAAGCTTATTTCTGAGGCGGTACAGGAGAGCAACGAAAAGCTTTATGAAGAACTTTCGGAAACGCTCACAAAGGAACTGGATTATCAGTTTAGGATGCAGGAAGAGCGGGAAGAACAGAGGGAAAGTAAGCGCCTTATGCTGGAGGAGGAGCATTATAAGCAGTTAGATATATTGCTGCGCGGTAAGAGCGGCCGAAAAAAGCAGGAGAAGCAGGAAAAACAGGGAAAGAAGGAGCGAAAAAAATTGTTCAAAAAAACAGGTGCCGTATAGTGCGACACCTGTTCGTTGCTTGTAATAGAGTTTTAAGCCTCGGAAATTGTACCAACGGGGCAGCCGCCTGCACAAGCGCCGCAGGAAATGCAAACGCTTTCATCGATAACGAATACGCCGCCGTTTTCGGAGATAGCGCCAACAGGACATGTGCCTGCACAAGCGCCGCAGCCTACACAACCATCACCAATTACAAATGCCATGAGATAAATCCTCCTTATGTATGATAGAATATTCGCAGAAATACGGCATGAACCGTATTCTGCAATCTTTTTTTATTTTAATATAATCTTATGAGATATACAAGCCCAAAAGTAGTAAATCATGAATTTTCCAATTCTTTTCGGGCTGCTTTTACACCGTCCAAAATGACCTGTTTTTTTACAAGAAGAGTTTTCTGATCCATAGCGGGAACATCGTGAAGCTTATACTCCATACCGAGACTCTCATACTTTTTTTCGCCCATCGTATGATAGGGGAGAGCATCCAGAGCTTTCAGGTTGGAGAGATGCCCGATAAAGTATCCCAGTTGATACAGATACTGTTCATCATCTGTAAGGCCGGGCACGATCACGTGGCGGATCCATACAGGAACCTGTTTCTTTTCCAGATATTTAGCAAAGGCAAGAATGCCGTCGTTAGGTTTACTTGTCAGTTCCTTATGTTTTTCCGGGTCGATATGCTTGATATCCAGCATAACAAGATCCGTCAACGGCATAAGCTTATCCAGCTTCTCGATAAAGGCGGCATTGTTTTCCTTGTAGGCAATGCCGGAACTGTCAATGCAGGTGTGAATATTATGTTCTTTTGCCAGTGTAAACAGATCGATCAGAAAGTCCACCTGCATTAAAGGTTCGCCGCCGGTTACAGTGAGGCCGCCGTCTTTATAGAAAGGACGGTTTTTTTCAAACTGTTCAATAATTTCAGCGGGTTCCATCATAGTACCGCCATCCATAGACCAGGTGTCAGGATTATGGCAATAAGCACATCTCATCGGACATCCCTGCACAAAGACCACAAATCTGGTGCCGGGGCCGTCCACAGTGCCAAAACTTTCAAGGGAATGAATACGTCCTTTCATATCAATAAACCCTCCGGATTTTTAAACAAATCCCCTGAAGCAGAGCCTCAGGGGATAGATTTAGTTAAATGCCTGTTATTATGTCCCAAAGGATCTTTCCTTAGATAGATTCATGGAATGTACGGGAAATAACGTCAGCCTGCTGTTCGGGTGTCAGCTTAATGAAGTTTACAGCATACCCGGAAACACGGATAGTAAGCTGAGGATAGTTCTCGGGATGCTTCTGAGCGTCCAGTAACATATCTCTGTTTAATACGTTTACATTTAAGTGGTGGCCGCCTTTTGTTGCATAGCCATCAAGTAAGGATACCAGGTTATCAACCTGAGCTGCATTTGATGCTGCCATTGTTTTTACCTCCATAGTATTTACATTTTTTAAAATTATATACGAGAACCTGAGTAATCATCCAACCCCTGTTCCAGAGTAGGTACACTACATGCGAGCGGGGTTCTGGAGCAGTCTGTGCAGCCCATAGTCTGAACGGATTTATCCTGCTCGTTATGTTCATCATAGTCGATGTTTACATGCCCGACGCCTCCTGCCATGCCGGAATCCAACATTTTAACAAGATCGTCAATCAAAGCTTTATCGTCCATTTTTTACTCCAGTTCTGCGGATACCTTTTCGTAAACCGTCCGGGTATCCGCTGATTTATTGTTTTAGTTTAATTCAAGCTCAATATCGCCTGTGAACACTTTATCCTCTTTGCCGAGAGCACCGGGGATAATTGTGAAGGTATTGGAAATACCATCCTGTGCATCTTTGAACGGCAGTTTGGATACGGAAGCCAGGGAAGCTACTGCACCATGAGTATCACGGCCGTGCATCGGGTTAGCGCCCGGAGCAAACGGCTGGCCTTTCTTACGTCCGTCAGGTGTGTTACCTGTAGCCTTACCATAAGTTACGTTGGAAGTAATGGTAAGAATGGAAGTAGTAGGAACACCGTTTCTGTAGGTGTGGTGTCTTCTGATCGCTGTCATGAATCTGTGAACAACTTCCTGAGCGATATCATCAACACGGTCATCATCGTTACCATATTTCGGGAAGTCGCCGGTTGTCTTGAAGTCTACGATCACACCGTCCTCATCACGAACTACTTCAACTTTAGCGTATTTAATAGCGGACAGGGAGTCAGCTACGATAGACAGACCTGCAACACCTGTTGCAAAGTAACGTTTTACGTCTCTGTCATGCAGAGCCATCTCAGCTCTCTCATAGCAGTATTTGTCATGCATATAGTGAATGATGTTCAGAGTGTTTACATAAACATCTGCCTGCCATTCCAGCATATCCATGAATTTATCCCAAACGTCATTATATTCCAGAACATCGCCTGTTACAGGACGATACTTCGGACCTACCTGTTTCTTTGTCACTTCGTCAACACCGCCGTTTAAAGCGTACAGCAGACATTTAGCAACGTTGGCACGAGCGCCGAAGAACTGCATTTCCTTACCGATCACCATGGAGGATACGCAGCATGCGATACCGTAGTCATCACCGTGAGTAACTCTCATCAGATCGTCGTTCTCATACTGGATGGAAGAAGTCTGGATAGACATCTTAGCACAGTATCTCTTCCAGTTCTCGGGAAGTCTTGTGGACCACAGAACTGTCAGGTTGGGCTCCGGAGAAGCGCCAAGGTTTGTCAGAGTGTGCAGGAAACGGAAGCTCATCTTTGTTACAAGAGAACGACCGTCTACGCCCATACCGCCGAGGGACTCTGTTACCCATACCGGATCGCCGGCGAAAATCTGGTTGTACTCAGGAGTACGTGCAAACTTGATGCAGCGCAGCTTCATGATGAAGTGGTCAACGAATTCCTGAATCTGCTGTTCTGTGAATACGCCGTTCTTTAAGTCTCTTTCAGCGTAGCAGTCAAGGAATGTGGATGTACGTCCAAGGGACATAGCAGCACCGTTCTGTTCCTTAACAGCGCAGAGATAGCCAAAGTAAGTAGCCTGAATAGCTTCCTGTACGTTGGATGCAGGTTTGGAAATATCGCAGCCATAGGAAGCAGCCATTTCTTTCATCATCTTCAGAGCAACGATCTGCTCGGAAATCTCTTCACGAAGACGGATCACGTCATCAGTCATAACGCGTCCTGTGGAATTTTTCTGATCCTGTTTGTCTTCGATCAGTCTGTCGATACCGTACAGAGCAACACGTCTGTAGTCGCCGATGATACGGCCGCGACCATAAGCATCAGGAAGACCTGTGATGATGTGGGAAGAACGGCAGGCTCTCATTTCCTGATTATAAGCATCGAAACAACCTGCATTATGTGTTTTTCTGTGTGTGGAGAAGAACTCGGAGATTTCGGGGTCAACTTCGTAACCGTTATCTGCGCAAGCTTTCTCTGCCATACGGATACCGCCGTAAGGCTGCAGCGATCTCTTGAAAGGAGCATCTGTCTGGAAACCTACGATAGTCTCTTTGCTCTTGTCAAGATAGCCGGGGCCGTGGGAAGTGATGGTGGAAACAACTTTGGTGTCCATATCCAGTACACCGCCCGCCTCACGCTCTTTTCTGGAAAGTTCCAGTACCATTTCCCATAAGTCTTTTGTGTTCTGTGTAGGCTCAGCCAGGAAAGAATCATCTCCCTCATAAGGAGTGTAGTTCTTCTGGATGAAATCACGAACGTTCACTTCGCGATCCCATTTGTTGCCTACAAAACCTGTCCATTCTGGTCTCATTTTGTAACGCCTCCTGTTTTATAAATATTTTGAATTGAAAAATTAATAGATCAAAAATTCTATATGGTTATTATAGAGTAAGGAACATGTTTAAGTCAAGAATGGCGATGTACTTTTTTGTATACAAACTATGATTATTCAGAGATTTTTTATGGAATTTTTACAAATTTTAAGAAGCCCGGGTATTTACAGGGGAAAGTGGAAAGGATATACTATATATGTTTTAAGGATCATAACGGCAGATGCGTCAGGAGAACAGATGCGGAAATTTCTCTGCCGCCAATGATGCCGGGAGAACAGATGCGGAACTAAATTTAGGAGGAAATAGATATGAGCGGTATCACGAAAGAAATGACGATCGGCGAGATCCTGCGGACAAACCCGGATGTGGCGCCGGTATTGATGGAAGCCGGCATGCACTGCCTCGGCTGTCCGTCGGCACAGGGCGAATCCCTGGAAGAAGCTGCTATGGTACACGGGATCAACATTGATGATCTGATGGCAAAAATAGAGCAGATATAAATGAAAATGTAAAAAGAGCCACAGGGCTCTTTTTATTTTCGGATGTAATTAAATTTTAGCAAGCCGCTGCAGGGCATTGTCAGGAATGATACAGTCATAGTGTTCATCCATATAGGCGATTCCCAACTGCATTGCTTTCGTTGTAACGCCATATTCCGAGATGGTGTTGCAGACCTTTCCGAAAGCTTCCGCGGAAAGCGTGCGCTGGTTTACAACGAGGAGATACTGCCCTTTTTGCTCATTTTTGTAGAGCCTGTTTTCACAGACAAGTTCCGGCCCGAAAATGTGGGCGAGGGAGGTCAGTTCTCCGAGGAAAGAGAACGTAAAGATACGATATACCTCTTCCTCTTTTTCGGAAGCGGACTGCGCGGGCGTCTCTGCCTCCCGGATGACAGCTTCTTCCCGGGGAGCGGCGCTTTTATGGATGCGCTCGAATAAATCCATCACCTCATCGGTAATTTCGGGATAACCATCTTTACCATATTCGCCGTCTTCATTGACAGAAGGAGCGAAGCGGGCAAAGCGGGTATCCAGCTCTTCGGGGTCTTCCACTTTGGTTACGATCAATACGATACACTCGGCGTTTAAAGGAATTGCCTCTATCATAAGAGGAATATCCTCCGCTTCAAAGCCGAATTCGCAGGCCGCCTGCTGCATCATATCACGAAACAGGTCTTTTGCTTTATCTGTGCCGTAGGCAAGTTCACTTATTTTAAGTTCTCGGCTGAGCAGGTCTTCTCTGGTCAGCGTACAGCGTATTTGATGATCATTTACTTTTTCTATTTTCATAATAATCACTTCCTTTAGGGAATTTTATACTTTGACAGTGGACAAGTCAATAGCTTTGGAAAACAGTTTAAAAAAAATTAATAAAATAGTTGAAATTTGCCAATTTTTTTGGTAATATATAACTCTGGAGTGCCTTTGAACAATCTGTAAAAGAAGGAGGCAAGGCAAATATCAACATATCGGCAGAAATTTCATCACATCTGCCGTTCACTATTCAGAATTTTCTAAACAATGACTTCATCTCAGGAAAACAGAAATTACAAAGTAGTATTTGAGATGTCTTATAGGCTTATGTGCCGATTCAGAGTTTAAAATTTTCCAAATGATTTTCTAAATAATAATCCAAAACTATTAACATGATCTATTTTTAAAGCAATTTACGCGTTCGGGTATTCTGGCAAACTATCTTTACAGTAAAACATTTTTTCAAGGTAAACAGCTGTTTACCGTAAATGGTCATTTACTTAGTATCGTCAACAAAAACAAAATTAATCTGCAATTTCAAAATTAAAATTTCTCAAAACAAATAGTTCTATATATATCACACAACTCCTTTTGGAAGGGCAGAAAATGCGGGAAAGGAGGGACTATGTTGAACAGTAAAACAGAAATGATCACCATGAAAAACAGGCTGAAAGCTATTCTTGACCAGGGAATTGAGTTGTATCTGGACGGAAAGCCCGCATCACCTGACGGCATTGTGGAACGGTTTGTCAGGGAGGAAGCTGTATATATGCCGGATTTTGTGATTGATGAAGACGGCACGTTAATACAGATCCGTTACGATAAAATCATGGAAACCAATTAATCTGAGACGCCATTTGAATGCAAAACAATAGGACAGACAATATTGCGGAAAAGAGGCCCCTCATAGTGATATTATATGTCAGAAAAGAAAATTGGTTCTTTTACAGAAAATCATAATGACGATATGAAAATAGTTTGATATAATAAGGACGGTTGAAAGGAGTACAGGCATGAAAAAAATAATTCCGGTATTAATAGCGATCGTCCTTATTTTTCTTATAGTAGGAATAAGTTTCGGCTCAAAAATCATGGAGAGATATTCCTATTCTAAGGAAGAGGCCGATCTGAATGAGTATTTTGGTGTTACAGGCGATGAAGCGGCCATTATGATGCAGGATGAGATTATAGAAGACAAAGCCCGCGTGGGGGCTGACGGAACGTTTTACATTACGTATGATACGGTCAGCGATTATTTTATTTATACAAGACTTTACGTGAATGAGACGGAAAATTCAATTCGATATGTGCTGCCGGACAGGATTCTTTCTTATAATATAGGGGAGAGCAGCTACATGGACGGAGAAAACGAAAATCTCTGTGATTATCAGATCGCATTTTATGAAGGCGATACACTGTATATTGCAATAGATTTTATCAGGTTATTTACAGTGTTTGATTACGAGACATTCAGAGAGCCGAATCACATTCAGATTTATACTTCCCATTCGGAAAGACAGGTTGCGGAGATAACGAAAGATACACAGGTCAGATATCAGGGCGGTGTAAAAAGCGAAATATTAAAGGAAGTGATAAAGGGAGATCAGGTCATCGTGTTAGACCAGATGGAAACCTGGTCGAAAGTGAAAACGACAGACGGACTGATCGGTTATGTGGAAAATAAAAAGCTTGGCGAAATGAAAAGCATGACCCCAAGCTTTGTGAATAATTCTTCTATGTATGGAGATCTGGAATTTACAAATATATCAAAAGATTATAAAATTAATATGGGATGGCATCAGATTTTCGGCAGCGCAGGAAACGGTACGCTTACGGAAGTTACGGCAAGAACGAAGGGACTGAATACCATATCCCCGACATGGTTTCATTTGAGCGGAAACGAAGGGGGGATCGTCAGCTATGCCTCTCAGAATTATGTGGATACTGCCCATGCGATGGGGCTGGAAGTCTGGGCGCTTGCTGATGATTTTACGGAGGAAGTGGACAGGTATGCGATCTTTTCTTCATCTGCAGTGCGGGCCGTTCTGATTCAAAATTTAATGACAGAAGTGCTGACTTACGGGATAGACGGGTTAAACATTGATTTTGAAAAAATAGACGAAGCTACAGGCAAACATTTTGTGGAATTTATCAGAGAACTTTCCATTGAGTGCAGGAAAAACGGTATTGTGCTTTCGGTGGACAACTATCCGATTTCCGGCGGCAAGATCTGGTATAACCGCAGGGAGCAGAGTGCCTATGCGGACTATGTGATCGTCATGGGATATGATGAACACTGGAGCACCAGCACTACGGCAGGCTCTGTGGCGAGCATTGACTATGTGGACAGAGGCATTGCAGATACGCTTGAATATGTACCGGCGGAAAAACTGATCAATGGAATCCCTTTCTATACAAGAATATGGAGCACCACAGGTACGGGAGTATCCGGGGAGGCCTACGGTATGCAGGCGGCGGCAGACTTTGTGAAGAATAACAATATACAGACACAGTGGCTTGATAAGGAGTGCCAGCATTACGGAGAGATTCAGAAGAATGATACGTTGTATCAGGTGTGGCTGGAAGACTATGACTCCGTGAAAGTAAAACTGGATGTGATGAAAACCTATGATCTGGCGGGCGTGGCCGGCTGGAAACTGGGGCTGGAATCAGCGGATATCTGGGACCTGATCGCAGAATACTGCGCAAATTAGCCGGCGTTTTGCTCCGTTGACATAAGGACTGCTTTTTTCTCATAAAATGAGTTGAGAGAAAAATCAGGGGTTTCTTATGACGAAGGAACAATATCGAAAAATAAAGATTGTTATGGCAGCAGTGTTTGTGGCGGCAATGTTAATTTTATCCCACCGGACGGCGCAGTATGTGACAACGGGCAGCGGCAGTATTGTCATGCAGGATGATGCAAAAGATGAAGAAAGACATCTGGTTGTAGTGATCGATGCCGGACACGGCGGCATTGATCCGGGAAAAGTAGGCATCAATCAGGCTCTTGAAAAAGATATCAATCTTATCATTGCAAAAAAAGTAAAACGGTATCTGGAGCTCTCGGACGTGGAAGTGATCATGACGAGAGAGGGAGAAGATGGACTGTACCGCGCAGAGGATTCCAATAAAAAGGTACAGGATATGAAGAACAGAGTGGCTTTGATCGATGCTTCCGGGGCCGATCTGGCGGTAAGCATCCATCAGAATTCCTACTCGGAGGAGTATGTAAAAGGCGTCCAGGTCTTCTATTATACTACCAGTCTGGAGGGGAAGGCGATAGCGGAAGTGATGCAGAAGACTATGGCGGAAACGCTTGATAAGGAAAATCATCGGGAAGCGAAAGCGAATGACAGTTATTATCTGTTGAAAAAGACACAGACGCCGATCATTATAGCGGAGTGCGGTTTTTTGTCCAACAGTGAGGAGGCACGTCTTTTGACGCAGGAGGATTACCAGGACAGAGTGGCGTGGGCAATCCATCTCGGGATACTCAGGTATGCGAATATGAAATAAAAACTCAAAATCTGTGTAATATTACAATATTTGACTCTTGAGAAAACTGCGATTTTGCAGTATTATATTGTAATAAAGGGTCTATATGCTATAGATAGAATGAAAGAATATAAGCGGCAGATGAAAATTGAGACCGGGAGACACAAATGGGAAACAAAGCTGATGAAGAGCAGGCGATAGATTTAGGAAAACTGATAAAAGCACTTTGGCACAGAGCTTGGGCCATCGTACTCTCCATGCTGATATGCGGTGGGGCAGCGTTTGCTTATGCTTCATATGCCATTACGCCGATGTATGAAGCGAATGCTCTGCTATATGTAAATAACGGATCCCTTTCTTTGGGAGGAACGTCTATCAGTTTATCGGACTTATCGGCGTCTAAAACTCTGGTAGATACTTATACGATCATTTTGGGAACGAGACGTACACTCAATGATGTTATAGAAGAAGCCAATCTGGATTATACATACGAAGAACTTTCGAAGATGGTCTCGGCGGCGGCCGTAAATGATACGGAAATTTTTGAGGTTACCGTTACCAGCCCTATACCGTATGAGGCGGAACATATCACAAATACGATTGTAGAGGTACTGCCGGATAAAGTTGCTGAAATAATAGACGGTTGTTCCGTACGAACCGTAGATTTCGCAGTAACACCGGTAAAGCCGGTCTCGCCTAATATAACAAAGTACACAATGTATGGCATTTTACTTGGAATGATGATCAGCTGTATGGTTATTGTTCTTCTTGAACTGTTAGATAACCAGATACAGGATGATGACTATTTGATACAGAATTATGATTTTCCTGTGCTTGCGATGGTGCCGGATATCTTTGACAGCGGAAACTCAAAAAAATACGGCAGTTACGGATATGGGTACGGCGCTAAGAATGAACGGAAAGGAAAGAAAGAGTCTTGAAGAAAAGAAAAAGAGGAGCGGACAGCCTGAAAGATGACAAGTACAGTTTTGGCGACAGTTTGAACTTTGCGGCTTCCGAAGCATATAAACTGCTCAGAGCAAATTTATTGTTTGCATTGCCGGACGAAGGGAAAAGCCGTGTCGTAGGAATTACAAGCAGCAGTCCCAAAGAGGGGAAGAGCACTACCGCGTTAAACCTCAGCTACATGCTGGCAGAAGCAGGAAAAAAAGTATTGTTACTGGAAACAGATCTGCGTCTCCCGTCTATTGTAAAAAGAATGGGACTGTCGCAGAGTCCGGGGCTATCCAATTTGCTGGCGGGAATGTCCAGTGTGAAAGAAATTATACAGGACTCTGGTCTGCATGAAAAATTGAAAATTATGTCTGCAGGAGACGTGCCGCCCAATCCGTCGGAGCTTCTCGGTTCTAAAAGAATGAAGTCTGTGATAGAAGTGGTGGGGACTGTATATGATTTTATAATATTGGATCTGCCGCCTGTGACAGAAGTGTCGGATGCGGTTGTGGCTTCGCAGCTGACAGACGGTGTTATTCTGGTAGTACGCCAGAATTATACGGACAGAAGACTGTTGGACGAGTCTGTGCGACAGTTAAAATATGTAAATGCAAAAATACTGGGATTTGTTGTGACTCATTCTAATTCTTTGAGCAGAAAACAAAAATATGCTTCAAAAGGGTACTATGGGTATGGCGATGGGGGAGAAAAGACATGATAGATATTCATTCTCATGTATTGCCCGAGATGGACGATGGCAGCAGGGGCGTGGAGGAAAGCCTGGCAATGCTGAGAACTTCTGCAGAGCAGGGAATATCTGTAGTGGCGGCCACACCGCATTTTTATCCGGAGCAGAATGATCCAAAGAAGTTTCTGTATCGCCGGGCGTTGTCAGTAAAACAGCTTCGGGAAGTATGGGAAGAGGGATTGCCCAAACTGCTTCTTGGTGCTGAAGTGGCATACTTTGAGGGAATCAGTCATGTGGAAAAAATAAAGGATCTGTGCCTTGAGGAAACAAATCTGTTGCTTTTGGAAATGCCTTTTAGTCCATGGACAGAGAGGATGGCGAAAGAAGTGCGGATGCTTGGAGAGCATTACGGTATACGTGTGGTGTTGGCACATACGGAAAGATATAGATGTTATAAGAAAGCACCGGTGTGGGATGAATTGTTGGCGAACGAAGTGTTGGTGCAGTGCAATGCGGAATTTTTTTCGAATAGATGGACTAGAAGACAGGCCAGATATATGTTAGAAAAGGGTGAGATTCAGTTGCTTGGTTCAGACTGCCACAATATGAGAAACCGCAGGCCTAATATGAGGAAAGCCCTGCAGGTGATCGGGGAGAGCGGATGCAGAATGATTGAACAAAACTGCAGAGAACTTGGCATTATATTATAAAGAAACTTAAAGTGTTATTAGAAGGAGATGTTTTATGAAACGGCAATATTTAGCAGGTGCTGTACTGCTTGCAGGAATCAGTTTCTTTTGTATAGCGCTTTATTGTTATCAGAAAATGAAAGCACCGTCAGAAGTAGAAGTGTTGGAAGAGAAGATTCGAACGGAGATGGTTGATTTAGAGCCTGGAGAAGAGTCTGTAGTTTACGAAGAGTCTGCCGTTTATGAGAGCCCAATAGATTTTGAGAACCTGCAGAAGGCAAATCCGGATATTTACGCATGGCTCTACATAGAGGGAACAAATATCAGTTATCCTGTTTTACAGCACCCGGATGATGATACATACTATCTGACACATACCAGTAGTGGCGAAAAAGAAAAAAAAGGTACACTTTATACAGAAAAGGCGTATAATAGTAAATCATTTGATGATCCCCTTACAGTGATATACGGGCATCATTTGAAATCAGGCGAGATGTTTGGGAAACTTCAGGAGACATACTCCGAAGAAAACGCAATGGAAAAATATGGTAATATTATTATATATATGCCTGAAGAAGAGATACACTATAAAGTATTTGCGGCTGTACCTTATAAGAATTATCATTTGTTGGGAAATGATGATACGACGGATCCGGCTGTGTTCGGGGAATTTTTGGACAGCATGTATCAGATCAGAGCGGTTGGAGCGATATTTAACGAAGACGAAAAAGCAACAACGGCCGATAAGGTGTTGGTGCTTTCGACCTGCCTGATCGGAAATAATAAAAGGCGCTATCTTGTTCTTGGAAAGAGAATTTAAGATAAAATTAAAGAAAGGAGAGCAAAAAGACGTGAATAAGAGGGTAAGAATGATTTTAGCGGCTGTACTGATGAGCGTAGCTCTGTTTGGTACATCGCTCACGGCATTCGCAGCATTTACGGCAAGTCCGGCAAGGCCAGATCCGGATCCCGGTACTACCACCACTACAACTCCGGCTGAACCTGCTTCAGGTGCTGGTACTACTACATCTCCAACGGAATCTGCATCGGATTCCAGTACTGTTACTACGACTCCGATTACCGATTATATGGATGATGAAGCTGTACCGTTAGCAGGGGCAGGATCAAAAACAAAATCAAAATCAGGGTCAGGGCTTGTTACTTTGTTGGACGAGGATGTACCTTTGGCATCTCCACAGACTGGCAGTAGTGTTAATATGACAGTTGTAGTGGCTATATTAGCGGGCGGCGCTTCAGTATCTTTGTTACTTGCGGGAAAAAGGGCGGAGGCCGTTGCGAGATGGGGGCACAGGTAAGAAAGAGCCGTCTTAGGACGGCTCTATACCTGTTAGCTGTTTTGTTCTTCTTTGGTGGTGGGCTTCTTCTGATTCATACATGGGAAGAGAATCGAGAGAGTGATGTTGTTATAGAAGAGGAAGAAGAGGAACTGCTTTATTATGAAGGAGTTTCTTATCGTAAAAAAGAGGGGTTAGATACGATTTTAATCCTTGGGATAGATAAATATGCTCTTGAGGAGGAAGAACCGGGGCAACATCAGAGTGTTCAAGGAGAATATGAACAGTCTGATTTTTTGATGCTTCTTGTATTTGACAAAGATGCTGAAAACTGCCAGGTCATTCATATCAATCGTGATACGATGACAGAGATCAGAGAACTGAGCAATGCAGGAAAAGATCTTGGAACATTTATCGGACAACTCACGTTGGCGCATGCTTACGGCGGTGGAGATGGGCAGATGCGTTGTAGAAATACAGTGCGGTCGGTATCGAGATTGTTTTATGGAATAAATATTGATCACTATGTGTCAATTGCGATGGATGGAATAGAGGTACTCAATGATGCGGCGGGTGGCGTCACTGTGACAGTAATGGATGATTTTTCCGGTATCAATGATCGTTTGGTACAGGGAGAAGAAGTCAAGCTAATGGGGCAGGATGCGTTAACCTATGTCCGTGTCCGTTACGGGTTGGAAGACTCTTCTAATTTGCATCGTATGGAAAGACAGTATCAGTATCTTACCGCGTTGCAGGAGCAGCTTATGGTTTGTGTGCAAGAGGACCCCGAATTTTTGACGAATACACTTATGGAAATAAATCCGTATCTTGTCACGGATTGTACAGTGCAGCAGTTGTCAGTTCTTTCGGAGACGGTAGAAGAGTGTGGAGGCATACAGGACTATCAGCAGTTAGAGGGCGAGGCAATCCTTAATGAGGAAGAAAATCATATAGAGTTTTATC
Organism: Lachnospiraceae bacterium; assembly: GCA_014804795.1. GTDB lineage: Bacteria > Bacillota > Clostridia > Lachnospirales > Lachnospiraceae > 1XD8-76. Next base: position 114,178 of record JAAUZC010000044.1, on the reverse strand, counting down.
CGGATGAGGATGCGTTGCTCGAGCTGGTGGTGGAGACTTTTTATGAAAGAGCGGAGTGAGGCCGAGTTAAATGACAAAATTATTTTAGCAACTATGGTCGCCAGCTGACAGGAGCGGAACGAGGAATGTGCAGAGAATGAAAGATAAATTGAATATTGCAATGCTCGGACATAAGCGCATTCCATCAAGGGAAGGCGGAGTTGAGATTGTGGTAGAAGAACTTTCTACCCGGATGGTAAAAGAAGGACATAGGGTTACCTGTTACAATAGATCCGGCCATCATGTCAGTGGAAAGGAATTTGATGGAAGTTCTCTTAAAGAATATAGGGGAGTAAAGCTGAAATCTGTTTTTACTATTAGAGTCAAAGGGCTGGCCGCGATGACATCTTCCTTTTTCGGGGCATTGTTTTGCGCATTTTCCCGATATGATGTGGTTCATTTTCATGCGGAAGGACCTTGCGCTATGTTGTGGCTGCCGAAACTGTTTGGTAAAAGGTGCATTGCAACAATACACGGCATTGACTGGCAGAGGGCCAAGTGGGGGGGCTTTGCAAGTAATTACATAAAATTCGGAGAAAAGATTGCTGCTAAACATGCAGATGAGATTATTGTTCTTTCAAAAAGTGTTCAGAGATATTTCATGGATACCTATAAAAGAAAAACGATGTTCATTCCAAACGGTGTCAGTCAGCCGGCGATTTCCCATGCACAGCTTATTAAAGAAAAATTTGGATTTTATCCAAATGGGTATATTCTTTTTGTGGGGCGTCTGGTTCCGGAAAAAGGGCTTATATATTTGATAGAAGCATTCAAGAAAGTAAAAACAGATAAAAAGCTTGTGATCAGCGGCGGCAGTTCTGATACAGATGAATTTATGAAGGAACTGAAGGAACTTGCCAGGGGCGACAGTAGGATTATCTTTACTGGCTTTGTTCAGGGACAAATGCTGGAAGAACTGTATAGCAATGCATATATATATACTTTGCCATCGGATTTGGAAGGGATGCCGCTCAGTCTTTTGGAAGCAATGAGTTATGGCAATTGCTGCCTGGTTTCCGATATAGCAGAGTGCGCTGAAGTTGTAGAAGATAAAGCGTTGATGTTCAAAAAGTCGGATGTAAAGGATTTGAGGGACAAGCTACAGTTTGCCTGTGATCATCCGGGAGAGGTTCAAAAAATGAAAGCAAAAGCGGCGGATTTTATTTGCTGGAAGTATAATTGGAATGATGTGGTGAGACAGACGTTGGCACTGTATCAGAATGTTGATGCGGATATTGCGGAGCAGATGAAAGGTTGCATAAATAGTGAGGAAGAAGCCAAAAGGATATAATCAATATATTTTGTTTATCATTATACTTTACTTTTTTGTTTTCAAAGATTTTTTGGAACAATATATTTCATGGGTGGGATATACAGATGAATTGTTTGTACTTTTGGCGGTGCCAATTTTTGTATTTGACTTGAAAAAAAGCCACTTTATTTTAAGGTTTAAACGTCAGGTTGGATATGGAAGATGTGTAATTCTATTTCTGATAATAGGGTTTGTATCGAGCTTTGTATATAAATATCAAGATTTCATAAGGATAGTTCTGCCGGATTTGCTTCTTTGCTCAAAATATTGGTTGTCACTGTATGTCGGTAAACACATATTTAAAGGAATGAATTTGGATGATTTTAAGAAAAATATATATGAACATATAAAAGTAATTGCATGTTTTTACGTGATTTGCATGTGCATTGATAGCCAGTTGCATATTTTTGCAGGTGAGTTTCGGTATGGATTAAAAACAACACAGCTGATGTATTCGCATCCTACGGTATTTGTAGCTTGTTGTATACTCTTGATTATGTTGCTTATAGTGGTAAAAGATCAAGCTGATCAATGGAAATGGTGGTTGGCATTACTGCTTTTCTTTATGTGCTCTACATTGAGGAGTAAAGCATTTGGCGGAGCAATAGCTGTTGTTCTTATTTGTTATTTTGTTTTTTACAGAAAGAAAAAGATAAGAGTCAGAACATTGCTGATGTTTGTCCCGCTTATTATAGTAATTGCTTGGGAACAAATTGAATTTTACTTTTTTAGCTCTATACAGAGCGATTCGGCAAGATATCAGCTGTTGGCCAAATCGTTCGAAATTGCAAAAGATCATTTTCCACTTGGCTCGGGTTTTGGAACGTTTGCATCATACTACTCAGGAGTGAGATATTCACCTTTGTATAAAATTTATGGTCTGTCCGCGGTTAACGGTTTAAGTATGAGTAACCGCGCATTTATGAGTGATTCTTTTTGGCCAATGATTTTAGGCCAGACAGGATGGTTTGGTTGTATTGCATATATTGGGGCACTTGCATTGCTTTTTATGGAAATTCAAAAATTAAGAAAAGTTAACTGTGACTATTATGCGGCGTCGTTATGCGGGCTGAGTTATTTGTTGATTGCCTCAATGGCAGAATCGGCATTTGTTCATCCGTTAGCTATACCGATTGCGACATTTATGGGGTGTCTGCTAAAGAAAAATGAAGATAGAGAGGAAAAAATGGGACTCACGAACACAGAATAATATATACGGCCATGGACGAAAAGCTGTGAAATAAGGAAGTGACAGACGAGGAGATATTAAAGTGAAAGAAAACATTTTCATTCTTTCAGAGAAAACGAAATCGGGATATGATGCGGGAAGCAAAGCCGGGCAGGATGTTTCAAATATTCTGCGTCCTTATTTTACGCCAGTTGGTGAAATGTATGAAATTTCTGGAAGACATGGAAGACTTCTTAAAACGGTCATTGCAAATTATAAGTTATACAATAGGGTAAAGTATGAGAAAATAATGAAAGGCAATGTATTGCGCTTGAAGGAAAAAATAATAAAAGGGGAGATGCCTAAAGAGTGCTTAAGAAGGAGTGAATTATTATAGAAATGATGGAGTCAATACAGGGTTCCATCCGGATAGGATTGACCATTCCCGAGGTGAACGAAAGGCCTTGACACTGCCGGTTTTAATTACATATTGAGAAAAATAGAATGAGGAGTAGGAGCAGACAGAATTTAATATCAGGATTTTGGGTTCAAATTGAGATGATTATTATAGCATGATACTTCCCAAACTGATTCTTGACATTATGGCTCCGTTTTAAATGGCCTCATGTCATTCCGCACACAGTTCATTTTGTACCTGTCGTTACTGGAAATGGGACTGTTTGATGCATCATTGGTTGTACTGTATAAATCCATTGCTCAAAAAGTCAGGACGGTCCGAGTGGTGTTTTTCGGCAACAACCGTATATTATAAGCGGATAGCTTTATACACTTTAATAGGCACGATTGCATTTACAGTACTATATCCGTTTTTAGTGAAAGATGATATTCCGTTACTGACTATATGTCTGATGATATTGATTATTACCAGAATCATGGTTTGTCAGAATTTATACACGAAAAGTTGCAGATGCCAACTATGACCTCCTAGTGTTTGATATTTTATTTGCTTTAGCCGGAATTTCTGATGTCTTGAAGTTTCCATATACACAAATGATAAAGGCAAAGGAGCATTAGCGGCGACGATAATTGTCGAATTGTACAGATCAATTGCGTTGTGATATTATTGTTATGTAAATATCCTCAAGTATGATTTGTTATATTGCTGCTTATCGGCATAGTCGTCGTAACCATTGTGGCAGTCGTTTTGGAGGTAGCAAACTATGGATTGAAACTGTTGACGGATATATATTGGCAGATGTCTGCGAAGAGGAGTATGTCATGATTGCGTTTTTTTGTTCAACGCCGTATCATATTTTTTCAGTTATATCAATTAAGATTCAATATTATAAAGAAGAAGAATCTGACTTGTTTATATTGGATTATTTTTCCGGATCGGATAAATATGCAGAACGCATTAGACCTTTAGGGCTTTTTTCAAATATTCACCATATAAATATATGGGACAAATATGCGCGGATTATGAAGGATGTTAAAAACCCCCAAAGGGACCCTTGGAAAATCCGAATGCGGGTTTCCCATGCGTTCTGGAAATTGTTTTATTATGGCAGATGCGGTGCGGAGCTAAAAAAAGATCATATTGAGCCGGGAAGATATTCTGCCGTGTTCTTTGCTTTTAATGAACCTGTGGACAATATGATAGGGATTTATGCCAGAAGAAAGAGAGTCCATATATTACAGTATGGCTTTGACGATGGAACCCAGGATTATTTATTTGAACTTGATGAGAAATATCAAAGCATGCAAAGGTTAGAGAGAATAATGGGAGTGCCGGAGAATGTCTACCGCAAAGATAAGTACTGGGTGTATCGTCCGGATCAGCTTCGCAACAGATCAAAATATGATCAAAGGGTTGAGAGAATCTTTCCACCGGATGATGAAGTAAAAGCCCTGATATTAAGGATTTGGAATGTTGACAGAACTCCATATATTCCCGGGAGATACATCTTTCTGGATAATCTTTTAGAGCGGGAGGCGTTACATAAAATTGCTGTATCCATATTGGAGATTGTCGGGAGGGATAATTTTACTTTTAAGCGGCATCCGTTGAGAGGAGAGGATAGGGTTTTTGTTGACAATGAAGTGGAGACATGGCCGGCCTCGGATATTCCTTTTGAGGTTTATTTAGCAACCGGAAATTATGAAGATAATGTACTGATTAGCTGGTATAGCACTGCCTGTTTTACACCAAAATTTATATATGATCAGGAACCGATCATCATCTTTATATATCATATTGTAGCGGCAAATGAAGAGATTGAGAGGATTGAATCAATGGTGAATAAACTGATTTCTGCTTATGAACATAAAGAGAGGATATATATTCCAAATGACATAAATGAGCTTTGTCAGATTATAGAGAAGATAAATGCATGACCAGTAGAAAATAAATCAGGATATTTATGAATAGGTATATGATAGAAGGAACAAAACTTATGAAAGTTTTGATGATTAACAAATTTCTGCATCCTAACGGAGGATCAGAAACATATATATTCAAGTTGGGAGCCTATTTGAGAAGGCAGGGGCATGAAGTTCAGTATTTTGGAATGGAACATGAAGGGCGCTGTGTGGGCAATGCGGTGAATGCCTACACTGCTGATATGGATTTCCATGATGGTTCAAAACTGGCCAAGCTGGCTTATCCGATAAAGACTATCTATTCTTCCGAGGCCAGAAGAAAGCTGCGGTTCGTGTTGGATGATTTCAAACCGGATGCATGTCATATCAACAATTTTAATTACCAGCTGACCCCTTCTGTTATTTTGGAAATACAGAAATGGAGAAGAGAAAACCAACCGTGCCGGATAGTTTTTACAGCCCATGATTATCAGTTGGTTTGCCCTAACCATATGTGCAACAATCCGAATACGGGAGAAAACTGCGAAAAATGCTTTGGCGGACATTTTATAAATTGTACAAAAGGAAAGTGTATCCACGGAAGTGCAGCAAAATCTTTTATCGGTACTATGGAGGCAATGTTCTGGAAGATGAACGGGGTCTATCACTATATTGATGCTATGATCTGCTGCAGTGAGTTCCTGAAAACAAAGATGGACAGCAATTCCCTGTTCGCGGAAAAGACGGTTACGATGCATAATTTTGTGGACAGAATAGGGTGGAAGGATACAGAGAAGAAAGATTATGTTTTGTATTTCGGCCGTTTCAGCAAAGAAAAAGGTATCGACACGCTGATTAAGGTTTGCAAAGAATTGGCGGATGTACAGTTTATTTTTGCCGGTACCGGCCCGTTGGAAAGTGAAATCAATCATATCCCGAATATAAAAAATGTTGGATTCCAAAGGGGAGAGGCACTAGAAAAGCTGATCAGGGAAGCAAGATTTTCTGTTTATCCATCTGAATGGTATGAAAACTGTCCGTTCTCTGTGATGGAAAGCCAGATGTACGGAACGCCGGTTCTGGGCGCAAAGATTGGAGGTATTCCAGAACTAATGGAAGATGGTAAGACCGGTGAACTGTTCGAGAGCGGCAATGCTGTGGAATTAAAATATAAGATTCAAAAACTGTGGAATGATAAAGATTTGACGTGCCAATATAGTCGTAATTGCAAAGATATCAGTTTTGATGATGTTGATAGATATGGGGAAAAACTGTTGAAGATATATCAAGGCGAATAATTTGGGTTATTAATATTAAGTAATAAGCAACAGATACTATAACTACTGTAAGAGGAGAGGAAGTCATGCCAAAAAATGGCAGTGAAAAGAAACTGAATGGAACGGTCATTGTGACATATCGTTGCAATGCCCGATGTTCTATGTGTAATCGATATAAGGCACCGTCCAAGCCGGAAGAGGAAATTTCCATTGAGACAATTAGAAAACTGCCTAGGATGTATTTTACAAACATTACCGGTGGCGAGCCTTTTATCCGTACGGATCTGAAGGATATTGTGCGTGAACTGTACAAGAAAAGTGACCGCATCGTAATTTCTACGAACGGTTTCTTTACAGATCGTATTGTAGACCTCTGCACAGAGTTTCCGCAGATTGGAATTCGTATTTCCATCGAGGGTCTGGAGCAGACGAATAATGAAATCCGCGGTCTTCAGGATGGCTATCAGCGAGGATATAGCACATTGAAAAAACTGTGTGGGATGGGAATGAAAGACGTTGGCTTTGGCATGACCGTTCAGGATAAAAATGCCCCTGATCTTGTACCGCTCTATAAGATTTCTGATGAGATGGACATGGAGTTTGCTACTGCTAGTTTACATAACAGTTTTTATTTTGTAGAAGCAAAAAATATCATTCGTGACCGCCAGATGGTGGCAAAAAATTTTGAAAGCCTGATTAATGAGCTGCTTAAGAGCAATAGCCCAAAGAAATGGTTTCGGGCATATTTCAATCATGGACTGATTAATTACATTTATGGTCAGAAAAGATTTCTTCCCTGTGATATGAGCTTTGATACTTTCTTTATTGATCCATATGGTGATGTGATGCCGTGTAACGGCACTAAGGATAAGGAAGTTATGGGAAATCTGAGCCATCAGAATTGGGATGAGCTATGGAATAGCCCGGAGGCAGAAGGAGTAAGGAAGAGAGTTCGATGCTGCGACCGCAACTGTTGGATGATCGGCAGTGTGAGTCCGGCAATGCATAAATATATCTGGAAACCGGCGGTCTGGGTGGTGATTCATAAAACAAAAGCATTGTTCAGTAAGCATCCGTATTCGATGTATGAGAATAAGATTTGCAGAGATTACAGAGACGGCAGAGTCACGAAAGAAGAATTGGATAAATGCAGCACCTGCGATATGTGTGCCGAAGCGAATAACGGCCTGAGTGAAGCGAGCAGGGAACAGCTGAAAAATAAGACCGGTGAAGAGATTGTTGATGCGGATATTGTGGAACAGATGAAAGGTTGCATAAATAGTGAGGAAAAAGCCAAAGGGATATAATCAATATATTTTGTTTATCATCATACTTTACTTTTTGTTTTCAAAGATTTTTTGGAACAATACATTCCATGGGTGGGATAACAGATGAATTGTTTGTACTTTTGGCGGTGCCAATTTTTGTATTTGACTTGAAAAAGCCACTTTATTTTAAGGTTTAAATGTCAGGTTGGATATGGAAGATGTGCAATTCTATTTCTGATAATAGGGTTTGTATCGAGCTTTGTATATAAATATCAAGATTTCATGAGAATAGTTCTGCCGGAGTTGCTTCTTTGCTCAAAATATTGGTTGCCATTGTATGTCGGTAAACACATATTTAAAGGAATGAATTTGGATGATTTTAAGAAAAATATATATGAACATATAAAAGTAATTGTATGTTTTTATATGATTTGCATGTGCATTGATGGCCGGTTGTATATTTTTGCACGTGAATTTCGGTATGGATTAAAAATAACACAGCTGATGTATTCGCATCCTACGATATTTGTAGCTTGTTGTATACTCTTGATTATGTTGCTTATAGTGGTAAAAGATCAAACTGTGCTCTACATTGAGGAGCAAAGCATTTGGCGGAGCAATAGCTGTTGTTCTTATTTGTTATTTTGTTTTTTACAGAAAGAAAAAGATAAGAGTCAGACATTGCTGATGTTAGGGCCACTTGGTCGAGCAATTGCATGGGACCAAATTGAATATTACTTTTTTAGCTCTATAGGCGTCCATCTGGGTACGTGGCAGATATTGATGAAACGAATGGGAATAGAAAATGCCTTTACCCGTCTCGAGCTTTTGGGGGATCAGAAAACAACGGCAAGCATTATAGATTGGCGGGCATTGTATTCTTTTGAGGAAACGGAGTCGGTGGGTGACCATGCAGATAACCGGCGCTTTGGCCCGGCAGATTCTTATTCCACAGCGATCCAAGCATTGAAAGAGAAAGTAGAGGATTATACAAATACTACACTGGCTGGTCGAGAGCGGATGATCTTCGAGCGAGAGTTTCCAATGAAAATGCAGACGCACTTTTAAAAGCACTTTCTGATGGGGAGATAAATACTCTGGACATGCGGGAGATCATGCTGTCAGAGGGCTTGGACTGGTATGTGGCATATTATAAAACAGATCACCATTGGAAAACGGAGACCGGCTTATGGGCTGCCCAGGTGATCACTCAGATGTTGAACGAAAGGGAAGAGTTTGTGTTTGACGCCTATTTCTTTGAGGAAGGCTCTTATATGATGACAACCTATGATGACTGTTTTCTGGGTTGCTATGGGAGAGCTTATGCCGCTTTCATATTGGACAGGGAATCCTATATCTGTATACTGCCCCGTTTTGAAACTGATTTTGTAGTGGGAACCCCCGGCAGGGGAGTAGTGCGGGCAGGATTTTACAAGGAAACGCTCTATGATTATGAAAACCTGCAAAATGTACTGAGCTATTCAGACAGTGACCATTTGACACAACCGAATGCATATCATTTTGTCATCTGGCGCAATGATGCGGTTGGCATTTTTTAAAATAATAGTGCAAAGGATAATGCGGGTAAAAGAATATTGATACTACAAGGTTCTTTTTCATACTATTCCACAATTTATCTGGTTTGTGATGTGGGTGAAATTCATGTCATTTACCCTCGTAAGTTTGATGGCTCCATTCGTGCTTATGTGAGGGAGCTGCAGCCGGACGTGTCCATTGTCATGTATTGTGAGGGGAATATAAATGCCATCGTCCTTAGTACGCACACCAGCCTATTAGATTTTCGATAACGGATGGGCGGGAACCACCGATACCCTTTTCGCAGACCGGGTGAAGAGGGTATGCATGAAATTTATTTTTATTGGACTTCCGGCAGTTCGCAGGTAGCCCTCAGGAATATGGGAGCAGGTCATGAGGGCTCATGTATTTATCTGCTCTATAATCTGACGAAGTTCATTTATGTCATTTGGGATATATATCCTCTCTTTATGTTCGTAAGCAGAGATCAACTTATTGACCATTAAGTCGACTTCCTCAATTCCATAATTAATCGGCGAAGTATTTACAATACGATATATAAAAATTATTATCGGTTCCTGACCATATATAAACTTTGGTGTAAAACAGGCAGTGCTATACCAGCTGATAATTACGTTATTATTATAATTTCTGGCTGCTAAATAAGCCTCAAAGGGAATATCCGAAGCCGGCCATATCTCCACTTGATTGTCAGCAAAAAGCTTGTCCATTCTTCTTGGATGTGGCTTGAATGTAAAATTGTCTTTCCCCACAATTTCCAATATGGAATCAACGATTCTATGCATTTCCTCCCATTCCAGGAAATTATCCAGGAAAAGGTATCTTCTTGGAATGTATGAAGTTTTGCCTATATCCCAAATCTTCAATATCAGAGCTTTTACTTCATCATCCGGCGGGAAAATTCTTTCAATTTTCGAAACATATTTTGATCTGTTGTAGATTTGATCCGGCCGATAAATCCAATACTTATCTTTATGGTAAACATTTTCCGGCACCCCCATTATTCTTTCTAATTTATGCATTTTACGATATTTCTTATCAAGTTCAACAATATAATCCACGCCTCCATCCTCAAATCCATACTGTAAAATATGGAGTCTCTTTCTTTTGATATAAATCCCTATTATATTGCTGACAGGATCACCATTTGCAAAAAATACAGCAGAATACTTTTCCGGCTCAATATGATCTTTCTTTAACTCTGCAGCATACCTGCCGTAATAATACAGCTTCCAGAACGCATGGGAAATTCTCATCCGTATTTTCCAGAAATCCTTTTCAGGATATTTGACGTCCTTGAGTATCCTATCAGATCTTTTACAGCCATTTATATGAAATACATTTGAAAAAAGTCCTAAAGTTCTAATGTGTTCTGCGTATTTATCTGAACCAGAAAAGAAATCCAGTATAAATAGGTCAGTTTCTTCCTCTCTGTAATATTGCCACATAATAGATACAACCGAAAAAATCTGATAAGGTGTTGAACAAAAAAAAGCAATCATGATACACCTCCTTTAGCGGATATCTGCCAATAAATATTCATCAATAGTTTCATTCCATAGTTTATCACCACCAGTGCGATTGCTGCAATACCTGCAACAATTACACCGGCAATCAAAAATGCGATTGGTGAATCAAGGTTATAACACATATAAATCTTCTATATGAGAAAATAACAAGCACAGCACTTATCCCCATATTTGAAAAGTATCTGATAAGGCCACTTCTCCAGTCATACTTGAGAATATTAATTATAACAATAATAGCGCAAGGCAATGGAACGATACCATTCAGCGATTATCGTTGCCACCAATGCTCTGGCAATTTGATATTTCGGAATCAGCATAAATGTCAAAACAATATTTATAAATGCGGAAACAGTAGCTTGCCGCTTCTGAAACCATGATACTGACAGCAGATCGACGGACGACTGTGGCAACCTATTGTACATCGAATAGATACTGACTGTTGACAAACTGTCACTCATAGCAGTGAGGAGGGTGATGTCAGTACTGTTTAAGGCCAATGTATATACCTGATGGGCTAAGATATCTTTCCGTTGCTTTATGGCACTTTCCAGCGGCGGTGCTTTCCGGCTGATAAAATGATATTTCTTCTCACAAAATATTTTCAGCGAAAAAACTCCAGTAGTAAAGAGAAAAGTAATGCAACTTTTGTTAATACTATATTTATCTTTGCGGTAATAATCAAAACTGCTATTAAGTCGTAAATGATGTGGGCGATTACATGAATATAATTACTTATGTATCTTTGATCGTTTGCCTGTAAAAATATTTATATTTGCCAAGGAACAGGTAGGGTGTTAATTATTGCCGCCAACGGCCAATACCATCAGGCAAATAGTCATTAGCGGAATGCCATCTTTTACAAAAAATGGATATATTATTACAAATGCTATCGTACCAATTGAGGAGTATAAAGCTATCCGCTTATAGTATGCGTTTACTACAGAAAAAGTGCCGCTTTGTCTGTTTTGATCCTTAGTGCGATCAGTCCAGCATTATATAGGCCTATTTCAACTAACGACAGATACGAGATTGTCTGTGCACAGGATGACATGAGACCATTTAAAACTTATCCGTAACTGTTGAGAATCAGTTTAAGCAACACCAAACCGACAATAATCGTTTCAATTTGAGATAAAAAGCCTGATATTAAATTTTGCCTGGCTCTATTCTTTATTCTATTTTTCCGGACTTCATTTGCATTTGGTACTCTTTTTCTTTAAACTCATTTACGAATGGCAGACAATTTTATTATATGTGGCATTCAAACTGCGCCGCTTACATGTAATTAAAAATCTAAGAATTACTTTTAAGTATAATAATTAAAACCAGCAGTGTCAAGGAATTAAACAGTTGCGAAAAGTATGAAAAAGAGGTAAACTGACATTAAATGAGGCAGTCTAAAATTTGTCCAGGCATAACATTCAATTTCGTCCAATTTGGGGTTGATTCATGAACAGAAGCCATATATGGAATCTTATACATATAAAATGGAGAAGGCGAAAAATCACTGGGAACATGTGGTAAATATCCCATGTAGTACAAATTTAAAAGAAGAAGATGTAAAAAGGGTAGTTAATACGATTATATTAAATATGTGTATATTAAAGGATTGTATAGATAAATATTTTTAAGCAGGTACAATAAATATGTTAAAAAAAATTAATTATATTTTTACAAGAAATCAAAAAGTAATGCTGTTGATTCTTACAGTCATCATTTTTATAGGCTCATTTATTGAACTCATAGGAGCGTCAGCGGTTATGCCATTGGTGACAATTATCACGGATGAAAGCGTAATTGAGAGTGATGATACTTATATATTGATTGGACGAATATTCAATATTCAATCTGCCAGAGAATATGTTTTATTATTGACAGTGTTTTTGATTTGCATATATATTTTTAAAAATGTATATATTATTTTTCAAAATAGCATGCAATACAGATTTGTTTATGATAATCAAAGACGCTTATCGACAAGAATGATGAATTGTTATTTGAAACAGAATTATCTATATCATGTTACTAATGGTGTGGCAGAATTACATAGAAATGTTGTTACTGATGTGGAATCATTCTATAGGGTAGTATTAGCTTTAATCCAGCTTGAAACAGAGGCTTTAATTTGTATATTATTGGTATTATATCTTTTATATACAAGTTTTAGCTTTACGATTAGTATTGTTTTATTGCTGGGAATATCTGGAAGTGTTTACATTTATTTGTATCGCAAATACTCTGTCAGGTTTGGAATAACGTACCGTAAATTGACTGGAAAGCAAAATAAGTGGATTATTCAGGCGTTTACAGGTATAAAAGAAATTAAGGTGATGAATAAAGAAGCTTATTTTCTGGACAAGTATGATGAAAACTATAGGGAGTCAACGGTTGTGCAGCGGAAAAATGTATTGTTGCGTGTCCTGCCGAAACCGGTTATAGAAACACTCAGTATAGGTAGTGTGTTATCAGTAATAGCAGTAATGACATATTCCGGTGCCGATATAAAGACATTCATTCCTATTCTTTCGGTATTTGCTGTTTCTATGTTTAGGATGCTTCCTTCTTTTAATCGATTATCAGAATATATAAATGTAATTATGTTCGGAAAAGCTGCTGTTGATAATGTATATGAAGACTTGAAAGAGATAGAAAATATTTTAGAAAACATACAACTTATAGAAGAAGAAAAATGTGAGTTTGATCTAAATAAAAATATTTTTTTACAGAATATAAGTTTTAGATATCCAGAAGGTGAGAAAAATGTATTACAAAATATTTCTTTTGAAATACCATCACATAAGTCTATCGCATTGATAGGTCCTTCTGGCGCCGGAAAAACCACGTTGGCAGACATTTTATTAGGAATTCTTATGCCACAAGAAGGAAAAATAATGATAGGAGATAAAAATGTTTTTGAACATGTAAAATCCTGGCATAAAAAGATTGGTTATATTCCTCAAATGATTTTTTTGATGGATGATACTATTCGCAGTAATGTTGCATTTGGAATTTCGGAAGAAGAAACTGATGATAAGAAAGTATGGGCGGCTTTAAGGGAAGCACAACTGGATAAATTTGTGGAGAGTCTCCCGAAAGGTCTGAATACTCAAATAGGAGACAGGGGGGTTAAATTATCAGGCGGACAACGGCAGCGTATTGGTATAGCCAGAGCTTTGTATACAAATCCTGAATTATTAATATTAGATGAAGCGACTTCTGCATTAGATAGTGAAACGGAGACTGCCGTTATGGAGGCAATAGACAGTCTGCATGGTAGCAGGACATTAGTGATCATTGCACATAGACTGACAACGATTAAAAACTGTGATTATATTTATGAAATATGTGATCAGAAAGCATATTTAAGGAATAAAGAGGATGTTTTAAATTAGTAGCCTATTTATTTCCCGATATCACATACTTCTCGAAATATACTATTAAATACAATGCACAGATTATGCCCCAAGATTTTATTCTGTATTCGTGTGCATAATCCACGGAAACTTTTACCTAGCGGTTTTCCGGATTCATTTTTAGGCCTGCCAGCTGGTTGAAATCTGCAAGTCCAAGCTGACGATATCGTTCGAATTTATACATGAGCTTTCTCCTATGTGCAAGGTTTTTGTACGAATCTGACTATTTTTCCTGCACTCATTATACTATATCTGGTAAGAAAGCTCAGTATTTTCAAGAAATTTAAGCCTATTTTTTATTAATGAGCAGACATTATTTACTTGTAAAATGTGAGGTTTGTCAAAGGGGAAGAAAAAGTTTGAGATTTTTAAATTTACCTTTTGACAAAAGTCACTTCATAACAGGGGAACAATATGAAAGAGATTGTATGGAAGGTGATTCCAAGAAGTAACAGAGAGCCGCTTTTAAGCGGCAACCAGTAATAAGATAATGGTTTGCCGGACCGCCTTTAGGCGGAAAAGAAATATTTGCCCCGTAGAGCTAACAGCAAACCACCAGCAGGGCTGGTGGTTCGTGACTGGAATTTTTGGTCCGTAACATGGCCCCCTCACTATGAAACATATCTATGGCTGTCTACTTCCAGTAACATTTTTTTTTCTTCAAAAATTTTTCATATATAACAGACACTGCAACCAACGTCCGGTACATTCTCTGTCTCAGAAGGAACAGAAAAAACTTCGTTTTTATAGGTGATGCTTTTAAATCGGCTTTTTCAAAAGCCTCCCTGTATTCTGGAAGATCAGCGTATTCTTTCAGTTCCTGCACTGCTGCACGAAATGTGAATCTGTCAGATATATTTTTTCTGCGCAGCCTACTGTTCCTTAGTACCCCCATAACAATAATGCAATAATAATATGGTTGAATTTCCCCTATCACCTGATGTTCCTCCATAAAAGCATGTACAGCAGCATAAATTCGCTTATCGCCTTCAAAAGAAGCTGTATTAATTATGGATGACTGGCGCATTCGATAATGATACACAGGAATATCTGTCAGATGCAGTCGCTCTACATGACAAGCCACATGAAGACTAAAAAGTAAATCCTCTGATCTCAGTCCAACCGGAAAAATTATCTTATGCTCACGCAAAAACTCTGCGCGGTATAATTTCCCCCACGCCGTACACAGCCACGCCTCCTTTTTGGGCTCAGTGCGATAAGTCGCACACTCAAAAAGAAATTGTCGATTTTCCCGGGCATGATACGTTTTCTCGCCGATTCCTTCCGGCCACGCACGTATCTGTCTGTCAGGATAATTCGAATAGTAAAATGCGCACACGATATCACACTGTGTTTCAACCGCCCTCTGATACAGTACTTTCAATGCATCTTTCTCCAACCAGTCATCCGAATCGACAAACGTCAGCCACTCCCCCTCTGCCATTTCCATGCCAAGATTTCGTGCAGCCGAAAGCCCTTTGTTCTCCTGATGGAATACGCGGACGCAGGTATTCTGCTGCGCATATTCTTCACAGATATCTCCGCACCGGTCTGGAGATCCGTCATCGATCAGCAGAACCTCATAGTCGGAAAAATCCTGATTTAAAATAGAGTCTATGCACTCTTTTAAGTAAGCTTCTACCCGATAGACCGGAACAATAACACTGATTTTCATTATAATACTCCTTATTTACTGTTTACATTATTTAACCTTATTCAAGTGCGCTTGCAAAATATATCTTATCCGATAGCAACAATAAAGATTTATGTAACTATGCGAAAAACTGATATGTCCAAAAAATTCAGTCTACAATACAACGCTGTCGCCACACCGTATAATATGCAGTTCCTACTTCCATAAAAGAGTTTTTCTATCCTTTGAAAGCCTGTGATACATAACAGACACAACAATAAACATCTTATACCATTTTCGTTTCAGGAGAAACAAGCCAACTTTTTGCTTTATGGGCAGCCCTTTAAAATCAGTTCTCTCCACAGCTCGCCTGCATTCCGGGCTATCAGAAAATTCTTTTGCTTCCCGGACCATCGCGTGAAATGTGAGAATACCGGATATGTCTCCACAGCGCAATCTGATAAATCTCACCATTTCAATCGCCAAATGACGATAATAGTAAGGCTGGAATTCCCTTACTATTTGATGTTTTTCCATAAAAGTGCACATAACAATAATACGGTATTGTAGATCTTCAAAAAGAACCGTGCGGGACGCGGATGAGCCGCGCATTCGATAATGATACACTGGAATGTCTATTAAGTGCACACTCTCTGCATGACAGATCACATGGAGATTAAAAAGCGCATCCTCCACTATTTTCAGTCCAGCTGGAAATATGATCTTATGTTCACGCAAAAGTTCCGCGTGGTATAACTTCCAACAAGGCGAGCCCATCCACGCTTCCTTTTGTGGCTTAGTGCGATAGGTTACACACTCAAAAAGAAATTGCCGGTTTTCCCTGACAGAATACGTTTTCTCACCAATTCCCTCCGGCCACGCCGTCACCTGCCTGTCTGGATAGTTCCGATAGAAAGATGCACACACAACATCGCACTGTGTCTCAACTGCTCTCTGATATAATATGTTTAGCGCATTGTCCTCTAACCAATCGTCCGGATCGACAAACATCAACCACTCTCCCACCGCCATTTCCATGCCGAGATTCCGTGCCGCAGAAACACCCTTGTTCTCCTGATGGAATACGCGGATGCAAGCATTCTGCTGCGCATATTCATCACAGATATCACCGCATTGATCCGGTGAGCCATCGTCAATCAGCAGAATCTCATAATCAGAGAACTCCTGATTCAAAATAGAATCTATACACTCTTTTAAATAAGCTTCCACCCGATAGACAGGGACAATAACACTGATTTTCATCACAATACACTTTCTCCGGCATGTGCTATCGGCACATTGTTCTTCAATCTGTTAAATTTTTATAATCTAATCCAATCTGGTTCACAAATATCTGTATCCCGCCAATTATTCATCCACTTTTTAGGCGCTATTACAACTTTTTTCTTATTTTCCATTAACCACGCCCCCCACCAGCTGAATGTACTGTTCGCAATAATCGCATGTTTACATTTTGACATTAACATCATGTCTATCCAGTCTTCATAGGTTGTGCCAATATAATCAGAGATATAATTCACTTCGTTTTTTCCCAATATAGACTGCGCATATTTTCTATCGTTTGTAAACACATAAAATACCGGCTCATCCAAACGGCTTTTCATCATAGAAACAGCTTTGTTGTAATAATTTGGGGTACATATATTTCCATAAAGCTTTCTATTGGCAGCATCGTCTATATAGTCACCACCCCGCAGGTGAATAAATACGGCATTACAGTTTTCTATATTTTTTCGAACCTCCTGCAGTTGTAAAGGCAAATCATTCGTAAATATAAAGTCTCTTCTGATTTTTTCCGAAACATTTTGCACGTATCTGTAAGATTGCCAAAATCCGTACACTATTTTCTTATTTGTTTTTAGGGCTCTCTCATCATACAAAAATGGGTTTGCTTCAAAATATATCTTACAGGTTGATGGAAACAGTCGGTTCAATACTTTTGTTCCGATTCTTCTGTCCGCATAACAGGCATTAAATTTCTCAACTATTTTCTCATCCCGATAAAGCTTGATGGCAAAAATATCTTCCAGCCAGAACTCTCGCTGCAAACGGTTTTCATTTTTGTACCATAATGTATCTGCAATTACAGTTTTTCCTCTCTTCTCAAGATTTAATCCGAATGCATACTGAAACATCTGGTTCCCCAATCCGCTGCGATATTTATTAATAATAATATTTTCCCCCATATCTGGCCTTTCCGTATTCCCTCAAATTTTGTAAACAAGACAATTCCTTTATCGCAAAAGGATTCTTTGATTACCATTCGGGATGAGCATAACCTCCCGCCTGTATTTTTTCCTGAAATACTCCTGTATACCCTGCTTTGTATAATAATTTCATCAGCTTTACACCCTTATATTTGGCCAACGTTTCTTCATCAAACTTTTCCACCACAATGATACCCTTCCCGATTGTAAAAAATGATGCCGCCAGTTTTTTAATTCATTGACGAAATATATATTTTGTCAACCACTTTCTTAAAACTCTCGTAGGTGTTTTTTATTATAGCATGTTTAATGGATACAGTTCAATATTTTCATAGTTTAAGATTTTTCCTTGTTGCTGTCAAGTAAACGTTGGCAAATCTTTTTCAGATGACCGGAAATATCCGTCGGACAAAAGATTTATAGTAAAAATATTGTTATATACGCAACATTATACTTTCACGCAAAAGCAAAGAATGCCCTCAAACCTTATAACACTGGGCTGGGAGCTATTTTTGTCTTTCAAAACTGTCAAAGATAAGATTATCAAGACGCTTTTTAATATTTTTTAATCATCTCTTTTTCTTTTGAAAAATGAAATTACGTAATAACCATACAAAATAGCGGAACTCGTCTCGCCGACAATAGACCGCAAGATAACCCATATTTCCAACCACCACACACATTACCATCTTTCCTATAAACAGGGGTAAACCAGTCCCCGGCAGACCCTCACAAATACGCCATACTATTATGATCGTCAACAAAGTAATCAAAGTATTTTCAATATAATGTAGAAAATACGATCGCGCAGAACAATGAAATCCATATTTAAATACTACCATAGGCTCTATCCAAAAACTGGTCGCCAACAGGCTGACAGTCGTACCGATGAAAATTCCCGCAATCCCTAAAAAAGCCGCTAATACCATAGATACCGTTAAATTAATCAACGCTTCCACAACCGCTTTGTAGCGGTCCTGCCAGTAGAGCCCTTCGGCATCCTTGAAGGTTAGCACTGCTCGCCGCATACCACTCAAATAAAAATTCAGTACAATCAGGCAGACAATTCTCTGGTCAAACAGATAGTCTTCCCCTAGCCAAAGTTCAATAAACGGATTCAAAAGAACCGTAAGACAGACTGCCGAAAATCCATACAGCCAGTTGCCAGCAAAGTCCACTCTTTGAAACACACGCAAAACATGTTTTGGTTCAGCAGTCGCACCCAGGTTTCCAGCACTCGCAACCAAAGCACTGAAAAATTGATTGTAAACTGACGCTAGCGCAAGGGTAATCATCATATAATTGGAATGCAGCCCGACAAGAACCGTTCCAAAGAAACTGGAAATCAGCAGAGTATCCGCACCGAGTATAACAGTGTCACCCATTTTATGGATAATCATGGCTTTTGTGTTTTTTACGATTTCCCTTTTGGCCTCTGCTTCGATTGGCTCGTCCCGATTTGCCTTAAGATACGGATAGCGTTGATTGGCAATATATGTAATGATCAGGTTTTCCAGCATGGTTACAATAATCTGGAGTCCCAAGTAAAAAAAATAGTTTTTCGTCAACCAGAGAAACAGCGCCTGTGCAAAGTAAAGTAGAATACTAAGCAGGGAACTGCAGGTCGTTATGATATACTGCTGTTGGTCTGCAACAATCAGGGCTTGCTTGTAAGAAAAAAAGTAGGACAGAGCCGAGTTTGACAAAAAAAGCAGATAGATCAGATAAATGTGGGGAATATCCGGAAAATCCCGGATCACCAGCGGCAGAAATGGGGTAAGCGCGCCTCCCAGAAGAATAATTGCCAGTCCAATAATGTGGTAAGTCCGCCGAAACAATGTCATTCGAGCCGCAATCTGTTTTTCATCCCGCTCTGCTAACGGTTTGTAAAGGCTGTAGGTTATAGCACCGCCAATTCCAAGTTCTGCGATAGACAGCATATCCAGGATGTTGGAAAATGTTCCATTTAACCCCAGATACTCCTGCGTCAGCATAAGCACAAAAATCTTGCGTCTGAAAAAGGCCGCAAATATCCGGAGAAATCTGAAAAACAGGGAAAATTTCATATTTTTAATGGAATTTTTAGTCCGTAACATGGCATCCCTCACTATGAAACATATCTATGGCTGTCTACTTCCAGTAACATTTTTTCTTCAAAAATTTTTCATATATAACAGACACTGCAATCAACGTCCGGTACATTCTCTGTCTCAGAAGGAACAGAAAAAACTTCGTTTTTATAGGTGATATTTTTAAATCGGCTTTTTCAAAAGCCTCCCTGTATTCCAAAAGATCAGCGTAGTCTTTCAGTTCCTGTACTGCTGCGCGAAATGTGAATCTGTCAGATATATTTTTCTGCGCAGCCTACTGTTCCTTAGCACCCCATAACAATAATACAATAATAATTTCGACATTAACATCATGTCTATCCAGTCTTCATAGGCTGTGCCAATATGATCAGAGATATAATTCACTTCGTTTTTTCCCAATATAGACTGCGCATATTTTCTATCGTTTGTAAACACATAAAATACTGGCTCATCCAAACGGCTTTTCATCATAGAAACAGCTTTGTTGTAATAATTTGGGGTGCATATATTACCATAAAGCTTTCTATTGGCAGCATCGTCTATATAGTCACCTCCCCGCAGATGAATAAATACGGCATTACAGTTTTCTATATTTTTTCGAACCTCCTGCAGTTGTAAAGGCAAATCATTCGTAAATATAAAGTCTCTTCTGATTTTTTCCGAAACATTTTGCACGTCTTAAGATTTAATCCGAATGCATACTGAAACATTTGGTTCCCCAATCCGCTGCGATATTTATTAATAATTATATTTCCCCCCATATCTGGCCTTTCCGTATTCCCTCAAATTTTGTAAACAAGACAATTCCTTTATCGCAAAAGGATTCTTTGATTACCATTTGGGATGAGCATAACCTCCCGCCTGCATTCCTTCCTGGAATACTCTTGTATACTCTGTTTTGTATAATAATTTTATCAGCGTAGTGCACGGCGTTTTCAAAAAATGAGCTACTTCAGCTACACTGTGCTTTTCAATGATTGACACCGACTTCATTTTTACACCTTTATATTTGGACAACGCTTCTTCATCAAACTTTTTCGCAGTTTAAGATTTTTCCTCCGCTATCGAAAATCAAACATACTGGTGTGTGAACTCAAATCTATGGCTTTTATATTCCGCCCGCAATACATGACGATGACCACGTCCGGCTGCAACTCTTTCACGTAAGCGCGAATGGAGCCATCAAACTGTTCAGGGTGAATGACATGGATTTCTCCTGCATCACAGGCCAGATAAGTTGTGGAATACCATGAATAGGAATCCTGTAGCATCAATATTTTTTTATCCGCATTATCTTTTGTGCTGTTATTTTTAAAAATGCCCACCGCATCATTACGCCATGTGACAGAATAATATGCATCCAGTTGTGTCAGGGTCAGGTGATCACTGTCTGAATAGCTCAGCACATTTTGCAGATGTTCATAATCATAAAGCGCTTCCTTGTAGGAACCTGCTCGCATCACTCCGCTGCTGGGGATTTCCACAGCGAAATCAGTCTCGAAACGGGGCAATATACAGGTGTAGGATTCTCTGTCCGGTGCAAAAGCGGTACAACCTCGTCCTAGCTCGCCCAGAAAACAATCCTCATAGGTGGTCATCACATAAGAGGATTCCTCAAACAAATGGGAATCAAACTCAAATCCTTCCTGTTCATTTAACATCTGAGCAATCGTCCGGGCAGCCCATAGACCGGTTTCAACTTTCCAATGAATGTCTGTCTTATAATATGCCGCATACCAGTCCAAATCCTCTGACAGCATAGTTTCCCGCAGATCCAGAGTATTTATACCCCTGTCAGAAAGTGCTTTTAATAGCGCGTCTTGATTTTCATTGGAGAATTCTCGTATAATATCCTGGGGATACAGTTCTTTATCTTCAGGGTTTACTTTTCCACCGGCATTGATGTAATAAAGGGGGATTTCAACATCTTCCAGATATCTTGAAAAATCCAGAACAGCATTCCCAATTTCCGCCATGGCGTTTTCGGATGTCCGAGGCACCTCTTCGGCAAGATATCCATTCTTCATATAGATGATTTTGCTGTCTGTGCAGATTTCGGGAATCCGCCAGCCTGTCAGAGAGTTATAGTTTCTGTACCATCCGATCATCAGCCCGCGCCCTGTTAGAAAATCGATGCTATAACGCTCTATCTTATCTTTCAAGGTTTGGACCGTTGTGGCATAAGAATCCGCTAGATTAAAGCACCAGCTTTCTGGTCTGCCTGTCACCGGCTCAGTTTCCTCAAAAGGGTATAATGCCTGCCAATCTATATCTATATTCGATGTGCTCGCCAGGTTTGGCTGATCCCAAAATACGAGATGGGTAAAGACATTTTCCATCCTCATTCGTTTTATCAATATCTGCTGCGTGCCCAGACGAACACCTATAGAAAGCATGAATAAGACCAATATGCTCAAACAAATCCCTGTTGCCAGATACGCTGCTTTTCCATTCTCTTTCATTTTATACCACCACCTTGTCAAGCTGTCTCAAAAATTAAAATAGATGAACGGATTATATGAGGAACTTACAACCGCCAGAATCGACCACACGAATACGAGCAGCAGCCAAATCTCCTCTATCCATCCCATATGCCTTTTCTGAAGGGCATCTCGGCATTTTGGAAATATCGGTGTAGATCCGACGGCAGCGATTAATAGGAGGAAAAAGCTGCCTTTCAACAGATATGTAAAATCAGTGTCATAAACATATCCTGCACCAATTCCTATCATGTTGCCGATATAAGCTGCCGCTTCTGTGAGACTTTCGGAACGAATTACAACACCTGTAAATATTAAGACCAGACCTACGTACAGATAGGAAAAAATCCCAATCTTTTTGGGAAAATCTGTGATCTTTTCTAACAGAAGGACTACAAAAAATAAAAGGCCCCACAAAATAAAAGTCCAATTTGCCCCGTGCCATATTCCGGTGAGAAGCCAGACTATAAAAAGATTGAAGATCCATCTTTTTTTTCCCTTGCGGCTTCCGCCCAAGGGGATATAAATATAATCCCGAAACCAGGATCCCATGGAAATATGCCATCTTTTCCAATATTCCGTAATACTCTTTGAAATATAAGGATAATTAAAATTTTCTGCGAAGTCGAACCCAAACATTTTTCCGAGTCCGATAGCCATATCTGAATATCCGGAAAAGTCAAAATAAATTTGAAACGTATACGCGATTATTCCCAGCCACGCCGTCAGCACAGAGTGGGTTCCCGGTTCAGAAAACACTTTATCAGCAATTACGGCCATGTAATCGGCAATGAGTACTTTTTTGCCAAGACCGTAAACAAACCGGTGCATACCGACGGATATCTTTGAAAAACTTTCTTCCCGGTCACTGATCTGCAGGGCCACCTGCTTATATCTTACAATCGGTCCTGCAATAAGCTGGGGAAACAACGCAGTATACAAACCCACATAGAGAGGGCTTCTCTGGGCTTCGGCATCCTGATAATAGATGTCAAAAAGATAAGACATCAGTTGAAACGTAAAAAATGAGATGCCAATGGGCAAGGCTATCTGAATGGTCGGTAGGTCAAGGTGTATCAATAGGCCAAGTTCTCTGGCGGCAAAAGTCAGATATTTAAAGATAAACAGAAGTGCCGTATGGTAGCTGATACCTATGATGAGAATCTTTTTGCTTCGGGTTTGCTGAAGCTTGATTCCCAAATACCAGGTGGTCAGAATGGAAAATATCATCAGAAACACAAAAACAGGCTCACCCCACCAATAAAACAGGAGGCTTGCCAAAAGCAGGAAGACATTTTTGAATTTCCTGCTTTTTATCACGGGATTATAATAACCGATCAATACCAGAGGTAAAAAGAGAAATAAAAAAACTGTGGATGAGAATACCATAACCATTGTTCCTTTTCTTTTGTGCAAAGAACTTTTCTATTTGGAAGCAAAAAATAAGACTGCTAATACAAAAAGTATATTTCATTTTGAAAGGGGGTAGTCTTTCGCTTATTTTCATTTCCATAAAGGTTGTATCTAGTCTTACATTTATAGTACCTAACAGTTGTCGGAAAGTCAAGAAAATCAAATCTGTATGATTGGGAAGAAGTTTCAGCCTCCTTCTCTTATGTTCCTTTTATTTTTGCCAACTATAATTCCCCTATAATTTGACAAGAAAGAACCGAAAATCACTTGACAATATAGGGGGATGAGAATTAAAATTGATGCTAAGTATTTGCCTTGTGGTATATAATCAGGTGATCTGATATATCAGAAAATTTCGAAAATTGTAAAATATAAAAGCAATAATGGAATATTCTGAATGGGCTTTGACATTGTGCAGGAGATTTTATTTCCTTTTCCGTTCTAAAGATATCATTATTTTAGACAAAAATTCTCATCCAGGCAATATATTCAGCGGTGATTCTTACAATTATTACGCAACTGTTAGCAGGGAAAACGGCAATTAAGCTGGAACGTTCACGCTAGCCAGTGATTTTAACTATGTAAAGGATACGGCAGGGGGCCTATAGCCGTAGCTGAGTTGTTATAATGTTATAAGACGGACATATACAATGTATGGAAATGCGGGACGTCACAAAGAGATAATATGATGATTAATGTAAAATGGAGAAAATGAGCGAATGAATCTGGCAATCATACCAGCACGAAGTGGAACCAAAGGAGTAGTCGATAAAAATATAAGAAAATTGCATGGAAAACCGTTAATGGGATATTCGATAGAGGCAGCGATTAAAAGTGAATGCTTTGATGAAGTAATGGTTTCTACAGATTCACAAAAATATGCTGACATTGCTGTATCCTGTGGCGCAAAGGTTCCCTTTTTAAGAAGTATGGAAAATTCATCAGATCATGCAACATCCTGGGACGTGGTAAGGGAGGTCTTAAACAGGTATCGGGGGCAGGGTGTGGAGTTTGAGATGGTAACATTGTTACAGCCGACTTCTCCACTTAGGACAGTGGATGATATTATCAGCGCATATAAATTATATAAAGAAAAGAATGCGGATTTTGTTGCCAGCGTATGTGAGGCGGAAACTTCACCATTATTATGTAATATATTACAGTCGGACAATAGTTTAGAGGGATTTATCAGTCAAAAGGTATTAAGTAAGAGAAGGCAGGATTTGCCAAGATATTACCAGTTAAACGGCGCGATTTTTATGTGCAGGATTGACGATTCGGAAATGCAGTTTGATTTATACGGTAAGGGCAGTTATGCATACATTATGAGTCAGGAAAGGTCCGTGGATATAGATACGGAGTATGATTTTTTTCTGGCAGAACAAATGATAGAACATTATTCACACAATGGATGAAGTATATATTGGCAAAGTTATTTTAAAATACGGATTACTGGGAGGACAGTAAAATGGGTAATGGAACAATGAGAAAACGTTTGGGAGAGCGGTTCGGGACAGTTTTCAATTTATGTGAAAATCCGCCATTACCCCAGTCTTTGAATATCGAGTTAAACAGTACATGTAATCAGTCCTGTGTGTTTTGCCCTTTCCACGGTAAATATGCACCTGGCAAACTTTTTTTGACAACCATGAAAAAAAAGGATGCAATAGCGTTGATTGATATGGCAAAAGAATGTGGAATTGGGAAAAAGGAAATTGGATTCCATATAGCGGGAGACGTTTTTCTGTACAAGGAGTTGGCAGAGATTGTTTCATATGCTAAAAAAGCAGGTTATGCCTATACGTTTATTACTACGAATGGCGCTTTGGCAACACCGGACAGGATGAAGGAAGTGCTGGATGCAGGGATTGACAGTATTAGAGTATCAATCAATGCAGTAGACAGAGAGATGTACCATGAGCTACATGGGAGAGATGACTTTGATAAAGTGTTTGCGAATCTCAGATATATGCACCACTATATCAAAGATAATTCACTGAAAGTTTCAACATCAGTATCTTGTGTAATTACGAAAAAAACGCTTGGAATACAGGAAGACTTTAAAAAATTATTTGGTGAGTATGTTGATGATATCTTGTTTATTCCGGTTGTGCTTCAGAGACTTAGTTGTGATGAGCAGTTTATAAAGGATTATCAGGTTATTGATGATTCACAGACAGAGGTGAAATCAGATTTTATCTGTCCTTTATTGTTCGATACGATGTATATAAATGCTAATCTGGAGGTTGTGCCGTGTAGTGAGGCATATGATACAAATTGTGTTTTTTATGATTTAAAGCAGGATTTTAACCTTATAAATGCATGGAATAGTGAAAAATACAAAGCCTATAGAAAATTGTTTTTGAATAAGGAGTCTTTATCAGATACGATATGTGAAGACTGTACTTTAAGAATGAAAGGACTGGAAAGGTTTTCTTTGGAGTAGATCTGAGAGCCTGCATCATTATGGCAGGGGGACTTGGAACGTGATTGAAACCATATACGGAAATCACACTCAAACCGTTGATTCCCGTTGAGCCAAAGACAATATAGATGGTGGGAGAACGGAGTTGGAGAGATTTTATCACGGTTTTGTTTTTGGAAAAAAGAGTGTTCTGATAGGATAGTCTGTATAATGTATTTTCAGTTATTTGCATTTTGCATCAACTGATGTATATATCAAGGGAATTATACAGGAGAGTGTATTATGATTATTCTGGATGGCAGAGATAATTTAGAGAATAATTTATTTAGCCAATTGTCCTCTTATTGGGGAAAATATGATACAGCGTTAATTAGAGAGGGAGTGGATGCGACACTTGACAGATTAGATACAATATTTCAATGTCTGAATAAACGAACTAATAAATATATATGGAAACAGGCATATGAGCCTGAATTTTCTCCTTATAATTCTGTGCAATACTCTATATTTTTATATCTTTTATCTAATTCTATTTATAATCGTGGGGGGATGACAAGGGAGGCAGATATTATTTATTATCTGAATAAAATTATGCATTCCTGTGACTGGTATTATCCGATTGAGTTGCCAGCAGTATTTTATGCGGAACATCCGGTAGGGAGCGTTATGGGACGAGCAAAGTATGGAGATAGATTTTTCTTTTATCAGGGATGTACAGTAGGAGGGCAAAGAAATAAACAAGGAACTATTAACTATCCCGAAATCGGTAACAATGTGTTGATGTATGCTCATAGCAGTATTATTGGAAATGCTAAAATAGGGAATAATGTGATTATATCTGCCGGGTGTATGGTGAAAAATGATGTAGTTCCGGATAATGCGTTAGTATTCGGAAGTTCACCGAATCTAATTATAAAAATAAAAGAAGCTGAAGAAATAAGAGAAAAGCAAAGGAGTATTTGGACAGAATTTGAGTGATGAAAATAATGGTTGTGGGTTTAGGAACCATGGGAAAGTGAAGAATTTGCTTGATTGAAAAAATAAAAAAAGTATATTAATAGTAGACGTTGATTTAAAGAAGGACAGGTGGTAGTAAAGCTATTGATGGATGCTCTTTGCTTGGGTGTTATTTTTCACTGTCTTGCCATAAAAATATCCTCTTGGATTTATATTTATTTTAACATCAATCCAAGAGGATATATATCATTATTCAAACATATAGTGTTAATTATTCTCCTCCAATAGGTGTTTTCAATTCCCATGCACCAAGTGTATTCTTCTGAAAAATTTCTCTGTTATATAAGTTATCTATAATCTCCCAAAATTCACTTTCACTATAACCGCAAAAATTGCAAAAATCTCTTACACATAAGGAATCCAAATTATGGTCATACTTGCGGACAAGCTCAATAGCTTCTTCTCTTGAAATCAAACCATACCGAACCATTCGGGACGCATAATCTGTCGAAGAAGCATGTCCAAATTTAGGGTATTTCATCCAGCCCTGAACTAAATATGCACGTGAATCTACCTGCGTAAATGGGTTTATCATATGCGTTCTTTGCCATTCATGTGTTAAATCATGAAATCCACGTTTTTTAGAAAACTCATAATTGACAAAATCATTCCAAGGCATAAAATATGAAATATAAATAGGATCCAGTTTATCCATATCTTTTTGATCAGGTGCTTTCGTCAGATATAAATCTTTTTCTGTAATTCCTGCAACAGATAATAATTCCTCGGTAGGTACTCCTAATGCCACGCCATTATCCATCTGTTCTCTCGCTGAATAAGTCTCTTTCCGGCCTAATCCACCGTATTCCCAGCTTACATTCTCCCCATAAACCAACAAAGGTGTATTAAACTTTATTGCCATCAGCAGAGGGTATGTATAAATCAATCTATCTATATACCATGTTGGTTTCCCGTATTTTTCAAACATATAGCGCATCAAAATCTTCTGGGTTCTGATATCCGGCTTGCAGCTGATGATAGAGCAGCCAAACTCTTCTGAAATATTTTTAATATTATGCTTCCCAGCTTCCGTCATATCGAAATTATCTTCTACGCTAAAAAGGATGGGATTCATATGCATAACTTCTTTCATCAAATGTACCTGATAATGGGAATCTTTTCCTCCACTGACCGCTACAGCGCAATCCGGCTCATTTCCGTTCATGCCACGGTACTTATCACAAATAGCCTCAAGCTCCTGATAGCGTTTTTCCCAATTGACATTTTTCCTTTTTTCATAAGACTGACAGCCCGAACAGACTCCCTCCGAATTAAAAGTTATTCCTGGTCGTGTATCTGGCATTACACATTTTTTACAATATTTCATTATTTTTCCTCCTATTTAGTATGCACTTTTATCTTATAAAAGCAACACTGTTTAGTCAAGTGCTTTTCATAAGCGAATAGTGCTAAATAAACAGGGGTGAAGTGAAAAATCAAATTCTACTTCCGGGAAAAGTAAATGGAACTCAAGCAGTAACGATGTTGACAAAAAATGTGGTATCCTGTATATTTTAGTTGGTAGTTTAGAGGTTTTTTAGGGGTATTGAAGAGCTTTAACGGGGGATTACAGGCGTGGCAATTACGGGGATAAGTATATTATGTATAAAGGCAAAAGGATTCTTGCACTAATTCCGGCAAGAGGAGGCAGCAAAGGAATTAAAAACAAAAATATTATTAATCTTAACGGACATCCGCTCGTTTCATATTCGATCAAAGCAGCGCAGGGTAGTAAATACATAGATGATATCATTGTCAGTACTGACAGTGAAGAGATTGCGAATGTTTCGAGAAAATATGGCGCAAATATTCCGTTCATGCGTCCGGCAGAGTTGGCAACCGATCAGGCAAGGAGTATTGATGTGGTTTTGCATGCAATAAAGTCGCTGGATGAGGCTGAAAATTATTTTGATATTTTAGTTATGCTCCAATGTACACAGCCCTTAACGAGAGCAAATGATATTGATCAGGCAATTGAAACATTCTTCGAAAAGGGAATGAGCGGATTGGTTTCCGTTTCCCCTGTTGAGGAACATCCATTACTGATGAGGAAAATGGATAAGGACGGAACTCTCGAGTCTTTACTTGGAGAAAACAGTACGTGCCGGCGGCAAGATTTCAAAATTTATTATAAAGTTAATGGATGTATATACATTAATCAAATTGGTGAACTTTCATCAGATACAAGCTTTAATGATAATCCCGTGGGATTTGTTATGGATGTTTCCCATTCGGTTGACATTCATGAGATGAAAGACCTGCATTTGGCTGAGTATTATTTGCATTTAAAGGAAAACTGATTTTGAAAGTGAAAGGCAGGACAGGCTGACGGTATCCGAAGAGTAAAAGGTTTGATTTGCCGTTGTTTTACGAACAATCAAATTTTTTAAAACACATTTCAACATTGTTACTATGGAACAGGTGATTGAGGGCACTGAAGGCCATAACAGTTTACCGAAAGATGCCAGTGCAGATACCGGGAAATTGCTTTCCGATGTTTTTGAGCGGATGAATTATGCCTGCGCAGCCTGCATAATAGGTTATACTACTATATACAAACAGCAGGGCGAATATTTAAATGACGGAAAGAGAAATTGACTATGTACAGAAAAGAATCCTTAATAAGTCGTTACGGTTTTATGATCATTGATATTCTGTCTTTGACTTTGGCATATTTTCTGGCAGGCGTTGTCAGGTTCAAACAGGCAACGTTCTTTTTTGAAGGGGAACTGTCGGTCTATATATTCACGATATCGGTCATGACCTGTATTGCGGCAAATTATGGACTGCGGCTGTATTATAATATTTTTGACAGAGGTGCTTATAAGGAGTTTGTGGTTGCGGTAAAATCGACTATTTCTATCAGTGCTGTTTTATTTACATGTCTATTTTTGCTCAAACTGGGGGAGATTTACTCCAGGCTTCATACAGTCTATTTTATGATATGGTATCTGCTGATTTTTTATATAGGGCATCAAGTAGGGAAATACTATATCAAAAGGCATTATAAGAAAAAGAATTCCCAAAAACAGATTATGTTAGTTACGACGTCTGACAGAGTGGAAGGGGTGCTAAAACGCTTTAATGACGGAAGTAAACACAACTGGTATTTTACGATTTTTGGTATTGCCATTTTGGATGAGGACAGAAAAGGCGAAGAAGTAGCGGGGATACCGGTGATAGCCGGCAGGGAAGATATGCTGGAAGAGGTGAAAAGCAGAACGGTTGATGCCGTGTTTATCAGTACGCCATATGGGGAAATTTCTGTAGAAAATATACAGAAAATACTGCATGATTTTCAGAGCATGGGGATGGAAATACATTTTGATATTCCGGCACTTGAACTGAATATCACGGACAAGACCGTTGAGAATCTGGGGGTTTTTAAGGTGGTTACGTATTCCAGCAGGTTGTGGGAGCCGGGGCAGGTATTCCTGAAAAGATGCATGGATATCGTCGGCGGTCTGATCGGATCAATCATAACGCTTGTCATAGGGATATTTGTCGGAATTGCAATCAAATTGGACTCCCCCGGACCGCTTATCTTTGCACAGGAGCGTGTTGGAAAAAACGGCAGGCGTTTTAAAATGTATAAATTTCGGTCTATGTACATAGATGCAGAAGAGAGAAAAAAGGAACTGTTGGAGAAAAATGAGATGAGCGGCGCTATCTTCAAAATGGAAGATGATCCGCGCATCACAAGGGTCGGGCGTTTTATAAGGAAGCACAGTATTGATGAAATGCCGCAGTTTTTTAATGTGCTGAAAGGAGATATGAGTCTTGTGGGGACAAGGCCGCCGCTTATGTCGGAAGTGGAAAATTATCGGGCGGACCAGAAAAGACGACTTTCAGTTACGCCGGGCATGACAGGCATGTGGCAGTGCAGCGGCAGAAGCAATATTTTGGATTTTGATGAAATTGTAAAAATGGATCTGGAATATATTGACAAATGGAGTATCTGGTTGGATATTGAGTTGCTGCTTAAGACAATTGTTGTGTGCATAAAAGGCGAAGGAGCTAAGTAGGCATCTGCTTGCAAAACAGAATAAATAATGCTATACTTAATACACTTTAAAAGTAGAGTTTTACGTTGGAACGAATAGGATATTATATACATCAAATAGAAAGGAGAAATAGAATGTCGTATAAAACAGGATGTCGGTGGTATACAGTATTATGTGCGGTGGTTTTGACCATATTTGGCCTGTATGGAGGAGTACTGGAAGTTTCCGCAAGGGATGGTTCGGCCAAAGTACTTACTCCCAGCGCACCGGGGACGCAGGCTTTTTCAGGCGGTTCTGCGACATTAGATATTTCCAATGCATCCGAGGGGTATGTAATGTTAAATTACAGTGGGAATAATCCGAAAGTGAAATTCCGCATTACAACACCGGCGGGAACAAACTATACGTATCTTGTCTCAGAATATAATAAATATACCGCATATCCGCTGTCTGACGGAAATGGTAACTATACTTTTGCAGTTTATGAGGTGGCCTCAGAAAAGGATAATTTGTATGCGGCAGTTCTTTCCCAGAGTGCGGCAGTTACTGTGGCGAATGGAATGTCTCCGTTTTTGTATCCGAATTATTATGTGAATTTTAACAGTTCTTCCACCAGTGTGCAGAAAGGCGTGGAATTAGCACGGGGATGTTCTACTGATCTGGATGTAGTGACGGAAGTGTATCATTACGCGACTGACAATATTACCTATGATTACAATAAGGCAAAGACCGTACAGTCTGGCTATGCGCCGTCACCGGATGCGACACTTGCAGCCGGAACGGGAATCTGTTTTGACTATTCTTCTCTGGTGGCAGCAATGCTGCGTTCGCAGGGAATTCCCACCAGACTGGAAGTAGGATATGTGGGAAATGCCTATCATGCATGGATAAGCTGCTATATCGCTGATATCGGTTGGGTGGATGACATTATGGAGTTTGACGGCAAGAAATGGACAATGATGGATCCGACGATGGCGGCAGGACAGAGTAAAGAAAGCTTTAAAAAATTTATGAAAAACAGCACATATTCAATAAAATATCTATACTGAGTATAGATAGGAGGAAAGAGGGAATGAAAAAAATGGCGCGGCAGGATACTCTGTCAAATTTGGAACTTTCTGCTTTTTGTGAACAGATGGCAATGGTGCTGAAAGTGGGAATCTCCGTGACAGAGGGAGTCTCTATCATGAAAGAGGATGCGCAGACTCCGGCTGAGAAAGAACTTTTGGAAAAAATTTATGAAAAAGTGCAGCAGGAGGGAGCGCTTGCTCCTGCGTTAAAAGAAACAGGTGTTTTTCCGGATTATATATGTAAAATGGCGCAGATTGGGGAAGAAACCGGAACATTGGATGAGGTGCTTTCTTCATTGGAAAGATATTATGAAAGACAGGAAGCAATCTCTCAGAGCATCCGCAGCGCTTTAACTTATCCAATGATCATGATTGGTATGATGGCACTTGTGATCATCGTGCTTTTGACAAAAGTAATGCCGGTATTCCAACAGGTGTTCCGCCAGCTCGGTATGGAGATGAGCGGTTTTTCGCGGGGAGCGCTGCTTCTTGGAAATGTGCTTTCCAAATATGCAGTAGTATTTGTAGCGGTTGCTGTGATTCTGGCGGTTTTTCTGATATGGCTTGTAAAAACGGAGAGCGGAAGAGAAAAGTTCGAGAAGTTGGGCGAGCACTTTAAATTTTCCAGAGAGATTTCTGATAAAATGGCGGCGTGCCGTTTTGCAGGCGGATTGTCTCTTGCCCTAAAAAGCGGACTGACATCAGAGCGCGGGATGGAATTAGTGGAAGAACTGAATGAAAATAAATTTTTTGGTGAGAAGCTCTCTTATTGCAGAAAGATGTTAGAGGAAGGGAGCAGCCTGTCGGAGTCATTTAGACTGGCAAAGATATTTAACGGGCTTTATGCTCGGATGATAGATATCGCAGGGCATACCGGAACAATGGACGAGGCGTTGGGAAAGCTGGCAGATCGGATAGAAGAAGAAGTGAATGAGAAGATAACATCCTTTATTTCCATGTTGGAGCCGACATTAGTGATTTTGCTTTCTGTGATTGTCGGTACGATTCTTCTGTCTGTTATGCTACCGTTACTTGGGATTCTGGCGAGTTTGTAATGCTGGAAAGCGGTTGCCGGGTTTGTGCCCGGGAGCAATAGTCAGGTAGGAGAAAGTATGAAAAGATTTTATCATGGCAAAGAGCATAAGAATATAAAGAACGCGATGATTTCTTTTGTTGCATTTTTTGTTATAGTAATGCTGTTTTGCGCGGGGATAGACGGGGCTTCCGAGAAAGCGAAGCGGGAGGAACGCAATAGTTTAGAGGAGGCCGTATGGCGAAGCATTACGCAGTATTACGCAATAGAAGGGCGCTATCCGGAAAGTCTGGAAGTATTAAAAGAACAATATGGCCTGCAATATGACACGGATACGTTTTTCGTAGACTATCAGGTGTTTGGAGCAAATCTGATACCGGATGTTACAGTTTTAGAATGGTCAGGTGGTTGAGGTGAAAAAAAGACATATTATTGATTTGCTGTTTCCAATCGCACTTTTTTTGGTACTGGCGGTTTCTGCACTTTTTCTGGTAATATTGGCGGCAAATGTATATCAAAAGAGTGTAGCATGGGAGGAGAGCAACTATGCTAACCGAACCTGTCTCTCGTATGTGACAGAGAAAATCCGCCAGAATGATGTAAACGGCGGTATTGAAGCAGGCACTTTTGATGGAGAGCCATGTTTGATCCTACGGCAGAGTTTTGGGGAGAGCACCTATGTAACGTATCTCTATAATTATGACGGGCAGTTGTGTGAGCTGTTTATACAGGAAGGCACATCCATGCATGCGGCGGATGGACAGAGGATTTTGGAAATTAAGGATTTTAAGGTTACGGAGCAGGAAGAAGGAATCTTTCGGATATCCTGTACCGATAAGGACGGACAGGAAACAGTTACTTATGCGGCGGTAAAAAGTAGGGCTTAGGGAAAACGCAGGGGATATTCTACAGCGGAAGTGAAATGGAGAAAGATATGCACGGAAAATCAGCGAGGCGTTCCAGTCTCTTTTTGTTGGAACTTATGATATCGATTCTGATGTTCAGCATTACATCGGCTTGGTGTGCCCGCTTGTTTGTAACGGCTCGGTCTGTTGTAAGTGCGACAGAAGAGCTGAACAGGGCGCAGAATCTGGCGGCGGGCTATGCGGAACTGTTTCTGGCTTCGGAGGATTTTGAAGCCTTTCTTTTAAATGAAGGAAGCAAAAAGGAAGAAAGCGAAGAGAAAACATCGTATTGCTTATGCTATGATAAGGAATGGAATGTCTGTGGGGAGGAAGAAGCGGCTTTTGTTTTTGATGCAGTGATGACGGAAAACGATAATTTTGAAAAATGTTCGCTTAGTTTTAGCAGAGTTGATGACGAAGAAGTGATATACTTGTTGGATGTAGAAAAGTATACGGGCAGGGGGACAGTTCTATGAATACGGAAAAAGAAAAAAGCTATCCCGGGTTTCAGATGGGAACTTCCTTTTTGCTGGTGCTTTTTGTTGTTATCTGTGAGGTTCTTCTGGGGGTGCTGTCTTTATCCGGTGCGTTGCGCGACAAAGGCTATAGTGGGCAGATAGCGGAAAAGACAAAACTTTATTATGAAGCGGTGTCGGCGGCACAGCATAAACTGGGAGAGATAGATAAGGCGCTTGCGCAGATAGGAGGGACGGTGGAAAATCAGGATGCCTATTTGAAGAGCGCGGCACAGATGGCGGAAGAATTGGAGAACGTTTCCTATAGGGAAGATGATGGAAGAGCCGTTTTGGCGTATGAAGTGGAAATCACGGAAAGCCAGGCGCTCTGTGTGGAATTGGAAGTATTGGACAAAGAAGAAAGCGAGCGTTATAAAATAGTAAAATGGCAGGAGGTTTCACTTTCTACTTGGGAGGATGAAACGACGTTGCCGGTTTTGTTTGGAGAAGAATAAGAGGGAATATACTGCGAAACAGATGCCATAGAAAGGTAAAAGAGGGATAAAATGGACATTATAGGTATGAATATCAGGGCGTTGTTAGAAAAGGCGGTAGAAGACAAAGCCGCTGACGTTTTTATTGTTGCGGGTCTGCCGATTACCTGGCGGGTAAATGGTAAGATTCATCATATGGATGGAGATAAACTGAGACCAATCCAGACAGAAACTTATATTGAGGAGATATACCGTCTGGCCGGTGAACGTAGCATGGAACGGTTAAAAGAACAGGGGGACGATGATTTTTCTTTTGCACTTCCGGGACTTTCACGTTTTCGGGTAAATGCTTATAAGCAGAGAGGCTCTTTCTCTGTGGTAGTGCGTGTAATCTCGTTTGAGCTGCCAAACCCGGAGGATATTGGAATTCCCTCCAGGATTATTCAATTCGGCAGTTGTTCAAAAGGTTTGGTATTGGTGACGGGTCCCGCCGGGAGCGGAAAATCCACAACACTTGCCTGTGTGATAAATCATATTAATAATACACAGGAAAAGCATATTATCACATTGGAGGATCCGATTGAGTACCTGCACAAGCATAATAGAAGTATTGTCAGCCAGAGAGAGATTAATCTTGATACGGAAAACTATGTGACAGCGTTACGGGCATCTCTGAGACAGAGCCCGGACGTGATACTGCTTGGCGAAATGAGAGATTATGAAACAATAGAGGTGGCTATGACAGCGGCGGAGACAGGGCATTTGGTAATATCCACGCTGCATACAATAGGAGCCGCAAATACGATCGATCGAATTATCGATGTATTTCCGGCCAACCAACAGAGGCAGATTGCTGTGCAGCTTTCCATGGTGTTGCAGGGAGTGGTTTCCCAGCAGCTTGTGCCGGATGTGGACGGTGCGCTTGTACCGGCGTTTGAGATTATGAGTGTCAATCCGGCTATTCGAAATATGATCCGGGAAAATAAAATACCCCAGATCGAAGGGCTTTTGTATTCTTCAAGCAAGCCGGAGTTGATTTCTATGGACTCCAGCCTTTTGAGACTGTACAGAGAGAAGAGAATTACTTCGGAGACGGCGCTTTCCTATGCGACAAATCCGGATATGCTTTCAAAGAAATTATAAAGTGTTAAATAAAAAGGCGGCTATAGCTGCCTTTTTCGAAGTAAGCGTGTGAGAATGAACACAGAACTATTTGAAATAAATGATGAGAACAGAAATACAGATGCATCAAAAGAGGCTATAGAAAGAGCCGGGAAAATCCTGCAGGGGGGCGGGCTTGTGGCATTTCCAACAGAAACTGTCTATGGTCTTGGTGGAGATGCGCTGAATCCGGAATCGTCCCGGAAGATCTATGCGGCGAAAGGCCGCCCGTCGGACAATCCGTTGATCGTACATATCTGCAGGTGGGAAGATTTATCGCAGATCGTAAAAGAGATACCGGAAACGGCAAAGCGTCTTGCAGACGCATTCTGGCCGGGACCGCTTACCATGATACTGGAAAAATCAGATAAGGTGCCGGGGGAGACAACCGGCGGACTTTCTACTGTGGCGGTGCGGATGCCGGACGATCAGACGGCGCTTGCCCTGATCCGGGCTGCCGGTGGATTTATAGCGGCTCCCAGCGCTAATGTTTCAGGGAGGCCAAGTCCCACGCTTGCAAAGTATGTGCAGGAGGATTTGGGCGGAAAAGTCGAGATGATTCTGGATGGCGGTCAGGCATGTATCGGTCTGGAATCTACAATAGTTGACCTGACGGATAAAGTGCCAACAATCTTAAGGCCGGGCTATATTACGAAAGAGATGCTTTCGGAAATACTGGGAGAAGTGGAGACGGACAGAGCAATATTACCGGAGGGAAGCAGCCAGACGCCGAAAGCACCGGGAATGAAGTACAGGCATTACGCGCCGAAGGCGGAGCTGACTATCATTGCAGGGGAAGAAAAAGCTGTGATAAGAAAAATCAATGAGCTGGTCGCTGAGGCGGAAAAAAAGGGACTTCGCAGCGGGGTTATTGCTACAGAGACAACAATGGCGAGGTACAATGCTTCTTTGGTGAAAAATGCCGGCAGCAGAGAGAAAGAGGAGACCGTGGCGAAGGAGCTGTACCGGATATTACGGGAATTTGATGAGGAAGAGGTGGATGTCATCTATTCCGAATCCTTTGCAGAAAGCGGCATTGGACAGGCGGTGATGAACAGGCTTTTGAAGGCGGCGGGACATCGCGTGGAAGAGGCAGGAGAGCCATAAAAGTTTGACTTTTAAAACACCATATTTTCAGGTATACTGAAACTATGAAAGCAGCATAAAGTACATGAAAAGACAGTGCGGTGAAAAGCACGGAAAGAGGACAGTATGATAGCGTTGGCTTCAGATCACGGCGGATATGACTTGAAGGAGAAGGTGAAAGAGTATTTGGAGAAAAACGGACTGGAATATAAGGACTTTGGCTGTTATAGCAAAGAATCCTGCGATTATCCGGATTTTGCCAAACCGGCAGCAAAAGCGGTGGCAGAAGGCGTTTGTGAGAGAGGAATTGTTATCTGTACGACCGGCATTGGCGTG
This sequence comes from Lachnospiraceae bacterium, assembly GCA_014804795.1. GTDB lineage: Bacteria > Bacillota > Clostridia > Lachnospirales > Lachnospiraceae > 1XD8-76. The sequence goes on along the minus strand of JAAUZC010000044.1, from coordinate 76,466 downwards.
ATGATCTGTGCAAATAAGATTTCCGGCATCCGGTGCGCCCTCTGCGGGGATCCTGTATCGGCGGCTCTGACAAGGCTCCATAACGATGCCAATATGTTGGCTGTTGGTGCAGGCATAACGGGGGAGCTGGTGGCACTGGATATAGTAGATAAATTTCTGAATACGCCGTTCTCGGGGGATGAGCGCCACGAGAGAAGGGTTTATAAGATAGAGAATGATTAAACAACAAAGGTACGGATGAAAGGAGAAGGAGTATGGCAAAAACGGTGGTAATGGAGCATCCTCTGATTCAGCATAAGATCGGATGGATACGCAGAAAAGAAACAGGAACGAAAGAGTTCAGGGAGACGATCAGTGAAATTGCAATGCTGATAACTTATGAGGCGACAAGGAACCTGCAGCTCGCGGATGTGGAAATAGAGACGCCGATCTGTAAGACCACAGTGAAAGAAATGAAAGGAAAAAAGATGGCGATCGTGCCTATCCTCAGAGCAGGACTTGGCATGGTGGAGGGGGTTCTGGCAATGATTCCTGTGGCAAAAGTAGGGCATATCGGTTTATACAGAGACCCGGAGACTCATGACCCGGTGGAGTATTATTGTAAACTTCCGGCGGACTGTGGAGAGAGGGAAGTGTTTGTGGTGGATCCGATGCTGGCAACAGGAGGATCTGCGACGGCTGCAATTCGGATGCTGAAAGAAAAGGGCTGTAAAAAAATACACTTTATGTGTATCATAGCGGCTCCCGAGGGTGTGGAAAAAATGCAGAAAGAGCATCCGGATGTGGATATTTATATCGGAGCGCTTGATGAGAAGCTGAATGAACACGCTTATATCGTGCCCGGTCTGGGAGATGCCGGAGACCGGATATTCGGGACAAAGTAAAAGGGCAGGCAACAGGAGATTTAAAGCATAAGAGGAACATAGCTGACAGAATAAACATAAAAATATATTGTATGTGAGGGTACAGATGAAGCGGACAGATTATATCAGTTGGGATGAGTACTTTATGGGGGTTTCCAGACTGGCAGGCATGCGTTCAAAAGATCCCGGAACACAGGTGGGCTGCTGCATTGTCAGCAATGACCATAAAATTCTTTCCATGGGTTATAACGGTTTCCCCATGGGTTGCTCGGACGATGAATTTCCCTGGGACAGAGAGGGGGACATGCTTTCTACAAAGTATGCCTATGTAACCCACAGTGAGTTGAATGCCATTTTAAATTTTCGCGGTGGTTCTTTAGAGGGAACTACACTGTATGTGTCATTATTTCCCTGCAATGAGTGTGCGAAAGCAATTATTCAGGCAGGTATTAAGACTGTGATCTACGGTGACGATAAATATGACGGGACGCCGGGAAATGTGGCGTCGAAGCGGCTGCTTGATGCGGCAGGAGTCGTATATAGACAGTATGAAGCGACCAGAAGAAAAGTGGAGTTGGAACTGTAAGACGGTATGGGGGTGTGCTCCAACAGGCATCATGTCCATAGATGCAGTGAAAAGAGGTACAAATTTTGATGGGAAAGGAGGGCGTATGAGAAGAATAACCGGAATGGGAAAGCGGCTTATGGCAGTTTTTCTGGTGGCGGCCATGGCAGCAGGACTGTCTATTTCTGCGTATGCCCTCACCACGAAAGAACAACTGGAACAGGCACAGCAGGAGAGGGAGCAGACAAAAGGACAGTTAGACGAGACAAAAGAAAATATATCGGGCCTGCAAAACGAGTTGGATACACTGCAGGGGAAGCTGAATCATTTAAATGAACAGCTTTCCGACGTCAGTGAACGACTTGCCGAGCTGGAGGAACAGATTGACAACAAGGAGAGAGAAATTGAGGAGACGCAGGCTGCTTTAGAAGAAGCGAGGGCGGAAGCGGATCATCAATATGAGGCGATGAAAAGCCGGATACAATATACATATGAAAGAAATGACTATGCACTTTTAGAGGGAATGTTAGGGGCGGACAGCATTTCGGACATGCTGAATTACTATGATTTTGTGGCGGCAATTTCAGCGTATGATGAACAGAAGCTGGAGGATTTCCGGAATATCAGAGATCAGATAGACCTGCAGGAACAAAAGCTGCAGGAAGAACGGGCGGAGCTTGCGGATTATAAGGTTCAGGTAGAGGCGGAACAGGCGAAAGTCAGCGGATATATCAGTTCCACATCCAGCGATATTGCACAGAATGCGGGGCAGCTTTCTAATGCGCAGGCGGAAGCGGAAGCGTATGAGGCAAGAATAAAGGAGCAGGATGCGGATATCGCGGCATTGAAGAAAAAGCTGGCGGAGGAAATGGCAATGTCCAGGCTGGCTGCCCAGTCGGCAAAGAGGGATATTTCGGAAGTGTCTTTTGCGGAAGGGGACCGGTATCTTCTGGCAAATCTGATTTACTGTGAGGCGGGCGGAGAGCCCTATGCGGGACAGTTGGCGGTGGGTGCGGTAGTGATCAACAGACTGCGCAGTTCTGTCTATCCGGACACTATGGTAGGCGTTATATATCAGAAATCGCAATTTTCGCCTGTGGCGAGCGGACGCCTTGCAATTGCGCTTAACGAGGACAGAGCCACGGCATACTGTTACCAGGCCGCCGATGAGGCGATGGCAGGTGTTACTAATGTAGGGGACTGTGTGTATTTCCGGACGCCGATCGAGGGATTAAGCGGCATATCCATAGGCGGACATATATTCTATTAGTCTATAAAACAGGGACTGTTGCAAAATAATAGATTTTGTGACAGTCCCTTTGTTTCGCCTTTTAATACTCCGGGATAATGAACTGACCGGATATATTGCAGGTATATTTTTCTCTGTGGGAAGTGGACATCTTGCAGCCGCACTTACTGAGGAGGAGGCGACAGCATACTGCCGGCGGCTCAGGCTGTGCAGGTCAGAATCAGATATCCGATGTATACTGCAAGGAGCGCAAATCCCTGCCAGCGTTTAAATTTGGAAGAAATGATCATAGGTATCACTGCGATGCAGCCAACTAAAAAGCAGGCAGGGAAATCGAACATGGCCGAGGAAGCTGCAATGGGAAGCGGTTTTCCGGCACAGATCATGCTGACCGGTAAGATCAGCGTAAGATCGATAATGTTTGCTCCGAGAATATTGCCGAGCGATAACGAAGACTGCTTTTTGACAATAGCGGTTATGGTGGTGACAAGCTCCGGCAGAGAAGTACCGACAGCCACTAATGTAACACCGATGATCCGCTCTGAAATACCGATATACCTTGCCAGTTCACTGCCGTTGTTGACAAGCAGATTTGCGCCGATCACGATGCCGGCGGCACCGGCCACAAATTTGATAAGATTTGTAATGACTACGGATTTCTCCATGCTTACTTTGGCTGTGGGAGCAGTTTTCTCCGCAGCCTGAAGCGCCGAGGTGTTCTTTCCCATAGAGTTCTGAGTGGAACGAATATTCTCCATAAGGAAAAGTACAAAAAGCACAAGCAGAACAGCGGAAATAAAAACGCCGACACTTCCTGTTTTGCCGGAAGCGACAATGACAAGCGACGAGCAGAACATCAAAACAGCCTTGGGCACATAGTCTTTTCTGTTGATGATACCGGGCATAAAGATCAGGGAAATTGCCATGATCAGACCGATATTGGCGGTGACGCTGCCGATCGCATTGCCCACTGCCATATCCACCTTACCATCCACGGCGGCGATCACAGATACGATCATTTCCGGCAGGGTCGTGGCAAGGCTGACAACAGTAGCACCAATGATAACTTTGGGAATACCGCTGACCTCCGCGATCCATGTAGCAGCGTCAACAAAGAAATCACCGCCTTTGACAATGAGTACGATACCGATGAGAAACAGTAGAATCGTGATTGTAAGTTGCATTTTAACCATCCTTTCCAATGCGTAAAATCCGCAATAAATAAAATCAGTAAAAGAAAAACCCAGGTGTAACAGCAGCATCATAAAAGTTTATGATGTAAGCCCGTTACACATGAGTCTCGTTGTTTAAGTCAAGCCAGACCGTAAAGGTCGAGTTTGTTGACAGGACACGCAGATTGCGCCACTACTCCCTCATTTGGGTGTTTTCAGTTGTAGGATACAGCCTGCGAACAAACTGTATTGATTTCATAAATTTATATCATATTGGTTAGATTCTGTCAAGCAGGAAATAAGCTGTTTTTTCGTTTGTCCAGTGAAAAGAGCAAGATAAGCCCCAAAATACCACAGGAGATTACTTCACCGATACCTACCGTCAGCATAAAATAGGGAATGGAACCCTCAAACTGATAAACGTAAGCGAGGACAAAGGGGACGATCAGTGTATTGGCGATAATGGGCGGCAGGGGAGCAAGAATTTTATAAAATATGAATTTCCGCTGCGGCTCCAAAGCGGCGGCCTTACGGCTCATCTGACCGATAGCGTAAGTACCCAGTGCACCAAGTAATGTTGCGAGAGAACCGAAAATAACATCCAGAGGCAGACAGCCGGTAAGGATATTGCTCAGGATGCAGCCCACAAAAAGACCGGGAATAGCGGCCGGAGTAAAAACAGGTAGAATAGTGAGCGCTTCGGAAAAACGTACCTGAATGGCATAATTTGCCAGCCCGAAGGCGTTGGCGAGTAACGTGAGTACAACATAGATCGCTGCGATCATGGCAGCCTGGACCAAAGTGGTCAGTGAAATGGGCGAAGAAGCCTTTGTCCGGACTGCTCCGCTGTAAGATTGTTTTTTCATATGCATTTTCTCCTTTAGTTTTGTTTTACGTCAGGAAGGTCTCGAACTGACGGAAAAAAAGAAACCCATATGGATTCCCTGAGAGCAGGCGAGGGGAATCGAACCCCCCTCCCAAGCTTGGGAAGCTTGTATTCTACCGATGAACTACGCCTGCATAAATTTCTGTCTGTTAATTTCAACTCTTATTTTAGCAGTACCTGCAAAATTTTGCAAGTACTGCTATGAAATTTCTTCACTTTAGTAACAGTTCAGTCCCCATATTCATAAAAGCGTCTGCTTCGCATCCGGCGCCGCTGTGCGGCTCATCTTTTATTTCATATGAGAGCGCTCCGCTCATGAAACGATTTGTAATCAGCGCTTTGTGTGCAAGCACCCACGCACAGCTTACAAATCATTTTATGGCTGAACTGTTATTTATTTTAAAGCTCGTCCGCCTTGTATCTTGCAATCACATTCTGAATCTTCTCGCTCGGATCAAGCAGATCGCTGATGGAGGAATCATGATTCAGAGTATCGATCAGATAGGCAATATATTTACTCAGATCACAGTTGACATACCAGTCTCTTTCAAGTAACTCTGGCGTTTGGTAAATCAGATTGGTTGTCAGAACTTTGCTGATAATACCTTCTTCATAAGCGGCGTCAAAGGGCTCTAACCCGCCGGTAAAAAGTCCGAAAGTCGCACAGATGAAGATGCGGTTTGCCTTTCTGGCTTTCAACGCTTTTGCCACCTCAATGGCAGATTCTCCGGAGGAAATCATATCATCAATAATGATCATATCTTTACCTTCTACACTGGAACCCAAAAATTCATGGGCAACAATTGGATTTCTGCCGTTTTCAATACGGGTATAATCCCGGCGCTTATAGAACATACCGATATCCAGTCCCAGTACATTGGCCATGTAAATGGCCCGTGACATACCGCCCTCATCGGGGCTGATGATCATCATGTGATCAGAATCAAGCGAGAGTCCTTTTACATGGCGTAAAAGCCCCTTAATAAACTGGTAAGCGGGCTGTACCGTCTCAAAGCCGTGCAGAGGAATAGCATTTTGTACTCTGGCATCGTGGGCGTCAAAAGTGATGATGTTATCGACTCCCATACTGACAAGCTCCTGAAGAGCGATAGCACAGTCGAGCGATTCTCTGTTGGTCCGCTTATGCTGCCTGCTCTCATACAGGAAAGGCATAATGACGGTGATCCTTCTGGACTTGCCGCCCACAGCAGAGATGATCCTTTTCAGATTCTGATAATGGTCATCGGGGGACATATGGTTTTCCTGTCCGCAGAGAGGATAGGTGATACTGTAGTTGCATACATCCACCAGAATGTAGAGATCGTCGCCTCTGACGGATTCCCGGATAATACCTTTGGCTTCACCCGAGCCGAAGCGGGGGATATCCGCGCCAAGCAGATAAGTATCACGCTGGTAGCCGGCAAATGCAAGGCTGTCCTTGTGTTCGCTTTCACGTTCCGCGCGCCATTTTACAAGATAGTAATCTACCTTTTTGCCCAATTCTTCACAGCCTTTCAGGGTAATGACGCCAAGAGAACCAACAGGAATAGATTCCAGATTTCGTTTTTCTTCTTTTTTTGTCATAAGAAGTCCTTTCTTTTGAAAAAATAAGATGTATGGTGCTTAAGTTTTTTTGCGGATTCTGATATCGGGGCCGGTCAACAGGCAAATCTCAAAATTGCCGATGATCCGGGAACAGATCCGGTCGCTGTATTTATGATTTAATTCCTTTAAATCCAGATTGGTGGTGATCAGAGTGGATTTTCCAAGCTGCTGTCTTTCATTCAAAAAAGAAAAAAAGTAGGAAGTGACAAAGGAACTTTCCAATTCCGTGCCGAGGTCGTCCACAATTACCAAATCACAATGATACAGGTCATTGCAGAAATTTTCAAGTGCATTTTTATCTTTGCCGAAAACATATCCGGCAAACGAGTCAAACAATTCTGTGGCGCTGAAGTAGATGACGGAATGAGAAGTGTCAATCAGGGCTTTTGCGATACAGTTGGACAGGAATGTCTTTCCGGTGCCTACAGTGCCCATAAACAGAAGATTTTTGCTGCACTTGTCAAAAGAAGAGACGAACTCTTTGCTGATGTCCACCACTTTTTTATAATCGGAAAGAGACGGACCTGAAAAATATGCGTAGGACAGCGTGTCGAAATTTTCCTGTGCGAGGGTGCCGGAAAGATTGCTTTGATGATAGAGAAGTTCAATGATCTTCCGTTCAAAACAGTGGCATTTTTTCTGTCCGATATAGCCGGTGTCCTGACAGTCGGGGCATTCACAGACCGGCTCGAGATAGTCAGCCGGAAAGCCCTTTTCCAAAAGGAACTCTTCCTTTTTCTGATGCAGAGACTTAAGAGACGCTGAAAGCGCCTGTCTTGCCCCTTCTTCGCCGGCGATCAAACGCTTCGTAAAAGAAACAGACAGGGACGCGGAAGCATCCTCCAAAGCGGCATATTCCGGATAAGCCGTCCGAATTTCGGTCAGGCGTTTTTCCAGCAGATGACGGTTTCTCGTCTGCTTCTCTTCGTATTCACGGATAATAGATTCGTATTGTGCGTTTATTAAAGCCAAAATTACTCTCCTGTTAGTTGATCTTTACTTTCTGCAGCAGTTCATCGTAATCGTACTGATTTTGTTTAAACTGATGGAAAGGATTTGCGGAAGCGGCAGGGCGCGAAGCACGCGTACTTTTCTTTTTTTGGAAAGCAGTGTCTGCTTCCCGGATGTCCTGCATGTTATGTAAACCATTATCGCGCCAGCTTGATAAAATGCCGTCCGTATATTCAAAACGGTGCTTGTCCGTGGCAACGCTGCAGCGCGCGCAGGCTTCCAGGATCATATCCTGTGTAAAACCATATTCCCGAAACCACTTCTGGATATAAGAAGCTTCTTTCTGGGTGGGAGAGCCTGTCCTGCCCAGCGCATTCATGACAGTATAGACATTTTTATCATATTTTACGGCATAGGCGGAGGCTTCTTTCGGTGTGGTGACACCGGCCTGCGCCCAGTTTATGGCTACTTTTTCAATATATCGGAAATCTTTTTTGCCCCGATCGACACAGTACTGGATCAAATGATCGATCAGATCTGTGCTGAAGTGCAGCACATCTGCCATAAAAATAATGGAACGGATATTTTCCGTGCTGAGCGGCTTGCCCAGATACTGTTCTGTAATAAAAACAAGCTCGGCGGTTTCTTCCTGCTGCTTAAATGCTTTCACCCGGTCCAAAGTTATGACACTCTTGTCATATTCTGCGGGGACATCGACAGCCGATGAAGATGTCTTAAGCGTTCCGGTCGCCGGAAATGCCATTGCGGGTAGCTCCGCTACCGGCCGTGACAGCGGCAATGCCGCCGCGGCTGTCGTCGGTGTGGGTACGGATGACGGCATGGAAACAATATCGGCAGGTCTGTTGTCAAGATTTTCCAGACGAATGCCGGCCAGTCTTTTCGCATCATCGTACAACAAGGAAATGACATGTTTCCGGTCCCAGTACTGCAGTGCGCGTATAATATCCTTTTCCGTATAGTTAAAGCGGTCTGCAATCGCAGAAATACCGGTAGAGAGTCCTGTACCGGCACATCTGAGCAGATAGAGATAAATTTTCATCTGCGCATCATTGGCATCTGTCATATATTCATCGATGAAACGATTGGAAAGCATAGTCATGCCTGCATGAGAGTCGTGTGAAACTGTCAAGCTGTTCATTTTGTATATCATCCCCTGATTTTCTATTTCCAAAACTGAACTGATTATAGCATAGGGATTTTATAAAAGATATAGACAAAATGGCGAAATCAAAAGTTCATGTAAAAATGCGGACAAATTGTGGAAATTGTGGAAATGTGGATAAAATTGGCGTCCGCATCTTAAAAAGTCCGATAGATACTGAAAAAACCGTTCTCTGAAAAAATCTTCCAAAAAGTAAAAATATCCACATATTTTCTGCACCCGTAAAGGGACAGAAAAATGTGGATATGTGGAAAGATCAGATTCCGAGAAGATTTTCGCCGATTTTATGGACATCTCCGGCTCCCATAGTTATCAACAAATCTCCCGCTGTGCAATTTTCCAAAAGGAAATTTTCAATTTCATCAAAAGATGGGAAGTAATCACAGGCTTTTCCAAGTTCCTTTATTCTGCGCTGCAGATCTCTGGATGAGATTCCCAGCGTATCTGTTTCACGGGCCGCATAAATATCCGCCAGTACCACATGGTCAGCCGCCGAGAGCGCTTCCGCAAAGTCCGCTAAAAATGCCTTTGTGCGGCTGTAGGTATGGGGCTGGAATACACACCAGAGCCTCTTGTGGGGATAGTGAGCGGCCGCCGACAAAGTAGCTTCTATTTCTGTGGGATGGTGGGCGTAATCGTCGATCACAGTGACGCCGCCGATCTCACCCTTGTAGTCAAAACGCCTGTCTGTGCCCTCAAAATGGGAAAGCGCCAGACGAATAATATCGTCCGGCAGACCAAATTTATGGGCGACAGCAATGGCGGGCAGCGCGTTGGCGATATTGTGGCTGCCGGGCATGCCGAGCGTCACAGACAATGTATAGTTTTCCGGTCCGTGACATACAAAAGAAGGTTTTCCTGTATTATCATAGGAAATATCCGCGGGATAGTAATCGCATCCCGCCTGCATACCGAAAGTGATGACAGGGCAGGCGATCCCTTCGGACAGTTCCTCATAATTTTCGATATCGCCGTTGATGATCAGACAGCCATCCGCGGGTAAAAGCTTTGCGAAAGCGTGGAATGACTTACGGATATCTGCCAGATCTTTAAAGAAATCCAGATGGTCTTCCTGTACGTTCAGGATAATACCGATCTTTGGGAAAAAACTTAAAAAGCTGTTCGTATATTCACAGGCTTCCGTGACAAAATAATCGGGACCGCCTACCCGGTAATTTCCGCCGATGGATTTTAAAATTCCGCCGATGGAAAGGGTTGGATCCGTATCTCCCTGCAGTAAAATATCGGAGAGCATGGCGGTGGTTGTCGTCTTGCCGTGGGTTCCGCTGATGGCGATGGCCGTTTTGTACTGCCGCATCATCTGGCCGAGAAGCTCAGCCCTTGTGAGAGAGGGAAGTCCCTTCTCTTTCATCGCGAGAAATTCAGGATTATCGGGGTGAATGGCACTGGTGTAGACAACAAGGTCGATGTCATCTGTGATGTTATCACGACGCTGCCCGTATTTGATGATCGCGCCCTTTTCTGTGAGCATTTCCGTCAAAGGGGAGCGTTCCCTGTCGGAACCGGAAACGGTAAAACCCTCCGACAAAAGGATTTCCGCCAGTCCGCTCATGCTGATGCCGCCGATGCCGATAAAGTGAACATGTATTGGCTTGTCAAAATGAATCTGATACATTGTAATACCTCTTCTAAATTTAGGTTGTGGAACTCGCAAACCTGCGCTGACGCGCTTGCAGAAGTTCTTCCGCAGAGGTCCGCTCTTTTGATAGAAACTCGCAAACTCGCGCTTAACGCGAACGTAGTTCGCATTGCGCTTATATGCCCGATTCCATCGGGCGTTTGCTCGTTAACAGCGCATAAAAACCAAATGCCGCTTCGCGTCGCTTGGTTTTTATCTGCGCTTATTATATTATATATTCTAACCTCGAAATCGTACACTATCAAGGCAAAAAAGAAAAGAAAAAAGATGAAAAAATAAGGAATATGTAAAAAACATAAAAAAACAATGCGGATTTTGCCAAAACAGTGAATAATAGTTACAAAAAATGGAAGTATTTTTTTGATTTATTATTCACTTTTTAACAGGCTTGTGCTATACTGAGAAAAAGAAATTTAACATTCTGTAAAATATTGAGGTGATGCTATGATTAAAAAAGAGATGATTGCCATGCTCCTGGCAGGTGGTCAGGGAAGCCGACTGGGTATTCTGACCTCGAAAGTTGCAAAACCCGCAGTTGCATTTGGTGGAAAATACAGAATTATCGATTTCCCGCTCAGTAACTGCATCAATTCCGGAGTTGATACAGTAGGTGTACTGACACAGTACCAGCCGCTTCGTCTGAACACCCATATCGGAATCGGTATTCCCTGGGATCTCGACAGAAATATCGGCGGCGTGACAGTGCTTCCTCCGTATGAAAAAATTGAAAGCACAGAGTGGTATACGGGTACTGCAAATGCAATTTTCCAGAATATTGAATATATGGACAGCTATAATCCGGAATATGTGTTGATCCTTTCGGGAGACCATATTTATAAGATGGACTATGAGGCGATGCTTGATTTCCATAGGGAAAACAATGCGGACGTGACGATCGCGGTTATGCCTGTACCCTGGGAGGAAGCAAGCCGTTTCGGAATCATGATTACCGACGAAGCAAAGAAGATTGTTGATTTTGAGGAGAAACCGGCGAAGCCCCGCAGCAATCTTGCATCCATGGGTATCTACATCTTTAACTGGAAGACACTGAGAGAGGCTTTAGTGAAAAATGCCGATCAGCCGCACCTTGATTTTGGTAAGCATGTGATTCCGTATTGCAAGGATAATGACTATCCGCTGTATGCGTATGAGTTCAACGGTTACTGGAAAGATGTGGGAACGCTTCACTCTTACTGGGAAGCGAATATGGAACTTATAGATATCGTGCCGGAATTTAACCTGTATGAAGAATATTGGAAGATCTACACGAAGTCGGATGCTCTGCCGCCGCAGTATTTCTCCGAGGACAGCGAAGTGGAGAGAAGTATTATCGGTGAAGGAACGGAGATCTACGGTAAAGTTTATAATTCGGTGATCGGCTGTAACGTGGTGGTTGGAGCAGGTACGGTTGTGCGGGATTCGATCATTATGAATGACACGAAGATCGGGCAGGGCGGAGAACTGAATAAAGTGATCATTGCAGAAAATGTAACGATCGGCGATCGTGTTAAAATGGGTATCGGTGAAGAAAAAGATAATGAGACCGACCCGCATATCTATAATCATGGATTATGTACTGTCGGCGAAAGAAGCGTGATCCCCAATGATGTAACGATCGGAAAGAATGTTTGTATCGGCGGCGTGACAGTGCAGGAAGACTATCCTGATTTATATCTTTCGAGCGGAAGAACAATGATTAAGGCAGGGGAATAATGCCGGAGAGGAGCATAATTTATTCATGAGAGCGATAGGTATTATTTTAGCAGGCGGTACGAACCATAAGCTCGGTTCGTTATCGGAAAAACGTGCGGTGGGCGCTATGCCGATAGCAGGCAGCTACAGAGCGATCGACTTTGCACTGAGCAGTATGGCAAATTCCCGCGTCCAGAAAGTGGGAGTGTTTACACAATATAATGCAGGAAGCCTGAACGAACATTTGAGTTCTTCCAAATGGTGGGACTTCGGCAGAAAACAGGGAGGTCTGTTTGTATTTACGCCGACGATCACGGCAGATAACGGATTCTGGTACAGAGGTACAGCGGATGCCATCAACCAGAATATCAGCTTTTTAAAGAACAGCCACGAGCCTTATGTTATTATTGCTTCGGCAGATTGCGTTTATAAGATTGACTTTAACAAACTTTTAGAATATCATATTAATAAGAAGGCTGATATCACAGTAGTATGTAAGGACATGCCCGAAGACACAAACTTTGAGCGCTACGGCACGGTGAAGATGAACGAAGAAAGCCGGATAGAGGATTTTGAGGAAAAACCGCTGCTTGCCAAATCCAATACGATTTCCTGTGGTATCTACGTGATCAGAAGACGTCAGCTTATTGAAATGATTGAGCGGAGTGTTGAAGAAGAGCGTTATGATTTTGTAAGAGACATTCTGATACGCTATAAAGGTATGAAGCATATTTACGGCTATAAGATCAAAGATTACTGGCGGAATATCGCGAGCGTTGAAGATTATTTCGACACAAACATGGATTTCTTAAAACCGGATATCAGAAATTATTTTTTCAGAGAATATCCGGACATCTACTCAAAAGTGGATGACCAGCCGCCCGCAAAATATAATGTGGGGGCAAGAATTAAAAACAGCCTGGTAGCAAGCGGCTGTATTGTCAATGGAACGGTGGAAAACTCCATTGTATTTAAAGAAGCATACATTGGCAATAACTGTTGTATCAAAAATTCCATTATTCTCAATGATGTGTATATCGGTGATAATACTTACATTGAGAACTGCATCGTGGAAAGCAGAGGCACGATGAAAGCAAATTCATACTACAAAGGAGAAGACGGAATAAAAATAGTGGTGGAAAGAAACGACAGATATGTCATGTAGATAAGGTCCTGTGACAAAACCATAAGCCCTTGGTGAAAGTCACAAATAAGAAAAGGGGTCGAGGCTATGCAGATAACAGATGTAAGAGTACGAAAAATCACAAAAGAAGGGCGGATGAGAGCGATTGTCTCCATTACCCTGGACAACGAGTTTGCGATTCACGACATCAAGATTATCGAGGGCGAAAAGGGATTGTTCATCGCTATGCCAAGCAAGAAATCAGCTGACGGCGAATATAGAGATATTGCACATCCCATAAACTCGGACACAAGAGAAAAGATCCAATCCATTATTTTAGACGGATATGAGAAAGCACTGCTGGAGCCGGACTTTGAAGAGATGACAGAATAAATCCAAGAAGAAATGACATAAGAAAAATCCACTACAAATGAATTGGAAGAAGGAAGCCGCATTACTGTGGCTTCTTTTGCATGCTCGAGAGCCGGGGAAATTCGTTGGTAAGCGGCCCCACCGGAGAAATATTTCACCGACGGGGCTGCAGGACGATTTCGTGCCGGCAGAACCGGTTACAGAAGAATTTACTTGTGAAATAAGAGGCAGTTTGGTAGAATGGGGAAGACTTCATAAAAATGAGGAAATTTGAAAATATCTGACGGGGAAAGAAGAGTACAGAATGTTCGGATTTTGGAAAAAGAAAAGAAGTGAGTGGGAAAGAGGAGAGGGAAAGATGTACTGCATCGTTGGTCTGGGGAATCCGGAAAAAAAGTACGAAAATACAAGGCATAATGTCGGCTTTGATGTGATAGATGCACTGGCGGAGAAATATAGTATAGCAGTGCGGGAGAAAGGATATAAGGCGTTATTTGGAAAAGGCGTGATTGAGGGGCAGAGAGTAATTCTTGTAAAACCTCAGACTTATATGAATTTAAGCGGTGAGAGCGTCCGGGAGATCACAGACTATTACAAGATAGACGCGGAGGAGGAACTGATCGTTATTTCGGATGACATTTCGCTGGAGGTTGGGTCAATCAGAATCCGGAAGAAGGGGAGTGCCGGGGGGCATAATGGGTTAAAGAACATTATTGCGCATCTCGGGACGGAGAATTTTAAACGGATCCGTATGGGAGTGGGAGAAAAGCCGAAAGAGTGGGATCTGGTGGATTATGTACTGGGGCACTTTTCCAAAGAGGAGCGGAAACTTGTGGATGAGGGTGTTGCGGAAGCAGTGAAAGCGGTGGAGGTTATGGTGACGGACGGAGCTGATAAAGCCATGAACCTGTTCAACAGGAAAAAGGCGAAAAAGAAAACAGAAGGAAGCAACAGGATATCAGAAAGCGACGGAGAGAAACATGGAAGCATTGAGAGCGCCTCTGCGGGAGTTGGGCGAGTTTGAGGAAATACAGAAAAAATTAAAAAAGAAAGAGCCTGTCTGCCTGGGGCTTTCCGGCTGTGTGGATTCCCAAAAACTGCATATGATATTCGGGCTCGGCGAGGGGTTCCGGTATAAGCTGGTCATCACTTACAGCGATCAGCGCATGAGGGAAATTTACGAGGACTATAAGTTCTACGATAGAAATGTCTGTATGTATCCGGCGAAAGATTTGATCTTTTTTCAGGCGGATATTCATGGCAATCAGCTTGTGATAGAGAGATGGAAAGTACTCAGGCGGATGCTTGAGGGTGTTCCGATGACGATCGTGACCACGCTTGACTGTCTGATGGAGCCTCAGATTCCGCTTGAGCAGGTGAAGAAAGATATCGTGCATATCAGCACTGCCGGGCAGATACAGGAAAAAGAACTGGCAAAAAAACTGGTAAAGCTTGGATATGAGAAAACGTATCAGGTGGAAGTGCCCGGGCAGTTTTCCATCCGCGGCGGCATCGTGGATATCTTTGATCTGACAGAAGAAAATCCATACAGGATTGAGCTGTGGGGGGAGGATGTAGATTCCATCCGCAGTTTTGATGTGTTAAGCCAGCGCTCCATTGAGAAATTAAGCAGCGTCGATATCTATCCGGCCACTGAAATGATTTTGACAAAAGATCAGCGGGCAAGGGGGATGCATCTGATAGGACTGGAGGCAAAAAAGCAGGAGGAGGCGCTGCGGGGACAGGGAAAGATCGAGGAGGCCGCAAGGCTTCACAGACAGATCGGGGAACTGCGGGAAGAAGTGTTGGAGCTGGAGGCGAAAGTCAATCTGGAGTCCTATGTGCGGTATTTTTATGACGAACTGGGCTCGTTTCTCGGCAGTTTTGACAGGAAGGAAAGCTGCATTTTTCTGGATGAACCTGTCAGGATTGGAGAGCACGCGGAAGCGGTGGAACTGGAATTTCGTGAGAGTATGTCCCACAGACTGGAGAAGGGATATCTTCTGCCCGGACAGATGACGCTTTTATATGGCAGGGCGGAGACGGCGGCAAGAATGTCCGGCTATCCGGTGGTGACAATTGCATCTCTGGATATGAAAAATCCGTTTATGAAGCCGGATAAAAAATATGATTTTTCAGCAAAGAGCGTTTCTTCCTACAATAACAGCTTTGAGATGCTGGTAAAAGATCTGCGGAGGTATAAGAAAAACGGTTACCGGGTGCTGTTGCTTTCCGGATCCCGCACCCGTGCAAAGCGGCTGGCGGAGGATCTGGGTGTGTACGGTCTGACCGCTTTTTACACGGAAAATCCGGAGAGGGAGATACAGCCCGGCGAGATCATGACATTTTACGGACGGGTGTTAAAAGGTTTTGAATATCCGCTTCTCAAATTTGTGGTGATTTCCGAGAGTGATATTTTTGGAGCCGAAAAAAAGAAGAAAAAAAGGACAAAGAAATACGAAGGACAGAAGATACAGAACTTTGCCGACCTGAAGGTAGGCGATTTTGTGGTACATGAAAATCACGGCATGGGCATCTACCGCGGTATTGAAAAGGTGGAGATGGATCATGTGGTGAAAGATTATATGAAGATCGAGTATGCCGGCGGTGGAAACCTGTATGTGCTGGCGACAAATCTGGGCGTGATCCAGAAGTATGCTTCCGCGGATGCAAAAAAACCGAAATTAAATAAACTCGGCACACAGGAGTGGAATAAGACCCGTACAAAGACGAAAATGGCGGTGGAGGAAGTGGCACAGGATCTGGTGGAACTGTATGCGGCAAGACAAAGCCAGTCGGGCTATCAGTTTGGGGCGGATACGACATGGCAGCAGGAGTTTGAAGAACTGTTCCCGTTTGAGGAGACGGAAGATCAGCTTGCGGCAATTGCGGCGGCAAAAGCGGATATGGAGAGCCGTAAGATCATGGATCGCTTGATCTGCGGCGATGTGGGCTACGGAAAGACGGAAATTGCGATCAGGACAGCGTTTAAGGCGGTGCAGGAAAATAAACAGGTGGCGTTTTTGGTGCCCACAACGATCCTGGCGCAGCAGCATTACAATACGTTTGTGCAGCGGATGAAAGATTACCCGGTACAGATTGCGCTTCTCTCCCGGTTCCGCAGTGCCGCGGAGCAGAAAAAAACGATACAGGACCTGAAAAAAGGCATGGTGGATATTGTGATCGGCACACACCGGATGCTTTCAGCGGATGTGGGTTTTCAAGATCTGGGACTGTTGATCATTGACGAGGAACAGCGTTTTGGCGTAAGCCACAAGGAGAAGATCAAAAAGCTTCGGGAATCTGTAGATGTACTGACACTGACGGCAACACCGATTCCGCGGACGCTCCATATGAGCCTGATCGGTATTCGTGATATGAGTGTGTTGGAAGAGGCACCCGGGGACAGGATGCCGGTGCAGACCTTTGTGTGTGAATACAATGAAGAGATGGTGCGCGAGGCCATTGTGCGTGAGATATCCCGCGACGGACAGGTATATTATTTATATAACAGAGTGAATAATATCGCCGATGTGGCGGCCGCGGTGCAGGCGCTTGTGCCGGAGGCGGAGGTGGCCTTTGCCCATGGACAGATGAAAGAGAGTGAGTTGGAGCGCATCATGTTCGACTTCATAAATGGGGAAATCGATGTGCTGATCTCCACGACGATCATTGAGACAGGACTTGATATTCCGAATGCCAATACGATCATTATCCATGATTCCGATAATATGGGGCTGTCTCAGCTCTATCAGCTCCGCGGCAGAGTGGGGCGCAGCAACCGGAACGCATATGCATTTTTGATGTATAGAAGAGATAAGGTATTGCGGGAGGTGGCGGAAAAGAGACTTTCAGCGATCAGAGAATTTACGGATCTGGGCAGCGGTTTTAAGATTGCCATGCGAGATCTGGAGATTCGCGGCGCGGGAAATCTGCTTGGGAAAAAACAGCACGGGCACATGGCGGCGGTCGGGTACGACCTGTACTGCAAGATGCTCAATGAAGCAGTGCGGAGCCTGAAAGGTGAGGAGGCGCAGGAGTCTTTCAATACGGCGGTGGAACTGGACGTGGACGCATACATTCCGCCTTCCTATATTATGAACGAGTATCAGAAACTGGACATTTATAAGAGGGTGGCAGGAATCGAAACCCAGGCGGAGTGCGAGGACATGAAAGAAGAACTTCTTGACCGCTTCGGGGAGATTCCGAAGTCTGTGAACAATCTGCTGCGGGTGGCAATGATCAGGATGCAGGCGCATAAGCTTTATATTACAGAAGTAAAAGGAAAAAATGAGATATTGAAATTTACGATGAAGCAGGACGCGAAGATCAAAGTGGAGGGTATCGGAGATCTGATCACAAACAGTGTGACAGGCCTTTGCTTTTCCTCAAAAGGAACGCCATATTTTGATGTGCGCTACAGAAAAGGCGGCATGGTGGAGCGGGATGAGGAAAACCTGCTTGTGCTGACGGAAAATGTGCTGAATGAGATGGAGGAATATCTGCTGTAGCGGTAGTAATTTTCGGCAGAATCATATATAATATTAACGGAAGGAGGGCGACATGATGGAAGCGCTGAAAAGGGAAGAATTTTATACAGTGGAAGATATCTATGCATTGCCGGATGGGGAAAGGGCAGAGCTGATCGATGGAAAAATTTACTACATGGCTCCGCCGAATACAAAACATCAGTTGCTTGTATCGGAGCTGCATTACCAAATAAAAGATTACATCAGGGAAAATCATGGTGAGTGTGTTGTGATTCCGGCTCCGTTTGCTGTGTTCCTGAATGAAAATGATAGAAATTATGTAGAACCGGATATATCCGTTATCTGTGACAGGAATAAGATAACAGATAAAGGGTGTAATGGAGCTCCGGACTGGATTATTGAAATTGTCTCACCGGGCAGCAAAGGGATGGATTATTTTACAAAATTGTTTAAATACCGTACCGCCGGTGTCAGAGAATATTGGATCGTGGATCCTGTGAGGCAGCGTGCGACAGTTTACTGTTTTGAGAGGGAATCCGTAGAAGAGTATTCCTTTGGGACTGATATTCCGGTGGGAATATATGAGGGATTTCATATAAAAGTAGAATGATCATATAGAAGTAACGGAAGAAAGGAAGCTGTGTTTGCTTAAAGAGGTGTACCGATTATGGGACACCTCTTTTGTTATGCTCTCTATATCAAGACCGGAAGCGCGAATGCGGAACTGGAAAACAGCAGATTCCCAGACAGCGCACAAGACAATTTGCAGACGTGAAACGGCTGTAAATTTGTCTTCCGCTATTCGTGTGCTGGAAGGGGATCTGCGGAACTGGAATAGAAAGGAGAGAGCATGAAAGGATACACAACATCACAGGGATATATGGGATGGACGGGAAGCGGATATATGTTGTTTGCATCGGAGCGTGAATACAGGGAATATATGGAAGAGTGAAAGGGAAAGAAGGATATTTTTATTCATTTTCCACATATTTCGACACTTTTTTTCCTGAATAATTATAAAAACAGTTCTTGAAAAAGAAGAATGAATATCTTATACTTAGTAGATGAACGTGGACAACCATTGATATAATGGTCAATTTAAGTTAGGAGGAAATTATTTATGAAAAAGAAAGTAATTGCAGTCCTTCTCGTATGCGCAATGGCATTCTCTTTGGCAGCATGTGGGAACAGTGCAGAAGAACCGGCAGCACCGGCGGAAGAAACTTCTGAGGCAGAGGAACCTGCAGCAGAAGAACCGGCGGCAGAGGCGCCGGCTGCAGTTGAAGACGAAAAGATCGCTATGATTACCGACTCCGGTGATATCACAGACGAGTCTTTCAACCAGATCACATGGGAAACCATAATAGCTTATGGTGAAGCCAATGGTATTGAGTATGAATATTATAAACCCGCGGGCGAGGAGAACGAAGATAGAATCAACTCCATCGACCTTGCCATTGCTGAAGGGGCTACAGTAGTTGTTATGCCGGGGTACTTATTCGGACCCGCGATCGCTGAGGAGCAAGATCTCTATCCGGAAGTTACCTTTATCGCGGTTGACGTTACGGAAGGTGATGTCGTAAACCTTGCTGATGAACAGGTAGCCCTTGGCAGCAACGTTTATGTGTGCAGCTTCCAGGAAGAGCAGGCAGGTTATCTGGCAGGTTATGCAGCAGTGAAAGACGGTTATACAGATCTTGGCTTCCTGGGCGGCATGGCAGTTCCTGCTGTTATCCGTTACGGTTACGGTTATGTGCAGGGTATCAATGCGGCAGCAGAAGAGCTGGGTGTTGATGTAAACGTAAAATATTACTATGGCGGTCAGTTCTATGGCGATTCCAATATTACAGCAGCTATGGAAGGCTGGTATTCTAACGGTACGGAAGTAGTATTTGCATGCGGCGGCGGTATCTATACTTCTGCTGTTGAAGCAGCAGAGATACATGACGGAAAGGTTATCGGCGTTGATGTGGACCAGCGTCCGAGTATCGGAGACTGCTGTGTAACTTCCGCAATGAAAGGGCTCGGCAGCGCTGTTACTTCTGCGTTGGATACTTACTTTAGCGGTAACTTTTCATCCATCGGCGGCACAGCGGCACAGCTTGGCCTGACACAGGGCGATTACCTTGGATTACCGACAGATGATGCTTCCTGGGGCTTTGAGACTTTCACAAAGGACGAGTATGAAACAGTTCTTGCAGGGATCAAGGATGGTTCCATTGCTATTTCCGCTGATACGGAGAATGCACCTGAGGTTGGTTCCCACACAACGGTTAACTATATCGAATAAAATGATATTCCGGAGGAAGAGAAATGATTTTCTCTTCCTCTTTTTCTTTTTCAATATTTTTTGCTTTTTAAATAGCACGAAAAATGATATACTGAAAATGATATACGATAAAGAAGAAGGGATGCGGGTATATGGAGAACAACTACATAATCGAGATGTTGAACATCACAAAAGAATTCCCGGGCATCAGGGCAAATGATAACATTACCCTGCAGCTGAAAAAAGGTGAGATTCACGCTTTGCTTGGAGAAAACGGGGCCGGAAAGTCCACGCTTATGAGCATTCTTTTCGGGCTTTACCAGCCAACCTCCGGTACGATCAAGAAAAATGGTGAAGAGGTTAAGATCAATACACCAAACGATGCAAACGACCTGAATATCGGTATGGTGCACCAGCATTTTAAACTGGTGGAATGTTTCTCTGTTTTGGATAACATCATTCTGGGAGTGGAACCCACAAAGGGACTTTTTCTGGAGAAGAAGGGGGCGAGGGAAAAAGTTCTGCAGCTGAGTGAAAAATATGGTCTTAAAGTGGATCCGGATGCACTTATTTCGGACATCACTGTCGGTATGCAGCAGCGTACCGAAATTTTAAAGATGCTCTATCGGGAGAATGAAGTGCTGATTTTTGATGAGCCCACGGCCGTGCTCACGCCGCAGGAGATAACCGAACTGATGAAGATCATGAAAAATCTGGCGAAAGAGGGAAAATCCATCCTGTTTATCACCCATAAGCTGAATGAGATCATGGAGGTGGCCGACCGCTGCACGATCCTTCAGAAAGGGCGTTATATCGGTACAGTGGATATCGATAAGACCAGCAAGGAAGAACTCTCCCGCATGATGGTGGGCAGGAATGTAAGTTTTTCCGTAGAAAAGAAGCCGGCAAAGCCGGGGGAAACCGTCCTGAAAGTAGAGCATATGACCGTACCCAGCAAGGCTCACAACAACAATGCGGTGAAGGATATTTCGTTCAATGTGCGCCGCGGTGAGATCGTCTGTATTGCGGGTATTGACGGAAACGGTCAGTCGGAGTTTGTGCAGGGACTTACCGGTCTGGAAAAAATAACCGCCGGCAAGCTTATCTTTAACGGAAAAGATATCGCGAAAGCATCCATTCGCGACCGCTCCAAAAGCGGTATGAGCCATATTCCGGAAGACCGCCACAAACATGGGCTTGTACTGGACTACGCTCTGGAACAGAATATGGTATTGCAAAGATACTGGCAGCCGGATTTCCAGAAAGCCGGATTTATTAAGGCGAAGGCCGTAAGGGAATATTCGGATCGTCTGATTGAGGAATATGATGTAAGAAGCGGTCAGGGTTCGGCTACCATTGCCAGAAGCATGTCCGGCGGCAATCAGCAGAAGGCGATCATTGCCAGGGAAATCGATAAAGATCCGGATCTTCTGGTGGCAGTGCAGCCCACCAGGGGCCTGGATGTTGGTGCCATTGAGTTTATTCATAAACAGCTTGTGGCACAGAGGGATCAGGGAAAAGCGGTACTTTTGGTTTCACTGGAACTGGACGAGGTGATGGATGTTTCCGACCGTATTCTTGTGATGTACGAGGGGGAAATCGTAGGACAGCTGGATCCGAAACAGGTAACTGTGGAAGAATTGGGATTGTATATGGCCGGGGCAAAGCGAGACCCCGTTCCTGCAGAAGTATAAATTTACGGAAGGATAGAGGGGTAAAAATATGAATGAAAAGACAAAAGATGGTATCCTGTCCATAGTGGCCTCGGCTATATGTATCATAATCGGCCTTTTGGTGGGACTGATCATATTATACTGCATCAATGCAGAAAATGCTTTGGATGGATTTGTGCGGATCATCAAGGGCGGATTTTATCTGATGCCGAAGGGAATGGGAAGTGAGATCACCCAGACTGCGCCGCTTATTATGACGGGGCTTTCGGTGGCGTTTGCCTTTAAGACCGGCCTGTTCAATATCGGTGCGGCAGGGCAGTATACCGTCGGGATATTCGGAGCGCTTTTTTGTGCCATTGTTTTACATCTGCCCTGGTATGTGTGCCTTTTGGCTTCCATGGTATGCGGAGCTATCTGGGGAGCGCTGCCCGGTATTTTTAAGGCCTATTATAATGTGAATGAGGTAATTACAGCGATCATGTTCAACTGGGTTGGGCTTTATCTGGTCAATGAGCTGATGTATACCAGAATCCCGGGAATGTATGACCAGAAAACAACCCGTACGTACAAGCTGAGTTCCGTCTCTCCGGGATCAATCATTCCGAACGGCGGACTGAATACGATTTTTAAAACAAACTCCACAACGATCGCTATTTTCATTGCGATAGCATTTGCTGTGTTGATGTATATTATTCTGAATAAGACGACTTTCGGCTATGAGCTGAAAGCCTGCGGCTTTAACAAGGATGCGGCAAAGTACGGCGGCATCAATGAAAAACGCAGCATCGTGCTTTCCATGATGATTTCGGGAGCTCTTGCGGGGGCAGGGGCAGGCCTTTATTTTCTCTCGGGAGGTGCCGAATGGAACCCGCAGGTGGCCACGGCGCTTCCGGCCATCGGCTTTAACGGTATTCCGATAGCGCTTCTTGCCATGAGCAATCCGCTGGGGGTTGTCTTTGCCGCATTTTTCGTGGCGCATATTTCCGTCGGCGGCGCATATCTGCCTACGAAGTATTATCAGCCTGAAATCGCAGATCTGATCGTGGCAGTGATCATTTATCTGTGTGCATTTGTGACATTGTTTAAAGGGATCATTCTGAATCTGCTCACGAAAAAGAAAGTGCAGGGAGAGGACGGAAACAAGACCACCGGAAAGGAGGATAAAAAATAATGTTTCTTCTGATTAAATTTACATTATTATACGCAGTTGTCCTGATGTTAGTGGCAATGGGCGGTATGTTCTCGGAGCGAAGCGGCGTTATCAATATTGCTCTGGAGGGGATCATGGCCATCGGCGGACTGGCCGGTGTATTTGTTTTAGCTTTATGTGGGGACATGCCGGCGCCTGCATTGGTGGCAGTGTCCATTCTGGCAAGTATGTTGGCAGGCATGGTTTATTCCCTGCTTCTCGGGTTTTCCGCGATCACGTTAAAGGCGGATCAGACCATCGGCGGTACGGCGCTTAATATGCTCGCCACCGCAGTGGCGATCGTTATGGTGAAAGCTTTTAATAATTCCTCCAGTTCGGGAAATGGTGCCGCTTCCGCAAAACTGAATTACAGCAACGCTGCTTTTATCTATAAGATAGGTCCTTTTACCGTCAATATTTTTCTGTTTATCGGCATTGTTCTGCTGGTATGCAGCTATGTATTTCTGTTTAAAACAAAATGGGGTCTGAGGCTGCGTTCCTGCGGTGAGCACCCGCAGGCTGCGGATTCTGTAGGTATCAATGTCTACCAGTGGAGATATATCGGGGTGATCATTTCCGGCGCGCTGGGCGGTATCGGCGGTTTTGCCTACATTGTTCCCTCTGTTTCGACCTGGAACTTTGAAGTCGGTGTAGCCGGATTTGGGTTTCTTGCCCTCGCGGTCATGATCTTTGGGCAGTGGAAGCCGTTTCATATTGCCGGAGCGGCACTCTTCTTTGCGGTGTTCCGTTCTCTGGCGAATATTGCCGACTCCACGGCGTTGGCGGGGCTTGGATGGTCCAATAATATTTACAGTATGATGCCTTTTATCGCTTCTATGGTGATTCTGGCGTTTACATCGAAGAATTCCCATGCACCGAAGGCGGAAGGCATTCCCTATGATAAGGGCGCAAGATAAAAGTTAGTGTGAAAAATACATTTTTTACACTGTGAAAGAGCATACGCAGAAATGAGGGATAAATGGCAAAGTTATATTTTAGACACGGCGCTATGGGCAGTTCCAAGACAGCCAATGCCCTGATGGTAGAATACAATTATTATGAGCGGGGAAAAAAAGCGCTCCTCTTAAAGCCGAAACTGGATAACAGAGATGGCGACAACCTGATCAAAAGCCGTATGGGACTTGAACGGAAATGCTGCTTTGTGGAAGACTTTGTGATGATGAGTGATGAGGAGATAAAGCGTTATGACTGCATCATCGTAGATGAAGCGCAGTTCTGCAAAAAGTCTGATATTGAATGCTTCGTGCATGTGGTGGATGATCTGGGCATCCCCGTGATCTGTTATGGACTGCGGACCGATTTCAGGCGGGAACCGTTTGAAGGCTCCATATGGCTTCTTGCCTGGGCGGATGTGATAGAAGAATTAAAGACCGTCTGTTGGTGCGGGCAGGGTGCGTCATGTAATACGAGATTCAATGAAAACGGCGAGATCATCCGCGATGGTGAGCAGATTTGCCTTGGCGCAAATGACAGGTATGTTGCACTCTGCAGAAAGCATTATAAAGAGGGAAAACTAAGTGCCGAGGGCTGAGTGCAGTCAGCTGTGGCGGTAATTGTCTGATAGAAGATTAAAACAGGAATGATTACTGATTTTGCTTGACTGGTCTGAAACAGTGCTATATACTGAATAGGAAAAGAAGTTTCGGAGAAGCTAAATGATAAAGAAGCTGGAAAATGGAGGATATTTTTATGGATCAGAGTGCAATGTTTAAACTCAGCTATGGATTATTTGTTTTGACAGCGCAGGAAAACGGATTTGATAACGGGTGCATTACCAATACGACAATGCAGGTAACGAGTGTGCCGAACCGGATTTCCATTACAGTAAATAAGCAGAATAAGACGCATGATATGATAAAAGCGACGGGGCTGTTTAATGTATCGGTTTTGGCGGAGGATGCGTCCTTTGATACGTTTAAGCATTTTGGCTTCCAGAGCGGAAGAGACGTGGATAAATTCGAGGATTACGGGCCGAAAAAGCGCAGTGAAAACGGACTGTATTATATTACAGACGGCGTGAATTCTTATCTCTCGGGGAAAGTGGTACAGGAGATCGATCTGGGGACACATACACAGTTTATTGCGGATGTGACGGCGGCGGAAGTACTTTCTGATGTACCGTCTGCCACCTATACCTACTATCAGGACAATATCAAGCCGAAACCGGAAGCACCGAAAGAGGCGTCCGGAAAAACCGTCTGGGTGTGCAAAATTTGCGGTTATGTATATGAAGGTGAAGAACTGCCCGCAGATTATGTCTGCCCGCTGTGCAAACATGGCGCATCTGATTTTGAAAAGGAAATAAGATAAGAATGAAGCTTTAGAATTTCTTTTTATCAGGCTGAAAATATTTTTCAGCCCTGAATAGAAGTTCCTTCATTTACAGATACTAACATGGAAACGTTAGAAAAAACTGTAAATGGAGGAACTTTAATTATGAAAGCAACGGGTATTGTGCGAAGAATAGATGATCTGGGGCGGGTAGTGATTCCAAAGGAAATCAGGCGTACTCTCAGAATAAGGGAATCGGACCCGCTTGAAATTTTTACAGACAGGGAAGGCGAGATCATTTTAAAAAAATATTCACCGATAGGCGAGATGTCCACTTTTGCAAAACAATATGCGGAGAGCCTTGCGCAGGTTTCGGGACATGTGGCGATGATCGCGGACAGAGATCAGATCATTGCGGCGGCAGGCGGTATGAAAAATTCTGTCGGAAAATATGTCAGCAGGGAATTGGAGAGTAAAGTAAATAACAGGGAAAGCGTGGTCAGTATCAAGGGGGAAAGAGATTTTATTCCGGTGACGCAGGACAATGCGGAAGAATTCAGACAGGAGGCGATCAGTCCGATTATCAGCGAAGGTGATGTGATAGGAGCTGTTATGTTGTTAAATAATGCGGAAAAGGGCAAGATGGGGGAAGTCGAGCAAAAACTGATCTTGTCGGCGGCCGGTTTTCTGGGGCGGCAGATGGAACAATAAAAAAGGGGCGTAAGCCTCTTTTTTATTGCTTGCAGTTGTTGCTTGATAAAATAGCATGCGTTTATTATAATATGATTTATGATGTAACTTTGTTCAAAATGGGGGTAAATATATGAAATCATTATCAAAAAGTAAAGTATGGTTGTTGGCAGTCGGACAGTTGGGATGGGCAATGTTGTCGGGGCTGATATCCAATTGGCTGGTGTATTTTTATCAGCCGGATGAGACGGCGCAGGCGGCAGGTCAAACGTTATTTATTCCGCAGGGGCGTGTATTGCTTGGCGTGTTTACGATCATCGGCGCAATCACAGCACTGGGCCGGGTTTTTGATGCGGTGACGGATCCGTGGATCGCATCTTTGTCAGATAAATGTAAGTCCAAACTGGGCCGGAGGATTCCTTTTTTGAAATGGGCGGCAGCGCCGCTTGCGGTTTCCACGCTGATGGTGTTTTGTGCGCCGGTGGGGCATACTTCTGCGGTCAATGTGATCTGGCTGCTTGTGTTTACGATGTGTTATTATCTTTCGATCACCGCTTACTGTACACCGTTTAACGCGCTCATTCCGGAGCTGGGACATGATCAGGCACAGCGGATGAATATCAGTACCGCTATTTCCCTGACATTTATTGTCGGTACGGCGCTTGCTTACGTGGCGCCGGTGATCTGGGGACTGATGGAGCCGTCCTTTGGACGTGTGACGGCTATGCGGATAACATTCGCGCTTCTTGCGGTCATTGCGTTTATCTGTATGGAGGTTCCGGTATTTGCGATCAAAGAGAAAGATTATGTAAACTCTCAACCCACAGAAGGAACGGCATTGTCTTCTTTGATCAAGACATTCAAAAATAAAGAGTTCTGCATTTTTGTGGGTTCCGATATATTTTATTGGATAGGGCTTACCATGTTCCAGACCGGGCTGCCGTTTTTCGTCACTTCTTTACTGGGACTTTCAGAGAGTATGTCCACAGTATTTTTTGTGGCGATGACAGCGTTATCGTTAGTGTTCTATGTGCCGGTCAATCTTTTGACAAGAAAATTCGGCAAGCGGAATCTGGTGCTGACCGCCTTTGCGATCTTTGCGGTATGCTTCGGTTATACGGCGTTAATGGGGCCCGGACTTGGCATTTCGCCGGTGGCGCAGGGATTTATTCTGGTGGTGGCAGCTGCATTCCCGATGGCAATTTTCGGCATTTTGCCGCAGGCTATGGTTGCTGATATTTCCGAGAGTGATGCAAAGAAAACAGGAGAGAACCGTGAGGGCATGTTCTATGCGGCGCGCACCTTTGCGTTTAAGCTGGGGCAGAGCGTATCGATGCTGTTGTTTACGGCACTGGCTACGCTTGGCAGCGGCGGAACAGGTTACCGTATCGTAGCGGCTGTATCCTGCGGCCTGGCATTTGTCGGCGGCGTTATCCTTGTATTTTATAATGAGAAAAAGATTAATAGTGTGATTGGCGGCGGGAAATAACTATGGAAGCAAAAGTGATAGAAGAAGAACGGTATGAAGAGCGGATGACGGACACCGTGGAGCCTTACCTGAAAGAATATGCTGTCCGCGGCAGTACGGAGGGACTGTATTTTGAGTTTTACGGGCGTCCTGATCCGAAAGGTACCATTGTGATCAGTTTCGGGTTTACGGAGTCCTGTGAAAAATATCATGAGCTGATTTATTATATACATAAGGAAGGATACCAGGCGGCAATTGTTGACCATCGCGGTCATGGAAGATCTTTCCGGGAAGTGGAAGATTTACAGTTGGTGCATGTAGATGATTTTTCACAGTATGTAGAGGATTTTCACAGATTTATCATGGCAGAAGTTATGCCGAGGTCTGAAAAGAAGCCGTTATATCTCTATGCTCATTCCATGGGTGGCTGTATTGGCACACTGTATCTGGAAAAATATCCGGAGACCTTTGAAAAAGCGGTGTTAAATGCGCCTATGTATGGCATCAACAATGGAGGTATTCCGGATTTTGCGGCGGGGCTTTTATGCCGTACGGCAATTCTTTTCGGGAAAAAGAAAAAACGCCTTTTTACAACGGGGAGATTTGATCCGGAAGAGCCTTTTGAAAACAGCGGCGGCGATTCTTCGGCGCGCCACTGCTATTATTTGAAGCTGCGCAGAGAGCATGCGGAATATCAGACAAGTTGTGCAAGTTACGGCTGGGCGCTGCAGGCGATGAAAGCCGGAAAAAGAGCCATTACCCTGGAACGTGCGGCCGGTATTTCCATTCCGGTGCTGCTGTTTCAGGCTGTAAATGATACTTTTGTGCGGGCAAAGGAACAGGATCTGTTCCTTTGCCGTATACCAAATGGCCGGAAAGTGGTAAAAGAATCCAAACATGAGATCAACAGAATGCCCGGCGATAAACTGGAAGCCTACATGGATGAGATATTTACTTTCCTGGAATTACGGGAAAAGACAACAGAGTAAATCATTTACTCTTTGCCCATCTCCTCCAGCAGATCGATCTTGATATGGTAGAGTTTATCGGACAGATCCACATAAACTTCCTGCGGATTGACCAGTCTTCGCGTCTCATCCCAGAGGGTGGAAAGCTCTTTCTTACAGTAGTCTCTGATATCCATCACTTTGGGAGACTCATAGACGCATTTTCCGTCCAGAAAGACAGGTTTTAAGATCTCCCGCAGCGTGTAGGTGCCGGGTTTTAATTTTGTTTTTTTCCAGGGTTCCTGCGGGTCAAAAAGAAGCAGGGGTTCTTCTTCGGAAAAAGTCTCATCCACAAGGCAGATCAGGTCGGCCTTTATCTTGCCGGTCTCATTGTCGTAAATACGGTAGATTGTCTTGTTGCCCGGATTCGTCACTTTCTCGGAATTTTCGGAAAGTTTGATCTTCGGGATGAATGTTCCGTTTTCATCCATAATAGCAGCTAACTTGTAGACACCGCCGAACGCAGGCCAGTCTTTGCTGGTGATCAGGTTTGTGCCGACACCCCAGGAGGTGATGGCGGCACCCTGTACTTTCAGGGAATCGATCAGGTACTCATCCAGATCGTTGGAAGCACAGATGACCGCATCCGGAAATCCCGCTTCATCCAACATCTTTCTGGCTTTTTTGGAGAGATAGGCGAGATCGCCGCTATCCAGACGGATGCCGTAATAGCTTAAATCTACACCTGCGTCCTTCATTTCCTGAAATACGCGGATTGCGTTGGGAACGCCGGATTTTAACGTATCATAAGTATCTGCAAGCAGAATGCAGGCGGAGGGATACATTTCCGCGTAGGTTTTAAATGCTGTATATTCATCCGGGAAACTCATGATCCAGCTGTGGGCATGGGTACCCATTACCGGTACGTCAAAAAGCTGCCCGCAGAGTACGTTGGAAGTGCCGACGCAGCCGCCGATCACGGCCGCTCTTGCGCCGTAGGTTCCGGCATCAGGACCCTGTGCCCTGCGCAGCCCGAATTCCATAATACTGTCGCCCCTTGCCGCGAAACAGATACGGGAAGCCTTTGTGGCGATCAGAGACTGGTGATTGATAATATTCAAAATGGCAGTTTCAATAAGCTGCGCTTCCATAATTGGTGCAACGACTTTTACAATAGGTTCCCTTGGGAAAATAACAGTGCCTTCCGGAATGGCGTAGATGCTGCCGGAAAAGCGGAAGTCAGCGAGATAATCCAGAAAATCCTGATCAAAAATATGGAGACCGGCAAGGTATTCAATGTCCTGCGGAGCAAAATGAAGTTCTTTAATGTATTTTATTAACTGTTCCAACCCGGCCGAGATCGCATAGCCGCCCCCGTTTGGATTGCTGCGGTAGAATGCATCAAAAATAACGGTTTCATTTCGGGACATGTTGCGAAAATATCCCTGCATCATGGTAAGCTCATACAAATCAGTAAGCAAAGTTAAATTCTGTCGGTCCATAGATATCCTCCTTTTGAGTGAACCATTCCTTTTAAATGCTACTATTTTACACCTATTTCGTTGAAAAAACAAGGCATCCGGATAACAATAACTTCTTGACATTTCCTGTGCATCCCATTAAACTGGTACTGTTAAATATCTTAATAATAGATTAAGAAGCAATATTGTTTAAAATCCTGCCGAAACAGGGAGGCAGGATTCTTTTGTGATAAGTAAAGAAGAAAAAGGAGAGGCCATGTACCAGAAAGTTGATACCAATCTGAATTTTGTAGACAGAGAAAAAGAGGTCTGTCAGTTCTGGAAAGAAAATGATATTTTCCGGAAATCTATGGACAACAGAAAAGACGGTCCGACTTATACATTTTATGACGGTCCGCCGACAGCAAACGGAAAACCGCATATCGGTCATGTACTGACCCGTGTGATCAAGGATATGATTCCGCGTTACAGAACCATGAAAGGATATATGGTGCCAAGAAAAGCGGGCTGGGATACGCATGGCCTGCCGGTGGAACTGGAAGTGGAAAAAGAGTTGGGACTGGACGGAAAAGAGCAGATCGAGCAGTATGGTCTTGCACCGTTTATCGAGAAATGTAAGGAATCCGTATGGCAGTACAAGGGCATGTGGGAAGATTTCTCCGGCACAGTCGGTTTCTGGGCCGATATGGATGACCCTTATGTGACTTATCATGATGATTTTATTGAGTCCGAGTGGTGGGCTTTAAAGCAGATCTGGGATAAGGGGCTGCTCTACAAAGGATTTAAGATCGTGCCTTATTGCCCGAGATGCGGTACGCCGTTATCCTCCCATGAGGTGGCACAGGGCTATAAAGCGGTAAAAGAGCGTTCCGCAGTGGTGCGTTTTAAAACAGTGGGTGAGGAAAATACCTATTTCCTGGCCTGGACGACCACACCCTGGACACTGCCCTCCAATGTGGCACTCTGCGTGAACCCGGAAGATACTTACTGTAAAGTCAAAGCGGCTGACGGTTATATTTATTATATGGCAAAAGAGCTTTTGGACAACGTGCTGGGAGCATTGGCAGAGGAAGGAAAACCTGCATACGAGATACTGGAAACTTATACCGGAAAAGATCTGGAATATAAAGAATACGAACCGCTTTTTGCCTGCGCGGGAGAATCGGCAGCAAAACAGCATAAGAAGGGACATTATGTAACATGTGACACTTATGTCACAATGTCGGACGGTACAGGTATCGTTCACATCGCACCGGCCTTTGGTGAGGACGATGCAAATGTGGGACGTAAGTACGATCTGCCTTTTGTACAGTTTGTGGACGGACAGGGGAATATGACAGACGAGACGCCCTATGCAGGGAAGTTTGTCAAGGATGCGGACAAGGATATTCTTGTAGATCTGGATAAAGAGGGCAAGCTGTTCTCCGCACCGAAATTTGAGCATGATTATCCGTTCTGCTGGCGATGCGATACACCGCTTATCTACTATGCAAGAGAGTCATGGTTTATCAGGATGACTGCGGTGCGGGACGATCTTGTGAAAAATAATAAGACGGTAAACTGGATTCCTGCGTCGATCGGTGAAGGCCGGTTTGGGAACTGGTTGGAGAATATTCAGGACTGGGGTGTTTCCAGAAACCGTTATTGGGGAACGCCGTTAAATGTGTGGGAGTGTGAAGGCTGCGGCCATCAGGAAGCGATCGGTTCCAGGGAAGAACTGGAGAAACTTTCCGGCAATCCGAAAGCGAAGGACGTGGAACTGCACAGACCGTATATTGATGAGATCACCTGTACCTGTCCGGAATGCGGCAAAACGATGAAGCGTGTACCGGAAGTGATTGACTGTTGGTTTGATTCCGGCGCCATGCCGTTTGCACAGCATCACTATCCGTTTGAAAATAAGGAACTGTTTGAGGCTCAGTTCCCGGCACAGTTTATTTCTGAGGCAGTGGACCAGACAAGGGGATGGTTCTATTCTCTGATGGCAGAGTCCACGCTGTTATTTAACAGATCACCTTTTGAAAATGTTATCGTGCTCGGCCATGTGCAGGACGAAAACGGGCAGAAGATGAGTAAGAGTAAAGGTAATTCGGTAGATCCGTTTGAGGCGCTGGAAACCTATGGCGCTGATGCGATCCGCTGGTATTTCTATATTAATTCGGCTCCGTGGCTGCCAAACAGGTTCCATGGAAAAGCGGTACAGGAGGGGCAGAGAAAGTTCCTTGGCACACTTTGGAATACCTATGCATTCTTTGTGCTGTATGCAAATATTGACGGATTTGATGCGTCAAAATATACGTTGGACTATGAGAAACTGCCTGTAATGGATAAATGGCTGTTGTCCAAACTGAATACGGCAATCGGGCAGGTGGATGAGAACCTTGACAATTACAGAATTCCGGAAGCCGGAAGGGTGTTAGACAATTTTGTGGATGAGATGAGTAACTGGTATGTCCGCAGAAGCAGGGAGCGTTTCTGGGCGAAGGGTATGGAGCAGGATAAGATCAATGCTTATATGACGCTGTATACGGCGCTTGTGGAAATTTGCAAATGCGCGGCTCCGATGGTACCTTTCATGACAGAGGAAATTTACCGGAATCTGGTGTGCAGCGTTGACAAAACTGCACCGGAAAGCATTCATCTTTGCGACTTCCCGATAGTAAAGAGGGAGTTTGTCGACAAAGAACTGGAAGATTGTATGGAAGAGGTATTGCGTATCGTGGTACTCGGCAGAGCAGCGAGAAACGAAGCGAATATCAAAAACCGTCAGCCGATCGGAGAAATGATCGTGAAAGCGGAGAGCGAACTGCCGGCATTCTATCAGGATATTGTCAGGGATGAACTGAATGTGAAGAAAGTGACATTTGCAGAGGATGTCTCCTCCTATACAAGCTACAGCTTCAAGCCTCAGTTACGCACGGTGGGACCGAAATACGGCAAGCAGCTCGGCGGCATCAGGGCTTATCTGGCAAATATTAACGGACTTTCCGCTGTGGAGGCTGTGACTTCCCTGAAAGAAGGCGGGACGCTTAACTTTGAAGTGGACGGCGTGAATATTTCTCTTGCGGAGGCGGATCTGTTGATCGAAGTATCCCAGAAAGAGGGTTTTGTGGCACAGGCGGACAAAGACGTGACGGTAGTGCTTGATACAAACCTGACGGAAGAACTGTTAAAAGAAGGCTTTTCGACGGAGGTGATCAGCAAGATTCAGACGATGCGGAAAGATGCCGGCTTTGAAGTGATGGATCATATAAATGTTTCTATCACAGGAAATGAGAAGATTGCGGATATCGTAAAGGAAAATGTGGCCGCAATTTCCGAAAAGGTGCTGGCGGAAGCGATTGGTTATGAGGAAGCTCTCGCAGGTGCAAAGGAATGGAATGTGAACGGTGAGACAGTAATGATCGGCGTTCAGAAACGATAAAAGAGAAGCACATTTACGCCCGAAATTGTGTGTTTTGTCTATTTTCATTTTATGATAAAAGGATTATACTGGAAAAGACAGCATAGCATATTGCGGCGTATTATGAGAATATCCTGTATCACAAAATACAGAGCCGGAAGAGGAGGAGTTAAAGTTATGGTGCTGAAATCACAGCAGAAAAAGTTAAACTTTGATAAAGAACTGTTTAAAAGAAGCGTGCTGTATAACATCAAAACGTTATACAGAAAAACCCTGGAGGAAGCAACACCGCAGCAGATTTTTCAGGCTGTTTCCTACGCCATTAAAGATGCGGTGGTGGATTACTGGATGGAAACCCAGAAAGAATATGAAAAACAGGATCCAAAGATGGTATATTATATGTCCATGGAGTTTTTGATGGGACGTGCGCTGGGCAACAATATTATTAACCTGCAGGCATATTATACTGTGGAAGAGGCGCTGAATGAACTGGGGGTAGACCTCAATGTAGTCGAAGACCAGGAACCGGATGCGGCGCTTGGCAACGGGGGCTTAGGCCGTCTGGCAGCGTGCTTCCTTGATTCTTTATCCACACTGGGCTATGCGGCTTACGGCTGTGGAATCCGGTATCGTTACGGTATGTTCAAACAGCAGATCAGAGACGGCTTTCAGATAGAAGTGCCCGACAACTGGCTGGAGTGCGGCAATCCCTTTGAATTGAGAAGGCCGGAGTATGCGAAAGAAATAAAGTTCGGCGGTTATGTCAATGTATATGTGGATGAAAACGGCAGAAGCCATTTCCGTCAGGAGGGATATCAGTCCGTGAAGGCAATTCCCTATGATATGCCGATTGTAGGCTATGGCAACGGTATTGTCAATACACTGCGTATCTGGGATGCGGAGCCTGTAGAGTGCTTCCAGTTAGATTCTTTTGATAAGGGTGATTATCAGAAAGCTGTGGAACAGCAGAATCTTGCCCGCAATATCGTGGAAGTGCTTTATCCCAATGACAACCATTATGCCGGAAAAGAACTTCGTCTGAAACAACAGTATTTCTTCATTTCCGCGTCTGTGCAGGAAGCGGTTGCGAAGT
The DNA here is from genome assembly GCA_014804795.1 of Lachnospiraceae bacterium. Taxonomy (GTDB): domain Bacteria; phylum Bacillota; class Clostridia; order Lachnospirales; family Lachnospiraceae; genus 1XD8-76. The sequence continues at coordinate 42,150 of JAAUZC010000044.1, read as the reverse complement.
ATATGAGAAAGCATGACGATATCAGAAAGTTCCATGAAAAGGCGACATTCCAGCTCAATGATACACATCCGACAGTGGCAGTGGCAGAGCTGATGCGTGTGCTGATGGATGAATATTTCCTGACATGGGATGAGGCATGGGAAGTAACCACAAAGACCTGTGCATACACAAACCATACGATCATGTCCGAAGCACTTGAAAAATGGCCGATTGAGCTGTTTTCCAGACTGCTTCCGCGTATTTATCAGATCATTGAGGAGATTAACAGAAGGTTTGTAATGCGGATTGAACAGATGTATCCGGGCAACCATGAAAAGGTGCGTAAGATGGCGATTCTTTATGACGGACAGGTAAAGATGGCTCATCTTGCGATTGCGGCCGGTTATTCCGTAAACGGCGTGGCAAGGCTGCATACAGAGATTCTGAAAAATCAGGAACTGAAAGATTTCTACGAGATGATGCCTGAGAAGTTCAACAATAAGACAAACGGCATTACACAGCGTAGATTCCTGCTGCATGGTAATCCGCGTCTTGCAACATGGGTGACAAACCATGTGGGTGCTGACTGGATCACGGATCTGCCGAAGATTGCGGAACTTAAGATATATGCGGATGACAGCAAGTCCCAACAGGAATTTATGAATATCAAATACCAGAATAAAGTGCGTCTGGCAAATTATATTTTAGAGCACAACGGCGTGGAGGTAGATCCCCGTTCCATTTTTGACGTACAGGTAAAGAGACTGCATGAGTACAAGAGACAGCTTCTCAATATTCTGCATGTAATGTATTTATATAATGAGATCAAAGATCATCCGGATATGAACTTCTATCCGAGAACATTCATTTTCGGTGCAAAAGCGGCAGCGGGCTATAAGAATGCTAAGCTGACGATCAAGCTGATCAATGCGGTGGCGGATGTGATCAATAATGACGAGTCCATAAACGGCAAGATCAAGGTGGTATTTATCGAAGATTACCGCGTTTCCAATGCAGAGATGATCTTTGCGGCGGCGGATGTTTCCGAACAGATTTCCACTGCAAGTAAAGAAGCTTCCGGTACGGGCAACATGAAATTTATGTTAAACGGCGCTTTGACTATTGGCACAATGGACGGCGCTAATGTGGAAATTGTGGAAGAAGTCGGGGAAGAGAACGCATTTATCTTTGGTCTCAGCTCGGAAGAGGTAATCCGTTTTGAGAATTACGGCGGATATGACCCGATGGAGATTTTCAACAATGATCAGGATATCAGAAGAGTGCTGATGCAGCTGATCAACGGAACATATTCCCCGCAGGATCCGGAACTGTTCCGCTCCCTGTATAATTCACTGCTCAATACACAGTCCACAAGTAAAGCGGATACTTACTTTATTCTGAAAGATTTCAAGGCTTATGCCGCGGCGCAGAAGAGAGTAGAAGAAGCTTACAGAGATACGGCCGGCTGGGCAAAGAAAGCGATTTTGAATGTGGCATGCTCCGGCAAGTTTACTTCTGACAGGACGATTCAGCAGTATGTGGATGAGATCTGGCATTTGGATAAGGTGGTACTGCCGCCGCGCAAAAATAAATAACAGGTGTGACAACGGAGTCCGCCCGGATATTTTATATCCGGGCTGTGTTGTTACAGGGGCTTATTTGTACTTTGGCCGACCGTGTGGCCTGGGGAGTTTATATTACGTGATGTCCCTGTAGCGGAAGAGTGTGGGAAAAGGATATGAGATTTGGGCCTGTAGAAATTACAGATAGATTGGGGAGAAACGTTATTTTGCGAAATGCGGAAATATCTGATGCGGAGGATTTGATCAGGTATTTAAAGGTTACAACATCTGAAACACCATTTTTGATCAGAGAACCGGATGAAGTCAGACTGACGCGGGAGCAGGAGGAAAATTTTATCAGAAATAATATTGATGCAGAGCGTGAACTGCTGCTGATTGCGACGGTTGATGGAAAGCATATCGGCAATTGTTCTCTGATGAGTGTCGGTCCTTATAAAAGATATGCCCATCGCTGTGATATAGCGATTGCACTGTATCAGGAATTTTGCGGATGCGGCGTCGGTACAAAAATGATGCGGACAGTTCTTGATCTTGCAAAAGAGGCCGGTTATGAGCAGGCTGAGCTGGAGGTGATTTCTGACAATAAAAGAGCAATCGCCTTATATAGAAAACTGGGATTCGAAAAGTTTGGGTGTTTTCCACGAAATATGAAATATACAGATGGCACATATTCGAATGCGGACTGGATGATGAAGCGCTTGTGAAGAAAGCCACGAAAGAAATGCGTGGTTGATCAATGTATTTTGGTGTTGAGTCCGGTGCATGAAATATAGATTTTAGTATTTTGAGTGAAGAAGAAAGGAAAAGGATGGCGTATGGTTGAATTGTATAACGGCGGTGCATGGCTGGTTGACGGAAGGGAACTGATTCCGGATGGGCAGGATGCATGTGCGGAAGTGAAGCAGAAAATAGGTCTTACAGTTTCAAAAGCGGAAGCGGCGAAGGAGACGATGGCGTATGGGATATTGAAAGCTCATAATACGTCGGACTCCATGGACAAGCTGAAAATCCGGTTTGACAAGCTGACAAGCCATGACATCACGTTTGTTGGTATCATTCAGACGGCGAGGGCGTCAGGGCTGGAGAAATTTCCGATGCCTTATGTGCTGACAAACTGTCACAATTCCCTCTGTGCGGTGGGCGGTACGATCAATGAAGATGACCATATGTTTGGTCTGACCTGCGCAAAGAGATACGGCGGTGTGTATGTGCCTCCTCATCAGGCGGTGATCCATCAGTATGCGAGAGAGATGCTTGCGGGCGTCGGTAAGATGATACTGGGTTCGGATTCCCATACCCGTTACGGTGCGCTCGGAACCATGGCGATGGGCGAGGGCGGTCCGGAGCTTGTAAAGCAGCTCTTAAATCAGACCTATGATATCAACAGGCCGGAAGTGGTAGCAGTTTATCTGACAGGAGAACCGGTAAAAGGCGTAGGCCCTCAGGATGTGGCGCTGGCAATCATTGGGGCAGTGTTTAAAAACGGCTATGTAAAGAATAAAGTGATGGAGTTTGTCGGACCGGGCGTGGCTTCTCTGAGTGCGGATTTCAGGATTGGCATTGATGTCATGACAACGGAGACAACCTGCCTTTCTTCCATCTGGGAGACAGATGCGAAGGTTAAAGAGTGGTATGACATTCATGGCAGAAGCGAGGAGTATGCGGAGTTAAAACCGGGGAAAGCTGCCTATTATGACGGCGCAATTGTGATCGATTTAGGCAGCATCAGGCCGATGATCGCGATGCCTTTCCATCCCAGCAATACTTATACGATAGAAGAATTAAATGCTAATTTGATGGATATTCTGGATGATGTGGAGAAACGTGCGGCGGTAAGTCTGGACGGAGCCGTGGACTTTACCCTGAAGAATAAAGTGAAGAATGGCAGACTGATGGTAGATCAGGGCATTATCGCGGGATGTGCAGGCGGCGGTTTTGAGAATATCTGTGCGGCGGCCGATATCCTGAAAGGCAGCTATATCGGGGCGGAGGGCTTTACATTGAGCGTATACCCTGCCTCCATGCCGGTTTATATGGAACTGATCAGAAACGGGAAAGCGGCGGATATTCTGGAGACAGGCGCAGTGATGAAGACGGCATTCTGCGGACCCTGTTTTGGTGCAGGAGATACGCCGGCTAACAATGCGTTCAGTATCCGCCATTCTACGAGAAACTTCCCGAACAGGGAGGGCTCCAAGCTGCAAAACGGCCAGATTGCATCGGTGGCGCTTATGGATGCCCGTTCTATCGCGGCGACGGCGGCTAATAAGGGTATGCTTACTGCGGCTACAGATTTTGACGGTGAGATCGGGAAATACAAATATCATTTTGACAGCAATATTTACGCCAACAGAGTATTTGATTCAAAGGGCATTGCGGATGAATCCGTAGAGATTCAGTTTGGACCGAATATCAAAGACTGGCCGAAGATGGGAGCGCTGCCGGAGAACCTGGTGCTGCGTGTGGCGGCTGAGATTCATGATCCTGTCACGACGACAGATGAGCTGATTCCGTCCGGGGAAACTTCTTCCTACCGTTCCAATCCGCTGGGGCTGGCGGAGTTTGCATTATCCAGAAAAGATCCGGAATATGTGGGGCGGGCAAAGGACATTCAGAGGGCGGAGACTGCCAGAATGGCCGGAGAACATCCCTGTCAGGCACATCCTGACGTGAAGCCGCTTATGGGAGTCATTAAGAAGACTTTCACGGATGCAAATCACAGCAACACCGGTTTTGGCTCCACAATCTTTGCGGTGAAACCGGGTGACGGTTCCGCCCGTGAGCAGGCGGCCTCCTGCCAGAAAGTACTTGGCGGCTGGGCAAATATCGCTAATGAATATGCGACAAAGCGTTACCGCTCCAACCTGATCAACTGGGGTATGCTGCCTTTCCTGATAGGAGAGGGCGAACTTCCGTTTAAAAATCTGGACTATCTCTTTATACCGGATATTAAAAAAGCGGTAGAGGAGAAAGCGGAGATCATCAAAGCCTATAAAGTGGATGTGGAGGCAGGATGCCTTAAGGAGTTTGAGCTTACGCTTGGTGAACTGACCGATGAAGAGCGGCAGATCATTTTGAAGGGATGTTTAATAAATTATAACAGGGTGTAGTATTTGCGAAATAACAGATGAAACTTTAAAGTTTTGATCGTACAGGGCAGGCATTTTACTGTATTTATGAAATGCCTGCCCTGCTTGTAAAAATCAGGATAGCAGCCAGTCGATCAGATTCAGAGATTTGATTCCCTCATAGGAATTGATGTAGTTCCGGTCCATGGATAGTATGATTTTTTCGTAGTTATCCGGAATGATGTGGAGAGGCCTGAGTTCGCGTTCGCGGGTTTCCGGTGACTGCATACTTTCTGTTACCTGGATATAAAGTTTATCATTTGGCTTTTCAGCGACAAAATCCACTTCCATTTCACCGACTTTACCGATATAGACACGGTAGTCGCGGCGCATCAGCTCCAGAAATACGATATTCTCAAGAATATGCCCATGATCTGCATCACGATACCCGAGAAGTATATTGCGAAAACCCATATCAATAATATAATTTTTACCCAATGTTTTGAGTAACATCTTTCCCTTTACATCGTATCGTCCTACTGAATAAAAAATGAAAGCGCTGCGCAGCATGGAAATATATTTATCAACTGTTTTTCCGGCAGTATTTTTTACTCTGCCATTTTGTATATCCCCTTCATTGGACAGTACATTTCCGATATTGTTCGGAGAAGTGATGCTGCCGATATTAGAGCAGAGGAACAATACAATTTTCTGAAGCATATTCTGGTCGGCCTGATGATTCCGTTGTAAAATATCACGCAAAACAACAGTGGAATAAATGCCTTCCAATACCTGGGAAATCCTCGCTTCATTGAATTGGTATTCCCGAAGGATCGGCATGCCTCCGAACTGCAAATATTTCTGAAATTTTTCTTCTGCTGTAACAGCAGCCTCAAACTCATAGAAAGTCAGAAATTCTTTGAAGGACAATGGCAGCATACGAATTTCCACATATCTGCCGGAAAGCAGTGTGGAAAATTCAGTTGACAACAGGTAAGCGTTGGAACCTGTGATATAAATATCTACATTGAAATCAAGCCGGAAAGATTCTATCGCTTTTTCCCAATGCTCTACTGCCTGCAGTTCATCAAAAATCAAATATGTTTTTTGGGTATTTGAGATGTGCTTACTGACATGATCATAAAAGGAAAGGTAATCTGTCAGATCGCGATAGTGCAAAGATTCCAGATTCATATGAATAATATTTGCATCCGGCACGCCATTGTCTTTCAGATATTGATGAAACAAGTCAAGCAGGGAGGATTTTCCGCATCTGCGAATGCCTGTGACTATTTTGACAAGATCGACATCTTTGTTTTGAATGAGCAGATTTAAGTATTCAGGTCGATTGATCAGTTCGGCCATAACGTTCCTCCTACAGTTTTTACTTAGCATAAGAACGCTCGCGAAGCGTGCGGTCGTTGCTTTATTATATACAAAAAATTTAAGAAAGTAAATAGTTCCGGACTTATAAGTTTTAAACTTTCGATTTTTAGAAAGTTTTTGACATAAAAAGACAAAATTTTTTAAGGTTCATCATGGAAACGATTGGAAGGTAAAAACATAAAAACCATAAATATTTCCAGGAAACTTCCGATATAAGTAATACAGGATGAAAAAAAGCCACGGATGGTACACAAATAAAAAATGTGGACCGCCCGTGGTTTTTTGTGTAAGAACATTTCAGGGAGGAAAGTGCTTAACGGAGATTCCTGATTTCATAAAGGAAGGGGATAGAGTACATAGTGAAAATTCAAAGCAGCAATTATCAGATGACATCACAGGTAAAACAAAAGGAGACGGTAAAGATTAGACAAAGTATGACGCGTACAACAGGCAGCTTTCGCTCTCTAATGTTACGGGGAAAGAGCATAAGCGAAGAGGAAGATGTGACCGCCAAAATGCGGCAGCGCAGCGTATTTTTCCTGTTGGATATGCTTTTTGGCGAACATGCGAGAAGAATACCGTCTTTCGGAGAGAGCGGTTTGTCTTCGTCGTGGGGATTTGAAAACCTGCACTATGAGACGGAAACTTATTTTATGCAGGAACAGAGTGCATCATTTCAGACACAGGGACAGGTAATAACGGAGGACGGCAGAACAATTGATTTTAATATGAATGTTCATATGAGCAGTCGGTTTGAAGCATATTATAAGGAGAGTTATGATCTGCAGCGGGCGGTAAATTTCTGTGATCCGCTTGTGATCAATCTGGATTCTTCACCGGCAACAGTATCTGACCAGACATTCTATTTTGATCTGGACGGCGACGGTATAGAAGAAAACATTCATAAACTGAACAGCAGCAGCGGTTATCTGGCATTAGATAAGAATAATGACGGCATAATAAATGATGGCAGTGAGCTGTTTGGCACGGCTTCCGGGGACGGCTTTGCGGATCTGGCAAAATATGACAAGGACGGCAACGGCTGGATCGATGAAAACGATGCAATCTGGAAATACTTAAAAATATGGGTGCAGACTGATAATGGGCCGCAGCTCTACAGTCTTGCGGATAAAGGCGTGGGAGCTATCTGTTTAAACAAAGTTCCTACCTATTATACTCAGTACGGAAAAGACGGAGAGGTGGATGCGGTTGTGAGGAGCACCGGTATGTTTTTATATGAAAACGGCAGAACCGGCAGCATGCAGCACCTTGATCTGGCAACGTAAGGTCATTCATAAAAGCCCCGGGATTATTCCGCACTTCGTGCTCCCATAATCCCGCCATGTATTCGCAATCCACACTATCGTGTTGCTTGCTCATACATGATAGCGTCTCAGATGTCTGGGCATCCTTGCATGCAGTCTGCCTAGACATCGAGACAGGGCTTTTAAAATATTTTCTCCAAATTTGCATAAAAGAGACAATCATGGAAAAACTAAGGGCATAGAATCAAATTCAGTTTATTATGTGGTTTGGAGGAAAATAGAATGAAGAAGCGTAGCGGTAAAAGCGGTCAGAGAAAAGAAAGAGCAATTATGATTGCATCCTCGGTGTTAGTACTTTCAGCACTGACAGTTACAGGAATTTATGTGCGAAACGGAAATGATGAGGAACCGGACGGCGGTTATACGATTGATTTCAGTTCGCTTGAGGATAGCAGTTCATCGGGAATCGTGGCGGAGGATATTCCGGTAACGGACAGCGATCTTGATTATGACCCGGCATCCCTGGAGGCAGATTCCCCCGCAGTGGAAAACAGTTATGGGAAATCTGATGAAGCATCAACCGATGCAGATACTGTTGATGAAAAGGAGGAAGCTATCCGGCTCAAAGAAGTTTCTTCCGGCCTGATCGTAGGGGAAGAAGAAACAAAGGATGGAGCCGGAGAAGCGGAAGACGCGACGGAGGCCATGGTAGAGCTGTCAGGGGAGGATGAGATAACGGAAACATCCTCTGAAGCAGTGGCAGCACAGATACAGCCGGAACTCACGTTCAGCGAGGCGGATTCTCTGGTCATGCCGTTAGTGGGTAATGTTTTGATCAATTACAGTACTGATAAATCGGTATATTTTCCCACATTGCAACAGTACAAATGCAATCCGTCACTGGTTATTGCGGCGAAAGAAGGAGAATCCGTCAAAGCGGCGGCAGACGGTTTGGTAAGCCGGATCTATAGTGATCCTGTGACAGGACAGACGGTCGTAATGAATCTGGGAAACGGATATGAGCTGACCTATGGACAGCTGCAGGAGGTGACAGTTTCTGAGGGGACTTATGTGGCGGAAGGCGAGATTTTTGCACAGATATCAGAGCCGACCCGTTACTATGCGGTAGAAGGCTGCAATCTGTACCTGAAATTAACAAAAGACGGTGTGCCGATCAATCCTACAGCATAATCTTTTATATCATTTTTATATCACGAAAAAGAATCTTGCCAAAGTGAGATTCTTTTTTTATTATATATATAAATGATTTTTGACAGATGACAAGACAGGTATGCCCGCATAGGAGATCAGCGCTTGAAACGATATTATAAAAATAAAAAATATATTTCCATAGTAGTATTATTTCTGACAGTATCTGTGTTTCTGTCAGGGTGCGCTGTGCCTGTCCCTTTTATGGCGGAAAAACAGGATGCGCAGGAGGAGTCCGTTTTTACAGCGGAAACGCTGGGGTTGGAGCCTGATTTTTCCTACGAAAAAAAGGAAGAAAGTCCAAACGTTAAGATAGACCGTCTGGGCTATCTGCCGGAGAGTACGAAAACGGTATTTTTTCAAGGGGGAGAGCTGCCGGAAAACTTTCAGGTTATAGAGAAAGACTCCGGAGAATGCGTGTATGAGGGCAAGATACGTCTGAAAGAGGATACGAACGGTGTATCAACAGGGTATGGTCTCTTTACGGAACTGCGGGAAGAGGGAAATTATTATATTCAATGTGATAAAATAGGATGTTCCTATTATTTCATGATTGGGAAAGATGCCTATCTGGAGAAAGCAAAAGAACTTGGAGAAATCATAGAAGCATCACGGGATATAGAAGAGATGCAGAATACGGTGGAGATCTGTGAGATGATCAGCTATCTTCTGGCAGCATATGAGATGTATCCGGAACTTTTTACACAGATTTGGAATTCGGGGAATATGGTGCTTCAAACTTCGGAAGAAACAGGAGAGGCCTTTTTCCGGATGCTTCGCAGGGAAACAGACAGGCTTTTATCCATGCAGGAGGAAAAAACAGGAGGTATTTACACAGATACCGGGGCTTTGCCTGTGACGGATGCGGATGATCGGGAGCCGGCAGAGAACATCAGTGAAGAGGCTACTGTCTTGTTTGCGGCGACTATGGCAAAATACAGTTATCTGTATCAGCAGATAGACTTTGATTATGCCAATATTTGTCTGAAGGCCGCAGCGAAAGCATGGCGGTATAAAGACAGCACGAAAAATGGAAAAAATCAGGGAAATGATCAGTCAGATGCTGCAGCTGTAATGAACGGGAGATTTTATGCGGCGTCGGAACTTTATCGTGCATCAAATGAAAGATCATATCATAATTATATTTTACAGAATCAGGAATATATAGTGGGCCAGAAAGAGGATTTTTACCTGCTGATGGGGAAAGTCACCTACCTGTCCACAAGGAGAAAAGTAGATCATGACCTGTGCGGTCTGATCATGGACGGCTTGATGGAAGACGCAGAGAATATAGCGGCAAGGGAAAAGGACGGCCTGTTTCTGGTGGAAGAAAAAGAACCGGACGCCATGTTGTGGGATATGACGATCATGGCGTTTGCGAATTACGCGATCATGAATCATGAGTATGTTACAGTGATTGAGAACCATATACACTATCTGTCGGGCAGGAATGAGGATGCGGCGTTTTTGCTGGAAAATCCGGGAGGAAAGGATGCGGCGAGAATGCTGTTGCTGCTCAGTGTGATAGAGGCGGAGCGGGAGATCGTGGAAGCGTCGGGTACGGAACCGGAATAGACCAAGCTGAAAACGGGGGATACGAACAAAGAGCGAAGCGTTTGTGAGTTTGGATATTGATAGAAGCGAAAAACAGCAGAAGTCCGGACAGCGCACAAGACGATTTGCGGGCGTGTAAGCGGCTGCAAATCTGTCTTCCGTTATCGTGTGCCGGAAGGACGGATGTGGAACCGGAATGGAGAGCAGAACATGAAAATTGTAGTATTAGCGGGCGGCATCAGCCCGGAAAGAGATGTATCTTTGAGTTCAGGAAGCCTGATTTATAGAGAGCTGAAAGAGCGCGGACATCAGGTGGTGCTTCTGGATGTTTTTCTGGGCTATGCGGGAGAGGAAGAGAATATTTTTGAAAAGGACTATGACTGGGCGGCGGAAATAGGGAATGTTTCGGAGGAAAGCCCGGACATCGAGCAGATTAAGGCACTGCGTCCGGATTGGAAGAAAAACTTTTTCGGGCCGAAGGTCATTGCAATCTGTCAGGCCGCCGATGTGGTATTTATGGGGCTTCATGGTGAAAACGGAGAAAACGGCAGAATACAGGCATACTTTGATCTGATGGGGATTCGTTACACCGGTACGGATTATGTAAGTTCGGCAATCTGTATGGATAAGGGACTGGCAAAAGAATTGTTTGCGGTTCATGGAATCCCGACACCGCAGGGCTTTCGTTTAAAAAAGGAGGAACTGGAAACCTATCTGGAAAAGAGGAAGCCGAACGGGGAAGCAGTTGTTTCAGGGGATGGAAGAGAGCTTTCACTGCCCCTTGTGGTGAAGGCCTGCAACGGCGGCTCCAGCGTAGGCGTCTATATGGTAAATAAGAAAGAGGAATATGAAAAAGCACTGCGGGAAGCTTTCGGCTATGATGACGAGGTGATTATTGAGCAGTACATAAAGGGCAGAGAGTTTTCCGTAGGCGTGATGGAGGGGCGTGCTCTTCCTGTCATAGAGATTGCGCCAAAACAGGGCTTTTATGATTACAAAAATAAATATCAGGCCGGCAGTACAATAGAAACCTGTCCGGCGGATATTTTAGAGGAAAAAACAAGGGAAATGCAGAGATGGGCGGAGAAAGCATTTCAGATTTTGCGGCTGAAAAATTACGCGCGCATGGATTTTATGATGAATGAAGCGGGTGAGATGTTCTGTTTAGAGGCCAATACTTTGCCCGGCATGACACCGACGTCATTGCTGCCGCAGGAGGCAGCGGCCGAAGGAGTATCTTTTGGGGAACTGTGCGAAAAGATTATAGAGTCTGCATTGCGTGCGGCAGAATAAGACGGAGATGAGAATCAGTATGAAAAATATGACTTTGAAAAATATCGCGACGGCCTGCGGCGGCAGATTGTTCGGCGGTATGGAAGATCTGGAAATAGCGGGAGCCGTTATGGATTCCAGACAGATTGAAAAGGACTATCTGTTTTTTGCAATAAAGGGGGAGCGCGTGGATGGTCACCGGTTTATCCCGCAGGTAATGGAGAAGGGCGCGGCATGTGCTGTCTGTGAGGAGGCTCCGGAAAAGCCTGCGGGTCCCTATATTCTGGTGGAGGACGTGAAGAAAGCCATGCAGGATATCGCAGCTTTCTATAGAGGGGAGCTTTCCATCCCGGTCATAGGCATTACAGGAAGTGTCGGAAAAACCAGCACAAAGGAATTTATTGCCAGTGTACTCGGAGAAAAGATGAATGTGCTGAAAACCTGTGGAAATTATAATAATGAGCTCGGCGTGCCGCTGACGTTGTTTCGAATCAGAGGGGAACACGAGGCGGCAGTGGTCGAGATGGGCATCAATCATTTTGGGGAGATGCACAGATTAAGCCGCATGGCGGCGCCGGACATTGTTGTGATGACAAATATCGGGGACTGCCATCTGGAAGCGTTGGGCTCCAGAGCAGGTATTCTGAAAGCAAAATCGGAGATTTTCGATTACCTGCAGGAAAATGGAACGGTTATCGTGAACGGCGATGATGATCTGCTGCGGACAATAGACAAAGTACATAAAAAAACGCCTGTCACGTTTGGAAAAAATAAAAATAACATGTGCTATGCAACAGACATTCAGAAACACGGGTTGTTTGGGACGACTGCTACAATCCATATGTTGTCCGGAAATTTCACGGTAAAGATTCCTCTGCCCGGTGAGCATATGGTATATAATGCGCTGGCGGCAGCCGCAGTGGGAGAAGCACTGGGACTTTCTATGGAAGAAATTGCAGCGGGCATTGCGGCGGTAAAACCGACGGAAGGCAGAAGTAATCTGATCAAGTGCGACGATAAAGTGATACTGGATGATTGTTACAATGCAAATCCTGTTTCCATGTGTGCGGCGCTTGATCTGCTGGCGCAGGCTGACACAAGGAAAGTTGCAATCCTGGGGGATATGTTTGAACTTGGTGAGAATGCAGAGGATCTGCACGGTGATGTGGGGCGCTATGCAGCAAAGCTTTGTGTGGATGTGATCGTCTGTGTGGGAGGGCTTTCCGGGAATATGGCAAGGGAGGCAAAGGCTGTATCAAGTAAAAGCGAAGTACACTATTATTCAAAAAAGGAGAATTTATTACAGGAGTTGGAACGTCTTGTAAAGCCCGGGGATACGGTGCTTGTGAAAGCATCCCATGGCATGGGCTTTGCGGAAATCGTAGAAAATTTAAAACAATAGAATTCACGCTTTGCGGGAATTCTATTGTCATGAATAATTTGAAGAATCTATACCAGAGCCTGATTTTTATAATAGGTTTCTTTTACTTTCTTTTCTACCAGATCCGAGAGCTTTTTCCGGTCTTCTTTCGGAAGATCTCCCGGATAGATGGGCTTGCAGTACTCTAATACAATATGGGTTTTGCGGATCCAGGGTTTGTGCGCTTCAAAAATATCCTCGGTATGGTTCAGCGCCATGGGAATCACGGCGCAGCCGCTCTTTTCGGCAATTTTCAGACTTCCGCCGCGAAAAGGAAGAAAGTCTTCCTCACTGTTATTGCGGGTGCCTTCCGGAAAGATACAGATGGAAATGCCGGCTTTTACTTTATTGATGGCGGTAAGGATCACGGTAAGGCCCTCTCTGATATTATCTCTGTCAAGGAACAGACAGTGCAGATACCGCATCCATATATTGAGAAGCGGAACCCGATCAACCTCTTTCTTAGAAATATAGCCGCAGAGCCTTGGAACTCTGGCGTAAGTGATCACTACATCAAAATAGCTTCTGTGGTTTCCGATATAGAGAACGGGTTCATCCGTTGGTACATTCTCTTCTCCTATTACAGTGATTTTAGTGCCGCTGAGAAAAAGGACACAGCGGAAAGCCCACTGAACGATCTTTAAGGAACTCCGGTCTTTTAAATCCTGATTAAACTTTCCGATGATCCACTCTACAAACATGATCGGAACGGATAATACGAGAAACAGGAATACAAATAGAACAACAAGAATAGTACGCATATCTGGAAATCCTCTTATCTGAAAATTTATTGGTTGAAACATTGGGGGGTATAATAGTAAACTGTTCATATATCAGTTTACTATAAAGTATGGGGAGGGGACAAGTATAATTTATCGGAATTTACCTGAGAAGGGTGAATTCGGTTTAAGTTATAAGGATGAGATGAAGGGAGAGGAAGAATGCTTTATATAAAAAACGGGCTTTGTATTGATCCGAGAACGGGAATGCAGAGGGTTTGCGACATTTTAACAGAGGGAGAGAGAATCCTGAAAATAGGGGAGAATCTGGCGGAAACGGAAGAATTTAAGAAACTTCCGCGGCATGAAATTCAGACGATCGATGCAGAGGGGTATATTGTGGCGCCGGGACTTGTAGATGTGCATGTGCATTTCAGAGATCCGGGTTTTACAGAAAAAGAGGATATTTTGACGGGGGCGGCAGCGGCAGCGGCAGGCGGATTTACCAGCGTTGTGATGATGGCAAATACGAGGCCTGCGGCGGACCAGGCAGATATACTGCGCTATATGCTGGAAAAAGGGAAAGATACGCCGATTCATGTATACGCCTGCGGGGCGGTGACAAAAAATCTGGAGGGAAAAGAACTGACAGATATGAAAGCGCTGCGTGCTGCGGGGGCGGCAGGATTTACGGACGACGGAAAGCCTTTATCGGATGAAACGCTTGTCAGGAAAGCGATGGAAAATTGCAAAGAACTGGGTGTACCGATCAGCTTCCATGAGGAAGATCCCGCTTATATTAAGGAGAGCGGTGTAAATGCCGGAGAAGTATCGGCAAAGATGGGACTTACCGGTGCGGACAGGCAGGCGGAGATCAGTTTGATAGAGAGGGATATCCGGCTGGCTATAGAGACAGGGGCCTGTGTGAACATCCAGCATATCAGCACGAAGGAGGGTGTAGAACTGGTGCGCAGGGCAAAAAGGGAGGGAGCCGACATTCATGCAGAGGCAACTCCCCATCATTTTACACTGACGCAGGAGGCGGTATTGCAGTACGGAACGTTGGCCAAGATGAATCCGCCGTTACGGACCGAAGAAGATAAAGAGGCGATCATAGAGGGGTTGAGCGATGGAACGATCGACCTGATCGCAACGGATCATGCACCTCATACAAAAGAGGAAAAAGAAAAATTTTTCACAGAGGCGCCCAGCGGCATTATCGGACTGGAAACGGCACTGGCACTGGGCATCACGGAACTGGTGGAGAAAAAGAGGCTGACAATGGAAGAACTGCTATCCAAAATGACATGGAATCCGGCAAAGCTTTACGGAATAGAGGCGGGATATCTGGCAGAGGGCGGACCGGCTGACATAGTGATTTTTGATCCGGACTGCAGGCAGACTTTTTTAACATTTTTCTCGAAAGCTTCCAACAGCCCGTTTACGGGAAAAACATGCAAGTCCGAAGTGGAATATACAATCTGTGCAGGCAAAGTTGCTTATATTAAAAATATGAGTATGTCTGTGCTGGATGATTAAAATATAGAGAAATGAGCAAAAAGGAGAAAATAACATATGTTATCAAAGAAAAAAGAAAAAGTACGGGTGTTATCAACGGCAAAATTGGCGGACGATATCTATGAAATGTGGCTTGCCACAGATATGGCACAGGAAAAAGGAGCCGGACATTTTATTGCAGTCTATCCGAAAAACAAAACGATGCTCCTGCCAAGACCGATCAGCATCTGTGAGAGAGATGCCGAAAAAGGGGCATTGCGCATTGTATATCGCATAGCAGGAGCGGGAACAAAAGAATTTTCCACTTATCAGAAAGGGGATACCGCAGAAATACTGGGTGTTCTCGGCAATGGCTATCCGCTTAAAGAAGCGGAGGGAAATACGGCGCTGTTGATGGGCGGAGGCATAGGGATACCGCCTCTTTTAGAGCTGGCAAAAGAACTGAAAGACTGTAAGAAATATATTGTTTTGGGTTATCGGGACGCGAAACTTTTCTTAAAAGAAGATCTGGAAAAATATGGAGAAGTTTATATTGCGACAGAGGACGGCAGTGTAGGGACAAAGGGAAATGTGCTGGATGCGGTCAATGAAAATAAAATAAAAGCAGATTTAATTTATTCCTGCGGCCCTATGCCTATGCTTCGCGCCATTAAAAAATATGCAGCGGAAAAACAGATTCCGGCCTGGATTTCTCTGGAAGAAAGAATGGCCTGCGGCGTGGGCGCCTGTCTGGGGTGCGTCTGCAAAACCGTGAAGGAAGATGCACATTCCCATGTGAATAATGCGAGGATCTGTACGGACGGACCGGTATTTTTGGCGGAAGATGTGGACATTTAAGCGGGGAATATTTTAACAAAGCGAAAAACGCAGCTGTGTATCTGCGGGACGGTAACAGAAACAGGAGGATATAGCAAAATGAATACAGAAGTTAAAATAGCGGGTGTTATGTTTAAAAATCCGGTTATGACGGCATCCGGCACCTTTGGTTCCGGTATGGAATACAGTGAATTTGTGGATTTAAACAGACTTGGCGCAGTGGTGACGAAGGGTGTGGCAAATGTGCCGTGGCCCGGCAATCCTACGCCGCGGGTGGCGGAAACCTATGGCGGGATGTTGAATGCGATCGGACTGCAGAATCCGGGTGTCGATGTGTTTTTAGAGAGGGATATTCCCTTTTTACAGCAGTTTGATACAAAGATCATTGTCAATGTCTGCGGAAAGACGGTGGAAGATTATCTGGAAGTTGTGGAACGTCTGGGTGATGCCAAAATAGATATGATGGAGATCAATGTATCCTGCCCGAATGTAAAAGAGGGTGCCATTGCTTTCGGGCAAAAGGCGGAGGCGCTCTATCAGATTACGCAGGCGGTGAAAAGAAAAGCAAAACAGCCGGTGATCATGAAACTCAGCCCCAATGTGACGGACATTACGGAGATGGCAAAGGCGGCGGAGGCGGGAGGCGCGGATTGTATTTCCCTGATTAATACGCTGACCGGCATGAAGATCAATGTGGAGAAAAGATGCTTTTTACTTGCCAATAAAACCGGCGGGCTTTCGGGACCTGCCATTAAGCCTGTGGCGGTGCGCATGGTCTATCAGGCGGCTCATGCCGTGAAGATCCCTGTGATCGGGATGGGCGGTATTATGACGGCGGAAGATGCGCTGGAATTTATTCTGGCCGGAGCGAGCGCTGTGGCCGTGGGAGCGGCAAACTTTATCAATCCCTATGCGACAGTGGAGATCATCAAGGGGATTGAGGCATATATGGAAAGGCATCAAATAGAAAAACTTTCGGATTTGATCGACGCAGTTAGAGAGTGAACCGTCAGTCCGGTCAAGGCTCCGCTATGTGTGGTATTATGGAACAGGACAGATATACTGTCTGAGGTATTACGAATAAAAAACATCCGGGCTTCATAGTTATATATAGGAAAGGCAGATAGAAAAGGATGGGAGGTTTTCGCAGAAAATATGGAGCTGGAGAAACGTAAAATTTATATGGACCGCATGAAATACAAAGCGGGGACACAGATTGCGCTGGAGGATGACAGAAATCTACAGGATAATAAACCGGATATTGCGCGCATTTTGGGGCAGAAAGGCTATATTCGGCTGGAGGAGTTGAAGCCCGCGTCCGACCATGTGACAATGCGCGGTAAACTGTATTATAAGGTACTTTATCAGTCGGATGAGGAACAGGAGATCTGTTCTGTGGAGGGCAGTATTCCGTTTGAGGAACAGGTGCATATGGACGGCATCGGGACAGAGGAACTGGTGCAGGCGAGGTGGGAGCTGGACGATATGACGATCGGCATGATCAATTCCCGTAAGTTAAGCGTTCAGGCCGTGGCGTGTTTTGAATTGTTTGTGGAA
The DNA here is from genome assembly GCA_014804795.1 of Lachnospiraceae bacterium. Classification (GTDB taxonomy): domain Bacteria; phylum Bacillota; class Clostridia; order Lachnospirales; family Lachnospiraceae; genus 1XD8-76. The sequence continues at coordinate 24,804 of JAAUZC010000044.1, read as the reverse complement.
GAGCTCTATGAAGAGCAGGTGTCGGTGAATCTGCCGGGACTGCCCCGGGAAATGGGGATTGAGTGCCGGAAAAAGACACTCAATATGGCGGGCATTGCCGTGCTTAAAAAAGACATTTTCCGCATCAGAGAAGAGATGGAGCTGCCCCAGAGCTGTCAGAATATCGGCAGTCTGATCTGGGAAGATATTGAAATGTCAGAATTGGAATTCAGGGCAGTGGAAGAAAAGCTTTTTGTAAAGGGAGAGATTAAGGCATTTTTCCTGTATGCGCCCCAAAATGGAGAAGGAGGCACGCAGATATTCGGCACAACGATTCCGATTTCCGGTTCTGTGGACTGCCAGGGCTGTATGGAAGATCTGATCACAGATATCCGTTATCAGGTCAGCCAGCAGGATATTGAAGTGCAGGAAGACTTCGATGGTGAAAGACGGGTTATTTCTCTGGAAATGACGATCGATCTGTATATGAAACTGTACAGGGAGGAAAAAATAGAAATTCTGGCGGACTGCTACGGATTGCAGAAAGAAGTGAGATTAGAAAGAAAAGAAACGCAGTACAGGTCAATGATGACAAAATGCACCGGAAAATACAGGCTGTCGGAGGAAGTCTCGGCGGAGGGTGTACCTGCCGGGGCGAAGCTTTTACACTGTCAGACATCAGCCCAGAAAGAGGGGCAGACACAGACGGAAGAAGGCGTTGAGATACTTGGTGCGGTGGAAGCCGATTTCTTATTGCAGGATGAGAGCGACGGAAAGTTTTACAGGATTCACGCGGAAATTCCGTTTAAGTATCTGTTGGAAACATCGGGCATCACGGCGTCGGAACTCGGCAGTTTGAAGATCTGTCTGGAGAATCTGTCGGTGGCAGGGGCAGGAGAAGCCTGGGAAGTGAAAGGAATATTGAGTTTTGAAATGGCGGTTTTCAGACGGGCGAAAGAAGATATGATCCAGGAAGTTGAACTGTGTGAACCGGATGCGGAAAAATTTAAAAAGATGCCGGGCATGGTAGGATATGTGGTGAAATCCGGGGACAGCTTGTGGGATATAGGGAAGAAATATATGGTTTCGCTGGAAAGTCTGAAAGAGATGAACCATCTGACGAGGGATGAGGTGCATGAGGGAGATAAGATGCTGATCATACGGTAATCTTTTGCCCTCTTATGACGTGGCCTGCTGCATGCAGCAGGCCATAGATAAATTTAAGAGGCACGTTGACTATAAACAGCAGATTGTATATAATAAAATACAATATTCATATAGAAAAACAAAAATTGGCAGGAAGCAGAAGATATGGGTCAGGAACTGGTTCTGAAAGCATATGGGAAAATCAATCTGGGATTAGATGTGGTAAGGCGTCTGGAAAACGGGTATCATGAAGTGAGGATGGTCATGCAGTCCGTGGAACTGGCGGATACGGTGACTATGAGGCGGCTCGCAGAGGATGAGATCGTAGTGAAAACGGACAAAAGCGGCCTGCCCTGTGATGAGAGAAATCTGGCGTATAAAGCGGCAAAGCTTATGAAAGAGAGGTATTCCATACAGGGAGGTGTGGAAATTTTTCTGGAAAAGCGTATCCCGATGGCGGCAGGAATGGCAGGGGGGTCTGCTGACTGTGCGGCTGTGTTGAAAGGAATGAATGAACTGTTTGGGCTAGAACTGTCTCTTAAGAAACTGCAGGAAGAAGGAGTAAAGCTGGGGGCGGATGTGCCTTATTGTCTGCTTGGGGGCTGTGCTCTCTCCGAGGGGATAGGAGAAGTGCTGACAGCGTTAAAAAAACCACCGGCCTGCACAGTTTTGCTGGCAAAACCGGATATAGATGTATCCACAAAACATGTGTATGAAAATCTGAGATTGGATGAACTGGAACATCACCCGGATATTGACGGTATACTGCAGAGTATAGAAACGGAACATCTCGAGGGGCTTTGTGAAAAGCTGGAAAATGTGTTGGAGAGTGTGACGGGAAAAGAGTATCCCGTGATTGGCGAGATAGAAAAACTGATGAAAGAGGCAGGGGCGCTTCAGGCGATCATGAGCGGCAGCGGACCTACTGTTTTCGGTATCTTTAAAGAAAGTGAAGCAGCAAAAGAAGCAATGGATATGATCAGAAGTAAAAGTCTGGCGAAAGAAGTGTTTGTTTCAGGCTTTCAAGCGTAACGGAAAGTAAGGCAAAGAAAGGACTATGAAATGGCATATCAGGAATTTGATGCAAAAGTAGAGGAATTTTTGCCGCTTAGAGATGTGGTTTTTAAAAAATTGCGCCGGGCAATTCTTTTGGAAGAGCTGCAGGCAGGAGAGAGACTGACGGAAATCCATTTGGCGGACAAGCTCGGCGTCAGCCGTACACCGATCAGGGAGGCAATTCGCAAACTGGAACTGGAAGGGCTTGTGACCATGATGCCGCGGCGGGGCGCCATAGTGACGAAAATCAGTGAAAAAAGCCTGAAGGATGTGTTGGAAGTGCGGCGGGTGCTGGATATGCTCAGCGCGGAACTTGCCTGTGAGCGAATTGACAAAGAGAAAAAAGCGGCCTTAAAGACGGCGTGTGAGGATTTTGAGGCGGCAATAAAAAGCGGAGATCTGCATGATATCGCACAGAAAGATGTAGCGCTGCATAATATTATTGTAGAAGCTACCGGAAATGTCGTATTATTGCAAATGTTAAACAATCTTGCCGAGCAGATGTACCGTTACCGGGTGAAATATCTGAAAGATGACTGCCAGTATGAAACGCTTGTGAAGGAACATCGGGCAATCTATGAAAGTATTGTAAGCGGCGACAGGGAAACGGCTTCAAGACTTGCCAGAGAGCACATCGATAATCAGGAAAAGGCGATCATCAGCCAATTACGCGCCGAAACTGTTTAAAGAGCGAAAAACGGGCCATACTCCTTAAAAAGAACATGAGGAGTGTGGTTATCTATGATAGAAAAATGTAAATTGATTTTGAGCATGCTGCTGGCAGTCGGTTTTTGGGGAATTGCTTTTCCGCAGTATTTTTTTACGGGGGATTGTGTCAGGATATTTCATGAAAACGGCACAGAAGTGACGGCGGAAGAAAGAGGGGATGGAAATCTCTACTATGAGATCAGCACTGCAAAACCGGAACAGATTGAAGTGAAGATCGGCATTCTGGAATGGGCGAAAAGATAAAGAGTTTAACATATCCGCAGAAAATCTGCCGGATAAGGAAAGGAACGATAGAAACAATGGACAATAGAAAAGAAGCACCGATCGGCGTATTTGACTCCGGCGTAGGCGGATTGACGGTGGCAAAGGAAATTATGTATCAGATACCGAATGAGAAAGTGATTTATTTCGGTGATACGGCAAGAGTGCCTTATGGAAATAAAACAAAAGAGACCGTCACAAAATACGCACTTCAGATTGTCCGTTTTTTAAAAACACAGCATGTAAAGGCGATCGTGGTAGCCTGTAACACGGCAAGCGCATACGCGCTTGATGAAATAGAAGCAGTGGCGGATGTACCGGTGATCGGTGTGGTAAAGCCGGGAGCAAAAATGGCCGTGGAGGCCACAAAAAACGGAAAAGTCGGCGTCATTGGCACACGCGGTACGATCGGCAGTGAAACCTATACTACATACATCAGACAGCTTGCACCGAGAGTGGAAGTGATCGGAAAAGAGTGTCCGTTGTTTGTGAACCTTGTGGAAGAGGGGCTTTGGGAAGATCCGGTGACAGAGGAAATAGCAAAGCGTTATCTGACAGATCTGATCGATGTCGGTATTGATACATTGATTTTGGGCTGTACCCACTATCCGATGATACGAAAGACAGTGCAGCGCATTGTAGGAGACGGTGTACGACTTGTGAATCCGGCCTATGAGACAGCCAGAGAACTGAAAAAGCTGCTGGAAGATCACGATATTCTGAATGAGCAGGCGCCGGGACTCGGAACCAATATGCACCGCTTTTTTGTCAGTGATGCGGCGGAGCGGTTTCAGATTTTTGCCAATTCTATTTTGAAATACGGTATCCTGTCTGCAAAGGTCATTCATATTGAGGAATACTAGAAGATTATGATAGACGAAAAGAGAAAAAAGTGTACGGTCCGTGTCAGGTCTGAGCAGATAAGCACAGACGGCGAAAAACAGATCATGGAAACGAAAAGTGAAGGACAGCTTTCTGAGAGGAACGGCGTCCTTTATGTACTTTATACGGAAAATTTGGACGAATCGGGGACAGGCACATCTGCAAAAGTGAAAAATTTACTGAAAATAGAAAATGAGCCGGTAAGAGCAGCGTTAAAAAAATCCGGCGCAGTTTCCTGGAAAATGATATTTGAACAGGGAAAGAAGCACCGGTCGGAGTACGAAACGCCTTATGGCGCGCTGGAGATCGGTGTGGACACAGCGGAAGCGAAACTGGAAAAAGGGCAGGAAAAAACCAGCCTGCAGCTTATGTATACTCTCTTTATACAGGGAGAAAAACAGGCGGCGTGCAGACTGGAAATAGAGATCATATAAAATTATTTTACCTGGCCAACCCCGGCCTTTTCCTGAGCTTTTTCAAGAAGCTGCTTAAATTTGCTTTTGGGCTTGGTGTTCTTCGGTGTGTTGTTTTTACCATGCATTCCCTTTACAGAAGTGATATAGATACCGCTGACAACAGCTTTTACTTCTTTTTTTACCGGAATATCATCAAAAATCTTTTCGTCGGCCACAAGAGAAGTGATCTGGGGACCAATCTTTGCTTTTACAATAGGAAGTTTGGAGCGGCGCATTATTTTCGGTGTCTGGTCGATGACAGCCTGCGGCAGGCCGGCGTCTTTTAACGGCATCCGTTTCTTATCTATAATAAGCATACTCACAGTCTGTTTATAGGCTTCAATCTGCTGCTGCTGTTCTTCCTGTTTTTTCTGAGCTTTTTTTCCGAGAAAGATAAGACCGACAACAGCCGCAACCAAAATAACGAGTACGACGATCAGTACAATCATTCCTGTGTTCATAGTTCTTCCTCCTGACATTAGTTCTGCAATAAAGGTATTTTAGCATTTATTTGCCGGAATGGCAAGATGAAGAAATATAAACTTATACTTTTAACAATGCGCGAATTGTGATACAATGAGCGATAACGGGAAAAAGTAATCGTAAATCTGTGATCGCATGTAGCGGATACTATTTAAATACTGCGATTTGAGGAAAGGAAAAATTTATCATGAGGAAAAGAATAGTGGCGGCGGCAATGCTGCTTTGTTTGCTGACAGGCTGTGGAAAGAGCAATGTAACCATTGCAGACCTGAGAGATATGGAAGTGGAAAAATATGTGACACTTCCCGATTATAAAAATATGGAAATACAGCGACAGGCCAAAATTGAAATAACAGATGCCGATGTGAAAAGTTATATTAATAGTAAGGTCAATGCGGTGAGCGAGCTGCATGAGCCGACCGGAACGGTAGAAAACGGGGATGTGGTCAATATCGATTATGCGGGTACGATTGACGGCACGGCTTTCGAGGGCGGTACGGCACAGAGTCAGCTTCTTGAGATCGGATCCGGCAGTTTTATCGAGGGCTTTGAAGAAGGGTTAGTCGGTGCGAATGTCGGGGAGACGAAAGAGCTTTCTCTGCAGTTTCCGGAAAATTACAGATCCGCAGATGTGGCAGGAAAGGATTGTGTTTTTGCGGTAAAAATCAATTATATTTTATCGGAGCTCACAGATGAGAATGTAGGTCTGGTGGATCCGGGCTATCAGAGTGCTGACGCATACAGGGAAGATGCCGGAATCATGCTGAGAAATTATGCACAGTATCAGTATGAGAGGACATTGAAGAGCTACATTGCAACAAGTCTGATCGCAGGATGCACTTATGAAGAGGTGCCGGAGTCTCTGGTGGAGGATTACCGGAACAGTTTGCAGACAGATTTTGAGAATGAAGCTGCGGCCGCAGGGGTAAGTTTAGAGCAGTATATGGCGAATACCTATTATATAAGCGCTGACAGTATAGAGGACGGGCTTGATGCGGCTGCACTGCGATGCGCAAAGGAGGGACTTGCCCTGCAGGCAATTGCAAATGCGGAGGGAATTTCTGTATCGGATGAGGAACTTGACGAGACGATCGCGGGCTATACGTCGTCTGATGATGCAGAAGAAGAGCTTGACAAAGAAAGTGTAAGAGTAAGTCTTTTATATGACAAAGTTTATAGCTTCCTGGTGGAAATTTACGGGGAGTAAAAATGGCATGTGCGGAACTGGAATGGAGGATACCAATATGGATTTAACAGAAATTCGGGAATTATACAGAAATAAGGCAGCGTATATCGGAAAGAAAATAACAGTGGGCGGTTGGATCCGGAATATCAGGGATTCCAAAACGTTTGGCTTTATTGTTGTAAACGACGGGACTTTTTTTGAGCCGCTGCAGATTGTTTACAGTGATAAGTTAGATAATTTTGATGTGATCAGCAGACTGAACGTAGGAGCGGCAGTCGTTGTGACAGGGATATTGGTGGAGACACCGCAGGCGAAGCAGCCGTTTGAAATACAGGCGGAAGAGGTACTGGTAGAGGGTATGTCCGCACCGGAATATCCGCTTCAGAAAAAGCGTCACAGCTTTGAGTATTTGAGAACGATCCCGCATTTGCGTGCAAGGACCAACACGTTCCAGGCGGTGTTCAGAGTGCGCTCGCTGATCGCCTATGCAATCCATACATTTTTCATGGACAGAGGATTTGTCTATGTGCATACACCGATCATCACGGGCTCGGACTGCGAGGGAGCCGGCGAGATGTTTCAGGTGACAACGCTTGATATGGAAAATCCGCCGAAAAAGGACGATGGCAGCATTGATTACAGCAATGACTTTTTTGGAAAACAGGCAAACCTCACTGTTTCGGGACAGCTCAATGTAGAAACTTATGCCTTTGCGTTTAAAAATGTGTATACATTCGGACCGACGTTCCGTGCCGAAAATTCCAACACCACCAGGCATGCGGCGGAATTCTGGATGATCGAGCCGGAAATTGCCTTTGCAGACTTAAAAGACGATATGATTCTTGCAGAGTCCATGATCAAATACATTATCCGCTATGTACTGGAAAATGCGCCGGAGGAGATGAAGTTCTTCAACAGCTTTGTGGACAAGGGGTTGATCGAACGGCTTGAGCATGTGGCAAACTCTGACTTTGCCCATGTGACTTATACCGAAGCGATTGAGATTTTGGAGAAGCATAATGATGAATTTGACTATAAGGTTTCCTGGGGATGCGATCTGCAGACAGAACATGAGAGATATCTGACGGAGAAAGAGTTTAAGCGTCCTGTTTTTGTGACTGACTATCCGAAAGAGATCAAGGCCTTCTATATGAAGTTGAATGAAGATGGAAAGACAGTGGCGGCCATGGACTGTCTTGTACCCGGTATCGGCGAGATCATCGGCGGTTCCCAGAGAGAAGATGATCTGGAAACACTGGAGAGACGGATGGAAGAGATGGGACTTAAAAAAGAGGACTATGATTTTTATCTGGATCTGCGCCGTTACGGTTCCGTGCGCCATGCGGGATTTGGTCTCGGCTTTGAGCGCTGCGTCATGTACCTGACAGGCATGTCAAATATTCGCGACGTACTGCCGTTCCCGAGAACAGTCAATAATTGTGAATTATAGAAGATTGGAAAATGAATGAAAAAAAGAATTAAAAGTACAATATGTCTGCTGTTTTGTGCGCTGTTGTTTGTGAAAAGCACCGGAAATGTGCAGGCTGTGACTATCGAGGAACTGCAGCGGCAGATAGCGGAGAGCCAGAGTTATCTGAATAGTGAGAATGAGACGATTTCCGGTTTGCAGGATCAACAGGATTTGATCGAGGAAGAGATCAGCGATACCGAGGCGGAACTTGTGAATCTGTATACGGAAATCGGTGTGCTGGAGGATGAGATCGAGGAACAGGAAGCGAAGATCGTTGACAAGGAAGCCGAGATCACTGTGGCACAGGGGGAGTATGAAGCGGCGGAAGCGGAGGAAAAACGCCAGTATGAGGCGATGAAAGAGAGGATCCGTTTCACTTACGAACAGGGAGAAAGCTCCTATTTAGAACTGTTGCTGTCCAGCGGCAGTTTCAGTGAGCTGTTAAACCGGGCGGAGTTCATAGAGGAAGTTTCTGCATATGATGACCGGATGTTGGATGAGTACCAGAAGATCAAGCAGCAGGTAGCGGATATGAAAGCAAAGCTGGAAGCCGACAGGGCTGAACTTGTGGAAGAGAAAGAGTCACTGGAAGCGGATAAAGCATCCCTTGCAAAACAGCAGAGCTATTTAAACGGTATTCTGGCACAGAAAAAGGCGGTAAGCGCCAACTATGATGCAGAGATTGCGGAGGCGAAAAACCGGGCTGCCCAGTATAAGCAGCAGATTGCGGCGGATACAAAGAAAATCGAACAGCTGAAAGAAGAGGAGCGCAGACGGCTGGCGGCGCAGAACGGCGCCGGGAAAACAACGAACACGACGCCCAATCCGAATGCGGCGAATACCATAGCGGCGGCGCAGGGAATCGTAGCGCAATCCGGCGGCAGCAGTTCCGGAAAATCCATTGCAAATTATGCCTGTCAGTTTATCGGAAATCCCTATGTATCCGGCGGGACAAGCCTGACAAACGGGGCGGATTGTTCCGGGTTTATTTTCCGGCTGTATGCGGATTATGGCTACAGAGTTCCCAGAACGTCTTCTCAGCTTCGGGAAGCGGGCACCGGCGTTTCTTATGCGGAGGCCCAGCCGGGTGATATTATCTGTTATGAAGGGCATGTGGGCATGTATATCGGCGGCGGCATGATCGTCCATGCGAGTACGGAGAGAACCGGCATCAAAGTCAGCAATGCGCAGTACAGGCCGATCCTGGCAGTGCGGAGAGTGATGTAAAATATTTGGAGTGTTATCTTATACAGAATAGATTTATGTTAAAAACAGGCTCAGAGTAAGAAGCCTGTTTTTAACATATTTTCAATAAAATCTATGACGGAGGGCGTGGTATAGTCGCAAAGTTCGGCGATGCCGGGGCGGGCGTTCTCCATAGCAACGCTGATCCCGCTTGCCCGAAACATTTCTATATCATTAAAATTATCTCCAAAAGAGAGAATTTCTTCACGACGGATTCCCAGGTGGTCTGCGAGAGCCCGTATGCCTACGCCTTTATCGGAACCCGGGAACAGGAAGTCTAACCACAGGGAACCGGAAGTGACTACTCTGACATTGTAGGGAAATGCTTCGGAAGGCATAAAACGGCTTTGCCAATAGGCCTGTCTGTCTCTGGCTTCTGTGCCGTCCTTTTCAAAAAGAGCCAGTTTGATAATGGGTTCCCCGATATCGGTCAGATCCGGTACGACTTTATATTGGTTTTTCATGCCATGAATGTAGGATTCAAAATAGGGGTCTTTTGGATTGATATAGCTGCAGAATGCGCCGGAAACAAGAACTTCCGTACCGGGTTCTGCTTCAAGGCGCCTGATGATCGGGGCGGCTGCTTCCGGAGGGAGCTCTGTTTTATGCAGAATTTTCTCCTGATAGACGGTCAGAGCGCCGTTTTCGCAGATATAAGCGATGTCGTCTTTGGTTTCGGCAAACAAGGTGCGCAGGTTGTGATACTGCCTGCCGCTGGCGGCAGCAAACAGGATGCCTCTTTGTTTCAATTGCATGGCAAGTTCGGGGAATTTTTCGGGGAGTTTTGCTGTATTTCCGGAGACCAGTGTACCGTCTAAATCGCTGGCAATCAGTTTGATCATATTTTTCACGCTTTCATTCGGAATGAGTTGGACATGTATTATGTCGCCCTGGATATTTTATATAAATATGGCCGGAAACGCAAGGGGTTATTTATGATGGCTGCAAAACCTGACTGAACTGTTACAATAACACATCATGGTGAGTCGGTTTTGCTTGAAAATTTTGGGGTTTTGTGGGAAAATGGATGAGTGGGCAGCGAATGGATCTTGAAACAGGGGGACAGAATGAAAATAGGGTTTGATCATGAAAAGTATGTAAAAATACAGTCTGAGCATATTAAAGACAGGATAGGACAGTTTGGGGACAAGCTGTATCTGGAGTTTGGCGGTAAACTGTTTGACGACTATCACGCTTCGAGGGTACTGCCGGGGTTTATGCCTGACGCAAAACTGAAAATGCTGATGAATATTTCCGATATGGCGGAGATCGTGCTTGTGATCAGTGCGACAGATATTGAAAAAAGTAAAGTGCGGGGCGATCTCGGAATCACTTATGATGAGGATGTACTGCGGCTGATCGCGGAATTCGAAGGGCGCGGATTGCTGGTGGGGAGTGTTGTGATCACGCATTTCAGCGGACAGGTCGGCGCTGTTCAGTTCAAGCACCGTCTGGAAAAGAAGAATATCAGAGTGTATATTCATTATATAATAGAAGGATATCCGTCTAATATCCCCCTGATCGTCAGTCCGGAGGGGTTCGGACGTAATGATTATATTGAGACGACAAGGCCGCTTGTTGTTGTGACAGCACCGGGACCCGGCAGCGGGAAAATGGCAACCTGTCTTTCTCAGCTTTATCATGACAGCCTGAGGGGAATCAAGGCGGGGTATGCGAAGTTTGAGACATTCCCGATCTGGAATCTGCCATTAAAGCATCCGGTGAACCTTGCCTATGAGGCGGCAACGGCAGACTTGAATGATATTAATATGATCGACCCGTTTCACCTGGAAGCCTATGGGGAAACTACGGTAAATTATAATCGTGATATTGAGATATTCCCGGTGCTGAGCGCTATCTTTGAGAGGATCTACGGAGAATGCGTTTATAAGTCGCCGACCGATATGGGCGTGAATATGGTGGGGAACTGTATTATAGACGATAAGGTCTGCAGAGAGGCTTCCTGTATGGAGATCATCCGCCGGTATTATACAGCGGCCGGAAAAGCGGTCAAAGAGGGAAATTCGGAAAATGAGATTTACAAGATAGAGCTTCTGATGAAACAGGCGAAAATCACGACCGATGACAGAAAGGTCACAGTGGCGGCGAAAAAACGGGCGGAGGAGACCGGACTTCCGGCCGCGGCGATAGAGTTGCCGGACGGGCATATTATTACGTCTAAAACATCGGATTTTCTTGGAGCTTCGGCGGCGCTTCTGTTGAATGCGTTGAAATTTCTTGCGGGGATCGGGCATGATGTAAAACTGATCAGTCCGGAGGCGATTGAACCGATACAGGAATTAAAAGTGCGGTATCTGGGCGGGAAAAATCCAAGACTTCATACGGACGAGGTGTTGATTGCGCTGTCTCTCGCGGCAACCGGAGATGAAAATGCAAAGGCAGCGCTCAGGCAGCTTCCAAATTTGAAAGATTGTCAGGTACATACGTCAGTAATGCTGTCGGAAGTGGATATGAAAACGTTCAAAAGGCTGGGCGTAGATCTCACCTGTGAGCCGGTTATCAGTAAGAAGAAATTGACAGAACAGATATAAAACAGCGGACGTTCATGTCAGATGCTATAATGTGACCGAAAGCCGGTACGATCGTGGCGTCATATGGAAATGTTCCTTAAAAATCCGGTGAAAATAACTGGTATTGTCGTATCCCACCAGGGCGATGATATTTTCTACGGGCAGCTTTGTGGTGGCAAGCAGAAAGGCTGCCTGATTTAAACGTTTGATCTGCAGCAGGGTTTTGAACGTATGACCGGCATGCTGTTTGATCAGTTTGCTGACATAATAATCCGGCCGCCCAATCAGAGCGGAGAGCTCTTCCAGAGTCCCGGTTCTGTAATTGTCTTCGATATACTTGAGTGCCGAAAAAATCAGATTCTGCTCATATTGGGCAGGATCATTTTTATTGATCTTATCGCTCTGATTCTGTAACAGAATAAACAGAAGCCCCATGGTGGTCTGATTGATATTGCGGGAATTTTTCTGCCCTGTGACAAGGGAATAGATCAGGTTCTCGATCAGGTTCTGAATCGGCAGTTCGTTCCGCACCTGAAAGTGCAGATAATCCACAAGCCCGCTCTCTCCCTTTAAAGCCCCCACAAGAAAATCGTGGAGTACGCTCTCATCCTCCATCATCAGAAAAGCTCTGTCAAAAAACTCCGGCAGCACCATAAAATTGACAGCAATGTCATTTTCTCCGGCGGGCAGGATTTCCTGGGTTGCATTCTGGTTGAGAAAAAGTAATTCACCGGTTTCCAGCTTTACGGTGGTATGTCCATTGATGATGTGCGTTGTAGAACCGCTGCACATATAGATGATCTCCACATAGTTGTGGCGGTGAACCGGGAAATGGATAAAGCGGGTGTGCGGCCGGATGTCAATGAGCTTTCCTTTTTCTAACATCTTTTCACTGTCGATAACAAAGCCCGGTTTGGAGGTATAGAGCTCTTTCCGGATATCTTTGCGGCCGGCTAAGATGGCCCTCTCTTCTTCGGTGATAGGTTTTAATTTTTCTAAGAGTTCCGCATTCATGATATGATAAAATCTCCTAAAATTCTATTTTTCTCAGTATAGGCGAAAGAGAAATATTTAGCAACTTAAAATTTCTTTCACGCTTGCATATTTCTGTCCCGCTTTACTTTGCTCTGTGCTGATGCAAATAAGGACGGAAAATTTGGCAAGAAAAGTCCTGTTATAATGTCTGCAAATAGGCTATACTGAAGAAGATAAAATATCTGCGAAGAGCGGTACGGCAGATACGGGATTTTAAGGGAGAAGAGCAGAAGAGAGGTAGGGTTATGGCAAATTATTATCTGGCGGTGGACATAGGCGCATCCAGCGGGCGGCATATTTTAGGCTCTGTGGAAAACGGAAAGATCGTTTTGGAAGAGGTGCATCGCTTTGAGAACGGTATGGTAAAAAAGGACGGTCACAGATGCTGGGACACAGAGCACCTGTTCCGGGAGATCAAGGCCGGCATTAAAAAGTGCGGGGAGATCGGCAAAATTCCCGTGAGTATGGGTATCGACACCTGGGCGGTGGATTATGTGCTGCTTGACGAAAATGACAAAGTTTTAGGCAATACATACGGTTATCGCGATTCCCGCATGGACGGGATGGACAAAGAGGTTTACAGGATCATTCCGGAGAAGGAATTATATGCAAGGACCGGCATTCAGAAGCAGATGTTCAACACTATTTATCAGCTGATGGCACACAAGGTGCAGGAACCGGAACTGCTGGAGAAAGCAAGGACGTTCCTGATGCTGCCGGATTACTTCCAGTTTTTGTTGACTGGCAATAAAGTATCCGAGTATACAAATGCAACTTCCGGTCAGCTGGTAAGCCCTGTGACAAAGAAGTGGGATATGGAACTGATTGAAATGTTAGGGTATCCGAAAGAGATGTTTTTACCGTTGTCTATGCCGGGCACAGTAGTCGGAGAATTTTCCAAAGAAGTGGAAGAGGAAGTCGGTTTTAACTGTAAAGTGGTGCTTCCCGCAACTCATGACACCGCGTCCGCTGTGATGGCAGTGCCGACCCAGTCGGAAGAATGTCTGTATATCAGTTCCGGCACCTGGTCTTTGATGGGCGTGGAGAATAAGGAAGCAATCTGCAGCATGGAAAGCATGGAGAAAAACTTTACAAATGAGGGCGGTTATGAATACCGTTTCCGCTATTTGAAGAACATCATGGGACTCTGGATGATCCAGTCCGTGCGGCATGAATTGAACGACGCCTATTCTTTTGCCGAACTCTGTGATATGGCGGAGGAGGCGAAGGACTTCCCGTCCAGAGTGGATGTGAATGATAATTGTTTTATGGCGCCGGAAAATATGACGGAAGCAATTAAAGAATACTGCAGAAATACAAACCAGCAGGTGCCGGAGAGCATCGGCGAGCTGGCAGCAGTGATTTATCAGTCTCTGGCGGAGAGCTATGCGGAAACGGTGAAAGAGATTGAAGCACTGACAGGTGTGAACTATCCCTCAATCAATATTGTAGGCGGCGGTTCCAATGCGGTTTATTTAAATAACCTGACTGCAGGAAAGTCAGGGAGAACGGTCTATGCGGGACCCGGCGAGGGAACGGCAATAGGCAATCTGATGGCGCAGATGATAAAAGCAGGCGAGTTTGCAGACCTGAAAGAAGCGAGGGCAAGCGTCTTTGAGTCCTTCGGCGTAAAGATTTATGAGCCCTGATAACATAACGGTAAAGTATCTGCAGCATGTGCCGAATGTCTGCGGAAAATAATAAAAGGTAAAGATAACAGGAGGAAAACAAAATGGCAAAAAACTATGAAGCAGCCAAGGCCGCTTACGCAGCTTATGGCGTGGACACGGACAAAGCAATCGAAGCACTGAAGAAAGTTCCGGTATCTCTGCACTGCTGGCAGGGGGATGATGTGATCGGTTTTGACCACGACGGACCGTTGACCGGCGGAATCCAGACCACAGGCAATTATCCCGGCAAGGCAAAAACACCGGAAGAGCTGTTCGCGGATATGGACAAGGTACTGTCCCTTTGCCCGGGCGCAAAGAAGATCAATGTGCATGCCTGCTATGCTATCTTTGAGGAAGACGGTTTTGTGGACCGCGACAAGCTGGAACCAAGACACTTCAAGAAATGGGTGGAGTTTGCAAAAGAGAGAAATATGGGACTGGATTTCAATCCTACATTCTTCTCTCATCCGAAAGTGAAAGACGGTCTGACGCTGTCGAGTCCAGATGAAGATACGAGAAAATTCTGGATTGAACACGGCAAAGCATGTATCCGTATCTCCCAGTATTTTGCAGAAGAGACCGGCGTTCCCTGCGTGATGAACATCTGGACCGGCGACGGTTTCAAGGATATCCCGGCGGACAGAATGGGGCCGAGAATGCGTTATAAAGAGTCTATCGAAGCAATTCTTTCCGAGCCCTATGATTTTGATAAAGTAAAACCCTGCGTGGAATCCAAAGTGTTCGGTATCGGCGTGGAGGCATATACGGCAGGTTCTGCTGAATTTGCACTGAGCTTTGCCGCTATGAACAAAGAGAAATGCCTGCCGCTTATGGATAACGGTCATTATCATCCGACGGAAGTTGTTTCCGACAAGATTCCGGCATTGCTTTGCTTCTTCCCGGAACTGGCACTGCATGTGACAAGAGGCATCCGCTGGGACAGTGACCATGTAGTGGTACTGGACGACGAGACAAAAGAGATCGCGAAGGAGATCGTGAGAAACGATGCACTGGATCGTGTTTACATTGCACTGGATTATTTCGATGCTGCGATCAACCGCATTTCCGCTTGGACAACCGGATTTAGAAGCATGCAGAAAGCATTGCTGCTTGCGCTGCTGACACCTAACACTATGCTGAAAGATCTGCAGGATAAGGCACAGTTCACAAAACTGATGGCGATGCATGAAGCGATAAAATGCCTGCCTTTCGGAGAAGTCTGGGAACAGTACTGTGAAGAATGCGGCGTGAAGGGCGAAAGCGAGTGGTTCGAAGAAATCGAGAAGTACGAAGCGGAAGTCCTTTCTAAGAGAGCATAAGGGGGCGCAATATGATCAAAACATTTAAGATGAAACTGTATCCGGGGATGGAAGCAGAGTATGAGAAGAGGCATAATCAGCTTTGGCCGGAAATGATCGATATGATCCATGAGCACGGCGGAAAAAATTATACGATCGCGTTGGATCCCGAGACATTAGTATTGTACGGCTATATCGAGATAGAAAGCGAAGAACTCTGGAGTAAGAGTGCGGATACGGCGATCAACCGGAAATGGTGGGACTTTATGGCGGATATTATGGAGACCAATCCGGATAACAGTCCCGTATGCAAGGACTTAAACGTGTTGTTCCATCTGGATTAAAGAAATTATTTACTCTGATATATAATGGCAGGCAGCTTAATCTGCACCTCCGTCCCCTGTCCCGGCGTACTTTCATAGTGCAGCCCGTAGGATCTTCCGTAGAGAAGCTGCAGCCGCAGATGGGTATTGTAGATGCCGATATTGCTGCCTTTGCCATCCTCGTAGCTGCCGTCTAAAATGAGCGGCAGCTTTTCGGGGGAAATGCCCACTCCGTCGTCGGATATCACAAAGACGATGTCTGATCCGTCCAACCATGCCATGATCACTATGGATCCCTTCTTGGACTCTTTTTCAAAAATACCGTGCTGAATGGAGTTTTCCACGATGGGCTGCAACACCAGTTTCGGGATCTCGTAATCCAGAATCTCATCCGGCACATCGATCAGGAAAGAAATTTTATCCTCATAGCGCATATTCTGTAGTTTTACATAAAGCTCCACATGCCGCAGTTCTTCTCTGATCGGCGTGGTGATATTTTTCTTGGAGAGGGTAAGCTTGTAAAACTTGGAGAGCGTCTGCACCGCAAGGGCGACCTCCCGCTGTTTGCCGCTCTGGGCAAGCCAGTTGATCATGTCAAGCATATTGTATAGAAAATGTGGATTGATCTGTGCCTGCAGCGCTTTCACTTCGGAAACTTTCAGTTTTTCGGCGGTCTCGGTCTGTTCTTCCATCAGTTGGTTGATGCGGTCCACCATGGCATTATAATTGAAGACAAGCTGCCCGATTTCATCTTTGTCGGCGTTGTCCTCAAAGCGGACAAGGCTCTTTTCTCTGTTCTGGTTGATCTTTTCCACCACAAGGGAAAGCCTTTTGGCAAGGCTGCCGGAAAGCAGCAAAGCGGTAGCGCAGGCTAAAACGACAAAGAGCAGATACAGGGTGGCCGTGTTGAGTAACACCTGCCTGCTCTCGGAAAAGACGCTGTTCACGGGGATCACAGAGACCAGACGCCAGTCAGTGCCGTTTATCTCGCGGTAGCCCATGTAGAGAGCCTCGTCCAGAATCGTCGTCGTGGCAAATTCTTCGGTGCTGCCCACTGCCTCGGGGATAGCTTCGTAGCGCTTTAGATAAGTCCCCGCAAGGCTTGCGTTGGACGAAGCAACGAGGGAGTTTCTGCTGTTGATCAGATAATAGACGCTGTTTGTGCTGGTCAGATTGTTGTGCAGCATGTCTTCCAGATACTTTCCTGAAAAATAGATGGCGATATAGCAGTATTCGCTATGGGGATTGGCAAAATTAGTGAATTTTTGGATATAGGCGAGTTCTCCCAACTGTTCAATTTCCCTTTCTGTCAGATAAAAGGAAGGGCAAAGCAGAGAAACGCTCTCCGGTTGTCCGTCAAAAATACCGTGCCAGTAACTTCCGGAAATTTCATCTGAAGAAGAGATAACACCGGAGAAAGAAGGCGAGCTGAATTGAATTTCGTGGTCTGACGGAATATAGATTTTTATTGTTGTAATAAACTCATGGTCTATCAGAGCGTTGATATTGCTGAAAAATTCCAATGCCTGTGCGCTGTCCTGCTGCATGGAAAGATAACCATAGATATCCGGCGTATAAGTGGCTTCGGAAAGGAAAGGCGTTGAGGTTATGCTGTCCATGGCAAGCCGGAGTCTGCTGACCGTGGCTTCCAGCGTATTCGCTGTCTGGCTGACCAAAGCCTGTTCTGATTCTATCGTATTGTCAGTAATAATATGGGAAAGTCGACCGTACAAAAAGAGAAATACGACCAACGTGGGGACAAGCACGAGAATTAGATGGGTGATCATAAATTTATTTTTAAATTTCATATCGTGCAAAAAATAGTGCACGATGGAATGCGGTATTTTCTTCATGGCAAGACTCCGTTACGATAAGTTGAGCTGTTGTTCCCGATATTCTGACGGGGACATTCCTACCAGTTTCTTAAAGGTTTTCCCGAAATAGTTGCCGTCGCTGTAACCGACCCGGGCGGAAATATCGGTGATCTTGTATCTGGGATCGATCAGCAGTTTCTTTGCTTTATCAATCCTGAAATCGGTCAGGTACTGGTTTAACGTCTGTCCCGTTTCGTTCTTGAAAAGCGTACAGATGTAGGAGGAGGAGAGAAAAACATGTTCACTGATATCCTTGATAGACAGCGTTTCATCCTGATAGTGACTGGCAATAAATTCCTTGATCAGATATACCGTGGAATAGTTTTCGCTGCGGTTCTGAATTCGGGAAAAGAAGTCTTCCGTTTTTTCTTTTAAAAGAGTCTGGAGTTCATAAATGGATTCGCATTCGGAAACATATCCCCAGAGGCTGTCTCCGGATTCCTTTGCCGAAAAACTCTGACGGGTTATAATTTCATAATTGTCCCTTATCGTAGTAAACAGCTTATAATATAAGTCTTTCACCTGATTGGGCAAGACGTTTGCCGGGGGCATCATTGCCTGAAAAACCTCCGCTAAAAGATGTTCCACCTGCTTTTTATCTTTTCGCAGAAGCAATTCGGACAGGCGGCTGTCCGCATTCAGGGCGCTCACATCCAAAAAGGCATCATACGTATCCCGGTGTTCATAGATCCGGTATGTATTGTCCTGATGGAAGAAGGAATTCTGCAGTTCGATCACAGCGGAATTATAGGATTCATAAATATGCAGCGCGCCTTTGACATTTTTGCCGAACACGATATGGTAACGAAGGGAAAGCGGGGAAAGGAGCTGAACCAGCATTCTGCCCAACGTGTTTTTCTGGTTTATGGTGTAATCGGAAAAACCCCAGACATGGTAAAAGTACAATAGTCCCTGCCTTGTGGAGTGAATCTCTTTGAGGTGGAGACTGTCAAGTACCTGATCCACCGCCGGTTCCATAATGGCAGTCAGCGCATCCTGATTATAGGTATTGTGATGAAACTGGATCAGAAAAGTAAAAAAGGGCGCAGTCTCATCCAATGGAAAGCCCAGTTCCGGCTCCTCGGAAAACAGGGCGGAGAAATCTCCTTTGGGCGCATAGGCGAGTTTGGAGGCAAGGGAGGCGCGGGAGCGCGCAAGAGAAAGAGCTTTGGAGGAAGCAGCTTTTCTGCCGGCTTCGACAAAAGCTTTTGCCTCCAGAACAGTTTCGGAAAGTTCTTCCAGATCAATGGGCTTTTCCACATAACTTACTGCTTTTAACTTGATGGCCGCCTTCAGGTATTCCTTGTCGGAGTAGCCGCTCATGAAGATGATGCTGAGGGCAGGGTTGAGAGCCTGTAGTTTTTCCGCCATTTCAATGCCGTTCATACGGGGCATGCGTACATCACTCAACAGGATATCGGGAGCGAAGGCCTGGGCGGTTTCATAGCCATGCAGACCGTCGTCAGCCAGGGCGACAGCGTCAATGCCCAGAGATTTCCAGTCGATGTTGTGCATCAGACCTTCCCTTGTCAGTTTTTCATCGTCCACGATCAATAGTTTCATGGTCTCATCCCTTATCTGAATTGTATCATTACTTCATGTCGCTTCTGTCTTATGTATGCTTTCATTGTAACATCATAAATCAAAAAAGAAAATGATTTTACCCAAAATCTAAAAAAAGTACGATAGTGTTTGAAATTTTGTGATGATATAATAAATGAAAATTGAAACGGAACTAAAATCAGTATCTGTTCTGCCGCATATGACACCGGTAGAACAGATACGGGACTAAAAACAGGAGGGAGAGAAAGTTGTCAGAGTATGTACTTGAACTGAAGGGCATTACCAAGATTTTCCCGGGTGTAAAAGCACTGAATAATGTACAATTTCAGTTAAAACCCGGTGAAGTCCATGCGCTGATGGGGGAAAACGGCGCGGGCAAGTCTACCTTTATTAAAGTAATTACCGGCGTACATAAAGCGGAAGAAGGTGAAATGTATTTATTCGGGAAGAAAGTAGACTTTAAAGGACCAAAAGACGCACAGCAGGCGGGTATCGCAGCAGTATACCAGCATCCTACGTCTTATCCGGATCTCACGGTGACGGAAAATATTTTCATGAACCATGAAATTAAGAAGAGAGGGATTATCCAGTGGAAACAGATGAACGAGGAAGCGCAGGGGTATCTGGATGAGCTGGATGCGGACTTTAAGGCAACCGCAGAAATGGGAGCTCTTTCGGTGGCACAGCAGCAGATGGTTGAGATCGCAAAAGCAATTTCCACCCATGCAAAAATTATTATTCTGGATGAACCAACAGCAGCTTTGACAGCAAATGAGTCCCAGAAATTATATAAGATTGTAGATAAACTGAGAGACAGCGGCGTTTCCGTTATCTTCATTTCCCACAGATTTGAGGATATGTACCGTCTTGCCAGCAGAGTTACTGTATTTCGGGATTCTCAATATATAGGAACTTATGATGTTAACGGCATCACAAACGCAGATTTGATCAAAGCCATGGTCGGACGTGAGATCAACGATCTGTTCCCGAAACCGGATGTAAAACCCGGCGCGGAAATGCTCCGGATCGAGAATTTTTCACGCACAGGATATTATAAAAATGTAAATCTGCATGTGCGCGCGGGCGAGATCGTGGGACTGACCGGACTGGTTGGCGCGGGCCGCACGGAAGTGGTGGAAAGCGTCTGTGGAATCACAAGGCATAATGAAGGAAAGGTATTTTTGGAGGGGAAGGAAGTTACGATCAAGAATCCGACCGACGCCATGAAAAACGGCATTATCCTTCTGCCGGAGGACAGACAGAAAACAGGACTTATTTTAAGCTGGGGACTGGGCAGAAACGTGACGCTTCCCATCGTAAATAAACTTTCCACAAAAGGATTTACAAACGACAAAAAGGAGCGGGAACTTTCCAAAAAATTCCTGGAGGATGTGGATACCAAGGCAGTGACGATCTTTGATCCGGCAAGTTCCTTATCCGGCGGCAACCAGCAGAAAGTTGTCGTGGCAAAAGCGCTGGCGCAGGACAATATGAAAGTCATCATCATGGATGAGCCGACCAAAGGCGTGGATGTGGGTGCGAAAGCCGAGATATATGCGATCATGGGCGAACTGGCGCAGAAGGGCTTTGCGATTATCATGATCTCCTCTGAGATGCCCGAGATACTGGGAATGTCCGACAGAATCTATGTAATGTGCAACGGACGCATGACCGGGGAATTGAACCGCCAGGAGGCAACGCAGGAATCTATTCTGGAGTTAGCTATGGAAAAGAGTAAGAAGAAAGAGGAGGTTGTGAAATAATGGAAAAGAAATCTTTGTTAAAGAAAATCACAGGCTCCCGTGAAGCCAGTCTGGTTATTGTGCTGATCCTTTTATGTATCGCAGTAACCATCAAGAGTCCGAATTTTATGTCGGCTCAGAATATATTGGAAATTTTAAAAAATAATGCGGTCATCATGATCATGGCGCTCGGCATGTTGTGCGTGCTGTTGATTGGCGGTATTGATATCTCGATCACTTCCACGCTTGCTTTTGCCGGGATGACGATCGGTATGATGTATAAATATAATAAGATCGAAAGCACACTTCTGGGCTTTCTCATTGCTACGGCGATGGGGGCGGTATGCGGATTGCTGATCGGTGTGATCATTGCTTACGGTAAGGTAATGCCGATCATCGCGACCATGGGCTTTATGTATATTTACAGAGGATTTGCTTATCTGGTGGCGCAGGATCAATGGGCAGGGGCAGATGCGCTGGGAAGTTTTAAGGACTTTACGCTGAGCAATTCCCTGAGTTTCGGGTTGATCAATAATACGATTACCGTAACGATCGTCTGCTATATCATTTTCTTCATCGTGCTGAAGTGGACAAAATTCGGGCGCAGTATCTATGCGGTCGGATCCAATGCGGAAGCGGCGGAAATTTCGGGTATTAATGTTGCGGCGATCAAGACGGCAGTCTATACGATCATGGGGACACTTGCAGGTCTCTGCGGCGCCCTTGCAACATCTGTGTATGCCTCCGCACAGCCCAACATGCAGACCTCCAAGGAGATGGACGTTATCGCGGCCTGTGTGATTGGCGGTGTGAGCATGAACGGCGGACGCGGCAGCGTGATAGGCGCACTGCTCGGTGCACTGGTGTTGTCGGTTATTTCCAAGGCACTTCCGCTTGTGGGAATCAACGCAATTGCACAAAACACGATCAAGGGCGTTATCATCGTCGCGGTTATCATACTGAATGTACTGACCCAGCGTATGATGGATAAGGCAAATCTTGAAAACAGAGAGATGTAAGGAGGGGAAAGCTATGGCAGGAAAATCAGGAAGAACAATATCTGCAACTCCCGAGAAGACGTTAAAAAAGGCGCTCTTAAGCTGGGAGGGAATGTTACTGCTTCTGTTTATTGTGATCAATATTTTTTGTAAATGTATTTCTCCGGTTTACACTCTGACGAATGTACTCCGTGAAATGCCCAAGTATTTAACGGAAATCTTTTTAATGTTTCCGATGGCCTATATTCTGCTTATGGGTGAGATTGATATTTCCGTGGGTTCTACAGTCTGTCTGGCGGCTACCGTGGCGTGTCTGTCAAGCAATGCGGGTGTTCCTTTTGTAGGCGTAATTCTGATCGCGCTGTTAACCGGAACTGTCTGCGGCATGATAAACGGATTTCTGGCGGTAAAATTCAGGGAGTTGCCGACAATGATCATTACGTTGGGAACACAGATCGTGTTTCGTGGTATAGCGGAGATCATGCTGGGGGACGGCGGCAGCATCTCCCTGACGAACGCTGACGGGTTCAGGGCGATCGCAGGAAAAGTGGGACCGGTGCCGTACATATTTTTCCTGGTGATCATCTGTGCCGTTATCTTTACGGTGATCGCAGAAAAGCGGGTGTTCGGGCGGAACCTTTACGCTATCGGATCGAACCCAAAAACAGCGTTCTATTCGGGGATAAAAGTAAATCAGATGCTGTTTATCTCGTACACTGTTCTGGGCTTTTTTGCAGGTCTGTCCGCGCTGTTTTTAACAAGTGCAACCTACGCCGCGAATACGACGACAGGAAAGGGCTTTGAGATGGATGCCATCGCCATGGCGGTGTTTGGCGGCATTTCCACAGCGGGCGGCAAGGGAAAACTGGTGGGAGGTATCATTTCCGCATTTACGATCACCTGCCTGCGCGTGGGACTCGGACAGATCAATATGAACCCTCAGGTTATTCTGATCATCTTGGGTACGCTGTTAATTTGTGCGGTACTTCTGCCGAATATTTCGCAGAGTATCTCAGACAAAAAGAAAAAGGCTTCCAGAGCCTGAATATAATTCAATAAGGTATTCGCCTTAAACCGGGAACCGATTTAAGGTTGATATAAAAAACTATTAACAAATTTTTAAGGGAGGACCCAAAAAATGAAGAAAAAAGTATTAAGTATCATTCTCGGTGTAGCAATGGTAGCAACGCTTCTTGCCGGTTGTGGTAACGAAGCAAAAGAAACAGGCGCTGCCGGCAATACAGACGGCCCTGTCTATGCGTTTGTATCCAAATCAGCAGGGAACCCGTTCAATGAAAGGCAGGCAACAGGTTTTGAAGAGGCTGTAGCAGATATTGGTGGAAAAGCGATTATCCAGCATCCCGAAGCAGCTACGGCTGATGCACAGATCACAGTAATCCAGTCTCTGATCTCTCAGGGTGTTGACAGTATCTGTGTAGCTGCAAACGACGAGAACGCTCTGCAGGCAGCTTTAGAAGAAGCAGCGGCAGCAGGCATCAAAGTTTGTTCTGTTGACTCTACTGTAAACGTAGCAAGCCGTCTGACACACGTTAACCAGGCCGGCGTTACAGAAATCGGACAGTGTCTGATGGATGCAGTTTATGATCTGACAGGCGGAGAAGGTCAGTGGGCAGTTCTTTCTGCAACATCTCAGGCAGCAAACCAGAACGCATGGATTGAATCCATGAAAGAGATTCAGGCAGCAGACAGCAAATATGCTAAACTTGAGCTGGTAGAAGTTGCTTACGGCGATGACGAACCTCAGAAATCCACGGATCAGACACAGGCTCTTCTGCAGAACTATCCTGATCTGAAAGTTATCTGCGCACCTACAACAGTCGGTATCGCAGCAGCAGCTAAGGTATTACAGGATCAGGGTTCTTCTGTTAAACTGACAGGTCTTGGCCTTCCTTCCGAGATGGCTGAGTACATCGGTGATGACGATGCTCATTCCTGCCCTTACATGTTCCTGTGGAATCCTATCGACCTTGGACGTCTTGGTGCATACACATCTGCAGCACTGGTAAGCGGTGACATCACAGGCGCAGCAGGCGAGACATTCACGGCCGGCGATATGGGCGAATATGAAATCGTAACTGCTGGCGACGGCGGTACAGAAATCATCCTTGGCGCTCCTTTCAAATTCGATCCTTCTAACATTGAAGAGTGGAAAGAAGTTTATTAAAGTGAATGAAAGTTCATAAGTAAGAGATTGCGGAGTCGCAGAAATGCGGCTCCGTTTTTGTAACAATATTCACGTGTGAAGCGCGCAGGTGTTACTTAGTATATTGTAATAAATCCCTGCTATCGGGCATAAGATGTAACAAAGCATGGCGGGGGGACTTTTTATATGACGAAAAACAAATCAAAGACTTGCGGTAAAGCGGAAGTTTACGGCAAGTCAGGTGATTTGCTTCATGAGCGTGTCATTGCAGTGGCAGGCTATATTGTAGAAAATAATGCGACGGTAAGACAGACAGCAAAGGAGTTTGGGATTAGCAAGAGTACGGTACATAAAGATGTAACAGACAGGCTTGCGACGATAAATCCGGCATTGGCAAAGCAGGTGCGGTCGGTTTTGGATGTGAACAAATCGGAGCGTCATATCCGCGGTGGTCTGGCTACAAGGGAGAAATACCTGCATCAGCATACAATGGGCTGATCTTATAAAACAGGAAGAAGTTAAAACTATCGGAAAGGATGCTTTTCGATAGTTTTTTCTAACATAAGGACAGCACGAGAAACGTGATGTCCGTTGTTTATAGTGCGCCCAGTATGGGCGCAATCTAATCGGTGAAAGTCCGTAACACACCCTGGTAGTGGGAAGTGTATAGCCAAAAGCAAGGGTGTCCATCGTGAGGTGGAATCTGAAGAAAG
>JAAUZC010000043.1 GCA_014804795.1 Lachnospiraceae bacterium | reverse complement strand
TCCGGAGTTCAATGTCAGCTACTATTTGGTTTGCAGTAAAGCAAACCAAAACAAATTATTCGCATTGTTCCAGTAATCCGGCTTATACTTATTCAATTTACAGCATCGGGAACAATTCCATCTGACCCATCGGACAAATGACAATGTCTTTTTCGATATCGCGCTCAAAATATGGTTGTAACGGCGGTTCCCTCCTGACTTCCACAGGCGCTGTCTCCAATCTGTCCGGCTCCGGTCAAGATCATTACATCCTTCATTTCAAATCATTCTCCTTTCCACATTTGCATTACTTTGCAAAATAAGCCGCAATTTCTTTCATTCTCGCGCTCTGCGCTGTATGGAACGGACAACGATCATCACAAAGCCCGCAGCCGATACAGGCATCCGCCTTCACTGTAAGTTTTTCATAATGTTTTGCCGCCATGGCATCCCCCGCAAGAGCCAGGTCATAATATTTATTTACCAGTCCCACATCAATTCCTGCCGGGCAGGGCTTACAGTGGTTGCAGTAAACACAGTTACCCATAGCGGCTTCATGACAGAAATACCGATACCCTCTGCCTCGCATCTGCGAAACAGCTTTGCCCTCTCTGCCACAGAACCGATCCCATATGCGTCTCCCTGTTCCAGATCATACGCCGGATTGATGGAAAACATCATCATATCTGCAACACCTGTATCCAAAATACGCTCCGCTACGGAAGGAGTATGGGACGAAAATCCAACATACCGTACTTTTCCCGCTTTTTTCATCTTTTTGATATAATCGAAAATGCCGGGGATCCCTTGACCAGCCGTATTCGCCGTTTTTGTTATAAACTGCTCCGAAATGGAGCTGGAAAAACACTTTATCACGCTGTTCGGATAACCTGTTCTATTTCTGTGTCGGGACATTTTTGGATACCGCCCATGCCAAGTCCCAATACGCTCAGTTTCTCTCCATATTTTCCATGGGGAAGTTTACGGTACTCCATTATTTTCCCTCCGCTTCTTTTTCCATTTTTGCTGCTGCATCGTTTACACAGCGCAGTGCATTCAGACTTCTCGGATATCCGATATAAGGCAGGCACTGGGATATGATCTTGATCAGGAATGCCTTGTCATTTCCAATCCCCATATTCGCTGCCGCATGGCTGGTAAGCTGCGGCTCACAGCCGCCCTGCGCGGCCAGAAAACAGAATGTGATCATTTCCCTCTGTCTATAGTCTAAACCGGTACGGGTATAGTAATCGCCGAAGCAGTTATCCGCCAGCCATAAATTGATGTGGCGGCTCTCCTCCGATCCGGATTTCCAGAAGTCCCTCATCCCTTCTCCAAAGAGATCCACCTGCACCTGCGTCCCTGCTTCCCTGCGGTTTTCTGTCGTTGTGGTTGCCTGCCCCGGCAGCGGCAGGGCAACACCGCGCTCTTTCAGCGCCTCATTGGTGATTTTCAAAAACGGAAACACACGGCCTATCCCAAGATATGCCGTCGCCTGATAGACGATTTCCTTGATCTCCACAGGCGTCACGCCAAAATTCAGGGCAGCAGGCACCATTGCCCGAAATTCATCTGTCCCCTGACACCCAAGCAGTGTTGCAAGAATCGCCATAAACCGCGTCTTTCCATCCAGATCATCCTGATTAACCACTTCGTCAAAAGCAAAATTGTCAAACCGCTCAATAAATTCCGGATCGGTTTCCAAAAGTGTGGAATGGTACCCCGGAAACATTTTTTCATGATAGTTTTTTGAGAATTCAGTAATTGCCATTTTCCGTCTCCTTTACCTTTTAACTTAAACCCATCTTTCAACATTCGATCCGGCATGATCCGCCAAACCACCCTGGATTGCAAGACCGCCTGTTACCGTCGCGCCTTTGCAGACATTTCGAATCTTACCTTCTGTCCCGCTAAGGCCGCTGCCCTCATGGGTACAGAACGGATGGATCACTTTGCCGTTCCAGTCGAAATGTTCCAAAAAAGTATATACCGCCATCGGCATATCTCCCCAATAGTTCGGGTAACCCAGATAAATCTCATCATAATCCTCCAGACTGTCCGGCATGGAAACCAGCTCCGGCCTTGCCTTTGCCTGCAGATCCTTTTTCGCCTGCGCGATACAGGTATCGTAATCTGCAGCATAAGGAACCTTCTGCTCAATCTTAAACAAATCGGCCCCTGCTGTCTCTGCTATCATATTTGCCACTTTTTCCGTATTCCCTACAGAGATATAGCGGTAACTCCCGCTGAAATAATTCTCATCCGCCCTTGAATAAAACACTACTAACTTTGCCATTTTCTATTCCTCCATTTCAAAATTATCTGCGGACATTCCGGGTTCGCTTTGCTACTTGCTCATGAAAATCGCTGCTCAGCGATTTTCAAATTCTGTATTTATTATAAAAAAAACTCTCATTTAAATCAATTTGACTTTCAGGATATTCTTATAAGTAAAACTGATATGAAAATGAGCCGCCCTGCCAAATATCAGGACGACCCGTTCGGCCAAGTTATCTATTGAAATTTTCCTTTTAATATATCTGCAAATTCTTTGACATAGTAACCGGAATTTTCCTGCTTCCAGAAAGCACAATAGTTACGGGTAATCTGCGAATCTCCCCAAAACAGCGGGATACGACTGATGGAGGAACCAAAGTTTTCTGCTCTTTTCACGCCTTCCACCGGCATGAAGCCCTGCCCTCCGATCACCATCAGGCGGGCTTCCTCCAGATTTTCCGCATAAAGGAAATCTCCCTGAAATCCTATCACACCCTGATAATATTCCTGTTCATTTTCCCTCTGCTCCCTTGACGCCACAAGGATACAGGGAATATTCTTCAATTCCTGTGGCGTAATGGACGGCAATGAAGCAATCGGGTTTCTGGACGAAATTTCAATATACTCATTCCCAACGGTCAGAATGAGATTGACATACTGGTCTGAAAACTCTTCCAGGGCAAGATGGAACTCCTGTCCGCTGTAACAGCGCAGATAACCGATCGTCAAAGTGTCTTTATCCTCTTTTGCGAGCTTGCCCGCCTCCCGGCGCATCCGCTCATAGTCAGCAATCAGCACCAGGCTCTTTTTATAAAAATATTCTCCTGCCGGAGTAAGTATGAATCTGCGGTTTTTTCTCTCCAGCAGATCAAAACCAAGTTCACGCTCCAATGCCTGTATCTGCTGCGAAATGGCAGACTGTGAGATATGGCACTCCTGTGCCGCCTCTGAAAAGCTGTTGTTGCGGACAACAGACTGAAAATATCTGATTTGTCGTATCATTTATCTTTCCGGCCTCCGTTTATACACTGCCGTGATATACGGAAAAACAAATAAAATCAATTTGTCAAAATAAAACTTTCCGGGACTAAAAATTTCAAAATTCGTTCATGAAAATCTTTTGCTTCTTCATACGCCGCATGACCAAGGCCCTTATAAATAAACAATTCGCTTCCATTGATTTTATCAGCTATATCGGAAGCACATGTTGTTCCTACAATTTTATCGCAATCCCCGCCAATAACTAATGCAGGGCATACTATTTTATCCAATTCGGCATACGCATTGTGCTCAAT
Source organism: Lachnospiraceae bacterium (assembly GCA_014804795.1). GTDB lineage: Bacteria > Bacillota > Clostridia > Lachnospirales > Lachnospiraceae > 1XD8-76. The sequence continues at coordinate 41,661 of JAAUZC010000043.1, read as the reverse complement.
ACAGGAAACTGCCTGTACCAGAAAACGACTGAAGCTTTTCGGTTTTCCCATTCTTCCAAGCAGCGGATAAAGCCATCGGTATTTTTTTAAGTAACTGTCTGAATATGATCTTTCTGCTGTATCTATCATCAAATCCTTATAATTTCCCTGCGTTGCCATTTCAATCCAATCGCCAATAACCTTTTCTATTATTTCATTCGGCTTTGAACTTGTTACGGCCAATACGAGTTTGTCAACCAGATCAGGATAGTCAATGGCCAGATATTGGGCAATCATGCCGCCTTGAGATATGCCTAAAATATCTGCTTTAGAAATGCCGAGAGCTTCCATAGCTTCCGCCTGATCTTTTGCCATTTCCCTTGTAGAATACCCTTCCGGCAGATAATTTTTCCGGCTGAATACATATACTGTAAATTCTCTCGCATATATTCTGTATAGTATTGAAAGGGTAAGGGCCTTTCCCTTCACGGTAGTCAGTCCATCTCCCAATCCGGGAAGCATGATCAGATTTTTATTTCCATTTCCGAAACATATGTAATCCATTTCGGAATTTTCAACACGGACACTTCCGTTCCTGGCATGATAAAACATAATCTACCTCTCTTCTTATCCCTGTCTTTTTTCTGCTTTCACCAACTTATAGAGTTCCTCCGTGGCAAGCCGTGTCTTCGCCACGATATCGCCGCATTCTTTAGGGAAACAATAGTATTGTACTTTGTCGTCCCCAATGCTGATCATATCCCCGATCTCATACCAGTAAAAATCAGAATACAGGCTGTAGGAAGCAAGCGGCTTCTGTACGTAATCCAATTTCCCCTCACAACCCGTCAGATGAAATCCTTCCCGTGAATGGGTCAGCACCCCCTCGCCCACCTGATAGATTTTGTCTGTATTTACCATCATATAGATTGAAACCGGAACTTCTAACCTGTATGTCCCGGACAGCAGTTCCTGTCTGACACATTCCCGCTCCCATTTATACCAGTCCGGAATGTGGGTAAATTCCATCTCTTCTGTCTCATGATTGCCGGCCTCTACACTACTCTGCACTTTCCCCGTATCCTGCTTTTGTAAATTTTCTTCCAACGCCTGAAGATATCCGTACTCTGTCAGTTCATATTCCTTTCCGCATTGTTTACATAATATCTTTGTCCCCTGCCCCGACATTTGTCCCTCTGCTTTGCAGCGCGGGCATTTATACAGCATCCTGTTGAGTCCGTCCGCCCGGAAAGCCTCCTTAACCCTGATATGGTTCTCCTGCTGCCAGCAGAAATAATCGAAGGTGAATTTTTCCTGTAATAAATCATTCAGCTCCTGCACCGACTTTGCAGCAATTTCTTCGGGCGAAAGCAGATATTCCACATCGGCGGACACTTTTACCTTGCGAAGCTGCAGATTATTATACAGAGGATCTCTCGCAAACGCCCCATGCGTACGTATCATGACTACCGGAACTTTGAGAAGCTTAATACATTTCCCGATGCTTTCGGGCAGCGGTGTCTGCGTCCCGTCAAAGCTGTAGCTTGCCTCCGGATACATGAGTACCGAACTTTTTAAGTCTCTGACCGCATAAATCATATCGCGCACAAGTGACACATCTGTCATAAACTTTCTTGCAGGAATACAGCCAATGATTCGCATCAGCCATCTTTTTCCCACAAATCCGTCCAGAGTACAGACAATATGAAAAGGTCTGCCCCACAAAAGTCTTGCGGCAATCTTCAGATCGATAAAACTGGAATGATTCATCAGCACCAGGCATGGCTCATCTTTCTTTAACCGCTCCATATGAATCATCCGGTATGTAAAATGTGTCATCCACAGATCCCAGACAGATAACATTACAAGTATCATTCTGAAAACAAAATGCTGCTTCATCGGTTTTTTATGAACCGGCGCCGGAAGTGCAAGCACCTTCTCATAACTCATCCTGGCTGTCTTAATCTTCAATTTTTTTCTCCTTAGTTGTATATAACTGCCTGTTCAATATGCTGTAAACAGATTCTACCCTTCACCCTCCAAAATCTTCTGCAGAGTTTCCATCAGCTCCGACACATCAATCGGCTTCGCTACATGACCGTTCATGCCGGCACTGAATGCCCGTTGTCTGTCCTCCTCGAAAGCATTGGCAGTCATTGCCACGATCGGGATATTGGCCTTGGCAGGGTCATCCATAGCGCGGATCGTTCTGGCAGCCTCGTAACCGTCCATCACCGGCATCTGAATATCCATAAGGATCAGGTCATAGGTGCCTGCCGGTACCTGCCGGATGGTCTCGACAGCTTCAGTTCCGTCACTCACCGCATCAATACTCGTCCCGACTTCCTCCAGAATCGCTCTGGCAATTTCCTGATTCAACTCGTTGTCTTCTGCCAGAAGGAACTTTTTACCGACAAGAAACTGCATGGATTCATCCTGTTCTTCCACTTCTTCCTTATCTCTGTACGGTGCTGTCAGGATATTTTTAAGTTCCGACAGGAACAACGGCTTTGAGCAGAATGCCGTGACACCCGCCGCCTTTGCTTCCGCCTCAATATCAGACCAGTCATACGCGGTAAGAAGAATAATAATGACCTCATCTCCAACGATCCTGCGCAGGCGTCTTGCTGTCTCAACCCCGTCAAGGTCAAGAATCTGCCAGTCAATAAGAATCACATTGAAAGGATCGTTTTGCTCCATGGCAAATTCTGTCCGGATGACAGCCTCTTTCCCATGCGTTGTCCAATCGGAGCGCATACCGATAGTGGAGAGCATTTTGCTCACACTTGTGCAGGTATTAACATCGTCATCCACGACCAGCGCATGCAAATCTTTCAGATGCTCCACATACTCTGCATCTGCATCATCTGTATCGCTGTTGATGCGGAATTGGAAAGAAACTACAAACTCCGAGCCCTTTCCCTCTTCGCTGGTCACGCTGATCGTTCCGTTCATCAGGTCAATAATATTTTTGGTAATGGCAAGTCCCAGTCCGGTCCCCTGAATACCGCTGACGGTAGAGGTCTGTTCCCGCTCAAATGGTTCAAACACGTGCGCCAGGAATTCTTTACTCATACCGATGCCGGTATCCTTGATCCTAAATTGATAGGAGGCGTACCCCTCCGGTGCGTCATCTGTCTGAATAATGCGTACGCTGACGGTTCCCCCGGGCTTTGTGTATTTCATAGCATTGCTGAGGATATTTAACAGCACCTGATTCAGCCGGAGTTTGTCACAGATAATCGTCTCATTTGTGACATCCAGCGTATCGACATAGAAGGAAAGCTGTTTTGCCCTGACGTCATTTTGCACGATGGTCTTTAAGTCATGCATAATTTCCGGCAGACTGGCCTCGTCTTCTTCAATCCTGACCTTACCGCTCTCAATGCGGCTCATATCCAATACATCGTTGATCAGGCTCAGTAAATGCTTGCCGGATGTGAGAATTTTTCCCAGATAACTTTTTACCTGCTCCTCATTGCCGATGTGGTTGACCGCCAAAGATGTAAATCCGATGATCGCATTCATCGGTGTCCGGATATCATGGGACATATTGTTCAGGAATGTAGTCTTTGCAATGTTCGCATGCTGCGCTGCCGCAAGAGCCTCCTCCAAGATCACTTTCTGTTCCTGCTCCTTGCGGACAATTTCGTCAATATTCCGGAATCCGACAAGGAAAAAGTCACCTCTGCTGCCGTTTTCTTCGTTATCTGTCAGGTATGTTATGCAGGTAAACTGATAAATCTGTATTACATCGTTGTTAAACACCCGATAGGTTCCGGAATATTCTGCACCGGAATTCAGTTTTTCTATAACTTTTTCCAACGCAAGAGCCTCTGTCAGCTCCTGTTTGTCTTCGGGAAAAACACAATCGTCGATATACTGGCGAATAATCCCGGCATAGGGCACTTCTTTCTGGTAATCCTGCTCTGATCCGGCAGAATCACTGTCAGTCATTTTTATAATTCCGGCAGTCCCACTCCGGGCATTGACTGTATAAACATTAAGATAGTCACGGCTCAGAATGTTGACAATAGCAAGCTGCTCTTCCAATTCTCTGTTTGCGCGTTCGGTGGTATAAATAATTTTTTTTCTCCACCACGAGCGCAGCCAAAGAATTATAATTACACCAAGCCCCGAGGAAAACAGCAGCACCACTAACGCCATCACTCCCGGGTGAGCCCGCATGTACTGACCAAGCGACACATTTCCGGGCATGCTTGCGGTATAATTTGTGATGAGATGGTTCATGAAATCATCCGGCATCTGGCGGATACATTTGTTCAGTATGGTAATCAGCTCGTGGTCGCAGCTGTTTCTGACATACATTTTGAATTCAAAGCGCATGGAATCGACCGTGCTGAACTGCAGCGAAGCCGTAAAATCGTTGTTTACAAATGACTGTGCCGTGTAGGTGTAAACATACGTGGCATCCGCATCTCCGGCAAGAACGGCTTCCAAAGCGCTTTCTCTGGTTGGGCAGTTCATGATCAGGGCATCTCCTATCAGGTCTTTCTCAATGGGCATTTCACCCTGCACATCTGCCACCGCCAAAGTGGAAATTTCACCGTCAAAATCTTTTCTGGTCACCAGCGCTATGCCCGTATTCATATAGGTCTCAGTATAAAACCCGCTGTCCTGATGGTTCTCCGCTTTCGCCTGGAACTGCCGCCAGTCAATGACTACATCCACACCGTTGTTATTTGCAAGATTGTAATAGTCCGTCCGGTCCTCCGGTACCACAATCTCATAAGGCAATCCGGCGAACTCCATAAGTCCTGCAAAATATTCCGGCAGGATTCCCTTTAATTCACCGTCCTCCACATAGGAATAGGGCTTTCTGTCACCCATGGAAGTAACGGTAATCTTTTTCTTTCCGGAAACTACATCCTGAATATAGGCAAGCTCCCTGTCGGTGAACGAAAAAACGGAGGAGACACTTCCGTAATATTTGTAATACAGGCTGTTTGACCAATCCCCTTCATTGATGTTCATCTGGTCAATGGCATAATTGATTTCGTTAAGCAGTTCCGTATCGCCCTTTCTGACAATAGCGTAAAAATAATCCGTTTCGATCGTGTCTAACGTTTTTTCATTTTCCGGTCTTCGCAGATTACTGGAGAGAATAGCATCAATCTCGCCGTTTTGCAAATCCTCCGCCAGCCTGCCGGCATCAGCGTACTCCACTGTCTGATAAGAGAAACCGTTCTCCTCCGCGAATGCAGCAAGACTCTCATTCTGACTGCTCCCGGTCAGAACACCCACCGTCATCCCGTCATAGGTAGTATAATTACCGGTGCGCAGACGGGTGTCATTTGCCCGGATGGACAGAACTGTGCTGTTTCTTCCGATGGGAAGTGAGAAATCGTATTTTTCTTCCCGGTCAGGCGTTTTCCTTGCGGATGTCACCACATCAATCTCTCCACTATCCAGCATGGCCTGCATATCGTCCCAGGACCGGTCATATCCGCTGTATATAAAATTCAAGTGCGAATATTGGGAAACAAGGTCCAGAAATTCCACACCATACCCCGTAAGATCGCCGTCCTCATCCTCCATGTGGTAGCCGTCAAAATAAAAAACGCCCGCTCTCACCGTCCTGTTATTTTCCTCCGCTCTTACCACAAAATCCGGTAAAACAAGCAAAAAGCATACCAATAGAGCAATGATTCTTTTTCTGTTCCATGCATTTACTTTCCACATTCTTCGTCTTTCTTCCCTTCTGTTTCTATCCTTTTATCAATATCGCTTCGGCTCCGTAAAAGAGCCTCCCGCAAAAACAGCATCTGTTACTCCAACGATCAGTCCGGAGAAGGAAAATCCTTCACCGCTTCTGAAATATCGGGGGTTTTGCCGCTGCAGGAACATAAAAAACTGCCAACAACAGGGGACCTGCCAAAGCATATATTTTTTTCATAGTAATATTTCCTTTCCGCTGACATTACCCCTAACGAACATACCGCTTTAGCAGGGAGAAAACTTCCTCTGTATCCAAGGGCTTCGCCGTATGGGCATCCATACCATAGTCAAGACATTTTTGAATATCCTCCACAAACGCATCTGCGCTGACTGCAATGATCGGTATAGTCTGCGCATCTTTGCGTTTCAGCTTTCGGATCGCTTCGGATGCTTCAAAGCCTGTCATAACAGGCATTCGAAGATCCATTAATATGGCATCATACCATCCCGGAGCAGACTGTTTAAACATTTCCACACACATCCGGCCGTCTTCTGCCCACTCCGTTTCCAGACCAAATTCACCAAATAATTCATTGGCAATTTCCCAGTTCAATTCATTATCTTCCGCTATAAGTATACGTCTCCCCTTTAATCCAATGTCAGATTCCTCTTCCTGTTCCTGCTGCGCTGCCTCTGTTTCTATAAACCGGCGCAGCCCATAATAAAGACCGGAGCGGAACAAAGGTTTTGAAATAAAGCCGCAGATATCGGTTTTTTCGCTTTTTATCTCCAGCTCATCCCACTCACCTTCCGTGATAAGCACGATCTGCAGTTCCCGGTCAAAACGCTCAGACAGTTCTCCTGCAGCCTGTATCCCATCCTGCCCCTGTATATCCCAATCCATCAGAACCATGTGATAGCGCCCGTTTCTGCCGCGGCGCTCCTCTATCATCCGGTAAGCCTGTTTGATATCTGTTGCGGCATCCGCCTCAAGCCCGATAGATTCCAGCGTAGAAACGGCGAGTTTTCCTGCCTTTTCATCGTCATCTACAACCAGAACATGCCGCTTCGGCAAAGACAGCTCTTTCTCCTGGTGCACCGCTTTTTCCATATCGATCGCAATATGAAAATGACTGCCCTTTCCCTGTTCGCTTTCTACAGTGATAGTGCCGCCCATTGCATCTACAATACGTTTGGTAATGGTCAGCCCCATTCCGGCACCGGATGTTTTATCCACACGGGCATTATCTTCTCTGGCAAATGCGTCAAATATTTTCTCCTGAAATTCTCTGGAAATGCCTATGCCGTTATCCCTGACATGCAGATGAGAACAGACATATCCATCCCCTTTCGAAGAAGGTTCTTCATACAAATCGGCCTCAATGGTGCCGCCTTCCGGGGTGAATTTAACAGCATTGCCCAGAATGTTCAATAGAATCTGGCATAACCGGACTCTGTCCGAGCACACATTTTCATGATAGATATCATGCACATAAATATTGAAATGCTGCTTTTTCTCCTGAACCTGCGGCTGGATAACCGTCTCAATATTCTGCATAATATCACGAATACAGAGCGGCTCCATGTTTAATGCAAGCTTCCCTCCCTCAATTTTGGACATATCCAACATATCGTTGATCAGTCCCATCAGATGTCTGCTGGATATATGTATCTTTTTTAAACAGGAATGCACCCTGGACGGGTTATCCAGACTGCTGATGGCAATGGAAGTCATTCCCATGATCCCGTTCATCGGTGTTCGGATGTCATGGCTCATATTGGAGAGAAACTCATTTTTCGCTCTGTTAGAGCGTTCCGCTGACTGCATTGCCTGTTCTGCCGTTTTCCTTGCCTCCTCCAGCTCATTCATCTGCAGTTTTGTCAGACGATGATATCCGAAAAAGACAAGAAGCAGCGCACAGATGATCAGTCCGCCTCCGACAATAGAGACACGGAGCCATCTTTTCTGAAGGAGATTTACCGTCTCATTCATCGTACTATGAGAAATTTTCAAAATCAGATGCCATTCCGAATTCGGAAGGCTCGTACAATAGATATTCCAGTACTCGCCCGAAATCCGGACTTCACTGGTATAATCTCTGTCGGCTTCCAACGCGTCACGAAGTTCTTCTGCGTACTCGGCCGGTTCTTTTCCATTGTAGGTTTCATAAAGTGTCTCAACCCGCTCAAAATAATTATTTTCTTCCACATCATTGTTGTTCAAGACATAGCTGCCATCCTCGCGGATAATATAATACTCCATACTGTCGCTGCGAATATTGTTTTCCAATGTATCATCGAGATAACTGCTTGGCAGTCCCGCAACCAATGCAATGCTCGTATTGCCGTCACTCATGGGATACACAGCCGGCACCCCCATTAAAACAACAGACGTCCCGTCGGCATCTTTTCCTGCACAGACATTATATCTCCCTCCCTGAACAGAACGGTGCAGGTCCTCCGGGACATCCGCCGTCACCTGGGAGCCGTAGATCATGTGAAAGTTTCCATCCTCCGTATAAAAGGCCAGATATTCAAATCCTGATGAGCGGGCATTATAGGCCAGCTCTATCCTCATGGAACTTTCGCCGCTATAGCGGCCGGGCGGAACAGAATCCACAAGTGATTCCACCTGAGACAGCCGAAGTTCCATGGCTGTCCCAAAATGAGATGATATCTGCTCGCTGATTCCCGATATATAAAAAACTCCCAACTGTCTTATGGTATCTTCTCCCATAAGATTCATGCATACTGTCTGAATAATAAATATAAACATACAAAAGAACGATACCAGAACAAGGCTCACATTCAGAAATCGTGTTGTTCTTTTTTCCATGATTTCTATCTCCCGAAAGTAATGATCAAATTATCCACTGATATTCTGACTCATACAGATATTTGCATATATGCCTATTATAGTATATATGAAATTTACTTTCAAGGAAGATTGAATATTATGATAAAAATCAAATTTCTTATATTTTTATTAACCTGTTGCATCAGCCATATACTTTATTGTATAATAAATACGTTAAACAGAAATCAATACACCCGTTTAAAAAGCAACACATTGCAAACTATAATCAGGAGGATATAAACATGAAAAAAATCAAAACCATCGTTTCCCTGCTTGTCATTGCTGTTTTATTAGTTCTGATGACTGATGTAAACAAACTGCCGGTTTCCGCTGAAGAAGAAAGTGAACCTGTCACTTATGTTGTAAAATATATAGAAAGTGCAGGCGGCTGGCGCTATCAATCAGGCGATTACTACTGGCGGGATAAAGTTTCCCACAGAGAACTGTATTATATGACACAGTCTATCAAAGACGGAGATATTCTCGTTATTGACGGTTCTGAGCATATGCTGAATTTGACACTGCCGGTGAGTCTGGGTAATATCACTTTCTGCCATGCCCCTTATGCAGTCGTTACCGCAAACAGCGTAGAAGATGTATATGTGTTGAAAGACAGTACCGTCGCTGTCAACGGTGATGTGGTTAATGCCTATGTATATGATAATGCCACTGTTAATTTTAATAATAATGTTACCAATCTGCACATCAGAAAAGACAGTGCCGATGATCAGACAATTGCTGTAATCGGTACAGTAGACTACGTGGAATCAAGTGTAGAAGAATGGGTGACCTTACGGCTCTATTCTTTCCCGGAGAATACTTTCCGTGTGAACGAAGGTTCTCTTAAAACGGAAGAGTCCAATTTCAGCACAGTTCCTCCTGTAGTGGAAGATTCTGTTGTTGAATCCAACTGATATAAAAAGGAATTTTATCCAAACCACCAGACGCCGGAAACACACTTTTATGTGAGTTTCCGGCGTTTGCATGTCACATCAACAAGTTCTCATAAATCTGTTTGTCTATATCCTTAAATACATTGAAAATCACTTTCTTTATACCGGACTTTTTTTGCATAAACTCTTTTACCGTGCGCACTGCAATCTGTGCCGCCGTATCATTTGGAAAATGAAATTCACCTGTGGAAATGCAGCAGAATGCAATACTTTCCAAGCTATTTTCCTCTGCCAGTTCCATACAGGAATGATAACAGGAAGCAAGCAGTTCCTTGTGCTTGTCTGTCAATCTTCCGGAAACGATCGGTCCCACCGTATGGATGACATACCTGCAGGGCAGGTTAAAGCCCGGTGTGATCTTTGCCTTTCCCGTCTCTTCCTTATGGCCCTGTTTCTCCATCAATTCCGCACAGGCAAGTCTTAGCTGTATGCCGGAAAAGGTATGAATGCAGTTATCAATACAGCCGTGGCACGGTGCATAACATCCGGTCATCCCGCTGTTCGCCGCATTGACAATGGCATCACACCGTAATCTGGTGATATCTCCCTGCCACAGATAAATGCCCTCCTGCACCGGTTCCAGATCTTCCAAATCCACAATTCCTTTCTCCGCAGTCTCTTCCTGCAAATAAGCATCCTGAACGGCCAGAAACTCCTGTGTAGCTGTCCCCGGCATCCGGACATTCATAAGAGAACGCAGGAGGCGCTTTTGCCCTGTTGTATCCTGTGGTATTCTCATTTTCCTGTATTCCGGCTGTTCTTCCAAAAGTTCCTTTATCAGAAAATATCGTCTCTCTGTCTGATTCATACGCGATCGTTTCCTCTCCTGACATTGTACTTAACTCAATAGTACACGTTTTCTTTCTATCATTTCCCCGATTCTCCCGATATATTGGGAAACATCTTTCACATTGTCGCTTCTCTCGATCCGCCCGTCGGGATACACCCTTTTGCTGATCGTCCCTGCACCAAGCGCCACAATCGTCTGTTTCTCTTCCATGATCAGTATATTATAGATACCATAGCATCCCTCTCTGGCATATCCGACATTCTCAAAATTACCCGCCATATTTTTCTGTCGGTAGAGATAATAAGGCTTCATGGAAAGCGCTTTTGCCCCATCCGCGGCAACCCGCATTGTCTCTTCCGTATTTAACAGCATGGAAATACCGTGCTCCTCAACCCATTCCCGCAGATGGCTCGCCCGTTTCACGGCAAGAGAATGTACCGTGAGAGAATCCGGCGAGAGCTCCTTTATCGCTTCTATCGTCGCCGCCACATCCTCTTTTGTCTCTCCGGGCAGCCCTAATATGATATCCATATTGATGTTGGTAAACCCGGCCTGCCTTGCCAGAAAAAATGCCTCTTTGACCTGCTTTACGGTATGCTGTCTGCCGATCAGTTTCAATGTTTTATCGTGCATTGTCTGGGGATTCACAGAAATCCTTGTCACGCCATGCTTTTTCAAAACAGCCAGTTTTTCCGCACTGATACTGTCTGCGCGCCCTGCCTCTACCGTAAACTCTTTTACTCCCGTCAGATCAAAGGCCTCCTCCAGTCTGTCAAAGAGCCGCTCCAGCTCCTCCGGCTCCAATGTTGTCGGCGTTCCGCCCCCGATATAGATTGTATCTATCTTTTTATCCCGGTAAATTTCCGCCGTAAAATCAATCTCTTTCTCCAGTGCGGTAAGATAATCCCCCACTCTCTTCTTCCAGCTTACAATCGGAAAAGAGGTAAAGGAACAGTACAGACAGGTGGTGGGACAAAACGGGATTCCGATATATAAGCTATACCCATTCTCATAGTCAAGCGGCGCAAGGATATCCCGCTCTCTCTTTGCGATATCTATACCGAGCAATGCTTTCTCCCCGGACACAAAATGCTTTTCCCGCAAATGATTGGCAATTTCCTCCTCGCTTTTTCCTTCTTCCAGCATGGTCATTGCAATCTTTGTGGGTCTGATACCGGTCAGATTCCCCCAAGGCAGCTTTTTTTCTGTCAGATCGGATAAGTACTGATAAAGCACCGCCTTGAACTCATCTTTTTCACTGATCTGCGCATACTTTTTGCCTGCTTTTCCGTTTATCGTTATGCCGTTTTCCTCAAAAAAAATATCCAGTCCGGGGGATATCTCCCAAATCTTTCTGTCTTTTACCGCCGATTCCGGTGAGAGTACCTTTACATCCTCCTCCGGATAAAATGCTTTGACAAGTGAATGAATATCATATTCGTACTTCGCTTTATTTATCTTTACAATATACATTTTTGTCTCCATGCATGAAACGAAAATAACCGCTTCAATTTCCTTCCAAAACCAAGCGGCTACTCCCCTTATTATCAATGATTCATTTCTTTCTCAAACACAAAACGGATTATGAATCTTCTCATACCCGATCGAAGTAGCATCCCCGTGCCCGGGATATACCCTCACTCCATCCGGCAGCACAAAAAGCTTCTCTTTGATGGAACGGATGATCTCCGAATAGGACCCGGTCGGAAAATCCGTCCTGCCCACCGATTCCTGAAACAGTGTATCACCGCTGACTAAAATACCGTCTTCCTCAAAATAGTAACAGCAGCTTCCCCCTGTATGGCCCGGTGTCAGAATCACACGGAACGTCATATCCGCGATCGTCTCTTCCTGCCCGTCCTCGAGAAACCCGTTTGCTTTCACCGTGCAGGCTCTTCCTGCCATCTCCGATACATTCATGTTTGCATCTAAAAGAAGCTTCTCCTCCTCTTTACAGGCATATATTTTTGCCCCGGAAAGCTCCCGCAGTTTCTGCGCTCCCCAGATATGATCAAAATGTCCGTGTGTCAAAAGGATCGCGGCTATCTCAAAACCCTTTCCCGTCAGCGCCTGATACAAATACTCCCCCTGATCCGCCGGGTCAAAAAACAATACTTTTTTCGCTCCCTCCCGGTATACAAAATAACAGTTCGTTGCACAGGAACCCAATGTAATTCTTCCGATTTTCAAATTTGCCATCAGCCCGTCGTCCTTTCTACGTCCAGCACACTTTCTATCAAGCGGATCTTTTCAATAATACGGTTCAGCTCTTCCCTGCCGGAAATATAAAATGTTGTCACAAGGGTAGCTATCCCCTGTTTACTCACCCTTGTATTCATGGAACAGATATCGATCCCTTTTTCCGTCAGTGCCTTGGAAATATCCGCCAGCAGACCGCTTCTGTTGTTTCCGTAAATTGTGATCTCCGTGAAATATCTTTCCTGGCCGGCGTTTTCTCCCTCCAGTATCTGCCATTCCGCTTCAATCAGGCGTTCTCTGTCCACCTCATCCAGATTAATTACATTGACACAGTCCGTCCGATGGACAGAAATGCCTCTGCCTCTTGTGACAAATCCTACGATCTCATCACCCGGCACCGGGGAACAGCATTTGCTGAAATGCACGGAAACATCATGTACGCCTTTGACCACAATACCGCCCCTGCCGGTCTGCTGGCTGCGGCTGTTTGCATTTTCCTCAATGGCCGCCATGGCCTCCTCATCGGTCATGTTCTTTTTATGATCCCGCTCATAAAATTCCACCATCCGGTTGATGATCTGGCCCTCTTTTAAGCCGCCGTGCCCTACGGCAGCAAGCACGGAATCCCAGTCCCTGAACCCATACTTATGCATGAGCGCATCCATATATTCGGACGTCATGATATCGGCCTGATTGATAGCCTTTGCCTTACAATAAGCCGCTATCATATCTTTGCCTTTTACAATATTGTCTTCCTTTAATTCATTCTTAAACCACTGGTTGATCTTGTTTCTGGCCTGTGTGCTCTTGACCAGTTTCAGCCAGTCTCTGCTCGGCCCCTTTGCATTCTGGGACGTCAGTATCTCTATCCTGTCGCCATTCTGTATCTCATACTCAATGGTCACCAGTCTGTCGTTAACTCTTGCGCCTATCATACGGTTCCCCACCGCACTGTGCACAGCATATGCAAAATCGATCGGTGTAGAGCCCGCGGGCAGGGTCTTCACCTCGCCGTTTGGCGTAAAACAGTACACACTGTCAGAAAACAGGTCCAGATCATTCTTTATCAGATTCATGAACTCTCTGTTATTGGTATTATCCTGCTGCCATTCCAGAATCTGGCGCAGCCACGCCATCTTTTCCGCCTCGGACTGATCTTTTCCGATCTTCTTTCCATCGGAAGCTTCCTTATATTTCCAGTGTGCAGCAATACCGTATTCCGCCGCTTTGTGCATGTCTTCCGTCCGAATCTGTATCTCAAAAGGCTTTCCCTCCGCCCCGATCAACGTTGTATGCAGGGACTGATACATATTTGCCTTCGGCATAGCGATATAATCTTTAAAACGCCCCGGAATAGGCGTATACATCTCATGGATCACCCCCAGGACCGCATAGCAGTCTTTGATGGAATCCACAATAACCCGCACCGCAAACAGATCATAAATCTGGTCAAGGGTCTTACTCTGGTTGACCATCTTCCGGTAGATGCTGAAAAAGTGCTTGATCCGCCCGTCTACCGAAGCCTTGATATTTGCCGCATCAATATGAGTCTTCACTTCATCCACGATAGACTGAATATAAGCCTCCCGCACACTTTTTCTTGTATCAATCTTTTCCACCAGATCATAGTAAGCCTCCGGCTCCAGATATTTGAGAGACAGATCATCCAACTCCACCTTGATCTTACTGATACCAAGCCTGTCGGCGATCGGAGAATAAATATCCAACGTCTCCCTCGCGATCCTCTGCTGTTTCTCCGGCGGCATGAATTTCAGCGTTCTCATATTGTGCAGTCTGTCTGCCAGCTTGATAATGATCACTCTGATGTCTTTTGCCATAGCAAGAAACATCTTCCGCAGATTTTCCGCCTGAATATCCACTTTATCAGTGGCTTTTCCAACGCTCCCGGTGCCCTCCATGTTGAAATGCTGCAGTTTTGTCACGCCGTCCACAAGAAGCGTCACATCCTCGCCGAACATTTCTTTCAATTCCTCTTCCGTATACAGCGTATCCTCCACCACATCATGCAGAAGCCCTGCCGCAATCGTTTCCTTATCCATCTCCAGTTTCGCCAGTATAATACCGACGCATAAGGGATGGATAATATACGGCTCGCCGGACTTTCGAACCTGCCCCTGGTGGGCGTCATGGGCAAGATGATAAGCCTTTTCGATCAGGGTAATATCGTCAGACGGATGATATTTTCTCACACGTGAAATCAGACCCTGATATAGATCTTCAGGCCCTTCATAATCACCGACCGGTTCCATTTTCCCATCTTCAATAACCGTTTTGTTACTCTCTTCCATATATTTTCCCGCTTTTTATTTACCCGGATACACAATTGCAGACTCCAATCTGTACCCCTCAATTTTCTTTCTGCCTTCCAGTCCTGCAAGTTCCATCAATACCACAATACCGACTACCTCGCCGCCAAGCGACTCCACAAGATCGACCATCGCCTTTGTTGTGCCGCCGGTTGCGATCAGGTCATCCACGATCAGCACTTTCTGGCCCGGTTTAATGGAATCTTTGTGCATTTCAATCGTTGCCGTCCCGTACTCCAGTTCATAATCAATAGATACGGTCTCACAGGGCAGTTTCCCCTTTTTGCGGATCAGTACAAAAGGTTTATGCATATTGTAGGCGATCGGCGTTCCGAAAATAAATCCTCTCGATTCGGGTCCCGCAATTACATCAACATCCAGATCTTTCACCAGATTCTGCATCGTCTCAATAGCAAGGTGCAGGCCGTCCGCATCCTGCAATACGCTTGTCACATCCCTGAAAATAATGCCTTTCTCGGGAAAATCCGGTATGCTTCTTACATATTCTTCCAACTTTTTCATCTGTGTATTCCTCCGTTTTTATTATTGATAGAAAATTGCAACAATGTAAATCATTACAAGAGAATTGCACTATGTTTACCATTATATTCTTTTTTCCTGTTTTCGTCAAAGTAAATTGACATTTTAAAACAGCCTGTTTATCTCTATGTTTTTCTACAGTCCAAAATATTCGTCTATGCCGTCGGCAATTCCCTTTGCGATCTTATCCTGATATTCCTCCGTCGCCATTAACGCATCCTCCTTAGGGTTTGTCATATACCCCATCTCAACGATCGTCGCCGGTACCTGACACCAGTTGATGCCACTCATCGTATCTGTCTCCCAGACACGCTCTCTTTTGCAGCCTGTCTTTGCCACAAGCGCATCAAGTACATTGTCCGCCAATCGCCTGCTCTCCTCATAATATGCAGCATTATAGGGATTATCCGCCGTCTGGCAGATGGTCATCGCCCCGTTTGCTTTTTCATTTTCGCTGCCGTTTGCATGTACCCGTATGAAGGCATCCGCCCCCGCCTCATTCGCAACTGCCGCCCTCTCGCTGTTGCTGATGTCAACATCATTGGAAGTTCTCACCATAAGGACTTTGTAGCCTCTCGTCTCCAGTTCCGTGCCGAGTTTCAGGGAAACCGCCAGAGTAAGTTCGTATTCTGCCAGCCCGCTCACAACCCCGGCTGTTCCACCTGCCACTTTTATCTTTGTCTCTACAGCATTCGGTCCGATTGGTTCCTTTTCTGTGTTCGCCTTTTTCTGATGTCCTGCGTCTATCACAACCAGACAACCATTCTCAGACGATTTTTCTATTTTCTGTTCCAACTCTTCTGGCATGTTATCTTCCGGTTCTTCTGTCTCCTGTTCCAACTCTTCCGACACGTTATCTTCCGATTCTTCCACAGACAACGGTCTCTCTTTCTCTTCATGCTCCGGTATCGGCTCCCCCACGATCGGTTCCATCGTCACTACAGTTTCCGCCTCTTCCTTCCCTGCACATCCACAGAGAAGCCCCATACAGAGCGCAAGCAGCAAAATACATTGACTCTTCTTCATCGATACCCCATCTCCTCCTCATATGCGGCAATCAAATTCCGCTTGTATATCTTATGCTCATTTAACATATCATCGCTGAAAGCTTATTACCAAGTATAGCACATTCGTCAATTCTTTTCATCTTTTCCCGAATTTTTATATCAGTCTTGACAATACTTTCTTTTTCTGTATAATATACCCCATGGGGGTATTTTAGACGTTGTTAGCATAAGAGCGATTGCGAAGCATGCGATCGTTGCTTTTACACAGGGGGACAATGATCATGAATTCGAAACAAAATCAGACAAACAGCTGTTGCGACAGTGAATGCTTTTTAAAACATAAACACAGAGAAGAAAAAGAATATCTTGACTTAATTCACCGCTTAAACCGCATTGAAGGTCAAGTGCGCGGCATACGCGCCATGGTGGAGGATGAGCGATACTGTGTGGATATCATTACACAGGTCAGCGCTATCTCCTCCGCGCTTAACGCTTTCAACAAGGAATTACTCTCCCGGCATATTAAAACCTGTGTTGCGGATAATATACGTAACGGCAACGACGAAGTTGTGGATGAACTCTGCGATACACTTAAGAAACTGATGAAATAATACGGAGGCAACATCATGATCAAAAAAGAAAAATTTGCAGTGACAGGCATGACCTGCTCCGCCTGCTCTTCCCGGGTGGAAAAATGCGTCTCCGCCCTGGATGGTATCAATACATGCGAAGTCAACCTGCTCACAGGAAGCATGCAGACTGCCTACGATGACACCCGCCTAAGTTCCGGTGACATTATTGCAGCTGTGGAGAAAGCCGGTTACGGCGCCTCCTCCCTGAACACTGCTTCCACCGGTAAAAACACCGGACATTCCGACGAAAATCCCCTGCAGGCTGCCATGCAGAAGTCCAAGCAGGAAATGAAAACAAGGTTAATCTTTTCCTTTGTTTTCTGGATTCCGCTCATATACGTATCCATGTTCCACATGTTTTATGAGTGGTTCGGCCTGCCGGTGCCCACTTTTATCATGAACGCTTTCCATGGCCCGGAAAACACAGTGACCTTTGCCTTTACACAGTTTTTACTGCTTTTGCCGATCATGTACTTAAACCGCAATTACTTTATTCACGGTTTCAAAAATCTGTTTCGCAGAAGTCCCAACATGGATTCTCTGGTGGCAGTGGGTTCTGCCGCTGCTGCAATCTACGGGCTGT
Source organism: Lachnospiraceae bacterium (assembly GCA_014804795.1). Taxonomy (GTDB): domain Bacteria; phylum Bacillota; class Clostridia; order Lachnospirales; family Lachnospiraceae; genus 1XD8-76. The sequence goes on along the minus strand of JAAUZC010000043.1, from coordinate 24,115 downwards.
TCGCTATCTTCCGTTTAAGTTACGGGCTTGGGCATCAGGATATGAAACTGGTGGAACGTTACGGTATGGAAATCTACTTTGAATCCGCGGGAACGATTTTGACCTTGATTACCCTCGGCAAATATCTGGAAAGCCGTTCCAAATCACAGACCAGCAAAGCCATTGAAAAACTGGTAAATCTTGCACCTAAAACAGCACTGCTGCTGACGTCTGACGGCACGGAACAGGAAGTGCCCGCAGATCAGGTAAAAGAAGGCGATATCGTCATCATAAAGCCCGGCGCTTATGTGCCGGTGGACGGCGTTATCACTTCCGGTTCTTCCTCTCTGGATGAATCCGCTATCACCGGAGAAAGTATTCCGGTGGAAAAGACAGCGGGCGATACCGTGATCTCCGCCTCTCTCAATAAGAGCGGCTACTTCCGGATGAAAGCTGTAAAAACCGGAGAAAATACAACGATCAACCAGATCATCCGCCTTGTGGAAGAGGCCAGCGCCTCCAAAGCGCCCATCGCAAAACTGGCGGACAAAATAGCGGGAATCTTTGTGCCCACAGTGATGTGTATCGCCTTACTCGCTTTTCTTATCTGGATGATTTCCGGCGCAGGCTTTGAGTTTTCACTGTCCATCGGAATATGTGTCCTTGTCATCTCCTGTCCCTGTGCACTGGGACTTGCCACGCCTGTCGCAATCATGGTGGGCACGGGCAAGGGCGCAGAAAACGGTATCTTGATCAAATCGGGAGAAGCATTGGAAACCGCTCACTCCATTGATACCGTAGTTCTCGATAAGACCGGGACGATCACACAGGGGAAACCGGAGGTGACAGATATACTGCCCGTCGGTATCTCTGAAAAAGAACTGCTGGATGTGGCGGTAATGCTGGAAAAACAGAGCGAACATCCTTTGGCTGAAGCTATTTTGCAGTATGCAGGAAAGCAGACGGGATTTTCCGACAGCGGCAAAAATGACACCAATGTCACAAACGAAAAAGGAACCACTACCGACGCGTTCCTGCAGGCGGAAAACTTCGAAGCACTCTTCGGCAAAGGCGTCCGCTGTACTTATCAGGGCAACCACTACTATGCCGGAAACATGAGACTGATGCAGGAGGAAGGATTTGACTTATCTCCCATCGAAACGGACTATACAAGGCTTTCAGAGGAAGGAAAGACCGTATTGCTGTTTGCGGAAAAAAGCTCATCCGCACAGCCCGCAGATACCGGAGACAATTGCCGCATCCTCGGCATGATCGCTGTAGCCGATGTGGAAAAGCCCTCCAGCCTTGAAGCGATCAGACAATTTGAAAAACTCGGCATTGATGTGGTTATGCTCACCGGCGACAATGAGAAAACTGCGGCTGCCATCGGAAAGCGGCTCCACATCAAACATGTGATTGCGCAGGTACTGCCCCATCAGAAAGAGGAAAAGATCAGAGAATTGATGGAAAACGGTCATAAGGTTGCAATGATCGGGGACGGCATCAATGATGCGCCCGCTCTTGCCAGGGCGGACGTCGGCATTGCGATCGGCGCCGGGACCGATGTGGCGATAGAAAGCGCGGACGCCGTGCTGATCAAAAATGACCTGATGGACGCTGTCAATGCAATCAGACTCAGCAAGTCTGTTATCCGCAACATCAGAGAAAACCTGTTTTGGGCATTCTTTTATAACAGTATCGGCATTCCCCTTGCGGCAGGCCTGCTCTATCCGGCTTTCGGGCTGAAATTAAATCCGATGTTCGGTGCGGCTGCCATGAGCTTAAGCAGCGTCTGTGTTGTCACCAATGCACTGCGCCTTCGGTTTTTTAAACCACTGAAGACAGAGACTGCGCAAAGTAAAAATGACACCTCTGTCACCACCCGGCCTTTAATAGATCCGCAGGAAAATCTATTGCAAAATGCATCTGCAAAAACTATGATAGAAGCAGATGAACAAAACGCACTACAAACAACTATATCAGAAAAAGGAGAACAAGCCATGAAAGAACTGACATTAACAATTGAGGGCATGATGTGCATGCACTGCCAGAAACACACCTCTGACGCTTTAAATGCGATCGAGGGCGTCACCGCAGAGGTAAATCTCGAAGAAAAGAAAGCCTACATCAAAGCAGACAGAGAAATCGCCGACGATGTATTTAAAAAAGCCGTCGCTGATGCGGGTTATGAGGTAACAGAAATCGTTCGTGCTTAATTTTTAAAGTCAAATGGGGAGCAGGTACCTTATATGGATTACCTGCTCCCCATTTCAGACTATCTATTTCCCGCTCTGACTTCTTTATCCCAGACGCCTGTTAATTGCTTTCAGACTTTCATACAGTTCCAGATACACCTCATATTTTTCATTGTAACGTTTCTGCATTTCCGGTTCCGGCTCATAACAATCCGCAGTACGCACCATTTTCCCGCATGCTTCTTCCAGCGAAGAGTAATATCCCGTTCCGGCCGCGGCCAGTACCGCTGCTCCCAGACATCCTGCCTCTTTGCTCTCCATCGTTTTTATGACAGTTCCCATAATATTGGCCTTTGTCTGCAGCCACATGGGAGAACGGGCACCTCCGCCCACCGCACGCAATTCATGGATCGCAATCCCGGATTTCTGCATTGCATCCAGATTGGTCCGCAGCTCATAACACAGGCTGTCCAAAATCCCCTTTAACACGTCATGTCTTGTGGAAGATAATGTCAATCCCACAATCGCCCCTTTGCTGTCCATATCACACAAAGGGGTGCCGCTGCCGTTAAAATGAGGAAGTACTAATACGGACGACGGCTGAGCTTTACATTTTGTCTGGGCATATTCGTAAAAATTCCGCCCCAGTTTTTCTGCCTCTTGCTCCTCCTGATGCCCGAATGTATCTCTGTACCAGCGCTGCAATATACCTCCGGTCTGCATATGTGCAAAGGAAAAATACATATCCTGCACCGCATGATAATAGCAGGAATAATAACAGTGATACATATCTTGATTGATTTTGGGTTCTCGATATGTGGTTGACAATACTTCCGCAGTCCCTGTCGAATCTACCGCCATGCCTTCCCGGATCACACCCGCGCCCACGGCTCCTATTGGCTGATCATGGCCTCCCGCAATCAATACCGGACAATTTTTCAGACCGATCTGCTCTGCCAGATGACTGTCCATTTTTCCCACCGGACTTCCGGAACGGCAGACCCCGGAAAGTTTTTCTTTTGGAATGCACATTGTCTCCAGGACCTCTTCAGACCAGCACCGTTTCTCAATATCATACCCCATAGAACGGCTTGCCATCGTATCATCGATCACCGCGTTTCCGCCCAGCCGCTGCAAGATAAACTCAGCGTATGTGATAAATTTATAAGTCCGTTCTGCAATCTGCGGTTTCATTTTATAAAACCACATGATTTTTGCCATCATATTAATGGGATGAAGCGGCTGTCCTGTTATCTCATATAGTTTCCACTCATCATGGAACTTCCCGTATTCCGCACATTGTTCATGAGGACGATAATCCATCCCCAGTATCACATGATGCAGAACCTGATAATCCGAATCCACCGGCATGACCGCGTCTCCCTGAACACTGATGCTCAACGCCTCCACCGACCTAACTCCCGCTTTTGAGACAGCTTCCGACATCGTTTGAACAAGTAATGCAAATACCTGTTCCGCATCCTGCTCTGCCTGATGAGGCATCGTGCAGATCACCGGGTATTCACGGTATGCTTCTCCAAAAGAGATGCCGTCCTGGTCAAATATGACTGTTTTACACCCTGTTGTTCCTACATCAATTCCCATGTAATATAGCTTTTCCAATTCTTCAGGCCATCCTCTCTCATAACTGCATGAATCACTTTTCCCGGATCAATCCAGCATCTGATCCTGTATTCTCCGCAATTGTACCAATACGGATTTTTCCGATAATTCTACCATATCGTATGTGATCACCGTATCTTTTGCAACATCACATTTCATAATCGCGCCTTTTGCAAGACCCACCGGAAGCATATTGCCTTCTTTTGCCACGCTATGTAAATCTATGCTTGCCCGGTAACAGTATTCTCCGATTGCGTCCAGCACTTCTCCTTTTTTCAGATTCTTTTTCGCGATCGTGATGCACTCGCTGGTAAGATGATCCATCGGATGCCCGCTGGATTCCCCGTAAATCACTGCCTGAGCCGCCGTGATCGGAGTCTCTATGGAGCACAGATGATAAGGCCTGTAGAGCAGATAATTCGGACCATCTCCCATATCGCGCTGAACCAGACCGTCTATGATCCTCTGATTGTCTGTCGTCACCACGACAAATACTCCCGGTGCCACATTGCCTATCGCAAAATCTACAACTCCCTCTTTCTCTAATACGCCTCCCTGGCTCTTCAGGCTGAATACTGTCTTCAGTTCATCGATATTACATTTTGCACAATGCATCCCTCTGACATCCGGCACAAGTCCTGTGGCATTCGAAACCGCGGCCATCTCAATCATTGTTTTTGATCCGTCCACAAATTCTACCAGCATTCTTGCGGCCATTTTTCTCTCTTCTGCTTTCTTTGCCCACTCAGGGGTATCCGGTGTGGCATAAAAATCGAGGGGATTATTTTTTCCTTTTCCTGCTGCCACCACTTTAAACCCAAGTGCTTTTGCAAAACGGTATATCTCACAGATCGACCCCGGTTCATCTCCGGCTGTCAGGGAATAGACGATTCCGGCCTGTTCACACAGTTTTCTCAAAATGGGACCTACCGTGACATCACATTCCACATTCATCATCACAATATGTTTTTTATGGAAAATACACTCCAAAGTCACCCGGGCTCCCATCTCCGGTGAACCTGTGGCATCGATCACGACCTGTGTCTGCTCCGCGGAAACGGCAATTTTATAATCCGCAGTCGCTATTTTTTTGCCCGAACATATTGCTTTTTCCGCTTCCTTCAAATCCGCTGTCACAACAATCTCTTCTGCGGAATATCCGGCCTGTCTGTATCCGTCCAATACGATATCCGTATCAATATCCACGACAATATCACATACGATTCCCTTCATTTTACTGATCTGCGCTATGATATCCTTCCCCATTTGTCCACAGCCTATCAGACTGACATGGATTGGTGTCTGCTTTTCTTCTAATTCCAGTAGTTTCCGATCAATTTCATACATCGCATATCTTCCTTTCTGTCTGTTGCTTTAATCATTTCTTTATCATGCCGAAAGGTTTATTCTTTTTCAGGCACATCCATCCATGGGTCGATCATCACCTTCAGCGCCTCACCTCTCGAAATCATTTCCATTCCTTTTACCACATCTCCAAGAGATACTCTGGCATTGATATATTTCTCTGCATGAATGCTGCCCGCTTCCAGAGCCGAAAGCGCATCCGAAAGCCCCACTGCCGGATATGAAAATGCACCTGTAACCGTAATCTCTCCATAATGAATCCGGTTGGAATTTAACACCGTATCCTCTCTGTCCTTTGGCACACCGCCATAGATCACTACCGTTCCCTGCTTCCGCACCATTTCCAGGGCTTCCTGCTGCACTATAGCTGCCGGAACTGCACAGATTGCAATATCCGCCCCGATTCCGTCTGTCTCATTCCGAACGGCTTCCACCAGTTTTTCCACAGGTTCCGTCCCGTCAAGCAATACATCCGGCATAAAAGAACGCGCCAGTTCCAGCTTATCCCGGCCGATCATGATCACCTTTTTCGCGCCCCTTGCCCGGGCCGTTTCACAGTGCAGACAGCCTACCGGACCATCCCCGATGATCACAACCGTATCGCCCAATGATACCCTGTTCCTTTTCTGGCATGCAATGACCGCGGCACAGGTCTCTGCAAAAGCTGCATGCTCATAACTCATCCCGTCCGGAATCCGTTCTATAAATCCATGCTGCAGCACTTCTGCCGGCAGTGCAATATACTGTGCATATCCGCCCGGATAATGTGTTCCCAACATCCGGTGATGTTCACACAGGTTTACCATTCCCCGTTTACAATACCAACAATGTCCGCAGCTCACATCCGGTGCTAACGCTACCCGTTCTCCCTTGCGAAAATAGTTCTGCCCTTTTCCGGCTTCTACAATTTCACCGGCAATCTCATGCCCCATGATCTGGTTCTTGACCCCGTCCTTTAGTCCATTGTGATAGTTTCTCACATCACTTCCACAGATCCCGCAGGCATGTACTTTGATCAACAGGCCGTCTTCCGGGCATTCCGGAATCGGTCTTTCTTCCAGCACGATCTGCTCAACATCTTTAAATACGGCAGCCTTCATAATCCCTTTCAATGTATATCCTCCTTTCAATACAGCGCCCTTCGCATCAGCTTTTTTCCTCATTCAACAGACGTTCTCCTACCGCGCCGCCCGGATGAATGACCGCAAACTGCTCCCGGCTGTATCCTGTCATCTGCATCAATGCAATGCAAACTGCGTCAAACACTGCGATCACCGCCATGGTACTGGCCGTGGCAAGCATGTTGAACCTGCATGGCTCTCGCTCCACTTTAATTTTTAAGTAAATATCCGTGTTGACCGCTAATTTTGAATCCGGATTCTCCGATACTCCGATCACTGTTGCCTTTTTTATCTTACAGGCGGGCAGAAGCCTGACTAATTCCTCCGTATTTCCGCCTTTGCTGATCAGAATCACCACATCCTCCGACTGTACCACACCCAGTCCTCCATGAACTGCATCGGAGGGTGTCAGAAACAATGCCGGACGCTCAATACAGTTTAAAGAATGTGCGATTTTTTTTGCCGCCATAGCAGATGTCCCGCAGGCTGACAGTATGATCTTTCCCTTGCAGTTTTGAATCGTCTCCGCCACTTTCAAGATTACTTCTTCGTCTATTTCTTCCTGCTGTTTTTTCACCGAATCCGCTTCAATCCGCAGACAGCGCCGGATCTCATATAAAATATCCTCCCGCTCCATTTCGTATCTCTCCTCTTATTTTTTTCCTGCCGCAATACTGTTTCTTGCAATATCAAGGTATATGGACAGCACAATGATCACACCTTTGACGATCAGCTGAATGTAAGAATTTACTCCGACCAGATTTAAGATATTGCTGATGATCCCTATGATCAGACAGCCAAACAACGTTCCCACTAAAGTCCCGCTTCCTCCGCTCATAGACACTCCGCCGACTACACAGGAGGCAATGGCATCCAGCTCCGCGCCGTCGCCGATCGTAGGCTGGCCGGATCCAAGTCTGGAGATCAGCAGAATGCCGGAACACGCTGCAAGGATACCGGATATAATATAGACGAGAATCACCGTTCTTCTGGTATTGATTCCGGAATATCTTGCCGCCACCGCATTTCCGCCGACCGCATAAACATGTTTGCCGAACTTCGTTTTATTCAAAACAACCCACAGGATCACAAAAGCCACGATCATATAGATGGCAGGAAGCGGAACCTGTCCCAGATATCCTCCTCCGATCGTTGTAAACAGTCCCTTCGAAAAAACCACCGGCTTCCCGTTTGTCATAACATAACAAGATCCGCGCAGGATATTCATTGTTGCAAGTGTTGCAATAAAAGCCGGGATTTTGAACACAGTGATCAAAAAACCATTCACATATCCACAGATTATCGCGACTCCCAGAGCGATTCCGATCGCCGCAAACGTACCGATTCCTGCCAGTGCGATCAGCATACTGGTCAGACAGCCGCACAATGTCATGAAAGAACCGATCGAAATGTCTATATTTCCTGTAAGGATTACAAATGTCATTCCAAATGCACATAATGCCGTACAGGCATTGGTTCGCAATATGGTCATCATATTGCTTACGGTACAGAATCTCGGACTAAGAAAAGAGCTGACAATAAAGAGCAAAATAAACGCCGCAAAGGTTCCTCCGTTTACTTTCAATAATTCCTTCGCTTTTCCAAGCCGTTCACTATCTGATATTTTAATTTTCTCCATGTTCCCTGCCTCCGTATTATTTCAACCCGATCATATAGCTCAGGATTTCTTCCTGGTCAAACTGTGAGGAATCTTCAAATGTTTTCTTAATCTCCCCATCCCGCATCACGTATATTCTGTCACTCATGTTGATGACCTCCGGCAGCTCCGAGGACACCATGATAATGCTCTTTCCCTGCTCCGTCAGTTCCTCCATCAATGCATATATCTCTGCTTTTGCGCCTACGTCGATTCCTCTGGTAGGCTCATCCAATATCAGAATATCTTTTGAGGCCGCCAGCCATTTTCCAAGTACGATCTTCTGCTGATTGCCGCCGGACAGATTGATCACCTGCTGTATCTGGGATGCTGCTTTGATGGAGAGTTTTTTGATATATGTATCGGCGATCTCCATTTCTTTGTTCTTATTCACTCCCAGCCATTTCCAGCCGATAAATTTTTCCAGAACTCCAATGCTCAAATTGAAACGCACATGGTTTAGAAGGATCAGGCCTTCTGTCTTTCTGTCCTCAGGCACAAGGCATATACCATGCTTCAATGCCTGCTCCGGCGTTTGAAATCTCACTTCCTGTCCATATAATGACACTCTGCCCTCCGAAAAGGGTGCAAGGCCGAATAATGTCTCAATCAGTTCCGTCCGGCCGGAGCCAACCAGTCCCGCCAGACCAATGATCTCTCCTTTTTTCAAAGAAATACCTGCGTCACGTACTTTCCCGTCTTTGCGGGTCAGATGCTCTACTGTCAAAATAGTCTCGCCGATCGTTTTCTTACTTTTTGCATAATATTTGTCCAGGCTGTATCCTACCATCATTTTGACCAGTTCTTCCTGCCCGATATTTTTGGCATCTACAGTTCCTGCATTGGCACCGTCCCTAAGCACCGTGATCCGATCCGCGATCTCAAATATTTCATCCATTCTGTGTGAGATATATACGATCGTCACACCTTTTCTTTTTAAATCTCTGACCAGTTGAAAGATTTTTTCAACCTCTTTGTTTGATACGGCAGCCGTCGGTTCATCCATCACAAGGATCCGTACATTTCTGTTGATCGCTTTCGCAATCTCCAGCATCTGTTTCTGTGCCGTACTTAAAGAAAATACCCTCGTGTAAATATTGAAATCCACATCCAGGGATTTTAATACTTCTTCACAGCTTTTATTCATTTTTCTGTGGTCAATGAATCCAAGTTTATTGGACAGTTCCTGTCCCATATACATATTGTCCGCCACCGTAAGCTGTTCCGCCAATGCCAGTTCCTGGTGAATGACACTGATCCCGTATTTCATAGAATCCATCGGACTGGAAAGGTGAATTTCTTCTCCCGCAAATTCCATGGTACCGCTGTCTACGGAATAAATACCTGCAAGACATTTCATAAGCGTAGATTTTCCGGCGCCGTTTTCTCCAAGCAGGGCATGCACTTCCCCTTCTTCGAGTTCCAGGGATACGCCTTTCAATGCCTTTACACCATAAAACGATTTTGTAATATTGTTCATTTTCAGAATGGTATTTCCCATAATGACCCCCATGTCTTTGAAAGCGAAGACCGCTTTTTCTGCGGTCTTCGTCATACACTATCTTTACTTTGCATATCGTATGCAGAATTACTCTACATAGTCATTTACATTCTCTATATCTACATAGATTACATCTACATATGTCAGCCAGTCATGGTCAATTTCTCCGCCGCCAAGCACGGTATAAACATCTTCCGTTGCAATTCTTGCCAGTTCATCCGGCTGCTGACGAGCGGTACCTGTGTAATCGCCGTCCAGGATACATGCATATTCATCCTGAGATCCGTCCACACCGTAAATATATGTTCCGCCGTCCGGGCTGCAGGTCACGCCTGCTGCTTCCAGTCCGCGCATAAACGCAATAGCAATCGGGCCGCCGCCGCCAAATACAGCCGTGATCTCATCATATTTGGAAGCCCAGGAGTCTGCAAGTGCCATCTCCGCCTCCTGCGTAACCGGCGTAGGCTGTGCTCCTTCCAATACTTCAATATTTCCTGCCTTTTCGATCGTATCTAAGAAGCCCTGAACACGGGTAGTAACCGCTTCGTTCTCTTCATAAATAATATGGCAGACTGTACCTGCTTCTCCATCAAGCCGTTTGATCAGGTCATTTGCACAGAGAACACCGGCACCGTAGTTATCGGAAACCGTCTGAGATACAAGCACGCCTTCGGATTCCTCAATATCGAGCAATACGTCCGCCGCCGAGATCACAACACCTTTTTCAGCCGCTTCCCGGAGAGCTTCTACAGGCGCTGTCGCATTCGGTGATTCCATAACGATTCCGTCCACACCTGCCGCCATCAGGTCATTAATACACTGCAGTAATAATTCCGGATCATCATTTGCAGCCAGAACGATTGCCTTATCGCCTTTTTCTTCTACAATTTCTTTAAATTTATCCGCAAATGCGATACAATGTGTATTTGCGTCATTTATGATCACACATCCGATCGTATATCCGCCTTCGCCAGATTGCTCTTCGCCAGATTGCTCCTCTTGTGCAACATTCGTCTCCTGCTGCACTTCGTTTTCCTTCGTCTCTTCCGGTGCTGCATTTCCTGAACAGCCGACAAGCAGACTGCAGACCATAACAGCCACTAATAAAATAGAACTAAACTTCTTCATTCCAGATACTCCTTTCCACTGTTGGTAGTACTTTTTTCATAATTTTAAAAAACGTTTCTGATTCTTACATATTCTTGATCGCGATCACACGTGATGCACAGGAATCTACCCGTTTCATCCGCAGAGGCAGTACAAACAATGTAACCCGCTCTTCATTTACCTGCTCCAGATTTGTTAAAGACTCGATGATGGCCGTATTATTTTCAAAACAGTTGGTATGATTCGGCTGTGTATCATCATCAGGCACTTCAATGCCGGAGGCATCCGTTCCGATCACCGGTGGATTGTATTTCTCCAGAAGCCAAAGGATCGCTTCCTTTTCCACATGTGGAAAGGGCTCCCAGTCAGGCTCATGGAACTTCTTGTCAAATCCGGTATGGAATAAGATCATATCTCCCGGCTGCAGTCTGTCCTCATACTTTTTGATCTCTTCAAGAGTGATAAACTCTCCGGCCTTTTTTCCGGTACAGTCCATCACAAACGCTTCTCCGACCAGGTTCTCGACCGGATAATCCGCGCAGTCCGGACCATCATATTTGTGATGGAACGGAACTTCAATATGTGTACCTACATGAGAATGCATATGCACTTCACTCTCAATGTACCACACACCTTCCGCATGTGTTCTGGCATTGCCATTGGGATCCATTTCCACAACATCTTTAAAAGATGACTCAAATGGAAAATTTTCTTTTCCCGATTCAAGCACATGGTTCAGTTCGACAATGTCTTCCTTTTTGAATCTCATAGTAACCCTCCTATCTTTTTTCGTCGGTTTTCTCTTGCGTATTGGTTTCCGACTTTTTGATGATTTCATATTACCACAGTCAAATATGAAATTCAAGCTTTTATTTTCATTTTTTAAAAATAAAAGTGAAATTTTATATTTTATCATTCTATTCTGTTTTGCAAAAATCCATCTGCAAAATATATTTTCCTGTTCTTACAGTATCTCCATAATTTTCAAAATCATTTATCTTCCTCCTCCAATCCTTCAAAAGCCTCTAAAATCCGTATTATGCGAACTTAAAACAAAAATTATTATTGATTTATACACCGATTTAGGGTAAAATAAATAAAATATGTTTGTTATATTTTTATCAAAGAAGAAAGGATGTGAATTTGTTGTGTCACGATCGGTAATTGACGCAAAAGACATCGGCATATCTCATCAGTGCCTCATAAAATTTCAATTTATTTATAATAATTTGAAATCAGCAGAGCGTAAAGCGGCTGATTTCTGCCTGAAAAATCCGGAAACCATCACAAACTCAACCATAGGAGAGGCCGCCGCCCAAATCGGCTGCAGCGAGGCAACTCTGGTTCGCCTTGCCAAGCATCTGGGATACAACGGCTATCCGGAATTACGTGAAAATATCCTGCTCAAGGAATGTGACGATGTAACTGCCTTTGTAAATGTCTCTGCCACAGACAGTATTTATTCAATTGCTACAAATGTCTTTAATTCCTGTATACTATATTTGCAGGATTCGCTGCAGGCGATTGATGAAGAATGTCTGGAAAGTGCAGCCGAACTGCTGTTAACGGCCAATCGTTTTCTTTTTGTCGCATCCGGAGACGCTCATTTCGCCGCAGCTTCCGGTGCCCAGAAGTTTACCCGACTGGGGTTTCCAACCTGCTCCAGCAGTGATTTTGATTCTCAGCTGCTCGCGCTGTCTCAAATGAATGAAAATGATGTCGTCATCTGTATCTCTCACTCCGGCCGAACCCGAAATGTCTGTAACCTCGCCAAGATTGCTCACGAAAAGGGTGTGAAAGTCATTTCCATCACAAATTTCCCGGTTTCACCACTTACGAAAAGCTCTGATATTGTTTTGCTCACTGCGTCTTTCGCCTATGACATGATGGATGAGATCATTGCAAAGCGAGTACCCGCACTGTGTATTCTGGACGTCTTATACATATTTTTACTTGTAAAGCGTCAGGATCACTGCCGCGAAGCATTGGAACACACGAAAGAATATCTTCACTTTAATAAATCGTGAGCGGCTTGCGGATTCCGCCAATATCTGTTCCAAATGCATATTTTTTCATATACTGCCTCCTTTATATTTATATACAAAAAAAATATACGGGGAGCAGGTAATTCATACAAATTACCTGCTTCCCGTATCCCCGTAAATAATTCAACATAAAGAAAAAAGATGACTAATGGCAACCATACCTTTCTCCTTAAATCACATCGGCCAATGCCGCCGCTTTTTTACAGCCGTCTGTCTTCTCAATATCGCCAACATTCAGCACACCGGGTATCAAAACTTCACCAACCATCTTCCATTTATTCAGCGCACACATACGCTCCATTGGAATACGCACACCATCCATAACAGACATATCCTCTTCCTCGCAGCATGTGATCAGTGCACATTCCTTGCCGGAAATATCTTTCCCGCCGACAACCAAAGAAAAAATCCGGTCAATGACGCCCTTAATCTGTGCCGGAATCGAATACCAGTAGACCGGCATGGTGAATACAATAGCATCCGCCTCCAGAATAGCCGGAGCGATCTCATTAAAGTCATCATCAAAAGAACATGCCTTACCGGTCTTAAAACAGGTCTCACAGGCGTGACATCCGCCCACTTTCTTCATGGCAGCATCAAAACGTGTCACCGTATGCCCCTTGCTCTCCGCCGCCTTGATAAACGCATCCGTCATAGCAAAACTATTTCCGTTTTTTCTCGGACTTCCCGTGATCACAACAATCTTTTTACCCATACAATATACTCTCCTTTGCTTGTTCATTTTACTGCCTTGACTTGTTTTGCAGTTCATATTATGATATTAGCATGAACTAAACAAAAAACAAGTACGCACATTTAAGTACGATACTTACATAAAAGTTATATACTTACCTAAAGGAGAGTGTAAAAATGAGTGAACGCTGCATATCACAGGAATGTCTGAAAGCAACAGGTTTCAGCTATACGCTGTCTTTGATCAACGGAAAATATAAAATGACAATTCTTTATACACTTATGGAATTCGGTATCGTCCGATTTAATGAGATGAAAAAATATATCGGTGAAATTTCTTATAAAACGCTCAGTTCCACATTAAAAGAATTGGAAGCCGACCAATTAGTGCACAGAAAAGAATACCCGCAGATTCCGCCAAAAGTTGAGTATAGTTTAACGGAAAGGGGGAAGTCCTTAATCCCTATTTTGGATGGTATGTGCGAATGGGGAGATAAAAACCGGCTGATATAGAACTATTTCAGACACATTTTCTCTTTTGCCGGCATATCATAATATAAGAGTGACCCGGAGGGGATTCCATGAAAAAAATTGCTATCATCGGTTCTCCCGCAGTTCATAAAAACTATCAGGCGGCTCTGGAAAAAGCGGGCGGCAGCGCAGTCATCTTTCCTGATTCTTCCTATGTGAAAAAGCATTCGGAAACTTTTGACGGACTGCTTTTACCGGGCGGCGGCGATGTACTCTCTTCTCTTTCAGGCTATATCCCTTTCTTGGAAAATCTGTCCTCCTGCCATAAAGAATCTGACCATTGTTTCCATTCCGATCTCCGTCTCACTTTAGAACAACTTTATTCTTTGCAGTTATTTATGGAACAAAAGAAACCGATATTTGGTATCTGCAAAGGTATGCAGCTTATCAATCTCTATTTTCACGGTACTATTCGAGAAGTTTCCAATCTGCAGCTGCATCAGCACCCGAGAAAAGATGTGTTTCACCCCGCCGATAATCTGGCCGGCAATTTTCTCCATGCACTTTTTGGCTCCCATATGCTGATCAACAGCAATCATCATCAATGTATTGACGATATCGGCCAAAATTTGCAGATCATTCAGCTTGCCCCGGATGGAACCGCGGAAGCCGTCTCCCATCTCTCCGCTCCTGTTTTCGGAACACAATGGCACCCTGAGAGGATGCCGAAAAACTCCCATCCGGATACTTTGCTGCTGTTTCGATATTTTGTTTCGCTGCTTTGATTCCCTTATGTGATACAGACACACCGCAATGTGCGTGAATTATTTTCAAGGATGAGGCGGCACATACCACATACCCGACTGGCCGCAAAATCCACCCAGTTTTCAAAAATACGCGTCTGATTCAGACAATACTCCGCTAATCCATCAAATTCGTTACGGTTTATTCAGTTTCTCCAGTTCGAAAGGAGACTGCCCTTCCCAAAAAGCCACAAAGTCCAAATACTGGCGGTTGCACATAATTTCCCGTTCACAAAACTGAGAAATGGGTGCAAAGTAAAAACTCTCTTTTCAATATTGTGTATCTGCTAAAAAAAGTTATAATAAAGCTAACAAATCGGTATTTGGAGGTGAATTTCTTTTGAAACAATTTTTAAAAAAACATAGTTTTCTCATATACATAATCATAAGTTTTCTAATTTATGTACTTTCCAACGGGGAATGGAATATTCCGATTTTTGCATGGGTTTACCCTATTCTGTTTCTTGGCATGGGTTATTTCGATAAAACACGAAAAGCGTATTCTGCAATAATTCTTTGCTATGCCCTTGGATTTGTGATTCAGTTTTGGAAAGTAATTGGAATGGATATAAAAATATGCATTATTGTAGGCATTTTATTAGCGCTTTTAAAAGCTTTGCCGTATTTCTATTGGATAAAATCCAAAATGAGATTTCAGGATACGATTATTGTTGCAAGTATCATGGTGTTAATAGAATATATTATTTATTTAATCTATCCGATTTTAGGCGGTTTGTCTGATGCTTATACACAATTTCAAAATCTGTACCTGCTGCAAATCGTGACAATAACCGGGATTTACGGGATTACTTTTATCATGTATTGGACTGCGGCAATGGTAATATGGATTTGGAATAACAGGAGCAATCAAAAGGTATTAAGAAAGTATGTTGCAGTATTTGCTTCGGTCATTGGGCTGATATTTATTTATGGTATTGTCATGTATCATTTTGTAGGAAATCCAAAAGAAAGTGCTAGAATAGCCGGTGTGACAGTACCGGTTTCTCATCTTTTGAATGATGATGAAGATGTATATGCCACATTTTATACAGATACCTTTACTGATGAAAATGTGACAAACACGCAGGATAAACTGGCATCTGTGACGGATGAACTTTTCATCAAAACAAAGCAGGAGGCAGAAGCCGGCGCAAAGATTGTTTTCTGGTCTGAATTGAATGGAGCAGTTCTTAAGCAGGATGAAGCGGCGCTTTTACAGAGAGCGTCAACTACTGCAAAAGAAGAAGGAATTTATCTGATTGTTTCGCTCTTAGTGAAAACGCCTTATGAAAGCTTAAAGGAAAATAAAACAGCTGTATTTAATCCGCAAGGGGAGCAGGTTGCAGAATATTTTAAGTACGGGCGTTCTATTGGAGAACTGTGTCAAAAAGGCGATGGTGAACTGCAAAGCTTCGATACGGAATATGGAAAACTCGCAACGTTCATATGCTCTGATATGGCTTTTGCATCAAAGATACAGCAGGCAGGAAAAAGCAATGTGGATATTTTGCTGGTTCCGGCTTCTGACTGGAGGGAAATGACATTACTTGCCACAAAAACTGCCATTGTACGTGCCGTTGAAAATGGAAGCAATATCATCAGGCATACAAACAAAGGAATGTCGATCGTGGCTGACAATAGGGGGAATATACTTGCACAGACAAATTATTTTCAATCAGATACAAAAACTTTAGCTGCACAGGTCATCACAAATGGACGTTTTACCTTATATTCACATGTGGGTAATATATTTGTATATCTATGTGGCATATATGTATTAGGAAGTTTCATAATTCCAAAATGTCTAAATAGAAGGTGATAAGCAAATTCCGGTTTGCCCAGCTGGAAGAACGGTATTTTACGGTCAACGGATAGTTGAACCGGCGAAAATCAACCGTTGGTTCGTTCCATGGTATTTTTTTGATGTTATACTGGTTGCAAGGAAGGAGGCGAAAATGAATCAAGAAGCAATAGGGAAATTTATTTCAACTTGTCGAAAAGAGAAGGGGCTTACTCAAATACAGTTAGCCGAAAAATTGAACATTACCAATAGAGCAGTGTCAAAATGGGAGACCGGGAAAAGTTGTCCTGATGTATCTATTATGTTAAGTTTGTGTGATATTTTGGAAATCACCGTAAATGAGCTGCTTTCCGGAGAAAGGATCAGTATGGAAAATTATCGAGAAAAAGCAGAAGAAAATCTTATTGAGTTACAGCAGAAGAAAGATAAAGCACAAAAAAGTTTATTGAGGGTTGAATTAATATGGTTGGCAATAGCGGTTTTGATGAGTCCTATTCATTTTGCTATAAACTATTATTATCCTGAAAACAAAGGTACAGGAGTAGGTCTCTTCATTACATTGGTAGGACTCATAATGTTTGTTATCTATTTTACGAAACACTATGAAATCAGGCTCAGGTAACAATTCCAATTGGCAGGCTACGCCATGCATCCGAGGAAAAATGCTTTGCATTTTCCCTCGGATGAGGGCTGCGCCCTATATCAATAAAAAGGGAAATGCCCGGCCGCAAGTAAACTTGCGCCGGGCGTTTCCCTTTTTATTGATGCATGGCTTGGATGATCACATCATCCCGCCCATTCCGCCGCCTGCCGGCATAGCGGGAGTTTCTTCTTTGATATTTGCCACTGCGGATTCTGTTGTCAGGAATGTGCTTGCAACGCTGTTTGCGTTCTGCAGAGCGCTTCTTGTTACCTTTGCGGGATCCAGAATACCGCCTTCTACCATGTCCACATACTGATCTTTGAGTACATCGTAACCATAGCCGGCTTCAGATTCATATACTTTATTGATGATAACAGAGCCTTCCAGACCTGCGTTCATCGCAATGTGATATAAAGGTGCTTCCAGTGCTTTCAGCACGATCTCTGCGCCTGTCTTCTCATCACCTGTGAGGCTTTCTGCCATAGCTGCAACTTTCTTGGAAGCGTGGATATAAGCGGAACCGCCGCCTGCGATAACGCCTTCTTCTACCGCTGCTCTTGTTGCATTTAAAGCGTCTTCCATACGGAGTTTTGCTTCCTTCATCTCTGTCTCAGTAGCAGCGCCCACACGGATCACAGCTACACCGCCGGATAATTTTGCAAGTCTCTCCTGCAGTTTCTCTCTGTCGAAATCAGATGTGGTCTCTTCGATCTGACCTTTGATCTGATTAATTCTTGCGCTGATTGCAGCTTTTTCGCCGCAGCCGTCTACGATGACAGTATTTTCTTTCTGCACTTTAACGGATTTTGCACGTCCTAACATATCCATTGTAGCGTCCTTTAATTCCAACCCCAGCTCGGAGCTGATTACCTGGCCGCCTGTCAGAATCGCGATGTCTTCCAGCATAGCTTTTCTTCTGTCGCCATAACCGGGAGCTTTTACCGCTACAACATTGAATGTACCGCGCAGTTTATTAACAATCAGGGTCGTGAGTGCTTCACCTTCCACATCCTCCGCAATGATCAGAAGCTTTGCGCCGGACTGTACGATCTGCTCCAAAACAGGAAGAATATCCTGAATGTTGCTGATCTTCTTATCTGTGATCAGGATATATGGATCATCCAAGACTGCTTCCATCTTATCCATATCGGAACACATATAAGCAGAGATATAACCTCTGTCAAACTGCATACCTTCTACCAGATCAAGCTCTGTCATCATGGTCTTGGATTCCTCAATTGTGATAACACCGTCCTGAGAAACCTTTTCCATTGCCTCTGCAACCATCTCGCCCACTTCTTCGTCGCTTGCGGAAATAGCAGCTACTTTAGCGATCTGATCTCTGCCTGTTACCTTTGCGCTCATGTCCTTGATAGCCTCTACAGCACATTCTGTCGCTTTCTTCATACCCTTTCTGAGGATCATCGGATTAGCGCCTGCTGCCAGGTTCTTCATACCTGCACTGATCATAGCCTGTGCTAAAACAGTTGCTGTTGTCGTACCGTCGCCGGCTACATCATTTGTCTTTGTTGCCACTTCTTTTACAATCTGAGCACCCATATTCTCAAATGCATCTTCCAGCTCGATCTCTTTTGCGATCGTCACACCGTCATTCGTGATAAGCGGAGCGCCGTAAGATTTATCCAAAACAACATTGCGGCCTTTCGGTCCCAGTGTTACTCTGACTGTATCAGCCAGTTTATTGACACCTGCTTCTAATGACTTTCTTGCGTCTGCTCCGTATTTGATTTCCTTTGCCATAATAAAAATGCCTCCTCTTATTTAATCACTGCTAAAATATCTTCCTGCTTTACAATAATATATTTCTCTTCTTCTAATTTCACTTCTGTACCGGAATATTTGGAATAGATGATCTGATCGCCAACTGCAACTTCCATCTTCACATCTTCCGTGCCGGGACCCACTGCGATCACTTCCGCCTGCTGCGGTTTCTCTTTCTCCTGACCGGGCAGTACAATACCGGATTTGGTTGTCTCTTCTGCTGCTAACTGTTTTAATACAACTCTGTCGCCTAATGGAACTAATTTCATGGTAAAACCTCCTTCAATGTTCCGCCTGCTTACGCGGTTATGTCAATTTGTTAGCACTCTTTTCAATTGAGTGCTAAGAACTAAAACATATATTAGTTTCATCCTTTTTGCTTTGCAACTCCGAACATTCACCGTTTTATCACTTTTTCTCTTGTTTTCTTAATATATCTCTTATTTTCTTTTGTTTTCTTTCATTCTTCAGAATTCTGTGATTTTATAATTATTTTAGAAAGACCTGCCGCATATATTTAACAGAGTTATCTGTCCACATGATCAGGAGCACTTTTATGAAGCTGTTTTCTTTGTCTTATCTTTCCCATAGAGTAAAAAAAAGCCGAATACTCAGCGGTGCGCTTTTACTCACTGCGGCCGGTATGATCAGCCGCATTATCGGCTTTTTTTATCGTATCTTCTTATCCCGCATGTTTGGCGCGGAAAACATCGGTATTTATCAGCTTATCAGCCCTGTTATGGCGCTTGCCTACTCGATTTCCGTAGTCGGCTTCCAGACCGCCATTTCCCGGATCACCGCAACCGCAGGCGTTTCAGGAAATTCTGCCGCCAAAAATAAAACAGATTCCACTCCTTCAGAAAACTTTCGCGCTTATACGGTTCTTGCTGCCGGCATGCTGCTTTCACTGTTTTTTTCTCTTCTCATCGCCTGTTTTGTCTATTTTCACTGCGAAGAAATTGCAGTACGCTTTTTATTGGAAGAAAGATGTGCGCCGCTTTTAAAAATTCTGGCGCTCTCTTTTCCTGTTTCCAGTATACACAGTTGTGTAAGCGGCTATTTTTACGGAAAAAAATCCGCCGGTTTCCCCGCCTTCAGCCAGCTTTTTGAGCAGCTTGTGCGGGTGGGCAGCGTACTGTTTTTATGCCGCGCATTTCTCATGGAAAACGCAGGTAAAACACCGGATATTTCTCTTGCTGTCACCGGTATGGTCATCGGAGAGATTTCTTCCGCAGTGCTTTCTCTTCTATATTTATGGTACTGCTTTAAAAAGGCGGATAAATACGCCCTGGCGGCAAAAGAATTTCCTGTGCCCGCAAAAGTATTTTCTATATCCGCTCTCTTTCCTGAACTTTTTATGATGGCGATTCCGCTGTCTGCCGGACGCATCATCCAGAATTTTCTGCAAAGCATAGAATCCATTGCGATTCCCGACAGACTCCGCATGTTTGGTCTGGATACCGCCTCCGCGCTCAGCGAATATGGTATTCTGACCGGTATGGCGCTTCCCTTTATTTTATTCCCCACAGCCCTGACCGGTTCCATTGCCGTGATGCTGCTGCCAACGGTCTCTGAGGCTCAGGCGCTGCATCAGGAGCATACTATTGCCAAAGCAGTTCACCGCTCGGTACATTACTGCCTGCTTCTCGGTTTTTTCTGCCTTGGGTTCTTTTTGCTCTTTGGCCCTGTTCTCGGCAAATTTGTCTTCCATCAGGAAAAAGCCGGCGGCTACCTGCAGATTTTAGGCTTTATATGCCCTTTTCTCTATATGAACTCCACACTTACCAGTATTCTGCATGGTCTCGGAAAAACCATATCTTCCTTTTTTTATGGCGTCGCAAGTCTTCTTGTCAGGCTCGCCTTTGTGTTTTTCTGTATTCCTGTATTCGGTATCAAGGGTTATCTGTGGGCACTGCTCGCAAGTCAGCTTTTGCTCTCTGTGCTGCAGCTTATTTCTCTGCGGCGTTATTTAAAAATGTAAATTCTGTCTCTGCTGATATGCTCCTAACAAAATTCTTGCATCTTTATAAACCATCATGTATAATATGTAAGGTTTAAAATTGATAAAGGAGCATAAACAACAATGTCATTTGAATTTATAAAATTACTGCCGACCCCTGATGAGATCAGAGAGCAATATCCCCTGCCCGCTAAATTAATTGAGTTGAAGCGTATCAGGGACGCAGAAATCCGTTCCGTTATCACCGGAGAGAGCAACAAATTTTTAGTGATCATCGGCCCCTGTTCCGCGGACAACGAAGATTCCGTCTGCGAATATGTGGAGCGTCTCGCTGGACTCAACGATAAAGTAAAGGACAGGCTGATTCTTATTCCGAGAATTTATACAAACAAACCCCGAACCACCGGAGACGGCTATAAAGGTATCGTTCACCAGCCGGACCCTAATAAACAGGAAGACTTTCTGGCGGGTATCATCGCCATGCGAAAAATGCACATCCGGGCCATCAGTGAATCCGGACTGACCTGTGCGGACGAAATGCTTTACCCTGAAAACTGGGGCTATGTTTCCGATATCCTCTCCTATGTGGCAATCGGCGCCCGCTCCGTGGAAGACCAGCAGCACCGCCTGACTGTCAGCGGCTTTGACGTGCCGGCAGGCATGAAGAACCCCACCAGCGGCGATTTTTCGATCATGTTAAATTCCGTCTATGCGGCGCAGCATCCCCACTCTTTTATTTACAGAGGTTGGGCGGTAAAAACCACAGGCAATGAACTTGCCCATACGGTACTGCGCGGTTCTGTCAATAAATACGGCAGAAGCCTGCCCAACTATCACTACGAAGATTTAAACACATTGCTGGAATTATACAGTGAACGGGATCTGGTAAATCCCGCCTGCATCATCGACTCCAACCACAATAATTCCAACAAACAGTTTAAGCAGCAGATCCGTATTGTGAAAGAAGTGCTGCACAGCCGCAAGCTGAATCCCGATATCCATAAGCTCGTAAAAGGCGTCATGGTGGAAAGCTATCTGGAAGAAGGCTGCCAGAAAATCGGCGACGGCATCTACGGAAAATCCATTACGGACCCCTGCCTCGGCTGGGAGGATACGGAACGACTCATCTATGATATTGCAGAGTATGAATAAACAGTTTAGCCATGAAATAATTGGCAAGCTGTGTGTGGGTGCTTGCACACAAAGCACTGATTGCTAATTATTTCATGAGCGAAGCGCCTCCACATGAATAAAAGTTAAGCCGCGCAAGCGGCGACGGATGCGAAGCAGCCGCTTTTATGAATGGGAGGGCTAAACTGTTTATAAAAATCAATCACCCGCTTGACTTCCTTACTCTAATGTGTTAGATTAAATTATATTCTCTAACGCGTTAGAGTAAAAGGAGGTCTATTTTTATGGAAACACCGAAAATTTTTGAAAGTGAATATCGCTTCTGTTTAATTCTATGGGAACATGAACCCATAAAAAGTAAAGAACTTGTCAGGCTCTGCGAAGAACAGCTCGGCTGGAAATCCACAACCACCTACACCGTGATCAAACGGCTTTCGGAGCGCGGCATTCTCAAAAACGAACATACTGTTGTCACTTCCCTTATTTCCAAAGACAAGATACAGGAAGCCGAAATGGAAGAACTGATCGAAAAGAAATTTGAAAACTCTCTGCCGGCTTTCATTGCCGCTTTCGGCCGGCACAAAAAGTTGTCTGACGAAAAAATGGAAGAACTGAAAAGACTGATAGAAAGCGAGGTGTAATATTTATGACTGCCGTTTTTCTAAGAGTTTTGAATATGAGTATCACAGCAGGCTGGATCGTGCTTGTTGTTGTGCTGCTGCAGCTTATCCTGAAAAAAATGCCGAAACAGCTTACCTGTATGCTCTGGGCTTTCGTCGGTATCCGGCTTGTATTTCCCTTTTCCCCGGAGAGCATGTTCAGCCTGATTCCAAGCGTTGAAACCATACCGGAGACCATACAGCCGGGGGCACTTCCCGAGATAGACAGCGGTATCGCCGTTATCGACCGTGTAGTGAATCCTGCTGCGAACCTATCTTTTTCCGTGCTCTCCACAGGAAAATCCGGAGCAGAGGCACTGCGTATCATGGCAAACGGCGCCGTTTTGCTCTGGCTTACCGGCATATGTCTGATGCTCTCCTACCTGCTTCTCAGCTATCTGCGCCTGAACCGGAAAATGCGCACTGCCGTCCGGCTAAAAGATAATATCTGGCAGAGTGAATTTGTGGATTCGCCTTTTATACTCGGTCTGATCAACCCCAGAATCTACATTCCCTTCCGGTTATCAGATACGGCCTTTGCCCATGTGCTTGCCCACGAAAAGGCACATCTCGCGAGAAAGGACCACTATATAAAAGCTTTTGCCTTCCTGTTGCTTTCGGTTTACTGGTTTCATCCTCTGATATGGGCGGCCTATATCCTGCTTAACAGGGATATCGAACTTGCCTGTGATGAAAAAGTGTTGCAAAGCTACAACAGTGAAGAGAAAAAGAGTTATTTACTTTCCCTGATCGGATATGACAAGCCGGAAAACCGGAAAAGGATTCCTGCGCCCGCCTGTCCCCTGGCATTTGGAGAAGTCGATTTAAAAGAAAGGATCGTCCGGGCTAAAACATGGAAAAAGCCGGCGCTCATTTTCGTGATACCGGCACTGATTTTATGCGCCGGTGCCGCTTTCTGCCTGCTGACCAACCCGAAATCCGCACCGGAGAAAGAAAGCTTTCCGCATGAATCCCTGTACTCCTGGCGGACAAAATATATCGGCGACAACTCTGCCGTGGGAAATATCATCTATAACCTGACTTTTCCCGAAGATATGGCTTATCAGCAGTTTGCCCTGCAGACATCTGCCGAACCTTATGAAGTGACCGTAACCTTCGCACTCTCCGAAAAAGACAAAGAACAGTACGCTCATGATGCTCCAAACCCTAAAAAGGAAATCTCTATGCTTGAAGAAAACGCCTGTATCATGTTTTCTCTGATTGAAAATGCCGGCATTGTAAACTTTAAGCTGGTGGATGAAACAGACGAAGAAAAACGCCCCCTGACACTCGTATACACAAGACAGTGGGCGGAATATGAAACAGACTGCACTCTCTGGAACGAAAGTGACACGCAGGAAAAATTTGAAGTACTGTTACTCAGACTCAATGAACTGTTTGATACCAATATGTGAGATATCCGTTCATTGCGAATCTTATTTCTAATACAAGCAGCCCGGACATTTTGCTCAGATGTGATAAAGAAGCAATAGAAGTGTAAAAAATTTTGCCATCCCCTGTCCAGCACTTATTTCATGCGCCGGACAGGTCAGGCTTTCATTCAGGCAAGTCTACCTTG
>JAAUZC010000042.1 GCA_014804795.1 Lachnospiraceae bacterium | reverse complement strand
GGCTAAGGATAATAGTTGACGCTTTTCTTCCCATGTATAATGCTCCTTTATCTTTTGATAAGTACATTATACTGCAAAGCAGTCATACAGTCCATTTATTTAAAAACTTTTATACTAGTATCCATAACAGTACCATTGGGTGTCACAATAAAGTCCGTTTTAGCGGGTTCGATATTCCCTTTCACATTCCCATATTTGAGAAAGTTTTCATATTCAGCTTGTTCAGCCCTACGCAACGCCAATAAATCGTCATAATTCGTCTTATTTAAAGCTAAGTAATCATCAACTTTTTGAATTCCTAACAGTTCTGCATCTGTCAGCCCTGCCTTACTTCGATGGTCCTGAATCTCCAGGTATGCTTTGGCATCTTCCAGCGACATACCATCAGCAAAAGTCCCTGTTCCATATCTCTTCTTATTTATCAGTTCCCCGCATTTTTCAATCCCTATGCTTATGGCATACGCCTGTGCGATATTTCCTGCTATATATCCGGCTCCGCGTGCAAGAGAATCATACTCTTTGTTATTGATTTTATTCGCAATGACCGGCACTTCCACCCCGTTTACATTAATTCTGCCTAATGTCTGAAGCGGATGCACCGCTACATTATAAACACGTGCCGCCAGATATTCAGGGGAAGTTATCGTATGACATTTTGGGGTTATATCATTTCTTTCGCTGTTGAACACTCTAATATCAACCAAATTTCTTTTGGATAGTTCATAAGTCTCCAAAGTTATAAATTCCATCTCTTAAACAGATGGAACATTTTCAGTTAAATTTATCAGCATGCTTTTTTCCTCCATAACCAGCTTCTAACTTAAGATTCTTTTTTATAATTTTGACAATTTCATTTACACATTACTGCTTGGCTGCTTTTTCAATTCGAGCATTAAGAATATCCAATATTCTTTCCAATCTATGCTGCAATAGATCATTTTCTTCTTCTGTCTGGTTTAGACAATATATTTCATTTCCTATATCCTCATGCCAAAGCAGTTCATATTCACATATACCCAAATGTATACGAATAATGCTATACCATATCCCGTCAAATTTTTTCCCAACTGCAAATCCATACTCTTCAGAAAATAATTTTGCAATATAATCACTTCCATCAATATAATCCCAGTCAACCAATAAAAACTCTATCCTATTATTTTCGTCTTTATTTACATGTTTTACTGCGCGTATACTCATCCGCATCTCCTATTTAATTTCCTTTAATCTACTTATTATATTACGCATTTGTTATTAATCCATCGTTTTTCATATTTTCTAATACATCTGTAGGTACTTCTGCCATTGGATTGATCACTTCATATATTTCACTTTCACAGCCTAAATGGATACACTAAAATATATTCTGGTTACTGCGCCCCCGTAAACAATATATAATCATCGCACTCTATCTCCGGGCTGTATTCCAGCGCAACCGCAAAAGGATTGTGGAGTTTTGTATACGGCCAATCCTCTCTGCCGTAAAATTCCTCCCCCGTGTATTCCTTCTCCTCAATGGCCGGGCCGTCCACGACTCTGGCCGCCAGATAGCGCGTCCGCGCCAAAACATCCATATCCTCCGACACAGGCTCAATCCCGATAAATTCCACTATAAGCC
This sequence comes from Lachnospiraceae bacterium, assembly GCA_014804795.1. GTDB lineage: Bacteria > Bacillota > Clostridia > Lachnospirales > Lachnospiraceae > 1XD8-76. Next base: position 69,952 of record JAAUZC010000042.1, on the reverse strand, counting down.
CTTCCCGCAGCCGGTAAAATACCGCACAGTCCAGCACCTCCTCCTGCCCGGAAACCTGCGCACCTTCCCCTGTCCGCAGCTCGCTCTCAAAGGGGCACTGATCCGGATACAGACGGAAGGAATATCCGTAGAGAGATTCCCCATTGTCCAACTCGTACCGGTAAAAGCGCAGATTCTCTATGCCCCGGCCGCAGTAGATTTCAGCACTCTCTGCAATCTTCTCCTTCGCGCTCCCCCATTCACCGGCCAGAAAATCACCGTCCGGATTGCTGTCCATGTAATACAGGATCCGTATATCTCCCGCGGCTGTGCCATGTCCCAGTTCCTTATCCTTCGGCCAGAGCACCTCCAATCCCCGGCTCGCCGCAAAATGTATACACCCATAGTACCAGTCCTCGGGCTTCGCCATAAAATATGTGGTCGGACACTTTTCCCCGGAAGCATCCTGACAAAAAGACCAGTCAAACCCCTCTTCGTCATTTGCACAGAGCAGATAATAATCAAAACCCGGAACCAAAATCTTTTCTCCGGGAAAGATCAGGCTGCTGTCAGAAAAATCACCTGTCGAATCTTTCGAACATACCAGGTTGTCATAATAAATTCCGTCCCCGTAAAAGGATTCCGCAATCTTCCAGAGCGTATCCCCCGGCTGCACCTCATACACCGTATCCTGTTTCGGCCCCATATGCAGATGGATATAGTCGTCCTCATCCGTTCCCGGATAGTCCGGCATCTCTGTGAAAAGTTCAAAGGAGTCCACATCTGATATGACATAGCTATCAGGTATATTTTTCTCCCCCTCTGCCATCTCCTGCCCTGTCACCGCAGGTTCTTCTGCCTCCTCTGTATTGTGTCCCGCCGTGTATTTCTCTGCCCCGGCCGTCTCCTGCCCTGCTGCCACATACTTCTCTACTTCCGCCATCTCCGCTTCCGACAACTTATATACGCCGGACTGACGGTAAACCTGCCTTGCATTCTTCGGGAGATAGTAACAGTTCTTTGTCTGCCCTTCTTCAGGATTTACCAGATTGCAGGCAATGCCGTAGACCGGAGCACAATAACTCAGAAACTCCTGTTCACTGAATACTTTACCCGTGTTCCAGCAGGAATCCACCAGACCGCCGTTGGAAGCGCAGATTCCCGCCGTAATAAGGTATGTCACATAATCCAGCCCGGGCTGTTTCACACAAACTTCCCCTATATTGGCACATTGGCTGATCTCACCCCTGTTGTTTGCACCTGCAATCCCGCCAGAAAGCTGGGGACCCTGAATATTTCCCACATTCTTACAGTTTTCCACACTGCCCCCGCTATTTACTTTCCCGACAATCCCTCCGACAGCATAATCCATATAGTAAGTATCGGTGATAGTTTCGCACAGGATCGTCCCTTCATTTACACAGTTCCGGATACTCCCCACGTTGGTCCTGCAAATTCCACCGGCACAGATTGTATTTATTGCCCAGCGGTCATCCCCCCTGTCCTCGCAGAATGTCTTTCCTGCCTCCACTCTTCCCGCAAAGCTGCAGTTTTCCATGACACCATAATTGCAGGAGACGATTCCTCCGGCACTCCAGTCCCCAAGTACTGTCGCCTCCACATCACAGCCCTCTATCCGTCCATAATTGGCAAAACACAAGGCGGAAGCGGAAACCACATTGATCTCCCCGTCATCATCGTAATGATTCCCTTCATAAGTACTCTGAAACAGGGATTTCCGGATCTTTAAATCCGTCACCAGAGCCTGTTCCTCCAGCCTGTTGAAAATGGGCATATCCCACTCCGAATAATAGCCCTCCAATGTATGGCCGTTTCCGTCAAAATGGCCGCTGTAATATACCATACATCTATATTGATATTCCGGTGGTTCCTCTTCCCAGCGTTCCCAGTCCGAAGTGTCATTGAGCACAATATCCGCCGTCAGTCTCGCATTGACATTGTGTCTCTCATTCTTTTTATTGATCCGATGAATAAACCAGTCAAATCCTTCCCTGGTGCACAGCAGATAATACCCCTCCTCATCCTGTCTGGGCGTGATCTCAGGCAGATCTTCCGGACCCCCAAACAGAATTCCACCTGCCAGAACCACCATAGCCGCCCTTTTCAGCCAGATCTGCTTTTTCCCAATTTCCCGCTTTTTCCCTATCCATCCCACAGCCAGATACCGCACTGAAGCGGCGAGGAAGGAAGCGGCAGGCAAAAGCAGCACTGTCACAAGTAAAGGCATGTTTGTTTCGCCGCCAAAAAATGCGCACCCCACGAATACAAATATTTCCCAGATAAGCATCATCAGAAAGTGCAAAAAGCCCTTCTTTCCATATTTTGAAAAAAGACAAAAGGAATAGACAGAAAGGTAAAACAACCAAATCAAAAAAAGTGCCATCACAATATATTCCGGAATACTGTTGTCAATACCTGTGATCTCCGGAATGGCATCTGTATCCACTTCCACAAAATAGGCAATAAAAAGCGTACCGAGCATCCATCCGGCCACCTCAAAGATAAACCCTTTCCAATTAATAGCCATATATCTATGTAAGATCGTCTCCCCCATAAGAAACTGCAGAATCAAAATGGCCAGAAGACATCCCGCCAACGCGGTCCGGCTTCTGTTCATCAGAAAATCTTCGTAGCCGTAATAGATAAAAAAGAGAGCATATATCATAAAGAGCAGAGCTGCCGTAAACTCCATCAACGCCACCGGAATATCTGCAATCTTATACACTTTATCGCGCCATCCCCCGGACTCCTGTTTTATCGTTTCCTTTTCCAAAATTGAATCCTCCATCTATAGCCTTGTATTTCACAACATTGCCGGACATCCAAAAGTTTTTTACTCTTTTTCCCGGTCTGCCTGCCCTCCCCTGTCATAAATCTGCTCTTCCTTTAATATGATATACAAAGTAACGGTTTAGCCCCGGGAGAGCCTATGAGTTCCAAAACAAAAATTGTCGTACTGCACCTGAAAGAATTGATCTATACAGGAATTTTCGTTGTACTGGGTATCCTTTTCATCATACTGCTTTTTATTATGTTCCGCTCGGATAAGGAGACCCCTGAAAACCAGAATGTAACACCTGAAACAGAAACACAGGATGGAGAACAGGCACCCATTTATCAGCCCGGCTCCTACAGAAGCGCGCTCTATCTGGAAAATGAGACTGTGGAAATTAATCTTACTGTGGATGAAACATCCATTGTTTCTCTGACACTTTTACCGCTCAGCGACAGAATTTCTACACTGTATCCGCTGTTAGAGCCTTCTTTCAATGCGCTTTCCGAGCAGATCTGCGAAAACCAGTCTCTGGAAAATATCACTTACGCGGATGAAGCGGCCTACACCTCCGAACTTTTGCTGGAAGTTATCGGAGATACGCTTGCCAAGGTTCAGGCACAATAATTTGTAAACGGAACGCCCGGAGAGATCGTCTCTCCGGGTTGACCTGATCTGTATTGTCTCGTAAAATTCTTTACACTCTTTTTTCATTGAGATTTTTTCTTTAACTATACCGCATTTTACAGTAATTGCAAAGCAACTTTTTCGTGATAAGGGTTATATTTCCCAAACCACTGTGCTATATTGCCTGGAGAAGGAAGATCTCATTTCCGGTGCAGAACGCCGACCCTGCCAATCACTTGTTGTAAATTTTACAATGCAGCCTTGTTAGACAGTTCTGTTCCGGCAGGTTATACTATAGATAACTTAAAAATACCATTTATCAACAAACACAGGAGGAACGCTTATGAAGATGACAATCGGAGAAAAAATCGCTCTGCTCAGGAAAGAAAAGAACATCACACAAACGGAACTGGCAGAGTACCTCTTTCTTACCCCACAGACCGTGTCCCGATGGGAGGTGGGCAGCGGTGCTCCGGAGATTACGTTGCTGCCGAAGATCGCCACATTTTTCGACGTAAGCATCGATGATCTTTTCGGACTGACTTCTCTGGAGCGCGCGGAGGACTTGGTTTCAAAATACTCGGTATTACGGGACGACCACTCTTTTCAGGAGGCTATGGAATACATCGATTCACAGCTCCAGACGATTGACGCCGTCCTGAAAAACGGTACAGGAGACCCCGCTGAGTTGGAACGGAGCCGGGATCAGCTGGAAGCGGAAAAGACGCATATGTGGATTCAGCAGGGTCGGGAGGCCTTTCAGCGGGCATTTGCGATTGCAGACCGCTTCGTGCAAAAAACAGAGGGGAATCCGGAGCATCCGTGGTATTTACGTATGAGATTGCAGCGGGATCAGCTATGCAATAACATAGGCAGAGGCCGCGAGACTTTAGAGGAGCGCAAAAAGGATTTTATAGAGCATCCGGACGAGATTTCTTTGCTGCGCTATCTCTCTATGCTGGACAATCGGCAGGAATATGAGGCGATTCTGTCCACCGGGGAGGCCGGGAACCCGGCCAGAGAGATTGTATTCCCGCCTTCCGAGGAAAATCTGTTCATCTGGTGGCAACTCATTCACGCGGCCGCCGAAACGGGTGAAACGGATTTCATCGAACAGCACCTGCCGCCGGTTCTGGAGTTATGCGACAAGGAAAACGAGCTCAATCTACTCATGTGTCTGTTGGACGTATATGAGGGCGAAAAACTGGCGGCAATCAAACGGCGACTGCGTTCTTTACTGCCGGAAGTATCCCTCAACAAATATTTTGAAGAAAAGATCAAAGAAAGAATCGGGGAATAACCTGATGACAGCAAAAATTCAGGGATGCTTACGGCTTCAACTGTTCTATCTCTCTCATCCAGATAGCTGCACAGGCATCCGACGGCATCCGCAGATCTCCTCTGGGCGAAACGGCAACGCTGCCCACTTTCGGGCCGTCCGGCAGGCAGGAACGCTTAAACTGCTGTGAAAAAAATCTTCTGTAAAAAGTTTTAAGCCACTTCAATATTTCTTCATAGGCATACTCTCCGCCAAAAGTATCCCGGGCAATCCTGTAGACTTTTGACGGGGAGAAGCCCAGACGCAATATATAATATAAGAAGAAATCGTGCAGTTCGTAAGGCCCCACCAGATCTTCGGTCTTTTGAGCGATCTTTCCCTCCACCGGAGGCAAAAGCTCCGGGGATACGGGTGTATCCAGTACATCCGTCAAGACTGTCTGCAGCTCCTTATTTCCGCATGTATCCGCAAAATACTGTACCAGATGACGCACCAGCGTTTTCGGCACTCCTGCATTGACACCGTACATCGACATGTGATCGCCATTATAGGTGGCCCAGCCGAGCGCAAGCTCCGACATATCCCCGGTTCCGATCACAAGACCATCACTCTGATTTGCAATATCCATGAGAACCTGCGTCCGCTCCCTCGCCTGTCCGTTCTCGTAAGTGACGTCATGCTTCTCCATATCCTGTCCGATATCCTGAAAATGTCTCGTCACAGAATGTTTGATATCCACTTCTTTTAACACGGCCCCCAACGTCTCCGCCAACTTGCAGGCATTCTGATAGGTTCTGTCTGTTGTGCCGAAACAGGGCATTGTCACCGCGATAATATCGCTTCTGTCTTTTTCAAGCAGATCAAAGCATTTTGCCGTCACAAGGAGCGCCAGCGTGGAATCCAGTCCGCCGGAAACACCTATCACCGCCGCTTTTGATCCGGTATGTTCAAAACGTTTTTTCAATCCGTAACTCTGAATCTTTAAAATATCATCGCACCGCTTGTTTCTTGTGAGTTCTTCTGTCGGTACGAAAGGCGCTTTGCCAAATTTTCTGGTCAGTTTCGTTTCTTCCTGTTTCAGTGAAAACGGTAAAACCGTATAACCGTCTTTCCCTGTCAGGAAAGTATTAAGCCGTCGTCTCGCCTCGGAAAGCCTGTAAACATCCAGTTCCCCATAGACAGATTCCCCGGTAAAGCGTGCCGCCTCCGCCAAAATGACGCCGTTTTCCGCAATCATATTATGTCCCGAAAATACCAGATCCTGGGTGGATTCCCCCTCGCCGGCACTTGCATAGACGTAGCCGCAGACTAACCTTGCGCTGCCCGACTCGACCAGCATTTTTCGATACTCATCCTTTGTCACTGTCTCGTTGGATGCCGAGAGATTGACCAGTATAGTTGCTCCTGCCAATGCGTGGGATGTACCCGGCGTCTCTGCCGCCCACATATCTTCGCATATCTCACAGCCCACTATAAGTGCGGGAATTTCCTCGCAGGCAAAAAGCAGTTTTGTCCCAAAGGGAATCCTTTCCCCATCTAGCAGAAACTCTGTTATTTCCGCACTGCCCGGTGCAAAATGTCTTGCCTCATAAAATTCTCCGTAATTCGGGATACAGGTCTTTGGTATCATCCCGAGTATTTTTCCGTCTCTGAGCACTGCAGCGGCATTATATAATTTCTGCTTCTGTTCCACCGGCAGTCCCACAAAAACAAGGGCGTCCTGCCCCTTTGTGCACTCTGCGATCTTTTTCAATGCCCGCAGCGCCTCTTTCAGCAAAAGCTCCTGCCTGAACAGATCTTCACAGGTATAGCCTGTGATACAAAGTTCCGGAAAAACAATGATCTTTGCTTTTCGTTCATACGCTTCGCTCAGTTTTTCACAGATTCTCTCTGCATTATAAACCGGATCCGCCACTTTGATTTTCGGCGTAACCGCCGCTACTTTGATAAAACCATGCCGCATAACAATTTCTCCAAATCTTCTATTGTAAATTCATACGCCCGATTGCAGAAATGACACTTCACTTCTATGGGCTTGCCATCCGCAATGATATCTGTCAGTTCTTTTGCCCCGATACTGACAAGTGCTTTCTCGACCCGCGCCTTATCGCAATTGCAGTAAAACTGCACAGGCAGTGTGTCAGTCCATTCGATATCCATTCCCTCCAGCACGGTCTCCAAAATACCTTCGGGTGTCAGCCCCTCTTCTAACATCGTGGTCACCGGCTTGATATGCTGCAAATTCTGTTCCAGCTTTTCAATAACGGCATCCTCCGCAAAGGGCATAAGCTGTATGATAAAGCCGCCGGCCTGTTTTACGGTGTTATTTTTCTCCATCAAAACACCCAATCCCACAGAGGACGGCGTCTGCTCCGAAACCGCAAAATAATAGGTCAGATCTTCCGCTATTTCTCCTGTCTGTAATACAGTCTGCCCCGCGTAAGGCTCTTTCATTCCCAGATCTTTGATGACGCTTAAAATGCCGCCCACATTGGCCGCAGGCGCGGTTTCCCGTCCGTCCTCCGCACCGGTTGTCCCGCTATTTTCCCGCCCCATCAGCGCTCCGCCGACATCCAGTTTTCCCTTTTCATTGGCGGGCAGGATCACACACGGTACAAGTGCATATCCCTTGACGTTTCCTTTGGAATCCGCAGTCACGGTCAGACCCTTACCGGGGCCTTCTCCCCGTATCTGCAAAGTCAGAATATCCTCCTCACCTTTCATCATACTGCCCATCATAGCGCCCGCCGTCAGAAGCCGCCCCAGCGCCGCCGTCATAACCGGGCTTGTACCGTGCGCAATGCGCGCTGCCTCCACCGTCTGCCTTGTTGTTGCCGCAAATATCCGAAGCTGCGCATTCGCCGCAGTTCCTCTCACCATGTAATCTTTCATATCGGTTTCCAAATCCCTTCCATAACCTGTAACTTGAATCACAATGAATACTTTTTTTCAATATTCTGTTGTTGCCTTTACTAATATCCACCTGGTCTGTTATGATTCCGCCCCTTTTCCCGTTTCCCTTGCAATCACATAGATCCGCTCGCTCTCCGCCCTGACCTCACCGTGCGTATCCGCATCCATCGCTTTCACAAACATAAGACCCGCTTCTTCCAGAAATCCTTTCATCTGCCTGAGCGTGTAGCCCCGCTGATAATGTGTCTCCGTAAAACGTTTAAAACAATCTGCCTCGGCATCAGCAGTTGTACTTCTGACAAATAACGTCAGATCATACTCATTTATCTGATGTTCCTCATCATAATAATTTTCCCAGATAAAGCTGCAGTCTTCTCTGTTTTCCGCAATTGTGGCGTCCCCGATCACCTGCTCATATTTGTATACCGTATTAAAATCAAACACAAAAATTCCGCCGGGATATAAATAATTATTCACCAGCGAAAACACTTTTACCATATCCGCATCTTCCAAAATATAATTGAGGGAATCACAGACACTGCACACTGCCCCCACCGTACCGTACAGTTCAAACTCCCGCATGTCCTGTAAAAGATATAAAATATCGCTGCCGCTTTTCTCACGCTTCCGAAGCGCAATTTCCAGCATCTCCTCAGAATTATCCACACCGATCATATCAAACCCGGCACGATATAAAAGTTCTGTCAAAGTACCGGTGCCACACCCGAGATCCAGCACGGTATTCCGTTCGATGGCGAGATTCTCCGCATTTTCTTTCTGCAGACCTGCTTTGAAAACGGGTGCACTTCCTACACTATATTCTTTCAGCACAGCGGTCAGAAACTCCGCCCACTCCTCATATGGCACATTATCCATCAATTCATCATAAACTTCGGCAAAACCGGTGTAACTGTCACTCACTTTTTTCTCCTGCACAAATCTCAACTCAGCGCTCCGCAGATAAAGCAGTAATTTCCTAATATTATGAAAATACCGCTCCCAACGCGCCGAATACGCCCATACTTGCAGCACCCATAATGATGCCGGCAAGCAAAACCCCAAGCATAACAGCCGTTATGCTTGACTTGAAATCCATATCCAGAATACTTGCCGCCAATGTTCCCGTCCATGCACCTGTGCCGGGCAGAGGAATTCCCACAAACAAAAGCAACGCGACAAACAGCCCCTTTCCGGCCTTCGCCTGCAGCTTCTGTCCGCCCTTCTGTCCCTTTTCCAGACACCAGCTGAAAAATTTACCGATGATTGGTTTATCCGCTCCCCACTCAAGCACTTTTCTGGCAAACAGATAGATGAACGGTACCGGCACCATATTGCCGATCACTGCCACAATGTAGGAGGGCAGAATTGGCAGGCCATACATCTGTGAAAAAGGAATTGCACCTCTCAGTTCGATCAATGGAACCATTGAAACCAAAAATACTAAAATCCATGCAAATTTTGTAGACATATAACGTTTTCCTTTCCTGAAATTGATTGTATGATATATTTCTATGCAGACATTTTATTTTTAAAGTCCTGTGGAATAAATATTTCTCCTCTGTATTATCATGTTTCATCCTACAAGATATTCCCGCAGCACCGCCATCAGTCTGTCCATCTCCGCATCCGTTCCGATCGTAATCCTAAGATGATCATCAATTCGCGGTTTCGCAAAATAGCGGACATAAATGCCCTTTTCTTTCAACATCCCAAAAATCTCCTTTGCCGGCACCTTTTCATGCCGTGCAAAAACAAAATTTGTCATGCTGTCCGTAAAAGAAAATCCTAATTCCTTCAGCTCTTCTTTCACCCGTTCTCTTGTATCAATGATCCTGCCGCAGGTTTCTTTGAAATAACGGTCATTTTTTATTGCCGCCGCACCCGCTGCAAGCGCCGGACGGTTCATCGGATAAGAATTGAAAGAAAACCGGCAGTCTGACAGATAACTGATCAGCTTTTCATTTCCAAGAGCAAAGCCTATCCGCATACCGGCCATCGCTCTGGACTTGGAAAAGGTCTGTACTACCATCAGGTTATCATATTTCTCAAGAAGCGGCAGCGCACTCTCTCCGCCGAAATCTATATACGCTTCATCCACGATCACCACTACATCCCTGTTGGCGGATATGATCTTTTCAAGTTCCGAAAGCGGCAAAAGCACACCCGTGGGCGCATTCGGATTGGCTATCACAATGCCGCCGCAGTCTCTGCCGATATAGTCCTGTGTTCGAATCTCAAATGCATCGTCCAAAGGAATCTGCTCATAAGGAATCCGAAAAAGATTAGCCCAGACATCATAAAAGGAATAGGTGATGTCCGGAAACAAGATTGGCTTTCCCGTACCAAAAAACGTCAGAAATGCCATTGCCAGCACGTCATCAGAACCTATTCCCACAAAAACCTGCTTCTTTGAAACCCCATAATAATCCGCCAGTGCTCCCACAAGTTCCCCACAGTCCGGATCCGGATAAAGCCTGAACGTCTCATAATCCAATTCGGCAAGCGCCGCCTTCACCTCAGGCGCAGGCGGATAAGGGCATTCGTTTGTATTTAATTTAATGATGTCCGTCCGCTTTGGCTGCTCCCCCGGAACATACGGCTCCACTCTTCTTACGCCATCTTCCCAACCCATAGTTTCTCCTATTTCAGTTCCGCATAAGAGCTGCCAGTACACGATAGCGGAAGACAGATTTTCAGCCGTTTCACGTCTGTAAATCGTCTTGTGCACTGTCCGCTCTTATGCTGTTTATCATTTTAGTTCCGCATCCGTCTCCGAGATGCACATAGCGGGGAAGCAAATTTGAATCTGATAAAAACCAGCTTCAAATTTCTTCCGTGCATCTCTACGACTTCTGCTGTTTTATCCAGTTCCGCAAATACTTAAACTCGCAAACGCTTCGCTTTTTGCTCGTATCCCTCGCTTTCAGCTCGGTCTATTTCAGTTCCGCATCTCTCCGGCAGGCCGCAAGCCCCGCCTCCGCAAGCTCCCCGCCGCACTTCCCGTTCAAAATGCTCTCCGTCTCATGCAGCGCATTATAAAACCACATCGCTGCTTCCGCCAAATCCTGTTTCTCCTGATAAAAGCATCCCAGCTCATAACAAATCTCCGCCGGAAGTTCTTCGTCAGAAGCAGTTGCACGCATCGCATATTTATAAAACTCCGCCGCATCCCCGGCCAGTCGGCATGCTCGCACCACAACACAGAACGCCTCCATCTGCTCTGCCTGCGACCTGCCTTCTTCCTCTATCACTGTCTTAAAATATTCTTTTGCTCTGACAAGCTGTTCATCTGAACCGGAAATAAAAAGTTCCCTTGCATAAAGGCCGCAAAGTTTTTTATCCAGATACTCACCGTCCGCTGTCATTTTCTCAAACGTAGCAATATCGCGGCCTGTGTGCAATGTCTCCGGCAGATGCGTGATCACAATATCGCTGTCATAGATCACAGGCTCTAATCGCACCGCCTCATGAATAGGATACTCCCACACAAACTCCCGCAGCCGCTTGTAAAGCTTCGGCCGATACTCTTCATCAAAATTGTAGATTGTGGAAAACTGCAGCTGATTGCCATACTTCATCTGCACGATCTCGATCTCCGGCAGGAGTGCCTGCTTTAAATCTGAAAACCGCTTTCTGTTCTCCTCATCTATCACTTCGTCTGCGTCCGCGGTATAGATATACTGTTTTGTGCATTTTGAGAATGCAAAATTACGGGCATCGGAAAAATTGCCCGTCCATGCAAAATCGTATATCTGCTCCGTGTACTCTGCCGCAATCTTTTTTGTGCGGTCTGTAGAACCCGTATCCACTATAATGATCTCGTCCACAAGATCCGCGACACAGTCGAGACACCGCCTCAGGATACGCTCCTCATTCTTCACGATCATACACAGACTGATGGTTATCATTTAATCTTCCTCATCATCGTCTACGACTGCTGCCGCTGTTCCTGTCACGGAAGCCACAACCGAAATTACCACCGCAATGATAATGATCAAAAGTCCGCCGCCTAACAATAAGAATGCTCCTTCCATGTTTTTACCCTTCTTTCCATTTCTATATTCTGTTTGTAGTGTATATTCTAAAAATCAACTGATACAGTCATTCAGCATTTCCTGACTGAACATACCATCCATCACGCCATCTTCAATCAAATCCGACAAAAAATCCGCCCGGTGTGCCCAGGTATGGGCTCTTTTCGCCATCTCATACCCTCTGTCGATCATCTCCTGCATCTTATCCTCATCTGCTAAAAGCGCTTTTACCCGCTCCGGCATCTGTTCTATATTATCCAGATTATATAAAATACAGTTTTCCCCATCCTTTAAAATTTCCCGCAGATAAATACTGTCATCACTCACAAGCAGCGCGCCGTTTAAAAGCGTATTGAACACCCTGTCATGAGCGCCGTCCTTAAACCAGGGCATTACATTCAGTGAAATCTTCGCCTCTGAAATTTTCTGCAGGCAGACTTCGGAATTTACCCCCTGCCCATTGATGATGTTTTCCGGGTGCTTACAGGGCAGTTCATCCCAGTCGCCCCCGTAAACCGCTACTTTTAGTCCTGCATCCACCAACACCTGCACTGCTTTTCCTCTGATATAGGAGCGGGCATACAAATCTAAAAAGATCAGATTGCCCATCGTCTCTTTCAGTTCTTCCTTTGTCACTTCCGGAATTTCCCGCCTGATATGCTTTTCCGCCACATCCTCCAATGTACGCTCCGGATGCGCCAGCAGTTCTGCTAATATGCCCCGGTAAAACGCCTCGTATTCCTCCCCCAGCCGGTTAATATATTTATCAAACTTATAGAGCGGAGAATAGTTTCCTGTAAAAACAATATCAACCTTTCTGTCCCGTACCGGCAGATACCCTTGTGGGTGATATTCCGTACCGGCAAGCGGCAGAAACGGAATCCGCAGAATATCAGGAAAATATTTCTGCATATAAGCATCATGTTTTCTGTCAATGCTGATATGCACATACCGCTTCGGTGCGGCTTCCAGAAACCGGTGATAATAGAACGGATGATCCACCACGATATTATAACAGGTACACTCCATAGCGTCCCAAAACCATTCCTCATCCTGCCAGAAAATGTCTCCGGGTGTAATTCCATGAAAATTGAAGCAAACCACTACCGTATTGCCCTTCTCCACAAACCGCATCAGCCCTGTCAGGCTCTCGCCGGTCTTTGACAGATTGAATGTATATACTTGATGCCCCAGTCTTTCAAATTCTTCCCGCATCCGATAGGTGAAATACTGCTGGGTCTCAATTTCACCATCAAACATGACGATTTTCTTCATCACATACCCTCGCAAGACCGCATTTATTTCTAACCTTGTCTTTCATGGATTTTTTACATTATTATATTATAGCAAAGAGTAATCACTGAAACAAGAAGAAAAAAAGTGGTTTTTAGGTTATGTTAAGGTTTCCCCTCTTTTTCTTTAAGCTAAGTATGTTATTCTGTTATCAATATCTGACAAAAGCAAAAAATTGAGCACATTTGGGATAGGAGGATATATACTATGATGTGGACAAGAAAAGAATTAAAAACACAGGCAAAGGAAGCCCTGCAGCGAAATTACTGGAAGATCGTACTGGTGTCTTTCCTGTCACTGCTTTTCTGCGACAGCTTTATCGGCGCAGGCGGGCACAGAACCGCGGCGACCGGCTTTTCTTCTGAAACAGTAACAGTATCTACAAACACAGCTTCTGATGGTGCAGAAACAAACGCAAATTCTCTTTTGGTCGTGAAGGAAGAAACATATATCTCCTCCGATCACACGGAAAACGCTGAAAACTCTATTATAGTTCCGGAAAAGGCCCGAATGGTTGGCATCACTATTTTTGTAATGATTGCTGTATTCCTTCTCCTTTTCCTGTATATATTGAATGTACTGCTCATCTTCCCCCTCCGCGTCGGTGTCTGCAGGTTTATGATAAAGAGCATGGATGACAATGCCAAAGTAAAGGAAATCACTTATGGATTTGATCATTCCTATAAAAATGTGGTGAAGACCATGTTTCACTGTGATATACGCATCTTTTTATGGGCTCTGCTGTTTGTTATCCCCGGCTTCTATAAACAGTATCAGTACCGCATGGTGCCTTATATTCTGGCGGGACATCCGGATATGGATTACCGCGAAGTACTGAAAAAAAGCGCCTCTTTGATGAACGGCCATAAATGGAAAGCCTTTCTATTGGATCTCTCTTTTTTGCCGTGGCATTTACTCGGCCTCATAACCTGCGGCACTGTGGAAATATTTTATACGTCACCTTATTACCACCTGAGTATCGCGGCTCTGTACCGCAGACTGAGCGATCCTGAGATGCAATTGCCGGAACAAAGCGAAGCGCAGATATGATATAATAACCATAAGGGGGTACACTATGGCATATAAAATATTGATAGCAGATGATGAGGCCGAGATCCGGGATCTCCTTCGTCTCTATCTTGAAAAGGACGAATACGAAGTGTTCGAAGCGGCGGACGGCATTGAAGCCCTTGCCATTCTGAAACAGGAAGAAATAGATCTGGCGATTCTGGACATTATGATGCCCGGGCCGGACGGCTACCGTGTGCTCCACAATATCCGGGAAAACAGCAATATTCCGGTGATCCTTCTCTCCGCCAAAACCAGCGATTCCGACAGGATCCTCGGACTGGACCTGGGCGCAGATGATTATATCACAAAACCTTTTGTGCCTCTGGAGGCCGTTGCAAGGGTACATTCAAGTCTCCGCCGTTTCTACGACCTGGGTGGCGGAAAAAACAGAAAAACAGACAACGGTTTTCTGGAGACAAAAACGTTAAAACTGGATCTGAAAAGCTGTCTGCTCTATCGGAAAGATGAAAAGATCACACTGACTTCCGTAGAATTTCGGATCATGAAACTGTTTATGGAAAATCCGGGAAAAGTATTTACCAAACAGCAGCTCTTTGAACAGGGCTGGGGCGAAACCTATATGCTGTCCGACAGTAACGTGATGGTATGTATCTCCAAACTGCGTGCCAAATTGGATTACGGTGAAGTGGAATACATCCGCACGATTCGAGGTCTGGGATACCGTCTGGAAGATGAGGAAAACTGATGTCATGCAAAAAAAATCACTGAAATGGTTCCTGATACAAAAGTTTTTGGTCGTCCTGTTTGGCATTTATCTCAGCGAAGAATTTCTCGGCATTTTATACCGCCAGATCATACTGCCCAGTTTGACCAGTATATTTGAAATGCAGCAGATCACTGTCTCCGGCAGCGGTAATCTGTTTATTCTTATGGTACAGGTAGTGTTTTATTATCTGGTATCTTTACTGCCGGGGGGCATTGCGGAATATTTACAGAATATATTCACCGGCATCACAGGAACCGGTATACGGCTGCAGGTAAGTTCTCCCCTTTACCAGGGACAGTGGACCTTCCTGCTTACTGCCATGTTTTTTCTTCTGCTCCTGTTTTTACTGGGGTTGAGCCTTCTCCCTTATATTGCAGGCGCTCTCTGGTATTATAAGGTGTTGACGAAAAAAGTTGACGAACTGTTAGAAGAAGAGAAAGAAAGACAACTGTCCTTTGAGCGGAAAAGAAATCTTCTTTTATCGGATATTGCCCATGATATTAAGACACCCATCACCACGATCTGCGGCTACAGCAAGGCTTTATCAGAAGGCGTCGCACAGGAAGATAGGCGGAAAAGCTATCTGGATGCCATTTATGGAAAAGCCATGCGCATTGATGAACTGACCTCCCTGCTGTTTGAATATGTGAAACTGGACAGCGAGGGCTATGTCCTGCACAAAAAGACGGGAAACCTTGCAGAACTTCTGCGGGAAACTGTCGCCGCCCACTATACGGATTTTGAAGAAAAACAGATCACGCTTACGATAGATATTCCGGAAGATTCTGTTCCCCTTGAAATGGACTTTGTTCAAATGAGACGGGCCGTTACCAATCTGCTGACCAATGCGCTGCGATATGGGAAAGAAAAGGGAAAAGTGTTGGTACGGCTGAAAGAGTATGTTCTTACAGTGGCCGATGACGGCAAGCCCATTGATCCTGACTTTGCAGAGCGCATTTTTGAGCCCTTTTCCAGAGAAGACTCCGCACGCAGCACAAAGGAAGGGAACGGACTGGGGCTCAGCATTACCGCTAAGATCATTGAAATGCACGGCGGCAGATTATTTTTGAATGACAGGTTTGGAGAAGGGTATACAAAAGCATTCCAGGTGAAACTGCCGGAGTTCGGGTGATACCCTGAACTCCTTTTCCGTCTCCGGTCTTCCTGACAGTTCCACTTCGATATCAGTATCATAACTATTTTACAAGTATTAATTCGCGCATTCCACAACAACGTCACAAAAATCATTGTACCTCACATTTTTCTTGCATATATATAGAAAATGGAGTTTAATATTAATGATATTACAATTAAAGAAAGGATACATTATGAGCAATACTATCATACCGGAGGATTACCGGTCCTCCTTAAATCTTCACGACACACAGGTTGCGATCAAACTGGTCAAAGACTGTTTTCAAAATCTTTTAACAGAAAGGCTCCACCTGCACAGAGTTTCGGCGCCTTTGTTTGTTACACCTGAATCCGGCCTGAACGACAACTTAAACGGCTACGAGCGCCCCGTCGGTTTTACAATAAAAGAGCAGGATGAGCGAAAGGCGGAGGTTGTACAGTCGCTCGCCAAATGGAAACGTTACGCACTGAAAAAATATGGTTTCCATTATGGAGAGGGACTCTATACGGATATGAACGCGATCCGCCGGGATGAAGAAACCGACAACATCCATTCCATTTTTGTAGACCAATGGGACTGGGAAAGAATCATTGCGGGGGATGAACGTAATTTAGATACCCTGAAAAATGTTGTACGGGATGTCTACCGCGTGCTCTGCAAAACAGAGAAATACATGGCAATACAATATGATTACATCACGGAAATTCTGCCAAAAGATATTTTCTTCATCACAACACAGGAACTGGAAGACATGTATCCGGACGCTGCACCCAAGCAGCGCGAATACTATATTACAAAAGAAAAGGGAGCCGTCTGCCTGATGCAGATCGGTGATAAGCTTGCTTCCGGTGAACGCCATGACGGCAGAGCACCGGACTATGACGACTGGGCATTAAATGCGGATATCATCGTTTACTATCCCGTTCTGGATATCGCACTGGAACTCTCCTCTATGGGTATCCGCGTGGATGAGGATTCTCTGAAAGAACAGCTGCATAAGGCGGGCTGTGAGGAGCGCGCTGAGCTTCCCTTCCAGAAAGCCATTCTGGAAAAGGAGCTTCCTTATACGATAGGCGGCGGTATCGGCCAATCCAGAATCTGTATGTTTTTCTTACGGAAAGCCCATATCGGAGAAGTCCAGAGTTCCATATGGCCGGAGGAAACGGTGAAGTTGATGGAAGAACGTGGAGTGAATCTGCTGTAAAATAGTGCGCAATCTCGAAGCAGTTCCTGCCTTAACCATCAGAAACTAAATATGCTCTCTGCATACCGTAGACAAAACAGCTCTGAGCTTTGCAATTATTTTGTTTGATACCGTTTACTTATATATGGCTTTGCCCTCTGAGGGCAGTTATTTGAAACCAACCCCCGGTATGAAAACCGATGCTGGATCACCTTTGATATTTCAAAACCGAGGGGCATTTATATCATGGCAGAACTGATGAGTGTATATCATGTTTAACGGGAGAAGATTTCAACTCGGAAAGATCCATCTTCTCCCGATCTGCCTGCATTTCAACTCTCCTGACATTCCCGCATCAATTCAAATAATGCAGCATAGACTCCCCGATTGCCTCTTTCGGCATCTCCACTCCGAAATTGTCGGCAACCGTAGCGCCTATCACCGCAAAAGTTTCCTGTTCCGGCAGTCTTCCGCTTCCGCTCATGGATTTTGCGTAGGCAAGAAACGGTACTTTCTCCCTCGTATGATCCGTTCCCGTATAGGTGGGATCCGTGCCGTGATCTGCAGTGATGATCAAAAGATCATCTTCGCTCAGCTTCTCTAAGAAAATCCCCAGCTTCTCATCAAACCGCTCCAGTTCGTCCCGATATCCCTGCGGGTTTCTCCTGTGTCCCCACTTTGCGTCAAAATCCACAAGATTTACAAAGCAGAGCCCTTCAAAATCTTTCTCTGTCAACTCTATCGTCTGCTCCATACCATGTACGGAAGATTTGGATTTATGAGCCTCCGTAATACCCTCTCCGTCAAAAATATCCACAATCTTTCCCACAGAGATCACATCAAACCCTTTATCTTTCAGAGCATTCATCACCGTATCATGAGGCGGCTTCAGCGCATAATCATGCCGATTGCTGGTACGCTCAAATTCGCCCTTCTTCTTTCCGATATAAGGCCTTGCAATAACACGTCCCACTCTCCATTTTTCCTGTAACGTCAATTCTCTTGCGATCTCGCAGCAGCGGTATAATTCCTTTAAATCAAATGTTTCTTCCTGTCCGCAGATCTGCAGTACGGAATCCGCTGATGTATACACGATCATGTGGCCCGTCGCAATCTCTTCTTCTCCAAGCTCCTCTATGATCTCAGTCCCGCTGGCACTCTTATTTCCGATTATCTTATGTCCGGTCCGCTTTTCCAGTTCGTCTATCAAATCCTGCGGAAAACCATGCTCTGTAAATGTCTGGAACGGAGTCTTTGTCTCCACTCCCATCATCTCCCAGTGTCCGGTCATTGTATCCTTTCCGTTGCTTGTCTCTTTCAATATCGCCTGATATCCGAGAGGTTTCTCCAAAGCCTCCACCTGTTTTAAAGGCGTCAGATTCGCAAGGCCAAGCTTCTGTAAATTCGGAATGTGAAACGTATCTACAGCTTCTGAAATATGTCCAAGCGTATTAACGCCGATGTCTCCAAACTTTGGGCTGTCCGGCATCTCTCCCACCCCAAGCGAATCGATCACGATCACAAAAATGCGTTTATAGTTCATCCTCTACCTCCAAATTGATTACTTTTCTATCAAAATACCACATTCGGGCACTTGTTTTCAAGTATTATGCGCTTCTCCGGACTTTGTTTTTCGGCGTTTATCCGTTTTAATACTAATTTCGTATGGTAAACAATCATTTTTTCCGAAAAAAGAGCCATCTCACATTGTGAAATGACCCTCTTTTCATCATTTTTTAACTGTGCCGAACACTTATTTCAGGTTCTGCTCGTAGTTCTTTACCATTCTCTTAACCATTTCGCCACCGATGGAACCAGCTTCACGAGAAGTTAAGTCGCCGTTATATCCCTCTTTCAGGTTGATACCCATCTCAGATGCAACTTCAGTTTTGAAACGATCCATAGCAGCCTTTGCTTCAGGTACTGCCATTGTAGAAGAATTTTTGCTATTAGCCATTTTTTCATACCTCCATACTTTTCGTACTGTTTTTCAGTTTGCAGATAAGTCCTTGCGACTTATCCTGTAGTTATTATTGACAGCCCTCTTCAAAATATGTTGGTAATGTATGGTATTATTTCTTCTCCGTTTTTTCACTTAAATATTCAATGACATTTTTTCTTGTGATAATGCCGATAAAACATTTCTGCCCGTCAATCACAGGCACAAAGTTCTGCTGCACAACTTTGGATATGAGATCTTCCATCTTTGCGCCCGCACTCACCGGCTGATTATCCCGGTGCCGCTTAATTTCCTTAATGCGGATATCTTCTGCATTATGTAAATTCAAATCACAATGATTTTTCACATACCAGAGCAGATCGCCTTCTGTAATCGTTCCTTTATAGGCTCCTGTTGTTCTTGAAATCATTGGAATAGAGGAATACCTGTGCTTTTCCATTACCTCCAGCACCTGTCGAAATGGATCATCCTCATATACATATACACATTCACCTTTAGGCTTTAAAAAAAATAATATATTCATACTCTCCTGTCCTGTTCTGCTTCCTGATCTTATTTTTCATATATGATGTTTTCCGCCATTGCCTGCGCCGCTTCCCTTCCCTGATACCGCTCTAAAATGGAAAGTGCAAAGGGAATTGCCACCCCCATACCGCGTCCGGTTGTAATATTTCCTGATATAACACTGGGCTCTTTCAACACTTCTGCGCCCTCCAGATGATCCTCAAAAGACGGAAAACAGCATGCAGCCCGGCCTTTCAGATGTCCTCTGTGCCCCAGAATACTCGGTGCCGCACAGATAGCGCTGACAGGGCGATCTTCTTTTACAAAAGCGTCCACCTGTTCCATCAGCGGTTCACACGCCTCCAGATTTTTCGTTCCCGGCATACCGCCCGGCAGCACGATCATCTCCACCTTATCGAAGTCCACTTCCGATAACAGACAGTCCATTTTCACTGTGACCTGATGGGAGCTTGTCACTTCTCTTTCGCCTGTAATAGATACCATTTTTACGGGAATCGATGCCCGCCTCAAAATGTCCACAACAGTGAGCGCTTCTATCTCCTCATACCCCTCGCCAAAAAATACACAAATATCGTTCATTGCTGTATCCTCACTTTATACTGTTTTATTTTCTCATACATTTAGTGTATCATTTTATGAGATTTTATCCAATGAACCAGATGTGAAAATTTTGTAAATTATATGAAAAACAACTTTTACATTTTAAAGCTGATATATGTTATACTGATAGCAGAGTGGCAGAAAGGAGTTTCATGATGGAAATAGAACGCAAATTTTTATTAAAACATGTACCTGAAAATCTGGACAGTTATTCCTGCTATATCATTGAGCAGGCCTACCTGTGCACAGATCCTGTAGTCCGCATCCGCAGACAGAATGAGGACTATTACATGACTTACAAGGGAAGCGGCATGATGAGCCGGGAAGAATATAACCTTCCTCTTCATAAAGAAGCTTATGAACACCTGCTGCCAAAAACTGACGGTAATGTCATTTCTAAAAAACGGTATCTGATACCTTTGGCAAAGGAAGAAATCAACCCGGAATGCCTGTCACTTTTAGGCGATACACCTCTCACCATCGAATTGGACGAATTTGCGCCTCCTTTTGCTCCGCTTTTGCTCGCAGAAGTGGAATTTCCAAACGAAGAGGCCGCCCGCGCTTTCCGTATGCCGGACTGGTTTTCGGAGGATGTGACACAAGATGTCAGATACCATAATTCTTATATGTCGAGACAAAATTTTTAACGCTTACTTTACAATACAATGAAAAGTATCCGCCCACAATTGTAAACTGCGGAGGTAATTGATTTGAAAAACAGTATCTATAATTACACCAAAATACGCGAAAATGTCTGATTTCATACCGTTTATGCTCTCCGCGAAGAATGGGACGTAATCCGACATTTTGAATCGGAAAAACCGGAGACGTATACTTTAAAAGAAATACGCCCCGGTCAGAGCATTTCGCTTGGCAATATAAATATCATAATAGTTCCTTTGGCCGGCCATACGAAAGGCTCTATCGGATTTATGATACCGGAAGAAAAAATTCTGATTGCCGGCGATGCTTTAAATGAATGTTTATGGCTATTTAACTATGGTTCTCTGGCGATAACAGAATTATATGAGACAATAAAGGCAGTTATGAATTTGAATTTTGCAACATACCTTTGCAGGCAGTATCCCTGTCGTACGCTTCATTCCATATCTTTTCTTTTCTCATTTTTTGCCTGCTCTGCCCGTTTGTCCAGTACCTGCCCAACCGTGGTCTTCAGGTTGTCGAGCTGAACCGGTTTGGCAATGTGACCGTCCATACCGGATTCAATAGCATCCCGCACATCATCCACAAATGCATTGGCCGTCATGGCGATGATTGGTATCGTCCCTGCCTGAGGATGATCACTGCTGCGGATAGCCTTGGTGGCATCGTAGCCGTTCATCACAGTCATCTGCACATCCATCAGAATCAGATCATACTTGCCTGGTTCGGTCGATACAAACTTTTCCACAGCCTCTTTCCCGTTGGAGGCGGTATCACAGCTTGCACCCAGCGTGCTGAGAATCTTGGTCAAAATAATCCGATTGACTTCGATATCATCCACCACAAGAATATGCTTGTTTTGAAAGACATCTGACCGGTTTTCTTCTTTCTTTTCCGTACTGCCTGTAACCCTCCGAATCGCCTCTTTAAAGTTGCTCATAAAGAAAGGTTTTGGCATATAGTGATTTATACCAATCTCTATAGCCTCCTGTTCAATTTCACTCCAGTCATAGGCGGTAAGGAGAATAACGGGAATCTTGTCCGAATAATATTTCCGGATAAGACGAGTGGCTTCCAATCCATCCAGGGTTGGCATCTTCCAGTCCAGCAAAACCAGATCGTAAGGCTTCCCTGCCTCTCTGGCGGAACATATCTTCTGCACAACAGCCTTACCATCTGTGACGTAGTCTGTTACCACACCCGTCTTGGCCATGGTTTTGACGATATTCTGACAGACCTGCTCATCGTCATCCGCCACGATCATTCTGGTCAGACCGTACTTCTCCCAAAATCCGGCGTCTTCTTCCTGTACTGCCCTCTCCTGGATGCGCAGCTCCAGCTCTACAGTAAAACTGCTCCCTTTGCCTGGCGCGCTCTCCACATGGATCGTGCCGCCCATCAAATCCACCAGTCTCTTGGTGATGGCCATCCCCAGACCTGTTCCCTGGATTTCCCGGACAGTCTTCGTTTCCTCCCGGGTGAAAGGATCAAAAATCACTTTCAGGTAACTCTCACTCATACCCAGCCCGTTGTCACTGACAGTAAAACGGACACGGCTGTAATTACTGACCACCTGGGGCAATTCCTCTACTCTCATCTCGATCTTACCGTTCTCTCCGGTATATTTTACAGCGTTGGACAACAGATTTATCAGAATCTGATTGATCCGCATTTTATCCCCCAGCAGATGCTCATAAACCAGATGGGACACAAAAATATCGAAAGTCTGGCCTTTCGCCTTGGCCTGAGACCGAATGATCGTATTGATTTCATCGATCACCTCAGCCAGATTCATCTCGGAGATGCTCAGAGTAGTGCTGCCGCTTTCAATCTTATTCATGTCCAGTACATCGTTGATGAGTCCCAACAGATGCTGGCTTGCGGCTTCAATACGCTGTATGTACTCCAACATTATGCCGGGATTGTTCACCTCGTCCCGCATCAGGGACAGAAAACCGGTAATAGCATTCATAGGGGTACGGATATCATGGCTGACGTTGCTCAAAAAAGCGCTCTTGGCTTCGTTAGCGGTCTCGGCCATCTGCAGTGCCTCTGCAAGCGAGTTCCGGTCCTTTCGCTCTCTGGTCCTGTCAGAGAGATAGGCTACACGCTTATTCCGTCCCTGAATATTAGTACAGTAGGCATTTTCCTGAAAATACTTGTGCTCACCGGTTTTTGGATTAATCCGCTCGGTGTACCGGGATCTCGCCGAATTACCGGGAGTAAGAGCCTGCACCTCAGCATAATAGACCGCGGTCCCCTCAGGGTCAGCGGACAGGTCTGACTCCCAGAAATAATCTTTCACACCTTCTGCCCCTACGCCCAGCACCCGCTCTACGTTGGGGCTGACATACTCGAGTTCTTCCGTCTCATGGTCGTACATAAAATACACATCATCCGTATTGCGGGAGAGATAGGTGGCAAAAACATCAAACATCTGCGTCTGATATTCGGCCTCCTGCTCCTTCCCTTCAATTTCCTTGTGAGTCCGCCAGATCAGCAGAATGAATACAGCGCAGACCACCAGAACAAGGACAAGAATCCCCAGCGTTATCTGAGAGTTCTGCAGCATCTGATCGGTTTCCGCCCTAATGGTATTTAACGACACAACGGAAACAAGATACCATCCCTCCACATTTTCCATCGGAACATAGGTATAGACAAGTTCGCCGCCTTCTCTTGAAAAGATCATGCTGCCTGTCTCCCGATTGTGTAGCGCTTCCTTGAAATGATCGATTTTTTCCTGCTGTCCGTGTCTTTCGCTGATCGCGTCAAAAATATTGTCATACAGATTTTCCGTGATGCCAGCGGGTCTCAGCAGAATATCCCCGTCCTCATTCACAACATGGGACAATCCCTGATCGTTGTAAAAGGAAAGGGAGAATGTCTCGGAAACCTTGGCGCGTTCGTAAGTTTTTTGAATCAGACCCCTATGGCCGTTGGAGAAAGTAAAGGTTTCATAGTAGGCAAACTTTGGATCACCGGAGAATATCCCGATAAAGGAATCACGCACCCCGCTGCCGGTAAGACTGTGATAATAGGCCAGCTTCTCCTCGTCTTCCACTTGCCGGATCTTTTCAGTCACGCTGCTGCAAAACCAGCCATCATCAAGACACATCACAGAATAGATTGCATCAGATTCGTTTAGCATCAATATCTGCTGCGGTACATCCTCTACACTGCTGTCTTGGGCAAAATATTCCGCATAGCTGTGCAGCCGCTTCTGATCCTCCGCAATAAATGTATCAAAAGCCTGCTGTTGCTGCTTTGTCACAGTCATAACGTTTTGAATCGCATTATTCTGCAGATTGTGACGAAGCGTCACAATATAGCGGATTCCGCCTGCCATGATGATTCCCATACAGATAACGATTACGCCGACTAAAAAGCTTCTCTGATACTTTTTGATTTTCTTAAACATTTCCGGTCACCCCATACCTTTTCCTTCTACCTGCTCATTTTTCAGTATAGTTCATTTTTACGGCAACTACAAGCAACTTATATTAAAAACTATAGCAGGGAGCTTCATCAGTAAGTTATCACTTTATTGATAAACTCATCCTTGCACTGCACCAAAATGTTTTCATATACATGCGCATACCCCTGATGCTCCAGATTCACAGAAACCTGCCCGTCTTTCAGGCTGATCCGGTACAGGTTATACTCTCCCTCCCGGTATGCAAAATCCTCGCCGTTATCCTGGTAGTGGAAATACTCTCCCTCCTCTCCCGGATATACGCGCAGAATCAGCGTCTTATCTTTTTCTTTGGATACATGATCCATCTCAGGATAATGCGGTATCACAGATCCTGCTTTCACAAACAGCGGACATTCATCCAGTGCGGCTTTTCTTATGATATACCGGCCGCCCTCCAGCTTTTCCCGGCTCCAATAATCATACCATTCCCCTTCCGGCAGATAAACCATCTTCCGTGTCGCTCCCTGTTCTACTACCGGCGCCGCAAGGATACTTTCCCCGATCATAAACTGTCCGTTCATATTCCGGGTTTCATGATCCTTTTCATACTGCAGCACCATCGGACGCATTAACGGCATCCCGCTCTCCTCCTGCTGCCTGAACAGATCATATAAATACGGTAAAAGCGCATAACGCAGCTTTAAATACTTCCGATAAATTTCAAGTGTCTCTTCATCGAACTTCCAGGGCTCCTGATCTTTGCAGGCAAGCGCATTGTGATTCCTGCAAAACGGCGACAGGCTTCCCAGTTCAATCCACCGGCACATCAGCTCCTTTGTGGTATCCGAACCGAAACCGCCGATATCTGTCCCCACATAAGGCATGCCGCTCAGACCCAGATTACATAACTGGGGAATCGCCATCTGCAGATGCGTCCAAAGGCTCTGATTGTCGCCGGTCCAGGCAAGCGCATACTTCTGGCTTCCGCTGTAGCAGGCTCTTGTGATCACAAACGGCCGTTTCCCTGTCAGTTCTTTTAACCCGGCATAGGTTGCTCTCGCCATATTGTGTCCGTATACATTGTGTATCTCACTGTGGCAGGTTTTGCGCTCTTCCGCATAAAACACCACGTCTTCCGGCAGTTCTCCCTTGAAGCTTGCCGGCTCGTTCATATCATTCCAAATACCGTCGATCCCGTCTTCCACTAAAATTCTGTGGTTTTCGCCCCACCATTTCCGCACTGCTTCTCTGCCAAAATCCGGATATACCGCTGTGCCCGGCCAGACCGCGTTTTCGTAGGTCTCACCGTCCGGAGACGTGGCAAAATATCCCTTCTCCATACCCTTATCATATACGGAATATCCCTCGTCTTTCTTCACTCCCGGATCAATGATCGTCACAAGATGAAGTCCCATCTCGTGCATATCTTTCGAAAGTGTCTTTACATCGGGAAATTTTTCCTCATCCACCGTAAATACACGATAGCCCCGCATATAATCAATATCCATGTGAACCGCGTCACAGGGAAGCCCATGTTTTTTCATATTTTCCGCCACTTCCCGGATATCCACCTCGCAGCGGTATCCCCAGCGGGACTGATGATATCCCAACGTCCAGAGCTGCGGCAGCGGCGCCCTTCCAGTCAGATAGGTATATCCTCTCACCACTTCTTCCATACTGTTTCCGCCGATAAAGTAATAATTTAAATCTCCTTCATCCGCCGCAAAGAAATAATAATCATCCGATTCTTTTCCAAAGTCAAAATAAGTCCGGTTTGTATTATCGTAAAAAATACCGAACACACCTTCCTCTTTTAAAGTAATAAAAAAGGGAATGCTCTTATATAAAGATTTGTAAGAATCTACATGAGGAAACGGATCATCCGTATTCCAGGAGACATACTCATAACCTCTTTTATTGATAAATCCGGTTTTGTCGCCCATGCCGTAAAAACAGTCCCCAGCATCCAGCTTCTTGACACTCTGAATGCGATGATTTGCATCTTTCTCGGTCAGAACATGCCCTTCCTGCTCCACAAACTGTTTCATTTCAAGAGAAAGCGTTTTCGCCCCCTTTCTCTCTCCCCGGTAGTCCATACACAAGGCTTTCCCGTGTTTGTCATAAAAATCTACCTTTGCTTCATCCCGGATTTTCACAATCAGTTCTTTTGTAGTAAAAGTGACGCATCCTTTCGCCTCTTCCACACTGACAATGATGCCGGTTTTTTTATTTCCTTCTATCGCAAAAGATGCCGGATGAATACCGGATAAATCGGCAAATACCCTGACAATAAAATCGGTATAGGCCGTTATTTCCAACTCACCATGCTCAAAGGTGACGACAACCGCATCCCCTGTCTTCTCTGTTTTTACAATCTTTCCAAAAGGCATTTCCTTACTTTTCATTACAAAATTCCTTTCTAAACCGGCTTATTTTCCTGTTTTCTCCCGTACAACGCTGTCAGCTCCGCCATCTGCTCCGCAAGTTTTTCGGAAAGTTCGCCGGGCAGAAGCCGCCACTTCCAGTTATCTCCAAGCGTGGAGGGCAGATTCATTCTGGCACTGTTATCAAGTCCCAGATAATCCTGTATCGGAATTACCGCCGTATCCGCCGCAGAGGAAATAGCCACCCGAATCATAGCAAAACGGATATCTTTCTTGCGTTTTACTCCCAAATACTTCATTGCGAATGAAACATCCGCTCTCTTTGCCCACTTAAGCCATCCCTCAATCGTATCGTTGTCATGTGTTCCCGTATAAACGACTGCATTTTTATCATAATGATGAGGCAGGTATTCACTGTCATCCCCCGCATTAAACGCAAACAGCAATACTTTCATGCCCGGATAGCCGCTCTTTTTCACAAGTCTCACTACCGAGGGCGTCAACAGTCCCAGATCCTCCGCGATCACTTCCCGTTTTCCCAACGTTTTTTTCATAACCTGAAAAATCTCATAACCGGGTCCCTTTTCCCAATGCCCGAACTGCGCTGTGGGATCACCATAAGGAATGGAATAATACTCATCAAAGCCTCTGAAATGATCGATCCGCAAAATATCATAGAGCTCATAACATCTGGCAATTCGTTTCATCCACCAGTCATAGCCCGTCTCTTTATGATAATCCCAACGGTACAGAGGATTCCCCCAGAGCTGTCCCGTTGCGGAAAAAGCATCCGGAGGGCAGCCTGCCACGGCCACAGGCAGCAGATTTTCATCTAACTGAAACAACTCCGGCGCCCCCCATACATCAGCCGAATCATAAGCCGCATAGATTGGGATATCGCCGATAATCTTTATGCCCTTTTCTGCCGCATATGTCCGCAGTGCATGCCACTGTTCATCAAACAGGTACTGCTGAAACCGGATAAAATCGATTTCTTCCGCATAGTCCTCACGATACCGGCGCATTGCGGAGGGTTTCCGGAAACGGATATCCTCATCCCACTCATTAAAACTCTTTCCGCCGAAAGTATTTTTGACAGCCATGTATAGCGCATAATTATCCAGCCAGTAGGCGTTTTTCTCACAATAAATTCGAAACGCCGTATGATCATGAATCCCGCTGTTTTCATATGCTTTCCTTAAAATCTTAAACCGGGTGTGATAAATTTTCTCATAGTCCACATATCTCTGCCCGTCTCCCGAAAGAATTTCATCACCACAATCTTCTTTCGTGATCCATCCCGCTTCTATCAGCTTTTCCAGATCAATAAAATAGGGATTACCCGCATAAGCAGAAAAAGACTGGTAGGGAGAATCCCCATAGCCGGTCGGCCCAAGCGGCAGTATCTGCCACAAAGACTGCCCCGCCCTTTCCAGAAAATCCACAAATTCATAACATTCTTTTGAAAATCCCCCGATCCCATACTTCGATGGAATGCTTGTAATCGGTAATAATACGCCGCTCCTTCTCATATTTCCCCCATTTCTTTAACCCATCCTGCTTCCGGCTTACGCCTCAGCTGTAACTTCCCTTACCTCCGACTTACGCCTTAACCAAAACCTATCCTCACATCTGACTTATGCCTAAATCATAACTTTCCTGATCTTCGACTTACGCCCCAACCATAACCTATCCTCACATCTGACTTATGCCTAAATCATAACTTTCTGATCTTCGACTTACTCCCCAACCAAAACCTTCCTCACATCTGACTTACGCCTAAATCATAACCTTCTGATCTCCGACTTACGCCCAACCATAACCTATCCTCACATCTGACTTACGCCTCAACCACAACCAGAGTCCTGACAAAATAAATAGCATAAGGGGTGACTGTAACCACGCGGAACCCCGTTGCTATTTATTTTGCCGGGACTCGTCCGGCTTGGTTTACACCATAGTCAGATGCCAAATATCCCTGTTATATTCTTCAATCGTCCTGTCAGAAGAGAAAAATCCCGCTTTTGCAATATTGTGAAGCATCATCTTCTTCCATTTCGTTCTGTTCTCATAGTCTGCAAAAGCCTGATCTTTTGCCGCAATATAATCTTCCAGATCAAGCAGAGTCATGAACCAGTCCTTATTTAACAGTTCATCATGCAGCCTCTTTAAGTTTTCCTTATTGCCGACCGCCATCGCCTGCTTTCCGACAATAAAGTCTACCGCCTCTTTGATCACCTTGCTCTTCTTATAATATTCCTTGGATACATAGCCCGGTTTTCCGTTTTTCTTTTCTTCATAATAGCCGATGACTGTATCCGAATCTTCCCCGAAAATGTAAATGTTGTCATCGCCTACCAGTTCATGGATTTCCACGTTGGCGCCGTCCGCCGTTCCAAGCGTCACCGCACCGTTTAACATAAACTTCATATTACCGGTACCCGAAGCTTCTTTGGAGGCTAAAGAAATCTGTTCGGAAATATCACAGGCCGGAATGATCTTCTCCGCATAGCTGACATTATAGTTTTCTACCATTAACACTGTCATATAAGGGCTGACATCCTTATCATTATTCACAATCTCTTCCAGCACCAGAAGCAGATGGATAATATCTTTCGCGATCACGTAAGCAGGCGCCGCTTTCGCACCGAAAATAAAAGTGATCGGCCTGTCGGGTTTTTTGCCTCCTTTGATTTCCAGATATTTGTGGATGATATAGAGTGCATTCATCTGCTGTCTCTTGTACTCATGCAGCCTCTTTACCTGAATGTCAAAGATAGCATCCGGGTTTAATTCCACATCTTCCATCTCTTTTACATAGGCCGCCAGTTCCTGCTTCTTGATCCGTTTGATCTCAGCAAGTTTATCAAGCACTGCTCCGTCTTCTTCAAAAGCAAGAAGTTTTTCCAGTTCATTTGCGTCTTTCTTAAATCCTTTTCCGATAAGGCCTTCAATATATGTCGTCAGCTCTCTGTTGCAGGACAACAGCCAACGTCTGAAGGTAATGCCGTTCGTCTTGTTATTGAACTTCTCAGGATACAGCTTATAGAAATCATGCAGCTCCGTATTTTTCAAAATCTCCGTATGGATTGCCGCCACACCGTTCACAGAAAAACCATAGTGAATATCGATATGCGCCATATGTACTCTGTCATCCTTATCAATGATCCAGACATTTTTATTTTTCGGATATTTTTTCCGCACTCTCTTATCCAGCTCTTTGATAATAGGCACAAGTCCCGGTACCACTTTCTCCAGATATGCAAGCGGCCATTTCTCCAACGCTTCCGCCAGGATCGTATGGTTTGTATAGGCACAGGTCTTGCTCACCACTTCGATCGCCTCATCTAACGTAAACGCCTTATCCTCCACCAGAATACGGATCAGTTCAGGAATGACCATAGTCGGATGCGTATCGTTGATCTGGATCACACAGTAGTCATACATCTTCTTCAGATCCTGTTTCTTTTCTTTCAGCTCCTGTAAAATAAGCTGTGCAGCGTTGCTGACCATAAAATACTGCTGATAGATTCTTAAAAGATTTCCTGCTTCATCAGAATCATCAGGATACAAAAACAGTGTCAGATTCTTTGCGATTTCTTCTTTGTCAAAATTGATGCCGTCTTCCACAATACTCTCATCCACAGACTCAAGATCAAACAGATGCAGTTTGTTCACACCATTGTCATATCCTATCACGTCAATATCATACAGCCTGGACTTCACTGTCATGTCGCCAAAAGCCACTTCAAAAGTAGTGTCTGTCTTATTTAACCAGCTGTTTTCTTCTATCCATTCGTTGGGCTCTGCCTCCTGCAGCTTATTTTCAAATACCTGTTTGAAAAGCCCAAAGTGATAGTTTAAGCCGACACCGTCGCCATGCAGTCCAAGGGTAGCGATGGAATCCAGAAAACATGCCGCCAGACGGCCAAGCCCGCCGTTTCCGAGAGACGGTTCCGGTTCTGCCTCCTCGATTTTTGACAATTCTTTTCCGTACTTTTTCAAAATCTTATCCAGTTCTTCGTAGATTCCCAGATTGATCAGGTTGTTGGATAAAAGCTTTCCGATCAAAAATTCCGCTGATATGTAGTAAAGCTTCTTCTCCCCTGTAATCCCCTCTGTAACCTCTGTCATTTCCTTTGTCAGCTCCAAAACAGCGTAATAGAGCTCCGCATCCGTACATTCCTCAATCTTTTTGCCATACTTTTTTTCCGCCAGCATAGCAAGCTGATTTTCCATATTAAGCTGTAACACTTTTCTCGGCATCTGTAATTCTGTCATAAATAATTCTCCTTCTGATTTTAAGTTCCGCACATATCCTCCCAACACACCTTATTGGAGCTTATGGGTATCTGCTGATTTACGCAATAATATCCAAATACTTCATTCGTACAATACTATGCGGCAAAACAACCTCTCTTCCTTCTCCTCCCTGCAATAAATACCGCAGTTCCTCCACTGCCGCAGAAGAAACCCCGGCAAAATTCTGCTGCACCGTGTTCATCTGCTTCCCTGCATAACCCATCAGCACAAGCCCGTCAAACCCGCAGACCGGGCGGAAAATGTCCATTTCTATCAGAGCACGCATAGCGCCGATGGCCATCAGATCCGAACCGCAGACAATGACGTCTCTGCCCTTGGCATACTGAAATGTCAGATTCCTCGCCTTTAACTCGCTGAAATCTCCATAGCGCACAAACAGCTTACAGGAAAGTTCCGCCGCCAGTTCTTCAATTCCCTTAAGGCGCTCTGCGCCGGGATAGGAATTCTTTTTCCCTGCGATATAGAAAATCTTTTTTGACTCATTTTCCAGAATTGTCTTCCGCGCCACATCAATCTGCGCCTGCCTGTGGTTGATACCGATGCAGGAAACCGATGCCTGATGAAACGATACATCCACTAACACCATCTTAAAGGCTCCAGCTTCCACCAGTTCCCAGAGAACCTTATCATTTTTTGAAATGCCGTAAACGATAATGCCCTCTATGCTCTGGGCCTTGAAATACCTGATGATCTCGCTTACCGACTTTCCCTTCAGCATGGAAAAAAATACGGTGATCAGATCAAGCCCCATCTCCTGTGCTTTCTGAATCGCTCCTGCGATATACTGCATATCAATCTCATCGATCGCCTTGGTCTGGGTATTCAGATTCATTAACAGCGCGATGCGCCCCGCCTGTTTTGAGGAAAGCGCCGCCGCAATGGAATTCGGTACAAAATGCAGCTCTTCTATCGCTTCCTGCACCTTTTTCTTCGTCTTCTCACTGACACCCGGGTAACCGTTTAACACCTTGGATACTGTGGAGATTGCCACGCCCGCCTGTTTTGCCACATCTTTAATTGAAACCATTTCTACTCCTGCTTTGTTTTCTTTTCCCTGCGTTTTATGTGTGCTGATACTCCGTCTGCAGGGTATCAGGTTCAGAAAACGTTTTCCATCGCTACTATAATACAATTACTCCATGCTGTCAAGCTTTTTTCATTCTTCCACTTGTCCTTATTTTAATCCCATCCCGGCCTTCACCATACGGAACATTCTGACCGCGCCATTATAATACAACTCTTCGGCATGTTCCATCGCCTCCTCCAATGACATCGCACCATTGACCGTTGTCATAATGGAGAGAATGCCATGCCCGTAAATATTCTCCGCACCCTCTCCCATACTGCCCACAAGGGCAATCGCAGGAATATTTTTATTTTTGCAGTGTTCGCCGACACCCTGCACCACTTTCCCAAAACAGGACTGCCTGTCAGTCCGCCCTTCTCCGGTTATCACAAGAGAAGCATCTTTCAGATATGCATCAAAATGTATCAGCTCAAGGACTGTCTCAATGCCAGAACGCAGCGTTGCTTTTAAAAATACCAGAAGCGCCGCTCCCAGTCCGCCTGCCGCACCGGAACCTTCCATCTCATCCGGGTTCACACCGAATTCTTTCACGATCACATCTCTGTAATGCCGCATGCCATGTTCCAACTCTTCCAGTATCTCCGGCGTTCCGCCCTTTTGTTTTCCAAATGTATAAGTCGCCCCGTTTTCTCCGCAGAGAGGATTTGTCACATCGCACATGACCTTAAATTTTGTTTCCTTTATCCGCCCATCCAAATCCGAACAGTCAATATGCGCCACTCTGCCCAGATCTTTTCCCGCTCCGTCCAACTCCGTCCCGTTTTCATCCAGAAACCGGACGCCCAGAGCACGCATACAGCCCATACCGCCGTCGTTTGTGGCAGAGCCGCCGATCGCTATGGAAATATCCCGAAATCCCTTATCCAGAGCATCCCGTATCA
The DNA here is from genome assembly GCA_014804795.1 of Lachnospiraceae bacterium. Taxonomy (GTDB): domain Bacteria; phylum Bacillota; class Clostridia; order Lachnospirales; family Lachnospiraceae; genus 1XD8-76. Next base: position 37,076 of record JAAUZC010000042.1, on the reverse strand, counting down.
TCTCGCCTGTACCGTAGGTCGTTGTATATAACGGATTCTTTTTCTCCGCCGGCACCAGAGCATATCCTGATGCCGAAGCCATCTCCAAAACCGCCCTTTTCTCATCCAGCTTTCCGTAACAGGCATTCTGCATCTCCATCAAAGGGCCATGCACCGTAACAGGAATTATCTCACCGCTCACTGCCCTGACCACGGCATTCACCGTACCTTCGCCGCCATCCGCCACCGGCAGCTTTTCACAGATACAGTCCGGAAAAATCTCCTTTGCCGCCCTCTCTAACAAATCCCCTGTCATTTCACTGGTGAGACTTCCTTTGAATGAATCTGAAACAAACAAAAATTTCATTGAACAATATCCCATCCTTCGTTATTGCAAAAACAGACTCCCAAAGAGTTTTTCGCTGTGCGTTCACCATATCCTTTTATCTGATTTCACGTATTGTTGCTCCCGGTTTAACCTCCCATAAGAGAAAAAGTAAGGATATGTGCAAATATATTATAACGAAGGATTCCCATATGAACAAGTACACTTTTGGCGAGGGCAGCGGACTGCAAAACAGCCGCATAAGATCACTGCGGCTGTCTCGTTCCCATCATTTTCCCCAACTGCTCCATAATTCCCGCATTACCGTTAACAGATATTTCGCCTACCTTCTCACAAATCCTCTCCAGATACTCAAGCTCCTTCAGCTTGTAGAGTGTCTGGTTCTCATCCATGAGTTTCGCCGTGTTGAGCAGGGATCTGGTAGAAGCCACCTCCTCCCTTCTGGCGATCACATTTGCCTGCGCGGCCTTTTCCGCCACAAGGACAGAATTCATGATCTCCCTGATCTCGCCGGGCAGTATAATATCCTTGATTCCTGCGGTGAGGAAGTTCACACAGAACATTTCTTCTTTTCTTTTAAGCGCCTCATAGATTTCCTTGGAAATCTGCTCCTTTGCTTCCAGAATCTCATCCAGCTTGTAATTACCCACGATCTCCCTGATCACAAGCTGTACCGCAGGGTAAAGTTGTCCCTTTAGATCCGAGATCGTTGCGGCGAATTCCACTGCATCCCGTATTTTATACATGCACGCAATGTTCATTCTGATACCGATTTTGTCTTTGGTCAGAATCTCCTGACCCACGATATCCAGTTCTTTCTGCTTCATATCAATCACGCAGACGGAAACAGCGTGATAGTAATTCCAGAAACGGTAGACTCCTTTGGAAAGCTGGTTCTGCATTATGTTGTCATAGTATACCAGGCCGACTTCTCCCTCTCCCACCGACACTTCCGTATAAAGGTGCTTCGGCACCAGCGAGAGCATCTGCTTCGTCACTTCCGCGCCGATGGATGTTTCAGCCATGGGCACGACTCTGACCTCATACTTATCAAATACATTCCAGAACACATAATCTTTCCTGCTTGCAAAGGACGTCAGTTTCCCGTTCATGTAGATGAAACCCACGGAGCCATCCGGTATTTCCGTATGTACAGTGGCATTCAGGAATGCCGCATCCCTGGAAAGCACCTGATAGGGAACCTCCAGATAGTCCAGTTCACCCAGCATCTCCTCGATCACAACCGTATAACCTGCTATTTGGGGAAAATGCCAGGTCCCGGCAGTGATCATCTTCTGAAACACTCCATTCTTTAATACAAACCCTGCCTGATTGTCTTTGATAATATATTTCATGATTTACTCCTCCTGTTCCATTTGTTGTAATATTTTTATCCCTCATTCATCAGTCCAAAGCGGAAGCCCGGTTCAGCAGACTGTAGGGAGGAAGGGAACTCTGCAGGCAGATATTTGCAGAGTGTTGTTCCTCCTTTCAATCTACGGTATCCCCGGCCTTCAGGCCGCAGACTGATTTGGCATTCCCACGCTTCCACTGCTTCAGCTGCCGGTCTCCACCGGTCTGCCCTATGGCGAACCAGCTTCGAAAGTCCTTTTGCCACCGTTACAGGGATGCGGAATATGCCCGAAATCGGGATAAAAGTATTACTTGATAAAAATGTTGTTTTGGGGCGGATTCGAACCGCAGACTTTACAGGTCTTTTCCATTGTGCGCTTTACCACTGAGCTACCGTTTACACGGGAGGGATTCGAACCCTCGAATTCACAATCCTTCACTTAACACCACGTTAAGCCGGTCGGAATATTTGCGGAATACCATACAGCACGCTGTCGGCACCGCCGGGCAGGAAGTAACTTCCGATACCCGTGCCATGTCAAATATCTCACAGTATACTGACGCTATATCGGCCTTCTTTGTTCAGCAGACTGCGGGGTACTTGACCACCGCTCTCATCCTTTCACCACGCCCACCGTCTTCAGCTTCCTCACCGGCGTGACCATATCCAGCTGCTGCGCCATGACTTGGTCGATATCCTTATAGGCAAACCGGCACTCCTCTGCAACATCATTTTTTTTGCGCTTTCCTAACACAACACCCTGTTCCTTTAAATCCACCATGACCTGCTCTGTGCTGAATGCCTGCATAGCGCCGGATCTGGAATAGCTTCTGCCCGCACCGTGGGAGGAGGTGCAGAAGGATTCCTTATTTCCTTTTCCTTCTACCACATAGCTGTAAGATCCCATAGCTCCCGGTATCACAGCCATTTCTCCTTCCCTCACTCTGGTGGCGCCTTTCCTGTGTACCCAGACATTGGCGTCATAGTGATTTTCCAATGCCGCATAGTTGTGATGGCAGTTGATCTCCTCTCCGAATTCCACTGTGAGATCCGTGTGCTTTTCAATCTGCTCTTTCACAATGGCACAGGTCTTATCCAGCATGCGGGCGCGGTTCTCAAAAGCATAATCCAGAGCCAGATTCATCCAGTTGATATACTGCTGCCCTTCTTTAGACCGGACGGGCAGGAAAGCCAGACGGTACTCATCTTTGACCTCGCTGTACCACATTCTGTTCAGCTCTCTCGCCTTCTCATGGAAGTAATCACAGATTGCCTTTCCGAGATGGCGGCTTCCGGAGTGAATCATGATACAGAGATGACCTTCCTGATCTGCCTGAAGCTCGATAAAATGATTGCCGCCGCCCAGACTTCCCACCTGGAAATATCCGTCCTCGATCAATGGCACCAGCTCTGCATTCTCCTCATACTTTTCCATCTCCTGTCGGGCGCGGTCCAGCACTTCCGACTCCTGCGGAGTCTTGTATCTCTCTGTATTTAAGGGAATCGCCCGCATGATGCTGCCGATGATGGATTGGATCAGGGTGCCGTTTCCGGTCTGAATGTCCTTTATGTCCTCCACACGGATATTGGTGGGAATAAAATCCATACCGCATCCGATATCCACCCCCACCGCATTCGGGATGATCACATCCTTTGTGGCGATCACTCCTCCGATGGGCATTCCCTTGCCCGCATGGGTATCAGGCATCAGGCATACCCATTTATGTATGAAGGGAAGCTGCGACAGATTGTATGCCTGCTCCAGACAATTTCCCTCCAGTTGACTCTCATCCTCCAGCCATATCTTCACCGGAAATCTTGTTTTTTCATTGTATAATACGAACATATTCTCTCCATCCTTTCGTGTTAACTTAACTAAAATCATTGTAACTATTCAGAACCAACCTCGAAAACACTACGTGTTTCCTCGGTGTTTGGCTCTCGCCAAATAAATTGCTCTGAAAATATGCTCTTGAATGCAAGCATTCATCGCATATTTCCAGTTCAATTTGCTTGGTTCTGAACTGTTACAAATCATTATATGAAACATTTTCCAGATAATCATTTCAAAAAAGTTGCGAAGTATGTTATATTTATTCTGTAACTGTTCAGGGCCAAGCAGATCGATTGGAAAAGAAAATGTAGTTTCCTACAGGAAAACACACTGACACAAGTGTCACTTATTCGGAGGCAATATGTCTGATTTTCAGGAGCTGGTTAAGAGCTTTCCCAAAACAAGAGAATATGTGCGTGATTTTTTTGTCTACGGCTTCAAGACCAGAGATGAATTCAAGGAAAAAAGCCCCCGGACCTACGACAATGAACGGAGACGTCTGGAAAGCTGGCTTGGAGAGCATGTGCGGAAAGACCATGTATCCAACGGCTCCAACATTTCCCTTGCCATCGACAGCAACCTCCTGGACACCAACCCTCTGTTCAGGGTATGGAAGACGAAAAGCTTCACCGACAACGATATCGTGCTCCATTTCCTGATACTGGATCTGCTTCAGGACGGCGCGGAATTGACCGTGGAGGAAATAACAGGCGGCCTGCTTGAGAAATATGAGGCGCTGTTCGATGTCCAGACCGTCCGCCGGAAGTGCAACGCCTATGAAAAAGAGGGACTGCTGAATAAAAAGAAATCCGGAAAAACCGTCGTTTTTTCCATCGACAATTCTCTCGCGGTCTGGATAAGATCCAATGAAGGCATGTTGGACGCACTTACGTTTTATCAGATGGCGGGCAACTTCGGGATCGTCGGAAATTATCTTTCGGAGCAGTTCAATCATCACAACCGGACCTTCCGGGTGAAACACAGCTTCTGCGTACATACTCTGGAGGAGGAAATCCTTTTCGACCTTCTGGATGCCATGAACCGGAAGACAGATGTGCACCTGGAAATAAAAAGCTCCAAAAATGGAGTTCTGAATACCGCCGACTGTACCCCTCTGCAGATATTTACCAGTACCAGAAGCGGCCGCCGCTTTCTGTGCGGATATATAAAAAAGAGTTCGTCTGCGAACTCTTCGCGCGTGAGCGGGCGCTTTACCTGCTACCGTCTGGATAGCATCAAAACTGTCACTCCCTTGGATCAATCCGAAGAATATGAGGAGTTGCTGGCACGGCTGGACCGGAACCGCTCTTATCTGTGGGGCGTATCCTTTCAGGGAAATACCCGGCGCCACCTTGACAGGCTGGCTATGACAATACAGGCTCTGGAACCTTCCGAACAATATATTGTGGAACGTTTAAAGCGCGAGGGCAGAGGCGGTACGGTCACAAGAACAGAGCCAAATGTCTATCGGTACGAAATTGAAGTATTCGACTGCGGCGAAATGCTGCCCTGGATCCGCACCTTCATCGGCAGGATCCTGTCTCTGGAATGTACGGACAAATCCGTGGAACAGCGTTTTTATCGGGACTTACAGACAATGTACCGGATGTACCTGATTGAGGAGATGAGCCCCTGAAAATCAGCGACAAGATCAGAAGAGGTGTCCCGGTTCCTCATCTGCACATCCTGTTCGAAGAGGGAGAAAGCTTATGGAATTATTCTCAGAAATATATAGCTGCTACTATCAGGTGTTAAGACATTTGCTGTGCAGTCAGGACACACTGACCATACAGGACATCCGCCGCCTGATCTGCGGCGAAGGCTTTGAAGAGAGCCTGCTCTCCATCATCCCCAAGCTGGAAGACGGTACATGGAATTTATTTGAAAGGGACGGAAATCTATACCGTTCCCGGCTTTCATCCTCCTTTACCACCCCTGTTTCCGACCTTGAGAAGTCCTATCTTAAGGCACTGCTGTCCGACCCGCGCATAGGGTTGTTTCTGGAACAGAAGCAACTGGAAGCATTGGATAAAATGCTGGCTTCTGTGGCTCCGCTCTGGAGACCGGAACAGTTTTATTATTTCGACCGGTTCGCCGACAGCGATCCCTATGAGGATGAAAATTACCGAAACTGCTTCCGGACTCTGCTTCAGGCGCAGAAGCAGAACCGGTATGTAGACATCGACTACACCTCCCCGAACGGGAACCGCGTACATCACCACTATATCCCAGCCCGCCTGGAATACTCGGTCAAAAATGACAAATTCCGGATTCTCGCCCTGAAGCCTGCTTCTTCGGCTAAGAACCTGCATGGACGCCGTCAGGAACAGCCGGATACAATGTCAGATAAAGATACCGGTTCAACCGTTAATTCCGGCACGCGTCACATGAAGCTGGAGATTCTGAATGTTTCCCGTATTCAGAGCGTCAAACTGATGCAGAAAACTCTGTCCACCCCTGTGGACTTAAACGCCATGATTCAACGTTCTTACTATAAAGAACCCTTAAGGCTGCGCATTGTCAACAAACGCAATGCCCTTGAACGCGCAATGCTGCACTTTGCAAACTATGAAAAGAATACCACAAAAATAGATGAGGACACTTACGAATGCCTCATCTATTATAACCAGAATATGGAGACCGAACTGCTGATTGAAGTCATGTCCTTTGGTCCCATGCTTACCGTGCTCGAAAATGAAAGATTTCTGAACAACCTGAAAGCGAGGCTGCAAAAACAGATGAGAATTGTGCCGCCCGCAGAAGAATGTCCGTAAAAAACACTTACCCGATCTGATGCTTCTTAAATATACGGTATGAGAGATACGCGCAGACACAACAGCCCGCCGCAGAAAACACCGGCAGAAATACATAGGGCGGGATCACCAGGCCGAATATCTCATACTGAAAATCATGCATCGCCCCCCAGAACCCCATCATATTGGCAGGCAGAAGATTTTCAAGATTCAACATCCAGATTGGCGCATCACCCGGTACACTGACAAGCATCGGCACAATTAGAATGACAGCCATTATCACAACCGTGTTGAAAGGCGTTTTAAAAAACGCCGAAAGCATACCCGTCATTGCCGAAAAAAACATACACGCCGCGAATATGCACAGAAAATACAGAAGCGCGCTCTGTCCTACAGTAAGCGGATAGGGGAAAATACTTCCCAGAAACACTATGGATGCATCCGCGCCCCTGGCACCCCAGATTATTATGGATTCGGCATAACATATTGCACTAAGCAAAATGACCAGAGCCGCAGATATTCCGAATACAGCGAAAAGTTTCGCGCCTATCACAAGCCCTTTACCATGCTTTGAAGACAGTATCAGATTGTCCGCGCCGCTTGTATACTCTTCAGAAAAGATTCCGGAAAATAAGACCGCGAACGCAGCTGCCATCATGATTGCATTACTATGCATAATTGCAATAAATCTATAATGTCCTCCAAGATATTCATAGGTCAGTGTCGCAGGAGATTTCTCCAGACACTTCCACCAGTACTTTCTCATATTTTCGCTTATATTGGAGTTTTCAATCACATATTCCCTTTTTGACCTTCGGACTTCGTCAAACTGTTCCGCCTGCTCTCTCGTAAAATTCTGAAATTCCTTTACATCAATACCAAGCGTTCTTCGCACTATATGATAAATCGGACTGTATTTTCTCGCAAAACTCTGATACTCATGTGTCGAGCTGTAATACACATCTTCGCCGATCGGCACCTGTCTGTATGCCTCCACTGCTTCCATGATAAGATCGGCATCCACTTTACGTCCCGAGAGTTCTTCCCCGTACCTGCGGTCAATCATCTCATCCTCATATCCCGAAACCAGGATTTCATTACCGCTCTCGTCATAATAAAGCGCTTTTACCAAAAGCGTTCCCAAAACGCTTATCACTGACAGAAACACCACAAGGCAAAGTACGACCATCGTCCGCTTCCGGTACATTACTTTTTTCACTTCGTAACCTGCAAGATTCCAAAATAAATTCATCTGCCATTCTCCTCCCCGCTGAAATAGTAAAGATACAGATCCTCCAGCGCCGCTTCCGCGTTTTCCGCGTTCTCACAGGGCTTTTCGTCGCACACCATCCGCAGAAAGACGTCGTCCCCCGCATTCCTTGTGTTGATGACCGGATAATTCGCGGTAAGTTCATCCGCTGCTTTCTGTGTAACAGTGCACTCCCATACCTTGCCCCTGATCACCGAGATAATTTCCTCCAGCGAACCATTGTGGATAAGCTGGCCGTTTTTCATCACCAGAATCGTATCGGCAATGTGTTCAATATCGGAAACAATATGTGTCGAGAGCAGTATGATCCTGTCCGCTCCCATCCGGGAAATAATGTTGCGGAACTTTATCCGCTCCTTCGGGTCAAGTCCTGCAGTCGGTTCATCCAACACCAGTATCTTCGGATCGTTAAGCAAAGCCTGTGCAATACCCAGACGCTGCTTCATTCCCCCCGAAAAGGTTTTTATCCTCTTTTTTGCTTCATTTTTTAAGGATACCATTTCCAGCAGTTCCGCTGTTTTGACTTTTGCCCTGCTTTTCGGCATGCCTTTTAATGCGGCAACATACATCATAAAATCCTGTGCCGTAAACTCCGGGTAATAGCCGAAATCCTGCGGCAGATACCCGAGATGATCGCGGTATTCCTCACGGGAAACGTCAATTCCGTCATAGGAGATCGTGCCCGATGTGGGATTCAAAACGCCGCACATCATCCTCATAAGCGTCGTTTTTCCTGCGCCGTTTGCTCCTAATAGTCCGTAAATCCCCTTGCCAAGCGTCATGGAAATCCTGTCACAGGCTATTTTGCTGCCGTAATTTTTTGTAACGCGGTCAATCTTTAATTCCATCATAAACTTCCTTTCTCACCGGTATTTCCGTTAAATTTACATGTTCAGGGCAGCACTGTTACATATTTTCTTCATTTGATAAGCAGCCAGAAGTATCCCCGCCGCACAGACCGTTATCATAAAAGTATCCGCCAGCCTTTCCCCGTAAAATCCTCTCTCGCAGCCAAGCACCCCCACAATGCTTACTCCCAGTGCCACGGCCGCGCTTAAATAAGCGCCGTTTTCTCTTTCCGCCCTGTCAAAAATAACAAGAGAAATACCGCATACGGAAACATAGGGCGTAAGAATATACAGTGCCGATCTCACGATTCCGAAAGGAGAAAATATTCCCGCAATGATCGTTACAGAGGCTATCACCACAAAATTGCAGATCCCCGTAATGAGCATTCTTGCCCCCACGATCCGCGGCAGCGCAAACCTGCACCCCGCTTCTATTTCAGACATTCCAAAAATGTTTGAACGGTGGATTTCCGCTGCCGTTGCCATTGCCAGAAACGGAACAAAGGCAGATGTGATCCAGACAAGCATCACGCCGCTTTCGGGAATCACGCAGACTGTGCCGATCGCCCCAAGCAGAATAATGCCTGAAATGATCCATATTTTTTTGCGTATATAACCTATCTGTGAAAAAACAAATTCGGAATATGACAGTTTTGGATAGGGTATTGCCGCTAAGAATGCATCCCTGCCCTTTGGTTTCGGAAGAGCAAAAGCTTCCCGCAGCTCCCGTTTCAGTTTAATTCTCATGTCCAAACGCTCCTTTCAGATATTTTTTCATTTCGCTCAAAGCCGACCGCTCCAGACGATACACCGCAAATCTTGATATTCCCATTGCTTCCGCCGTTTCATTTACCGAAAGACCGCCCGGATACCTGAGCAGAATAACCTCTTTTTGCTCTTCTTCCAGTTTCTCCAAAGCGGCTCTCACCGCAATTTTTGTCTCGCTCTTCTCAGAAAACTCTTCCCCGGGATACTCTTCAGGGATTTCGTCGTATTGCTTTTTCCGAAAATGATCAACACAGAGGTTTTTAGTGATCGTATAAAGATATGCCATATCCTCTCCCCGCCTTATTCCGGTACTCTGCGCAAAATACCTGAGAAAAGCTTCCTGCGTGATGTCCTCCGCAGCGGCGGAATTTCTTATTCTGTAAAAGCAGTAACGGTAGATCCTGTCATAAGTATCCCTGATATCTTCCGCCATTTGCGAAACCTCCCTTCATAATGTATAACGTTTTCACCGCATAGAATGTGCGGATATTTTTTATTTACTCTCACGACATAAAAACGGCACAGGGCTTTGATCCGCTGTGCCGTTTTTCATCAATTTACTTTTTCTCTTCCTGCCAGAATCTCCCGGTAATCTTCATAGTTTTTTTGAAGCAATGCCGGCGTATCTAATCCGTAAGGACATTTCGACTTACATTTTCCGCAGTGCAGACAATTTTCAATCCGTTTCATTTTCTCCTGCCATGCAGGGGTCAGCCATGCCTCAGAAGGCGCCCTGCGCAGCATCAGGCTCATGCGTGCACTGTTATTGATCTCGATATCCACCGGACAGGGCATGCAATACCCGCAGCCGCGGCAGAACTCACCGAGCAGTTCGCTTCTGTCTTTTTCAATCAGCGCTTTGATCTCCTCCGTCATCACAGGCGGATTTTCTATATAAGATAGAAATTCATCCAGTTCTCTTTCCCTCTGTACGCCCCAGATCGGCAGTACATTGTCAAACTGTGCCAGATACGCATAAGCCGCAGCCGAATTGGTGATCAGTCCGCCGGATAATGCTTTCATCGCGATAAATCCCATATCGGCCTCTTTGCAGGCCTCCACCAGCTCCAGATCTTTTTCTGTTGCCAGATAGCAGAACGGGAACTGCAGCGTCTCATACAGACCGCTCTCTATCGCTTCTTTTGCCACAGTCAGTCTGTGATTCGTAATGCCGATATGCCGGATCATGCCTTTTTCTTTCGCTTCCAGCATCGCCTCATAAAGCCCGCTTCCATCACCGGGTTTGGGGCAGAATGCAGGATTATGGAACTGATACAGGTCAATATGATCCGTCCTCAGATTGTTCAGTGATGTTTCCAGGTCCTTCCAGAATTCTTCCGCTGTAGTTGCACCTGTCTTTGTAGCAATATACACCTTCTCCCGCATCCCCGCAAAAGCTTCCCCTACTTTTTCTTCGCTGTCGGTGTACCATCTGGCCGTATCAAAAAAAGTGACACCACTGTCATATGCTTTTCTCAGAAGCTTTACCGCCTCTTCCTTACTGATACGCTGAATCGGCAGCGCACCGAACGCATTTTTCTCTACGGTGATCCCTGTTTTCCCCAATGTTACTTTTGCCATGATATTTTTCCTTTCTCTTATCTCATATCTTTATTTCCATCCCTGTATAAATCTGCACCGCCATGTCACCCAGTTTTTCTTTCAGCAGTTCCATCGCCCGCTCTCCGGTACAATGTCCGGTATACAGTTTCTCCACCCCCGTCTTCCGGATTCTTTCTGCCATCTTAAAAACTTCCTCATCCGAAGACTTAAACAGATGCAGTCCTCCGATCAGAGCATAGATCTTTTTATCTGGATAGGTCCTCTGTACCTCTTCTATAATACAGTCACCGCCGCCGTGACAGCAGCTGTTGCAGACAACCAGTCCTCTTTCCGTTTCAAACACAAGGCTCTGCTCATGAGAAAAATCATCCGGTATCCACACTTCCTCCCGATAACGGTACATACCGGCTTTTTCGCCCAGTTTATCAAGTCCCTCCGTTTTATGCGGCAGCAATGTCACTCCCGGAAGCAATCCATAATCTCCGTCTATTCCGGCAAATCTGTCGGCATAGAGTTCCAGCATGCCTTTTTTTATTCCGATATACTTATCTTTTATTCTGTCATAACAGTCCTCTTTGCAGCAGCTCCGGATATAGCATTTCGCCATCCTGTTTTCCCGGAAAAACCGCTCCAGTCCGTCCGAATGGTCATAATGGGCGTGGGAAAGCACCGCAAACTCAATTTCATCTAAATCAATCCCAAGCTTTTGTGCGTTGTCCGCAAAAATTCCCGTAGTCCCTGCATCCAATAAAATCCGGTGCCCTTTGTATTCTATATATAAAGAGAGGCCCCATTCGGCCTGCAGCGTGTCTTTTGTGATATTGTCTGCTAAAATTCTGATATACATAGAATTCCTCATGGAAAATGAATTATCTGCTCTTTTTATCCTTCAAATATTTCCGTCCTTGTGCTGCGGATCTGATTTACCTGCGCTACACAGTTTTTCATTAGTTATGCTGCGTACAAATTAGACTCAGAGACAAAAGCACCTTGAAAGATCTACTCCCTCAAGGTGCATCTTGTAATCACATTAATCAATCTTTATTTTCTCACCAGATGTCTCGGTGTACCATTTACATAAAGCGGCAACAGCTCGCCCATGATCAGCGGTCTTGCATACTTCACATAATCATCTGTCAGGTTTGTACCATCTGCTGTGATCCATTCATCAGGCACTTTTCTCTCCACATTTGCAATAGCGTGGATATCGTAAGCGCTTGTACCACACTGATAAGGATCATCACCATTTCTGTCAAGTGTGATCATCATACCGGTCTTGCCCTCGTTTGCAGCAACTACTGCATCATGGCCTACCTGGAATGCCTCATTGATATCTGTCAGGGAAGCAAGGTGTGTTGCTGCTCTCTGCAGTGTGGAGAACTCGATCGCTCTTGTCTTTAAGCCTGTCTCTTCGGCAACTTTCTGTGCCAGCATAACTGCTGTACCGGACATCTGCTTATGACCAAAAGCATCTACAGCTACTTCCCTGCCAAGTTCGCAGACATATCTGCCATCTGCAATATGAACGCCTTCAGATACTGCAATGACAACAGATGACTTCTTGGCTGCCAGCTCTTTTACCTTCTCCATAAAAGCATCCATATCGAATACTTTCTCCGGCAGATAAATTGCGTCAGGACCTTCACAGTCGCTGCCACGGGATAATGCTGCAGCCGCTGTCAACCAGCCTGCATTACGTCCCATGATCTCAACAATACATACAATAGGCTTCTGTGCACCGAAAGAAGCGTTGTCACGGATAATCTCTTTCATGGATGTTGCAATATATTTTGCAGCGGAACCATAACCGGGGCAATGATCCGTAATAGGAAGATCGTTGTCGATCGTCTTCGGTACACCTACAAATCTCTGGCTCTTATTATGCGCTGCCGCATAATCGGAAAGCATCTTAACGGTATCCATGGAATCATTACCGCCGCAATAGAAAAGACACTCGATATCATGTTTTTCCATGATCTCAAAAACCTTTTCATAAACATCCTCATGTCCTTCAATCTTCGGCATTTTAAACCGACAGGAACCAAGAAATGCAGAAGGGGTTCTCTTCAGTAATTCAATACCTGCTTCATCTGCAAGATACTCGTCCAGATCACAGATTTTATCCTCTAAAAAACCTTCGATGCCATGAACCATACCATACACTTTGTTCACGCCGAGCTTCTTCGCTGCTGCATATACGCCTGCAACAGAAGAGTTAATTACTGCGGTAGGTCCGCCAGACTGTCCAACAACAACATTTCCTTTCATAACCATTCTCCTTTTTCTTAGTTTTTCATTTTGCAAATATCCTTCCATTATGCCTCAGCAATTATGTTATACAGATATTCGCTGTTCATTTTTTATATCAATATACTTTCGCATATATAATAGAAGTCCTTATCCTGTATCTCTACAGCATCAGGACTTCCAATTATCATTTTATACTAACTCTAATACTACCTGCATCGCTGCATCACCTTTACGGGGACCGATCTTCACGATTCTCGTGTAACCGCCCTTACGGTTAGCATATTTCGGTGCAACTTCATCAAACATCCAATTGCCCATGTTGATTTCTTTTGTATTTTTCTTACGTCCTGCGGGAGTAGTCGGTACTTCCGTCACAGGAAGAAGCACTTTCATCATCTGGCGTCTTGCATGCTGTCTGGACGGCAGATCTTTCTTGATCTCTTTTTCCACTTCATCAAAAACTGTTACTTTCTTGCCGTCAACAACCTCTTTTACTCTCTTGCCGTCTTTGTCCCTGCGGGCAACTTTTGTTTTTACCTTTACGGTCTCAAAATTATCTTTTTCCTTTACAGCCAAAGTAATAACATGTTCTGCCATCTTACGGACTTCTTTTGCTCTTGCTTCGGTTGTAATGATCTTGCCGTGATATAAAAGCGCTGTTGTCTGATTTCTGAGCAGTGCTTTTCTCTGGCTGCTTGTTCTGCCAAGTTTTCTGTATTTTGCCATAACAGGCTCCTTTCATATCGAATGGATGATTCCGGCAACGCACATCGGGCTTACTTACCGGAATATTATTGGTTACCATTTATGAAAACACATCCGCGCGCTTTGGGCTTACCGGATATGCTTACTGTTCCTCCCCACTTAACACGGGACCTTCTCAATCTGCCTGCGCATATTGAGAAGCAGTGGACAGCTTCGCTGTCCCTCATTCTTCGCTGGGATTTAACTGAAGTCCCAACTCTTTCAGTTTTGCCAACACTTCTTCCAAAGATTTCCGTCCGAGATTTCGAACTTTCATCATATCCTCAGAAGTCTTATTTGTCAGCTCTTCCACTGTATTGATACCTGCACGTTTTAAGCAGTTGTAGGAACGAACAGAAAGTTCCAATTCATCAATGCTCATCTCCAGAACTTTGCCTTTTTCATCATCTTCCTTTTCCACCATAACTTCCGCGGATTTTGCATTTTCAGAAAGATCAATGAAAAAGCTCAAATGCTCGCTAAGTACCTTTGCCGCAAGGCTCACAGCCTCATCCGGCGCGAGCGTTCCGTCTGTGTAAACATCCATTGTCAGCTTATCATAGTCTGTCATCTGGCCGACACGCGTATTTTCCACAGTTACATTGACACGTTCCACAGGCGTATAGATGGAATCTACCGCAATAACGCCGATAGACATATCGCTGCTCTTATTCTTGTCAGCGCCTACATAGCCCCTGCCCTTTGTAATCGTCAGTTCCACATACAGTTTAGAATCTTTCCCGCCGCTTAAAGTTGCAATAACCTGATCGGGATTCATGATCTCAATATCCTGATCCACCTGAATATCGGAAGCGTGGATAACGCCATCGCCCTGATAATCAATGTATGCTGTCTTGGGTTCATTGCTCTCGCTGTTATTTTTAATTGCAAGGCTCTTAATGTTCATGATGATTTCTGTCACGTCTTCTTTTACGCCCTCTATCGTCGTAAATTCATGCAGCACACCATCAAACTTCACCTGGCTTACAGCCGTACCAGGCAGGGAAGAAAGCATAATTCTTCTGAGAGAGTTACCAAGTGTAATACCATAACCTCTTTCTAAAGGCTCTACAACTAATTTGCCATACTTTTTATCGTCTGAGATTTCTACAACCTCAATATTAGGTCTTTCAAAATCAAACACAGTAAACACCCTCCTTTTATGCGAAATTATTTGGAATACAACTCGACGATAGCCATTTCATCAACAGGTACGTCTATCATTTCTCTTGTAGGAAGTGCTTTAATAGTGCCTTTCAGGGCATCCAGATCTACCTCCATCCATTCCGGAGTAAGTCTTCCCCCTGTAACCTCTACAATATCTTTATATCTCTGTAATTCTCTGGATTTCTCTCTAATCTCAACTGTATCACCAGCGCTTACCAGATAAGACGGAATCTGCACAGGTTTACCGTTCACAAGAACATGCTGATGACCGACAATCTGTCTTGCCTCTCTTCTTGTTCTTGCAAAACCCATTCTGAATATTACGCTGTCTAACCGTCTCTCCAACAGGATCATCAGGTTTTCACCTGTACGGCCTTTCATTCTCTCAGCTTTATTATAGTAATTTCTGAAAGGTTTCTCTAAAACGCCATAAATGAACTTAGCCTGCTGTTTTGCACGCATCTGCAGTGCATATTCACTCATCTTCTTTCCCGCTCTGGGAGATTTCCTCTTTGATTTTTTATCATATCCCAGAAAAGTCGGATCAAGCTCCAGGGAACGACATCTTTTCAGTACCGGTACTCTGTTTACTGCCATTTAATTATTTTCCTCGCTTTCTATACATTGTTTACAATACGCATTTTCGTACATTCTTCCAACGCTCAACATAATTTGCCTTTTCAACAGCCTGTAAACTTTGGGCTGCAGGCACAATATTTACAAGACGAATAAATTCGTCCGTGAAAAATTTATTTTTCACACTATACACGACGGCGCTTGGGCGGACGGCATCCATTATGAGGAACCGGAGTTACGTCACGGATGCTCAGCACTTCCAGTCCACATGCCTGAAGCGCGCGGATTGCTGCTTCACGTCCTGAACCGGGTCCCTTTACAAAAACATCAACCTTCTTCAGGCCATGCACAAGCGCTGCCTTTGTTGCTGTTTCTGAAGCCATCTGTGCTGCATACGGAGTAGATTTCCTTGAACCTCTAAAACCAAGACCACCGGCACTTGCCCAGCTAAGCGCGTTTCCTTCTGTATCCGTCAGTGTGACGATCGTATTATTAAAGGAAGACTGGATATGTGCCTGTCCATGTTCAACGTTTTTCTTGACACGTCTTTTTGTTACCTTTTTTGCTGCGACTTTTTTTGCCATTTTAAACTAACCTACTTTCTTTTTAATATGCATTTGCATTTTTATTACTTCTTCTTATTTGCTACGTGTTCTCAAAGAGAACCTTACGCTTTCAACGCGTTACTTTTTCTTATTCGCCACGGTTCTCTTGGGTCCTTTTCTTGTTCTTGCATTGGTCTTTGTATTCTGACCACGTACAGGAAGCCCTTTTCTGTGACGGATACCACGATAGCATCCGATTTCCTGCAGTCTCTTGATATTCAGGGCGATCTCTCTTCTCAAATCACCTTCTACCATATAATCTGCATCAATCACTTCACTGATCTTCTTTACTTCTTCATCCGTCAGGTCACGACAACGGGTATCAGGATTTACCTTTGCCGCCTCACAGATTTTTGTTGCACTCACACGTCCAATACCATAAATATAGGTAAGTCCGATCTCGACACGTTTGTCTCTGGGTAAGTCTACACCTGAAATACGAGCCATTCCATTTTCCTCCACTTTCTTTGTTTCTTTGGATTTGCCGGGAATTGCAAAGAAATAAATTTGCACCAAATTTATTTCGCAGCATTTCCTTATGCAGTTAAGTTACTAATTGACTGGGCTAAGCAACGAATACATCTAGCCAGCCGGAATAATCTCCAGCCTTTCCGAATACCTATCGGTATCAAAAAGTAAACGCTGACCGAGTCAGCATGGAACAGGCTCTTAACCCTGTACCTGTTTATGCTTTGGATTTTCGCAGATTATTCTGATTTTCCCTTTTCTCTTAATAACTTTGCACTTTTCGCAAATCGGTTTTACTGATGATCTAACTTTCATCGTGTTCCCTCCTTTCAAAAAGACCGTTTCTCATTGTATCATATTCATGCCACTAATGCAAGCATAATTATGGGGAAATTTCCTTATTTTACCGTAATTACTCACCTCATTGGGTTCGTAATTCTCGGGAAACTTCTCAATAAAGAAAAGCATTGCTTTTCGCCACAGTGCGATTTGTTGCACAAATTGCACTGGTTCCCTAAACGCCTATCGAGAAGTAGCGAATAATTACTCACCTCATTGGGTTCGTAATTATTCTTATTTATCTCTCCAGATTATGCGCCCTTTCGACAGATCATATGGGGAAAGCTCCAGTGTCACCCTGTCACCGGGCAGGATACGGATAAAATTCTGCCGTAACTTGCCGCTGATATGTGCAAGAACCTTATGTCCGTTTTCCAATTCTACCTGAAACATGGTATTCGGCAGTTTCTCAACCACTGTTCCTTCAATTTCAATTACATCTGCTTTTGACATGCTTTAACCTCCTGAATAATGATACTCACATCAACGCTTTCACCCCGAAGCAGCTTTTCTGTAATTTCGGGATTTTTATGCTTCTTAATTATCTGAATATGCTTCTTATTTTTCTTCTTCGGATTTTGACAGGTTCTTGTTTTTCCATCCGCAAGATACACATACTCTTTTTCTTCGCCAACAATAAGATATATTTTATCTCGATCATGCCCCGCCAGAGAGCCCGCCATATAACCGATCATGGCTGATGGCTGAGCGTTAAAATTTCCGGCTCGCCCTCCGTTATCAAAATTGTATTTTCATAATGAGCAGAAATGCTTCCATCCTCTGTCACAACGGTCCAGTCATCATCCAGCCATTCCACATCAGCCCGCCCCAGATTGATCATCGGCTCCACTGCCAGCGTCATACCCGGCACTAACTTTATTCCCTTTCTCCGCTGTCGAAAATTTGGAATTTGAGGATCTTCGTGCAGAGATGTACCGATTCCATGCCCTACAAGATCTCTCACGATTCCATAGCCAAACTGACTGATATAACTGTCGATTGCATTGGAAATGTCATGGAGATGAGCTCCTGCTCTCGCCTTCTTAATTCCCTCAAAAAAACTCTGACGCGTTCTTTCTATTAAAAGTCTTGCCTCTTCGCTGATCTCTCCGACTGCATATGTTCTCGCCGCATCAGAGTGATATCCTTTATAGATCAGTCCGGCATCCAGACTTACAATATCGCCGTCCATCAAAATTCTCTCTTTATGAGGAATTCCATGTACTACCTCATCGTTGACTGAAACACATATCGACGCCGGATAACCGTTGTAATCCTTAAAATTGGGGATACAACCCATCTCTCTGATCATCTTATCTCCCATTCTGTCTATATCCAGAGTGGAGATACCGGGTCTTATCGCCTTCCCCAATTCGTCATGTACTATCTCAAGAAGCCTGCAGGACTCCCGCATAAGCTCTATTTCTCTTGCTGATTTTATACTAACTGCCATTACTCATGCCTTCTTTAACGTCACATAGTCTGATATATACTATCCTTTTATTCTATGCCAAAATTTCTGTTATCTCCTGAAAAACGTCCATCATATCCTTTGTACCATCCAAAGATTTTAAAACGCCTTTCCTCTGATAAAAATCAATGAGCGGCTGCGTCTGCTCATGATAAACATTCAGCCTGTTCTTTACTGTCTCTTCCCTGTCATCATCGCGGAGAATCAGCTTATCGCCGCACTTATCACAAATACCCTCTTTTTTCGGCGGTACATTTTCCAAATGATAAGTCGCTCCACAGGAAACGCAGGCACGTCTTCCTATCATTCTCTTAATGATGCTTTCATCCGGTACTTCTATATCTATCGCTGCATCAATCTTATCACCGAGCTTATTAAGTTCTGCATCAAGCACTTCCGCCTGGGGGATATTTCTCGGAAAACCGTCCAGAATATAGCCGTTCTTGCAATCCTCTTTCGCCACTCTGTCAAGAAGAATCCTGACAGTCAGCTCATCGGGAACAAGCAGCCCTTTATCCATATAGCCTTTTGCCTCTTTGCCAAGCTCCGTACCATTTTTGATATTCGCCCTGAAAATATCGCCTGTGGAAATATGGGGCAGATTATATTTTTCAGATATCATCTCTGCCTGTGTTCCCTTACCCGCACCGGGCGCACCTAACATGATAATTTTCATTTTAATCTCCTATTTCAGTACCGCATAATCTCTCCCAGTACACCAAAGCGGAAGACAGATTTCCAGACGCTTACACGTCTGTAAATCGTCTTGTGCACTGTACGAGATTATGCTGTTTCCAGTTCCGCATAATCTCTCCACCATGCTGACTATGGGATGGAGAATCTCCATCCCATAATGATTGCATACTATCTTATCTTACTTATATCAGTCATTCAAAAAACCTTTGTAATTGCGGACTAACATCAATGACTCCACCTGCTTTAATGTCTCTACAACAACACTGACAATAATGATCAGGCTTGTGCCGCCGAAAGATACGCTTGCACCGAATACGCCGTTAAAGAAGAACGGCAGTACGCATACGATCGTAAGGCCGCAGGCACCGATAAAGATAATATAATTTAAAATCTTTGTCAGATACTCGCTGGTGGGTCTGCCCGGTCTGATACCCGGAACAAAGCCGCCCTGCTTCTTCATATTTTCCGCAACCTCAATCGGATTGAATGTAATGGAAGTATAGAAGTAAGCAAAGAAGATTACCAGCACAATATATACCACGAGACCAATACTGTAGATCGGCTCACTTGGTCTGCACCAGTTGCTGGAACTTAATCCCCGAAGCACTTTGCCCCAGAAACCTGTTCCGCCGCTCACCCCAAAAAGGGAGCAGATAATTACCGGAAACTGTAGCAGTGAAGATGCAAAGATTACCGGAATAACGCCGGCAGTATTGATCTTAAGCGGAATATTGCTGGCATTTCCGCCATACATCTTCCTGCCCTGCATTTTTTTTGCATACTGCACCGGGATTTTACGTACACCGGAATTCAGTATGATAACAAGCACTACCATCAAAACGATCACTGCTATAATGATTACGGAAGACACCACAGCCGGCGCGATCTCTTTGTTTGTTACAAACTGTTTGAACAGTCCGACTATCTCCTGCGGCATCCTTGATATAATGTTGATCGTCAGGACAATGGAAATACCGTTGCCGATACCCCTTTCCGTAATCCGTTCACCGATCCACATTAAGAATGCACTGCCTGCTGTCAAAGCAGCAATTGCTGTAATTACGTTTAATGCATTGTATTCCTGCAAAAGCCCGCTTCTGCCAAAACCGATTGCCATAGCACCGGACTCAATCAAAGCCAGAGCCACTGTTACATAACGGGTGATCGCCGTGATTTTCTTTCTGCCCTCTTCACCGTCTTTCTGCATCTCCTCCAGCTTCGGAATCGCAATCGTCAAAAGCTGAATGATAATTGACGATGTGATATAAGGCGTGATATTGAGTGCGATGATCGACATGCTCGAAAATGAGCCGCCTGTAAACGCATCAAAGAGATTGAATGCATCACCTGTCTGCTGTGCAAACCAGTTTGCAAAATAATCTCTGTTGACCCCTGGTACAGGGAGCTGGGAAGCAAGTCTGATGATCACTAACATCCCCAGCGTAAACAGAACTCTCTGTCTGATTTCCTTTACTTTAAACGCATTTTTTAATGTTGTAAGCATTACATTACCTCTGTTGTTCCACCAAGTGCCTGAATCTTTTCAGCAGCAGATGCGCTGAAAGCATTCGCCTTTACGTTCAGTTTTTTGGTAAATTCTCCATTTCCAAGGATTTTAACACCATCTCTGGGATTTTTAACAATGCCTTTATCCATTAATGCCTGTACATCTACAGTACTGTCATTCTCAAATACTTCAAGCGCACTGATATTAATGCCTACGATCTCTTTTCTGTTTCTGTTCTTAAAGCCTCTCTTGGGAAGTCGTCTGTATAAAGGCATCTGACCGCCTTCAAAACCAATTCTGGGCGCTCCGGAACGAGCTTTCTGCCCTTTATGGCCTTTACCGGCTGTTTTGCCATTACCTGAACCGTGTCCACGACCTCTTCTAAAATTATCGCTGTGTTTGGAACCTTCCGCAGGTCTCAAGTTAGATAATTCCATTCTGATGACACCTCCTTCTCTATTTAAGCTTCTTCTACTTTTACTAAGTGTCTTACTCTCTGAATCATGCCTCTGGTTGCCCCATTATCCGGCATTTCCACTGTCTGATGCATTTTCCGAAGTCCCATTGCAACAATAGTTGCACGCTGCTTCGGGATTGCGCCAATAGGAGATTTCACCAAAGTTATTTTCAATGTTTTATTATCTTCCATCTGTAGGTCACTCTCCTTTCCTAGCTTACAACTTCTTCTACGGACTTACCGCGGTTCTTCGCCACCTCTTCGGGGGTCTTTAACTGGCTTAATCCTGAAATTGCTGCAAGAACTACGTTCTGCTTGTTATTGGAACCCAGAGATTTTGTACGAATGTTCCTGATTCCTGCAAGTTCACAAACGATACGAGCGGGACCGCCTGCGATGATACCGGTACCTTCAGGAGCTCTCTTCAAAAGAACTTCCGAAGAACCATACTTGCCGATAAAATCATGTGTGATACTGCCGTTCTCATCTACGGCAACGCTTACCAGATTCTTGATAGCGTCTTCTTTGCCTTTTCTGATGGCTTCAGGGATTTCAGTAGCTTTCCCCAGGCCGGCACCTACATGACCATTACTGTCACCAACAACCACGAGAGCTGTAAAACGCATATTACGGCCGCCCTTTACAACCTTAGTAACACGTTTGATGGTAACAACTTTTTCTGTTAATTCCATGTTGCTTATGTCTATGATTGTACGCTTCATGTACGTTTCTCCCTTCCTAGAATTTAAGGCCAGCTTCTCTGGCCGCATCAGCTAATGCTGCTACTTTACCCTGGTATATATAACCGCCTCTGTCAAAGACAACTGTATCGATGCCTTTTTCAAGTGCTCTTTTACCAATTACCGTTCCAAGATATGCTGCTGCTTCAACGTTATTCGTTTTCTCTAACTCAGCCTTCACTTCCTTTTCAAGAGTGCATGCGGATGCAAGAGTTGTTCCGGTAGTATCGTTGATAATTTGAGCATACATGTGATTATTACTTCTGAACACTGCCAGACGTGGTCTTTCAGCTGTTCCAGACAAACGGTTACGCATTCTTCTGTGCTTTTTTGCACGAACTTCCTGTCTTGATTTTTTACTAACCATTTTTACACTCTCCTTATCTGTTATTTCTTACCGGTCTTACCGACTTTACGTCTGATAGTTTCATCAGCATACTTGATACCTTTGCCTTTATAAGGCTCCGGTCTTCTCTTGTCTCTGATCTCAGCCGCGAATTGACCAACTTTTTCTTTATCAATACCCTTAACGATAATTACGTTCTGACCTTCCAGTACTGTCTCAACGCCATCGGGATCCGTCATCTCAACCGGGTGGGAGTAACCGAGGGATAAGGTAAGCACCTTACCGGCTTTCGCCGCCCTGTAACCTACACCGTTTACTTCCAGTTTCTTCTGGAAACCTTCCGTTACACCGACAACCATATTGTGGATCAGTGTTCTGGTAAGGCCATGTAAAGATTTCATCTTCTTTAAATCATTCGGTCTGGATACAGTGATTTCCGCACCTTCAACCTTAATTTCCATCTCAGATGGAAGCACTCTTTCCAGAGTACCCTTAGGACCTTTTACAGTCACTTTATTATTTTCTGCAACTTCCACAGTAACACCTGCGGGAATCGCGATTGGCATTCTTCCTATACGTGACATGCCCGTACCTCCTGAATTTTATTTTGCTATTAACATTCAAAAACCATCTCCAAAACCAGTCGCTTCGCGTCTGCCGCAGCTTCGCTGCTCATCGTTTTCTCGATGTCGGTCGCCAAAAAACAAATACTCGCTTTGCTCGTGCTTGTTTTTTCATGCTCCCTACCATACAAATGCTAATACTTCGCCGCCTACGCCCAACTCTCTTGCCTTTTTGTCTGTAATAACGCCCTGATTTGTGGAAATGATAGCAATTCCCAGACCGCCCAGAACTTTCGGCATATCCTCTTTGCCCGCATATACGCGAAGACCCGGCTTGGAAATTCTCTTAATACCGGAAATGATCTTCTCATTCTTGTCTGCACCGTATTTTAAAGTAATGCGGATTGTGTTGAATGAACCGTCTTCTATTACTTCATATTTTTTAATATAACCTTCATCTGACAGAATCTGCGCGATAGCCAGTTTCATTTTAGATGAGGGTACGTCTACTGTATCATGTTTTGCAGTATTTGCATTACGGATTCTTGTAAGCATATCTGCAATAGGGTCACTCATTGTCATGGTCAGTTTCCTCCTTCTTCATTTAAACTCATCACGCAACCTACCAGCTTGCTTTTTTCACGCCGGGAATCTCTCCCTTATATGCTAACTCACGGAAGCAAATTCTGCAGATTCCGTATTTTCTTAAATATGCGTGGGGACGACCACAAATTTTGCAGCGGCTGTATGCTCTTGTCGAGAATTTCGGTTTGCGCTGCTGTTTGATCTTCATCGCTGTTTTAGCCATGGAATTTACCTCCTGTTATTTTTCGTACGGCATATTGAATAATCTTAATAACTCACGTGCTTCTTCGTCCGTCTTAGCAGTAGTTACGATGATTACATCCATGCCTCTTACTTTATCGATCTTATCATATTCAATTTCCGGGAAGATGATCTGCTCTTTAATACCCAGTGAATAGTTGCCTCTTCCGTCAAATGCATCCTTGCTGACGCCTCTGAAGTCACGTACACGGGGCAGTGCCAGATTCACCAGACGATCTAAGAATTCATACATCTTCTCACCGCGAAGTGTTGTCTTACAGCCGATAGACTGTCCTTCCCTGATCTTAAAGTTAGCGATAGATTTTCTTGCCTTTGTGACAACAGCATGCTGACCTGTGATCTTTTCCATATCAGCGACAGCAGCTTCGAGTACCTTCGGATTTTCCTTTGCCTCACCAACACCCATATTTACAACGATCTTGTCGATTTTAGGAACTTCCATGATATTCTTATAGCCAAACTTTTTGATCATAGCATCTACGATCTCATTTTTGTACATATCTTTTAATCTGCTCATGTTTACCCTCCTTCCTTAACCGATAATATCGCCTGTGGATTTCGCAAAGCGAACTTTCTTGTCTCCATCCATCTTAAAACCAATTCTGGTCGGTTTTCCTTTGTGAACATACATCACGTTGGAAATGTCGATCATAGCTTCTCTCTGCACAATACCGCCGTTAGCATTCGCTGCTGAGGGTTTCATATGTTTTGTGATCATATTCACTCCTTCTACCAGCACTCTGCCGTTTTTGCGGTCAATGTCAAGTACCTTGCCTTCTTTATCTTTGTCTTTACCGGCGATCACTTTTACGGTATCGCCCTTTTTGATTTTTAACATTGCCATAACCGGTACCTCCTATAATACTTCCGGAGCCAGGGAAACAATCTTCATAAACTGTTTCTCACGAAGCTCTCTTGCTACCGGTCCAAAGATACGGGTTCCTCTCGGAGTCTTGTCATCTTTGATAATAACAGCAGCATTTTCATCGAATCTGATGTAAGAACCATCTTTGCGGCGGGCGCCCTTTACAGTACGCACTACAACAGCTTTTACTACATCGCCCTTTTTCACAACGCCGCCTGGTGTTGCATCTTTAACAGAAGCAACAATTATATCACCAATACTTGCATATCTTCTTGTTGAGCCGCCCATCACTCTGATACAAAGCAGTTCCTTTGCACCTGTGTTATCGGCAACTTTCAGTCTGGTTTCCTGCTGAACCATGTTGATTCTCCTTTCATTTTGTTACGTCTTCGCATAGCCTATCTCGAAAATCAGCCGCTTCGCGTCTGTCGCAGCTTCGCTGCTCTCCATTTTCTCGATATCCCTCGCAAAAAAGCAAATATTCGCTTCGCTCATGCTTGCTTTTTTATGCTCAGTTTATTTCGCACGCTCAACGATCTCAACAAGTCTCCATCTCTTGTCTTTGGACAGAGGTCTTGTCTCCATAACCTTCACGGTATCGCCGATATGACAATCATTATTCTCGTCATGCGCTTTCAATTTGTAAGTTCTCTTTACGATCTTTTTATAGAGCGGATGTCTCTCATTATTCTGAATCGCCACAACGATCGTCTTATCCATTTTATCACTGACAACCTTGCCAGTACGCGTTTTTCTCAAATTTCTTTCCACGATTTGCTCTCCTTTCCAGTTAATACAATACGCTTATTCAGTTTGCTTTCGCTGTGATCATAGTCTGAATACGTGCAATATTTCTTCTTACTTCTTTGATTCTTGCTGTATTGTCCAACTGATTCGTTGCGTTCTGGAACCTCAAATTGAAAAGTTCTTTCTTGGCAGCTACTAACTCTTCCGCTAATTCCGCAGAAGTTTTTGCCTTTAAATCTTCTACATATTTACTAGTTTTCATTTGATGCACCGCCTTCCAGGTCTGCTTTAGAAACAACCTTACATTTACATGGAAGCTTATGTGTTGCAAGACGCAGCGCTTCTTTTGCAATATCTTCAGGCACTCCTGCGATCTCAAAAAGCACACGTCCCGGCTTAACAACTGCTACCCAGTATTCGAGAGTACCTTTACCGGAACCCATACGTGTTTCTGCTGGTTTTGTTGTTACAGGTTTATCCGGGAAAATCTTAATCCAGACTTTACCGCCACGTTTCACGTAACGGGTCATAGCCACACGGGCTGCCTCAATCTGGTTGGATTTGATCCACGCCGGCTCTGTTGCGATAATACCATACTCACCATAGGTAATGGATGTGCCTCTGGTGGGTTTTCCAGCCATAGAACCGCGGAACTGTTTACGACGTTTTACTCTTTTTGGCATTAACATAATTATTTCTCGCTCCCTTCCTTATTTCCTTTGGCGGGAAGTACTTCGCCCTTGTAAATCCAGACTTTAACACCGACTTTGCCGTAAGTGGTATCTGCTTCTGCAAATCCATAATCAATATCAGCTCTCAGTGTCTGAAGCGGAATAGTACCTTCACTGTAGAACTCTGTACGGGCAATATCTGCGCCGCCCAGACGTCCGGAACATGCAGCCTTGATACCAAGCGCTTTCGCTTTCATCGTTCTGCCCATGCAGGACTTCATTGCTCTTCTGAAAGACACACGGTTTTCAAGCTGCTGTGCAATATTCTCTGCAACAAGCTGTGCATCTCTGTCCGGCACTTTGATCTCTTTGATGTCGATCAATACTTTCTTATCGGTCATCTTGGCAAGTTCTGCTTTTGTCAGTTCGATCTCTGCACCGCCCTTGCCGATCACAACGCCGGGTTTTGCTGTATAAATAATCACTTTTACTCTGTCAGATGCTCTTTCAATTTCAATTTTGGAGATACCGGCAGCGTATAATTTCTTTTTCAGGTATTTTCTGATATTGTAATCTTCTACCAGATAATCGGAAAACTCAGCATCAGCATACCATCTGGAATCCCAATCCTTAATAATACCGACTCTAAGGCCGTGAGGATTAACTTTCTGTCCCATACTTACTTAACTCCTTCCTGCTCATATCATGAGCATCTCCCTCTTATTTCTCGTTCAGCACGATCTTAATGTGGCTCATTCTCTTTTCGATTCTGTAAGCCCTGCCCTGTGCTCTGGGCCTCACACGTTTCATAATAGGACCGTTATTTGCGTAGCACTCCTCTATATAAAGGTTAGACGCATTCAGACTGCCATTGCTTGTATACTCAGCATTGGCAATTGCTGATTCCAGTAATTTCTTGATGACACCGGATGCATATCTGGGATTGTATTCCAGAATAGCAAGAGCGCTTGTCACGTCTTTGCCCCTGATGGCATCCAATACAAAGCATGCTTTCTGTACAGGAATCCTTGCGTAAGATAACTTAGCGGAAGGTCTTGTATCTTTCTGAGCATTTCTTTCTCTTTTAATCTGACTTCTATGTCCTTTAGCCATAGTTCAAACCTCCTTTCATATGAAAATCTTTGATTTTCATATTAACCTTTCATCTCACTTTGGATTTTTTATCTTCTTTTGCATGTCCTCTATAAGTTCTGGTTGCAACAAACTCACCTAATTTATGTCCAACCATATCCTCTGTTACATATACAGGCACATGTTTTCTGCCGTCATGAACCGCGAACGTATGTCCTACGAAAGACGGGAAAATTGTGGAACGGCGGGACCAGGTCTTAATAACCTGTTTCTGGCCGGACGCATTTAAAGCATCTACTTTTTTCAGTAAGCTTTCATCTGCGAATGGTCCTTTTTTCAATGATCTCGACATGATTTCTCCTCCTCAATATTCTTTACTTAATAGCTCTGCCGTCTCTTCTTCTTACGATCATCTTGTTAGAAGCTTTTTTCTTCTTACGGGTCTTTAAGCCAAGTGCAGGTTTACCCCACGGAGTGCTCGGGCCCGGACGTCCTATCGGAGCACGTCCCTCACCACCGCCGTGCGGATGGTCGTTCGGGTTCATAACAGAACCGCGGACTGTAGGTCTGATACCCATGTGACGTTTCCGTCCTGCTTTACCAATATTGATAAGGTTGTGATCAACGTTGCCTACTACACCGACTGTAGCGCGGCATACGCCGAGAACCATTCTCATTTCACCGGAAGGAAGACGAAGCGTTACATACTTGCCTTCTTTTGCCATAAGCTGTGCACTGTTGCCGGCGCTGCGGACCATCTGACCGCCCTTTCCGGGATGCAGCTCGATGTTGTGTACCTGTGTACCAACCGGGATATTCTCAAGAGGCAGGCAGTTGCCGACTCTGATCTCCGCCTCGGGACCGTTCATCACTTTCATGCCGTCTGTCAGTCCTTCCGGCGCGATGATATAAGCTTTCTGTCCGTCTGCGTAGCAGATCAGTGCGATGTTTGCCGTTCTGTTCGGATCATACTCGATACCGATCACAGTTGCCGGAATTCCGTCCTTGTTTCTCTTAAAATCAATGATTCTGTATTTTTTTCTGTTGCCGCCGCCATGGTGACGAACAGTGATCTTACCCTGATTGTTACGTCCTGCATGTTTCTTTTTGCTTGCAAGCAGAGACTTTTCAGGCGTTTTCTTTGTAATCTCAGAGAAATCAGAACCAGTCATATTTCTTCTGGAAGGTGTATATGGGTTATAGGTTTTAATTCCCATGTCTTTTTCTCCTTTCTATTTCTCGCAGCGGAGTTGTCGGCGCCTCACCGGAACATCCGGTTCCGCCGCATAACTGAAGTGCGCCGAAGAACGCTCTTTTGCGTTTTTACAAACCTGCAAAAATTTCAATTTCCTTGCTGTCTGCGGTAAGCTGAACGATGGCTTTTTTAGTCTTTGCTGTTCTGCCGACTATCATGCCGCGTCTTTTCTTTTTGCCATCCAGGTTCATCGTGTTGACACGTGCCACCCTGGTGCCTTCAAACATCTTTTCCACCGCTTCTTTTACCTGCGTTTTTGTTGCATCGGGATGCACCAGAAACGTATACTTCTTATCAGCCATACCGGACATGCTCTTTTCTGTGATGACCGGTTTCAGGATTATATCATAATATTTTAAATCAGCCATTATGCATATACCTCCTCAATTTTTGTAACGGCATCCTTTGTCAGGATCAGTGTGCCTGCTTTCAGGATATCGTACACGTTGATCGTTCCGGGCAGAGCGGTCTGTACGAACGGAAGATTGTTTGCGGATTTGATCACCACATCATCTTTCTCACCCAGTACAACCAGCGCCTTATCCGCTACTTTCAGATTTTCTAACACTGCCTTGAACTTCTTCGTCTTGATCTCATCAAATTTCAGTTCATCCAAAACAATAAGTTTGCTCATCGCAACCTTATCGGATAATACTGATTTTAAAGCTGCTCTTTTTTCTTTTTTATTCATCTTAAAGGAATAATCTCTCGGTACAGGAGCGAATACAACGCCGCCGCCTTTCCACTGCGGTGATCTTGTGGAGCCCTGTCTTGCATGACCGGTTCCTTTCTGTCTCCAGGGCTTTCTTCCGCCGCCGGATACTTCGCCGCGGGTCTTTGCTTTCTGCGTTCCCTGACGATTATTTGCAAGCTGCTGTACTACTGCCATATGCACCAGATGTTCATTTATTTCAACACCGAACACCGCATCGTTTAATTCTATAGTACCAACTTCCTTGCCTTCCATATTATAAACAGATACGTTAGCCATCTCATTGTCCTCCTTTCACCTCGAATTATGCTTCAGCTCTGGTTGTCTCTTTGATCGTAACCAGCGCTTTCTTAGGTCCCGGAACGGAGCCTTTTATTAACAGCAGATTCTTCTCTGCATCTACCCGTACCACTTCCAGGTTTTGAACTGTTACTTTCACGCAGCCCATATGACCCGGCATGCCTTTTCCCTTGAACACTCTGCTCGGGGAGGAACATGCGCCGTTACTGCCCTGATGACGGTGGAACTTGGAACCGTGTTTCATGGGGCCTCTGTGCTGTCCCAGTCTCTTGATCGCGCCCTGGAACCCTTTACCTTTGGAAATACCGGAAGCATCAACCCTCTCGCCGACTTCAAAGATGTCAGCCTTGATCTCGCTGCCCAGCTCGTACTCTTCCGCATTCTCAAAACGGAACTCGCGAACATATCTCTTACCGGAAACACCGGCTTTCTTAAAGTGACCCATTTCAGCTTTGTTTACGCCATGACGGTGAGCCACCTCTTTTTTACCGCCTTTGTCTTTGTTGACGATCTTTTCCTTCTTGTCAACAAAACCTACCTGTACTGCTTTGTAACCGTCATTTTCTTCTGTTTTGATCTGGGTTACTACGCAGGGACCTGCCTGAAGAACAGTTACCGGAATCAGTGTGCCGTCTTCCTGGAAGATCTGAGTCATTCCGACTTTTGTAGCTAAAATCGCTTTCTTCATTTTACCCTCCTTTTTTCTACATCGGACCACGCACAGGGCAATTATTGCCCGGCAATTCATTGCCTGCGTGTTCGTACTAGTAGAAGGTTATTTTTGTTTCATTTTGATATCAATATACACACCGGCCGGCATTTCCAATCTCTGCAGAGCATCGATGGTCTTGGGTGTCGGTGCAATGATGTCGATCAGTCTCTTGTGAGTTCTCTGCTCAAACTGTTCTCTGGAGTCTTTGTATTTGTGAACCGCCCTTAAAATAGTAACAACCTCTTTCTTTGTGGGAAGGGGTACCGGTCCGCTCACCATAGAACCATTCTTTTTGACTGTTTCGATGATTTTTTTGGCAGACGCATCAACCAGCTGATGGTCATAAGCTTTTAATGTAATTCTCATTACTTGACTTGCCATAAAAAAAGTCGCCTCCTTTTCGCACTTTTGATTGAAGTACGACAAGCGGTGACTGTACACTCTTCCGTGTGTGTCCAACGCCCGGATACCCGACGTGCCTTTTCATAACCTTTTATGAAGTACTCTGGCCTCACACGTTTCTGCCTTTTGCTGTAAAAAGTTCTTGCAGAATCTTTTATATCTGTACAGTGACTTGTCGTCAGTTTCTCTTGACATTCGCTCCACGGAAAACCTGTCAGTAGTTGCCCGCTGACAGCAACCTCACGCTTCATTGCTATCATGTCACAGCAAGAGATATTGTACTATAGAAATTTAGATTATGCAAGAACTTTTTTGGAAAAAATTTAATATTTTTTATAATATGGCCGGGTTATTCACATAATTTATGTATTCCGCTACGGAGCGGTCAAATCCTTCGATATGTTTAAACAGCCAATCCACCACCTGTTTTTTTACCTGTTCCACAAAAGCGGCGGTAGGGCCTTCCGATTCCTCGAGGAATTCATGCAGAGCTTCTACCGTCTTTTTGAACTCCTCGTGTTTTGCCTTGTGCTCGTTATAGCCCGGATAAGAAACTTCCCGCTGGAGCTTTTCCTCCTCGGAGAAATGGAACTCCGTGTATTCTGCAAGATAGTCTAACATTTTGATCGCTTTCATTTTGCCGTCCCCGTCTTCACAGGAGCTTACAAAAGCTGCGATGCGTGTGATCAGTTCCTTGTGCTGGGTATCAATCGTATCGTTGCCTGTCAGTAAATTGTCGTTGAATTCAATGATCATAACTTTTCCCTTTCTTAAACACCTTGATTTTTCTGCGTTCAGGTGATACTATTTTATCAGAAAATTTATGCAAAATAAAGCATAAAAACTTATATGTAAAACGAAAGTAAAGGAGCGAATAAAATGAGCAAGAATTTTTCTGATCTACTCTCCCGGGTTTCAGCCTGCAAAAAGAAAACTCTTTCTGTCGCAGTTGCCCAGGATAAGGCCGTATTGGAAGCCGTAAAAGCTGCAAAGGAGCGTGGTATTGCCGATGCTATTTTAGTCGGTGACGAAACAAAGATCAAAGAGATTGCCGCAGAACTCGGTATGAATATGAGCGAATACACTGTGATCAACGAAACAGATACTGTGACCGCCTCCCTGAAAGCTGTGCAGCTTGTGCATGACGGCAAAGCCGATATGTATATGAAAGGATTGTTAGATACAAAAACTTTCTTAAAGAGCGTATTAGATAAGGAAGTCGGACTGCGTACCGGCAAGCCGCTGTCCCATGTCTGCGTATTTGAGATTCCCGGCATTGACCGTCTTCTGTTTTTGACGGATGTGGCTTTCATGCCGTATCCCAATCTGGAGGATAAAGTAAATATCATCAACTATACTGTGGAAATTGCCAATGCCTGCGGCGTAGAAATGCCGAAAGTTGCTCCTCTTGCCGCTGTGGAAGTTGTCAATCCGAAGATGCCTGTTACTCTTGAGGCTGCAGAGCTGACAAAGATGAATGAAGAGGGCAAGATCACCGGCTGCATCGTGGACGGTCCTTTATCTCTGGATATCGCTTTATATAAGGAAGCGGCAGAAGAAAAAGGCGCTCTCGGCAGAAAAGTAGCCGGGGATGCGGATATTCTGTTATTCCCTGATATCCATGCGGGCAACCTTGTCTACAAGACAATCGTACATATGGTTGACTGTAAAAACGGTAATATTCTGACCGGAACGAAAGCACCTGTTATTTTAACTTCCCGTTCCGACACCTGTGAAGTAAAGGTAAATTCCATTGCGCTTGCCGCTCTCGCCGCAGAAACTTTAAAGAGCGAATAACTTCGGGCAGGACAAACTTATATTGAAAAGGAGAATGAAAATGTCTGTTAAAACCTTAGTGATCAATCCCGGTTCCACCTCCACCAAAATCGGTATTTTTGAGGATGAGACCTTATTATTTGACGAAACCCTGCGCCACTCCACAGAAGAGATCGGACGCTTCGATTCCATCATCGACCAGAAAGATTTCCGTCGGGATATCATCCTGGACTTTCTGAAATCCAAAGATTTTGATGTGAATTCTCTGGATGTCGTTGTGGGCCGGGGCGGTATGTTAAAGCCTATCCCCGGCGGCACTTACGCGGTGAATGATGCACTGGTGCGTGATCTGGAGATCGGTGTTTCCGGTCAGCATGCTTCCAATCTGGGCGGTATTCTGGCAAAGGAAATTGCGGATTCCATCGGCAAACCCAGCTATATTGTAGACCCTGTTGTTGTGGATGAACTTTGTGATGAAGCGAGAGTTTCCGGTGTGCCGGAGCTTCCGAGAATCAGTATCTTCCATGCGTTAAACCAGAAAGCAGTGGCTAAGCGTTATGCAGCAGAAGTCGGTAAAGATTATAATTCACTCAATCTGATCGTTGTGCATATGGGCGGCGGTGTTTCTGTCGGTGCGCATGTGCAGGGTCGCGTGATCGATGTATTCAATGCTTTAGACGGCGACGGTGCATTTTCTCCCGAGCGTGCTGGCGGCGTACCTTCCGGCTCTCTGATAAAGATGTGCTTCTCCGGCAAATATACGGAAAAAGAAGTTTACAAAAAGATTGTTGGTGCAGGCGGCTTTAACGCTCTGCTCGGCACAAACGATATGCGTGAAGTGGAGAAGATGGTACAGGACGGCAATGAGGAAGCGGAACTGTTCAGAAGAGCATTTATCTTCCAGGTTGCCAAAGATATCGGCTCTATGGCATGTGTTCTCTCCGGCAAGATCGACCAGATCATCATCACCGGCGGTATCGCTTATGACAAGGATGTCGTTGCCGGCTTAAAAGAACGCTGTGGATTCCTTGCACCGGTTACTGTTTATCCCGGCGAGGACGAACTTCTTGCTCTGGTGCAGGGGGGCTTACGAGTAGTAAACGGCGTAGAGGAAGCGTTGGAGTATAAATAAGGAATAAAATATAAGTTCTGACTTAAGAATTTATGTAAAGAAATAAAAAGAACGTTTTCAAGGGCTATCTCTGAAAGCGTTCTTTTTTGTCCCCCGGCTATCCAGCTGTGTTTATTTGTTTAAAAATCACTTCCGGATCATAGTCCGGTACAAATTCCTTTGCCCTTACATTCCCTTCCTTCAATCATATTTTCCCGTGCCTCTGCAACATTTCTTAAACTTCTTCCCGCTGCCGCATGGACACGGCTCATTCGCGCCGGTCTTTTTATGTATTCTTATGTATGATTCCGCTTTCTGCCGCGGCGGATCAAGATACTCCTCCATGCGATTCAAAATCAAATTGTCAACAATCCCTTTATTCTGTGTATAGCGGAACCAGTTATCTGCTTCTGTGGAATCCTTCAGCATTTCAAAGAATTCCCTCAAGACATCTTTCTCTTTTACGAATCTCAACGCCAGCGCATAAGATCTGTCAACCACCGCCCTCGGCGTTTTTGTCTGATACTGGTACAAATAAGCCGTCTTCCACAAGTCGATTGCTTTTGCCGCAAGCAACGCATTATCGGGATATTTTTCCAGAAGATCATCCGCCTCTTCCAGATAATCCTTTACCTCAGAATCCGTGATATTGTCATCTGTTCCGACTTTCAATGCTTTTGCACCGACAAGCAATCCCGCGAAATCAGCGATCATCATATTATGCTCTATTTCTTCGATAAGACTATCCGTTATCTGCAGTCCGTACGCTCCCCACCCCTGCAAATGGGTAGATATCGATACGGCCTCTGTCCCCATGAGTTTTGTGTGCAGATAGTAATAATGCACTTTATCATTGAAATATATCTTTCTCTTCCGGCTTCCATAATCTTCCGCCAGATCCTGCAGCCAATCTGCAAAAGTCAGCATATGTCCCCACTCCATCATATGAAAACACAAATCGGCTCCCGAGAAACAGATATACGCATAGTACTCCACCTGTTTTTCCTTTTCCCAGTCAAGTATATTATAAATGCGGGTGTGAAGCTTTCTCACCTCATGCCACTTTTTCTCGTAGGCATGGGATACCATGATCTCACGCCATAAACTGAATTGCAGCGTTCTTTTCTCTTCCCCGTCAGTTATCGCAGAAATGACGGCAGATGCCTGTTTTATGACGCTCTGCGCCGCATTCACACAATTCGTCTCAACCAGATAGTGTGCAAACTCCGTCAGATATCCCGCTTTAACGGTCTGCAATCCGGCATTGCACTCAAAATCATATATCCGTTTGATGGCTTCAAAACATTTACTGCCCATTGACCAGCCGAAAAACTGCCACACACTATGATACAATCCCTGCAGCACTATCTCCCTGTTTGTATCATCAACCGGAACACCGGTCCAATATGCATATTCATCAATTGCCAGCTTTCTAAAAAAAGTTCCCTCCTCAATGGTATGAATGATCTTATACGCCAACAGCGACAGCCTGACCTGCATCGCATTCAGATTGCTGTGATCATCTGAGGCCCTGCGTATAAACTCTATCAGTTCTTCATCGCTCTGGAAGTCCATACTGCAGCGGCTAAGAAACATATTGTACTCAACCGGACAATTCTTCCACAGTTCTTCGGAAATTCTCTGCATGTCATCCATATCCAGATAATACAGGAACATAAATTCTTTAATGATGTCCGGATAGAGCGGCTTCAAAATATCTTCCTTATTATCTACCGCCTGGGCCGTATCGCTCAGAACAGACTGGAGATATTCCATTTTCTGTTTCCCCGACAGGGAATGCGTCTTTACAAAAGTCCTGACCATACTCCACTCTGCCGGGTACAACATCTCCAGTTCTCTCAATGCGATACCGTCTGAAACCGAAGCGCGTATGATCAGAAAGATAAGTGCATTAAAAACGGACACATCCCCATCAAGTATTTGAAGAATACGCTCCTGTTCTCTCTTCACAACAACTTCAAGCAAATCCCTGTAATTTGCATACTCAACTGTCTGGCATCCGTTATCGATCCAGGCTTCCACAAATATCTGCAAAAACAGTGGTCTGAATTTCAGCTGTTCAAACTTCTTCCCATAATCTTCTTTTAATTTTTTATCTCTGCTTCTATCCGCCGGAAGATCCTTTTTTTCACATATATTTCCGATCAGATCAATAACTGCTTCGCCGTCGAGATCATCCAGATACAGAAATCTGTGTTTTCTTGCTGTCAGATCCACATTGTATTCCGCATCATGAAACTCCGAGCGATGTAGCACATCCAGTGCCGATATCAAAGTACTATACCAGGACCCGGACATAAGAAGATTGTCACGCTCCAAAAACAGTATTCTCAGTTTATATTGCAAAGGTTTAAACTTATCGATCAGGATAGAGACTGTCTTTGCAATCCGGTATTCATTACTCTTTACATAGTCAACAATAATAAGGGTATCGTGAAACGGACAAAACTGTTCCGCCGTATTCTCGGTCACATTAAAATTCAGGAAAAACCCAAACCATCTGCTCTGGCATCTGCGCAAAAATTCAAACGCCAGCCTGCTCTTTCCCGCACCTCCCTGTCCGGTCAAAGCCCACCACTGAAACAATCTGTCAGTTTCCAAAAAATTGTCCAGTTGTGCAAGTTCTACTTTTCTTCCCCAAAACTTCAGATACTCATTTGAGTAATGATATTCTGACAGACCGTAGGTATCCGCCCTCTGCGTATTCACAGTTCTGCCGATCACAGGATTGCGCTCGAACAAAGCCCGTAACCGCTCTTTCGCCATATCCTCCAGAAACCCGGGCAGGTCCGAATACTCGTCCCCATATGGAATCAATTTGATATTATCCGGTATTCCAACAGGCTCTTTTCCGCCCTTATACAGGAAGTAATACTCCCTATCCATGTGCAGATAATTCTTTGCAAATTGAATAAAGCGTGAAATATTGGCATCTTCGGTAGTCTGGCCGCAGCCGACAAAGATCAGCGTTCTCGTTCCTAAGATGTGCTGGATGAATTGTGCCCCCTGGTCATTTAACACCGCATCATACTGCGCCTGATCCGCCACAATATTGTCAATGCCGCGGGCCGAGTCATAGAGGCCATGAATGTGAAGAACGCAGTCATTCTTTTTCTGATCGATCATAGTAAAAGCCTTGTCCGGCTCTTCGTATGAGAGTGCCTGCAATCCAGTGGCCTGCTCCAGCAACAGATCATAATTGGTCGTGGCAAACACGTCCCGGGTAATCAAGAGTTTTTTCAATGTATCAGCAAGAGAATCATTTGTAACATGTTGTGTCTCAAATGACTCGTGCATCCAATCCCGGTATGTCCCATCCGCCTTCGTTGCAGATAAAACCTTACCGACGACAGAAATTAAATTCCCGGTTGAATCATCCGCCATAATAGAATTCCGGTATGCAGCCGCAAGGGTACGGTCCTTCATCTTTGCTGTACCGTTCACGATCCACTGCCACCATGAACAGGAACGATCATCGGTAAGCGCCGAAGAAATTCCGGCGCCAAATAAGTAGACCAGCTCATTGTTCCGGATTGCTTTATGAAATTGCGGGAAAAGAATTATATTATTTTTCATAATCCATGTTTATTCCTTCAAAAACCAGTTCGGGATCATACTCCGGTGCATATTTTTGAGCCGCAATATAAATTGGTTCAATAAGAGATACTTCTTCCTCCAATTCTTCTGCAATTACTTCAAGAGGTTTATTCTTTCGGAGTTTTCTACAAATCTGATCCACCAGTTTTTGAAGGGCACCTTCTGCTTTGCCTTCCGCCTTACCCTCCGCTTTTCCGTCCTCATACGCATCCTCTCTCAGCACCTGCCTGACCGCTTCCTCGTCATATTCAAATATGCTCATTCTCTTCACCTCAGCCTTATTCCGCAGCAAAAATTCTTTCAGTATATTCTGCCTGATGCATTC
>JAAUZC010000041.1 GCA_014804795.1 Lachnospiraceae bacterium | reverse complement strand
GAAGAGATAATCATAAAATATATTGTAAAAGAATTAAATTACCTTGATGCAGTTATTGG
This sequence comes from Lachnospiraceae bacterium, assembly GCA_014804795.1. Lineage (GTDB taxonomy): Bacteria > Bacillota > Clostridia > Lachnospirales > Lachnospiraceae > 1XD8-76. The sequence goes on along the minus strand of JAAUZC010000041.1, from coordinate 64,437 downwards.
GCTCCCTGCAAACTGTTTTCAGGGGACATCTATCCCTGTAGCCTGTCTAGTGTTTAAGAAAGAGAGAAATGGTAATTCTGATGATATTTGCTTTATAGATGCAAGCAAGGAATTTGTGGCGGGAAAAGCTATGAATTATATTACAGATGAGCATATTGATAAGATTGTAAAAACTTATGAAGAACGAAAAGAAGTAGAGAAGTATTGTCATATTGCCAAAATGGATGAAATCATTGAAAATGACTATAATCTCAATATTCCTCGTTATGTAGATACATTTGAGGAAGAGGAAGCAGTTGATCTTCAAGAAACATTTAAAAAGCTGGATGAAACACAGACAAAAATCGCTGATGCAAAAGTAGAAGCAAACAAATTCTTAGAGGAATTGGGATTGCCAACATTCAGAATTTAGGAAGAAAATTTTATGAACATAAAAAATGAGTGCTACCATTTATCAGTAGCACTCTCAGACTGTAGACAAAGTCCGAGGCGGCAGTCTCGGATTTTTCTCTTTAAATCAGCTGGGAAATCCCATGTTTTCAGGACTTTTCAGCTGTTTTCTGGTATAATGGAAGTATCAAAAAGGCGGTATACTTCTATGATGACTCAGAATGCTGATAAGAAAAGAGAACAGATCCAGATGTTCTGTATGGATGACCTGGTTCCACAGGATCATCTTCTCAGGATCATTGATAAAGCTATTGACTGGAACTTTATCTATGGCCTTGTGGCGGACAGGTACAGTCCTGACAGCGGCCGCCCGAGCATGGATCCCGTTATGCTGATAAAGATCCCGTTTATCCAATACCTGTATGGCATTAAAAGTATGCGCCAGACAGTTAAGGAGATCGAAGTCAATGTAGCGTACCAGTGGTTCCTTGGTCTTGAAATGATGGACAGGACCCCCCATTTTTCAACATTTGGGAAAAACTATACCCGCCGTTTTAAGGATACGGACCTCTTTGAACAGATATTTTCGCATATACTGCAGGAATGTTATAAATTTAGACTGATAGATCCCAGGGAAGTCTTTGTAGATGCGACCCACGTAAAAGCAAGGGCTAACAATAAAAAGATGCAGAAACGTATCGCCCATGAAGAGGCCCTGTTTTTTGAAGACCTGCTGAAAAAAGAGATCAACGAAGACCGTGAAGCACATGGGAAACGTCCATTGAAGGAAAAAGATGGCAGCGATGATGACACGCCATCCGGCGGGAGCAGCGGAGGGGAAGAAAAAACGGTCAAGGCGAGCATTTCCGATCCTGAAAGCGGATGGTTCCGCAAAGGGGAACATAAAAATGTATTTGCCTACGCGGTACAGGCAGCACATGTGACAAAAACGGGTGGATCCTGGGTTACAGCGTACATCCCGGCAACCAGCACGACAGCAGGACTTTTAAGGTTCTGTACGATAAGATAAAAGATATGGGGATAGAAACACTGACAGCAGATGCCGCATACAAGACCCCTGGTATAGTAAAGCTTCTGATCGATGCGGGCATCAGACCGCTCATGCCATACAAACGCCCTATGACCAAAGAAGGTTACTTTAAAAAGTATGAGTATGTTTATGATGAGTATTATGACTGCTATATCTGCCCAAACGATCATGTCCTGACCTATCACACGACCAACCGGGAGGGATACCGCGAATACAAGAGCTGCGGCCATATCTGCGCATGCTGCCCCTGCCTTGCACAATGCACACAGAGTAAGGATCATGTAAAGGTAGTAACACGCCATATCTGGGAACCCTATATGGAGATCTGTGAAGATATCCGCCATACCCGTGGGATGAAGGAGTTATATTCCCATAGAAAAGAAACGATAGAACGAATCTTTGGGAGCGCAAAAGAGAATCATGGATTTCGTTACACGCAGATGTTTGGGAAAGCCCGTATGGAAATGAAAGCCGGGCTTACATTTGCCTGCATGAATCTGAAAAAGCTGGCAAAGATCAAGGCAAAGTGGGGGCTTTTAGAGAAAGAAAACTTATCAAAAGATTTAATTTGTGACAAAATCCGGTTGATAAAAGAAAAATGGCTCTGGGAGCGATTTCCCAGAGCCTCTTTGTCTACAGTCTGTGAGTGCTACCATTTATCAGTAGCACTCTCTTTCTATACAAACATCTGTTGCAGAAGTCCTTTTTTGAGTGTTTTTAAATATTCGAGGTAATTCTTTTCTTCCTGTAATACATTGTCTAAGGATGTAAGGAAATTGGAGATTTTTTCCTGCTCTTCAAGGCAGGGAACTAAAGTAATTTGCTTTTTCAAATCAGCAAAAGGTGGTATATTTTTTAATGCAGAACCATTGCTGAGTTTTTTACCTTTAGTTGAAATCATGTTATCAAAAATAGTAATGAAAAATTTTTGGTTTATGATTTTATTGTTTATTCTTACTCTCATTAGTGCTTGATTTATGATTCCATCTTCTGTATTTGATGGTAAAACATAAATTTCTCCAATAGTTCCAGCACAAGAAACAATTATATCGCCTTTTTTAACAGAAAAAGATTTCATTTTTTCGTAGTATTCATTAGTAATAAAATATCTTTCTATGCTACAATCCTTTTCTATAGCATGTTGTTGTTCATATACCTTTTTTGTGGTATTGGATTTAGGAACGAATATTTCTTTTTTTAGGGCACTTCCAAAAGGTCCTTTTTTATAATCAGCCAATTCATCAAATGTTTTTTCAGACCAACCAGAGTAATCATTCCCATCAGTATCTTTAAATCTGATTTCTTGATTTAAAATTTTAGAAATCAGTCCTCTATTATATGTCTCTAGGATTGAGATGTTGGATTCCTGAGTAGAGATTAAGTTATCTATACTTGTTAAGAAAGATGCTATTTTCTCTTGCTCTTTGAGACAGGGTATTAAAATTGAAATTTCAGACATTACATTATTCATCAATTTCGGATTCCCCACATATGAAACATATCGTTTGCTTATACAGCCAATTATTTCAGCAATACATTTATTTGCATAACCATCTTTATTTAATAATACACCACAAACATTAGTGCAATAAAATTTTCCTTCTCTAAAATTGACAGTTCCAGCATTTGCACCATCTGTAGTCCATGTAATAGCATTTTCATAAAGATATTTATCATAATATCCCATTAATCCATTGTTTTTTGTTTGCGAGGAATAAACAGGGTATGGATGTGTTTGACCCTTGCTTATTTTAACATTATCAGCAGCTAAAACACATCCTCTAGTAATTTCAAAAAGATCTTTTACTTTTTGTATTGTCCATTCTGGATAATTATTTCCAGCTTCATCTTTAAACTTTATAATTGGGGACACTTCTAATTTACAAATAGTAAATTTGTATAATATAGGGTTTCAAAAAATAGAAAGGAGCTTTATATTATGAAAGATTTATTATTTAAAGATTGGTTAAAAACATGGATGTCAGAACAAGAAAATTTAATTAAGGAATCATCGTGTGCTAGTTTTGATTTGCACATTCAGAATCATATTATTCCTTATTTTAAGGATTGTAGTCTTAAAGAGGTAGATAACAATTCTATACAGGAATTTATTTATTATCTTTCAAAAGAAGGAAAATTAGATGGAACTGGAGGACTTGCAATTACAACAATCAGAGATATAATTCTTGTTGTAAAATTATCATTAAAAGAAGCGGCAAGGAAGAATCTGATAGATAAACCTGTTTTTGATTTAAAATATCCCAAAATATATATAGATAATCAAATAGTAACTTTGACTAAAGAAGAACAGCATAAATTAGTACAAGCAGTTTATTTAGATTTAACACCAAAATCTGTTGGATTACTTATTAGTTCTTTTTGTAGCCTACGAATTGGTGAACTATGTGCTTTGAAATGGAGTGACATTAATTTTGATGACAAAACAATAACAATAAACAAAACATTACAAAGAATTTATAAAAAAGGTTGCAAAAGTAAAATAGTCATTGGTCCACCTAAAACAGAATCTTCTTATAGAATAATTCCAATACCATCTCAATTAGCTTTGATAATGCAAAAAGTTCAAAATAAAAACAATTATTATGTACTTACTGGAACAAAAGATTATACGGAACCAAGAACTTATAGGAGATACTACAAAAATTTTATGAGAAAAAATGAATTGCCACAAATCAAATTTCATGGACTAAGGCATACATTTGCAACTAGAGCAATAGAAAATCCAGAATTTGATATTAAAAGTTTGGCATATGTAATGGGACATAAAAATCCCTCATTTACTTTGAAGGTATATGGTCGTAGCAACCTAGCACAATCAAGAAAGTGTATGGAATCTCTGAATAGTATGCTATAAGATAATGCAAAATCCTCTTAATTAGCGGTAAAATGTATGCTATAATATATAAATGATAAAGTCAGTAGAAAGGAAATGAATATGGCAGAAAATACTGTTTTAGATAATAATATGTCCCCAATTATAAAGAAAAAGGAAGTCCCTAAACTTCGATTTCCTGAATTCAATACCTTTTGGGATAAAATTTCTTTTAATGACATATTTGATATATTACAAAATAATACTTATACAAGGGCAGATTTGAATTATAAAGATGGCAATACAAAAAATATCCATTATGGAGATATTTTGATTAAATTTGATGAGTATATAAATGTTCAACAAAAATGTATTCCATTTATCAATGGTGAAAACACCTTATCAAAGTTTAAAGCAGAAAGCTACCTAAAAGATGGAGATATAATAATTGCAGATACGGCAGAAGATGAAACTGTTGGTAAAGTAACAGAAATCTCAAATGCAAAAGAGCAAAAAATTCTATCAGGTTTACATACAATTCCATGTAGACCTAAAAGAAAATTCGCTCCAATGTTTTTAGGATTTTATATGAATTCCAAAAGTTTTCATAAACAATTAATTCCACTTATAACGGGTATTAAAGTTTCTTCAATTAGTAAAACTTCAATAGCTACAACAACTATATCTGTGCCAACATTTGAAGAACAGGAAAAAATTTCTAAGTTTTTGGTTGTAATAAATAAAATGATAAAAGAACAGGAATCCAACATCTCAATCCTAGAGACATATAATAGAGGACTATTAAATGATATTTTTGAAGGAAGAGTAAAGTTTAAGAACAAAGATGGAGAAAAATATCCAGATTGGGAAGAGAAAATTTTAAGTGAAGAATTTCCCTTTATTAGAAATGGATTTGTTGGGATAGTAACAGATCATTTTTCTGATAAAGAGCATGGAGTTAGATATATAGAAGGAACAAATATTCATAATGGAAGAATTGATGATAATGTTGAGGTGTATGTCACTAAGGAGTTTCATCAAAAGCATAAAAAGAATGAGTTAAAATCCGATGATATAGTAATGGTTCAATCTGGTCATGTTGGAGATTGTGCTGTAGTAGGTTCCAAATATGCAGGATCAAATTGTCATGCACTTATCATTATGAGCAATGGTGGAAAGGCAGATTCACATTATGTTGCAAAGTATTTTTTGTCCGATGTTGGAAAGAAAAAGTTAGAGATATTGAAAACTGGAAATACAGTTAAGCATATTCTGTCATCAGATATGAATAAATTTAAACTGCCATTTCCATGCCTTGAAGAACAACAGAAAATTGCAGACTGCTTATCTGCTATAGATAAGGTGTTGCAACAAGAAAAAGTGTATTTGGAACAGCTAAAAACAATCAAGAAGGGATTGTTGCAACAAATGTTTGTATAAATGATATATAAATCTAGCATAACCTAGAAAATACATCTCTAGGTTATGCTCATTTTTTATGCCTATTTTATGATTTTGTCTATCCACTTGCAAATATAGTGTGCCACAATGCTTGCATTAATAGATAAGATATAAAGCAATATGTTTTCCATAAGCCAAGTCTCCTTTCTTGATAATTTCTTGACTTGTACAAATCTTTAATTTTATAATAGCAGATATGAAATAGGTAGTCACTTGCCTAAATAGGTGCTATTTTAAAGGAGAAAAAATATAAAATGGATAGTAAATTACCTAATAGACTGAAAATGTTAAGAAATGAAAAGAATATGAGGCAGGAAGATGTTGCAGTTACAATAGGAGTTACCATAAAGACATATAGAACTTGGGAAAAAGATATTGATAAAATGAAAAGTGGAATAAAATCCAATAATTTGATAGCCTTAGCAGAGCTTTATAAAGTATCAACAGACTATTTACTTGGATTATCCGATTGTAGAAGTGTTGATAATCATTATATTTCGGAAAAGACAGGATTAGATGATGAAGGAATAAAAGCACTTGAAATGATAAAATTGCAAGATAGCAATGAAAAGATAAATCATAGATTAATGAAAGTAGATAATGGATTATCATTAGTAGATGTTATGAATTTTACTTTTAAATATGAAATAGAAAATATTTTGATGGGTATCAGAAATTTTTTTAATGTCAAATATAGAATACCAGTATTTTTTGATAAAGAGAAAAAGAAATGGGTTTGTCCAAAAAGTGATTATGAATTTAGTAAGGGAGGTTTTGGATTTTCGGATTTGTGGTGGTTAAATCTTGCTAGTAGTGAAGATACACCCTATGATAATAGTCCTATCGTTTTATCAGACACCTTTTTTGAATCTGTGGCATTAAAAGATATAGAAAAGAGATTGTATGAACTACGGAATTTATATAATGAGGCTAATCAATAAAATTATTAGCTTTTAGTTTAAAGATGCTTCTGCTTAAAAATGAGTCAGAAGCATTTTTCATTAAAAACTATGGCTGAAGATGCAAATTAGATACCCCCTTATCCCTTATCTTTCTCCGCCTTCTTCTTAATATGATTTCCGATAATCTCTGACACATCGCTGATCGTGATAAAAGCGCTGGTATCTACCTCTTTGATCAGATGCTTCAGTTCATAGATCTCAAGTCGGTTCAGTACGCAGTAGAGGATCACCTTTTTTCCGCTGATCAGGCCCTCACCCTCCAGGATTGTCACGGTACGCCCCATCTTTTTATAGATTTCATCTGCGATTTTGCGTCCCTCATTTGTGATGATCATGGCGGCTTTTGCCTGTTCCACGCCCGTCTCCACAAAATCGATCACTTTTGATGTGATAAAATACGTCAGCAGGCTATACATAGCCCTGTCAAATCCAAACAGAAAACCTGCCACCGTATAGATCATGATATTGATAAAAAGAACCGTCTGTCCCACCGGGAGGTTAAAACGTCTGTTCAGAAAGATCGCCACCGTCTCTGTTCCGTCGAGACAGCCGCCGGAGCGGATGACAAGCCCCACGCCTATTCCCAGAAACACTCCTCCGAAACAGACAGCCAGCAGATAATCCCGCGTTATATCCGTAAGGGGTGCAAATATTTCCAGAAAGCTCGAAAAGGTCACCATGGCAACCGCGGATTTGGCAATAAATTTGGTTCCCAGCTTCCGCATACCGACGATCAGGAACGGAAGGTTGAGTGCAAAAGTCAGTGCTCCCAGAGGAATCCTGCTGAGATTATTGATCATAATCGAGATACCCACGATTCCGCCATCCAGGATCGTACATGGAACAAGAAATTCTTCAATGGAAAAAGCAGCGATCATTGCGCCCGCCACAATCGTTATATAACTAAAAATTTCCTTCATATATTCTTTTGACTTTGCAACATTTCCGGACATAGATATTACCTCCAAACCTATCATATCAATGAAAAACGTACCCGTCAAATAAAAATTAGCTGGGGAAATAACGATTGTTTAAAAAAAGTATTGACTCCTACGTTGCGTCATAGTTTATATTGATATCACACGAGGAGGAAACGACGATGAAGACAGTACATGAAGTGAGCAAACTTGCGGGAGTGAGTATACGCACCCTGCAATATTATGACAAAATCGGGCTTCTGCGTCCGGCAGAATACACCGAAGCAGGTTACCGTCTGTATGACGATGCAGACCTGAGACGCCTGCAGCAGATTTTACTGTTCCGGGAATTGGAGTTTCCGTTAAAGGATATCAAGAAGATTATCGAGAGTCCGGACTTTGACAGCGGTAAGGCTTTGGAACAGCAGATTGCTTTGCTGACATTGAAGAAAGAACATATCGAGAATCTGATTGATTTTGCCCGTGGAATAAAAGCGTTGGGAGTGGACTATCTTATGAATTTTGAAGCGTTTGATATGAGTAAGCTTGATGAGTATGCGGCGCAGGTAAAAGCATCCTGGGGAAATACGCCGCAGTACAAGGAATTTCAGGAAAAAAGCAAAAACTGGAATCCGGAAGAAGATGAGAAACTGAGGGTTCAGTTTATGTCAATGTTTAAAGAGTTGGGGGAGCTGAAGGATCAGGATCCGGCCTCTGCGCAGGTACAGACGGTGGTGTCGAAGATGCAGGCATTTATTACGGAACACTTTTATACCTGTACGGATAAGATTCTTTCGGGACTTGGGAAAATGTATGCCGGCGGAGGTGATTTTACAAAAAACATTGATGAAGTCGGTGGCGTGGGGACGGCGGAATTTGCCAATAGAGCGATTCAGATTTATTGCGGTTGATCGAAAGATTTCAGTTGTGTCATCTGCATATTGCCAACCGGGAGACAGTTTCGGTTGGCAATATGCTTTTTGCTTTGTTTATGTATTGATATTGTCTGTCAAGAGTACTAAAATAGAAGAGGCAATGTATGGCAGACCAGGCGAAATCCTGCCGTGTGAAGTGTAGAGAGGAATACAAATAAAATGCCCTGCAGCTGGTTATGGGTTACTTATATTTTACCGTTGGTCAGTTGAGCGAGGGTAAATGAACAATAAAGTGAGAAAAGGAGATCATCATGTTAGAAGTTGGAACAAAAGCGCCGGCATTTGAGCTGCCGGATCAAAACGGAAACCTGCATACACTGGAGGAGTATAAGGGAAAGAAAGTGATTCTTTATTTTTATCCCAAAGACAATACGTCCGGCTGCACAAAACAGGCGTGCAATTTCGGGGAACTGTACCCGCAGTTTACGGAAAAAGGCGCGGTAGTGCTGGGAGTCAGCAAAGACTCCGTAGCTTCTCACAAAAAATTTGAAGAGAAATACAATCTGCCCTTCACGCTGCTTTCCGATACGGAACTTTCCTGTATACAGGCATATGATGTATGGAAAGAAAAGGTCAACTATGGGAAGAAGAGCATGGGCGTTGTCCGTACGACCTATCTGATCGATGAGAACGGTGTGATCGAGAAAGCTTTTGCCAAGGTGAAAGCAGAGAAGAACCCGGAACAGATGTTGGAGTTATTGTAAAGATAGATATGAAAAAAGCAGAGAAAGGAAAATATGGTTATGGCAAAAAAAGAAATTTTTACATTTTTATCTGATGACAATAAAACAGAGATTCATGCAGTGAAATGGCTGCCGGAATCGGGGGAATATACGGCCGTAGTGCAGATTGTCCACGGTATGATCGAATATGTGGAGCGGTATGAGGAATTTGCGTCATATATGACAGAACGAGGCTATCTGGTAGTGGGACATGACCATCTTGGACATGGAGATTCTGTGGGGAGTACGGAAGATTGGGGATATATTGCAGAGGAAAACAGCGATGGACATATGATCGAAGATATGCATAAGCTGCGGTTGATGACAGAAAAAGAAAATCCGGGTATGCCTTATTTTATGCTGGGACACAGTATGGGTTCCTATCTGTTAAGAAAATATATTACACAGTATGGTGACGGGCTGTCCGGCGCGCTTATCGTGGGGACAGGTTCCGTACCGGATATCGCTACAAAAGCCGGTATGCAGATAGCAAAATGTATGGCGCGCTTCAAGGGGTGGCGGTATCGCAGCAAATTTGTGGAAAAGCTGTTTTTCTCCGGCGCCTACAATAAATTCAGCATGGACGGGAAAGATCTGGAAAACAACTGGCTGACGAAAGATTTGGACATAGCGGCAAAATATTACGGGGAGCCGAAGTGTTCGTTCCGTTTTACATTGAACGGTTACTATACTGTGATGAAGGTAGTCTGCTACGACAATCAGTCGAAAAATACGGCGAGAATACCGAAAGATCTGCCGATCATTCTTTTGTCCGGTGCGGATGACCCGGTGGGGAATATGAGCAAAGGCGTGCTGCTTGTGAAAAAGCAGCTGGAGGAGGCAGGCATCAAAGATTTGTCCTGCAAACTGTATGAGAACGACAGGCATGAGATTCTGAATGAAACGGATCGAGGTGTGGTGTACCGGGATATTCTGAAATGGTGCGAGACGAGGAAAAGTCCTAAAGCATGAATGGAGAAAGCTGCGGAAAGATTATCATAACCAGAGAGGATGATGCAGATCATGAGGAGAAAAATGTTTTGAAAACAATCATTGAAGTGTGTGCCGGAAGTTATGAGGACTGTCTGAATGCCGCTCTCGGCGGGGCGGACAGGGTGGAACTGAATTCTGCGTTAAGCGTAGGCGGTCTGACGCCGGGGATAGCGACGTTAGAGCGGGTAAAGCAGGATACAAAACTGCAGGTGATCTGCATGGTGCGTCCCAGAGCGGCGGGATTTAGTTATAGTGAAAAAGAAAAAGAGCTGATGTTTGAAGAGGCTGAGCTGCTGCTTGCATATGGGGCGGACGGAATTGTTTTTGGATTTTTGAAGGAAGATGGCAGTATTGATGCAGAGAGTACGGCGAAAATGATCGGGCTGGTCCATGAGAGGAAAAAAGAAGCGGTATTCCATCGGGCTTTTGATGTGTGTAAAGATGCTTATGCGTCTATTGAACTTTTGATTTCTTTGGGTGCGGACAGGGTATTGACCTCGGGGCAGCAGGCAAAAGCGATGGAGGGGAAAGATCTTTTGAAAAAATTGCAGGAGATTTACGGCAGTAAGATTCAGATACTGGCCGGCAGCGGCGTAAATGATCAGAATGCCAGAGAACTGATGGAATATACAGGAATCTATCAGGTGCATTCTTCCTGTAAGGGTTACAGAAAAGATCCGACAACGTTGGGGGAAAAGGTATCCTATGCTTATCTGCCTGTGCCTTATGAGCAGTGTTATGATGTGGTTTCTGTAGAAACGGTAAGGAAGCTGGTTCGTGCCTGCCGCTGAGAATAAAGAGTTCGCGTACTCCGAAGGGTTTTGTCATATAGGAGATGCGGTTTCCCGTATGATGAAGTATGCCCCGGCTGCTGCCGGGGCATGTTGCTTTATCCTATAACTATGATCACTTTACTTTGCGGATTTTACTTCCGTCATAACTGTTACCATCTTGTCTAACATCTCTCCGTCTTTTTCATTGATGACAACAAGGTTATTCTTGATATCATCGGAAAGCACGCAGACTTCCATATTGATCAGGTCTTCCGGAAGATATTCCGCCGCGGCTTCATTAAAGCACACGTAGGAAAACTCGGATAACAGCTCGGCGGAAATTTCCGGACGGAGCAGGAAATCAATAAAAAGTTCCGCTTCTTTTTTATGTTTTGTCCCTTTCAGGATAACAAGATTGTCGATGGTCAACGGAAACTGTTCTTCTCTCATCACAACTTCCAGATCACTGTTTTCGCGCATTGCCTGTATGGCATCGCCGCTGTAAATATAAGCGAGAGCAACTTCCCCTCTGGTGATGGATATTCTCTCATCGGCAATCTGTGAGTAGGATTTGAGGTTGGAGTTAAGCTCCAGTAAAAACTCCTTCGCCGTATCCAGAGCGGCGATATCCGTAGTCACGGGGTCAATGCCGCAGCCCTGCAGTCCAAGCGTAATATTGCTTTCCACATCGTCAAAGATCAGAAGATTATTCTTGAGAGCGGGATTTAACAGATCTTTGGCAGTATTCACCGTAACGCCAAGCCCATCCATAACCGGCTTATTGGCAAGGGCGACATTGATCGTACCCATGTAGGGAACGGTATACTGGTTTTCGGGATCATAAATAAGGCCGAGGTAAGCATCGTCAATGTTGCCTAAGTTAGTGATAGCGCCCTCGTCGAAAGGCTCCAGCAGATCGTTGTCTTTAAATGCCTGAATGTAAGTATTGGTGGGAACTGCTATATCATATTCGCCTTCTTTACCTGCTATCAGTTTGGCTAACAGCTCATCGTTGGATTCATAAGTAGTTTCTATTACCTTGATTCCGTATTCTTCTTCAAATTGATCCAGAATGTCCTGTGTCATATACTCAGACCAGTTGTAAAGATAAATCTCATCAGCATAGCCGTTTCCGTCCTTGTCGTCTGATGAACCGTTACCGCTGCTGCCGCAGCCGGAAAGTGCACAGGCACAGCCTAAAGCCATAATGCCTGCAGCAACTAATGCGAAAGTACGTTTCATTTCATTCCTCCTGTTTCAGTGTAAATAAGTAAATAAATATATCATGTATATCATATAGGAAACTGCGGGTTTGTCAACTGTTTTTATGCATCTTACATCAAATAGACATAAAAAAATTGTGTAGATTCACGATTTTTAATAATATCAGCCTGAATCCATTAAAGTATGATAAAATATGTGAGAGGGGGTATGTGACAGATATGTTAAAAGCAGTTATTTTTGATATTGATAATACAATGTATGATTTTGACAAGGCGCATAAAACAGCGATGGCTGCGCTTGGCGTCTACGGAAAAGAAAATTTCGGCATGGATCCGGAAGAGACGGCGGCTCTTGTGGACAAATGTATGGGGATTGTGACAGGGAGGACCGGAGAAAACTGTGCCGCCCTGCATAACAGACTGCTTCGTTTCCAGTGCTTTTTAGAAGAAATCGGCAGTACTGATTATGAAAAAGCATTGGAAATGTATCATGTTTACTGGGATACGTTGCTGGAGGACATTAAGCCGGAGCCGGGGTTGATTTCCCTGCTTTTGCGGCTAAAAGAAAGGGGGATTAAACTGGGCATCGGTACTGATATGACCGCTTACATACAGTATAAAAAGCTGATAAAACTGGGAGTACTGCAGTATCTGGATTTTCTTGTGACAAGCGAGGAGGCCGGAGCGGAGAAACCCACGCCCCGATTTTTTGAGCTCTGTTTGAAAAAAGCGGGATGTAAGCCGGAAGAATGCATCTTTATCGGGGACAACCTGGAAAAAGATGTGATAGGCTCTGCACGGTGCGGCCTGATCGGAACATGGTATCATCCCGATAGAGATGATACCGGCATCCGGCGAAGCGGGAATGCATCACAAAGCGTGCCGTTGGTAAAATCTTTTGAGGACTGGCTTTTGGGGAGAGGAGACGGAATATAAAAAAGACAATGAGGTAAAAATGAGTTGAAACAGTATTTTGTAAAAGACTACTTGCCTGTTTTGGATAATTCTAGTATATTTTATTGTAAGAGATAAAATTGAAAGGAGCAAAATCATGAAGGTATTGTTGGGGAAGGCGGCGTTTAAAGGCGTTGCCATCGGAAAGATCAAGGAGTTTGGCGAAAAGAAAGTGGAAGTAAATAAAACTTCCGTTTCTGATGTGGAAGCTGAGATTGCCCGGTTTGAGGCGGCAAAAGCGACGGCATCCGCACAGCTTGGCAGCCTGTATGAGAAAGCGGTTGCTGAAGTTGGCGAAGAGAATGCGGCAATCTTTGAAGTACATCAGATGATGCTTGAAGATGAAGATTATCTGGACGGCATTAAAGGGATGATCCGGGATGAGCAGGTAAATGCGGAATATGCTGTTTCGGTAAACGGACAGAATTTCTCGGAAATTTTTGCTTCTATGGATGACGATTACATGAAAGAGCGTGCGGCCGATGTAAAAGACATTTCCGCAAGAGTGGTCCGCATTCTGGCAGGTGTGGAAGAAGGCGGCGCAGCTATGGAGGAACCGTCCATTTTAGTGGCTGAGGATCTTGCGCCCAGTGAGACGCTGCAGCTTGACCGCAGCAAGGTTTTGGCTTTTGTGACAAGAAAAGGTTCCACGAATTCCCATACGGCTATTCTTGCACGCACGATGAACATTCCGGCGCTTGTTATGGTATCGGAGGCTGAAAATGTAGACGGCCTGATGGGTATCGTAGACGGCAAAGAAGGAAAACTGATCGTAGAGCCGGATGAAGAGACTTTAAAGAGTTATCAGGAAAAACTGGAAGCGCAGAAAAAAGAGCAGGAACTGCTTAATTCCCTGAAAGGCAAACCCAGTGTAACGAAAGACGGCAGAAAGATAAATATCTATGCAAATATCGGCGGTGTGGAAGACGCGGAAGCGGCTCTTGCCAATGACGCAGAGGGAATCGGCCTGTTCAGAAGTGAATTTTTATATCTGCAAAGTAATGATTTCCCCACTGAGGAGGAACAGTTTGAAGCTTATAAAGCGGTGGCGGAGAAGATGGGAGGAAAACGCGTTATCATCCGTACATTGGATATCGGCGCTGATAAGCAGATTGATTATTTCGGTCTTGATAAGGAAGAGAATCCGGCACTCGGATATCGTGCAGTGAGAATCTGCCTGAATAAAAAAGAGGTATTCAGAACACAGCTTCGCGCACTCTGCAGAGCTTCTGCTTACGGCAGGATTGCAATCATGGTGCCGATGATCATTTCTGTGTGGGAAGTACAGACTGTAAAGGAAATTCTGGAGAAGATCAAGAAAGAATTGAAGGAAGAAGGCAAGGCAGTGGGCGACATCGAGTTTGGTATTATGATCGAGACACCGGCGTCCGTTATCATCGCTGACGAGCTGGCAAAAGAGGTAGATTTCTTCAGTATCGGTACAAACGATCTGACGCAGTATACACTGGCTATTGACCGTCAGAACGAAAAACTGGATATGTTCTACAATGCACATCATCCGGCTGTTCTGCGAATGATCAAGATGGTAGTGGATGCAGCTCATAAAGAAGGTATTTGGGCAGGCATCTGCGGAGAACTCGGCGCAGATACAACACTTACGGAAGAATTTGTGAATATGGGTCTGGATGAGCTTTCCGTATCACCGGCTATGGTGCTCCCGGTTCGTAACAAAGTGATAAACATGTAAAAGTTCAGAGCTGCGGCTCTGGATTATATAAAGTAAAATTTAAGGAGGCATAAACATGAAAGAATTTAGTTACACAATTAAGGATGAACTTGGAATCCATGCTCGTCCGGCAGGACTTTTGGTGAAAGAGGCTGCAAAATATCCCTGTGATGTTACGCTGAAATGCGGTGAGAAGAAAGGCAGTGCAAAGAAGATCATGGCTGTTATGGCTATGGGGGTTAAGAAAGATAATGAAGTTACTGTAGTCTGCGAGGGGGACAAAGAAGAAGAGGCTGCAGCAGCTTTACAGGCATTTTTTGAGGCGAATCTTTGATCTTTGACAGTAAAAAACTGGTATTTCTGGATATTGACGGAACACTTATATCGGAAAGGCACCGGATGACTGAAAAGACAATACAGGCACTTAGGCAGGCGAATGACAACGGACATATTCTCTGTATCTGTACCGGACGGACATATTGTGAGATGCCGGAAGAGATGAAGAGATTTGACGGCATCATCAGTGCTTCGGGTGCCTGTGTTATGTGGAAAAAAGAAGTTTTACTGGCGGAATATTTTTCGGAAAAAGAAAAAGAACAGATAGCGGGACTGGTGAAAGAAGCAGATGCAATTTATGCGATGGAAGGCTTTGAAAATCTCTATATGAAAAAAGAGGTATATGAGTGCCTGACTGCGAGAGTGAAAGGCCGCGGAGAGGAAGAACAAAAGATTCTGGATCTGTTTAGAAATGCATGTTTCTGTAACGAACTGAAAAATATGGAAAAAGTCCATAAATGCTCTTACTTTTATGCCGGAAAAGACAGCGGCTGGTTTAAGGAAAAACTGAAAAAATGGGATATGGATGTGGCGGTTTTCAGTCAGAGTGAGACCAGAGGAAACAGCGGAGAAATCACAAAGTCAGCGTTCAGTAAAGGTTCTGCAATCCGTTATCTCAGCAGTTATCTGGAAATTCCCATAGAAGATACGATCGCCATTGGAGACAGTGAGAATGATATCGGAATGCTTCAGGCGGCGGGAGTTGGGATTGCTATGGGAAATGCTTTTGATTATGTGAAGAAAGTGGCAGATGATGTCACAAGTTCCGTAGATGAGGATGGCGTTTATAACGCATTTCAAAAATATGGATTGATTTCATAAAACAAAAAGAAAGTACAAATAAAGATTTTCATCGGATAGGTGGGAATCTTTATTTGTATATCAGAAAAGCGGAAGGTAATGAAATGAGCGATGATATTGTCAGAAAGAAAATCATTTTTAAAGGGGAAGTACAGTTTGTAGGATTTCGGTTTCAGTCCAAGTATCTTGCGGATTCACTGGGGTTAACCGGTTATGTGGAGAATCTGCCGAACGGAGATGTATTGATGGAAGTACAGGGCAGGGAGCGGACAATTGAGGATCTGGTCATCTGCCTGCATCAGAGAAAACCGATCCGCATAGATTCCATGGAGGAGGAATACCTGTCTCTCAAGCAGAATGAGAAGGGCTTCCGGTATATGTGGTGAGATGTAAACTGTTTACTGCTGCTTTTTTGCCACAATATTTTTTATCAGCATAGACAGCAGGTAGATCAGTATGGTAATGATGATCATCGATGTAAAGAGCGCGTAGACTTCTGTAGAAATCTTGCCCCTGGCCATACCGTAAACTTTGATAGGCAGTGTGGTATCGCCTGCGCCGGTCACAAAATAACTGATGATCACATCATCCAGAGAGAGCGTGATGGATAAAAGGGCACCGGAAATAATGCCCGGCATCAGCATCGGGATCGTAACTCTTCGCAGGGTGCTTAGCTGATTTGCGCCGAGATCCATTGCGGCCTCCTCGATGGATTTATCAAAGCCGGCGATCCTTGAGCGCAGCGTGATAATCACAAAAGGAACACAGAAGGTTACATGGGCAATGACCAACGTCCAGAAACTGAGGGTGATGTTTAAGGTGGTAAAAGTGGCAAGGGAAGCGATACCGATAACCAGCTCAGGAATAACAATGGGCACATAGAGCATATTGTCCAGCGTTTTCTTGAGTTTGAAATCATAACGGTGCATACCGATGGCAGCAAGGGTGCCGAGTACAACGGAGATGAGCGTACTGATAAGAGCCAGTTCCAACGTCAAAAGAAGAGAACTCATAAGAGATCTGTTTTGGAACATAGCGCCGTACCAGTGCAGCGTAAATCCTTTGAAAACGAGGTTGCTGTCGTTTTCATTGAATGAATAGCCGACTACCATAAAAATCGGCAGATATAAAAATAAGTAAACCAGTCCGGCGTAGAGATAGGAAAATGCGCCAAGTTTCTTTTTTTCGTTTCTTTTTTTCATAGTATCGCTCCTCAGGCCAGATCTTCCAGATTTCCGACTTTTGTATAAAGTTTCAGAACAATTAAGGTGAAAATGATCAAAATAACAGAGAAAGCAGCACCGGAGGGCCAGTTTCTTGCCGCCATAAACTGATCTTTTATCAGGTTTCCAAGCAGTGTGGAATTGCCGCCGCCCATAACATCCGCAATATAAAAAGCGTCTAGGCTGGGGATGAACACCTGTATTGTGCCGGCAAAAATACCGGGCAGTGTAAGCGGCAGAATAACGCGGAAAAAAGTACTGATCCGGGAGGCACCCAGGTCATGGGCCGCCTCGATCAGGGAATGATCCAGTTTGGAGATGGAGTTGTTTAAAGGCAACACCATAAAAGGAAAAAAGGCGTATACCATACCAAACAGGGTGGCTCCGTCGGTATACATCATCATGATCGGTTCTGAAATAATGCCAAGCTTTAGCAAAAAGGTGTTGATGATACCGGAATCCCGCAAAATATTGCTCCATCCGTTTAAGCGGATCAGCTGGTTGATCCAGAAAGGCAGCATAATGAGCAGGATGCAGAATCCCTGGTATTTTTTGCTAAATCTGGACAGAATAAAGGAAAACGGATAGGAGATAAGCAGACAAATCAGACTGGTCCAAAAGGCCAGAACGATGGAGCGCCAGATCACTTTTCCGTAAGTCGGATTCCAGAGGGCAGTATAATTTTTTATTGTAAATATCATCTGTACGCCGCCGTAAGTTCCTTTTTCAAGGAAACTGATCACGATTACATAAATGAGCGGCAGTGCCAGAAAAAGCACCATCCACAGAAAAAGAGGTCCCACAAGGGAGAGAATCTCGCGCCTGTGTCCGCTGTTGTCTGATGCTTTTTCAGAATGTTTCAAAATTTTCATGGCAAGTTTTTCCTGTTTTATTTTTGGTTTGCAGTCAATACCCCCTGCCCTTTCTGTACCGCCAGATCCGGGCGGTTGAGCAGCGCGTCTTCAATCAGATCGTACAGTGTGTCTTCCGCAGTGTGCATGATCACAGCCTTATCCATATCCCAGTATACCGTAACAGCGGAGCCTATTTCAGGCAGTTCGCTGTGGGGATGCCTGCTTAATTGCAGTCTTTGTCCATTGGGGAGGGCCACCACGGTTTTCACAATAGAGCCCACATAAATATGTTCTTTTACAATACCGCGGAGACGGAAATGTTCTACCGGTTCAGAGGAATATTTGGTGTTTTCAGGCCGGATGGAAATGTAGATCATCTCATCCTGCACAAAACCGCTTCCCTTGGCGTGGACAACGCCGTTTTCTGCCGTCAGCTCGATCAGGTCTTCACTGATGTTTGTGACAGAAGCCTCTATAATATTGGATTCTCCGATGAAGCCCGCAACAAATTTTGTCTTCGGATGCTCGTAAATCTCCTGCGCAGTTCCGATCTGTTCGATAGAACCGTTATTCATCACAGCAATTCGATCGCTCATAGTCAGCGCTTCTTCCTGATCGTGAGTGACATAGATAAAAGTAATACCAAGCTGTTTCTGCAAGTGCTTCAATTCCACCTGCATTTGTTTACGAAGCTTCAGATCAAGAGCGCCCAACGGTTCATCTAAGAGCAAAACTTTGGGATTGTTTACAAGAGCTCTCGCGATGGCCACTCTCTGGCGCTGCCCGCCGGACATCTGATGGGGCTTTCTTTTGCCGAAATTTTTGAGCTGCACAAGTTCCAGCATTTTTTCTACACGCTGTTTAATTTCGGGTTTCGGCACTTTCTTTTCCACAAGGCCGAAAGCCACATTATCAAAAACATTCATATGGGGAAAGAGCGCATAACTCTGAAAGACCGTATTGACGTTACGCTTATAGGGCGGAAGAGCAGTGACGTCGCTCTGCTCTAAATAAACACATCCCTGCGATGGAGCTTCAAAACCGGCAATAATGCGGAGTGTGGTCGTTTTGCCGCAGCCGGAAGGACCAAGCAAAGTTAAAAACTCCCCTTCGTACACGTCCAGATCTATATTTTTCAGGACTTCACTTTTTCCGAAGTCCTTTGTCACGCCGGACAGTTTTACGATGGGTTCTTTGTCAGTTCTTACCATTCTTTTTATAAAACCTCCTGATTCCAGTTCCGCATAAGCCCTGCCAGTACACATTAGCGGAAGACAATCCGCAGCCGATACCCGTCTGCAGATTGTCTTGTGCACTGTACGGGCTTATGCTGATTCCAGTTCTACAGTACCTGTTTGCCGCGCTCTCCGGTGCGGATGCGCATCACATCATCGATATCAGAGATAAATACCTTGCCGTCCCCGACATTGCCGGTGGACAATGTATCTACGATCTCAGAGAGAATATCTTCCAGATCCTCATCCCAGACTACAGTCATAACATAAAGCTTCGGCAAGAGATTTACTTCCAGTCCGAGCTTTTCAAACTCCGGGTTGTCAAATCCCTCCTGATGGCCGCAGCCCATAGCGGAAAGTACGGTCATGCCGCTGTATTCATTTTTTGTCAGTATTTTTTTTAAAGCTTCCAGTTTTTCGGGACGAATGATCACTTCTATTTTTTTCATATATTCCTCCGATTAAAAGTTTTGCAGGTTCTCTTCCGGCACACCTTCGCGGAGCTTACATTTACGGCTGTTCAAAAACACCATCCATAAATGAAGCTGTGCGCTGTTCGAGTATCTGCTGTTTTATTTTTATCACAGTAACTTTCATAGTAATAGAAAACGACAGAAAAAGCAATAGATTGACAAATAAAAAATGCCGCCCAAAGTGCGGCATTTGCTGTTATCAGTATAAGAAAAGTTCACGAAGCACACTGACCGTTGTTTAAATACTTTCGTTGAATAAAGTGGATACCGAATCCGACAGGCTTTTGATCTTTTCAGCCGTAGCATTATAGGTGGTATCTGCGGAAGTTTTGGAAGATTTATTCTGCAGCGCGTCCTGCACCAGTTCAGCCTTTTTGTTGACATCCTTTTCTTCTTTTATGGCCTTTTTTGTATCGGCCTCAGGAACTTCGCTGTAGTAAGCTTTCAGTAATTTCCCATAGCTGCCGTTTTTGATAGCGGCATAGTCGATCAGCGTGTTGTCGCCGCCTCCGCCGAGCATGGTTTTTGTCAGATTGTTCATGTCAGTGCCGCCATTGCTGCCAAGCTTCTGCATGCTTCTTGTTACAACATTTGTATAATCCGGTTTCATTTGAACTGTTAATGACATAATCTAGCTCCTTCTATAATTATGCTGGTCTTCATACATGAATGAAATATATATTTATAGTACTCTTTATTTCGGCAAAAGGAAAGTAAAAGTTAAGGGGAAACTGTGAAAATATTGTGAAAAAAATCGCGAAATTTGAAAGCAAATAAAAAAGAAATAAAAAGGAAATGGGAGAAACCCGCAGAATATATTATATGTAAAAGAAAATAAGAGGCCGTAGTATTTTTAGGGAGCAATTATGCAGATACGGGAAAATCTGGAAAAAAGGGAAGAGGAACTCTTAAGTCCTTATGCCTGTCACAGTGCAGCTTCAAAGGGCAGGGACAGGGCTGAGCAGGAGTGCGATATCCGGCCTGTTTTTCAGCGGGACAGAGATCGTATTTTACATAGCAAGTCTTTTCGGAGACTGAAAGATAAGACGCAGGTATTTTTGACGCCGGAGGGCGATCACTACAGGACAAGACTGACCCATACGCTGGAAGTTTCCCAGAATGCGCGGACGATCGCCAAGGCACTCAGACTGAACGAAGAGCTGGTGGAAGCTATTGCGCTGGGACATGATCTGGGGCATACGCCCTTTGGACATGCCGGAGAGCGGGCGTTAAATGCGGTATGCCCTTATGGATTTGCCCATAATGTCCAGAGTGTGCGCACTGTGGAACTGCTTGAGAAAGGCGGACAGGGACTGAATCTGACGGTGGAGGTGCGGGACGGCATTCTAAATCACCAGACAAAGGGAAATCCTGCAACGTTAGAGGGACAGGTGGTGCGCTTTTCCGATAAGATCGCATATATTCACCATGATATGGATGACGCCATACGGGGCGGTATTTTAACGGAAGCGGACGTGCCGAAAGAGATTGGGGAAGTGATCGGTTATAACAGTGCGGAGTGGATCGATCATTTTATACATGATATTGTCTCGAACAGTTATGAAAAAAACTGTATCGTCATGTCGGAGACGATAGCGGAAGCAATGAAAAATTTGAGACAGTTTATGTTTGAGCGTGTCTATACAAACGCCAAAGCGAAAAGTGAAGAGGGAAAAGCTGTTATGTTAGTAGAAACATTGTATGGCTATTTCTGTAAAAATAAGGATAGACTGCCGGAGGAGATGTTACTGCTTCTCGATAAAGGGGAAACTTTGGAGAAGGTGGTCTGTGATCATATCAGTGCGATGACGGACCGCTATGCGATCGCAACATTTGAAGAAATTTATGTGCCGGCGTGCTGGCACGGGTAAGATCAGCATGAGCCCGTGTACCGGCAGGGCTTATGCGGTACTGGAAACAGCAGAAATCCGGACAGTGCACAGGACGGTTTTCAGAAGCAAAGCGGCTGAAAATCTGTCCTCCGTAATAGTGTACTGGTAGGATTTATGCGGTACTGGAATCAGCATGAGCCCGGACAGTGCACAAGACGATTTACAGATGCGAAAGCAGCTGGAAATCTGTCTTCGGTTAAGGTGTACTGGCAGGGCTTATGCGGTACTAAAATAGGAGACGGATATGTTTTATCCACAGGAAGTAATAGAAGAAGTCAGAGCGAGAAATGACATCGTGGATGTAATTTCCGGCTATGTGCGGCTTCAGAAAAAGGGCGCCAGTTATTTCGGACTCTGCCCGTTTCATAATGAAAAATCGCCGTCTTTTTCGGTATCGCCCGGCAAGCAGATGTATTATTGTTTCGGTTGCGGCGCCGGGGGAACTGTACTCACGTTTCTGCAGCAGTATGAAAATGCGACATTTAATGAAGCGATGAAGATACTGGCCGACAGGGCGGGGATTAAGCTGCCGGAGGCGGAGTACTCGGAAGAGGCAAAGAAACGTGAGAACCATCGGGCGAAACTGCTTGCCGTAAATAAGGAAGCTGCTAAATATTTTTACTATCAGCTTCGGGCAAAGCAGGGAGAACAGGGACTGACCTATTTAAAGAACAGGCAGCTTGGCGATGAGACGATTCATAAATTCGGGCTTGGATTTGCCAATAAGACAAGCGATGACCTGTCAAAGTATTTAAAACAGAAAGGGTATTCGGATGAGCTGATCGGGGAAGCCGGGCTTGGAACCTTTGATGAGCGTTATGGAATGCATGATAAATTCTGGAATAGGGTTATCTTCCCGATCCAGGATATGAATCACCGGGTCATCGGCTTTGGCGGACGGGTCATGGGGGACGGCAAGCCGAAATATCTGAATTCACCGGAAACACCTGTTTTTGATAAGAGCAGGAATCTGTACGGGCTGAATTTTGCCAGAAGTTCCAGAAAGAACCAGTTTATTCTCTGTGAAGGTTATATGGATGTGATCACCATGCACCAGGCGGGATTTACACAGGCTGTGGCATCCCTTGGAACGGCCTTTACAGTGGGACAGGCCTCTCTCCTGAAGCGTTACGCGGATGAGGTACTGCTTGCCTACGATTCGGACGGAGCGGGTGTGAGAGCGGCGCTGCGGGCTATAGGAATTTTACGGGAAGCCGGGCTTACCGGGCGGGTGATCAGCTTTGCGCCCTATAAAGATCCGGATGAGTTTATCAAGGCGGAAGGAGCCGAAGCTTTTGAGAGACGGCTTTCGGAGGCGGAAAACAGTTTCTTTTTTGAAATTCGTATTCTGTCAGAGGAATTTGACTTAAATGATCCGGCAGGCAAAACAAAGTTTCATCGTGAGATTGCAAAAAAACTCTGTAATTTTTCGGAGGAGGCGGAGCGCGCCAACTATATGGAGGCAATCGCGGAAAAATATCATATCGGACATGACAATCTGCGAAAACTGGTAAATGCGGCAGCGGCTCAAACCGGACTGATCAGACCGGTGGAGAGGCCGAAATCCGGCATTCAGTCTAAGAAGACGCCGGAGGATAACGCAAAAAGGGTGCAGAGACTGCTGCTCACATGGTTGGTGGAGAGGCCGGAAATCTACCCGAAGATTAAAAAATATATTACGGAAGAGGATTTTACGGAAGAACTTTATAGACAGGTGGCGGAAAGGCTGTTTGCAGATTTGGAAAAAGGAAAAGCGGACCCGGCGGGAATCGTCGATCTGTTTTCGGAGGAAGAGCAGCAAAAAGAAGTGGCCGGGATTTTTCATACCGGCATTGGAAAACTGGAAAGTAAAAATGATGCGGAGCGGGCACTGCATGATATTATATACAGTGTGAAGCGAAACAGCTATGAATATTATTCCCAGAGGCTGGGAACGGACATTTCGGCGCTGAATCAGGTAATTGCAGGGAAAAAAGCGTTGGAAGAACTTAACAAAATGCATATTTCTCTTGATTAGTGTGAATGCTACGCAGTGAGGAAATGCCCAAGTGACAACGGTTTGTGTCAATCAGAGAGGATGGGATTTGGAATGGATGAAAACACAAAAGTAAAATTTGACGAGAAAGTAAAAGAGCTTTTGAATCTTGCCAAAAAGAAAAAGAATGTACTCGATTATTCGGAAGTCAACGATTTTTTCCGCGATTTGCCGATCGAGGAGGAACAGTTTGATAAAGTATTGGAGATACTGGAAACAAACGGCATCGTATGTAATATGGAGCTTCCGGTGGAAGGAGATCTGGATGATGAGGAGATCAACCTGACAGAGGAAGATGAGGTGGATATGGAGAATATCGACCTCTCTGTGCCCGATGGTATCAGTATCGAAGATCCGGTCAGAATGTATTTAAAAGAAATCGGTAAAGTGCCTCTTTTGTCAGCAGGCGAGGAGATAGAACTTGCAAAAAAGATAGAATATGGCGCAGCGGCGGCGGAAAAGCTGGAAGATCTGGAAAAGATGCTGGAAACAGCGGAAGGTGAAGAGAAAGAGACGCTTGAAAAGGAAAAGAAAGAGCTGGGGTATGTGATAGCGGACGGAGAAGCGGCAAAGCAGAAACTGGCGGAAGCGAACCTCCGGCTTGTGGTTTCCATCGCAAAACGGTATGTGGGACGCGGTATGCTGTTTTTGGATCTGATCCAGGAAGGAAACCTGGGACTGATCAAGGCTGTAGAGAAGTTTAATTACCGGAAGGGATTTAAATTTTCCACTTATGCTACGTGGTGGATTCGTCAGGCGATCACAAGGGCCATCGCGGATCAGGCGAGGACTATCCGGATTCCGGTGCATATGGTGGAAACGATCAATAAATTGATCCGTGTCAACAGGCAGCTGCTGCAGGAACTCGGAAGGGAACCCATGCTTGAGGAGATTGCGGAAAAAATGGATATTCCGGTGGAGCGGGTACGGGAGATTTCGAAAATATCCCAGGAGCCGGTGTCCCTTGAGACGCCTATCGGTGAGGAAGAAGACAGCCATCTCGGAGATTTTATTCAGGATGACAATGTGCCGGTTCCGGCGGAGGCGGCTGCTTTTACGCTGCTCAAAGAGCAGCTTGTGGAAGTGCTCGGCACATTGACGGAGAGAGAACAGAAAGTGCTTCGTCTGCGGTTTGGACTGGATGACGGCAGAGCGAGGACGCTTGAGGAAGTGGGAAAAGAGTTTAACGTGACGAGGGAGCGTATCCGTCAGATTGAGGCGAAAGCTCTAAGAAAGCTCCGCCATCCCAGCAGGAGCAGAAAACTGAAAGATTATTTGAATTAATAACTGGCGTTATGAATAAAGTTAATTTATCAAACAGGATGGCAGCGGTGGCAGGACTTGTACCGGCGGGCGTGACGGCCTGCGATATCGGCTGTGATCATGGATTTGTGGCGATTTATCTGGTGAAAGAGGGAATTTGTCCTAAAGTGATCGCTATGGATATCAATAAAGGACCGCTTCTTCGGGCAAAAGAACATATTGAGAGCGCTTCTCTTTCTGCTTACATAGATACCCGCCTGTCGGACGGGATGGAAAAACTTGAGATTGGGGAGGCGGAATGCATGATCGCCGCGGGGATGGGCGGCAGGCTTGTTGTAAAGATCATGGAGGACTATCCGGAAAAATTGAGAAGCCTGCGCTATCTGGTATTACAGCCGCAGTCGGAGCTTTCCCTTGTGCGTAGCTTTTTGCGGAAACAGAGGTTTGTGATCCGGAAGGAAGATATGATACTGGAGGATGGAAAATTTTATCCGATGATGCTGGTGGAAGTCGCAGCGGATGAGAGTCCCCGGTGTCATGAGGACGGAGTCGGGGAGAAAGAAGCAGCATATCGGACGAGTCTTGAAGATGAGTTCGGACCCTGCCTGATAAGGGACAGGCATCCGGTTCTTTTCAAGTATCTGGACTGGTGGGAAATGCAGCAGGACAAAATATTAAATGCTGTTTTAACATATCCGGAAAGGCGGGCGCAGGTGGAGGAAGAACTTGCAAGAATCTGGGATGTGCGCAGATTGCTGGATGAAGTGCGCGGATGAAAACTGCCTTATTTTCTGCAATGCAGACGAACAAAAGTAAAACAGGGAGATTCATATTATGAAGTGCTATAAGATCATAGAATATCTGGAGGAAGTATCACCGAAAGCCTTTGCGGAGAGTTGGGATAACGTGGGGCTGCTCTGCGGCAGGGAGGAAAAGGAAGTATCTGCCGTATATATTGCGTTGGATGCTACAAAAGAAGTAATAGAGGAAGCGAAACGGGTGGGGGCGGATATGCTGCTGACGCATCACCCGATGATCTTTAAACCGTTAAAACAGGTTTCGGGGCGGCATTTTATCGGAGATAAGATTCTGACACTGGCGGAGAGCGGCATATGTTACTATGCGATGCATACCAACTTCGATGTGATGGGAATGGCGGATGCCGTGGCCGATCAGCTTGGGCTGGAGGATCGGAAAGTACTGTCTGTGACCTATGAAGATGAACTCTCCAAAGAGGGAATCGGCAGGATAGGGGCGCTTCCGATGCCGATGACGTTGGCAGAATGCGCAGAGTATGTGAAGAACCGCTGTAAAATAGATCAGGTGAAAGTCTATGGAATGCCGGCAGAAACGATCGTTATGGCAGCGGTCTGTCCGGGATCCGGTAAGAGTTGTATTGAGGATGCGGTGAAACTGGGGGCGGATGTATTAATAACGGGTGATATTGATCACCATGAAGGAATAGACTCCGTAGAGCAGGGACTTACGGTCATTGACGCAGGGCATTATGGACTGGAAAAGATATTCGTGCCTTATATGGAGGAGTATTGTAAACGGAAACTGACAGGAGTAGAAATTTATACGGCACCGGAAAAAGAACCGTTTTGGATAGGGTGAAAACAGATGGTTTCATTTGGATTTGAGATACCACAAAGAGAAGCAGGACTGAAACAGGAGGCAGGGGTATGAAGGTAACAGTAAACGGAATTGTAACAGAATATGCGGAAGGCGCTGTTTTTGAGGAGGTGGCGGCTAAGCATCAGGAAGAGTACGGAAACGGGATTGCGCTTGTCATAGCGAATGGAAAGATACAGGAACTGCAAAAAAAGATAAAGGAAGACTGCGAAGTATCTTTTTTGACACTGAAAGATCCGATCGGGCACAGAGCTTATATACGGACCGCCCAGATGATGTTTTTGAAAGCGATAACAGATCTTGTCGGGCGGGATAGCCTTGAAAAGGTAAAAGTGGAGTTTGCGGTCAGAAACGGATATTATTGCACCGTAAAAGGGGATCTTCAGGTTACGGAAGAGCTGGCTGAGGCTATCAGTAAAAGGATGACGGAACTGTCCGGGCAGAAACTGCCGATCACAAAAAAATATTATCCGATGGAAAAGTGCATGAGACTGATCCGGAAGTATGGAATGAAAGATAAAGAGAGATTGTTCCGGTATCGGAGAAGTTCCGGTGTAAATCTGTATTGTCTGGACGGGTTTTATGATTATTATTACGGATATATGCTGCCGGATACGGGATATGTAAAACATTTTCAGGTGATCGCTTACGATGAGGGGTTGATGTTGGTGATGCCGGATGAAAAGACACCGTTTGTGTTAAAACCGTTTAATGCGCAGGAAAAGCTGTTCGCAACAATGAAAGAGGCTGCACAGTGGAGCGCTCATGTGGGTATTGAAAACGTGGGTGGGCTGAATGATGTGATCTGCGGCAATCATATGCAGGAGATGATACTGCTGCAGGAGGCGGAACAGGAGCGCCGTATCGGTGAGATCGCAAAAGAGGTGACAGGCCGCGGTCATGTGAAATTTGTGATGATAGCAGGACCCTCTTCGTCCGGAAAGACTTCTTTTGCAAACAGACTTTCCATACAGCTTCGGGCTCTCGGGAAAGTTCCTCATCTGATCAGCCTGGACGATTATTTTGTCAACAGAGAAGATACACCGCTTGACGAAAAGGGAGACTATAATTTCGAGTGCCTGGGCGCCATTGATGTGGAGTTGTTTAACAGGGATATGTTAAAGCTTTTGGGCGGAGAGGAAGTGGAACTGCCGCTTTTCAACTTTAAGACCGGACGCCGGGAATATAATGGGCATAGGATGCAGTTGAGAGAAGAGGATATTCTTGTGATTGAGGGGATTCATGGTTTGAATCCGAAGATGTCCTATTCTCTGCCGGAAGACAGCAAGTTTAAAGTCTATATCAGTGCTTTGACAAGCCTGAATATTGATGATCATAACAGGATTCCCACTACGGACGGCAGGCTGCTTCGGCGTATTGTGCGGGATGCAAGAACAAGAGGAGCATCCGCGAAGAGAACCATTCAGATGTGGCCTTCTGTGAGAAGAGGAGAGGAAGAAAATATTTTCCCGTTCCAGGAAGAGGCCGATATGATGTTTAATTCGGCGCTCATTTATGAACTGGCAGTATTAAAGCAGTATGCGGAGCCGCTTTTGTTTGGAATCAGGGAGGGTGAGCCGGAATTTTATGAGGCGAAGAGGCTGCTTCGATTCCTGAATTATTTTCTGGGGGTGGACAGCGCTTCGATTCCGAATAATTCATTGTGCAGAGAATTTGTCGGGGGAAGCTGCTTCAAAGTGTGAGTATCAGCTGACTGTGACAGAACAACTGTATAGAAGGGAGAACATATAATTATGATTGGACATGTTTCTACAGTAGCAATAGCGGGTATTATTTTTTCAATGGTGGTTTCGATAGGGCTGCCGATATTACTGTTTGTTTTGGTAAAAACAAAGCTGCATGCAAAAATGTCTGCAGTGGGAATCGGAGCCGCGACATTTGTTTTATTTGCGCTGATTTTAGAGCAGATATTGCACAGCATCATGTTAAATTCGTTTGAGGATATGTTGACAGGGAATATCTGGTTCTATGCGATCTATGCGGGTCTTGCGGCCGGAGTGTTTGAGGAGACGGGACGTTTCGTGGCGATGAAATACTGGATGAAGAAAAGCCTTTCCAGGGAAAACTCTATCATGTACGGCGTGGGACATGGCGGTGTGGAAGCCGTTTTGATCGTGGGAATAACATGCATCAGTAATCTGATCACGGCAATCATGATCAATTCGGGACAGATTGAGAGTGCTTACTCGACAATAGAAGACGGTGCGGGAAAGGAATTGGCGATCCAGTCACTTTCTGTGCTTTGGACAACACCGGGCTATCAGTTCTTTTTAGCGGGGATAGAGCGGATAACTGCGATCGTATTGCATATATGTCTTTCCTATCTGGTTTACAGGGCCGTGAAATGGGGAGAGAAAAAATTTTATTTTATTGCGATCGGCATTCATTTTCTCATAGATGCAGCGACAGTACTTTTGACAAACTTCGTTCCGTTAGTGGCGCTTGAAATAGTACTGCTTGTTTCTGTAGGCGTGTTGGCTGTGGCAGTGAAGAAGATGTATTGTAACAGTTCAGCCATGGAATGATTTGTAAGCTGTGCGTGGGTGCTTGCACACTAAGCACTGATTACAAATCGTTTCATGAGCGGAGCGTCCTCATATGAAATAAAAGATGAGCCGCAAAGCGGCATCGGATGCGAAGCAGACGCTTTTATGAATATGAGGGCTGAACTGTTACGACATATGCGGAATATACGCGGAAAGAGAAAATTCCTCTTGCAAATCAGGAGGAATAATTTTATAATACAGGAGAGTTTTTTAAATTTGTAAGTAGGCTAAATGACCGCGCCTGCGAAAGCAGGTGAGGAAAGTCCGGGCTTCACAGGGCAGGATGCCGGATAACGTCCGGTGGAGGCGACTCCAAGGCCAGTGCAACAGAAATAAACCGCCAGGGCTTTAGAGCGGTGCTCGAAAGCCCGAAAGAATCGGCGCAGCTGATTTCTTTCAGCTCAATGCAGTTTACTGCATTGAGGTTGGTAAGGGTGGAAAGGCAGTGTAAGAGACTACCGTCCGTCTGGTAACAGACGGGGCTATGTAAACCCCATCCGAAGCAAGACCAAGCAGAGAACCATAAGTCGGCCCGGCTTGTTCTCAGGTAGGTCGCTGGAGGCTGTTGGCAACAGCAGTCCAAGATAGATGGTCATTGCCCTGCATTGCAGGGAACAGAACCCGGCTTATCGGCCTGCTTATAAATTTATGAAATAGGAAGACAGATCTTTTGACATGTGATGTATGGACGTAAAAGAAAGCAATTCACACCCCCGCTGCAAGCAACGGGGGTGTTGTAGTGTGGGAAGGGCATGGTTATTCATATGAAAAATAAAATAACAAATGTGATTTTATTATTTCTGATAACCTGCATTTTGGCAATGACGCTTTCCGGCTGTGGCGAAGAGGCAGAAAGACCTGAGGCTTATGACGGGGAAGTCCTGTCGAATGGAGAAGAGGGTGAGCAGGAAACAGATGAAAACTCTGCGGAGGTGGAGCCGCCGAAGGGCTATCTCACATTGCAGGAGGAATTGCGTCCGGCTATTGTGCAGATATTTTGCGGTGATTACAGGGGAAGCGGCATAATCTGGGAGATTACGGAGGAAGAAGTGACTGTGATCACCAGCGGTCATCTTCTGGAAAACGGGGAAACCTGCGAAGTGTTATGCTATGCGGGAGTTTATTATGACGCGAAAGTGGATAGAATTTTAGAAGACTGCGATATCGGTTTTGCTGTGTTTGAGGCGGGGGCGTTGAAAAGGGATGGCGTAGAACTGACAAAAGCAGTACCGGATGAAAGAAGCGGGGAGGAGCTGGTGCAAGGAGAAGAACTTATTGTTTATGGTTCCATGGACTATGTGGCAGGAGATTTTGTAAAGGGGTATCTGATAAAAGCGGAAAGTGAGATACAGTTTGAGGGATACGACAGCACGCAGTGTTTTATGCTCGGCGGAATCATCAGGGAAGACGGACAGGAAAGGACAGTGACAGCTGAGGAGGATGCAGCTATAGCAGAGAAAGGTTTGGTAGATGCCGGTATGTCGGGCAGCGGCGTGTTTGACAGACAGGGGAAACTTTTGGGAATTCTGGCGGGCGGTGACGGCGAAAGCTGTTTTGTGGCTGTGCCGGTCTGGAAAATTACACAATAACCGGTACACAGGCTCGTCTGCCGGGGGTGTGAAGCCCTTTATTTTATAAAGAATTCATTAACCATTGGCACAGAAACTTGACAGGTGGGAAAATTTGGTGGAAAATAAGGTGGATATTTTATATTGTTTGTTTAGAAAGGTGTGGATATATAATGACAAAGATTGATATTGTTTCAGGGTTTTTGGGAGCAGGAAAAACTACGCTGATAAAGAAGCTGTTAAAGGAGGCATTAGCCGGAACAAGGGTTGTTTTGATCGAGAATGAGTTTGGGCAGATCGGAATTGACGGCGGATTTTTAAAAGAATCCGGCATTGAGATAAAAGAGATGAATTCCGGCTGTATCTGTTGTTCCTTAGTGGGGGATTTCGGGACTTCCCTGAAAGAAGTGTTGGAGACTTATGCCCCGGAGAGGATTTTAATTGAGCCCTCCGGTGTGGGCAAGCTCTCTGATGTTATGAAGGCGGTGGAAAATGTAAAATCGGACGGCGCAGCGCATTTGAACAGTGCAGTAGCTGTAGTGGATGCTTCCAAATGTAAAATGTATATGAAAAATTTCGGCGAGTTTTTCATTAACCAGATTGAGTGTGCGGGAACGATCATACTGAGCCGTACCGGTTCCATGAAGCAGGAAAAGATTGAGGAAGCGGTTGCGCTGATCAGGCAGCACAATGAGAAAGCGACCATCATCACAACGCCGTGGGAAGAGTTGGAAGGCGGACAGATTTTGGAGACGTTTGAGGGCGCGGCGGATCTGGAGGCAGAGCTGATGGCGGAAGTGCTGGCGCATCACGAGGAGGAACATCACCACCATCACCATGACGGAGAAGGGCATGAACACCACCATCATGACGAAGAGGGCCATCACCACCATCATCATGATGAAGAGGAACATGAGCACCACCATCATGATGAAGAGGAGCATCACCACCATCATCATGACGAAGAAGGCCATGAGCACCATCATCATGATGAAGAGGGACATCATCACCATCATCATCACGATGAGGAATGCAGCTGCGGTTGTCATGATCACGATCATCACGGCCACCATCATGCGGATGATGTATTCACAAGCTGGGGAATGGAAACAGCGGCTGTTTATGAAAAATCTCAGATAGAAGATATTCTGGATGAGCTGGATCATGAAAAAGAATACGGTATTGTGCTGCGGGCGAAGGGGATGGTGCCTTCTGCCAATGGAAGCTGGATTCATTTTGATTATGTACCGGGCGAAGCGGAAGTGCGCACAGGAGCGCCCGATGTGACGGGGAAATTGTGCGTGATCGGTTCTGAACTGAAAGAAGATGCGCTGAAGAAGTTATTTGAGGAAAAGTGCAGAAAATAGATTTAAAAAATAAGTTTACAGGCTTTGGAAAGGGCGTGGTTATTGGGATGAAACCTGTATATATTATCAATGGATTTTTGGAGAGCGGAAAAACAGAATTTATCGTTTATACATTGGCACAGCCCTATTTCAGGATGAAAGGAAAGACACTTTTGATCCTCTGCGAAGAGGGTGAGATTGAGTACGATGAAAAGCTGTTAAAAGACAGCAATACGATATTGGAGCTGATAGAGGAGGAAGAAAATTTCACACCCGCCGCACTGATGGAACTCGATAAAAAGTACAAGCCCGGGCGCGTTATCATTGAGTACAATGGTATGTGGAATTTTAAGAATATGAAACTGCCCTGGCACTGGAGCATAGAGCAGCAGATCACCTGTATCGATGCCTCCACATTTCCGATGTATTATACAAATATGAAGTCGCTGCTTGCGGAGATGGTCAGAAAGTCGGAGATGATTATTTTTAACCGCTGCGATGGTATTGAAGATCTGGCTTCCTACAAAAGAAATATCAAAGCGGTAAACCAAAAGGCGGACATTATTTTTGAAGATTCAAACGGCGAGATTGATGAAATATTTGAGGATGATCTTCCCTATAATCTGCAGGATGACCCGATTGTATTAGATAACAGCAGTTATGGTATCTGGTATATTGATTCCATGGATCATCTGGAGCGGTATCTGAATAAGCAGATTCAGTTTACGGCGCAAGTGTTAAAACCGGAAAATTTTCCGGCAGGTGTTTTTGTGCCGGGGCGGATGGCGATGACCTGCTGTGCCGAGGATATGAGCTTTTTGGGCTATGTCTGTAAATATGCTGCGGCAGACCAGCTGGAGCAGCGCAGTTGGGTGAAGGTGACTGCTGTGGTAAAAAAGGAGTACTGGAAAGACTACAATGGAGAAGGGCCGGTGCTCCATGCGGTGAAAGTGGAAAAAACAAAAGCACCGAAAGAGGAAGTCATTTCCTTCATGTAGGAGCCGGTTTTATTGCAATGGGCGGCGGTCTGGCCGCGGACTGCCGGTTACTATGATATGAATTATGCTTGAGAGAATCCTGTGGGATTCTTTTTCGCCATATACGAAACTTCGTTTCCCATATGGCAAAAATGCGGGAGGCCGGGATGGAATCGGAAAAAGAACTGAGGCAGCTGCAGAGGAGATTGCAGGAACTGGCGGAGAAAAGCAGCAGACAAAATGTTTATACCTTTACTGGGTTTTTAGGCATGGCTGAGCAGGATGTGTTTCATCAGGCAGAGGAGGAGCTGTCGTATGCTCATCCCATGCTGTTTGGCGGCAGTGAGCAGGCGGAAAGGCTGATAGTGCGGTTTGGAAGCCCGGATGAACTGGGATATGAAGAGAAGTTCCCGATCGTGCTGCTGAAGATAGAGCCGTTAATGCAGAAGTATGCGGATGCACTGGGACATAGAGACTTTTTAGGCGCACTGATGAATCTTGGCATAGAGAGGAGCACGCTCGGAGATATTTTTGTGAAAAATAACATAGGTTATTTATTTTGCCTGGATTCTATTGCTGATTTTATTATAGAGGAACTGGGGAAAGTCAGGCATACGGATGTAAAATGCCGCAGGGCGGAAGTCTCGGAGGCACTGGAAAGGCAGGAAAAAGTAAGACAGCATTTGACGGTCTCTTCGGAGCGGGCGGACGTGATCATTGCCGGCCTGTATCATCTTTCCCGTACCCAGAGCATGGAACTGTTTCGTGCCCAGAAAGTGTTTGTCAATGGAAGATTGTGTGAAAACAACAGCTATTTATTAAAAAAGGATGATACGGTAAGCGTGCGCGGAAAAGGAAAATTTTTCTATGACGGCATGGAAAGGGAAACCAAAAAAGGGAAACTGAGCGTAGGAATATTGCTGTATGAGAATAAATAGGACCGCACTGGAAGGGCGGATGCGGAACAGAGAACAGCAGGAGCCCGAACAACGCACAAGACGATTTGCAGATGCAAAGCAGCTGAAAATCTGTCTTCCGCAATCGTGTGTTGGAAGGGCGGATGCGGAACTATAAATAGGAGAAAGAGATGTATCCATATACGTTGTCACAATGGTTGTTTTTATTTTATTTTTACTGTTTTTTGGGGTGGTGTGTGGAATCCACCCATGTCAGTATAAGGCAAAAGCCCCCTCACTGGGTGAACAGAGGGTTTATACGGGGACCTTTTCTGCCTCTGTATGGCAGCGGTGCGATCATGATGTTGGTAGTTTCCGCTCCGTTTCAGCATGATCTGTTTCTTACCTATGTGGCCGGCTGCATCGGTGCGACAGTGTTAGAATACATAACGGGTGTTACTATGGAAGCGCTTTTTAAGGTGCGGTATTGGGACTATTCTGAGCAGCCCTTTAATTTTCAGGGACATATCTGTCTTGGCACTACGCTTGCCTGGGGCGGTTTGACCATATTGATGACACGTATCATCCATAAACCGATAGAGGGTCTGCTTTATATGGTACCGGAAAATCTGCTTTCTATTTTGACTTTTGTCCTGACAGTCTTTATTGCCGCGGATTTTGCGCTTTCTTTCCGTGCAGCATTGGATATCAGAGATATTCTGATTGCAATGGAGAAAGTGAAAGAGGAGATGGCGCATATGCAAAAACGCCTTGATGTTATTCTGGCAGTGACGGGAGAGGAGATAGGACAATACCGCAGTGCGGCGGAAGTGCGTGTTGAGGAACTGACGGAGAGTATCGAAGGGAAGCTGTATGGTATAAAAGAGCGGATACAGATTCATCCCGGAGAATATCTGGAAAGTGCTAAGAACGAGGCACTGGAGATTCGTGACAGGTTTATGAATATCCGTTATCGTGTTTCAGAATTAAAAACAATAAAGGATCACTGGAAACGGAGTATGATTCTGGGCAATCCGGGGATGAAAGGTTCTGCGAAAGTCAGATTCAGCCTGGAAGAATTAAAGGAAGCTGTGAAGGAAAAATTAAATCGAACATATTAAATGACAGGGAAAAAAAGAATTTGGAAGTAATATTTTAAAGAAGGGTAAAAGCAAAGCAAAAAAGCGCCGTGTAACAGCGCTTTTTTGAAAGTACAGATTTATTTGTTTTTCGCCCGTTCATCCCAGTATTCACAGGTGATGCCGGCCACTTCGGAAGTGAATGGAGTGCCGTCCTTTTTCTTGTAGTGATCGGTAGCCCTGAATACATATTTGCAGCCGAGGTATAACAGCGGAATGTTGGCAAATACGATCAGAATGTTGCCAAGATCGGAGATTGCCCACATATTGCCGAGGTCAAGTCCTGCGATGGAACAGAAAATACCAAAGAGGGTGATAAAAATACCAAGGATGCGGATGCCGTTTGTAAAAGATTTTTTCGTCGTGATTCTGCCTGCGGCAATTTCGGAGAAGCTGAAAAAGCCGATAACACAGGTAAATGCAAACAGGCAGAAGCAGATGGTGATCAAAAAGATCACGATATTGTCAAAAATACCGGTGCCCGGTGTCAGCTCGGAAGCAGAAGTTAAAAATTTGGGCAGCCTGTCAAGCGCCATCCAGGCATCTCCGCCCTCACCGCTCCAGAGATGCGCCATAACCACAACAAAACCTGTCAGAGTGCAGATTACGATAGTATCAAGAAAAACGCCGATAGACTGCACACAACCCTGTTCGCAGGGATGATCGGTGTTGGCCGCTCCTGCAGCCATGGTAATGGTACCCTGGCCGGCTTCATTACTCATCAGTCCGCGCTTGATGCCCTGTGCAAGGACAGTACCGAAAACGCCGCCGAAAATAGCCTGGGGGGTAAAAGCACCGCCAAATACAGCAGCGAAAAAGTAAGGGATCGTGCCAAGGTTCATCACGATTAACAGCAGTACGGTCACAATATAGATGACAGACATGATCGGCACTGCGGTATCGGTTACTTTTGTCACTTTTTTAATGCCGCCGAATGCAAGGTATGCAATCAGCACAATTAAAATGGCGGCTGTTATGTAATATAACGGTGAAGTCGTTGAAATGGTGCTGCCGGTCAAAATTTCGCCCATCTGTCCGATAGAACTTACTACATTAAAGCCCTGTGCAGGCAGACAGCACATCGCATAGACAATGAACATAACGGAAAGGAAGATGCCGGCGCCCTTTTTGTTGCCTAAAAGTTTTTTGCCGTAATAGGGCAGTCCGCCTACAAACTCATCGTCTTTTCGTTCTTTGAACATCTGTGCCATCACAGCCTCGGTATAAGCGGTGGACATACCGAAGAAAGCGGAAAGCCACATCCAGAACAGTGCGCCGGGACCGCCCACGCCGATTGCGCCGGTAACGCCCAGAATATTGCCGGGGCCTACACGCATAGCGGAGCTTAAGAAGAAAGCACCCAATGAAGAGATACCGATCTCATCACTTTTCTTTTTCGTCAGAATACGGATTCCCTCTTTAAAATGTGTAACCTGTATGAAGCCGAGCCTTATCGTAAAGAAAATGCCGGAACCAACCAACAGGATAATGGCAAGAGAAAAGTTTCCTAAAATGGGGATATTTGCGTACCAGTCGAAATTTGTGGGAAAATCCCAGAAAAAATCGGAAACAGGAATAACAAAAGAAAATACGTTGTTGATCATTTCAAAAATATGTTCCATAATTACCTCCCTTGTAATGGTGATAACCCGTTGATGACATAAATAAACCGTGGTCTGGTTATCTGCACCAGTAATAGTATTAGTATTGAGTATAAAGAAAACGGAAATGGAATACAAGAGCAAAAAGTGGCAAAAAAATTGCAAAAAGTGCTTTATAAAAAAAGTGATTGACAAATTTACTTTGACGTATTAAAGTACTATACAAGAAGAGTTTCAAACAGAATATTGTAAACTGTTGAGGAAGAGTAGTAAATAGCCGGAACCGGTACAGAGAGCTGCAGATGGTGGAATTGCAGTGCGGAGATAGTTATTGAATGGACTTCTGAGGGCGCTTCAGAAAGCAGCAGATTGTGAGTAGGAGGCGACGGGAACCGAACCCGTTATCAATCCGGCATGTATGATTGTACATGAACAGAGTGGGTGTTTTCACCAAGTCGAGTGGTACCGCGATAATAACTGTGTTTATTACCGTCTCAGACAAATATTTTGTCTGGGACGTTTTTTTTAGCATAAGAGTGCTCGCGAAGCGGGCGGTCGTTGCTTGCACACATGTCCGCATAAGGAATATAGTCGCTTACAGCGACATGCGGGCGGCGCGGCGACCAGGAAAGAAATCTTTCCTGGCTGATTGAATAATCACCACTCTTCTTAAACAGAATGTAAAGAAAAAGGAGAAAGTATTATGAAAAACAAATCTATGTTACAGAAAATGATGACAAAAAAAACGGGTGCAATTTTAATGACGACGCTGATGGCGGCAGGGATGCTCGCAGGCTGTGGAAAACAGGATGAGACAATCGGCGGGGCTGACGGTCCCACATCCGTGATCGTCAAGGAGGATGGCGAAGATGCGGAGAGCGGAGCAGTTTATAAAGTCGGTATTGTGCAGTTTGTGGATGATGCTTCTTTAAATCAGATCAACAATGCGCTCTGTGCAGAACTGGATGCAAAGGGAGCGGAACTCGGTGTTACTTTTGATTATGCAGACTATAAGTTTAACGGTCAGGCGGATTCCACGATCTTAAATCAGATTGCGGAACAGCTTCTTTCAGAGGAAGTGGATGTCATTGTGCCGATTGCCACTCCCGCGGCAGTGATTATGCAGGCGGCCACGGAAGACAGCCGGACACCGGTTGTATTTTCTGCAGTCAGCGATCCTGTGGGTGCCGGACTTGTGGCTTCTTTAGATGCGCCGGGCTCCAATGTGACAGGAACTTCCGACGCACTCAATACAAACGCGATAATGGATCTGATGTTTGCAGCAAACCCCGATATTAAAAAAGTGGGACTGCTCTATAACAAGAGTGAGGATTCCTCCAAACAGGCAATCGCGGATGCAAAAGCATACTGTGAGGCAAAAAATGTGGAAATAGTGGAAAAGACGGGGACTAACAATGATGAAGTGATGCTGGCGGCGGACGCTTTGGTGGCGGAGCAGGTAGATGCGATATTTACCCCCACCGATAATACGATCATGACGGCGGAACTGGCAATTTACGAAAAATTTATTGATGCGGGCATTCCCCACTATACAGGGGCTGATTCCTTTGCATTGAACGGTGCGTTCTGCGGCTACGGCGTAAACTATGTAGAACTTGGCACGGCAACCGGCGATATGGTGGCGGAAATTCTGACAGGCGGAAAAAATCCGGCGGAGACGGCCGTTGTATCTCTGGACAACGGTATTGCTACGGTAAATACGGAAACTGCGGAAGCTCTCGGGTTAGATTACAGCATGTTTGCAGAGATGTGCAGCGAATTTAAAGAAATCCAGACAGCAAAAGAATTTGAATAAAACAGCGGATACGAATGCAGAACTGGAATAGGAGGTATCTGTTATGGCGGCCATTTTTACAATGTCGATCATACAGAGAGCGTTGGAATTGGGGTGTATTTACGCCCTGATTGCCATAGCGCTGTATATTTCTTTTACTTTATTAAATATAGCGGATCTGTCCACAGACGGCTGTTTTACATTGGGTTGTGCGGTGGGAGCCATGGTAACGATGGCGGGACACCCGATCCTTGCTTTCTTTATGGCGATGGGAGCCGGCGTCTGTTCCGGCTTTGTGACTGCTTTTCTCCAGACAAAAATGGGTGTGCAGTCCATTCTGGCAGGCATTATTGTCAATACAGGACTTTATACGATCAATCTGGCAGTTATGGGATTTTCTTCCAACATAAATCTTTACGGCTGCGATACGTTGTTCAGTATAGCGAAAAATGTTTCGGAGAATAAAGTATACAGAGACTGGTATGAATTTGGGATTGTCTTTGCCGTTGTACTTGCTGTATGTCTGGTTTTGGCCTGGTTTCTAAATACCAGTCTGGGACTTTCCATCCGCGCTACCGGCGACAATGAACATATGGTAAAAGCATCCAGTATCAATCCCGGACGTATGGTCACGGTGGGACTTTGCATTTCCGGTTCCCTGACGGCGCTGTCAGGCGCTATTCTGGGGCAGTATCAGAAATCCTGCGACATCAATTTCGGTACCGGTCAGGTGACCATCGCACTGGCCAGTCTGGTCATCGGCGGCACACTGATCCATAAAGGCGGGATGTTTAAGAGGATTTTAGGCGTTGTATTCGGAAGTTGTCTGTACCGTTTTATTGCGGCGCTCGCACTGCGGCTTTCCCTGCCGACAGAAGCGATGAAACTTGTATCTGCCGTTATTGTGGCGGCGGCGATCTCTTTCCCGTATTTGAAGGAGAAGGCAGGTTTTATAAAGAAAAGGTCGGGTATGCGAAAGACTGCGGCAGGCGGCGGAACAGGAGAATAAAAACATATGTTATCTATTAGAAATATCAGTAAAACATTCCATCCGGGAACGGTGAATGAAAAGACGGCACTTAAAAGTGTAAGCCTTGAGATGAAGAGCGGGGATTTTGCGACCATCGTGGGCAGCAACGGTGCCGGAAAGTCTACATTATTTAATGCGATCACAGGCGCTTTTTATGTGGATGAAGGGCAGATTCTTTTAGGAGGGGAGGATATTACTTTCAAAAAGGAATATCTGCGCAGCAAAGATATCGGTCATTTGTTTCAGGATCCTCTTCTTGGGACTGCTCCACATATGACGATTGAGGAAAATATGGCGCTTGCCTATATGCGTGCTTCCGGAAGGCATTCTCCTTTCGGGCATATTTCAAAAAAGGATAAGGAACTGTTTAGAGAGCAGTTATCGCTCCTTGATATGGGACTGGAGGATCGGATGAAGAATCCGGTGGGGCTTTTATCCGGTGGGCAGCGGCAGGCTTTGACGCTTTTGATGGCGACGGTGGTGACACCGAAGATACTGCTGTTGGATGAGCACACAGCCGCACTGGATCCGGCTACGGCGGAGAAAGTGCTGGAATTGACAAAAAAGATTGTGGCGCAGCGGGGAATTACCTGTCTGATGGTGACGCATAATATGCATCAGGCTCTGGAGACCGGAAACCGTACGCTGATGATGTATAACGGGCGGATCATTTTGGATGTTACCGGCAAGGAGCGGGAAAATATGACGGTGGAAGAACTGCTTGAGAAATTTAAGAAGCAGGCGGGAGAACTGCTTGACAATGACAGGATTCTGCTTTCCAGTTAAAAAAGGATGTGATCGAGGGCAGAAACCTTTTTCAAAAAGTACCTTGAAAGCCGGCCACCCATTTGCTATACTTGTCTATAGAAATCAGAAGTGCGGAACAGATTATGCTTAGATAAGGGAGGTATTACATGACCGCTAAAGAATGTATTAAGGGGCGCAGAAGTGTTCGTCAGTTTACAGATCAGGCTATTGATCATGAGCTTCTTTCTGAAATTGTGGAAACAGCTTCCTACTATCCCAGCTGGAAACATACACAGATTGTTCGTTTTGTAGCTGTGGAGGGGGAGAAAAAAGAGAGACTGGCAAAAGAATGTACCGATATGTGGGCAAATAACGGGAAGATCATGGAGTCCGCACCGGTGGTAGTGGCTGTTACGATCATCAAAAATCGATCCGGTTTTGAGAGAGATGGTTCTTTTTCCACAAATAAAGGGGACAGATGGCAGATGTATGATGCGGGAATCGCTTCCCAGACACTTTGCCTTGCCGCTTATGAGAGTGGAATAGCATCTGTTATTCTTGGCCTTTTTGATGATGTAAAAGCAGCGGCTATTTTGGAACTTCCGGAGGACAGGGAGGTAGCTGCTTTGATTCCTATGGGATATGCGGTGGAGATGCCGACCGCACCTAAGAGAAAACCGGTAGAAGAGATATTGTCATTTTGTTAGAACATAAAGCGAAGGGATTTTTACCCCTTCGCTTTTCTATAAGGAGGTAAAATATATTATGAGACATCTCATAAGCCCATTGGATTTTTCCGTAAAAGAACTGGATAATCTGTTTGCGCTTGCAGACGATATTGAAAAAGATCCTGAAAAATATGCACATATCTGTGCCGGGAAAAAGCTGGCAACCTGTTTTTATGAACCCAGTACAAGAACGAGACTGAGTTTTGAGGCGGCTATGCTGAATTTAGGAGGAAGTGTCCTTGGATTTTCTGATGCGGCATCCTCGTCCGCATCCAAAGGGGAAAGCGTTTCCGATACGATCCGCGTGATCAGTTGTTTTGCGGATATCTGTGCGATGCGACATCCGAAAGAGGGAGCGGCTTTTGTAGCGGCGTCCCATTCCGCCATCCCTGTGATCAACGCGGGTGACGGCGGGCATCAGCATCCGACGCAGACACTGACGGATCTGATGACGATCCATGCGCTGAAAGGGCGTCTCGGAGGCTTTACGATAGGACTTTGCGGAGATTTGAAATTCGGGCGCACCGTACATTCCCTGATCAATGCGTTGGTGCGTTATGAAAATGTTAATTTCAAATTTATTTCTCCGGAGGAACTGCGGGTTCCGGATTATATTATCGAGATGCTGAAAGAAAAGGGAATTGCCTATGAGGAGGTTATCAGTCTGGAGAACTGTATTCCGGAACTGGATCTCTTATAT
Source organism: Lachnospiraceae bacterium (assembly GCA_014804795.1). Classification (GTDB taxonomy): domain Bacteria; phylum Bacillota; class Clostridia; order Lachnospirales; family Lachnospiraceae; genus 1XD8-76. Next base: position 22,695 of record JAAUZC010000041.1, on the reverse strand, counting down.
ATGACAAGAGTGCAGCGGGAGCGTTTCTTTAATGAAGAGGATTATGTTCGGTTAAAAGATTTCTACATACTGGATAAACCCAAAATGGATCTGGCAAAGCCGGACTGTCTGGTACTGCATCCGTTGCCCAGAGTCAATGAAATTTCTGTGGAAGTGGATAATGATGAGAGAGCAGTGTATTTCAAGCAGGTGCAGTATGGGGTGTATGTGCGTATGGCGCTGATACTGACGCTGTTAGAACTGGCGTAGAACTGTAAACAGCAGGAGTGCCGGAAGGGCGAATGCGGAACTAAAATTAGGAGAAATTGTATGTTAAACGTTGGCAAAATCGAAGAGGGCTTTGTGCTTGATCATATCAAGGCCGGAAAAAGTATGGAAATCTACAGGCATCTGCAGCTCGATAAGTTAGACTGTACGGTTGCTATCATTAAAAATGCCCGCAGCAACAAAATGAAGAAGAAGGATATCATCAAGGTAGAATGTGATATTGACACATTAAATCTGGACATTTTGGGCTATATAGATCATAATATTACTGTGAATGTAATACAGCAGGGCAAAATTGTGGAGAAAAAGGCGCTTCATCTGCCGAAAGAGATCAAAAATGTGATTCACTGCCATAACCCGCGCTGTATCACATCCATAGAGCAGGAACTTCCGCACATTTTTGTGCTGGCCGATAAGGAAAAGGAAGTGTACCGCTGTAAATACTGTGAAGAGAAATACAGTGCGAAAGCGGAACGTAAGAAGTAACAAAAACCGGACATAAGCGGAACTGGAATAGGAGGAAAACGATGAGCAAGGAATATGTTGAAAGAAAACGAGTGTTATTTTTTGGACTGCCCTGGACATTTACAAAGTATACGATCAAAGAGGAATTGATCACGGTCAATACAGGATTTTTCAGCACAAAGGAAAATGACTGTTATATGTATAAAGTACAGGACGTGGAGCTGTCAGTTTCCCTGTGGGAGAGAATTTTCAGAATGGGAACAATTATTTGCTATACGGGCGACACGACAAACCCCAAATTATACATAGAACACGTAAAAAATGCGAAAGAAATAAAAGATTTCATATTAGAGGTATCGGAAGAAGCCAGAATGAAACGCCGGACAATGAATACACTCAATATCAATGCCGACGTTGATCTGGATGGTAATGGAATTCCGGATCGGTTTGAAAACTGATTTACAGCTTTCGGAATCCGTTTTTCAATGTGAATTTTTCGTAAAACAATCCGGCGAGAAACCAGTTGGGAAAATAGTCAAGCCGTATATGGGGACCGATGCGGAATTTGTGTCTGCTGTAGTCCCATGGTTCAAAATTCTTTCCGGCAAGCAGTTTTCCGGATGTATATTCGCCGAGAAAAATAAGCAAAGCATAGATGGTACCGCGGAGAGGGAGCCACAGTTTATGGGTGATACGAAACAGCGGGCGCAGAAAAGCAGCGCAGCCGTAAATGGGAAACATCCATAAAGAAGTGGTTCCTTTCAGCTGATAATCACGTCTTTGCAGTGCGTGGCACGCGGTAAACAGAATTTCAATGCACCATCCGGCAATGCCGCAATGGAGAAACAGTTTTGGCAGAGGCATAAGAGCCGTGTTTTTTTGTTTATTCATAAGAAAAGTATAACCGTATAGAATAATATTATTCATCGCAGAACACTTTGAGGGGGGACAGATGAATTATCGGGAAACCATGGAATATATAGAGGAGATGTCTGCGCTTGGCAGTGTGCCGGGGCTTGCATCTACCATAGAGCTTTGCAAAAGACTGGGAAATCCGCAGGAGGATCTTTTTTTTGTGCATATTGCGGGAACAAACGGAAAAGGTTCTGTGCTCGCTTATGTTTCCGCTATTTTAAGAGCGGCGGGATATCGGACAGGGCAGTTTTCATCTCCGGCAGTTTATGCCTATCGGGAGAAGATACAGGTAAACGGTAAAGAAATTCTGGCGAGGGAATTTGCGGAGTGGATGAGTCTGGTGCGGGAAGAAGCGGATGCCATGGCGGCGGAGGGAATGCAGCACCCCACGGTGTTTGAAATGGAAACGGCGGTCAGCTTTTTGTATTTCAGGGAAAAACGCTGCGATATCGTGCTTTTGGAATGCGGCATGGGCGGTGACCTGGACGCCACGAATATTATCAGAAATACACTGGTCGCGGCTTTTTCTTCGATCAGTATGGATCACATGGCTTTTTTGGGAAATACGCTCTTGGAAATAGCAGGGCATAAAGCGGGGATCATAAAACCGGGAGCAGAGATCGCATGCGGTATTCAGGAGCCGGAAGTACTCAAAATTCTGAAAGCAAGAGCAGGGGAAGCGGCCGTCCGGACAGTAGAAAAAGAGTGGCTGACGCGCATCAAATACGGCCTTGAAAAACAGCGGTTTGATTATCGATCTTCCAGCGGAAATTTTTACAGACATCTGGAGATTACGCTTGCAGGTGTGATACAGCCGGAAAATGCAGCGTTAGCGGTGGAAATCATAGAGGCTTTGGATAAAAAAGGATTTTCCGTGACAGAAAAACAGTTAAGGCAGGGACTTTCCGGCACAAGATGGCCGTATCGGTTTGAGATGGTGGCAAAAAAGCCTTGTTTTATTTTAGACGGTGCCCACAATGAGGATGCGGCAATGCGTCTGGCAGAGGGAATCCGGTTTTATTTTACAAATAAGAAGATTCTTTATATAATAGGAATGTTAAAAGATAAAGAATATGAAAAAGTGATCGCACACACCTATGCTTATGCGGAGCAGATCATTATAGTCACGCCGTCTCACGAAAAGCGTGCGCTGCCCGGGCATGAGCTGGCCGTAACCGCCTCAAATTATCATCCTCTGGTGACGGAAGCCGCCAGTCTGGAAGAGGCGGTAGAGATAGCATATCTGCTTACGGAAAAGGATTGGGTGATTCTTGCGTTTGGTTCCCTTTCTTATCTGGGAGAGCTTGGCAGGATTGTAAAAAACAGGAGTGAGAGACATGATAGATCAGGAAAAAATAAGAGAGGCCGTTAAACTGCTGCTTCAGGGAATCGGGGAAGATATAAACAGAGAAGGATTGACTGAGACCCCGGACAGAATTGCCCGTATGTATGAGGAGATTTGCGGCGGTGTGGAAGAGGATGTCTCAGAGATTTTATCCAAAACTTTTGAAGCGGAAAATACGGAGATGGTTTTGGAGAAAGATATTGTTTTTTATTCCATGTGTGAGCATCATATGCTGCCCTTTTTCGGAAAAGTACATATTGCCTATATTCCGGACGGAAAAGTAGTGGGGTTAAGCAAACTGGCAAGATGTGTAGAAATTTATGCAAGACGGCTGCAGCTTCAGGAGCGATTCACAAGGCAGATTGCCGGGGCGGTGATGGAACATCTTTCTCCAAAGGGTGTGATGGTGCTGACGGAGGCGGAACATATGTGTATGACTATGCGGGGGGTGAAGAAACCCGGCAGTAAGACGATTGCCTATGCAGTAAAAGGAGTGTTTGAAGACAATCCGGCATTGCAGCAGAATTTTTTTAAGATGCTTGAGAGGGGATAGATGGAGCGTGTCAACAAAATACTGAATCATGACCTGTATAAATTATATAGGAAAAAAAATGAAACGGCAGAAGAAAACAGACATTTCTGCCGCCATGACATGGGACATTTTTTGGATGTGGCAAGGTTAGCGATGATTTTTAATCTCCAACTGGGACTTTCCATAGCGGAGGAAACAATTTATGCGGCGGCGCTGCTGCATGATATCGGCAGATGGAAACAGTATGAGGACGGGACGCCCCATGAAAAGGCTTCCGCGGCGTTAGCTCCGGAGATTCTTTCGGACTGCGGCTTTATGGAGGAGGAATCAGGGCAGATACTTTCTGCTATTTTAAATCACCGGAATGCGGCAGTAGGACAGGAGCATACACTGGATGGTATTCTATATCGAGCTGATAAGATGAGCAGGAGCTGTTTTTGTTGTGAGGCGGAAAAGGAATGCGATTGGAAAGGGGATAAGAAAAATCTGGTGTTGAGATATTGAACGCAAAAGTTTAAATACGGTAATTATTCTATGCTTCTGTACTTCAGGAAAGAACCGGGAATATATTTAAATAATAACGGGAGTTATCATACTATGAGGATTGGCAACAGAGATTTTGATACAGAACACCACTGTTATATCATGGGAATCTTAAATGTGACGCCTGATTCCTTTTCCGACGGCGGAAAGTTTCGGAATTTGGATCAGGCGCTCTTTCATGTGGAGAAGATGATAAAAGAGGGGGCAGACATTATAGATATTGGCGGGGAATCCACAAGACCGGGGTACACGGAAATTTCTGCGGAAGAGGAAATCGGGCGTGTGGTTCCGGTGGTTGAAAATATTAAAAGAAGATTTGATATTCCGGCATCTTTGGATACATACAAATCTGCCGTGGCAAAAGCAGGTATTTCGGCGGGCGCAGATATGATCAACGATATTTGGGGACTGAAATATGATACTGAAATGGCGAAAGTGATAGCAGAAGCAGGTGTTCCCTGCTGTCTGATGCACAACAGAAGCGAAGCTGTTTATCAATCATTCATAACAGATATTATCAATGATTTGCGGGAAAGTGTTTCTCTGGCAAAAGAAGCAGGAATAGCGGATGAAAAAATAATATTAGATCCCGGTGTGGGGTTTGCGAAAAGCTATGAGCACAATCTGAAAATCATTGCAAAGTTAGAGCAGTTGGAGATATTTGGATATCCATTGTTGTTGGGATGCAGCAGAAAATCGGTCATTGGACTTACACTTGATCTGCCGGTGTCAGAAAGAGTGGAAGGGACTCTTGTTACAACGGTAATGGGGGTGTTGAAAGGCTGCTCTTTTGTCAGGGTACATGATATAAAAGAGAATGTGCGGGCGGTGAAGATGGCGGAAGCGATTAAATATTGTGATTCCATCCCATAGATTGAACAATAGTTTTTTGGTATTTAACAAGGGAATTTGGCAGAAAATTCTAAAGAAAACAGCAAAGGAAGTATAAGAGCATGGATCAGATCAGAATTAAAGACCTCAGAATATTTGCCCATCATGGTGTATATGAGCAGGAGAAGGAGCAGGGACAGAATTTCTGCGTCAGCGCAGTGATCTATACGGATATGGAGAAAGCCGGGAAAAGCGACGATATTACAGATGCTGTAGACTACGGCGCGGTCTGTCTGTTTATTGATAACTATATGCGGGAAAACCGTTTTGACTTACTGGAAGCCGTGACAAGGCATGTAGCGGAAGAACTTCTATTTGAGTTTCCGGCAATCCATAAAGTGGAATTGGAAGTTGAAAAGCCGGATGCGCCGATTCCGCTTCGGTTTAACAGTGTTTCCGTAAAGATTGAAAGAGGCTGGCATCGGGTTTTCATTGCGCTTGGTTCCAATATGGGTGACAGACTGAAGTATCTGGAGAGAGCAGCAGCAAATTTGCAGGCGGATGCCCGTTTCAGAAATATCAATGTTTCCGATTACATGGAAACGGCACCCTATGGCGGTGTGGAGCAGGATGATTTTCTGAACGGTGTGCTGGAAGCGGAGACGCTTTACAGTCCGTGGGAATTGCTTGGAAGACTGCAGGAGGAAGAGCAGCTTGCAGAAAGAAAGCGGGAAGTTCACTGGGGACCCCGTACGCTGGATCTGGATATTCTGTTTTACGATGATCTTATTCTGGCAGAAAAGAAACTGTCGATTCCCCATCCTGATATGAAGAACCGGCAGTTTGTGCTGAAGCCGCTTGCAGAACTGGCACCGTCTTTTGTGCATCCGGTCTACCGGAAAACGGTAGCGGAGTTGTTGGCGGCGCTGACAGAATAAGCAACCGGCATCAATCTTTCCTGTAGTTCAGTGCTGCGGCCTCGGCTTCCGGAAAATTATCCACTGCGACAGGACCGAAAGTGCTGGTGCGATAGATGGTCTCGTCATCTTTGTAAGGCTGGAAATAAGTATAAGTCGAGGTGGTATTAATCCTGTGATAAACGCCATATGCGACCACTTCCTTACTGCCGCCGGCGAGAGTCATACGCATCAGAGCGGGGGAATCGGCGCTGTTTGTCTGATAGAAAATAACATTGTCATAAATATTATAAAAGTCAATCCGTTCATCGGTCAGTGCCGTCAGCTCGTCGTTTGAAGTATTGTAGCGAAACAGCCGGTAATCGGCATCCACATTCATAAAATACACATAATTTTCGATGACGGTAGGATAACTGATGTTACCTTCCAAAATCACTTTGGTGGTATCTGTTTCTGTATCCCAGGCATGTAAAAAGTGATCCTCCAGAATACCGCTGTAATATATCGTACCGTTTAAAGCACAGGCTGTTTCCACAATATCCCGACTGAGTTCTGTCTCCTTATCGCTTCCTGCGGCAGGAACTTTATGAAAGGTACTGAAATCGGTATTGTCATAATGCTGGAAATAAATCTGATCTCCCACAAGTATCATCATGGTAGCCATATCAGAATCAAGGCAGGAACTTTCTTTTCCCTTCAAAGTAGAGCGGTAGATTCCTGTGGTGGAACGGACATGCCCAAGGCCGGTGCCGCCGTTTTTGCCTTCCAGATAGTAAAACAGATAGTTGCCTCCGGCATTAATATAAGAAACACTGGAGTTGAGCAGCCGTTTCATATCGGTGCAGTCAGAATTCATAACATAGAGCGCGCCGTTATCATAAGGATTGGAAAAATAAACTTTTCCCTTATATTCACAAAAGCGTCCCTCGCCGCGGATATTTCCGGCGGTATTACCGACAGTATCCCGTGGAATTGGCGACAGGCGAACGCCGCGCACCTCTAAATAGATAGCCAGAATCAGAAGAACGATTAAAATGGCCGGTATGATAAAATAGGTCGGTTTTTTTACAGATTTTTTCATGAAAGATGTCTCCTTAATATTGTTTTGGATAGTAGCTAAAACGGGAACCTTCTTAAAAAAGCTTCGCTTTTCAAGAAGTAGCAGGTAAAACGGGAATCTTCTTAAAAAGCTTCGCTTTTCAAGAAGCAACAGGTAAGAATGTGCGGAGCACATTCTTACTTTACATTATAATTTCATCTGGCCTTGCTATCAAGAAATAAATGTAATAAAATATGAAATAATGATCAAATACAGAAAAAGCGGCGGGAAAGAGGAAAAGCAGATGGAGGATTTATTAAAACTTCGGGAGCAGATTGACGAGATCGACACGCAGATCGTATCCCTTTATGAGAAAAGAATGGAAATTTCAGGCAAGGTGGCCGAATATAAGATAGAAACCGGGAAAAAAGTGTTTGACAAGCAGAGAGAGGAAGAAAAATTATCCGTTCTCAAATCCCTTGTCAGTAATGACTTTAACAGGAATGGGATCACAGAATTGTTTGAACTGATCATGTCCATCAGCAGAAAGAGGCAGTATCAGCTTCTGACCGAAAAGGGAGCGCTTGGCAAACTTCCTTTTATCGGTGTGGATGAACTGGATACCGAAAAAGCGAGGGTCGTATTTCAGGGAGCGGACGGTGCCTATTCCCAGGCGGCGATGACGCAGTATTTCGGCAATCAGATAAACAGTTTTCATGTGGATACGTTTCGGGATGCCATGATTGCCATAGATGAGGGAAGTGCGGACTTTGCGGTGCTTCCGATCGAAAATTCCACGGCGGGTGTGGTCAGTGAAATTTATGATCTGTTAGTGGAGTTTGAAAATTACATTGTAGGAGAACAGGTGATAAAGATCGAGCATTGCCTGATGGGACTGCCGGGTACAAAACTCTCAGATATCCAGACCGTTTGCTCTCATCCCCAGTCTCTGATGCAGAGCACAAGATTTTTGCTGGAATACCCCTCCTGGAAGCAGATCAGCATGAAAAACAATGCCTTTGCAGCAAAGAAAGTGCGGGATGATAAGGATAAGAGTCAGGCGGCCATAGCCAGTGAATACGCGGCAAAGCTTTACGGGCTGGAAGTGTTGGAAAAGGGTATCAATCAGTCCAGTTCCAACTCCACAAGGTTTATTATCGTTACAAACCAGAAAATATTTAGAAAAGATGCGAAAAAGGTCAGTATTTGTTTTGAGGTAGCTCATGAGAGCGGTTCTTTGTATCACATGCTGTCCCACATTATCTACAATAATCTGAATATGAACAAGATAGAGAGCCGCCCCATTGAGGAGCGGAACTGGGAATACCGGTTTTTTATAGATTTTGAGGGCAATCTTGGAGACTCTGCGGTGAAAAACGCCCTGCGCGGACTGCGGGATGAAGCCAGAAATATGAAAATACTGGGGAACTACTGAACAAGCACAAAAGAAAAGCAAGCGACGCGAAGCGGCATTTGCTTTTCTTGTGCTGTTCATGAGCAAACGTCCGATGAAATCGGACAGAGAGCGCGTCAGCGTGAGTTTGCGAATTGAACAAATCGAGAAAGCGTCCGATGAAATCGGACAGAGAGCGCGTCAGCGCGAGTTTGCGAATTGAACAAATCGAGAAAGCGTCCGATGAAATCGGACAAAAGAGCACATGTTTGTGAATGCGGAAGAGGGATAAGGTATGAGGGACAAAGAGCTGATCGTATACAGGAATATGTCAAAAGAAGACGGGAAACTTCTTTCAGATATGTCCTTTTTGATGGATCACTATAATATTTTGGGGAGACAGGAAGAGATGCGGGAACTGTTCTTTGCCTGCATCCACAAACTGTTGGAGCTGGCCGGCAATCATGGTTTTTACGGCAACCTCTGGCATTGTTACCTGGCAAATCTGCTTGTGAATGATGAAAACAGTTACAGCTGCGCCTGTGAAGTGGTGGGGGCTGTGGAAGGCAGCGTTAATCAGGCTGTGCTGCATGATATTGTGATTTTCAAGGAGTTTTTTGATTTTGATTTTTCGCCGATAGCGAAACTGTTCGGAGAAGAGAGCTGGAATCTGGTAGAACACTATCAAAGTAACGATGCAGCGGGTAAGGTCTATAATACAAGGATCAGGAAACGGATATGCGATCTGGCAGGACAGTTTTGCCATAACCATACGCCGGAAGAGATGAAGGAGACATTAACGCAGTTTTACACAGATTATGGCGTCGGAAAGTTCGGGCTGCATAAGGCTTTCCGCATTGTTTCCGGAGCAGATGGAGCACAGATCGTACCGATCACAAATATCGCTCATGTGCATCTGGATGATCTGGTGGGATACGAGACGCAAAAAAAGAAGCTGATTGAGAATACAGAAGCTTTTGTGCAGAACAGAAAGGCCAATAACTGCCTGCTGTTCGGAGATGCGGGGACAGGAAAGTCATCGAGCATTAAAGCGATCGCCAACGAATACTATGAGAAAGGGCTGCGTATCATTGAGATATACAAGCACCAGTTCCGGGATTTGAACGATGTGATCGGTCAGATCAAAAACAGAAACTATAAGTTTATTATCTATATGGACGACTTAAGTTTTGAAGATTTTGAGACAGATTACAAATATCTGAAAGCCGTGATTGAAGGAGGGCTTGAGAAGAAACCGAAAAATGTACTGATTTATGCGACCTCCAACAGAAGACATCTGGTCAGGGAGAAAAGTTCCGATAAGGATGACAGAGACGAAGATCTGCACACAAACGATACGGTACAGGAGAAGCTTTCCCTGGCATACCGCTTTGGTGTGACAATTTATTTTGGAAAACCTGCACCAAAAGAGTTTCAAAATATTGTCAGAACGCTGGCAAAGCGTTATGATATTGATATGGAGGAAGAAAAACTTCTTTTGGAAGCAAATAAATGGGAACTGTCCCATGGCGGATTGTCCGGGCGGACGGCTAAACAATTTATTGATTACCTGTTGGGGAAGGCCCCGGATAACGGCGATTGCGGGAGCACCATAGGCACGGAGCAATCGGCTTTCTCGGAGAAATGATGGTATCAGCGGTTAGGGGAATACAGTTATGTTTACGAAACGGGGGTGAAACGTTGTGGCAATCACAACATTTGCGGCGATCGATATAGGTTCCTATGATCTGGAAATGAAAATATTTGAGATGTCCGGCAAGGGCGGCATGAAACAGGTGGACGACATCAGATATCGGCTGGATCTGGGAAGCGATACCTACGCGGAGGGCAAGCTCTCCTATGAAACAGTCAATGAACTGTGCACTATTCTGAATGAGTTTCAGAATATTATGAAAGCCTATAAAGTAAACGATTATAAGGCTTGCGGCACCAGCGCTATCCGAGAAACGCTGAACACGAAAATTTTGCTGGATCAGATCAGGCAGCGGACCGGAATCAGGATAGATATCTTGAGCAATTCCGAGCAGCGTTTTATGGATTACAAATCCATAGCATCCAAAACAGAAGATTTTAATAAGATTACGGAAAAGGGTACCGCTATTGTGGATATCGGCGGCAGCGGTCTCCAGATTTCCCTGTTTGAAAAGGGGAGTCTGATATCTACGCAGAGTATGCGTCTCGGTGTATTGCGGCTGCAGGAGAGGTTAAATCATTTAAATACGACTTCTGCAAAAATAGAAGGGCTGATTGACGAACTTGCCTCGGCTCAGCTCTCTGTATTTAAAAAAATGTATTTAAAAGACTGCAAAGTTGAGAATATTATCCTGGTTGATGATTATCTGTCGGTGATCCTGCAAAATCCTGTGATCACAAAGGAGAGACCGGGCGTGATCGAAACCGGGACTTATATGAGTTTTTTGGAGTCGGTACAGTCAAGGACTCTGCCGGAAATTGCCAGAGCTTTGAATATTCCGAGAGAAAATGCAATACTGTTGTTTATCTCTGCAGTTCTTGTGAAGCGGATTGTGAAAATGATGGATGCATCGCTTCTGTGGGCGCCGGGTGTAACGTTATGTGACGGAATTGCCTATGAATATGCGGAGCAGCATAAAATATTCAAAGTGGAGCACGATTTCGAGACGGATATTCTCTCCAGCGCCGAAAATATCAGCAAGCGCTATATGGGAAGCAAAAAGCGGGGGGAAACGTTAGAGCGGATTGCACTCACGATCTTTGACAGTATGAGGCGTATCCACGGACTGGGAAAACGGGAACGGCTTCTTCTGCAGCTTGCCACAAGGCTTCATGACTGCGGAAAATATATCAGTATGGTCAATCTGGGAGAATGTTCCTATAATATTATCATGTCCACAGAAATTATCGGGCTTTCCCATAAAGAACGGGAGATTGTGGCGAATGTGGTAAAATACAACCATGAGCCCTTCATATATTACAATGCGGCGGAAAAGGAAAGCACTCTTGATGAAAACGCTTATCTGGTGGTAGCAAAACTGACAGCTATTCTGCGGGTGGCAAATGGCCTTGACAGAAGCCATAAGCAGAAATTTAAAGATATTAAGACGGTAGTAAAAGACGGACAGCTTGTGATCCAGGTAGCCACGGCGGCGGACATTACGCTGGAGAGGGGGCTTTTTACAAAACGGGCTGACTTTTTTGAAGAGGTATACAGTATCAGACCGGTGATTCGCCAGAAGAAGAGCTTTTAAAAAGGGAAGTGTGAAAAATAAATTTTTTACAGATGAATTTATTCATCTTGCAAATATTGTACCTGCGCAATGCGTAAAAGACACGCATAAAAGTTTGCAGGTTACGGAAAGGCAAGGGGATTATGGGAGAGAAAAAGGATTTTACAAATCCGTCATATTATACAAACAGAGAACTGAGTTGGATCATGTTTAACAGGAGAGTGCTCAGCGAGGCGAAAGATGTGAAGCTTCCGCTGTTTGAGCGCCTGAAGTTTTTGAGCATTACCGCATCCAATTTGGATGAATTTTTCATGGTGCGGGTGGCGTCCCTGAAGGACATGGTGAATGCGAAATACAATAAGCCGGATATTGCGGGCATGAAGCCGAAAGAGCAGCTGGAAGCCTTGAACAAGGTGACGCATGCGCTTGTAAAAGAGCAGTATCAGGTATATAATAAGCAGCTTCTGCCCGGGCTTTTGGAAGCAGGTGTGAGGATCGTAGGGCATCATGAAGAGCTGACGGATAAGCAGGCGGCATATGTGGACCGTTATTTTCTGGACAATGTTTATCCGGTGCTGACGCCGATGGCGGTGGATTCTTCAAGACCCTTCCCGCTTGTGAGAAATAAGACATTAAATCTGGGGGCGCTCGTCAGGAAAAAACAGGGGAAAGGCGAGGTGGAATTTGCCACAGTGCAGGTGCCGGGTGTGCTTTCGAGAGTTGTAGAAATCCCGAATGATGCGGAGGGCAAGAAATGCCTGATCTTTCTGGAACAGATCATTGAGCGCAACATTGACAGGCTGTTTTTGAATTATGATATCGAATGTGTATGGCCGTTCCGTATTATGAGGAATGCAGATCTCAGCATTGAGGAGGATGAAGCCGAAGATCTGCTAAAAGAGATTGAAAAGCAGTTGAAGAAAAGGCAGTGGGGACAGGTCATCAGGCTGGAGACAGAAGCTGGCATAGATGAGAAACTGTTAAAAATTTTAGAAGAGGAACTGATGGTACAGGAAGAAGATGTCTACGCCATAAAAGGACCGCTTGACCTGACTGTGCTTATGAAGATCTACGGCTTAGAAGGGTATGACAATCTGAAAACACCGAAATACACGCCGCAGCCCATACCGGAATTTCTGGAGGAGGGAGATATTTTTTCTCAGATCAGACAGCATGATATTTTCCTGCATCATCCTTATCAGACCTTTGAGCCGGTGGTTGATTTTGTGAGACAGGCTTCAAGGGACAGCGAGGTGCTTGCCATCAAGCAGACACTTTACAGAGTCAGCGGAAACTCTCCGATCATTGCGGCATTAGAGCAGGCGGCGGAGAACGGAAAACAGGTTACTGTATTAGTGGAATTAAAAGCACGGTTTGATGAGGAAAACAACATTCTCTGGGCAAAACGGCTGGAGAAAGCGGGCTGCCATGTGATTTATGGGCTGGTAGGCCTAAAGACCCACTGTAAGATCACGCTTGTGGTGCGGAGAGAAGAGGATGGCATCAGGCGGTATGTGCACCTTGGAACGGGAAACTACAACGATTCCACCGCAAAACTCTATACGGATGTAGGGCTTATGACCTGCAATGAGCAGATTGGTGAGGATGCGACAGCGGTATTCAATATGCTTTCCGGTTACTCGGAACCCAGAAGCTGGAATAAACTTGCAGTGGCGCCTCTGTGGTTAAAGGACCGTTTCATTTCCCTGATAGACAGGGAGAGGGATTATGCGCTGAAAGGACATCACAGTCATATTATCGCAAAGATGAATGCTCTTTGTGACAGGGATGTCATTATGGCACTCTATGATGCTTCTGCCGCGGGTGTAAAGATCGAGCTGATCGTACGGGGAATCTGTTGTCTGAAGACGGGAATCCCGGGTGTCAGTGAGAATATAACAGTACGTTCCATTGTGGGCAATTTCCTGGAACATGCGAGGATCTTTTATTTTGAGAATGACGGAAAGCCGGAGGTGTACTGTGCAAGTTCCGACTGGATGCCGAGAAATCTGGAACGCCGGGTGGAGATCATGTTCCCGGTGGAGAAAGAAGGCCTGAAACAGAAAGCGATACACATTCTGGAATGTCAGTTGAAAGACAATATGAAAGCTCACATACTGACGCCGGAGGGCAACTACGAAAAGGTGAACAGGCGCGTGCAGGAGCCGTTTTGCGCACAGGATACATTTTGCGAGGAAGCAGCCGGACTGGTAAAGAAAAAGGGTTACGGCGCCGGAGAGAGGGTTTTTGTTCCGGAAGTGCATGTGGAATAAAGTGTGCAGATATAAATTGGTTTTTAAACAACGAGGAAAGGTTGGTAAATGGTATGACTTACGAATATGATGATGCTGCCATTCTCTGTTTTTTAGAAAATCAAAGGCAGTTATTTCCGGAAGATGTGGCGGAAAATGAAAGCGAAGCGGAAGCTTTTCTGGAAGATTGTATGGCTGTGATCGCCGAATCAGCGGAAGAAGTACTGGAATATTTTGAGGAGCAGGGGATAGATACGGAGGAGGCGGACGTGGAGAGTATCCTGGAAGCCCTGGAAGTCTTTGATATAGGAGACGGACGTTATCTCATAGTGGAAGGATAAAAGAATATATGACAAAAACGGTGAAAAAAAGTGTCAGGGGAGTTAAGACGCTTCATGTGTTGATGACGTTAGTGTGGCCGGTGTTAGTGGTGATCGTAGTAATGGGTGGAGGCTATTTGCAGCGTCGCTACCAGAGGGTATATACCCCGTATTATAATCCGCTTGCCATGTCGTTGCTGTTATGCTGGCTTATTTATGTGTATTTTATACTGGTTGCGATGCGCAATTATAATTTACGGACCATAGCGACGCAGGAATGTGACTTTGATGCTTATCTGGAATGTATGAAATTTCTGGAAAAGTTTCAGTTTCCGGGTGTGAGGCGGAGCCAGCGTGTCAATTGCACAGAGGCCTATCTGCTGATGGGGGATTTTGATGCGGCCTACCATAATCTGATGGAAATAAAGCCGCAGTATGAACGGTTAAATAACAGAGCAAGAATGGTATATGATTATTTCTGGTGCAGGTTTTATGCGGAGTTGGAAGATACGAGGAATTTTCATATTTGTATGGATGCATTTCGCAACAACTGGATCCATAATATTCAGGTGAAACGAAGACTGCAGGCGCAGGCGATGACTTTTTTGCAGGAACTCAATTTCCGGGATATGATATTTGCCGGTAAGAATGACATGATCAAGGCAGACATGCTGAACCTGTATGCAGCGGGCAGGCTCGGCAGCAGGTATGAGTTTGTCAGATATTGTTATTACATGGGCAGACTGGAATACAATATGAATAATCTGCAGGAGGCGAAACACTGGTTTGCCCAGACTGTCAGCTTTGGGCTGCATGAATATATGAGTAAGAGGGCCGCGGATTTTCTGGCGATGTTAGACGCCATGCAAGTACCCTATGCGGCAGTGCCCCCGGCACATAATCAGTATTACTGCAATCGCAGAAGTTTTAATATGACATCGGGGATTATCAGTATTTTGATAGGGCTGATACTGGCGTTAGTATTACTTTACATATAAAGATAATATACTATTTTTTTGCGAGCTGAAGCAGTATCCCCGCCAGCCCGTCATGATTATTGTCTTCTTCGGTAATGATAGAAGAAATCGCTTTTACTTCATTACTGCCGTTTATCATGGCGATACTGTTGCCGACTGCCTGCAGCATGGACAAGTCATTATTGGCATCCCCTGCTGCATAGGCATCTGTGACAGGTATATGATATAAATCACAGACATATCTGACAGCGTTTCCCTTGCCGGAGCGGTAGTCCACAAATTCCAGATATTCCGGACAGGAAAATACGGTGGTCAGCTTTCCTTCCATCCAGGGAGCGAGCTTTTCTTTTAACTGTTCCAGTTTTTCGCGGTGATCCATGGAGATTGCCAGCGCTTTGCGGGGAGCTTCGTCAAGATGAGAGAGTATGTCTCTGTCAAAAATATATTCTAACTGTGTTTGTTTCGTATAATAGTCTGTTTCGATGCCCTGATGCCTGCTGACGACCTTTTTGGAAGAATAAGTCTGACAGTGAATGCCCATTTCCTCAGCCGTGTCGATAATATGCAGAACATCTTTGGGATCCAGCCTGAGATCTACAAGATATTTTTCCGCTCCGCAGTCGTAGATAACAGAACCGTTGTAACAGATCAGCAAAAGGTTCTGATAACGGTCGAGTCCTGTCCGCTTTAACACATCCCGGATATTGTTAAAAGGTCTGCCGGAAGCAATAA
This sequence comes from Lachnospiraceae bacterium, assembly GCA_014804795.1. GTDB lineage: Bacteria > Bacillota > Clostridia > Lachnospirales > Lachnospiraceae > 1XD8-76. The sequence continues at coordinate 6,940 of JAAUZC010000041.1, read as the reverse complement.
TGAACTTGTTCCCGGCAGAAATATAAGCATCTATTGCTTCCATTGTTTTGGAAGAGATATTCTTTTCATCGGTGAGCAGTGTACCATCTAAATCAGTGAAAAATAAATGCATATCAGTTATCCTCTTCGTCAGAAGCAGTTTTGGTGTAGATGGTTCTCTTTCTCGCCATCTCATCGTTTTCCAGATATTCATCATAGGTAGTAATCTTATCGATCAAGGAGCCGTCCGGCAGAATTTCCATAATGCGGTTGGCAGTGGTCTGTACTACCTGATGGTCATGACAGGAAAACAATTCTACTCCCGGAAATTTTTTCATGCCTTCATTCAATGCGGTGATGGATTCCATGTCCAGATGGTTTGTCGGTTCGTCAAAGATCAGGCAGTTGGCGCCGCTGATCATCATTTTAGACAACAGACAGCGTACCCGTTCGCCGCCGGACAATACTTTTACTTTCTTGACGCCGTCATCACCGGCAAACAGCATACGCCCGAGGAATCCCCTGACATAAGTGACATCCTTGATCGGAGAGTAGGCGGTGAGCCATTCCGTGATCGTATAGTCGTTGTCAAATTCTGTGTTGCTGTCCTTGGGGAAATAGGCCTGGGAGGTCGTCACACCCCATTTGTAGAAACCTTCATCCGGTTCCATCTCTCCGGAAAGAATCTGGAACAGGGTAGTCTTTGCCAGTTCATTTCCGCCTACAAAGGCGATCTTGTCGTCATGACCTACAATAAAGGAGATATTGTCCAGTACTTTTTCGCCGTTAATGGTTTTGGAAAGATTTTCCACAAGCAGTACATCATTGCCTATTTCCCGTTCGGGGCGGAAATCGATATAAGGATATTTCCGGCTGGAAGGTCTGATATCATCTAACTGAATCTTTTCTAACGCACGTTTTCTGGAAGTCGCCTGTTTGGACTTGGAAGCATTGGCGGAAAAACGGGAAATAAATTCCTGCAGTTCCTTGATCTGTTCCTCTTTCTTTTTGTTGGCTTCCTTGCGCTGTTTTAAAATCAGCTGGCTGGACTGGTACCAGAAATCGTAGTTGCCGGCAAATAATTCAATTTTACCGTAATCGATGTCTGCGGTATGGGTGCAGACTTTGTTCAGGAAATACCTGTCATGGGAGACAACGATGATCGTATTCTGGAAACTGATCAAAAATTCTTCCAGCCAGTTGATGGCGTCCAAATCCAGATGGTTTGTGGGCTCGTCTAACAGCAGGATATCCGGATTACCAAAAAGCGCTTTCGCTAAAAGTACCTTTACTTTCTGGCTGCCGTCCAGTTCAGACATCTGTACGTTGTGGAGTTCCGTTTCAATGCCGAGGCCGTTTAAGAGCATGGCTGCATTTGTATCCGCATCCCAGCCTTCCATCTCTGCAAATTCTGCTTCCAGTTCACTGGCGCGAATACCGTCCTCGTCGGAAAAATCCTCCTTGGCATAGATGGCATCTTTTTCTTTCATAATTTCATATAATCTGGCATTGCCCATGATCACCGTATCCATTACAGTATAGTCGTCATATTTAAAGTGATCCTGTTCCAATACGGAGAGACGTTCGCCGGGCGTGATAGTGATATCGCCGTTTGTAGTCTCCAGTTCGCCGGAAAGAATCTTTAAAAAAGTGGACTTTCCTGCACCGTTGGCGCCGATGATACCATAGCAGTTGCCTTCTGTAAATTTAATGTTTACATCTTCAAAAAGGGCTTTCTTGCCCACTCTGTAGGTTACATTGTTTGCACTTATCATGTTAAAAACCTCGTATTTTTATATTTTACTCGCAGCAAAGCTGCTCGTTAACTTACGGAGTTTGCTCTTGCAAGCAAACTCCGTAAGTTATATTATACATAAACAGCATGCTTTTTCAAGAAATAGTTGTTTCTTTGAGAAAACTAATTTCTTTTTTGTTATTGCTTTTCCCATATGCAGTGGGTAAACTATTCATAATGGGGATGGTGAGATGATGGACAAAGAAAAATCAAAGCACAATGATCATGAGGTTTTGGAGGCTGCTATGGCGGCCGGGCGTATCCTGTTGGAAAACGGGGCGGAGATTGCCAGAGTGGAAGAGACCATGGAGAGAATCTGCGGACATTTCGGGGTGGAATCCGAAAATTTTTTTGTGTTGAGCAACGGAATCTTTGCAACTGGCAGCCGGGATAGAAACGGCCTGGGAGAACAATATGCAAAGGTTCAGCATATTCCGGTGAAAGGAGCGCAGTTGGATAAAGTAGTGGCGGTAAACCAGCTTTCACGTGAAGTGGCGGAAGGGCGTTACAGTATTGAGCAGATCAAAGAAAAGCTGGAACAGATACAGCGTATGCCGGGAAAAAGATTTCCTGTGCAGATACTGGCATCAGGCGTAGGCAGCGCCTGTTTCTGCTATCTGCTTGGCGGAAGCATGACAGACAGCGTTCAGGCATTTATTGCCGGTTTCCTGTTACATATTTTTGTACTGTCGGTCAGCAAATCTCATATATCCAAAATGACCGGAAATATTTGCGGCGGCGCCCTGGTTACATTAGTGTGCATACTCAGTTACCGGTTGGGGTTTGGAGAAAATTTAAGTCATATGATTATAGGATCGATCATTCCGCTGGTGCCAGGTGTTCCTTTTACCAACGGGATCCGTGATATGGCAGACGGAGATTATATTTCGGGAGCGGTGAGACTTTTAGATGCTATGTTGGTATTTTTGTGTGTGGCCATCGGCGTGGGTGTGATGTTTATCATTTATCACCGTATTTTTGGAGGGATACTGCTATGATCGTTCAGGTGATTGCCGCTGTTTTTGGTACAATAGCGTTTTCGGTTCTTTTTGGAGTACCACGGCAGTATTATATTTATTGCGGCCTTGTCGGAGGCGCCGGCTGGTGGCTGTATTCGGTTTTGGCGGTATATACCGGCTGTACGGCTGCGGAAGCCACTTTTTTTGCCGCCTGTCTGGTGGTGTTATTGTCCCGTTTTCTGGCGGTCTTTGAGAGATGTCCGGCTACCGTGTTTTTGACGACCGGCATTTTTCCTCTTGTGCCGGGGGCCGGTATTTACTGGACGGCATATTATCTTGTGACAGACCGTCCGGCAGAGGCGGCAGACAACGGATTTGCGGCTCTCAAGGCAGCTTTTGCTATTGTGTTGGGAATCGTGTTGGTATTTGAAGTACCGGATCGCTTTTTCAAGATAAAAAAATTGACTAAATAATTATCCATATTTTTCATTTTTTAGAAAAAATAGGTGGCATTGGAGAAACAATATGGTATACTGTTAATATGAATACCTGTCCTGAGCTTTTGAAGAGAGAAATAGAGTATGGGAAGCCCATGGATAAGCAGATTGTAGAGAAAAGGAGAGAAAAAAGTATGGCAAAATGGATTTATTTATTTACAGAAGGTAACGCAGATATGCGTGAACTTCTGGGGGGAAAAGGTGCGAACCTGGCTGAGATGACAAATCTTGGTCTGCCTGTGCCTCAGGGATTTACGATCACAACGGAAGCCTGTACGCAGTACTATGAGGACGGCAGAAAAATCAACGATGAGATTACCGGTCAGATCATGGAATATATAGAGAAAATGGAGGAAATTACCGGCAAAAAATTCGGCGATAAGGAAAATCCCCTGCTTGTATCAGTACGTTCTGGTGCAAGGGCTTCCATGCCGGGGATGATGGACACTATTCTGAACCTTGGTTTAAATGAGGAAGTAGTGGAAGTGCTGTCCAGAAAATCTGGTAATCCCCGTTGGGCATGGGACTGCTACAGAAGATTTATCCAGATGTATTCCGACGTTGTAATGGAAGTCGGCAAGAAGTACTTTGAAGAGCTGATCGACCACATGAAACTGGAAAAAGGCGTGAAACAGGACGTAGAGCTTACTGCTGATGACCTGAAAGTTCTTGCAGAGCAATTCAAGGCCGAGTATAAATCCAAAATCGGCGCAGACTTCCCGGATGATCCGAAAGAGCAGCTCATCGGGGCAATCGAAGCGGTATTCCGTTCATGGGACAACCCCCGTGCGAATGTATATCGCCGTGACAACGATATTCCGTATTCCTGGGGAACCGCTGTTAATGTACAGATGATGGCATTCGGCAACATGGGCGATACTTCAGGTACAGGCGTGGCCTTTACCCGTAACCCTGCGACCGGTGAAAAAGAGCTGATGGGTGAATTCCTGTTGAACGCACAGGGCGAAGACGTAGTTGCCGGTGTTCGTACTCCTCAGCCGATCAAAGAACTGGAAAGCAGTATGCCGGAAGTATATGAGCAGTTTGTGGATATCTGTAATAAGCTGGAAGACCATTATCGCGATATGCAGGATATGGAATTTACAATTGAAGATAAGCATTTATATATGCTGCAGACCAGAAATGGTAAGAGGACAGCAAAAGCTGCTCTGAAGATTGCCTGTGATCTGGTAGATGAAGGCATGATCACCGAAGAAAAGGCAGTTTCCATGATCGATCCGAGAAACCTGGATTCCCTGCTGCATCCTCAGTTTGACAGCTATGTGATCAGCAAGGCAATTCCTATAGCAAAAGGTTTGGCAGCAGCGCCCGGTGCAGCATGCGGTAAGATCGTGTTTACGGCGGATGATGCAAAGAAATGGGCAGCAAAAGGTGAGAAAGTTGTTCTGGTACGTCTGGAAACCTCTCCCGAAGATATTGAAGGTATGAAAGCAGCGCAGGGTATTCTGACTGTCCGCGGCGGTATGACTTCCCATGCGGCAGTAGTTGCACGTGGCATGGGTGCATGCTGTGTATCCGGCTGTTCCGCTATTGAAATGGATGAAGCACACAAAATGTTCCGCATCGGCGAGCAGGAGTTCCACGAGGGCGATGTGATATCCTTTGACGGAACTACCGGTAATATTTATGACAGACGGATTCCGACAGTGGATGCAACGATTGCCGGTGAGTTTGGCAGAATTATGGAGTGGGCGGACAAGTATCGTACGCTGAAAGTTCGTACAAACGCCGATACTCCTGCGGATGCGCAGAAAGCGCGTGAACTGGGTGCGGAAGGAATCGGTCTTTGCAGAACGGAGCATATGTTCTTTGGCGGACACCGTATTGATGCATTCCGTGAGATGATCTGTTCCGATACACTGGAAGAGCGCGAAGAAGCATTAAAGAAACTGCTTCCGCTGCAGCAGAATGACTTTGAAAAACTGTTTGAGGCTATGGAAGGCGACCCTGTTACGATCCGTTTCCTGGATCCGCCTCTGCATGAGTTTGTTCCTACAGAGGAAGAAGATATCAGAAAACTGGCGGATGCAAAAGGCAAAACCATGGAAGAGATCAGAAAATTCATTGATACTCTGCATGAGATGAACCCGATGATGGGACACCGTGGCTGCCGTCTGACAGTTACATTCCCTGAGATTGCAAAGATGCAGACACAGGCAGTGATCCGCGCAGCGATCAATGTGAAGAAAGCGCATCCCGATTGGAACCTTGTTCCGGAAATTATGATCCCGTTGATCGGTGATGATAAAGAGCTTAAGTTTGTGAAAAAGAATGTGGTGGAGACTGCTGATGCCGAAATTGAAGCGGCAGGCGTTGAGTTAAAGTACGAAGTCGGTACAATGATCGAGATTCCGAGAGCTGCCCTGACAGCAGATCAGATTGCAAACGAAGCCGAATTCTTCTGCTTTGGTACAAACGATCTGACACAGATGACATACGGTTTCTCCAGAGATGATGCCGGCAAGTTCCTGGAAGCATACTACAAGGCAAAGATCTTCGAGAACGATCCGTTTGCAAAACTGGATAGAAACGGTGTAGGTCTTCTGATGGAGATGGCTATCAAGAAAGGCAAAGAAGCGAGACCGTCACTGCACTGCGGTATCTGTGGCGAGCACGGCGGAGATCCTTCCTCTGTAGAGTTCTGCCATCATATCGGACTGGACTATGTTTCCTGTTCACCGTTCAGAGTGCCTATTGCTCGTTTGGCGGCTGCACAGGCAGCAATAGCTGAGAAGAAATAAACTAAAGAATATTATTTTTGCAGAACATCTTTTTGCCGAATGCAGATTTTATTTTTGGCTGAGACATTGAAAACAACCGAATAAAAAAGTAAAATTCAGGACCTTGTAGGATTTACTCTTACAAGGTCCTCTTCCTTTCTTTCCCCTTTCGGTAGTCTTTCTGGTGAAAAAAAGGGGAATGGGCAAGTCTTTATATATATGGGGAGAGTGAGGGAAGGAGAAGGAAAAGAAGAGGGTTGCTGATTATGAAATTTATACTATTTTAGATGCTTTATTGGCTCTGTATAAGCGATATAAGGGGGATAATTAAGGAATCATTATATAGGTTATATAAATGGCTTAAATATGAGCTTATACAGTAGTAAAGGTATAGGAGTTAGGTATATACCTTATAGAGTGTGTATGTGAGGGATACTGTTATATAGGGGTGTGTGGTTGTATAAAGTATTATCTCATATATAGCAGTTATAGAGGTATTTATTGTATAGAGAGATTACTTCAAAAGAATACGAGGGAGTAAGGATTGGGAGATGGTCGTGTGTGCAGGAATGTCGCTGTTTATGCGAGTGTGGGGAGAATGTGACAGTATTTCGATAGATTTTAGGTGAATATTTGGTGAGGGGAAGGAAAGGAAGAGGATAAAACAAGATCTGCAAAAGGACAAAAGAACTTCTGCAAGAACAACAAGTGAACTGGCATCGTATCAGAATGCGAAAATTTAAAATTCTCATATTAAATCTGGATATGGTGAATTTGTTCCAAAATGGTGATAAATGAAAAAAGTCAGGGATTTCGTCAAGGAAAGTTAAGATTGACAATACTGGATTTAACACGACAAACGCATGAGTAAATAAATTGTGAACCATCCCTTTTTCTGATAAACTGAAAGAAAAAAGGATGGTCTGTATCATGGAAGAATTACTGAACTGGATGGAATATATTGAAGAT
>JAAUZC010000040.1 GCA_014804795.1 Lachnospiraceae bacterium | reverse complement strand
GTAATGGCCTGCGAAACCTTTACCATTTTAGCACAGGAGGTTTTAATACTCTATGCAACACTTCCGCTCATTCCGTTCGCCCCAGCTCTGCTGGGGGTTTAATAGACTGGATCAATTATATCCGAGTTTATTGAGTGATACCTATGCAAAAGATGTTATTCGTGAGGTAAAGAATAGCCTTTTAAAAAAATACCGCAGCGGGAAACTCGAAGTCAATGGTAAATATACTTTCCTGCTCCCGGATTTTTACGCCGCCTGTAAATATTGGTTTGGACATATCGAAAATCCCAAAGGATTACTGGACAATCAGGAAGTATTCTGTTGGCTGTTTAGACGGTATGATAAATTGGATTGTTTGAGAAGTCCCCATCTATATAAAGAACATGCAATAAGGTTGAATGCTGCAAACGAAGCTTATGGTGACCGTGCAGACCAGATAAGAGAATGGTTTATTACCAATGCTGTTTATACAAGTACGCATGATTTAATAAGTAAGATTCTTCAATTTGATGTGGATGGTGACAAGTCACTTGTTGTAGCAGATAAAGATTTTGTCAGAATCGCAGAACGAAACATGAACGGTATTGTTCCTCTATACTATAATATGCGAAATGCAGAGCCTGCAGAACTTAATAATAAAACAATCTATGCCGGTTTAAATAAAGCTTTTACAAGCGGAAATATCGGTCTCTACAGCAATGACATTTCAAAGATATGGAATCATGATGTGTTTGTAGATGGAGCTGATGCGGACAAGCAGGAAGCTGTGAATGTTGTAAAATTATTATGTATGGAGAACAACTTCGCAATTGATACAGCCAAAACCTTATATATGCCGGAAAGAGCAGAATGGTTTCCTTCTGTTGTATCCAAATACACAAACTGTAAATTACCGGCTTTCTTTGAATATGCAAAAGATAAAGAAAAATCACAGGTCGAGAAACGCAACAATAGTTTTGTGAACAAGATTTTTGACAGAATACCAAATAAACCAATAAATACCAGAGGCTTAAAACTTGGCCGGATCGATCATCAGATGATGATGTCTGACTCCAGAGTTATTTGCAGTAAAGAAGTATCTGATCTATATGATAAGTTAAATAAGCAATACCGTTACATAATCAACATGAAGGATGAACATCAGGATAATTTGGGATATGTGGCCTGCAAGCTTAGAGAAGAATTTAGTAAGCTTGGATATTCTGATGAGACTGTCGCAGATATGCTGGCAGAGTATTTGTATGGCAGGGATAAGCGATATAAACAATTACTATGGTTCTGTTATGGTCAGTATGTTGTTACTAATATTGAAAAGAAGCTAAAAGACAGAAAAGAATTTAAAAACACAAAATATGTTCAATGCATTGATTGTGGTGAGTGGTTTGAAGTTCCGGCAGTCTCTAAATCAACAAGATGTGAAGCATGCCAAAAAGAATATAGAAAAAAACGGGACAGGGAACGTAAGAAGAAAACTAAAATTCCGCATATGTGAAATATCTATTATTTATTCGTTATTTACGGACGAAAAATAAACACTGAAAATAAAATAGTCCGTAAATAACGACAGAAGTTTTGTGTGTATAAGGGAAAGAAGAAACTACGGAGGTAAAAGATCATTTGAATATTACGCAAGATACTTTAATAAATCAAATAGCAGGTAAAGAAAATATTAGTGCAGCAACAGTCCGCCAAATTTTTAGATCGGCAGAAAATATTATTTTCGACTACTTATCTTCTATCTCTCCATCTGAGGAAGTAAGTATTAAGTTATTTAATGGTTTCAATATAAAAAGGAAATACATAAAAAAGAAAAATTATTCCAAAGGATTATTTCAAAATATAGATAGTCCGGAACATGTAAATATAAAAGCGTGTCTGTCAAAATATTATAATGGACAAGTAAACAGCAAATTATTCGGTAAATAAAATTTTAATAAAGGGTTGAAATATGGAAAATAGAAAAAGTCTTTTAAAACTATCTTCTGTCGATATTCCCGATACAAAGCTATCTATAAGAATACCTACTGTCGGCGAAATATTAGAAGATGAATCCACTTACTATAATATTGTATCCTCTCTTACGGCCAGCCCTTTTCAATACATGGTGCAATTAGATGATATGGGGATTGATTTTACCAAAATAACAGACTATGAATTGTTTAAAATGTTATTTCCTGCATACACAAAATCTGATTTATCTATATTATTGGGAGATCTGGATATTTCTGATTTTTCTATATATAGAGGAAAAAATCAGGAAGAATATATCTATAGTTCCAGCAATAATATAGAAATCAATGAAAAAGTATATCACGATTTGGTCAATACCATAAGAAAAATAAACGCATTCGAAAAAATAAATTATAGACCCGGCAATGAATCGGCACGAAAATATCTTTTGGAAAAAGAACGGAAAAAGCAAAAGCGCAATGCGAAAAAACCATATGAACCATATCTGGAGAAACTTGTAATTGCATTAGTCAATACAAGTGAGTTTCCATATAATTATGACTCCTGTATGGACTTATCTATATATAGGTTTCATCAAAGTTTTAAACAGATTCAGCACAAAATAGCTTTTGACAAAACAATGATCGGCGTATATGCCGGTACTGTTGACACATCCAGATTAAGCAACAAAGATAACCTTTCCTGGATACCAAACAAATAATTATTATTACAAAAAAAGAGACCCTAACCGGTCTTTTTTTATATTAAAAAAATCAAAAAAGGAGGAATATCAATGAATATTGATAAGTTTACAATCACATCTTATGATCAAATCACGGGGTTTGACAGAACAAACGGGAGTCTGGATATGATTCTCGATGAATTGAGCGATTTTACTTTATCTCACGAAGAGGAAAAGAGCGATATTACCGGTAAAGGCGGCAGGGTCATCAGTTCTTTAAAAAAGAACAAGAAAGTTACAGGTAAGGGAACTAATGGTATGTTATCCGGCGGTGCTTTAGCCGCAATGCTTGGTGCAGAGATTGAAGACGGCAAGCATGTCATTCGATATACTGATGCTGTCACAGTAACTGCAAATAAGGCTGCAACTACCGAAACAGCCATTGGCACTGCTGGTAATGAGATTGGTACTATCTATGTCAGAGATGCAAATAATGCATATATCTCCGGCGGCAAAAAATTGACACAGACAAGCTCTGAACCTGTGGCCGGGGAATTTTCTTATGATCCTGCGACCAGGGAAATCACTTTCTTTAACGGGGATATTGCTGACGGCACTGAAGTAATTACTTTCTATGATGCAGAAGTAGAAGGAAAGAAAATTTCCAATAATGCTGACAATTATAGTAAAACCCTTCAGCTGTTCATTGACGTAACTTGTCAGGATAGTTGTGATAATCTCTTCCACGGACAGTTCATTATTGATAGAGCTGACTTCAATGGTACTTTTGATATTGCCGGCGGTTCTGATCCTGCTACACTTGGTTTCGAATTTACTTCCATGCCGAATCTGTGTACCGGCAAGAGCGATCTTTGGGACTTTGTGCTCTTCGATTAAAAGCAACAACCGCACGCTTCGCGAACGGTTTTATGCTAACCAAAACATATGGGGATAGTTTTATACTATCCTCATATTAAGAATGGAGATTTAATATGTCAGAGAAAAAGAAAATCCCTTGTCGTGTCTGTGGAAAACTTTTTAAACCATGTTCAACATGTCAGTCTGACACTAATATGTTTCGGTGGCGAAATTTTGCATGTTCCATAGAGTGTGCAGAGAAATATATCAGTGAAACCATTACATACCGCAAATCATCAGAATAGACTGAAATATCCCGTTTTTTACGATTAATTGAAAATAAAATATGGAAAAGAATATCAAGTTGACCGGAGTGATCAAATATGAGCGTTTATTTGGATAATGCAGCAACTACACCATTATCGGACTCACAGAAAGAATACCTGGTATCTATATTAGATTACTGGGGGAATCCATCATCTTTGCATTCACAGGGAACAAAGCCTAAACAAATTATATCAGACGCACGTCAATCGGCTGCAAAATTTATAAATGCTGATCCAAGGGATATTTATTTTACAAATGGCGGTTCTGCCAGTAATACTTTAGCAATCCAGGGATATCACGCAAAACATAATTGCACAATTCTGTACTCTCCTATTGCACATAAATCAATTTTAAAATGCGTGGAATCATATAAAAATTGTCAGTCTTTAAAAGTAAATTCAGAGGGCATCATTGATATACATGATTTGGAAGAACGGCTGAATACCTGTATTGATAAACCCTTTGCAGTAATTGACCATGCAAATAGTGAAATAGGAACTATTCAAAATATAAATGAGATCATCAATCTGACACACTTACATAATGGTATTGTATATCTTGACTGTACCGGTTCTATTCCTCAAATTCCGATAGATGTAAAATCTTTTGACGCCGATATGATCGGCTTTTCTGCACATAAGCTCGGTGGATTAAAAGGATGCGGTGTTTTATATAAAAAGAAAAATATTGAACTTGAACCATTAATATATGGTACACAGGAGCAGGGACTCTTTGCCGGAACAGAAAATGTTTTAGGTATTGCCTCATTAGGTAAAGCAGTCGAATACTTTAACTACTCTTCTATTTCTTCCACTAACAGGAACTATGTATATCATTACATCATGAATAACATTCCGGATAGTTACTTAGTCGGCGCTTCCATTGAATCAGAAAACAGATTGCCACACAATTTATATATGTGTTTCAAAGGTGTTGAAGGTGAATCTCTGATGATTCTGTTGGATATAAACGGAATCCAGGTCAGCACCGGATCAGCGTGTAATTCAGGAAATTTATCTGCTTCTGCTGCATTATCTGCTGTTAGCATGGCTAAAGAGGATATTCATAGTTGTATCCGCATAAGTTTTAACGGACAGGAAACGAAGGAAGAATTGGATTATGTATGTGATAAATTAAGGGAATGTGTTAAATTTTTGCGAAGATGAAACACACAATAAACTGGTAATTTGAACAAATAAAATAAGATAAAACCAACTGAGAATCAGATTGCTGTTCTGGTTCTTTTTATTATACACAAAAAGGAGAATAATATGGCTATTATTATCGGTTCGGCAAGAATAGATGAGAATGGTAAAATAAGCTGTGGCGCTGCAGGTGATCAGAAACAAATTTCTTCCGCCAATGATACTGTTGGTGAAGTAAGTATGCAGAACTTTTATATACATACGAAAGGCTGGTATGTCTTAAGGCCTAAAGATGCAACAATCGCAAATAAGATTGCAGAAAATATGAAGACAGCCTGTAATAATACAAATATCGGTTATGACCAGAGTAATCGTCTCGGCGTGATTATATATGGAGTAAATACTAAAGTCAAAACAGAATGCGATTGTTCCAGTCTGGTAAGACAGTGCATAAAAGAAGCCTCCGGAAAAGATCCCGGTAATTTTACCACCGCAAATGAAAAATCAATGCTTGAAGCAAGCGGATTATTTGAACCGGCAATTTCATACTCATCAAGCACTACACTTTATACAGGCGATGTCCTGGTAACAAAGAGCAGGGGACATACAGCCGTTGTTGTAAATGGCGCTGCAAGAAGTTCAGATTCTGCAATATCTTCTAATGTTTCATCCGACCCCGGCACTGCTTCCGCATCTAAGCTTAAAGTATCTTCTACTGTTAAATCAATTCAGACGTGGTTAAATACATATTACAAAACGGGACTTGTGGTAGATGGGGTATACGGCACTAAAACGAAAGCAGCACTCGTAAAAGCATGGCAGACAGAAGTTGGCGGATTAACCGTAGACGGGATTTTTGGCACAAGATCAAAAGCTACGGCATCATCTCACAACATTAAAAAAGGATCTGCCGGCATTTTAGTAACAATTTGGCAGGCTTATTTAGTTTGCCGTGGCTACAACCCCAATGGAATAGACGGGAAATTTGGTAATGGATGCCATACTGCAACTGCAGCATTTCAGAAAGCAAATGGTTTAACACAGGATGGAATTGTGGGGGCAAATACTTACTATAAGGCATTTGCATAATGAGGTATCCAAATGAAAGAATTCAGTAAAAAATTATTAATTGCAGATTATATTATCGCCATCCTGCTTATCGCAGGATTTTTTATTTGCGTCGCTTTAAATGGAGCTTATGCAAAAGAAATATATTCTGCAATGATCAATAATGGAATAGACGTATCTTACTCTTCTATTCCGCAATTATATACTTTGGATGGTTTTGGAATATTACTTGGAGTTTGGGTGGCACAGTTAGGAATTTCAAGCGGGGCTTATTATATGATGAGCAGAAGTGACCACAAGATTCAGCTTCCAATGGCCATGCTGGATACAATGCCTAATGAAATCAAGTCACAGCTTGACATGAATCAAATTATTACAACTGTTTTATCAACAACAGATAATTAAAAGGAGGGACGTATCATTATGAGTGATAATTTATTTAAAGTGATTTTAGCATGTATCCCTGTAATCGGCGCAGTCATTACAGGTTTCGTTATTCCTTATATTAAAACAAGAGTTTCTGCTACACAGATGGATGAAATTTCCAAATGGGTAGTAAAAGCTGTTCAGGCAGCAGAGGTTCTATTTGATGTCCCGGGATCCGGTAAAGAGAAACGTGAATATGTAATCGACTTTATCAATGAAATGTTTAATTCTAAGAAAGAAATTATTTCCGAAAAGCAAATAAGAGTGCTTTTGGAAGCTGCCTGGAAACAGATGACAGAATCCTAAGGAAGGTGAATACATGAATGGGAGCAATACAAGAATTACTTACTATTAATTTTTCATATGTATTTATATCCGTATTTGTTATTCTTATAGGAATTAAGTCAATCGCATCCATTTTTGAATGGATAATTGAAAAGCTTGGGCTTGAAACCAGGTGGATACGAAAGCGGCGTGAAGAACATGAACTTCTGATTCAGACTTCTCAAAGTTTAACCGCTTTGCAAAAACAACATAGCCACGATGTCGAAGAATCTAATATTCATGATCAAAGCATAAAAGAGGAATTATCTTCTTTTATGACAGAAATTAAAACTTCCGTATCACAGACTCAGTCTGAGATCAGGCAGTTCGCAGAAAACAGAATAAATGACAGGCAACAATCCCTGGCAGTTCAGAAAGAATTAACAGACTCCATAAAGAGCATCATTGAATATAATTCCGGTAAAGATAAACAGATTGATAATTTAATGGTTGCCCAGCGAGAAGTATTGGCAGATAAGATCAATGAAAAATATAAGTATTATATTTCTATTAAAGGTATTCCGGAAGATGAAGTTGATGAGTTTACCAATTTACATACGGCTTATAAAGGCGTCGGAGGAAACCATAGCGGAGACGCCAAATATGAATATTGTATAAATCATCTTCCTGTCATTCCTGTAGAAACAAAATTGATAATAAAAGAAAACAAATAACCCTTCAAACTTCAGCTCATGGGCAGTTCACAATATAGCAACTTAATATCAAGAATATGAGGAAAATTTTATGATTACACTTTTTAGAATGCTCAGATTATTACAATTAAAAACAAAATGGAAACTTGCCTTCTGGCAGTTTATTGACAGACAAGCAATGGAACTAATAAAGAATCCGGAGGAACTTGAAAAGAAATTCATTTCGGAAATCGCTAAAATAATTCATGAAGATAATATATTGAATAATGTCAGCAAAGAGGTAAATAATGCAACTAAATCCTTATAACAACTACTGCCGCCCCTTTGTTGGCGGTATTCTTATGCCCAAAAGCGGAAGGAGGTAATTACATACATGGGTGATTTTTTGATAAATAAATCAGACAAATCCTTATTTCAGTCTTTATCCGAAGTTGCAAAGAAATTTATATCGGAGATAAGTATTACTGGCGTTGTTATGAAAGTAATAGCTACTACCCGGCAAGCAATTTCAACTGTCAGAGATTTAGATACCGCTTTAGTTAATCTCAAAAAGGCATCTAAAATGTCAGCCAGCGAATTAAATAATTTCTATCTTTCTGCAAATGACATTGCAAAACAGATGGGAGTTACAACTAAAGAAATCATAGAACAAGCATCGGCTTGGTCCAGGTTAGGGTTTAATACTTCCGATGCAGCTGCTAAGATGGCAAAGTATTCCTCTATGTTTGCAACTATATCTCCCGGTATGGACTTAAATTCTGCTGCTGATGGTCTTGTAAGTGTCATGAAAGCCTTCAAAATAGGATTGGAAGATACTGACGAAGTTATAGATGGTATTATGAGTAAAATCAATATCATTGGTAACACACAGGCAGTAAGCAACAGTGATATTGTTGATTTTCTAACTCAATCTTCCAGTACTATGGCTGAAGCAAACAATACATTAGAAGATACGATTGCCCTTGGTACAGCAATGACAGAAATTACAAGAGATGCTGCCGGTGCCGGGCAAGTACTAAAAACGATTAGCATGCGAATGCGTGGATATGACGAAGAGACCAGGGAGTTCATCGGAAATGCCAAAGAATTATCTGGTAAAATTGCAGATTTAACCAAAACAGCTTCTGCCCCTGGTGGTATAAGTCTTTTCTCTGATGAAGCAAATACAAATTACAAATCAACACGTCAACTGTTACAAGAAATTTCTGAAATCTATGATCAGCTTACAGATAAAAATCAGGATGAATTACTTGAGGTTTTAGGCGGGAAGCAAAACGAACAAGTTATAGCTGCTGTATTAAACAACTTTGATACTGTAACGTCTTCATTAGAATCTATGGCAAATTCGGCCGGTAATGCAGAGGCAGAAATGTCTGTTGCTATGGATTCAATTGATTATAAACTGAATAAAGTAAAAGAAACCGGCACTGGAATAGCCCAAAATCTCTTTGCAGGTGAGGAAACAAAGTCAATTCTTGATATTATCAGTTCTCTCGGTGATGGATTAGATTGGCTGACCGGAAAGCTTGGACTATTTAAAAGCATCGGGCTTGGCAGTTTAGGTGTAGGAATTACATCATTCGTTAAAAACTTTGCTTGACTTTATGGTGACATAAAGTGACACACAATTAAAATCACTTTGGCGAGAGATTTTAGTTGGGCAATCATAGATAAGGAAACAACATAATGGCGTTGTATACAAGTCTATGGATACATGGGGTTTTTAATAAGACTCTGCAAACACTTTCAGCGGAGTATAAACTATACATGGAGGAGTAAATGCTTGAAAGTTTCTTACATTCATGTAAGACCAGAAAAATCTGGCTAATACATATCAAACCACAATCCCTTAATATGGATGAGGTTACGAAAGTAGAAAAAATTGATTATGTTGGTATATGGCAATATCGGTGAGAACTGATAGGTTCCTAAGTACTGATAGTAATGGACAACGAGCAGGACGGTACTCTAATAAACTAGAGAGCAATCCTCACAGACATACCCATCCTCTTAGCAGGTTACAGCCATAATGTAACTTACTAATAACGCATAGTGTGTATTGCGATTTTATGATTTTCAGTAATACATTTGGTCGCAGTGTTTCAACCAACGAGTAAAAATCAATAAATATAAATTTGTGATATTTTTTTAGATATCGTCATTTTCAAGGTACAAACAGCATGAATCTATGCTGACACGTATGCAAAATAACCACTGTGAAATTTTGGCTGGTTAATGAGCAAACATTATGTAAACTTAGTTAGAACACAAAAACTACTAAACCAGTATCAAAAATAATGACTGTAATACTTGTTAGTAGTTTTATACAAATTATGTTATTTTGAAATGAGTTGATTTATGGAACAAAAAATCACCATGTATATCCACAGTTTTTACATTTAAAACTCTTATTTATTTTCTTACTAAATATACCTAACATAGTAATCGAAACTGCTCTCTCACCTGTTCCAATTTTCTGGACATTAGTTGAGGAACAAGTTGGACATTTTGGCTTATTTTGTTTTGCCAATCTATTTAATCTCTCTGCTTCATTATTAAGTGCTTTTTGTTCAGGAGATAATGGTTCACCAAGTTCTTCTTGCCACATTTTAACGGCTTCTGTTGCTATTTTTTCCTCACATTGAAAATAATCTTCTACATATTTAACGGCTCCGTTAATATCATTAGTATTAATAAGGATTGTAATATCATACCCTATCGCTACATTAGTTTCTTTATTTTTTATACTTTTATCTTTGATTTTTAAAACAATTTCCGCTGCTGTCATCTTTTCATCTCCCAGAATTTTCTTATATTATACTATATCATGTGATATAAACGCAACTGAAATCTCTCGCCAAAACTCAAGATGCTTTAATTGATATAGATAATTTAAAAAATGCTGCAAATGAATTTAAAGCATTAAAAGACATCGGTGAATCTTATACCACCGAAACTCTCAAAGCAGCTATTGCACAGTCAACCCTTGACAAAGCACAGATTGAAACAATCTTATCCGCAAACGGTTTACAGGGTGAACTCCTAGAGACAACCACTGATGAGTTAGCAAACGTAGCAAGTACAAATGCAGTAGCTGCTTCCCAAGCAACTACAACAGGAACTACTCTCGGACTTGGTACAGCATTCAAGGGATTGGGAATTAAAATCAAAGAAGCCACAGCATCAATGTGGGCGTTTTTAACAACTAATCCTTTAGGATGGGCAACGGCTGCTATAGGTGCTATTGCTGCTCTTGTTCTTGGAGTAAAGAAATATAATGATTCTATTGAGGAAGCAAAACAAACTGCTCGTGAACGTACATCAGAATTATTTGATGAGTTTAAAGAACTAAATGATAAACTTGATGATCATAAGAAGACGGTATCTGATTTAGCAGATAGATACGATGAATTATCAAAAGGTGTCAATCTTTCAAACAATAAAAACATTTCTCTCTCCACAGATGAATATGAAGAATTCCTGGATATTAATGAACAGCTCGCAAACTCATTTCCAGAATTAGCAAAAGGTGTAGATGAAAACGGTAATTCTATCTTGACAATTGGTACAAAAGGTATTACCGCAAAAGAACAGTTAGAAGAATTATTGCAGACAGAAGAAGATTTAAATAACTTCCGTATCGCACAAGGGTTAGATGAAGCATTTAAAGGTGTCTATACATATATAGAAGATGCTGATAAAGCTACTGAACAACTAAATGGTTCTATAAACGATTCAAACGAAGCTATGAGTAAGTTGCAAGACATAGCTGAAAATGGTATAAAATTTAGTGATACTGATTCATTAATATTTGCTGGTAATACACAAAATCAAGCAGAACTTGATTATATGAACGCTCTTATTGATTCTGTAAATGAATTTTGGAAGTCGTTAGATGGTGAAAGACGCGTAGAGTTAAATGAATTAGGGTTAAATCCAGAAACATTATTTCGGCAGGAATTAGATTCATATACCGGTGCTTTTAAAATATATTCTGATGCTTATAAACTGGATTCTAAAGAACTTACGGCACTGGAAAATATTATTAAAGATAATGTAAAAGACGTGAGCGGTGCTTTATTAGATTCTATTAGTGATCAGTCACAAGAATTACAGAACCAAGTTCAGCAAGGAGAAAATGCCTGGAAAGATTTTATTCCTAATTTAGTCTCTGGTATGAAGTCAAAGCAGACATTTAAAGATTTAGATTCTGATTTGCAGGATATAGCTGTTCAGATTGTTGAAGGTCTTGATTACAGTTATGCAACTGCAATGAAAGAATATGATCCTGATCCGTATGCTTATATTAGAGATGAGTTAATTGTCCCTATGGGCAAACTTAGTGACTCTGATAAAGAATTACTGAAATCTAATTTTAAAGATCTATTTAAGTTAGATGCAGAAGATATTTCTCAAAGTAACCGGGGAAAAATAACAGAACTTATCAACACTATTGCTGCTATTTTAGAAAAAGATCCATTAGAGATTAAAGTCGCACTAGTATAAAAGTTTTTAAATAAATGGACTGTATGACTGCTTTGCAGTATAATGTACTTATCAAAAGATAAAGGAGCATTATACATGGGAAGAAAAGCGTCAACTATTATCCTTAGC
>JAAUZC010000039.1 GCA_014804795.1 Lachnospiraceae bacterium | reverse complement strand
TCCTCCGGATAGGAAAAGCTCTCGATTTTAAATTCTGTAATGGCAATTCCGATCTTACGCATATCCATATCCAGATCGGCCATGATCCCTTTTGCAATATTCCCGGCATCCATCTGGAGATTGAACATATCTCTGCCCTCTCTGCCGATCCAGCTCATCAAAAGCTGATCCAGATTTGCAACAATACGTTCCTTTACATCTTCCACAGTGAAAATACTTTTCACACCGGCAATCTTATCAATCAGCACGTCCGCTTCCGCCACTTTGCAGCTGAATGTACCGAATGCCCTGACCGGCATACCGCCGGGCAGTCCCTGTGCCGGCAGGTTAATAGCACTCTTTGTGCCCCACTTTACAAGCTGCTCCTTCGTATTGATAAACAGCACTTCCGCACGCAGCGGTGTATTAAATCCAAATTTAAAACTTTTTAACGTAGTTAAAAACGGAATGATCTGAGATTCGATGTCAAACTGCCCCTCGTTCTCAAAGATACCTTCCACTTTTCCGTTATACATGAAAATAGCATCCTGTCCCATTCTGACGATCAGCTTAGAGCCTTTTTTAATCTCATTGCTTTGCCATTTCCATAAGAGTGTACCCGGATTACTCTCATTCCACTCCACTACATTTGCAAGCTGTGTTCCAAAAATCCCCATATTTTACCTCTATTTCAGTTCCGCTTCTGCCCTCTCAGTACACTATAGCGGAAGACAGATTTCCAGCCGTTTTCACGTCTGTAAATCGTCTTGTGCACTGAGAGGGCCTTCGCTGATTTCAGTTCCGCTTCTGCTGTTTTTACAGCCCCATCTCCGCTTTCAGTGCTGCAAGTTCCGCATCTACATCAGACTCTTTTGTTTCTTTGTCATATTTTTTCATCAGTTCTTCTGTAGAATCAACAGCGCCCTTGTTTAACTGTTCCATAGCGTCCTGCTCATCCAGCATTTTATTGATCTTATTTTCCATTCTGTCAAAAGCTGCCATCGTAGCGCCGGCCTGGCTGCTGCTGGAACCCATTTTGTTTATCTTTGCCTGTGTTTCCGCGATCTGCGCTTTCGCTTTCAAAGTCTCTTTTCTTCCTCTCAGGGAAGCGATATCGCTCTCTAACTTATCGTGCATCTGGCGCATCTGTGCAGAATTTGCGACAGCAATGTCATATTTTTTCTGCAGAGTCTCCAACTTTTCAGACAGCTCTGATTTTTTCTGTAAAAACTGCTTCGCCTCATTATCATTTCCGGCAGTTACAGCTTTTTTCGCATAATCAGCCATCTTTGCAATTTCTTCATTACACTCGTCCAACTCACGTTTGGCCGCTTTTTCTTCCGCCATCATGGATGCCGTCTCTGCTTTCACCTTCCCAAGATCGTTCTCCAGGTCTCTCAGATACTGGTCGATCATCTTCTGAGGATCTTCCGCCTTATCCAGAAGTGCATTTACATTTGCCGCCATAATGTCCTTAAATCTTGATAATACTCCCATTCTTTTTTCTCCTTTTTTATTTTTATTTGCGTTTGGTTAACACATTAACTCACTGGATCACCGGGTTCTTATACAGGACTCGTGATAACTCCCGTCACTGCGGATGCCGCTGCTGTCGCGGGGGAGCCTAAGTATATCTCCACTTTGTTCGTCCCCATGCGTCCCAGGAAATTCCTGTTGTTTGTGGCAAGCACCCTCTCCCCGTCCGTCAGTATACCGCAGGCCCTTCCGCAACACAGTCCGCAGCCCGGGTGGGTGATGATCGCCCCGGCCTGTGCCAGTATCTTTATGTAGCCGGCTTCCACAGCTTCCTTATAAATACTCCTGCTGGCGGGCGTCACGATCAGCTTCACAAAAGGCGCCACTTTCTTACCCCTCAGAATCTCCGCGGCCACCGCCAGATCTTCTAACCGTCCATTCGTACAGGAACCGATAAATACCTGGTCAAGCTTTGTTCCGGCAAGTTCCGACACGTCATGAATGTTATCCACCTGAGAAGGACAGGCTAACACAGGCACAAGCTCCTCAGCCTTATACTCTATCACCTGACAATAATTTGCATCCTCATCGGCATAGAGCCAGTCTACCTCTTCCATCTTCACGCCGGAATAAGCGCAGGTCTTTTCATCCGGTGCAAATAACGCCGCTTTTGCACCCGCTTCAATAGCCATATTGGAGATCGTCATACGGGAAGAAACACTCATCTCCTCCACCGCGGTGCCGGAAAACTCCAGTACTTTATAGGTCGCCCCGTCCGCCCGCAGATCTCCGATCAGACGAAGAATAATATCCTTTGCATAGACACCCTGCGGCAGTTTTCCGTCAATAACCACTTTGATCGTTTCCGGCACTCGGATCCACATCTCGCCTGTTCCCAACACCGCCGCCATCTCCGTATAACCGATGCCGGAAGAAAAGCATCCTACACAGCCGTAAGTCGTTGTATGGGAATCTGTTCCGAATACAATATTGCCGGGTTTTGCATAACCCATTTCCGGCATAAGCTGATGGCAGATGCCGTCCGCTCTGTGAAAATGTGTCAGTCCCTGCTCTTTCACAAAGGCATCTCCGATCTTGAAATGCCGCACATCCTCCACCGCGCTGGTGGGTACCAGATGGTCATAGATCAGCACGACTTTATCCTGATCCCATACTTTCGTAAATCCCATCTCACGAAACTTATCCACCACAAAGGGAATAAAAATATCGTGTATCATAACCCGGTCAACTTTTACTGTCTTAATCTCACCCGGCCGTGCAGAACTCTCACCGGTGTTTTTCATCACAATCTTTTCAATTAATGTATGCCCCATGCTCACACCCCGTTTCTTGCCTGCATTGCTTTTACCAGACCGCCGGCATTCAGAATAT
Organism: Lachnospiraceae bacterium; assembly: GCA_014804795.1. Lineage (GTDB taxonomy): Bacteria > Bacillota > Clostridia > Lachnospirales > Lachnospiraceae > 1XD8-76. The sequence continues at coordinate 47,773 of JAAUZC010000039.1, read as the reverse complement.
CCATCAGATTTTCCGGCAGCGGTGTGATCGGGTAGTCTTTACCGCCTGCATGAATCTTTTCTCCCATCGTCACAGTGATCTCGTCTCCCTCCGCCACATGATCGCGCAGGTCATTATTTTCGATCAGCAGCAGTCCGTTATTGATCGCATTGCGGAAAAAGATCCGGGCAAAAGATTTTGCAATGACACAGCGAACGCCCAGCTGTTTGATGATCTCCGGCGCCTGCTCCCTCGAAGAGCCGCAGCCGAAATTCTTTCCCGCCACTATGATATCACCCTTTTTAATCTGCCCCGCAAGTTCCTCCCGCAGCGGCGAAAAGGCATACTTTTTCATATCTTCCACGCTCGGCAACGCCAGATATTCCGTCGGAATAATGATGTCCGTATCAATATCATCACCGAGAAGCCATACTTTCCCTGTAAACCCTGTCATACGCCTGACTCTCCTATCCTGTTCTCTACAATTTTTCCGGCCCTGCAATCTTTCCCGCCACGGCAGATGCGGCCACCGTCGCCGCCGAAGCCAGATATACTTTGGAATCCTTGTGGCCCGCACGTCCCTTAAAGTTTCTCGTGCCCGTGGAAATCAGCACTTCTCCCTCTCCGATCACGCCCTGACAGCTTCCCCAGCAGACGGAACAGTTCGGATTCATCATCATCGCGCCCGACTCTAAGAAAATATCCACGAGCCCCTCTTCCAAAGCCTGTAAATAAACACTGTTGGAAGCCGGTGTGATCAAAAAGCGCACATCCGGATGTACTTTTCTTCCTTTCAAAATCTCTGCCGCCACACGCAGCTCATCAATACGTCCGTTGTTGCAGGAACCAAGGAACGCTTCATCAATCTTCACCTCATCGATTTCCGACAAAGGTTTCACATTATCCACAAAATGAGGTTCCGCCACTACCGGTTCTATCTTCGATAGATCATAATCATATACCTGCATAAAAGAGGCATCCGCATCACTCTTATAGAGATGCTCATAGCTTCTTCCATGCTCTTTCATAAATTCCACTACTTTTTCATCCGGCTCCACAATGCCTGTTTTCGCACCCGCTTCCACCGCCAGATTACAGAGCACAAATCTGTCATTGACGCTTAATCCATGCGCTCCCTCGCCCGCAAACTCCATGATCTTATAATTACAGCCGTTTGCGCCGATATCGCCGATAATCGTCAAAATAAGATCTCTCGGGTAAACACCTTCCCGCAGTTTTCCGGTCAGATTAAAACGGATCGTCTCCGGCACAAGCACCCAGGACTTTCCTGTTACCATGGCATACAAAAAATCCGTGCAGCCTATCCCCGTACCGAAAGCGCCGACCGCTCCGTAGGAACAGGTGTGGGAGTCCGCACCCATGATAAACTGCCCCGGCTCCACAAAATCCTCCAACATGACCTGATGGCAGACACCTTTGCCCTCATAAAATGCAATATCATATTTTTTTGCAAATTCCCGCATCTTCTTATGGGCCGCCGCGGTCTTCGGATTCTCCGCCGGAATATTGTGGTCGATAACAAACACCAGTTTATCCTTATCTGCAATCCTCGGATTTTTCAACTGATTATAAAACATATCGATCGTCAGATGTGTCGTACCGTCATTGCTCATCAGGTAATCCACATCCACTGTATGTATCTCACCGGGCTTTACACAGGGTACGCCTGCCGCCCTTGCTATGATCTTTTCGCCTAATGTCATGCCCATTACTAAACTCCTATTCCAGTTCCGTGATGCATCGCCTTCAGCGATGCATTTGCCCCATTCCCGTACACGATAGCGGAAGACAGATTTCCAGCTGCTATATAACGGGAACCATCACTATCTGTTTCACAGATTGTGATGTAGCGAGAAGCTTTGCTTCTCTTAATCGTCTTGTGTACTTCCGGGCTCATGCTGATTTTTATTCCTGATTCAACGATGCGATCAGGCCGCCCTGATTCAATATATTCTGCATATAAGGAGGAAGCTTCGTGCAGGTATAGGTGACGCCGTCAAACACGATCGTCCCCTCCGCCAGATCAAGTTCCGCCTCTTTTCCTGCCCCGGCTACATCGTAAAAATCTTTGCTCACAAGCACCGGCAGCCCGATATTGATCGCATTTCTGTAAAATATCCGGGCAAAAGACTTTGCAACGACCGCCTTGATCCCAAGAGCTTTTAACACGCCGGGCGCCTGCTCTCTGGAGGAACCGCAGCCAAAGTTTTCGCCCGCCACAATAATATCGCCCGGCTGCACGTTTTTCGCAAACTCTTCATCCAACGATTCAAAAGTGAATCCTTTCATATCTTCAACACTCGGCAAAAGCAAATATTGTGATGCAATGATCTGGTCTGTATCCACATCATTATGAAATTTAAAAATTTTGCTCATAGCTTCTCCCTGTTCGTTTCGTGATTTTCGTTTTTATCGTATCTCTTTTTCAGTTTATCATATTTTGTATCAGGTCTCAAGCGGACAATTTAAAAACTGCCAAAACAGTCTTTTTCTTATCTGATCAGACACTGTATTCATAGTCTCTCATCGTACGGCTCAAAAACTGTCTTGTGCGCTCCTCCTTCGGATTCGAGAACACTTCTTTTGCCCTGCCCTCCTCAACGATATAACCGCCTTCCATAAATACAACCCTTGAAGCCACATCCATGGCAAAACCCATCTCGTGGGTTACCACTACCATGGTCGTTCCTTCTGCGGCCAGTTTTTTCATGACATCCAACACCTCACCCGTAAGCTCCGGATCAAGTGCCGACGTAGGTTCATCAAATAAAAGTACCTGCGGATTCTGTGCGATAGCCCTGGCGATGGCAACACGCTGCTGCTGCCCACCGGAGAGCTGATCCGGATAATACCTGGTGCGTTCCTGCATTCCCACCTTGTCAAGCATCTCCATGGCAATCTTTTCCGCCTCTTTTTTGTCCATCCTGCGCGCCGTGACCAAACCTTCCATCACATTTGCGAGAACCGTCATATTCCGGAACAGATTAAAGCTTTGAAATACAAAGCCCATATCGGCACGTATCTCCCGTATTTCCCTGTTAGAGGTATGGGGCAGGTCATACTGCCTATCTCCGAATTGCATGGTTCCCTCCTGTGCCCGCTCCAGAAAACTGATACAGCGCAACAGCGTAGTCTTACCCGATCCGGAAGGACCGATCACAGCAACCACTTCCCCTTTGTCAATCCGGAAATCAATTCCTTTGAGGACCTCATTTGTTCCAAAACTTTTATGAAGATTCCTGACCTCCAGCATCATTTTTCTCCCCGCCCCTTCTATTCCGGTTTCGCCGCATTCAGATATTTTTCGTTTGTTTTCCATTCCAGCTTTTTCTCAAGAAAAGACTGAAGCCAGGTCAGCCCCGTAGAGAAGATCAGATAAATAACCGCCGCCTCACAGTATAAAGCAAAAGGCTCGTATGTCCTCGACGCTATCTGCTGCGCCGTCGTAAACAGTTCAATCACCGTGATACTGGACGCCAGTGAAGTATCCTTCAACAGACTGATCAAGTTGTTGAACAGGGACGGAAAAGCAATCGGAAATGCCTGCGGCAGAATGATCCGAATCAATGTCTGCGGGTAATTCAAACCGATCATCTGCGCCGCCTCCGTCTGCCCCTGAGGAACTGCCTGAATTGCAGAACGGAACACTTCTGCATTGTAGGCGCCCAGATTCATCCCGAATGCGATCACTGCTGCGGGAAAGGCCTCCAGAGTAATGCCCACTCTCGGCAGACCAAAAAAAATGATAAATAACTGCACGATCAGCGGTGTGCCCCGGAAGATCCAAATATAAATTCTCGCCGCCTGTTTCAATATACTGATATTGGCCACCTGCACAATGGCCAAAAACAGCCCTAACAGAAAACTGAACGCAAAAGAAGCCAACGTCAACGGTATCGTAACCTTGATACCCGGTATTAATATTTGTGTAAAAGAAGAAACTAATATGTGGATTATTCTCTCACTCATCACATTTTTCTCATTCTGGTTTCATATTTCTATTTCTGGGAGATGTCGCTTCCGAAATACTTCTCGGACAGTGCTGTCAGTGTGCCGTCTTCCGAAAGTTCCCGGATTGCCTGATTGATCGCCTCTCTCAGGCTTTCTGTCGCCTCCTCTTTTCTTACGGGAATGGCCACCTCTGATGCCTCTTCCGTAAGCGCCACAATTTTTATGGGCGCATCGGGATGTTCCTCCAGATAGTCGTAGAAAGAAACCTCCGCATTCAATGTCGCATCCACTCTTCCTGAGAGCACCATATCAATGGTTTCCGACAGGGTGTCCACATTGGAAACATCCGCCCCGTATTCCGCCGCCATATCCGCGTAAGTAGAACCAAGCGAATTGCTGGTCTTTTTCCCTGCCAGATCTGTAAAGTCTGAAATATCCTCATTATCCTGTGCTACCACCAGTCCGGTCCGAATATAGGCATAAGGTGTGGTGAAATCATACTTTTCGGCGCGTTCCGGTATGATCTCCACGCCATTGATCACCGCGTCATAACGGCCGCCGTCCAGCCCCGCAAACAGGCCGTCCCATTCTCCTTCCACAAACTCGGCCTGCACGCCCAGCTTCTCGGCGATTGCCTGCCCTACTTCCGTGTCATATCCGATCAGCTCACCGCTTTCATCATGGTAAGTCCAGGGAGACCACTGTCCCTCCATTGCGAAAGTGATCACACCTTTCTCCTGAATCTGTGTCAAAAGATCATCTGCTTTTTCTTCTGTTTTACCGCAGCCTGACAGGGCAAGCAGTATCCCTGCAAGCCCGATGCCCGCATAAATTTTTGTTTTCTTTCCCATATTTTTCATTTTTTCCTCCATTTTTAAGTTCCGCAGATACAACAAAACATTGTATTATATTATAATTCATTTTGAAAAAGATGCAACATTCTCCGGCAGATACCCTGCCCCATCACCCTTCCCGAAGAATCTCCTCCGCCAGCTCCAACGCATGATGATAATAGTACGCAAAAATTCTATCCCTCTCTCCGGAAGGCTCATTCAGATCAGACTCAATAAATTCAATATACTCATTCAGCACCGCCAGCCTGATATCCTCCAGATATCTCTCATAAGCGGGCTTATGTTCCAACAGTTCATAAACCCGCTCTACAAACCTCTCTTTATGTTCCCCCGTCATATAAAACGGAAACGTATCTCTGTTCTCTGTGCCATGGGCAATCATCCTCGCGATGTCCAGCGAATAGGGCATAATGCCTCCAAAGGCCCAATCCACCAACGTGACCTTCCCATCTCTGTAAATCACGTTAAACTGCAGAAAATCTCCATTGGACAGCGTTCTGGGGCAATTCAGCTGCCGCTCAAGGAAGCGTTCATAGGCCTCCCGAAGCAAGGGCTCGCCACGCAGACATTCCGCCCTTTTGTTGATACGTTTCCAGTAACGCTCAAAGCGGGCATCCTGTTTCTTCGCTTCAAATTCGGCGGCATCCTCCTGCCAGAAGCGATTGGCAATGACCGCCAGGCTTTCGGCACAGGCATCTGCCATCTCCAAAGTAAAATCACGCAGATCAGGCCCTTCAACATATTCCATGAGAATCCACTTCTTTCCCTGCCATTCCGTGTTTCCCAGATAGAAAGGCACCTGAAATCCCTGTCCTCTCAGAAAATGTTCATAGATCCCGATTTCGTCTTCGTCTGATCTTTTCAGGACATAAAACTTTCCATCTGTCTGTACCCTGTATACGTTATAACGATTTATTTCACCCTCACCGTCATCACAGAACCGCTCTACGGAAATGGTATCCATACCCACTTCACCACAAGCTTCCTTATTCTGTAAGATATCCCCTACTAATTGTTCAAACGGAATCCCGCGATCTGTAACCTGCTCCAGATACAAACCTCTCATGGCATCTCTCCTTTGCTTTTCCTCTTCTTATTGTATATGCAGCTTTTTTATTTACAACTCTCACAACCGTTCTTTTTATAATAAAAAGAGTTCGCCTGCGAACTCTTCGCGCGCGAGCGGACTGCAAAGCAGTAATTTCCTCTCCGCGAGCTGCGCATCCCCCGGAGGGTTTTGTCATATAGGAGACGAAGTTTCCTATATGATAAAAAAGCGGGATACCTTTTCCCGCCCCTTTTATGTCGTCAGAATTTGATGTTCCTATCATATATCTCTCTTCTTTCTTTGTCAATGAATTTTGCAGGGAACGCCCGCTCCGTCCAATTTTATTTATGTTTCCATTACTGTTTTTCTCTACAAGCTGACATGATTTTACTCTAAAAAGAGCCGTAGAACTATCCTCCGATCATTCCACAGCTCTCTATCCTCACTAAAAACTTTCCAAAGCGTCCTTACTATATCTCTATCACGCTTCCTCTTTCCTCTTATTCGCCGCAACCGCTCTTCTCTTGATCTGGAACGCATCAAACCACATTACGAGCAGCATGATAGCTCCTTTTGCCACATACTGATAATATGTATTCATGCCTGCCAGCTGCATACCGTTTGCCAGAAGCCCCATGATCAGCACACCGGCTACACAATTTGCAATCTTTCCTTCGCCGCCTCGTACGGAAACGCCGCCCACAAGAACGCCCGTCAACACCGTAATCTCCGTGCCTGATGCTGTATTTGCCGCTGCCGCTCCCACACGGGAAGTCAGGATGACCGCACCGATACCGCAGAACAGACCCGCAATACCGCCGATCGCGTATTTCATTTTCTTCACATTGATGCCGGCCAGTCTGGATGCCGCTTCATTACCGCCCAGTGCGAATACATAACGCCCGAAATAAGTCCTGTCCATGATAAAGCTCATGATAATACCTGCTATCACCATAAAGATCGTCGCGTAAGTCAGACTTGGATGCAGTATCGTACCCTGTCCGATCGCCTTGAAATTATTCGGCAGAGAAGAAATTGTTTTGGACTCTGTGATAACGTAAGCAATACCCTGATATACCGTGGAAAGACCGATGGATACGAAAATTCTCGGAAGCTGTAACAGTTGCTCTAACAGTGTTCCCACCATACCGAATGCGATACTGAGCAGTACCGTAACTATCACAGCAACAATAACAGGGACATTTCCCCTTACCATCATGATTGCGCACACAACACCGCATATGCTCATCTGATAACCCACTGCCATATCCAGACCGCCGGACATCATGATCAGCGCGATACCGTAGGCCGATATGATGACATAGGCATTCTGATTCAAAATATTCAACAAGTTAGTCAATGTTAAAAAATTGGAACTGGTAAAGGTAAAGACAATGCAAATAAGCAACAACAATACCCATGCCAGATTTCTTCTGCAAAAATCTACTATTTTAGCCATGCTCAATCCTCCACTATTCCCGAGGCCAGTTCCAGAACTCTTTCCTGACTGAACTCTTCTTTTGTTACTTCCCCGCTTACTCTTCCCTCATGCAGGACAACAATCCTGTCACTCATGCCAAGGAGTTCTTCCATCTCGGATGAGATCATCAGAATGGATTTTCCCTCTTCCACCAGACGATTCATCAGTTTATAGATCTCCTGCTTTGCACCTACGTCAATACCTCTCGTCGGTTCATCAAAGATCAGGATATCCGTTTCGGCGGCAAGCACTTTCGCAACGACCACTTTCTGCTGATTGCCGCCTGACAGATTTTTCACCAACTGCTTTACGGTAGGCGTCTTAATATCAAGCGTCTTATTAAAATGCTCCACCAGCTCATCCAGTTTCTTAAAATCCATAAAGCCGTGTCTGCTGTTCTGTCTGAGGCTCATCACGGGAATATTCCACTCAATGCTGTATTCCAGAAAAGCGCCTTCCTGTTTCCTATCCTCCGGTATCAGACCGATGCCGAGATCTACTGCATCCACCACAGAGGAAGCTTTCATTTCTTTCCCTTTTACAAGAATCTGTCCCTTATCCGGCTTTACATCACCGCAGATCATCTTCGCCAGTTCCGTCCGCCCGGCGCCTACCAGACCGGCAAGTCCCAGTACTTCTCCTTTATGCAACTGCAGATTCACATGGAAATCACCGTTGCCGGTAAGATCCTTTACCTCCAGAACCTTTTCTCCGATTTTCACGGAACGCTCCGGATATTTCTCCGTCAGTTCCCTGCCAATCATATATTTGATCAGATCCTTTTTCGTAATATCCGCCACATTCCTTGTGATAACATATTTTCCGTCCCGGAATACCGTCACCCTGTCACACAGTTCAAACAGTTCTTCCAGACGGTGGCTGATATAAATAACGGAAACGCCCCTCTCTTTCAGTTTTCGAACGATCCGGAACATATTTCCCACTTCCGCCATCGGGATAGATGCAGAAGGTTCATCCATGATCAGCACTTTACAGTTCTTTACAAGTGCTTTTGCGATCTCCACGATCTGCATCTGTGCCGTGGAGAGCATCTGCACCTGCGTATCCACACTGATCTGTACGCCGAGATCCTTCAGTATTTCCTCCGACTTCCGTTTCATCTCCTTAAAATCCGGCAAAAATTTGCTGCCGCCGACCTTATCCCCCAAAAAAATATTCTCAGCTATGCTGAGCGACGGAACAAGATTGAACTCCTGATAGACTACGCCTATCCCCGCGCTTTTCGCCACAGCGGGTGTCAGCTTTTGATATTCTTTCCCGTCTATGACGATGGTTCCCTTTTCCGGCTGTATTGCTCCTGCAATTGTCTTGATCACCGTGGATTTTCCCGCGCCGTTTTCTCCGATCAGCGCCAGTATTTCTCCTTCTTCCACATCAAAAGATACGTCATCCAGAGCCACGACACCGGGATACAGCTTCGTCACATTCTTTACTTCCAGTATCTTTCCCATAAACTATCCTTTCAAATTTCCGATACCTTTTTGTTTCTTAGAATTCAGGGCTCCCCGCAGGAAGCCCCGTTTCTTTCCACATTTCATTCTCTGTTATTCCGGAAAATACTGATCCATGGTATCCAGAGTGATTGCGATACATGCCTCATGGTAAACACCGTCTTCCACACGATCCATCCAGGAGCCTTCCATCAGCTGATAGCAGGTATAAGGTGTACCTTCACCCAACATAACAGTTCCGCGTACCAGAGAGTCATTTGTTGCAGATTCTTTGATCAGGTTACGTACAAATTCCGGAGTATCTACTGTAAAGATAGCGAACTCGTCTTTATTTTCCACTTTGTTCATAGCGATCTCGTTAGAACCCTGAGCAACATCCGTACCAAAAGCAAGGATACATTTGATATCCGGCTGTTCCAGGAAAGCAGCCTCTGCCAGTTCCTGTGATTTCGTCACGCCGTCTGTCTGTGTCTGATCTGTAATATAAGCGATATGTGCTTTGGAACAAAGGTTTTCGATCTCCAGAAGGCCTTCGCTTCTGCGGGTATTGTCTTCTGTATCCTTTGTCTGCATTACCAGTACATCAATGCTTCCATCCTCTGCATCCGGGAATGTTTTTTCAATCCAGTCTGCCGCCATCTCGGCAACCACTTTGCCGGATTCATACTGATCCACGTTAATGCAGACATCATAAGCATCTCTCTGTTCCAACACTGTTCCGATATTGATCACAAACGCGCCGGCCTCTCTTGCCGCGATGCAGGCATCACAGATAGCGGATGCGTCTACCGCAAAAAGAATGATGTAATCCATACCCATAGTTACAAAGTTTTCAACGTTCTGTGCCTGTGTCTCTACAGACGCGTCTGCGTCAGCCGATGTATATTCCATACCGTTTGCCGTAAAATACTCTTCCATCTGGTCAGACATTCCTGCAAAGAATTCCGAAGACATCATAACCGGTGAAAAACCAACCTTTTTACCTGCCATATTGCCGCCTGCCGCTTCTGTAACAGCTTCTTCCACTGCGTCTGCAGCATCCGATGCCGCATCCGTCTCTTCCTGTACCTCGACGCTCTCCGGTGTTGTCTCAGTCTCCTGTGCCGCATTGCCGCAGCCTGCAAGGCTTCCGACTGCCAGACACATTGCCAATAATAATGCTAATTTCTTTTTCATGTTTTTTCCTCCTATTATAGTTCCGCATCAGCCCTTCCGATACCCGATTCGGGCAGAGAAAATCTTGTCTGCTCTGCATCCAATATTTCCTCTGGGGCATCGTACGGGCTGATGCTGTTTTTGTGATAAATTCATTATAAGGAAAAGAAATATCCATAAAAAGTGGAAAAAAATATCAAATAGTGGTGATTTTAGCACTTTTTCCGTTTTTCGTGACAAGGATCTTCCCACAGGTTTCCTTCAGATTTTCAATGGAACCGGACAACAGGATGACCCGTATCTTCTTGTTTTCCAGTTCCCACAAATAATCCGCCATAATCTTTTTTTCATCCACCATCAATCCGTTATACGGATTTTCCAGAAAGATGACTTTGGGCTTTGCCAGTTCCCAGCGATAGATTGCAAGAATCTTTCTGTGTACCAGATCCAGCTCTTCTACCCTGTTTACGGAATTTTCTATCTGAAACCGCTCGTAAAAACCCCGAACAATATTATCCTTTATGCTTTTTTTGATAATGCCGTATTTACTTCCACAGACCCTTTCGGGAACCGATAAAATAATATTGTCCGCCAAGGACAAATTCGAAAGCAGCAGTTTTGCGGCCTCCATCGGTACAAAAACAGCTGTGCCTTGCTCCTTTTCTCCCGGAAGTTCCGCATCAATATACTGCTTCCAAATCTCTGGGTTATATTCTTTTACCGCCCTGAGATATTCCCATATTTCCTCCCTGTTTTCCCATTCATCATCATACAGCCCTAATAATCCGTTTTCTTTATCTCCTCGAAAACCGGCGGAAGTCATACGCTTTCCATAAATGTCCTGTCTGAGCCTTTTTCGTATTCTTTCCCTGTCGTCCCCGGGTCTGTACCACTCTTTCTGTTCCCTTCCTTCGGCCAACAGCTGTATGCGGTTCGCAATTTCCGAAAACATGCTGTAACTTTCCGAAAAAATAAGAAAAGAAATCCCTTCCTCATTTGCCTTCCGTATCAGGCTGACTATTTTTTCCGCTTCCTTTCCTTCATATCTGTTGTCCGTCATATCCAGTCCGATCAGCCGGGCGCCATGCATCTGCGCTTTTATGATGCTCAGTTCCATCTGCTCGAATCTGTTCAGATGAAAAACAGCATCTCCCGCCGAAATATGCACGCCATATGCATCCAGATATCTCTGAACCTGACGCTGTTTCAGATATGAAATATACAGCTGAAGCGGACTGCGGACAGGATGCACCGCCTCCAGATTATCTGTCACGCTCATATTCATGACCATATCCGTCTCACCCGTGATCATACAGAGCCGGTATTGCATTGCCGTATTCCTGCTGTAATCCTCCGTTTTTTTATCCCAGAGATAAATCGTTCCGGATTTCAAGGGAATATCTCCCGCCAGCACCTTGATCAGCGTCCGAAGCCCGTCTCCTCTGTTTCCCTGAATATATAGAATATCCCCTTCGTACAGCTCCAGATTATAATCAAACAGTGCCTCCTCCGGAAAATCATTCTGAAGTCCGTGCTGGATTCTCAAAATTTCTTTCACTTATCCCACTTCTCCTGTTATAAACGCTGTTCATATTTCACCCGTGCAAATACATCTACGGCGGGCAGAGTGATCATGGCTTCCGTTCCCTCTTCCGGCATAGAACGATAATGGATGCCGCTTTCCTCACCAAAGATCATTTTCAGACGTACATTTGTATTGCTTAATGCGATACCGGTACGGTTCCCCTTTTTGCTGTCCGCTTTATACCGCATATTTTCCATTTTTTCATTTAACCGGATCAGTTCTTCCCGGCTCATGCCGGCTCCGTTATCGGATACTACAATGACCAGTTTACTCTGCGTTCTGTAAAGCCGCAGCCTGATCTCGCCTTTGTGTTCCACTTTTTCCAATCCGTGTACTATAGCATTTTCCACAACAGGCTGCAGCGTCATTTTCGGCAGATATAACGCATTGATCTCTTCTTCGTCCAACTCTATCCGCAGATTCAGTTTTTCTTCAAAACGGTATTTCTGTATATAATAATAATCCCTGATGTGTTCCAGTTCTTCTCGCACGGTCACCAGCGTATCGGAACTGTTGATGCAGTACCTGAAAAAGCGGGAAAGTATCTCCGTCATCTTCGCGATCTCCGCCTGACCGTCGGCCAGGGCCCTGCTTCTTATGCTGTCCAGCGTATTATATAAAAAGTGGGGATTGATCTGATACTGCAGGTAGGAAATCTCCATTCTTTTTTTGATCAGGTTCAGCTTCTCATCTTCCCTGTCATCCCATAAGACCGTGCCGCTTCCTTTTCTCTTTTTCTTTTCCTTTGTGAGATAATCCATGATCCGCTGTTCCTGCATACTGAAATAAATTCCCGTTCCCGCGCACAAAAACAGAAACAGAAGCAGGACATACAGATCTCCGCCCACATGTCCTGTCACCAGTAGTATTCCCATCAGCACGGCAGCTGCCATACTGCCGCAAAAACATAATATAACCTTCTTCATCTTTTAACTGTAGATCCTTCTGTATTCCGACGGCTTGATGCCCGTTGCCTTTTTAAACAGTTTCGAATAATATTTCTCATCCAGATATCCTACTTTAGCCGCAATCTCCCTGATGGACAGGTTAGTCCCCTCTAACAGTTTTTCCGATTCCTTCAATCTAATCTGCGTCAGATAATCCAGAAAACCAATTCCCATTTCATTCCGGAACAGTTTGCTGAGATAATTCGGTGATACATTCCCGGCAGACGCTGCATCCTCTAAAGAAATCTGTTCCTGATAATGCTCTTTAATATACTGCACCGCCATGGAAACAGGCTTGTCCATTTTTTGCCGTATCTGCTTTTTTTCCTCTTCTATATACTGCATCAGGACAAAGAATGCCCCCTTAATAACCTGTTGGTAGTTCCCGCCATTTAAATATGCATAATAATAATTTTCCTTAAATCGTTCCCATTTCTTTTTATCCGTGATGAATTCTCTCATCATATATTCCACATAGAAAAACAGCATCATAAAAATTCTTGGATTATAACTGTTATAAGTTCCGCATCTTCTGCATATGTTCTGTGCTGCTTCTCCAAACTCTTCCGACTTTAAATATTTCACGGCATCCCTGATCTGTTCCATCTCTTCTTCTGACACGATATCCGTTATGCTGCATACGGCCAGTCTGTCAATCTGCTCATAATCCAATATGCCGTTTCCTGCATAGACGAGCCTTCCCCACTCTGAATCATGAGCCTCCTGAAACGCATCCGGCAGCCGGGACAGCAATTCCTTCTCGGAGCTGATACCGATATTCAGCCGTATTTCCCCATACAGTTCACTGAGGTCCAGAATATTATAATAGAGAGCACAGATTGCCTGATGGACTTCCTTTGCCCGTTCCTTTTCATAATTCAGCAAAATAATATAACCCATATACGTCGTATGATAATATGTGACTGCCTTTTTCTGCATGCACTCCTGAATAAATCCTTCCACCTTCTTATGCCCTGCGGAACTGGTATGCCCCAAAATAGAACTCAGGTCAGAAAAAATGCACAGTATCTGAAAGCGGTCATAGGGAAGTTCCATACAGAACAGGTCGGCACACTCTTTTTGATCATAGGGAAAATCCGGATATTTCCACGAATTTTTCCCTTTTCCTTCCATATAGAATTCAATCTTTGGTCCGTCCGTAAAGATCCTCCAGAACTCTTCTCTCTTTTCCTGCTCCCTGTCATTTTTCCAGGCGGAGATCCTGCTGCTCTCTTCCTTCTGTACACGGGCTTCCTCGATACTGATACAGGCTCTTTTCAGCGTCCGGTTCAGCTGCTCTTCATCGATTGGTTTTAACAGATAATCAATGACATTCAGCTGGATCGCGCTTCTTGCGTACTCAAAATGACGGTAGCCGCTGAGCAGGATAAAAAACGGATCAATTCCCTCATCCCGCAGCTTCTGGATCAGTTCGATTCCATCATAAACGGGCATTTTAATATCCGACAGGACAAGATCCGGCTTTTTTTCACGGATGCTTTCATACGCCGCCCTGCCGTTTGTACATTCATCCACGATCTCAATATTTAGTTCTTCCCAGTGACCCAACTGTTTTATCAGCTGAATGATCTTACTTTCATCATCCGCGATGATCAGCCTGTATTTCATATACAATCCACCTCTTTTTGAGAATGTGTATCACTCTCTCGATATACCGCTGTCAGACGACACTATTTTATTTGCAGATACTATCTATCCATGCAAACATCTCTTCCAGATCATAATCTCCCGCATGAGGCAGTCCCCAGGGTAAAAAGAAATCCACATCATATCCTTTGTTTTCCAGCAATGTTGCCAAAATAACAGGTATTGCCAGTGAAGTATCCCTGTCATACGAACCATGGCGGATACGCCAGTGCTTCGCGGTATCAGCCTCTCCGATATATTTTACCGGATTCAGCATCTTTATAACCTGCTCATCGGCCATTTCTCCGTCCGCTTCACTGTTTTCCTTCGCGAAAACCGTAAAATGTTTTGCCTTGATCTCTTCCGTACCGAATTCTTCATTTTCCGGACTCTCCAGATCCAGCGCGTCAAACGCCGGCACAGGTTTCATTCTGGTAATAGCCTTTACATAGTCATCCCAGTTCAGCGCCACCGCCTTGCCATTCTCAATGGTCAGGCAGGGCAGTTTCTCTACTTCACTGCCCGGCATCGCCAGCCCGTGCAGGCGCTCTGAGGAATCATGTGTGTCCAACTCTTTTTGTGCAGATTGCAGAATACAGCCGCGGATATACTCTTTAAAGCTGCCTTCTCCGTTTTCATCAAGCGTCAGGGTATTTCCTTCTCGATCGGTCAGGCCTAATCCGTTTACATAGGCAGGAAACAGCTTTTTCAGCTCCTTTGACAGCTCTATCTGCTTTTCCGTCAGCATGCCATCCTTCGTTGTCTCACGTACTTTTCCGTCCTCTTTTACAAAAGCCCTGTTGCGGTACGCATTATGCCCTGAAAACAACCACTCATAAGCCATGTCTGCGTTTTCCAGATTATGGATCGGGCAATAGCAGCTTGCCGCAAAAATATCATCCCGCTCATCTGCGGCCCCTATCGCTGCAAGGTAAGGTGCATAATCGGGGCTGTTTCCGGATGCCCCTGTCATAGCCGACAAAGCACCGCCCGCGCTGGTGCCATTGGTAATGATCTTCTCCACATTGCCGGGAACAATGCCCTTATTATAGCGCAGATAGCGCACCGCCGCTTTCATATCCACGATCAGAGCCGGCGCCTTACCCACAAATTTACCGGTGACCTCCTCCTCGGAATCCGCCTTTCCCCCTACGAAAAATTCCTCGCTCTTCATACCGGAAGTACGTCCCCTGATGCCTGCACAGGCGGCAACATACCCATGCTCCAAAGCCTTGAATACAGTATTGACTTCCCCCTTAAAATCCCGCCCCGGAACATCCGCTGCGCCGGGCATATAACCGCCCACCGTATTGTGCGCAAGGATCGGCGCTGTCTCCAACGTATAACCGTTCAGCTCACCGCCATGATAATACACTTCCGGTACAAAAATATTCAGTTTCTGAATCGGATCCGCCGGATTTTCACAATAATCAATCCCCTCAAAAGCACGGTAAGTAATGCTGCGGCCATCCAGCTCGCATGTTTTCACCTCATACTTTTCCGCGTCAAAACGTAACTTATCACTCATCTCCTGTCACTCCTTCTCTCTTTTATATTTTCTATCAATCTGTCGCAACATTGCTCAAAATTATCACACAATATGCTCAATTCCCGCACATCCGCATCATCAATATGTATTCCCACAGTCACCACCGCGGTACATTCCAGTGCAGTTGCCGCTTTTTTAGCGCCTGTGGCAGATAGTCTGTCATCCCGGTGGGTAAATGCCGTAATCGTGCTTACCGTAGCAGACCGGCGTACAGGTTCGTAAATTCCCATCGAAACCGCCCCTGTATGGGGAAGCGTTCCGCCGGTAAAAGCCATGTTCACATCCTGCCCGCATAAAACAGCAATCCCTTTCACGACATACTTTCCTTCTCCGGCCGCAGCTGAAATACTTTCCATGAAAATACCCCCTTGTCAACTCCATTCCTGCCCTGAAACGCTCTCTTTTCAGCCCGCTCCGTTCCAAGGGCGGAACTCTCCATAATCCAATCCATACTGCATAAGGATTTTCCCCACAATATGATGTATCTGGTCTTCCACAGTCATCTGGCCGCTGTAAAAACTCAGCATAGGCGGCACGATCACGCAGCCCAGATCAGCGGCCGCATTCATATTGCGCAGATGTACTTTCCCAAGCGGCATTTCCCGCGGGCAAAGTACGACTTTACGCCCCTCTTTCATACAGACATCTACTGCCCTGAGCAGAAGATTATCCGTATAGCCGGTAACAATGCCCGCCAGTGTCTTCATACTGCACGGCGCGATAACCATACCCATTGTCTGATAGGAGCCGCTGGATATTTTTGCCGCCATATCATGGGAATCATAAATCACATCCGCCAGATTTGTTAAATGACTGATCGGATATTCCGTTTCCAGTTCCCATGTCAGGCGGGCCGCATCCGAAATGACCAGATGCAGCTCTGTTTCCTGTTCTTTTATGGCTTTTGCCAGATAGAAACTTAAAATCACACCGGAAGCGCCACTGACTCCCAGGATCAAACGTTGTTTTTTCATCATCTTACCACATAAAATCGGGCAGCCATTTCCGCGGGTCTACTTCTAGGAAAGGCGCACGTTGAAACCGGTCTTTCATATCAAACGGTACGGTACAGTCAAAAATGGTCTTACACGAAATCCCCACATCTCGGATGCTGTCACTGAACCGGGGATTGCTGGACGGATCCAACGGATGACAGCGGACGCCGGGGATTGCAATAATATCTCTGTCTCCCTGAAAACGCGTATTGAGCGCCCATAAGACATCGTTCGTATCAAAAATGTCCACATCATCATCCACAAGGATCACATGTTTCAGTTCGGGGAACGCGGAAAATGCCAGTAATGCTGCCTGACGCTGTCTGCCTTCGTCGGTGTGATCCTTTTTCTTAAACTGCAGGATTACCATATACTTTCCGCCACCGGAACGATGGGCATAAATGCCTGTCAGACGTCCGGGCATCGCCTTCTCGATCATACCGTAAATGCTTGCTTCTGTGGGCAGGCCGGCCATGTTGACATGTTCCTCGGAAGGACCGATACAGGTCTGCATGATAGGATGCTTTCTATGAGTAACCGCTTTTACCTTGATCAGCCAACACTCGTGGCTTGCCGGACCGTTATAGCCCGGGAATTCCGGCATGGCATAACCGGTGTGGCTGTTCTGGTCTTCCACAACCTTCACACCGGGCATGATCTCTCCCTCAATCACATATTCCGCATTAGCGATCGCGTTTTCCTTGATGGAGACACAAGGTACAAGCTCTACTGCTTTTTTACGAAGCGCGCCGGCAATAGAAAGTTCGTTATAACCGAGCGGCGTTGTAGGCGGTTCGAAACAGGAAAGAATCTCAATAGCAGGATCAACCCCTATCGAAACCGAGATAGGGAGAGGCTGTCCCAGTTCCGTTGCACGCTCTGCCATGGCCCCGATGTGACGGGAACCGGGCTGGAGAAAAACAGACAGTTCATCCTTTCCCTGAATGCACATCCGATGAATTGTCACATCACTGACACCCGTATCAGGATGGGTTGCATAACACATGCCCAAAGTAATATAGGGACCTGCGTCCACCGGTGTATTCGTAGGAGCCGGAATTAATTTATGCAAATCAAAATCCGTATCCTCCGCCCGATGCACCACTTCCTGACAAGGAGCCGGTTCT
This sequence comes from Lachnospiraceae bacterium, assembly GCA_014804795.1. Classification (GTDB taxonomy): domain Bacteria; phylum Bacillota; class Clostridia; order Lachnospirales; family Lachnospiraceae; genus 1XD8-76. The sequence goes on along the minus strand of JAAUZC010000039.1, from coordinate 29,963 downwards.
TTTGTCAGCACCGGCTGAATCGGGTCTTTTACGCAGTCATAGATTACTTTGGGCAGTTCCCCCTGCGAACATCCAAACAACGTGGCTACACGCTTTCTGCTTGCCAGCAGGCCTATCAATACACGGGCATCATCAAATCCTTCAATGCTGCTAAAGATCATCGCCGGTCCGTCAACTCTGGTGGGACGTTTCACTGTTCCTCCCGCGCCTACATAGCGGTAGATGCCGGACAGTTCTGCCTCCGGATTGACAGGCACATCGGTCTGCACCAGCTGTCCCAGAATATCCTCCAATACCTTTAATGCATCCCGAAGGGATAAAATATCGGTTCTGTTATCCATCATTCCACTCCTTTATTTTCTATTGTCATCACTGCAACTCTTATCATATTCGCCGCACAAAACTGCAGATCAGCCTTTGTGATCCGATAACCGTCTATCTCTTTTCCTGTTGTGACAGCCTCCACAATATCATCATAATTCTTCTGACATCCCGGCATCTGTATATCATTTCCCGCAAAGATACAGCCTGTGGAAGCAGAAATCGGATACTGCGCTTTATATTTTCCTGTCATTCCCGGAGCATGCTGAGACGTAAACCAGTCTGTCATAACCACCCCTTTAAAGCCCCATTCATCTCTTGCCGTCGCCTGTATCAGATCATAATTGTTTGCCGTGTGAACGCCATTTAACAGATTGTAAGAGGTCATGATGGATAGCGGTTCGGATTCTTTCACCGCGATCTCAAATCCTTTTAAATAGATTTCACGAAGCGCTCTCTCGCTCACATGGGCATTTACAAAATATCTGTTGTCTTCCTGATTATTTACTGCAAAATGTTTGATTGTAGTACCTTTTCCTTTATGCTTCTGTACGCCGTTTGTGATTGCTGCCGCCGTCTTCCCCGAAATAAGAGGATCCTCGGAATAATACTCAAAATTGCGGCCGCATAAAGGATTACGATGAATATTCATAGCGGGTGCCAGCCACAGATCGATTCCGAACTGTTCCATCTCGCTGCCGACCATATCCCCGGCTCTTTCAATAAGTTCCGTATTCCAGGATTGCGCAAGCGCCCACCCGATTGGAATCGCTGTACAATACTGGTAATAATTTTCCACTTCATTTTCATCTAGATCTTCCGGAAACGGCCCGACATCGTCTCCAAAACCGCCTCCTCCGGGAACAAGAGAACCGTCCTTTTTATAAATCTTAAAATGCGGCTGCAATCTAAGCCCCGCCGGACCATCCGCCAGGATCATATTTTTAATGCCCCTTGATTCCCTGCAGACGGATGAAGTATCTCCTGCTGCCCCCGGTACAGTATAAGAGGCATTTCCGACTACCTGTCCGCCGTCTTTTCTGAGAGTTCCCACACACAAATCAGCAAGTTCTTCTATACCGAGCTGCGCCGTAAGTTCCTCCACCGTGCACTTACCCTCCAGAACATCCTGCACGGTAAGCAAATCGACTCTGTCCGTTTTATACTCCTCGCGTTTATCCTGATAGAACATGACATTCTGCGGAATGCTACCGGCATCCATAACACTTCTGCAAACAGTTTCCGCAATATCTTCCCTCTTTTTCGCCGATACCGCCTCCTGATCCGGCCTGATCTCCTTCAGTTCTGCATCCAACGCAAAAAGCTTCCTGCCCTTCTGCGTGCAAATGGAATGTTCCAATACAAGAACGCCTGCCACAGCAGTATTCCCTGAGCTGTTTCCCACTCTGATCACATACTCGCCCTTATCAAGTATCCATGCGGACTTTTCTTCATCATATGAGGCCATATCCGCTGTCTCATACACAAGCTCCACCTGTTCCTCCTCCCCCGGAGCAAGCAGCGAAGTTTTCTTATATGCCACAAGTTCCTGATAAGGCTTGTGGATGCCCTCTGACGGTGCGCTGTAATATACCTGCACCACTTCCTTGCCGGCATACATATCACCTGTATTTTTTACCCTCGCGGATACCTTCACCTTATCGCCGCAAACCTCAGCCCTGACATCTGTGATACTAAAACAGGTATACGAAAGACCGTATCCAAACGGATACTCCGGTTCTACGCCAAAGGAATCAAAATAGCGGTATCCGACATAGATGCCGTCCTCATAAAACTCATCATGCACACTCTCGTTATGACTGAACTTTTCCGATGACGGATAGTCCGTATATTGTTTCGCCCATGTATCGGTTGTCTTGCCGGACGGAGTCACCTTACCTGTCAGTACATCAAGCAGTGCATCTCCTCCCGTATTTCCGAGCTGCGTCATCAACAGAATAGCGCCGATTCCGTCTATCCGGTCAAGCTCTGTCAGGTTCATCACGCCGCCTATATTCAGCACAACGATCACATTCTCAAAATTTCCCGCGATAAGCTCAAGATTTTCTTTCTCTTCCGGAAACAATTCATAATCTCCCGCTTCGGCAAACCGGTCAGAACCTTCCCCGGAATTGCGCGATATCACATATACCGCTGTATCAGTATCGGCCGTCTTAACATCGTCCAAAGTGACAGACACAGGTCCCGGCACTTTAAACGGATCATCAAAGCATACCGTAAACTTCTCCACGCCTCTTTCTTCCGCCTGTTCCCTCACCCACCTGTCATACCGTGTCTTTGCTTCCATAAAATGCATATCCTGCCTGTCCAGCCAATCGGGAGAGGCAATCTCATATCCGGCACCCCGAAATCCCTGCTCTATATTAATATTACTTCTGGTATTCACATCACCGGATCCGGTTCCGCCCTTGACAGTCCGCCTTACACCTTCCCCGTACAGGGCAATCCTCCCTGCTTTTTTTAACGGTAGCGTCCCATCATTTTTCAAAAGAACCATGCATTCCCCCGCAAGTTCTCTTGAAATCTCCATGTGCTTTATCTCTCTGTCCTCAATTTCAGGACTTTTTGACGCAAAAATTTTCGACATGAAAATACCCCATCTTTCACTGCTGTTCCCGGGAATACAGCAACCCGGCCTTTTCACCAACATATATACAATCCTCATTATATTTTCATATTTTAAGAAATACAAATTGTTTTTTAAATAACAAAATGGTATACTTTTACTGACAGATTTCCATATTGAAATTCAGGAGGCTTCCACGATATGAAACGGGAAGAATTCAGGGAAAAAATACTTGCGCTGACAGAAACAGAAAAACGGATCAAGGACGGAAGTTTTTCTGATGCCGAATTCATGCGCCAAATCTTATGGAATGCAGAAAAAGACAGCAACGGCTATTATTTTTTCAGCAACAGGAAAATGTCCGTATCTCCCGAACATTATGATCTGCGTTTTCCCATTTCATCCAATGCTTCCGGCAATGAATTCCGGCTTATTGTACATACACGTTTTACGGAAGTCCCATTTCACTATAACGAATTTATCAGTATCAATTATGTTTATTCCGGGAAATTAACTGTCAGTTTTCCTGACAGGGAAATCGTGCTGACCCGGGGAATGCTGATTCTGATGAACAGTAATATCGTCCACTCCTTAAAAATGGTAAATGAAGAAGATATCATCCTTGGATGCCAGATTCAAAACGAATATATGAACCAAGACCTTTTATATGGCCTGAGCGGCACCGGATCCGTGGTTGACTTTCTGTTAAAATCTACTCTGGGAGAAAGGAGCAGTTTCCGGTACACTGTTTTTGATTTCAGTGTTGATGAACGAATTCGTTTTATTTTTGAGGACATGTTTTGTGAATACTTAAGTCCGTCTCTTTGTGGCCAGGCACTGGTTCAAAATTATCTCCGCATCCTTTTTATTTTTCTGATCCGATCATCCGACGCGCAGATGACCGGTTCCCCAAACAGCCATATTACGGAGATGCTATATTACATTGAAGAACACAGCCGGGACTGTACCCTGAAAAAGTTATCTGAAGAATTTAATTTTCATCCCAAATATATCAGTTCCCTGCTCAAAGAAAAAACAGGAAAATCTTTTTCCGAACTTATAACCGATGCCCGGATGAAACTTGTATGTTATCTGCTGATCAATACGGACAAACCCATACAGGAGATTGCCGTCTCATGCGGCTACAGCAATCAGTCCTTTTTCTATCAAAAGTTTCAGGAGAGTTTTCATATTACGCCGAAAGAATACCGGAAGAAAAAAATCGGCATTTAATCTGCTTTAAATTTATACATTCATCCTTGCTGATTTTGCCGGGCGGGAGTATAATACTTTTATCTGCTATTTTCTGATAGCAAACAACGGGCAGTACGCCTCGCGGACTGTCCTTAAGCCAAACAAACAGATGCTATGCTCTGCATGATATTCCTATGCTAAATAATACCACTAATGAAACGAAAGGATTCTAAATATGAGCAAAGTACAGATCTCCATGGAAATATTTCCCCCGAAAAAGGACAGCGAGTTTTCGTCCGCTTTCCGCGTCGCAAAAGAACTGTCAGAAATAAATCCTGATTTTATCAGCGTTACTTATGGTGCAGGCGGAAGCCGTTCGAAAAGTACAGTCGAGATCGCTTCCTATATACAAAATGAACTTCACATTCCGTCCATGGCTCATCTGACCTGTGTGGGCAGCACAAAGGACGACATCGGCAGACTGTGCGAAGAATTCAAAAAACACAGTATTCCCCATGTTCTTGCGCTTCGCGGCGACAGGCCGAAAGATATGTCCGATGAACAATATAACAGCAGGGAATTTACCTACGCTTCAAACCTTGTTGATTTTCTGAAAGCGCACACGGACTTTGAAATATGGGGTGCCTGCTATCCCGAAAAGCATTTTGAATCTTTCAGCAAAGAATCCGATTTAATGCATATGAAGGAAAAGCAGGACAAAGGCGTGACGCAGTTCATCACCCAGATGTTTTTTGACAACGACTTTTTCTATGATTTTCGGGAAAAAGCGGCCCGCAAGGGTATCACCGCTCCAATCCATGCCGGTATTATGCCGATCACAAGCGCCGGACAGATTGGACGCTCCATCTCTCTCTCGGGTTCCTCCGTGCCGAAAGCGCTGTCCGATATCATTGCAAACTATGGCGAAAATCCGGAAGATATGTATAAGGCCGGTATCGATTATGCTGTCCGCCAGTGCAGTGACCTGTTGCTCAACGGTGTAGACGGTATTCATATCTATACGATGAATAAGCCCGATGTGGCGAAACAGATTGTGAGAAGTATTCTTTCCTGAGTAAAGAACGTCTCATTTTCCTGTACCATAAAGAGAGTGGAAAGGCAGCACATCATCCCTTCCGCTCTCTTTCTTTCCGCGAAAAACCGCGTCATCTTTCATGGTCTTTTCTTTTTTTGCTTTTCCGCACCCCCGCCGCGATCAGGCCGCCGCCGACCGCCAGAGAGAAAAGAAGCGTGAGCAGCAGTATATTGGCAGAGAAGGTATCTATCTCGTTCTTTCGGGTTAATTTCTCATTCCAACAGCTTAAATTGGCATTCAGAATACCCATACGACATCTGCCCTCCAGAATCAGTCTGATGATATCATTGATAAATGCACAGAACACCCCTGTCATGACCGTGCAGGTTCCCACTTTCGTAAATTCATTTGCCTTTGCATAGCGAATCACCCAGAACATCCCCCAGGGCAGCAGCAGGCAGACCGTACAGATCATAAGTCCTTTCAGGAGATATAATCTGCCTGCGCCGCTGTGAAAGAGTGCTATGATAACCACCCCATAGAGGAGCGCGGTATCCACGGCCATGACCAGAAAACCTTTTTGGTGGGTCAGCGGTTCCGGCAGCCTGATCTGATACACCACAAAGGGCAGAAACACAACGGACAAACCCAACAATACAGCCGACGATGCCACAAAAAACCATCTTCCCCCGCTATAAATATTGCAGACAAGCAGCAGAAGCAAAAGGCTCACGGTAAAAGTTCCCAGCGTATATAACCCCCTTCTTTCCTCCACCACAAGAGGGACTACCGTCAGGGAGGCAAAAACCATTAATGCGGCAAGTACGATAAAAAACCAGTCCAGAGAGTGTCCGATCGCAATATTGCAGATCAGACATACCCCCACAGGTATCATCAGAATGCCCGCAATACAGGCTCCCGCTATAAAGGTTTTGCGCCGTACTTTTTTTGTATGGGCGCCGATCACACTTTCCTTCTCTGTCAGCAGCTTTTCATCGTAAACTGTATTCCTTAATTTTTCCTCGATCTTTTTACACTGTATGCATTCATCGAGGTGCTCTTCCACCACCGATCTGCTGACCCTGCTGCATACGTTATCGTGATATAAAGGCAGTAAATCTCTGATCAGTTCACATTCATACTTCATTCCTCATCCATCCTTTCCAAAATCTTAAGTCTCGCTCTGTGGTAGGTTACGCGGGCCCAGTTCTCCGTTTTTTCAAATATCGTTCCTATTTTTTTGAAACTCAGCTCACCAAAAACCCTTAACTGGAACACTTCTTTGTAGGGCTCCTCCAATGTATGCAGAATCTGGTGAATCCGCAGTGCGGAATCCTCCTCTTCCACCACATGTTCTATATTCATCTTGTCCGGTACTTCCATATCGGTTTCCCCGAAATGCCCGTAGTGGCGCATAGTATCATAGACCAGATTTTTCGCTATGGCGCACAACCAGGTAAATTCCCCCGACTGTCCATGAAAACTGTTCCCGGAAATCATCGCCTTGTAAAAGGTCTTCTGGGTTATTTCCTCCGCCATATGGCTGTTTTTTATCCTGGTCAGGACGTAGGAATACACTTCCATATAGTACATATTGTAGAGTTTTTCGAAATCCACCTTGCAGCCTCACCTCCCTTTTCATCAGTTAGACGGAGTTTTGAGGATTTTGTTACAGACAATCCAAATTATTTTCAAAAAATATTACCGCGACCGGACTTCAACAATTCACAAAACTTTTACAAGTATGGCCTTGCGATAATTAAACGGCGGCCTTATACTATTATTGATATGATAATATAGGAATCAGGGACATATTTTTCCTGTAAATAAATATGACTACAGGTTCTTCATACATAAACAATTATGGAAAGGCGGCTATACCACAATGGGCGATATAAATAACAACAATCCCGATCATAATAATGACCAATATAATAGCGGGCAGCAGACTTACGATAACGGACAGCAGTATTACGGGCAAAATACCGGCTATAATAACGGGCAATATTATAACCAGAACGGCGGCTACAATAACGGGCAATACTATAATCAAAACACCGACTATAATAATGGGCAATATTATAACCAGAACGGCGGCTATAATAACGGACAATACTATAGTCAAAATGTCGACTATAACAACGGACAGCAGCCAGGCTATCAGAATCAACAATATAACAACTACGGACAAAACGGCGGGCAATACTATAACCAGAATGGCGGCTATAATAACGGACAATACTATAACCCAAACGCCGGCTACAACGGACAATACTATGGCCAAAACGGCGGACAGCAATATTACGGACAGCAGCCCTTCCCCAACGCTCAGGCGGCCTTTGCACCGGCCGAACCTGTACGCGAACCTGTGACAAATGTTTTTTACTATATTTTGATGGGGCTTACCGCACTCACTTTGCTGCTCACCCTTCTTACTGCAAAAGACCTTATCACCACCATGTTTTCCGGCGTTGACTATGATACTATGGCAGGCCAGGACTTTGCCTCCATATATTCTTCCCTGATGGAGACCTATGCTTCCAATGTCTCCGGCTATACCGTATATTCCCTGCTTAATTACCTGCTTGGATTTGCGATAATTGCCTTATCTATTGTTGATATTGTACTGGTTTATAAAAAAGGATATCCCATCGTCGGACTGATACTGTTTACTATTTTCTTCAAACCCGGATATTTTCTCTGGCGTGCGCATGTGGTAAAGCAGAAGAAAACCATCCCGTTACTGTTTACGATCGGTTATGTAGTTTTTTATATCATTTATTTTTTGTGGTGTTTTTCTTTTATGCTGAATCTTGCGATGTAATATGAAGTTTCAAGTCAGATAATATTGATGCGGCCATGCTGCAGGTCATGCTGTAAGAAGATAATATATTCTCCTCATCAGCGTAACCTTCAGCATGGCCGCATTCCATTCTGTTTTCTGAACACATCCGCCCCCTGCGTGATATCCAGATATTTTGCATAAGCCGCATAAGCGGATGGCAGCGGATAGTTTTTCTCTATCTCCTCTTTTTCCACAAAGATGAAATCCGCACGTTCTGCCGCCGCTTTCTGACTGATCAGTTCATCTGTCCTGATACAGTAACCTGTCATATGCCACTCTCTGTGTGTAAAGATATGCTTTGCTTCTCCGAGCTTTTGTATACGCAAAGAAACAAATCCCAGTTTTTTCAAATAGGCAAGCACCTGATCGGCGCTCTGTCTTCCCGGCAGGCAGGGAAATTCATAAAAACCGGCAAGAAGACCCTTATCTTCTCTCTTAGTTAACGCGGCTCTTGTCTCATCCTGTAAGATCAGTACCGTTTTTTCTTCTGTCTTTCTCGCCTTTTTCGGCGCTTTCTTCGGATACAGCGTCACACATCCCTGCTCATACGCCCTGCAAAATTCTTGTAGCGGGCACTCCCCACATTTGGGGGCTCCATTAGGCAGACAGACCATAGCTCCCAGTTCCATCATTGCCTGATTAAAATCTCCGGGACGATCTTCCGGTATCACAAAAAGCAGCTCCTGCTCCACCGCTTTCTTCACTTTCGCATCCAGAATATTCCTGTCATCCATCATCACCCGGGAGAGAACCCGCAGCACATTTCCGTCCACCGCCGGCGCTTTTTTTCCGTAGGCAATAGAAGCGACCGCCCCCGCCGTATAACTGCCAATGCCCGGCAGCTTCTGAAGTTCCTCCCATTCATCCGGCATTTGACCGCTATAGTCAGCCACAATCTGCTTCGCCGCCTTCTGCAGATTTTTGACTCTGTTGTAATATCCAAGGCCTTCCCAGAGCTTTAACAGGCGCTCTTCTGCCGCTTCTGCCAAAGAAAGAATATCCGGCAATTCCCGTAAAAATCTGTCATAGTAAGGCTTTACCGCCTCCACCCTGGTCTGCTGCAGCATAATTTCGGACAGCCACACATGATACGGCGTCGGCTCCTCTCTCCAGGGCAGGATCCTGCGTCTCTGACTGTACCAGTCAAGAAGCGGCTCCGGTATCCGGTCCGTTTCAGAAAGATACACCGGCAGTGAATTTCTGATTTCCATGGAATCCTCTGTCACACGGCAGTCTCTCGCGATAATCTGCACTCCCGCCTTTCTTGCCTCCAGTAAAGCTTCCGCAAACTCCGGCTGCGTTTTCCGGTTGGGCACCACGTAATCCACCCTATCCATCTGCACAACAAAAAGCAGGTAAGCTTCATAACCTGCTTCTTTTGCTCTGATCAGCTCCCGCACATGCTTTACAGCTCTCTCGGACGGCGCATCAGGAAAACTGCCCACGCCATTTTCCTCCAGCGTACAGCCTTTCACTTCCATAAAAATTTTCCGGATATCTGGCTCTTTACCTGCCGTAGCAGCGCCTTTTGCCGTATCTTTCTGCAAACTCCCCGCTGCTTCTATATAAAAATCAAACCGGGACTCACCGAAGGTCATCTCGGGCCTTACAAGCGTTGCCTCCGGAAAGAGACCGCCGGAAAGTAACCACTCATAGACCGCTTTATTTGGAGCCTGAGAATCCATATTGACGATTCTCCCCTCTTTTTTCACCGCTACCAGATCATAAGCGGTAGCGCGTTCCGCATTTTCCGCTTTCTCCAGATAGACAACTGCACCTTCTTTTAAAAGTTCCCTGCACCTGCCCGTATTTTTCACATGTACTTTCTCTTCCTGTCCATCCACCTTTACATAGGCGATAAACCTGTTTGGTCTGGACAGGAAAGTTCCTTTTACAATATGCCGATACTTCATCTATACCGATACCTTTTTGTGTTGTCATGTTTCTGTCTCTGATGATTTTTGCGGCATCAAACTGGCGGTACTGCCTTTATTCCGGACCGGTACTCTCGCCGCCGGAACCACCTCGGATGCCGGTATGGTGTGCACCGCCTGATCATCAAAGAAAATATGCGCTCCGAAGGCTTTCAGGATATCCTTCTTCTGAACCCCGCCCAGAAAAAAAGCCTCGTCGATCCTGACACCCCAGGCCCGCAGCGTACGGATCACTCTCTCGTGAGCCGGCGCGCTTCTCGCCGTCACAAGCGCTGTCCTGATTGGCGCCTCCTCCTGCGGAAATTCTTTTTGCAGATCGGAAAGAGTCTTCAAAAATTTCGCGAAAGGGCCTGCCGCCAATGGATTTTTTGCATTTTCCTGCTCATTTTTTTCAAACGCTTCCAGACCATGTTCCTGATAGATCTGCTCCGATTCGTCTGAAAACAATACTGCATCGCCGTCAAAAGCAATGCGGATCTGCCGGATGTCCCCGTCACAGTTGTAAGTATGTATCCCGTCGCTGCATATGATTCCGGCGGCAATCCCGCTGTCTATGGCGCCCTGCACATCATCTTCATAAGCCGATAAAAACAGATCGGTCTTAAATGCCGTCAGATAGGGAGCAAGGGATACGCCGCTGACAAGCGCTGCTCTTGTGATATCCAGGCCATATTCCTGAATTGCATTAAATACCCGCAGAGATGTATCCGGACTGTTTCGGGACATTACGATCACTTCCACGCGTCCCTCCTGCCCGGGTATCTTATTGATGTTTAACAAAGCCTTCACCAGTGCAAAACCGGGCCCCGGCTTTAACAGTTCATGCTCATGCTCCACCTGATAACTGCAGTATGCCTCCACGCCCTCTCTCTCAAAAAGCTCGTTCTCTTTCGCCAGATCAAAAAGCGCTCTCGAAGATACACCGATCACCAGTCTGTTTCCCAGATCAAATGCCATATCTGCTCCTTTCCGCCAGTTATCCTGACACTAACGGAGCCTTCTGCATTCAAACCTCTCTCTCGTAGCAAGACAGTACTTCAGTTCCTCATAACGCTCTGTGATATCGCCGGGTTTTACTTCCACATCGATTGCAACAGCCATTGTGTTGATCATCGCGTCAGTCAGTCTGTCTTTCATATTCGTCAGTATCTGCAGCTTTTCCTTACAGGTGTTGGCATCCAGATATGCTAACACCCCCGGATCTATTTGAGACTCCGTCTCTTTTTCGGAGGACTGCTTTTTATCGCTCTCAGAATCTGTACTGCTTTCGGCGTTCGCGGCCGTTTCACAGACTGCACTGTTTACCATTCCGGCTCCGGCTTCTGCCTGTTCTGCAAGGTTCACAGCGCCGCTCTCCACCAGTTCAAAGCGCCTTTTCTGCAACACAAAAGGATATTTGTCCTTATCCACGGGGCCGATAAACATGGAAAGCTCCCTCGCATATATGGCAAAGTCCCCGTAAAGCGCCTGATAGATGACCAGTTTTTCGCCTGTCTCTGAATGTGTTGCTATTGCAATAATGCGATAGCAGTTCCCTTTAAAATGTTTATAGATTTCGCCTGGTTTTGGAAGCTGTCTCATATACGTCCTCTTTCTGCCCGCCTGTTTGCTGTTTCGCGGCCGACATTATTAGTATACCCCCAAAAACCAATTTTGTCACGCAGTCTGTGCTGAAGACTGTGTTCGTTTGTTGCTAATATAGCAAAAGAGGTGTCCCATAACCGGTACACCTCTTTCTGTTTTATTTGCAATTACTGTAAAATTTAACACCGAAAATACGATAAACGTTCATTCGTTCTCCCACCTCTGTTTTCGCAGAAGTACAACAAAATACAATCCGCACAGCAAGATCTGCACACAGGTTGAAATCGGCGTTGCAAGCCCTATCCCAAACAGCGTTACACCCGCCTGTCTGCTCATATACCAGGATACAGGAATCCTGACCCCGAAAGCCCCGGCAATGCCCTGTATCATCACAAAGGTGGTGGAACCGCAGCCGTTAAAATATCCGATCATACAAAACAGGAACGAAGTCAAAAGGCAGTCTATGGCATATGCTTTCAGATAATCTGCCGCCGCCAGTATAATGCTCGTTTCTTTCGCAAAAATCCCAGCCAGCAGTTCCCCGTGGAAAAAAGTGAGATACGCCATAATGATTCCCGCAATCAGCGATGACGCAATACCGTAAAGCATTGTTTTTCTCGCCCTCTCCGGTTTCTTTGCACCGATATTCTGTGCCACAAAGGCCGACATGGACTGCATAAATGCACTGGGTACAAGCATCAGAAAACCACACATTTTTTCTGCCACTCCCACTCCCGCGGAGGCCACCAGCCCAAGTCCGTTGACGATAGCGATGATAACAAGGAAAGAAATGCTAACCAGCAAATCCTGCAGGGCGATCGGCAGCCCCAGCCTCAATGTCTCCGCAATATACTTCTTATCCGGCCGGATATCTCTCACGGAAAAAGCAAAGGGCACCTCCCTTTTCCGAATGATAAGCAGGGAGAGAAACACACTCACCGCCTGGGCAAAAACTGTGGCAAGCGCCGCCCCTGCCGCTCCCAAGTGGAAAACCGCCACAAGCAGCAAATCCCCGGCGATATTAAACACACAGGCGATTGCCACCGTAATTAAAGGGATTTTGGAATCCCCAATTCCCCGGAAAATACTGCCGACCAGATTATAGGCCACAATAAATACCGCCCCGCCGGAACAGATCATAATATACAGCACTGTCTGGCGAAAGGCTTCCGGCGGTGCCTGCATTACCTGCGCCATCATCTTAGCACTTATCATCATAATAATGGTAAGCGCCACGCCTATCACACTAAAAAGCCAGATACCGCTTGCGATGATCTTTCCTGCTTCTTCCTTTAACTTCGCGCCGATCTTCAAGCCCACAAAGACGGTCAGTCCCATTGCCAGACCTGTAACGACAACCGTCACCGACTGCATGATCTGACTGCCCGTTGAAACCGCCGATACATATACCTCGGAAAATTCTCCTCCGAACTGCCCCACGATCAGCAGATCGACCGCCCCATACATCGTCTGCAAAAACAGCGCCACAAGTACCGGAAGCGCAAACTGAACTAACGGTGAAAAAATTTTTCCTTCCGTAAAATTTTGTTTCTTGTCCATGTCTCTTTCCTCTACCATAAAACGCCGGATAAGACAACCGCACAAATACGATTCCCTTATCCGGCATCACCCCATACGCTGTGACCGCCCTCCGGAAAAAGCCTTATGCGACATCTTATCCGGCGTTGCACTTACGAATTACAACATCCTCCGATGACTTAGCCATCTTACTATGAATGATAGAAAATGTCAATAGCAAGGTGCACACTGCCTACTGTCTGATCAGTTCAAACGTTCCATAGACTTCTTTTGTTTCGCCGTCGTAAGCCTCCAGCATAATACTTTCGCCAAATTCCGTTTTTTCCAGACTGAGTCTCCAGAAATATTCTCCGTCTTTCAAAATTTCCGTGCCGGAAGGCATTCTGATCCTGTGTTCCTGCCCCATAGTATCACCTGCCAGTCTGAAAGATGGTCCGGCATAAAAATCTTTATTATCATCTCTATACAGAATTTCCAGATAGGTACCAAGCTTTGTCTGAATCACTTCCGCTTTTTCAATCACAGCACCGGTTCCCGGAATCTCTGATGTCCCCGCCGGCACATAGGCGGTCGCGGCCGCATCACTGATATCTGTCAGTGTAAAGCGTATCTTTGTCCGCATGATATCATCCATATTCACCATCGTCTCATCCCAGAGTATTCCCGTACACACCACATCCAGTGTCTGTTCCTTCACTGTTTTTCCGCACTCGATCATAATATCCATCACATCATCGTCCACCGACTGGAAATATATGGTGGACACGGCTATACCAAGCTCATCGGTATTTTGGATACCGGCGTTCACATGCATCATTTTAAGATTTTTAGATGCCGCATATTCCCCGGCGCTCATATCGTCATCCATTCCCCAGTCGGATACGAAATCCTCCGCCATGGCATCCTCCGGTACAAGAAACAGCCCCTCTTCTTTTGCTCTTGCTTCCAGCACAACATATATACTGTCACTGTCGCACATTGCTTCTTTTACGGTATAATCGACAGGCATTCCTTCCGTAATTTCTGTTTTTTCCTGTTCTTTCTCTGTCACCGGCACGATCAGTTCCTCCGCTTCCACAGGAGGTATCGCACTCTCATTTCCGTTCCCTCTCAAAAAGTCCAATATCCCGAAATGTCTCTCCGCCGCATAAACTCCCGTCCCCAGAATCGTCACTGACACAAGCACAAGCGCTGCTGCTTTTAAATATGACACCCCTGTCATTCTTTCGTTTTTTCTGCTCCTGCGGTTATTCTTTTTATAAGCGCCTTTCGCCGGCAAATCCGCCAAAGTCTGCGTATATCCTCTCCAAACACTGTCCGGAATTGCAACTTCATCTCTTAAACCATTTACCATATCATCAAATCTGCTCATTTATATTCTCCATTTCTTCACTGTTTAGTCGTGAAACTTTATATTGTACTGCTGTTAGTAATGTAATCTATGCTGTTTATTCCCGCTTAGTCCGTTTCCCGGCCCGGAAATAAATACCTCTGCGGTATTATTGCAAATGCCGGCAGTTCTCATCCCACTCCTCTGCTGACAGCTCTTCTGCGGCCTGCCGCGCCGCTTTTTTCATACAGTCTCTCCATCTTCTCCCTCGCGGCGGCAAGGCGGCTTCGCACTGTGCTTTCATTTACTTTTAAAATCTCCGCAATCTCTCTTGTCTTGAACTCCTGCACATAGTATAAAATAACTACGGTGCGGTGTTTTACGTCCAGATTACTCAGAAAATCCTGCCACTCCACATTTAAAAAGCTTTCTTCCTGTCGCCCTCTCTCTAAAATCATTTCATCCGATACAGTGTACTTCCTCTGTCTGCATATTTCATTACAATGATTGATCAAAATCCTGATCAACCATGTCTTAAAATACCGCTCCTGTTTCAAGGTCCCGATTTTCTCCCAGCATGTCAACGCCGTCTCCTGCATGGCATCCAAAACATCCTCATCGTTTTTCAATATTGCTTTTGCCACTTTATACATACTCTGTGCCTGTAACTGCATCAGATCTTCAAAAGCTTCTTTATTATGGTTCTTCGCTTTTTTCACTAACTGTTCCATCTTTACTCTCACCCTTTCTTCAAGTCCCGGTAACTCTCTTTTTTATACCTATTAGATGGAATATTCTTCTTTTTTGTCCAAAAAAAGTGCGGACCACTTTATGCCCACACTTTCTTTCTGCTGCTGTATTTTACGATCAAAAGCTCCACACTGAGCTGCTCTCCCATCTTTCCTGATTTAATATCATAGTCTGCTTTCGCACAATCCTCCAGCGCCTGTTTCAAAAAAGGCGTTTTAAAAGAGACAGCCTGCTTCATATATTTTCCGGCGACAAAGCCGTGCAATCCGACTTTCTCCGCGATGACAGCCTGCGGATACCCCTTTTCCGCCAGCTCTTTTACCTGTAAGAGCAGATTAAACTGTCGGCTGATCAACGCCAATATCCGCATAGGCGGCTCCCTCAGCGCAAGCAGATCATAATACAGACGCAGCGCCTGCTCACTGTATCCGTTTGCAACGGCAGTTATCATATCAAAAATATGGTTCTGTATCTGCGGCACACAGATTGCTTCCACATCCTCTGTGGTGATCACTTTTTCGTCCAACGTGTAGCAGAGCAGTTTTTCCAGTTCTTTTCGAATATTTTCCATATCATCGCCGCATCCCTCCAAAAACAACTGCAAAGTCGAAGATGCGATTTGCTTATTCTCCTTTTTCAGAATGCCAAGCACCCATTTTTGAAGCGTCTTTGCATCCTGTCTGCCAAATTCTGCCGTATAGCCGTATTTCTTTATTGTTTTATAGAGACTGCTGCGTTTATCCACATCTCTTTCCACTAAAATGAAACTGCTGCTTTCCGCAGGATTTTTTAAATACTCCGAAAGTTTTTCCCCGCCGGCTCTGCACAGTTCCGTATTTTCCAGTATTATGACACGCCTTTCAGAAAAAAACGGAAGAGTTTCCGCCATATCAATGATCTCCGGCACGGAAACGCCTTTTCCCTCGTAGCGGTTTACGTTCATCCGGTCACCGGCTCCAAGCATAGCAGTAAGCAGCCTGTCCCTGTACTGCCTGACCAGATAGGCTTCTTCACCATAGAGCAGATAAATCTGCTTTAGCTGTCCTGTTTTAATATCTTCTGTGATTCGCTGCATGGCAAGCTGTCCTTTCTGATTTTCTCTACACTCTTAACAAACATCTGGAGTGCTTGTTCCACAACTGCATTTAAAGACTCCCCCTCCCTTTCTGAAATTCGGACTAACTCTCTGTGAAGAGAGGGCTTTACTCTGACATTAAAAACACCTTTATACTCTTTACAGGGTGCTTTTCCCACTTCCCTGCAAAACTCCAGATAATCATCCACTGCTATATGAAATTCCCTCTCAATCTCTTCTACTTTGTCACTGGAAAAGTCCACATAGTCATCTATACCACTAATAATCCCTCTAAGCTTTCCTGCGTGTGCGTCATACCTTATATCAGTATGATATCCTTTATATTCCAAAACACTGTCTTTCATCATAACATCCCCCATTTCATAAGTTTTTTTACCACATCCTCCACTGCACCTTTATCCATAATGTCTCCCGGATGTGGTTTGTGCAGCATAATGATCCTCTGATCGGATTCCATGTAAAACTTTACTCTTGAACCAGATGTTTTCCCTTTATTCCATTCCCTGAATCCAAATTTCCCTAACAAATATTTTATTTCCGAATAGGTATAATCCGCCGGAACATTCAATATCCTGTTCTTCGCTTTTGTAAATTTACTCATATATTGCTCAAAATGTAACTAGTCTCCAGTTACATTTTATCTCCTTTCTGTTCTTTGTCAAGTCTTTTATTCCCGCGGGCAGCAAGCCATATAAGTATGTCCATATATACATTTAACCGCCATCATCTCAAAAACTCTTCCACCCTGATTCTCCCTCTGCGCACTTTCATCGTAACCGCACCGCTCTCCGTTGTACGGTAAATATAACATCCCTGTTTTTCAAGCCGCTCTATCAGTTCTTCATGGGGATGCCCATAACGGTTATCTTTTCCGGCGGAAATGATCGCATAGACCGGATCGGTCATTTCCAGAAATTCCTGCGGAGTGGAATATTTTGAGCCGTGATGCGCCACCTTCAAGACAGTCAGCTTCTCTCTCTCCGCAAGTTGTGAAAGCAGCTCCTTTTCAGCTTCTCCGGTTACATCACCGGTGAGCAGCATGGTAAATTCTCCATATTCTGTATAGATTACTGTGGAAATCTCATTGACTTCATCAGTCATAACTCCTTTTTCCGGTCCCAGACAGGTAAATTTAAGTTTATCATCCTGTATGCAGTCTCCTCTTGCGATATAGTAAACCGGAATATCGTACTGTGCCGCCTGATTTATGAGTTCGACCAATTCTTTTTCTTTCATTTCGGGCGAAACATCCGGCAAAATCAGGCTGTTTATCCTGACGCCATACACCGACTGCTCCATCATCTCCACAACACCCGATATATGGTCTTCGTCGGGATGCGTTAAAAAGACGGCCTCCAGTTCTCTGATCCCTGCGCTCTCTAAAAAAGGCAGCATCTGATATTTTCCCACTTTAGACTTGCTTGTAGAGCCGCCGTCCACCATATAACAGTTTCCGTTATCATTCCTCATCACAATACAATCCCCCTGTCCCACATCCAAAAAGGACACGGAAAACCCGTTGACCGGGCGAATCAATAGAAGCCACATTATTCCCAATATTAGCAGCCATTGATTAAGTGCAGATAACGCACCGCATCCTTTTTCGGTTTTACCCTCGCTCTTTTCCTCTGTCAGGTTATACCGGAAAATCAAAAAACACAAAATACCGTAATATACTGCGATCTGCCATACTTCCGGCCGACCGCCGATATTGACCGCCCCCGGCAATTTCAACGTCTCCCTACAGGAAACCTCGTATAACCATAAAATCAGTCTGTCAGGCATTCCCGCTAAAACTCCTGCGCCCGGCTGCAGAAAACCTGCTGCCAGAGAGAACACACCGCCTGCAAACACCACGCTCATCAACGGGATCACATATAAATTCAAAACAAGGGAATAGACCGGGTATTTGTAATAGAAGTAAAACAAAACCGGCAGTGTGGTGATCATTATTGCACTGCCCAAACAAATCCCGTTTATGACTGTATTAGTCAATTTTCTTTGTAATCTCTGCGCGCCCCCTGCCGGCCTCTTTTCTTTCTCCTCTTTCCGGCTCACTGTCCTGATTCCTGTAAGCCGCTCCAATACCTCTTTCCACCAGGGAAGCACAAGACCAATTCCCAATACTGCCCCGAAGGACAGCAAAAAACCGCTGTGCCATACAAGAAGCGGCTGTTCTGCCAACATGAAGGCCGCCGCAAGTGACAACGCTGTCAGCATATCGTAAGTCCTTCCGAAAAGCTCTGCTGCCAGATGCAGCGTAAACATAAATATTGCCCGCCAGGTAGAAACACCCATTCCTGTCATCATGCCGTAGCACCACATGACTCCTGCAGCGGCAGGACCCCTAAGCCAGACCGGCATACCGCATTTTTTTAAACCGCCTGAAACTGCCACTCCAAGCAACGAGACATGCAGTCCGGAAATTGCCAATATATGGATCAGCCCATTCAGCTGATACAATTCCTTCGCCTCCTCATCCAGACCGTTTTTTTCTCCCAAAAGCATCGCCTTCAAAACAGACGCTTCTTTTTCAGGATATATTTCATCCAACACTTTACAGCATCTGCATTTAATCTGATATAATTTTTCTTTCAATGGATAACAGGATTCTGAACGCTCAAGAATTTCTGTTTGATTTAATTTGTAAGATATGTTTAAGATCTGATAATACTCTTTTAAATCGAACTCCCCGGGGTTAGACGCCTCCCGGAAAAGTGATACCTTTCCGGAAACCCTGACGGTCTCCCCCATGCGCGGAATCGTTTTACTGTCTCCCGCGTCTTTCATATAACACATGACTTGTCTGTCATTCTTATCTTCGACACTGCTGACATACAAAACCGGAATCTCCTCGCCGTACATGACACGGTATTCCTTATTTTTGACTATCCCGGTTAATGTAATCGTCTCTCCCTCTTCCGGGAGAGGTTCCTTAAACCTCGCTGCGCCGTAAACACAGCACATCACCAGCAAAACAAAGATAAGAGAAAGCAGACACAGCGGTCTCCTTATTTGCATATTTTCCCCTATCTGCTCATACAGCAACGTTCAGCCGCGCCCATCTGTGACTTCTTTTGCTCATAGATGGGCGCTCGCATATGCCGGACGTTCAGCCGCGCCCATTCGCAAAATCGCACTTTCAGTGCTCTCCGCTGCTTCGCAGCTCTTTTTGCTCATAGACGGGCGCTCCCTCAGCCGAAAGGCAGACTTCCAAATTCGTGCGAGCACGATTTGTCAGTTTGCCCTTCGGCTGGCTGAACTGGTTATTCTACGATGTCCAAATTTCTCTCAAATACTGTTGTCAGGCTGACACTGTCTCTGTAAGTGACATCTGTGTCACCCTCTACCGAAATCATCACCTTATTGACGCCCGGAAGCTCCACAAGTGAATTTACAATAGAATACAATGTCACCTGGGACGTCACATTATAGGCCGATGTCAGAAACTCTTCACTTAAATTGACATAGCACACTCTGTCTTTTACTGTGACGCTGAGTATCGTCACTGCCGGGTTGACCGTCGGATACCCTTCCGCATCTTCCGGACCCTTGATCAGCTCTTCCACGACCTGCCGTTCCATAGAAATGTTACTGTTATAAACCACATCCCTGCTTACCTTGACAAGTGCATCTCCCGCTTCGTCGGCAAAATAGAGCATAAACGTTGCCTCCGCATAAGCATTGATCTCCGTACCGGCATTGTCGATAAAAGAATCCTCTGTCATTGCGCCCACCGGCACACCGACAGCATCTGTCAACGCTTCATTCTGCACAGAAAAAGTAATCGTGTCAATCCCCTCTATCTGCGTCAGTGTCCGCACTACGGCAGCTCTGCAGAGCACTTCCACGATCGGCTCCTGATCCAAATAAGCTTCGCTGAAATCCAGATTCATCTGCCCCTCATGCAAGGTATAATTCTGAAATGCCTCCGACAGCGGAGAAAGATATTCCGGTCTTTCAGCCGTGTCTTTCAACAGTCCTGTAAACTCCTGCAGCAGCACTTCTTTATTCTCCATCGGCGTATCTGTCACATACTCCTCGGAAACCACGCAGGTACCTTCTTTATTTACATAATAGACAGTATAGCTGTGAGCGCCCTCCTGCCTGTTCCTGCCACAAGATGACACTCCTGTCAGAAACAGAAGCATCAAAACACAGGCCATCATTTTTTTTCTCATACCAACTCCCGTCCGCCTGTCCCGCAGGCATACTCTTCAGGATTTTCTCTTTCCTACGCTTTATACGTCAGCGGTATCTTTACAATAAAACTTGTTCCCTCCCCCGGCGTACTCTCCACCCGGATGGAACCTCTGTGCATCAAAACCGCACTTCTCGTAATGGCAAGTCCTAAACCTGTTCCGCCGATCTCTCTGGAATGAGACTTATCCACCCTGTAAAATCTCTCATAAATATGGGCAATGGACTCCTCCGGAATTCCAACGCCGGAATCGCTGACAGTCACCGTGAAAAACTGATGATCCGCATCGAGTACCACTTTCACCCAACCGTTTTCTTTATTATATTTTATCGCATTTTCCACAAGATTTGAAAGCACAAGACTGATCTTCACCTCGTCCACAGTCGCTTTTACAGGACGGATGCTCTCAAAAGTCACTTCGATGTCCCGCTTTCTTGCAATCGGCCGCAGACGCTTTAAGATCACCTCGGTCAGCTCATTCATATTTACTTCCGTGATATTCATATCCGTCACTTTTTTATCCATCTTTACAAGGGATAACAGGTCTGTAATGATCTTGCTTTCACGGTCAATCTCTTTGGCGATGTCCTCCATAAATTCCCGGTATAATTCCACCGGAACATCTTCCTGTGCAAGCAGAGAATCCGCCAAAACTTTCATAGATGTAATAGGCGTTTTCAACTCGTGGGAGACATTTGATACAAACTCCTGTCTCGAGTCGTCCAACACCTTCATTCTGCCAAGAAGCTGATTAAATGCATCAATAATATGTACTGTCTCCACGTAATCCGGCACGTTTATCGCTTTATCCGAATATCCTTCCGCCACTTCATTGATCGCCGTCGTCACTTTATTCAACGGATTTACAAGAAAATGAGATAATAGAAGCGCCCCGCCAAAAATAATAACAAGCATGATCAGCTGCAAAATACTTGCCTTATTGCTCAAAATATCCATGGTCTTATGAATCGTATCGCACGAAATGCCGATCAGCATGACGCCTCTTACAATTTCTTTCTCTGTCACTTCCCCTGTTTCCGGCAATTCTACATTCACTGTCTCCGAAATGGGAATCGTCATTTCAATATAGCCCAGAGCCGCATCATAATTGGACATGCTTTCCCCACGAAAGCACTTTACAACTTCCTCGGAAATGATCGTTTTTCCTTCACTGATACCGTAGGTGTCTTTTACGACTTTCAGATTCCCAGAAATGATCAGAACACGTCCCCCGTATAAATTTGAAAGCTGCTCTAACTCCGCATTGATAACCGGAGAAGAAGTATCCTGCAGATAACTATAGGTGATCAGATGATTTGCTATGATCTTAAGCTGTGCCTGCACTTCCGAAACCCGCACTGAAATAGCGCGGGTCTCATAATTTTGCAGAATACCATACTTCATAAAGTAACTGGGGATCAGCCCCACTAACAACAAAAGTATAAATATCCTCACTTTCAGACTTCGCAAAGATTTGGTCTTTGATTTGATTTTTGATTTGATATCTTCCCAACGATAAAGCATCCACTCTTTTTCCTGTTCTTATCCCTTGAAGAAATAACCTACGCCCCACTTGGTCTGGACATATCTGGGCTCGCTGGGATTCATCTCTATCTTTTCCCTCAGACGTCTTACATGGACATCCACCGTCCGCACGTCCCCCGGATAATCTGCACCCCAGACACTTTTTAACAGGTTTTCCCTGCTGTATACTTTGCCCGGATTTGACATTAAAAGCTCCAGTACTTCAAACTCTTTTGATGTCAGGTTGATTTCTTTTCCTGATATGTATACCCGTCTGTCCTCCCGGTTTACACGCATATCACCGCTCTCCAACAAGGTCTCCCGATCCTCTTTCTTATCTTTCGGGACAGTCCGGCGCATAATGGCTTTCAGCCTTGCCTTTACTTCCAGAATATTGAACGGCTTTGTGATATAGTCATCAGCGCCGTATTCCAGACCCAGAATTTTGTCCATATCATCGCCCTTTGCTGTCAGCATTACCACAGGCACATTTGAAAACTCCCTGATCTGCTGGCAAACTTCAAACCCTGTCAGTTTCGGCAGCATCACATCCAAAAGTATAATATCATATGTACCGTTTTTTGCTTTTTCGAGCGCCTCTTCGCCGTCATAAGCGCAGTCCACTTCCATACCGTCCTGCTCCAGGCTGAATCTGATTCCTTTTACGATCAGCTTTTCGTCATCTACCACTAAAACCTTCTTTGCCATCTCTTACCTCTCGCTATTTATTCCACCCTCAGATACTCTTCCATCCTTGCATACATTTTTTCACCGATGCCAGAAACCTGCATAATATCTTCCTTTTTTTGAAAAGAACCCTGCTTCTGCCTGTATTCGATAATCGCCTTTGCGCGCCCCTCGCCGATTCCCGGCAGATTACAAAGTTCTGCGATATCCGCCGTATTGATATTCACAAGTCCGTCTGATGTACTTTCAGCATTTTCACGTTCCGCCGTGGAGACATTCTTTTCAGGCAATGTATAATAACTGTGTTCTTCCCTGCTTTGGGTCACATCCACAGTGGGAATTTCCAGCCTGCTTCCATCTGCAAGAGGCTCCGCCATATTCAGATAATCCTGGCAGGCTTCCTCCGTAAAACCGCCTGCCGCCTCCACAGCTTCATAGAATCGGCTTCCCGCAGGCAGCTTGTAAACGCCCGGACTTTTTACTGCGCCGCAGACATGGACACAAATTTTTTCTGCCTCTGTCAGGACTTCCCTCTTCAGAGTACCGACATTTTGCTCCGCCCCTTGAAAATTTCCAACACTGTCATCCTGTTCATTCATCCAGATTTCTTCAACACTTGGCATGCTGCCCAGAATCTCTTTTATGCTGTTGCCCTGCTCTATAGTTTCTTCACTATCTTCTGCAGCTCCCGGATCATAGGATTCGCGGGAATTCTCCTTCCGCAGTTCCGACAGCAGTTTATCCTCTGTGCCGCAGCTTGTCAGCATACCTGTCACAAATAAAAGGCACACAATAAATAAGCCTGTCCGCAGGTTGTGTGTAAATAATTCTTTTTTTTGATATGATTTCATTTTTTTCCTTTCCGCATTTTGCATACTGTGCGGAAAAGAAGCCCCTCCGCCGTTTTCCATAATAAACGGCGTAAATTTATTGTATTCCAAAGCCTGCTTTTTTACAAGTGCTTTTATTTCATTCGAAAATAAATGTTTTCGAATTTTGAAAGCAATGTTTTCAAATTTTGAAAATAATAATTCCAATGATCGCAAGAGCCATTCCAAACATTTTTTTTAGCTCAAAGCTCTGTTTTTCTGCTCCGAATATTCCAAACAGCTCGATTAAATAGGCTACCAGAATCTGTGCAACCACAATAAACAGTACTGCTTTTGCCGGCCCTAAACTCTTCATACTCTGAATGACGGTCCAGGTGATCGCCGCTCCCATGACACCGCCAAGCAGCATATATTTCGGTTCTACCTTCGTAAGCTCCATAAATGAATTGCGCTCCACTGCCGCCCACGCCCCCAGACAAACAAGAAGCGCCGTAAACTGCACAAAAGTATTTGCCGTCCAGACTCCGGTCGTATCTGTCACTTTTGTATTAAAAACACCCTGAATACTCATCAGGGCGCCCGAAATAACTGCAATGATCATGCCCATACTGAAAATCCTCCTATTCTAGTTCCGCATAAGTCCTTCCGGCACACAATATCGGAGGACAAATTTCCTACTGCTTCGCATCAGTAAATTGTCCTGTGCGCTGTCCGGACTTATGCTGTTTTTAAGTCCCGCATTTTTCAGTATGGACATTTTTTTAAATTCTATACTTTTTTGATGTTACTCTTCCGTATACTCCTCTTCCGGCTCTTCCTCCACAGGCAGTTCAATATACTCTTCCGTGTAATCGTCATTGCCTGTCACCTGTCTCATGATCTGCTCGGAAAGTTCTTTCAAAAGTGCGTTGGCATCTCCGCCCTCCCAGATATTCGTAAATGCAATTTCCATCTGCACCCAGAAATTTCCGGTAGTCATCATTTTGGGAATAGGCATGGACTCATCATAGGCAGCTGCAAAAGTATGATTTTCATCATACTGCGGGAAACCGTAAACCGGCATTTTTCCGGTACTTTCCTGCAGATTCAGGCCGCTTGTCCAGTCGTTCATCATAAACTGCGCAAACTCATTGGCCTGCGCCTCAAACTCTGTATAACCATTTATCACAATACAGGTAGTGATCGACAGAGAGCGGCTATTCAGTTCCTCTGTCAGATCCGGCATGCTGTAGAAACCATACTCATAAGCAAAACTTCCATTCGCCTGCGCTTTCGCCATGCGATTGACCGCTTCCGTACCGGCCACGGTAAATACAATCTTGCCGTCCAGAAAATCCTGCATCACACTATCATAAGTGACATCCCGCGTCTCAATAGAAAAAAACTGATTTAACTCCTGAAACGTTGTCAGACACTGCAGTGTTTCCAGATTGTATATATTGATCTGATTCGGGTCGTCTCCATTTTCACCACCCACGATCAGATGATCACCGGCAAAACTGTAATTATACAGAATATCCGACACATCCCATTTGAAGACAGCCTCCACCTGTTCCGGCGCATTATAGCTATCCGCAAATTCTTCCAGTTCCGCTATGGTATCGGGCAGACATTCCCATGCCCTGTGCGCAATCTCCTCTTCAGTAAACTCACGTGTCTCTTCCGTCTGTGTCGCTTCCTCCTCCACATTTCCGGCATCTGCTTCCGCCTGAGCTGCTTCTCCTTCAGCCTGATCTGCCTCCGCTTCCAATATCAGTTTTGCATGATCTTCCAGATATGTTTTATTATAGAGCAGCGCACAGGCCTCATAATAAAACGGATAGGCGACTACTTTTCCGTCATAAGTCACCGCCGCCTCTGCACCTTGACTTTCATAGTCAATATTCCGGAACATATTCTGCTCGGTAATTTCTGCGGCAAGTCCTGCCAGATAGGCCTTTTCCAGACAGTCATTCGTGATCAGGTACAGATCAGGCCCCGGCCTGTCACTGCGCCCCAGCGACGCATCATTGATTGCCTCGATATACTCACTGTCCTCGATCAGCACTGTCTCCACCCGGACATCGCTCTGCTCGCTGTAAGCCACTGCAGCCGCATTCAGATAATCCGTCAGGCTCTCGTCCATATACCACAGTCTGAGCGTATCTTTTCTTCTATTTAAAAAGCTTTCCTGCTGTTCCCTCTCCTGTTCGCTCTTCATCTGCATGCCGCTTTTTCCGACCGCAAATACACCGGCCGCTAAACAGATTATCAGAACAGCCGCATAGATTCTCTTTTTATAACTCATGAAATGTCCTTTCTGATTATAAGTTCTGCATTCGTCTCCGAGATGCACTTCAGCGGGGGAGTAAATTTGAATCTGATAATACCCAGCTTCAAATTTCTCCCGTGCATCTCTCCGACTACTGCTGATTTCCAGTTCCGTAACAGTCTTTCCAGCACACATTATCCGGGAGTAATTTCCGGTCGATTAATGCATTCGCCCGTAAATCACTCCGTGCACTGTCCAGACTGCTACTGATTTCAGTTCCACATTCGTCTCCGACCACTGCTGATTTTCAGTTCCGCAGCGCTTCCCGGAGTATTTCCATCATCTCATCCACATGCTCTTTGGTGATCACAAGGGGTGGCACAAACCGGAGAATATTACTGCCCGCATTAATGAGCACAAGCCCCTTTTCCAGACATTTACCGATAATATCTCCCACAGGCACACTGCACACAAGCCCCTGCATCAATCCCAGTCCGCGCCTTTCCAGAATAATGTCAAATTCCGCGACAAGCTCATCCAACCGCTTTTCCAGATAAGGCGCTATTTTCTGCACATGCCTTATTATATCATTTTCCTCAAATAAGTCCAACATTTTTGAAATTGCCTGGCATGCAAACGGATTTCCGCCATAAGTAGTCCCGTGATCTCCTGCCGCAAGAGATTTTTCGGCCGCTTTCTCTGTCATAAGGAAAGCTCCCACGGGCACACCGCCGCCGATTCCCTTGGCACAGGCCATGATATCCGGCTTCACACCATAGTGCTGCCACGCAAACATCCGCCCGGTACGCCCCATGCCACACTGAATTTCATCTAAAATAAGAAGAATATCTTTTTCGTCACAAAGCCGCCTTACCTGTTCCAAAAATTCTTTTTCGGCGGGATAGACGCCTCCCTCTCCCTGTACCGTCTCCAGTAATATCCCACAGGTCTTATCCGACACCTGTCTCTTTACCGAATCAAAATCATTCAGCTCAGCAAATCTGACATTGCCGATCAAAGGTTCAAAAGCCTCTCTGTAATGCGGATTCCCTGTCACAGAAAGTGCTCCCATGGTGCGCCCGTGGAAAGAATGATTCATGGCTATTATCTCTCCGGCCATAGAGCCGTTTGCATATCCGTCTCTTGTATAGGCATACTTTCTCGCCGCCTTCAAGGCACCCTCTATCGCCTCTGCGCCGCTGTTCGTAAAAAATACCCTGTCCATGCCGGATGCTTTTTTTAATTTCTCTGCCGCTTTTATCGCCGGTTCATTATAAAAGTAATTGGAAATATGAAGCAGTTTGTCAATCTGTTCCTTTAGCGCCTCATCAAAATCCTGATAGTGATACCCCAGAGCGCTCACGGCGATTCCCGCAAAAAAATCCAGATACTTCTTTCCTTCCTTATCGTATAAATAAACACCTTCCCCTTTTTCAAATACGATGGGATAACGATTATAAGTGTGCAGCAGATCTTTCTCTGCCTGTGTGATGTATTTCTCCATGATAAACCTCTATTTTAGTTCCGCATTCGCCCTGCCAGTGCCATAACCGGCGGAGAAATTTTCGGCCGCTTTCCGTCCGTAAATTCTCCGGGCACTGTACGGGTCCCTGCTGTTATTTTTTCCTGCTCCGCATAACTCACAAAATATGCAGTTACGCAAGCTCCTCATCTTCCCTGACAATCGCCGTTCCGATACCCTGATTGGTAAAGATCTCCAACAGCAGACAGTGAGGGATCCGCCCATCCAGGATATGCACCCGGTTTACGCCGTTGCGGATCGCTGACGTACAGTTGCTCAGCTTCGGCAGCATTCCTCCGCCGATAAAACCTCCCCCTATCAACTCTTCCGCCTGCTCGGCCGTCAGTCTGCTGATAAAACTGGATTTGTCATTCACATCCTTATACAGCCCTTCAATGTCCGTCAGAAATACAAGCTTGTCTGCTCCCACCGCTTTCGCAACTGCACAGGCCGCATCATCTGCGTTGATATTATAGGTATGGAAGGCATCATCCAACCCCACCGGCGCCACGATCGGCAAAAAATCTTTCTCCAGAAGGTCATAGAGCACTTTCGGATTCACTTCCTTAATATTGCCCACATAGCCGATATCCTGTCCGTCCGCATATTTTTTATCCACAGTCAAAAGACCGCCGTCTTTACCGCTGACGCCCACTGCCCGAACGCCAAGCTCCTGCACCATTGTCACAAGGCTCTTGTTTACCTTATTTAATACCATTTCCGCGATTTCCATAGTCTCCGCATCAGTGACACGAAGCCCGTTAATAAACTGAGACTCCTTGCCCACCTTGCCTACCCAACGGCTGATCTCCTTGCCGCCGCCGTGGACAATGATCGGCTTAAAGCCTACCAGTTTCAACAGCGTCACATCTTTGATCACATTCTTTTGCAGTTCCTCATCGCTCATTGCGGAACCGCCGTATTTTACCACGATGATCTTTCTGTTGAATTTCTGAATATAGGGCAGTGCTTCGATCAGCACCTCCGCCTTTTTTAAAACCTCTTCCATATTTTCAGGTCTGTTATTCTGTAACATAGTACGCCTCCGTAATAAATATTGTTTCTCTTAAATGCTTCACAAACAGGAATCCGTCATTCCTCTGAAATATACTCAAAAGCTATATCGCCACGCACATATTCATAATCATCAAGCTTTATTTCTTTAAATCCATTTTTCTCATAAATATGCAGTGCCGGTTTTAGTTTACTGTTTGAAATTATAAATAAACGCTTTGCTCCATGCCCCAATGCCCATTCCATTGATGCTTTAAAAACTAAATTTCCGGCCCCTTTATGGGGTATACTCTTATTTGAACCTAATTTGCAGATTTCCCATGTATTATCTTTCATTGGCACAGACATACAACAAGCTAATGGAATTTCATCTTCAACCGCAAAGAAAATCATTGCTCCGTTATTTAGTTCTTCATCAATCTTTTCAAATGTTTCCTTATCATGTTCCTCAAGGGAACCAAAATTAGAAACTATCCAGTCTGTATTAAAATCAATAAATGCCTGCCTGTACTTTTCTTGAAATTGTACTAACTTCATGATAATTGTATCCTCCACAACTTAAAATTGTTAATCCTTCCATTTGAGGATATTTAATAAAGTGTACCCTTTGTCAAGGACATTTTGAGTTTTTCCTTTTCAGATTTATATTCAATATTTATTTGGTATGTGGAGGCATCATTTTGATGCCCCAGATTGTATATTTGCCCCTTTTGATTTTGGGGTTATCAATGGATAAACTCCCGTTGTCAGATATTGATAGTATTCAGTCGGTGACAGCTTTGCCAACTCCCACTGGTAACGTTCTGTATTATAGTATTGCGTCCAGTCAGAAACTGCCTTTAATATCTCCTCATAGGTGTAGCATTCCGACAAATCCAGCTCATCCTTCATATGACCAAAGAATGATTCCTGGGGAGCATTATCCCAGCAGTTTGCCCTGCGGGACATGGACTGCCTCAGTTCATTATTCTTCAGCAGCTGGATAAATTTAATGCTGGTATAGTGGGAACCCTGGTCGCTGTGGATTAACGTTTCCGTGCTTAAATCCGTTCCGTGCTTTTCTATCAACTGGCTTACTGTTTCCAGTACGAAATCAATTTCCAGTGACTCACTGAGAACCCATGACAGCAGCTCCCTGGTACAGGCATCTATAATTGTTGACATATAGCACCGGGGTGCCTTCCCGTTTATAATGTATGTGATATCTGTCAGCAGAATTTTTCGCGGTCCATGTTCCCCGAATTCCCGGTTCACTATATTGGGGGCGGTATATGCCGTTGCCATTGCTTTTGCCATCCGCCGGTAAGGATTCGCCCTGCGGATCGGACACCGCAGGTTATACTTTTTCATCAGATGCCGGATCTTTTTTATGTTCATTACAACTGGCGGATCCATGTGCAACAGCCGCATATATATGCTGCGGGCACCTTTATGGTATCCCCGGTGCTGGTATGCTTCCAGGATTAAAAGGAAATCCTGTCTGTCCTGTTCCTCCCTTTCCCTGCGCAGGCTTTCCGTTGAGAGATAATGGTAATATCCCGAACGGGATACCCCTGCAATTTCACACATTGCTCTTACATTCAGCAGATTTTCGTTTTCCTGCATGGTATCATAAATAATCTGGTACTTTGCATTGGCTGGTATTTTCTTCATTCCGCAGCCCCCGGATCTAAAGATACAATTTTTTTTAGAAATTCTATTTCCTGATCTTTGTATGC
>JAAUZC010000038.1 GCA_014804795.1 Lachnospiraceae bacterium | reverse complement strand
GTTGATCTTGTACTTTCTTGGTCTTGCCATAGGAAATCACCGCCGTTTCTTTTATTATATAACAAAACGGTTGTAATTTCCATAATTATTTATTTAAATATCAATATGTCAATTCACTACTATTATGCCTTGCCCTTTTTGCACCTGCTCCTGTGTCTTTTCTCTGAATTTCTACATCAAATTCCTTATCAGCGCTGTCAATCGCATGGACATCTAAAATAGCAGAACGCCCTTGCAAATTTTTCATCGGCTCTTGTGTCCTAACCGATTTAATTTTTATATCCTCTCGCCCTATAACGATCCGAAGTATCAGTTCCACACCCTCAAAATTATCAGCAAGACAGACAGTCATAAAATCATCGTCCATATATCGGAGTGATTTCAAACGCTCTAAATCCTGTTGATGTATTTGTTCCGTTGTGATCAAAAATATCACCTTCTTTCGCCACTTTTATTATACATCGGACAATACCTTTTGAAAACTGAATTTTTGTGAAATTTTTCACTTCAATACTTCAATTCTTCCTCCCTCCGCTTAGCCTTGCTCTGTTGCTTATTATGCTGTCGGCTCTCGTTCTGAAGCTCCCTCTCAAAGTTCTTTTTTTCTAACAAGGTTCTGCAAACGCTCACGCATTTCGTGATATTGGGCATGGCTCTCTTTATATTCAGGATCGTATTGGCCGAAGAGTGAACGCAAAAAGCGGCGTAAACAAATCAATGTTTACGCCGCTTGCTGTATAGGCCAGCTGTCGATTTTTCTTTAAATTATGCTTGCCTTTTATGGTCGAAACCATATCATCCATCTATCTGCGCTGACCCTTTATCTAACACCTGCCGGATGGTAGACTTCAGATTATCAATCTGAACAGGCTTGGCAATGTGCGCGTTCATGCCGGATTCAATAGCCTCCCGCACATCGTCCACAAAAGCGTTGGCGGTCATGGCGATGATAGGCACTGACTTGGCCGAAGGATGGCCGCTGTCACGGATGGTCCGGGTAGCGGTGTAGCCGTCCATGACCGGCATCTGTACGTCCATCAGGATCAGGTCATAGTCCCCCGGCTGAGAGGCTTCAAATTTGTCAACGGCTTCCTGCCCATTAGAGGCAGAATCACAGACAGCCCCCAGCGAACTGAGCATCTTGAGCAAAATCATCCGATTGACTTCAATATCATCTACCACCAAAATGTGCTTATCCCGAACCACATCGGCGTTGTTTTCCACCGGCTTGCCCTGGCGGCTGCCCATGACCCGTTTGACGGCCTCCTTGAAGGTACTCATAAAGAAGGGCTTTGGCATGAAATGGTCTACGCCGATCTCCATAGCCTCCTGCTCAATGTCGCTCCAATCGTAAGCAGTGAGGAGAAGGATAGGAATTTTGTCCGAGTAATTTTTCCGGATCAGCCGGGCGGTCTCTATGCCGTCCAGAGTGGGCATCTTCCAGTCTAACAGGATCATGTCGTAGGGCTGCCCCGCTTCCCGGTGCTCCCGCATCATTTGGACGGCGGTGTGGCCGTTGGTGGCATAATCCGTGATCACGCCTACCTTGGACATTGTCTTGACGATATGGTAGCAGACCTCCTCATCGTCATCCGCCACGATCAGTTTGGCCAGCTTGTGATCCGTCCAGAACGCAGGATCCACATCCCTCTCCTGAATGCGGAACTCAATCTCTACGATGAAAGTGGTTCCCTCGCCCTGCTTACTTTCCACTGCGATGGTGCCGCCCATCATTTCCACCAGGTTTTTGGTGATGGGCATACCCAGTCCGGTGCCCTGAATCTCATGAATCGCCTGGTTATCCTCCTCACGGGCGAACGGCTCGAACAGCACCTTCTGGAACGCCTCACTCATGCCCATACCGTTGTCGCTGACAGTGAAGCGGACGCGGCTGTAATTGTTGGCCACCTGGGGCATTTCCTCCACCCCGAGCCGGATAGTGCCGTTCTCCGGTGTGTACTTCACGGCGTTGGACAGCAGGTTGATCAAAATCTGGTTGAGCCGCAGTTTGTCGCCCAACAGGTGCTCGAAACTCATGTGGGTGGCCACAATATCGAAAGTCTGTCCCTTCGCCTTCGTCTGGGGACGGATGATGGTGTTGATCTCATCAATAACATCCGCCATATCCATTTCCGATATGTTCAGAGTGGCACTGCCGCTCTCGATCTTGTTCATGTCCAGCACATCGTTGATCAACCCCAGCAGGTGCTGGCTGGCCGCCTCGATCCGCCGGTTATACTCCAGAACCATATCAGGGTTGTCTGCCTCATCCCGCATGAGCGTCAAAAAGCCGATAATTGCGTTCATGGGAGTGCGAATGTCATGGCTGACGCTGGAGAGGAAAGCGCTTTTGGCATCGTTGGCCGCCTGGGCCATGTGCAGAGCCTCGGCAAGATTATCCCGTGTTTTCCGTTCCTCGGTTCGATCGGAGAAGTAGGATACCCGCTTTTTGCGGCCCTGAATATCAATGCAATAAACATTTTCCAAAAAACACTTTCGCTCTCCGGTTTTAGGATTGATTCGCTCTGTGTTCCGGGGTTCCATCATTTCACCGGGGTGCAGAGCCTTGGCCTTTGCATAAAGAGCGAGGGTATCCTCCGCATCGGCAGCCGTATCGGAAACCTGAAAATAGTCGATCAGCTCCTCCGGCAATATACCCAGCACCCGCTCCAAATTGGGGCTGACGTACTCTAACTCCTCCGTCTCATGGTCAAATATCATATACAGATCGTCTGTATTTTGTGCGAGGAACGTAAAAGAGTAATCAAACAGCTGAGACTGATAGGCACTTTCCCCTTCCTTCGCCCTGATCTCCTTTTGTGTACGCAATACCAGGAAAATAAACGTGGAGCTGATCACTAACATCAGCGCAAAGAACCATAACACCATTTGAGAATCGCGCAGGATATCGTCCGCCTCATTCTGAATGGCATCTACCGGAACGGTGGAGAGTATATGCCAGCCGTCCATACCCTCGATGGGGGCAAAGGTGTAAATATAGTCGCCGGCGTTTCCCCGGAAAACAATACTTCCTGTCTCCTGTGCCTCTAACGCCGCTCTGAATGCATCGATATCAGCCTGAGAAATTTGTGCATTTGAGAGCGCATCAAAAATATTGTCGTAAGTCTCGCTGTCGCTTCTCAGAACAGACCGCAGCAGGATATCCCCATCCGGATTCAAAATGTAGCCGAAGCCTTGACCGTCGTAGATAGAGAGGGTAAAGGTTTCCAGAACCCGGCTGCGCTCATAGGCTTTTTGAACCAGGCCCCTGTGTCCATTCTGGAAAGTGAAGGTTTCATAGTAGCCAAACATGGGAACCCCTGTGAAAATGCCGGTATAGTTATCCCACATCCCTGTGCCGGATAAGCCGCGGAAAAATTCCAACTGCTCCTCATTCATCTGAATGATATCCTGATACTCATTGCTATTGCTGCAGGCCCAGCCTTCCTCCAGGCAAAGGACGGAGTAGATCGAATCCGCATTCTCGACCATTTGCAGCTGCTCATAGGCAACGTCCCCTGTTATGTCCTCAAGTTCGGCAAAATAGGCCGCAAAGGTGTGCAGACGCTCCCTGTCTTCGGATACAAAATTCTCAAAAGCCCGACACTGCTGGATAGTCAGTTCCATAACATCCTGAATCGCGTCGCTCTTTAGATTGTTTTTTACTTTTTTAAGATAGACAACAGCACCGAGCACCATAATTCCCATGCAGATAACAATCAAACCGGTCAGAAGCGACCGCTGATATTTCCGGATCTTTTCGCTCATTGTATATGCCTCCTGTTCACAAGATTCATTCCTATAGAACATTTCATAATCACCTTAAGTGTATCATAATTCCGATGGGAATATCTGTCAATACAGATTTCATTCTATTTCCACCGGCTTTATTGTCCGGATGAAACTCTTTGATCAGGGTATTTCCTGCCTTTTTAAGGTCCGATATTGTATAGGTTTCCCACAGCCGCAGCAACTGTCTTGCTACTAATACTATAGGATGAAATATTTTAAGAAGTTGCATTTTTTACTTCTTTTTTTCAAAAAATAGCGCCGCTTAGCAGCGACGCATTCTCATAAAAGAAATCTGCCGGTTCTTACTGACCTGCATCTGTTATTCGCTTTGCCACTATGACAAACCGCCCGTCCTCCACATGATAGGCACAAGTGGATAATGTCAGAAAAGTATCTCCAAATACCGCTTCCACACCTGTATCATATAAGGAAAGTTTCCTGATGTTGCTGTAAAAATCGTTAAATTCCGCTTCGTTATCCGCCTTATAAAATTGATAATACTTGAAAACATCATCCTCCACGTTATGGACCTGTGAAGGGAATACCGCTATGATCTCATAAATGCGCTCTTCATAAAGTGTATCAAATAAAATAACAGGATGCCCCTCATAAAAGCTTTCCTTTTCATATAAATCCAACTCGCCAAACATGGATCCGTCTTTCATATTATGCCCGTATATGATAAAGTTGGTGCCGACATCGATGTCTGCTTCCTCTTTTACATATAAACACCCGTATTTGCTTTCTTCTCCATAAAAATCATGATGCAGATAGTATTCATCATCCTCACACTGCATAACCGGATAATCAATTTCTGTTCCTTCTATGGAAAGCCAACCCGCAAGGTCGTTATTTTCTTCATACAGAGCAGCATATCTGGTTAATATAACAGGCTTCTTCTCATCCTGCACCTGCGGACCGTTTTTTTGTGTCAAAACCGACAGATCTGTTTCTTTCTCCTCTGTATCCCGCAATGCCTCAGAGCCCTCTCCGGCATCTTCCGTCATTTTCTTCAGTGTATTCTGCTGTGTCCTGTGCTCTATGGACAAATACTTTATCTGGCCAGTTTTGATCAGGCATACTGCAATTCCCAACAGAAGAACCTTTCTTACAATCCGGGTTTTTCTCTTATTCTCCATACCCCTCATTCCACTCTATAGCCGTCTTTTTGCCAAAGCTGTGATAATATACCAACAGCATAAATACCGCTGTAAGTGCGGGCAGCCTGCGGATCTTACTGCCCTTTCTCGCCCATGCGATCAGTTTTGAAACTAACGCTTCCTTTTTCTCCTCCGTCATATTATGCCTGTAATCTGACAAATATACAATTAAATAGACAAGCCCCAGAATCCTGACAAGTATTACAAAGAAATCTAAAGGCGTGGTATCTCCTGTCTTTGGTTCATGGTCTTTTGAACGCCCTGCGCTTGTATTGTCAGAATGGTTACCTGTATTCTCATTTCCAGAAATGCTGCTGTTGCTCTCCGGACTCACTATCATATTCCCGCTTACCGTATCACTTTCTTCCGCATTGCCGCCTATCGCATCAATTCCTGTCACGTTCTTTGCCGCTGAATTCCCCTGCGCCGACACTGTTATTGATGTCATCCCCCCAAGTGCCGCTCCCGCAAACAATATCACAGAAAGTAATACAGAAACTGCATTCTGCCTCAGAGTTCCCTTCCGATTTCTCATTTTAAAGTTTCCCTTCTTTTACCCATCACTAACAGTCTCAGTATAACAAAAATTACTCTTTCATTCAATGCTCTAATATAAAAAGAACCCCTCGGCTGACCGAAAGGCTCTTATTCTTTCTCTTCTCTTAAGCTTCTACTTTAACGATTTCCCGCTTGTTGTAAGAACCGCAGCTCTTGCATACTCTGTGGGGCACCATCAATGCGCCGCATTTGCTGCATTTTACCAGAGTCGGAGCAGACATTTTCCAGTTTGCTCTTCTCTTGTCTCTTCTCGAACGGGAAGATTTATTCTTGGGACAAATAGACATACGTTACACCTCCTTATTTGCGTTAAAGATATCCTTTATCGCCGCCATCCTCGGATCAGGAACGAATGTATCGCATCCACATTCTCCCAGGTTCAGATCCTTTCCGCACACCCTGCAAATTCCTTTACAGTCCGGTCTGCATAAAACCTTGGTCGGCAGGTTCATCAATATTTCGTTGGCAAGCAGGTTTTCCACATTCAGATTGTAACCTTCCATGAATGTCTGATCGTCAGCTTCTTCAAGCGGAACTTCCGGTGATACCACATCCTGTATAAAAGAAAGCTTTATCTCCTGCTCCACATCTTTCAGACATCTCGCGCACTGCATTTCCAGTACGACCTCTGCCTTCCCTTCCACACGCACCCTGCCGGGAGCCGAATTTGTAAATGTGAAAGATACAGGTGTTTTTCGCAGTATTTTAAAAGTTTCTGCACCGCTACGGAATACTTCCATTTCGGAGGAAATCTCTTTTGTTTCTTTCCACCCTGCCTCGGAAGCAAACAGCTCCGTCAAATTCACTAACATAGAAAACTCCTATTCACACACCCAGATATTATACCTGCTGCGCGATTATTTGTCAACCGGTTTCTCAATTTATTTTTGAACAAGGGCCGCAGTCTCCCTTGCGATAGCGAGTTCCTCATTTGTCGGAATCACCATCACTTTTACTTTGCTGTCAGGGGTGGATATCACCACATCCTCACCGCGCTTTTTATTCTGTTCGCCGTCTATTGAAATACCAAGATAGCCCAGATACTCGCAGACAGCTTCTCTTGTCTCAGGAGAATTCTCACCGATACCCGCTGTAAAACAGATGGCATCCACGCCGTTCATCGCCGCCGTATAAGCGCCGATATATTTTGCCACCCGGTAACAGTAGGTTTTCACTGTTCTGATGCCTTCCGGTTTTCCCTCCGTACATGCCGCCTGCAGATCTCTGGAATCGGAAGAAAGATAACCGGACAGCCCGTACATTCCTGATTTCTTATTCAAAACAGACATAATATCGTCAATGCTCTTTCCTTCCTTATGGCAAAGAAACTCGATAATGGCGGGATCGATATCGCCGGATCTTGTACCCATCATCAGCCCCTCAAGCGGAGTAAGCCCCATGGAAGTATCCACGCACTTTCCGTTTTTCACTGCGGACACAGATGCGCCGTTCCCCAGATGACATACGATGATCTTGGCATCTTCATAGGATTTTCCAAGCATGTCCGCCGCTCTCTTTGATACATAAGAATGGCTTGTACCATGGAAACCATATCTTCTGATCTTATATTTTTCATAATATTCGTAAGGAATACCATACAGATAAGCTTCCTCAGGCATGGTCTGATGGAAGGCCGTATCAAATACACCCGCCTGCGGTACATCGGGCATCAGTTCCTGACAGGCACGGATACCGATCAAATTTGCAGGATTGTGCAACGGTGCAAGATCATTACATTCCGTGATCGCTGCGATCACTTCCTCATCAATTAAAGTAGAAGCCGCAAACTTCTCACCGCCGTGTACCAGCCTGTGCCCCACTG
The DNA here is from genome assembly GCA_014804795.1 of Lachnospiraceae bacterium. Classification (GTDB taxonomy): domain Bacteria; phylum Bacillota; class Clostridia; order Lachnospirales; family Lachnospiraceae; genus 1XD8-76. The sequence goes on along the minus strand of JAAUZC010000038.1, from coordinate 1,837 downwards.
CATCAATCTCGGAAAGAGAGGACAGCACACCTGTCTCCTTATCTGTCAAAGCATTCAGCACCATGCTGACAGCCGTTTTATGGTCTTCCATAGGAGCGCTGATCTCCTGCTTTCCACCGCCTGCCGGTGTATAGATGAGTTTACTTCCCTCAATTCCGATTCTCTCACAGAGACCCTTCGCAATAACAGCTTCTGTCTCTGAATCAATAAGCTGGAACTTCAAGGAGGAGCTTCCGCAGTTTATGACTAAAATTTTCATTGTTTTATACCTCGATTTCTTATTATTGTTTTTTCAGTTTCTTTTATCATTCACCGGATTTTTTGTATTTATCATATTTGGATATGATATATTCCGGGCGTTTGGCAGATTCATCTCTTATCCATTGCATATCTTCATATTTATAACAATATACTCCGATATCGCCGGACTGTGTCCAGATATTATAGGTATCATTCTCCCAGCAAATCCCATGGAAATCCCTGGCTCTTGCAGGACAAAAACAGGAAACAAGAGTATCTGTCTCAGTCTCATAAACATAAACATTCAGGTAGTACACATATCCATCACCATAGGGCTCTTTCTCCGCTTTCTGTATTGCATAATATTTTTCGTCATAGCTGTAAGTCTGATCCAAAGTAAATGAATCTCCGTCTTCCGCCCAGTCTTTCGACCCGGAAGTCCGGTTGGAAAATCGGTTGATACAACCCGCTAATAATAACAAAATACACAAAGACGGTAATACCGCTTTTTTCCAGCCCATCACATGATCTGCGCCTGTACTGCTGTCAGCGCTACAACACCCACGATATCCTCCCAGGAGCAGCCTCTTGAAAGGTCATTGACCGGTTTTGCGATACCCTGCAACATAGGTCCGTAAGCTTCCGCTTTTGCAAGTCTCTGTACCAGCTTGTAACCGATATTACCACAGTCCAGATTCGGGAAGATCAGCACGTTTGCCTTGCCTGTCACATCGCTGAGTGCACCCTTAGTCTTTGCCACCTTGGCATCCAATGCCGCATCCAACTGTAATTCGCCGTCCAGAAGCAGGTTCGGATACTGTTCGTGGGCAATTCTTGTCGCCTCCACAACCTTGTCCACCAACGCATGTTTCGCACTGCCCTTTGTGGAGTGGGACAACATGGCAACGATCGGCTTACTGCCCACCAGATTCTTGAAACTTCTCGCAGAGGAATCTGCGATTGCCGCAAGTTCTTCCGCTGTAGGATCCTGATTCAGGCCGCAGTCCGCAAACAGAAACGTTCCGTTATCGCCATACGCACAGTTCGGCACATCCATAATAAAAAATCCCGATACCAGTTTTACGCCGGGCGCTGTTTTTAAAATCTGCAGAGACGGACGAAGCGTATCTGCTGTTGCGTGGCAGGCCCCTGCCACCATACCGTCCGCATCATTTGCCTTTACCATGATAACGCCGAATGTCAGATAATCTTCTTTCAGTATCTGTGTTGCTTTCTCAAGCGTCATACCCTTTGATTTTCTCGTTTCATAGAGCAGATTTGCGTACTCGTCAAACTTTTCACATGTTTCAGGGTTTACTACTTTCACCCCATCCAGTTCAATTTCCAGCCAGCCGGCACCGTCCATAATTTTCTCTTCGTCACCGACCATGATGATGTCTGCAATTCCCTCTTCAATGATATGGGATGCCGCAATCAAAGTTCTCTTGTCATTTGATTCCGGCAGGACGATCGTCTTTTTGTCTCTTCTCGCTTTTTCTTTGATACTGTCAATATAAGCCATCCCCGTTTTTACCTCCATTCCAGTTCCGCATTCGCACTGCCGGCACACCTTATCCGAAGACTGATTTTCAGCCGT
>JAAUZC010000037.1 GCA_014804795.1 Lachnospiraceae bacterium | reverse complement strand
TATGATCCTGCAAACGACGACTCCAACTTCGGAAAACTCTACAGCGCATGGACTAAATACTATGGAAACATTGATAATAACGTAGAAGAAATACGGGAAAAACTTTCACAACATTTAGTAATAGAACATGGTCAGCAGATGATGAGCAGTGTGAATCAGATAACAAACGGCAGCAATGTAAATAATACTGCTAATAAGAATGTCCGGCCTATAGTAAATCAGGAAATTCATGTCACACTTCCCAATGTAACAAATTCTACCGCAGCTGAAACCCTGCTGAAAGATTTAGAATCTCTAAGCACAAAAAGAATGCAGATAAACTGGTAAAGATATTAATATAACTGTTTTAACGGAGGTAACATACAAAAAATGTCCAACATAGCAGACGAGATCATAAAAACAATCAAATACGCAATTGACAGAAAATCAATAAATTGTGACCGCACCTACAAAACAGGCATTAAGAAGATCACCGGCAAAGGTTATGTAGTCTTAGATGAAGCAGGAAGTGAACGTACTGTTAAATGTGCCATTCCGGGAGTTGAACTGAGAGTTGGTCAGATGGTCTTTGTCACAATGCCGAGCGGAAAGTTGAATGAAATGTTTATCAGCGGAGTGGTATGATGTTTATTTGTTGATGAAGTCTTTAAGAAATACAGGTGATTATTCTAAAACCGAAAAATAAAAAGATAGAAAGAAGGTGAAATAAAAATGGCTAAACCATACATTCTGAAAATAACTCCTTTTGATGCAAATAAGCCGTATGAAATTATGCTTTCATGGACCGGTAACCGCGCTCATGCAAACAGAATCATCATATATGATAATGATACAAATGATGTTATACTTGATGATATGGTATCTACTTTTTCATTAAAACATACGATACCGGCTTATACATTGACTAATGGTAAAAAATATGTTATTCAGGCACAGATATATGATGTCGAAAATGTACCCTCTCCATTATCTGATAAAGTTTTATTCTATACATTTGAAACACCTGATTTCTATTTCAATAATATCCCTGAAAACGGGAAAATAACCAATGCATCTTTCTCAGTATCCGTCTATTATTATTCTTCCGATTGGGAAGATATCAGCAGCTACAAATTTTATTTATATGATTCCACTAAAAGGCAATTATTAGAGAGTAATTCTATGACGGATTCTCTTGATGTCAGCTATGTTTATCGTGGTCTTGAGAATAATACGGCCTATTACATAAGATGTATCGGCGTGACTGTCAATGGAATGGATTTAGATACCGGTTATACAGAAATCACAGTTAAGTATGAAAATCCTAATGCTTATTCAAGAATTTACTCTACTGCTCTTCCATCACAGGGATGTGTGCAAGTTGCTACTAATTTAATCATTATCCAGTACAATGGTACAGACAGTTTTGAATATATTGATGGAATGATCGACCTTAGAGATAAAACTTTATATTATGACGAAGGATTTCTAATTGAAGACGATTTTACAGTATTGATCCGCGGAATCAATTTATGGCAGAATGCTGATATTTTTAAAATGAGTAATGATAATTCGGGACTAACACTGAGTTCTCATATATATAGAAATGGAAAACTTCGCTTTAAATTACTTGTTCCTAATGGTGTAAGTAATTATTTACTGTATTCCGATGAGCAGATATTTGAAAATAAAGATATGATCACTATTGCCATCAGAAGAAAAAATAATGTGTATCAATTAAAGGTATTTGTTGAGTCTGATTTTATGTCAGAAAATGATACAAATTATTGGAAAGAATCAGAATCACTCAACAAAATATTAAATGAATTAGGGTCCGGAGGTGAATAAAGCACATGTTTATATGTGGAAGCAATTTTGTTGGTGGTGAATTGGCATGTGCTATTACACCTACCGGCATTGAAAATATTAATTATATAGAACTAAAAAATGGAATATATGATGATTTATATATATCCAAATCAACTGATTTTGAAATAACAGACAAATGCCCTGAAGAATGGGATTTTGATACTGTATTATGGGCTAAATTTAACGGAAATACAAACGCCGGTAATATAGACTGGAATCTGGAAACAACATCCCACATCATACTTAAAAGCAGGTCTGAGGGGGAATTTAAGTGGAAAACTATTGCTGTCAAGGAGATACATAATATTCATGATTTTGTAATAAACTATCCTGATTATTTTGTTGCCTCCGGTCAGACAATAGAATATGCCATTGTAAATGTTTTAAACGGTTCTGAAGGGAATTATGCTACAACAAAGATTACTCCTAAATTCAATAAAATGTTTTTGATTGAGGATAATATTGTTTGGGGAACCGAAATCACCGACGGATACTGCAATACAACAAGAAATATTCCGTCTGCTAATGTTGAATTGCTTAATCATAAATATCCCATTTTTGTAAGAAATACGATTGCTAATTATGATACCGGAACTTGTACGGGATCATTTGTACCATTGGCAGATGAAGAAAGCTGTGAATTAGCTTACGATCCGCAATATAATTACCAGCGCATAAAATACCAGAAAGAATTTATGGACTTTATTTGTGATGGTATTCCTAAAATACTAAAAATGCCGGATGGAAGGATGTGGATCATACAGGTAACACCTAATCCTACTGACAGTGCAAATGAACAATACAATGACAGGGAAATTTCCTGGACATGGGTTGAAATTGGAGATGTCAACTCGGAAGAAGATTTGTATTATCTTGGATTATCTGATGTAACATCAGAATGGTGGAATCAATAATGGCAGATATCATTACACAGGAAGATTTAATACTTGTACTTTCCCAATCCGCATCTCCAAAACTTGATTTGAAAATTGAAGTATTAGACTCCTCCGGAAAAATAATTGATACTATTCATGGCGCCGTGAGCGGTAATATGTCGATCAACGGAGAATCCGATGTGAGGCGCACTGCTGCTTTTGTTGTCCGGCCCACCTTAGCAGAGCACATCAAGCTTACCGAAAACAGCCTTTTATGGCTAAATAAAGATATCCGTATGTATGTCGGGTTATATAATTGCAGAACGAAACAATACAAATACTATCCTCTTGGGTACTATGTTTATACGGATACATCAGGTACTTATGACGCAGCGACAAATAGCCTGACTATCAACTGTGCTGATTTTATGAAAAAATTAGATGGTACAAAGAATGGTCAGTTAGGCTCTTTGATTATTAGTTTCCCTGCATATGAAGAAAATGAAAAAACAGGTGAAGTCATTAAGTATTATACTATTCGTAATGCTGTTATAGAAATACTGGAGAAATTAGCCCGTATAACAAATCACCGAATTGATGATATCGGCGAATACAGAGCTATGCCGGACTACAATGATGAATGGAAAAAATACCGTGAAGAAAACGAAACATGTCTCGCAATACCATTTGATCAGGAATTTTCTGCAGGATGCAGCGTTCTGTCTATTTTAACTGCTTTTCGTGACTTATACCCTAACTATGAAATGTTCTTTGATATGGAAACAAACACATTTATATGTCAATTAAAACCTATGTGTTATGAAGATGATATATATTTGGATAATAGTTTTTTGCAAAGAGTATTGATATCTGAAAATACTTCTGTAGATATGACTACAGTAAGAAATATCTGTGAAGTATGGGGAAAAGTGATTGTAGTAGATTTTTACAGCGAAGAATGTACCTGCAAAAATAATACCTACTCTTCTGCTATCACCGGGTATGAAGATGGATATTGCAATGGTGATATTATAGGTCTAAAAATTCCAACGGCCAACCAGGCAAATGCTAAAATTAATATAAACAGCTTTGGTGCTGTAGGGATTTACAATGAGGCCACTGAAGAACCGATCAAGGCTAATGTCTTAAAATCAAATAATATCTATGCTTTTAAAATAAAAAAGCAACGTGTTAATAATCAAGACGTAATCAAAGCATATCTATTAGGTCAATGGCAGGTTCATGCGATCAATGTCCTGACTAACGGAAGAAAAAGCGGACAATTTGTAACCGGCCCTGACGGCAAAGAATGCGAACTCTATTCGAAAGAATATTTTCAGAAATTCTATCATTGTGAACGAGTAGATATGACTATTATCGCAAACTCTCCATTTACAGTGGAAAAACTTGGTGAAATTCCAGATATAAAAGCGAGTGGAGAGTATGAAAATATTACCTCAGATGATTTAGCCGCAGACAGGGCAAAATGGGAGAACTGGAAGAATAGCAGATTGACTGATAATATCACAATTACTACTGCTCTTCTGCCATTTCTGGATGTAAACAAAAAAGTATCTTATAAGCCAAGCGATTCTGATATAGAATATCAATATATTATTTCTTCTATTTCTCACGATTTTTCCGGATTTACAACTACTATTACAATGTATCGTTTTTATCCTTTATATGAGACATTACGGAAAGAAGCCGGTACACATAAAGTATTATCTGAATTTAGTCATGGCGTATTAAGTAAATATACGCATGCAGAACTTACTGCTGTAATCAGTGAACAAGAATTATAATCATTTCAAAAATCTGCCTTTGTGACAGGTTTTTATTTTGTAAAACTAAATAAAGGAGGAATCTAATGCCCACATTTACAAGCTACAAAAAATTAGAAAAACTGTTATCAACAGAAAAGTACAACATAGCTGTTGCCAATAAAAATAATGATGTGATTGACTCAGAACTTCACAAGTTAGATTTAAAAAATGAAAGCCAGGACAATTTACTTGCCACCAAAGAGGCATTACTGCAAGATGCTATAAACAATGAGGAGGCTCGTGCACTAAATTCAGAAAATAGCATAAATGATAGTTTAACCGATGAAATTAATCGTGCTGCAGCATCAGAGCAAAATATTATCGACACCATAAATACTAATAAACCAATCTGGGATGATAAATATACTAAAAATGAAATTGACAATAAATTTTCAACGTTAGAAACAAATATTGACTGGAAAGAGTCTGTAGAATCTTTTGATGATATAGCTATAACATATCCTGATCCTGATGATGGATGGACAGTTAATGTTAATGATACGGATATCACATATCGTTTCAACGGCGAAGAATGGATTTCTATTTCGGCAAATGCAATCCCTAAATCAACAGATGATATTGATGGGTTGTTAAGCAAAGAAGATCATCAAAAATTAAATTTAAGTTATGAACATGCACAGAAAAGCCATTCTCCTGCTGATGCCGAAAAAAATATAATTGTTGGAATTCAAAAAAATGGTGAAGATCTGGAAATCCAGGGAGATAGAAAAGTTAATATTGAGATTCCGGACGGCGAATTGAACTGGGAAGAAATGGAGAAAACCGATAGTATTGATAAAGATGATCTTATCCTTCTGAATCAGAATAATAAGAATAAAGCAATCACTGCAGAAAATCTGATGAAAGGTATGAATAGATATTTGCCAAAGGGAACGAAGATTCTGACGAAGGAGTTTACTGTTTCTAATAATGCAGATACAGAGTTTAACATTTGTAATATCTCCGATTTTGGGATTATGGACGTTACAAATGTTATAGATATAAATGTAACGTGTGTCAATATTGCGTTTAACATTTGGTATAATATTCATCCAAGCGGGGATATTAGTGGAAAATATTTTTCTAATATTCCATTTACGAATTATATCTTTAAAGTTTCCCTCATCGTCAAAGACTTCTCCGAAATCGGCTCGGAGATAGTGACCGAGAATGTGAAGATGATTACGGTAAATAAGGTAGTTAACATTACAAATAACATATGCACTAATGTAATACCTTATGAAGAGTTAACAGAAATAACAGGCGGGAAAGATAATATTGTCGGGGTGAATATTTACGGTGCAACTTCTACGGCAGGTGTATCAATGGTTCCTTATTTTTATGCTAATAAGGATTTAGCATTGATGACGCTTAGTAATACCAATATGTCAAACGTGGAAGTGACAATCTCCCTCTTCGTTCGTGTCCCTGTCGTAAAACAGTTACCGCGGTTTACGAAGGATGTGGAAGTTACTTTGAAGGGAACAGATAGCATTAGAATATTAGATTTAGATGGCACAGAAGAATGTGGAGGATATACTGAAGATAATATTAAATTTATAACGGCCATGGCAATAGGTCGTGGAGCAGAACTTTGTTCTCCAGTAATCGCTAAATTTCCTGAAGATAATTTTGCAGGTATATACATATTTTCTCCAAAAAATTTAACTGGTCCTTGCAAAATACGTATTCACATCGAATAACAAATTTCTAAAGCTCATGTAAAAAACATGGGCTTTAATTTTCTATAAAAAAGAAAGGAGAAATAGATATCTTGGAAAACAGATTTGAGCGAGAATTCAGCAATTTCCCCTCTAAAAAAATAACATTACATAACTTTAAAAATGTAGATGATAATATTGCTCCTGTAATTAATCAAATTAATTCTCTTCGCTCTCAAGGCTTATATGTTAAAGCCGCACAAATTATTCAGAATAATTTTGATATACTCTCTCACTATATTGTTGATGCTATTACTTTTCGAACGTGGGAAGAAGAAATATATAATACACAAATATACGCACGCAATAAGCAGCAGACAATATTTTTTGATGAATATGAAGAAGATTTTGATGGTATTGAATGTGATGTATGGCTTGGAGGTGATTGATTATGCTATGCAATCCGGTATCATATTATCCGGCAAAAATAGATGAAATGACATTTTTTCAAGATAATAACCTTGAGAAAATAGAAAACGTCAATCATTACAATGATTTAATTTCTCAAGGTAAATATAGTGAAGCAAGTGATTATATAAATAAACAGGAAGGTATTTATGGATTCTTTGCTGACTTTTATAATCTTATAGAAAATCGTATTTACACACTTCAGGAATATCTATTACAAAAACCACAAAAAACTCAGCCATTCATCTATTATGATGATTATGAACATTTTCCTATAAATGAACTTCATCTGTTCTTTGAAAAAAAGAAGAAACCGGAACATATATAAGTTTGTCTGAAAATGATCATGAATCACTAAGTGAGTATACATATGATGAACTGACTAACTTAATATGTGAAGGCGAAGAAGACCTTAGTACAATTGTTTTATTTACTAATGAAGAAAAGCAAGAATCTATAAAAGATATTTTTATATATATAGACCGGGAACAGGCACCTTCGAATGTAAACGAAGATACAATTTGGATTTAAAGAATAAACAACAAAATAAAACATAAATGCCCAAGCACCTTGACAGGTGCTTTTATTGGCGAGGAAAGGAGATTTCAAATGGCAGTTAATGAAGAAATTGTAACAGGCCAAAAATTTAGAAAATTAGTAGATGAAGCCACAAAACTATGGCAAAGAATATCTTTTTGGACTAAAGCTTGTGATGTGGAATTTGATGATGGCGAGACAGCGGAAAGTAAAATTAGTGCTTTAACCGATAATTGGAAAATAACAGAAGTAAAATTTGTCGATTCTCTTCCGTCAGATGCCGCAAGCCATCCGACTACATTCTATTGGGTTAAGGGGTGAGCATATGGCAAAAGGAAATATCGGAGCAAACACTTACAAGGCGTTTCTTGGAAACCTGAAAATGAAAAAAGGATACATTGGGGCAACCCGTGTATATTCCGCTGGAAATACTGTTACTTATGTAATGGACACTAATATATCTTATCAGGAAGAAGTAGACAGTGAGGCATCCTGCCTGTCTCCCAAAACATTTACTCCAACTAAATCCGGATGGACATTTGTTGGGTGGCGAGAAAATAATACGGCGAACAGCACTGTACTTACAAGCAAAGTCATGGGCGATAATCCGATCACATTATACGCAGTGTTCCGCCAACTCATTACAGTGACTTATTATAATAACAGCACAACACGCAGTACAAAAACGGGATACCGCTATTATAATAATGGAAATACCGTTAATCCGTCATTTACCTTGACGCAGGCTTCAAGGAGCGGCTGGACAGCTAGAGGATGGAGTACTGGTACAGCTGGAAATAGCAGTATTACATATAATAATGCAACAGCTTTTACCAGAAGTTCCAATATAACATTATATGGGTGTTATAATAAAAACCTCACGTTAGGTTATAACGGTAATGGTAATACTGGCGGTTCGACAACGGCACAAACCGGAATCCAGTATTACAATAGTGCAGGGAATACAACAAACCCATCGTTTACTTTGAGATCGAACGGATTTACAAAAACAAATTATGGATTTGTTAAATGGATCTTAAATTCTACGTCCGGAACAGCATATGCGGCAGGTGCGTCTATTACTTTATCGGCTAATGCAACCATGTTCGCCCAATGGATAAGGACTGCTGATTTTGTGAATGATCCTTCGTATGTTCATGACGGATCAGGAAATACTATCGATTTAACCTTCACACGCACTACAGCATGGGGCGAAAATCACTCGTATACTGAGAGCGGTAATGACTATATTTATATTGACCTTAATGGTTATAAAAAAGCAACCGTTTCTTATAGTGTTGCTGTTCATCTGCCAGGTGATGCTAGCGCAAACTATGAAATTTATGTAAATGACAATAGGGTCGTTAAAAAGCATAATGAATCGGTTGAGGATGGCAAATTATCTAATTTGACTGCCTCATCTAATGTCCTTAGATTTTATTATGATTTGAGAAAAGATTATTACTGGCACGAAGGCGCATGGTTAACGTTCACCATAACAGATATTACATTCTCTATGTAATATTATCGCGTCTGATAAAGGTGAGAGATATTTATTTTCATAGCTGAACAAACAGAGATGATTCTGCATCCAAAAGGAAACTAAATGGAAAAACAGTAATTGGATAATTTCATTAAAATGACATAATAAGGCATATCAGTTCAATATCCTGATATGCCTATTTTTTACGATTTTTAAAATAACAATCTACTGAAAACGCCCATTTTATGCGGTTTTCATAAAGCTGGAAAAGGGACTTGAACCCTCGACCTACTGATTACGAATCAGTTGCGCTACCGACTGCGCTATTCCAGCATTCCTATGTTTTCAACATAAGTAACATTATAGTAGGTTTTTACCCTTTTTGCAAGACCAAATTTTATTTCTTATAGTATGCAAAATAACACCGCATTTTCAGAGTCACTGCTCTGTCCGTCAGTTCCTTCAAAAACGCCTCTATCATACCCGATATTAAATTTCCGTCACCTGCCAGATGCTGACACTGAGTGCCGCCATCTTCACCTTAATAGACTGGTCACAGCCGTCCGCCTTTTTAGCCGCCGCTCTCTTCGCCCGCGGATTGATATAACCACTTCCGCCGAAACGAACATCATCCGTATTAAAAATCTCCTTGTATTTTCCCATCCCGGGCACACCGATCTGCACTTCCCTGTCTATCCCGGCAAAATTGCAGACCACAAAGAACTTCTCCATCTTATCACTTTCCGGTTTACCCGCTTTTCTGATAAAAGTAATCTTGCAGTTTTCATGATCGATACAGTCCACCCACTGAAAACCGGAAGCTTTGTGATCTTCCTGATACAATGCCGGATGCGCCAGATAAAAGTGATTCAGCTCCCTCACCATATTTTGGAGTTCTTCATGCCCCTCTTCCTGTAATAATTCCCAGTTAATCGCCCTGTCAGTCTGCCAGCTTACTTTTTCTCCAAGTTCCTGCCCCATAAACACAAGTTTTTTGCCCGGATGAGTCATCTGATAAGCAAATGACAAACGCAGCCCTGCTATCTTATCTTCCGGTTTTCCCGGCATTTTCTGATACAGAGAACCGTCCCCGGATACCGCATCATGTCCGAACGGCAGGATAAATTTTTCGCTGTAGGCATAGACCATGCTGAGCGTCAGCTCCTCCTGATGATGGGAACGGAAATAGGGATCATATTTGATATAGTCCAGATAGTCCCCGGTCCAGCTTGTATTCCATTTATAATCAAAACCTAACCCGTCTTCTTTCAGGCCTCCGGTTATGCCTGCCCATGCGGAACGCTCCTCAGCAATCATCAGTACACCCGGATTTCTCTTTTTCATCATGGAATTCAGGTGTTTGATAAATTCTATCGCTTCCAGATTTTCATTGCCGCCGTACATATTCGGAACCCACTGCCCGTCGGCTTTTCCATAATCCAGATAGAGCATACTGTCCACAGAAGCCACGCGGATACCGTCTGCATGATATTTTTCCACCCATAACATGGCGTTCGCAATCAGGTAATTTTTCACTTCATTTCGCCCGTAATTGTAGAGCCTCGCATTCCGGAACGGATGATTTTTCTTTTTCTCATCGAGATGCCCGTAAAGGCAGGTTCCATCGAAATCGGCAAGGCCTTCCCTATTTTGTGGGAACCATCCTGGCGCCCAGTCCAAAATCACACCTATTTTTTCCTGATGGAGTTTATCAATCAGATACTGAAAATCTGCGGGTGTCCCGTAACGGGATGCAGGCGCATAATAGGCACTGGTCTCATAGCCCCAGGAATCCTCTCCTGTATGCTCCATCACCGGCATAAACTCCACATGGGTATAACCCATCTCTTTTACATATGGCACAAGCTCATCGGCTATCTCCCGATAAGTACGCAAAGGTGAAATTTCCTCTTCTCCCTTTTTCGGCATCGCAAAACTGCCAAGACAGAGATCATAAATGTTAAGCGGCATTTTCTCCGCCTGTCTCGAGCTCCGCATTTTCAGCCATTCCTCATCCTGCCAGTTAAAATTCCGGATATCTGTGATCACAGACGCAGCATCTCCTCCGCCTTCTGCGCCAAACGCAAACGGATCCGCCTTCAGATAGGTCAGTCCGCCTTTTACCTTTATTTCAAATTTATAACAATCCCCTTCTTCTGCACCGGGGACAAAAATTTCAAAAACACCACTGTTCCAGAGCCTGCGCATCTGATGTACTCTGCCATCCCAGCCGTTAAAATCACCTACTACCGAAACCCGCAAAGCATTCGGCGCCCATACCGCAAACTCGCATCCCTTCACCCCGTCTACCTCTATCAGATGGGCTCCCAGCTTTTCATAGAGGCTGTAATGGATCCCTGCCTCCAGTTTATCCGTATCCTGCGCGTTTATCTGCGGCAGAAACCGATAGGCATCCTCCTTTATCTCCTTTCTGCCATCCTCATAACAGACTTCGTATTGATACGCACCAATCTTTCGATAGAACATCATTGCCGCAAAATAGCCCGCTTCATCCACCATTTCCATGGGCAGGATCTTTTTTTCTTCCCGCAGCAGCACATTTACGGAAACAGCTCCCGGCTGAAATGTCTGAAATACCAGATTTGTTCCCATCCTGTGTACCCCCAGGATCCTGTGGGGATCATCCTCCTCCGAATACACAATACCTTCGATAAAACGCCAATCCATCAACTTATATAATTTTTCCTGCATATGCCCTCCTCATTTCAGCCCTGCACAGGCTCTCCCTCTTTTTTGCAAACTCCGGAAGCCGGATCAGCTTCTGATATCATGAATAAACAGTCCGCTTCGCAGCTTCGGTTCAAACCATGTGGATTTTGGCGGCATAAGACGCCCGGCATCCGCCACCGCAAAAAGTTCTCTGATATCCTTTGCGTACATGTGAAGCGTTTTTCATTTTTCTTTTTATCTGTAAATTCAAGCCTTTCACTAAAAATGCGGCTTCCTCCTCCACACCGCTTTCCATCGAAAGGGCAGACGCAATACTGCTGACAAGGAAACCGGAATTTTGAACAAAGCAGAACTCTCACTTCTGCTGTTATTCCCCAATTTCTCACATAACCTGTTCATACCATATTTCTGCCCCTCGCAATACAACCGCCACTTTTCAGAAAACTTAATAGGGATAACCCACAGCATCTTTCATTGTTCCTTTTCCTATACTCGCATACTCCTGATAATGCTCTTTGATTGTGCCATTTTTCTGCTTTTCATAATAAAAATTCCCACCGATATAGAGATACCAGCCTCTATAATCACCGGCTATTCCTGTCACTTTCCCGTTCATCTCCTTCGTCAGAATCCAGATCCGAATGCCATTCTCCTCTGTCAGATATAATCTGCCGCCCGCTCCATGTATTCTTTCTTTACACCTAACGATTTCCCCTGTGTCAGAATCTATTATAAACCCGTAAAATTCCTGGTATTTTCCCCTTGCCCGGTTTTCTATAATTAACTGGCTTTCTCCATCGCTTTCTTTCACAATATACCATCGGTCTTCCGGTAATCCTCTTTCTGTCTCATAGCTGTAAAGAATATCATCACTGTCTTTCTTCCTATACTCTTCTTTTTCTTCCTCTGTCAATAGCTCCGGCTCTGTTAACCCGCTCAGCCAGTCTTCCACACGCCCCTCTTTAAACGCCTTCAATGCCTCTTTCTCCGTTTCTTTCGGATATTCTGCCCGCTCTGATGTTTCACTGTCCAAATTCACATAGCTCTCATAGCAACTCCACTCATAATTTATTTTTTTCCGCTCTTCTGTTATAAACCTTTCATCTGCATCCTTCGGAAATATATACCCCGAAATTTCCAGTTTCATATCCGGATAAATAAGATCCGGATCAAATATATCACGGTTATAATTAAATAGTCTTTTCCAATCGCTTCCATCTCCATATAACTCTTTACTGATTTTCCACAAATTATCTCCCGGCTGCACAATATAATAATATACCGTTTCCATATTTTCCTTTCCGAACACTGTGCTTTTACTGCACACAAAAATGAAAAAGAATAAAATTATACCGACAAATCTAATATATTTATTATACCCTATCATCTGAATTCTCCGCTCTCTTAACAGACACTATCATTTTCGTTCAGAAAAATATCTCCATGCTCCTTCCTGTCTCCTCTGTGCACATCATCATCCATGACAGCCGCAACATGACGCATTCCGGATTTTCCCTCAGGCACTCCTCCATCCAATTATATGATCGGGTATCCTACTAAAATTCAGAAAGCACAAGTCCTGTCTCTTTTTGAAAGGAATCTGCCCATTCTTTATCACGATAAAAAATGATACACTCCTGATAGCCGTCATCCGTATAAAACAGACGCTTGTCATTGCTGTTTTCCATAATGATCTTATTTAAGGCTTTTGCAACCTTCATGTCAAACCAATCATTTTGGGCCTTAGCCTCTAAACAATATGTATTCCCGTTCCACTCAAAAGTAACCGTTCTTTTTCCGGTTCCCTTCTCCCAATTTACGCCACTGGTATCTTCCTGTATATTTCTAAAATCAAGTTCATCCTGATCAAGCGCCGAAATCCCTACAAGAAAGTTTGTATACATTTTTCCCTCGTCATATACTTCTACATCAAAGCTATATACACCATTGCTATATGGCTGCCATGTCCACTCTTCATAATCATAATCGCCACGCCCAAGTGCCGTAAGCAGCATTGCAGTCTTATTCAGTTCAAATTCCTGTGGCGTTTCAGAATATGAAGTCTCAAACTCCTCGATCAACTCCTCTGTTATTCCATCAATTTCATATTGCTTTAGTATTTCTGCTATTTCTTTGTATGATTTTTGTTCCGTCCTAATATAAAGGGGGTTTTCCTCCTGCATACCGCATCCACTTGTCAAAAGTATTGATGATAAAATAAACAAAATAGCTGCTATTCTTCTCTTCATAAGCTTATTACTGTATCAGTTTCGATTGTTGGAATACATGGTGAAAATCCTTATCAATCTTATAGGTACAATCTCCCTTCTCTGACACCTTTGTGTCGTGCTTTTCGAGTCATACAACGGTTTACTCTAACCTGTGAATGAACAGTCCGCTTCGCAGCTTCGGTTCAAACCATGTGGATTTTGGCGGCATAAGACGCCCGGCATCCGCCACCGCAAAAAGTTCTCTTATATCTGTAGGATAAAGCGCAAAAGCTGCCTTACAGTCCTCTCGGCATCTTCTCTCCAACTCATTAAACCCTCTGATTCCTCCTACAAAGTCAATCCGCTTATCTGTCTTTGGATCTTCAATGCCAAAATACGGCGTAAATACTCTTGTCTGCAAAACAGAAACATCCAGATTTTCCACCGGGTCCTGCGAAAAACAGTGTGGCTTTGCTGTAAGCTTATACCAGTTCTCAGCCAGATAGAGCGAAAACTCGCCTTTTTTTGCAGGTTTGCGGATATCCGTCCTCTTTTCCGTGACATCTTTATCTTTTACAGTTTCTTTTGCGTTTTCACTTATCATTTCTGACACACATGTCATTTCCTCCACTTCAAAATCTTTCTGCAGCTTTTGGAGTAACTCTTCCGGGCTCATCCCGTTCAAATCCTTCAGCACCCTGTTATAATCCAGAATACAGAGTTCTTCCTCCGGGAACAACACCGATAAAAAGAAATTAAACGCTTCCTCACCTGTGTAATCCGGATGCTCCGCGCGGCGCTTTAATCCCACCTTAACAGCCGAAGCACAACGGTGATGCCCATCCGCAATATAAATCGCATTCATCTTTTCAAAGGCTTCCCTGATACCCTGTTGGCTTTCCCTGTCCGCCACCTGCCATACCTGATGTCTGATACCGTCCTCGGATATCCAGTCATAGAGCGGCTCTTCCACTGTTTTTTTCTGCATGATCCGCCTGAGATCATCCGTCTGTCTGTAAGCTAAAAAAATCGGGCCGGTCTGGGCATTACAGGTATCCACATGGCGGATCCTGTCTTTTTCCTTATCCGCTCTTGTATTCTCATGCTTTTTAATCACCTGATTCTCATAGTCGTCAATAGATGCACAGGCCACAAATCCGTGCTGGGTACGTCCTTCCATAGTCAGCGCATAAATGTAGTACATAGGGCACTCTTCCGTCACAAAATCCCCCGCTGCAAACCTCTCTTCCAGCAACTGCTTTGCCCTTATGTAAACCTGCTCATCGTAAGTATCCACACTGTCATCAAAAGAAGTTTCGGCTCTGTCTATCGCTAAGAAAGAATCGGGATTTTTCTTTACGATCTCCTCCGCTTCTTTTCTGCTATAAACGTCATAGGGCAGCGCTGCTATTTTTTCCACTTTATCCGGTACGGGACGCACCGCCCGAAACATTCTGATATCCGCCATATTTGTTCCTGCCTTATCGTTATAGTTGTTATATATCAGTTTAACAAAATATGCTTTGCAAGACAATATTTCAGTGATAAAATAATGAAAGAGTTGTTAATATTAAAAATATGACAAGGAGATGTTTCTATGACAGCCGAAGAAAGAGAGATGTTTACCAGAATCAGAAACTATGCGGATGAAGCCTTAAAAGACTTTGATACCGATCCGCAGAAAACACCGATTTCTTTCCAGCTCCAGAAGCTCCGCCCCATTATGCAGGAACTTGCCATGGAAAAGCAGATGTCGGTTGAAGATATATTTATCAAATATATGGATCTGGCAAGTGAAGACGCTGTAGAACGCGAAAAACAGTTTCAGGAAAGCCTGAACGATGATAACAGCTTTTCCGGGCGGGCGAACCGGGTGGAATAATAATGAGGGCCCTTTGCGCAAAGGCAAGGGCTCATTCTTTTTCGCCGCAAGCATTATGACCGGACAGGCATTTTAACGAATTTTCCTGCTTTTATCATGTTTCCCATAAACTAATATAAAACATATCACACTGCACCCCAGATGTGTTACCATCCCAAAACCAAACATCATACAAATAAAAACTATACCCGGTGTAAATATCCCTTTCAGCATCAGCCCGTACATAATCGGATAATATACCAGATTCACAAACACTGATATGGCAAAACAACAATGAGTTTTCCCATGGCCGATCAATATATTGTCAAACAAAACCGTATAATTATATGCAAGATAAAACGGTATCAGGATAACTAATGTATTGGCATGCTCATATTTAGCTTTACCACCACTCCGATTATGGAGCGGTGGTAAATGTGGGATACAGAGAACACAACTTAATCCTTGCATCGCTGGTTCTGAACTGCCAGTTCAC
>JAAUZC010000036.1 GCA_014804795.1 Lachnospiraceae bacterium | reverse complement strand
CTCTTTGGTGTGCCGAGCCATGCTGCACACTTCTTTTCCAGTTCTTTTGTCCGCGGTCCGGTGGTGATCCAGCCGGAACGCAGCGCTTCTGTCACTTCATTTATTTCCGCCTCTGTTATGTCCGGCGGTGAAAACGGAATCTGCATGGTTTCTTATACCTTTCCAAAAAAACAAGCGCCTTCCGGCGCTTAACTTATAATTTAACAACAACTGCTATTTTATTAACATCCTCTTATTTCTTCTCTATCATCTCAATCCCCAGATAGATAATAGTCTTTCTCCCCATAAACTCTACTTCAACCTCTGCGATCCGTTTATGGAGATTAATCTTCTTTATCATTCCCTCCATATCCTGCAGCGGTCCGGAAAGAATCTTCACCTCGTCATTTTCGTCTACTTCTACCTGAGAAAGCGGTACGTCTCCATTAATGCTTCCACCCCGCCCTATGGAAACAAGCTTCTCAAGCCACGCCGTCTCCCGCTCGGTGAGCGCAGTGATAAACTCCCTCTCCCATCCCAGAAGCTTTGTCATCATCGGAATACGGCGAAGCGTCGGATACAGTTCACATACTTTTTCACTTTCTATAAACACATATCCGGGCAGCAATTTCTCACGCTTGTCCCTCCATTTTCCATGAAATTTCTTTCTCATACAGCGTGTAGGATGAAAGCATGATGAGTAAAGCCTCTCAGGTACTCTTTCCATGATATACATCTCTGTTTCATCCTCTTTTCCCGGTGCTACCTGTATAACATAAAACAAACTTATGCCCTCCGCATTATGACAATTTTCATAAAAACCGCGGGCATAAGTCTGTTTTAGGGTAAGCTTCGCCATTTGTGCGTGACGAATATTTTGCCCTTACACAATTATAAATTGATGCATCTCCTGCTATACGGGTAATTATCTGCATCCGAATATATGATATCCCCAAAAGTTCAAGTGCCCACGCTTCAAGAACTCTCAAAATGATATTTTGTATCAAAGTGATTTTATCACTCCACAAGTAAAAAAGCAACCGGAAATTTCCTCGGGATTCTGCTTCAATCAACTTAATGAGGCTTCCTCTCCGTCTTCCAACTGTTCAACCAGCAAAGGATACTGTACAAAAAGCAAAATAAAAGTCGCCGGTGCCATCCACACTATGGTTTCAAACAGCATGGCAAAAACCATAAACGCCCCCCACAAAAACGGAAATAGATATTTAAAATCTTTTTTCAACACACCACTCACCGACCTCACAAGAAAGCTGAAAAACCAAATAATCATAGGAATACCGCCAAGCCAGCCATACATCATCAGCCAGGATACATAAGTATTATGAGGATGTGGATAATCACGGCCCTTAACCACGACTGACATGCTGTTATTTCCAAAGAATGAGACCTTTTTTAAGGCCTCCACCAGAATTCTCGGTCTAATAGACAACAGCATATCTATCGCTGACATAACAGGGCTGTGGAAGTATGTATTCTCACTTGTATACATCACCTCTGCCACCTTTACCCACCTTAGATAACGCTTTCCCAATATCCCCTCTGCCTCTTTAAGAGAACCTGCATCGACACCAACTAAAAATCTCAAAAGAAGCATGCCGCATAACACAGTCACCGCAATTATCGCCAACATGCCAATTCCCCTCTTTTTCCATGCATCTGGCCTTTTGGGCACCACAAAAACAAAAACAAACAAAACACATCCCAGAAGACCCAGTTCCGCATCTCTGGAATATACAATCAGTGTAGTGTAAACAGGAAACACCATAGCCAGAACACACAGACCCACTTTCATCATATTCTTTTTCTCTGCAGTCCAGAATTTTACGAACCAATACATAACACAAACAAATGCTCCCGCGCAAAAAATACCCAAATGAGCAGCAGTCGTAAAAATTCCATAATAATTAATACCCTTACCTTCGTAGGGCACTATTATCAAAGACTTCGTCATCACACACACAAACGCCCCATAGTATGCTGTCGTCAGGCAATCCACAAGCCACATCCACTGCTTTTTACTGATCGGGGTCAAATAAAGCGCCGCAAACGGACAGAACACACTTAGGGAATACTGCAAATTCATGGCCAGAGCACAGGAAAACGCTATCAAAATGACATATGGAATAAATTTGATTTCTTTCTTGAGGCACGGCTTTTTCTCTGTTCGAATCACATCCACTAAAATGATCAAAAAAAGACCCCACGCCACATATTTGGCCAATAAGGCATTTCGATACTCAAATCCGTACTTACCGGCAAGATAATCGGTGATCACTGATTTTACAGAGGCAATGGCATACACAGCAGCCGTTGCCAATATAGGAGCATTAAAAAAAGAAATTTTTCTTATTAGTATCAATACTATTAAAAATGAGGTTACTCCCGCATAGTAAAATATATCCTTGCGTGTCTGAAATGTCGCGTCTGAGGCATACATAAGGCATACAAACAATACCATCAGGAGAAACAGACATACTACGGTCATAATGTAGTACATATACTTGTCTTTTGAATTTACAAAATCTTTTATGCTCAATTATTGTTTACCTCCTTAAACCATCCCAAAAGTCAGGAATCTTTAAAGCCTTTTCTCCCTTTGGGATTTCAACACTTATGAGATTATATGATGTTGGGGGCAAAAACCATCAAAAAATCGCCCCATTTCTATAGCATCTTGAAAAAATCATATTTTGTAGTATATCGCCGGACTTCTCCTGGATATTGACAGGTATTCTCTGCCTCGTTTTATGCCAATACCGGATTTTTGGCATAATGGCCTGGCTTCTTCACATAATTGGTTTGACGGGACAGTCTCCGCCCCATTGCGGAGTCTTGCATAGTTTTTGAATTCTTCGCTTTTCATGCTCCGTTGTATTCCCGCCCGTCCATGTGCCGCTTTGGATGTTACTATTTTTGCAACCCGCTTATGGATTTTCGGCCTGCACTTCATCTGATATAGGCAGCCCACACATTTCTCACGCGGGAAGGAAACCATACATTGACTGCTCTGTTTCCTAATAAAAACAGCTTTTCGGCTCATGCCCCGCAGAACATCTGAGGACTTTTGTCCCCTGGCAGTCAGGCCGGAAAAACTATCTGTAAATGACATCTACTGGTAAGAGTTTTCTTTGAATGACATAGGGATTACCTTCTTTTCCAAGTCGCACTACGGTTTTAATATCTCTATGTATACAGCATTTACGTCATTTTGGTGTGTGTTTACTACAAAATATATGAACTTTTCAAGGCGCTATAGGGAGCTTTTGACTTTGATATTATTGTATCATATCCTATATAAAATGTCACTATTTTTAATAATCGCGATAGTGTAAGTTTATTGTAGGAATGATACAGACAGAGTAGTCCCTTGATCTGGTCAGAACGTTCGACCATCTTTACTATACCTGAAGTCTTATATTCCTACAAGCACCATATATGATTTTTTATTGCCGCAATCTTTCTGATCTGCGGATATGGTATCGTATATAACGGCAGGTCTGCTATTTCCCCAAGGTCTTTCCGGTTCTTCCGTTCGCTTCTCAGTACATCTTCCGCCGAGCATATGATCTCTTCCATCCCTGCCGCCAACGGAAGTTCCTTTTTCTGGTATCTCACAAGTTCCAGCATGTTCCCGCCATTCTTTTTATACACCCTCAGCCGTGCCATCTTATCCGCGCCTGTCCTTGACCACCCAAGAGGCCTCGAGCTCATCCGGTCCGCATAGACATGGCTGATATGCCCTTCCGCGCTGCAGTGGATGTTATCCTTACGGTTTCGTACACTGTTCATGATGGCTGGCCAGTGTCCCAGGATATAGTTCTTTGATGCTTCTACCGTTTTCTGTTTGCTCACGGATTCCGTGATTCCCGTGATCCTGTCAAAGGCCTCCCCTGCCTCCTGCTTCCGTTTATGTCACGCCAGATATCACTCCGTGCCTTCTGTGCCAGACCACCCAGGTGGGAGGTGGCTGTTATGATATATTTATGCATATGGTACCTGTCAAGGACGAACTTCGCTTTTGCATGTATTTTTGCCCCTGCCTTTATCCAGTCCGCACCGTCCCCATTGACATAGACCAGTTTTGGCATGAAGGTATTCCCCACCAGACCTTTTATATTTCCCTTTTCCTCCAGATACTGCAGCGGCACATGGTCTTCATCCGCATCGATATACAATGTCTTTGCCTGCCGCTTTTCTTCGGGTCTCCCTGCCGGCAGGAACTGCAGCGGATGCAGCTTGGCCATGACTATCTCTTTGCTAACGGCATCCCCGATATGCTGGCATTCATGCCGCCCTTCCTGTAACTGCTGTCTGCTACTTCTTCATAGATCCTTGCTATGGCATCCTCTGTCAGTCTCTCCCCACGCCCGAAACCCATCAGCCTGTCGAGCAGGCAGCATCTTTCACCGGTCTGTGGATTGTGGAAATAAGTCTTTTTATATGTGCCCTCACCAAGGGATGTCAGCTTTGACACTTCAGTCTGAAACTGTTGTATACTATTGATCATGGAAGCACCTTTTTCTTTGGATTTTTGTTTGGTCACTTTAATCCTAACACAGAAATAGGTGCTTTCGCTTTTTATCTATTCTTTTTCCCTACAAAAACTTTACTCTAGCAGTAATCGCAGATAGCAGTCATGGTTGGGGAAAATAAAGGGGGTAAAGCTGAGCATTAAAGTTCGGGCTCCAACTTTATTGATAATTGAACCAACCCTGAGAATTCTATATTTATTTATTGTAATTTCCATCTATCTGATGTAGAATAAGAAAGAAAATTGAATTGAAAAATTAAGGAGTTATCGTGAAAACAAAATTTAATATATGGCATATTCCCATCAGCAGAATCGTAATTTTATTAATATTGGACATGCTTGCGGTAGTAGTTGCCTCCTACGGCGCATTATACTGGCGGTTTGATTTCAGTTTTCAGGGGCAGTATATGCAATATGTGGAGGCTGCAACTCTTTTACTGCCGTTTGATCTTGTTGCCGCTCTAATCGTATTCTGGCTGTTCAAACTTTATAAGAGCGTATGGCGCTATGCCAGCACAAACGAACTGATCAACATTGCCGGTGCTTGTGCCGCCTGCTTCTTTATACAGATTTTTCTGGTTGCTGTTTTACCAATCAGAATGCCGCGAAGCTACTATCCGATGTATGCTTTTCTTCTGATGATCATGGTCTGCGGCACCCGCTTCAGCTACAGGATTCTCCGTCTGTTCAACAGCAGGAGACGTTCTGTTTCCAAAAATCCTGAGAAGAAAAATACGATGGTGATCGGAGCCGGTGCTGCCGGAAATTCTATCATAAAAGAAATTGAATCCAGTGCTTACGTAAATTTGAAAGTGATGTGCGTCATAGATGATAATCCCGGCTGCCATAAAAAACTGCTTCGCGGCATCCCGATCGTCGGCGATCGAAGCTGTATTCACGACGCCGTTGAAGATTATCATATAGAAGAAATCATTATTGCCATTCCTTCTGCTTCCAAAACCCAAATCAGGGAGATTCTGGAAATCTGTAAAGATACCGGCTGTCAAATGCAGCTTGTTCCCGGTATCTATCAGCTTATCAATGGCGATGTCAGTGTTTCTTCCCTTCGCCAGGTACAGATAGAAGACCTGCTTGGCAGGGATCCTATCGAGGTGAATGTAGATGAAATTATCGGTTATGTGAAAGATAAAGTCGTGATGGTCACCGGCGGCGGCGGTTCGATCGGCAGCGAGTTGTGCCGACAGATTGCGGGGCATGGCGCCAAACAGCTCATTATTGTGGATATCTATGAGAATAACGCTTATGATATTCAACAGGAAATCAAAGTAAACCATCCTGAACTGAATCTGGTCGTTCTGATTGCCTCTGTCAGAAACACCGCCCGGATGCAGACGATTTTTAAAACATATCATCCTGATATTGTTTATCATGCCGCTGCCCATAAGCATGTGCCGTTAATGGAGGACAGCCCCATTGAAGCTATTAAAAATAATGTGTTCGGTACGTTGAAAACAGCAACCGCTGCCGGAGAAAACGGTACAAAGAAATTTGTTCTTATTTCCACCGACAAGGCTGTAAATCCCACAAATATTATGGGGGCCTCAAAGCGGATCTGTGAGATGATCATTCAGCAGCTCAATCAAAAATATGCCACAGAATTTGTGGCCGTCAGGTTTGGAAATGTACTTGGCAGTAACGGCAGTGTCATTCCCTTATTTAAAAAGCAGATTGAGCAGGGAGGACCTGTTACAGTAACTCATAAAGATATCATCCGTTATTTTATGACAATTCCGGAAGCCGTTTCCCTTGTTCTTCAGGCGGGTGCTTACGCAAAGGGCGGCGAGATTTTTATTCTGGATATGGGAGAACCTGTCAGAATTTATGATCTGGCAGAAAACCTGATCAAGCTTTCCGGCTATGTCCCGGGCGAGGATATTGAAATAAAGATCACAGGACTTCGCCCCGGTGAGAAATTATATGAAGAGCTTTTGATGAGTGAAGAAGGAATGAAAGATACCGCCAACCATCTAATCCATATCGGTAAGCCTATTGAAATAGATGAAGCGGAATTTAAAGACGGCCTTGATGCACTGGCAGGCGTTGTTGCCGACGAAGGGAAAAGGCCGGAGGATGTACGGGCTGTTGTGCAAAAGATTGTTCCTACCTATGTATATAAAAAGTTATAAGGGAACCCCTGGGTGATTATCCCGGAGTCCCGTTGTTATTTATTTTGACGGGACGCATCTATTACCCTCCTTTTCCTATTACTCTTCTACATTTTGCAAAAACTTAGGTGTAAAGAATACTAAAAACAATATCATCTGCCTGGGATACCAGACGCATTCCGCCAGCCCGCACATAATCCAGAAAACAACATACAGTACGCATGACAACGCAATATCCAGTCCTTTTAATATTTTCTTACTGCTGACAACAACAAGCGCTGCAGCAAGAACCACGAACAATATTGCTGACGAAATCCCATAATAATACCAGAACTGAACAAACGTATTCTGTGTGTGCCAGACATAGCAACCCGAATCTGTATTGAGCTGTCCACTGTACGGGTTATCTCCTTTGTCTCAGAGGATGCTGCCTGGTCAGTAAACCGGCCTCTTCTTCTCCAAAAATCATTTTGATTATCGGCTTAATTCTTCCGGTCAATCCCTCCGAAAATTTTTCCCAGGAAACATACTTTTCCGAATCCCAGGGATCAAACAAATGAACCTTTCTCGTACTATACTCTCCATCATACCAGATTGGATGATGGAATATCGGCGATATATAGCGTGCTGCCGCAAAAGTAATCGGGCCTCAAAAATCTGCCTGCTTTGGTTTTTAAGCCATGAAAATCAGCCAGAATAACATAAAAGAATCCTGTTATAAACATTGCCAACCATGCTGTCCTGCAGCCCGTCATAAAGGAAAATGCAGCCATTGCACCGGCAAATAAAAAGCACAGTACTTCTTTCCATTTTTTCTTTCTTCTTGCGGATATCGTATAATCTGATTAAAAAAGCAACCCATACGATACCATAAAACAACGCATTTATATTACAGTTACTATAGATTCCTTTGTATCGGACAACATCATACGACCGAAACACATACGCCGCGCCTTGTAGCGGGAAAAACGATGTGATAATACCATCTAACATTCCCTCTTTCAGCGCTTCCGTATCTTCTGTTTTATATTCTGTATGGTAAAACAGCCCGAACATTACCAGATACCATCCGGGCCAGATATCTTCATTTACGGAAAGAAGCATCACTGTAGCAACTATCTCTGTTTTGCAAAAATGAAGCTTCTATGTCTTATAAACAACTGTTTCCAAAAACATTTTAATCACAAAAATGCCAAGAAACCACATATTCCATACAGCCGTCAAAAGCTGCCCTACATAAAACGCCTCTTGATGCCTCGGCCACCAATAATAAGCTACTGCCAATGCCGTGACACCAATCAAAGAATATATCGCATACACTGGTTTCAGAAATTCTTTTTGAGAACAGGCGCTGAAAAGGATCACAGCCATTACCACACCTGTCATATTAGCAGTTCATGACCAGACAGCACCCATCTGGCTTCCTCTTGTCCAGTCTATAACAGACAACGCGATAAAGCATAGTGTATATAAAAATCTTTTACTGATAATATATTCCTTAATTGACTTTACCATGGCAATAACCTACCTTGTCCCTTTCATTACCTATAAATTTTCACATTCTATATCAAAATCCGTAATTCTTTATCTTCACAGATAAGCTTCGCAATGTCTTCTATCGATTCCACTTTTTCCTCCGTATCCACATCCCGCGCCGTAATACCTCTGAAACTTACCCGCATGCCCTCTCCATACGCTGCTTTCAGGAAATTCTCTACCTCATTCTCCGACAGAATACCCTGTTGATACATCATGTGGCACAGATGCACAGAAGAATAATATTGTATTTCTTTTCTTTGATAATGTTCTTTTATATAGGTCTCTGTACGGCAAAACCTGTCAAATGCAGATTTATCATCACTGAGTACCACCATGGGATGAAGCAGACTGGCCAACATGATCATACAATAAAAAATCATTTCCTCTCCCATACTGTCTTTTTCCTGCTTCTTCGCCCTTATTTTTTTTATTGCATTATCCCCCAACTCCTCCAATACAGGTTTTCCATTTAAAATCTGCTTTTTATCTGCATCCGATAAAGCATCTAACGCTTTTCCTATTCCGCTGTTTCCTCCCCTTAATTGACGAATCGCATATGTAAAACGTTCATTTCTTTCTCCACGGTTAATCTTCATCACTGCCGGCAGGATTCCACAGCAATCCTCCTCCGGCATAAAAATGACAGGAATGTCATTATCTATTATTTTTCTGATATACTCCCGGTGCCCCTGCAAGATGATATTATCCTGTTCTATGGAGTTCAATTCCATCACGATCGTCTGAAGCAGAATCACAACGCCCTGATGCTTTTTTATATATCGAATCATAGCTTCGCTGCACCCCGGACGCGCATGGTGCATCAACGCACAGGTATCATAAAAGTACCATCTTTTTTCCTGCAGCAATGCCTTTAGTTTCTCCTCTTTTGAAACGATCATCCCCCGGGAAACCTCCGCCCAGTTCTTCGGCGGAAAAACATATTGTTTTATCATTATTCTTCTCCAATTTCCCGGTACAATTGTTCCAGTTTATTCAAAATATATTTTGCGTCATTTTCGGATAGCAGCCCCTCTTTTACCAACTCTTTTGCCTGAGCTTCCATCAAATTCTTAAGTGCAGCAAATTGATTGCTGCCTGACGGTTTTAAATACCCCGTATTCAGCCAAAGTTTTTCGTATAATCTATATACTTTTTCCTTTTGCAGGCTTAGCAGCCTCTCTAGTTCCTTTGCATCATTGTACAATCCCAGTTCATAAATTCTGATTACTGCCGCCACAAAAGGCGCGCCAAAGCATTCCGCCACTCTCGCTGTGATTTCCGGTATAGAATTGCTTTCGTTCTGAAAGCCCGAATAAGCCTTTTTTATTTTCTCTTCAGGCATCAGCAGACAGCCGGCAAAAGCATTTGCCATTTTTTCATCTTCACTATCCTGATAATCCATATCAAGATACATCTCCATACCATGCTTTAACAACATCTTCCCCGGATTCATTGCATGATAAATTTCATGGCAATAAGCAAAATTTCTGTTTGCCTGAGGAATTGCAGAATTTACCAACATATAGGAAATTTCTTTCGTATGGTACAGCAGCGCGCCCAATTCCTTATCTTTCATAGGCAAAAACACCGATAAAACGCAAAACTTGGATGCAATAAGCTTTACATAATCCCAACTGTCAAATTTTAAAGTACTTCCCAGAGGAATTCCACTTTTGGCATAAAAACGCTCCAACGCCGCATCTATTTTTTCTTTCTGCTCTTTGTTAAATTGTATGATTTTTTTCCCTCTGGCAAAGTCCATGACTATTCTCCCTTATATGAGTTCCTTCGAGGGCGTATTCCGAGAACCGCATCCATACATTCCACAAACTCAATCAATTTATCTGTATATTCTTTCATTCTTTCCGCCGCTTCGCCCAGATAAAATTCTGCTGCGGAGGTTTCCGGAGTAAATATTTTTTCATGAAAATTTTCCTTCATAAAAAAGTCTGGATTTTTCAGGAATGCTTCTGATAAAAGCTCCATATCCTGTTCATTTACTTCCTGTTCCCCCTTAAACAGGCGGGAAACTTTCGCCTCTGTCATTCCGGTCTTCAACGCCACAAATTTCTGCCGATAGCCATTCTCCCTGCAGTAAGTTTTGTAGTTTTCCATAAATATCGCCATAATCTCTCCCTTAAGAGTGGCTCCACTCTTTCTCTTTTGTAAGCGCAGCTTTCCGGGCTGCATCTCTTTCGTTTCCATTTTTCTTATAATATCATTTTTTATGATTTTATGCAAGAATACTCTATTTGTTTCGGTTGTTTCCCCTTGTCCATTGATAACAAATTCCATTATTTGATATTGTTTTTCTCATATGACACGTTTTCCAACTGCTTTTATTCGCATCAAACACCTGTGCCCTTTCCGCAGCATCACAGGCATAAAGGAAAACAGCATCAGGTAGAGCTTCTGTTTCCCCGTCAACTCCTCATTTTTCCGAAGCTCTCTCCGGTTCTCTTTTAAATATTTCGTAATATCGGAATACTGCCCATTCGTCTTTTTCATCTCCCGAATCGGAATATGCAGAAGATACTCCAATCTCTGATACAAGCCAAACCTCATCGACGTTTTTTCTAATTTGGGATAATGTTCTTTTACAAGTTCCGCCACCATATCCGCATTATCCACACAGTCGCCATAGACACGGGAAAATTTTTCTGCGGAACCTGTTCTTGTATTGCTTCCAATCTTATAAAATACATTATAGACCCTCTCAGGAACACTGACAATGCCCTCTATTTCCGGCAGCATCTGCACCAACACATAAAAATCCTCATTCAGCCTTCCTTCCGGAAACTCCCTGTTATCAAAAAGTGACGCATCTATCAGTTTTGTGCAAAAAGAGCAGTCTCCTTTGTGCAACAGCAGCTCCCGCATGAAAGTCTCTCCATCATAGACAGTCTGCTTATCGGGCGGAGTACAGATATCCGGCAGGGAATTCCCCTGTTCGTCAATCTCACATCTACCTCCCTGCGCGATCGGTATGCCCGTTTCTTTAATTGCCCGGTACAGTCTCTCATACATAAACGGCTCTATATAATCATCGCTGTCCACAAACCCAAGATACTTTCCTTCCGCTTTCCGGATACCCAGATTTCTGGCTGAGGAGGAGCCGCCGTTTTCCTTATGAAAAACGCGGATCCTGGCGTCCTTTTTTGTCAGTTCATCCACCAGTTTTTCCGTACCGTCGATGGAACCGTCGTCCACCAACAGAACTTCCAGATTCTTCCATGTCTGTGCAAGAATAGAATCCACACATCGCTCCAGATATTCCTTTATATTATAGACTGGTACGATCACACTGATCAGATCCTGCTCTTTCTCCATCCCATTTTCTCCTGTTTCCACCTGACATTTCACCTACCGGCGATAAACTGTTAACACCTTTTTGTCAAATGTTTATACATCTTTCCCGGTGCGATCACTTCGGCCATAGAAAGCGGTCCCTCTTCATATGCCAGTTCCTTTACATTCTGCACTATATTTTTTTCATTCATTTTCAACAGCTTTTCTGCCATCTCCACAAGCCTGTCTGCCGCTTTTTCCGCATTCCATTCCTGCACGATGGTTTCATAGGCGGCATCCCCCAGCTCTTTTCTTTTTGTCTCACTCTTTAAAAGCAGTTCCGCTTTCCCGCACATATCTTTCACATTACCGCTTTGAAAGACCATTCCATTTTTTCCATGCTCCAGCAAATACGGCACAGCCCCGACAGCATGACTCGCCAGTACCGCACATCCACTGTTCATCGCCTCATTTAACACCGCACCCCAGCCTTCTTTATAGTCGCTCGTAAGCAGATAAATTTCCGCATCTTCCATCTTCTCCCGCACCTGAGAAGGCTTTAAATAACCGCAGAGAGTTATTTCCTTTTCCAGTTTTCTCTCCGCTATCATCTGCCGTATTTCCTCTTCCACCTCGCCGCCGCCTACCATGGAAAGATGAAATGCATGCCCCTTTTCTTTCAAATACTCCGCCAACAAAATCGGAAGTTCCGGATGTTTCCAGTCTATAAACCGTCCGGCCCACAGCAGACTTACGTTTCCCTCCCGATGCTTTGTCACAAGCTTTTCTTTGTCATAATGCTTTGTTTCCGGAAAATATCCCCACTTGAGCATCTTATCGGGATAGGCATGAACCAGATGAAAATCAGAAGCCACATATCCACCGGCGCACATCAAATAGACCTGCGCCCTCCTATAACGGGTATGGTCCTCATATTTCTTCTTTAATCCCCTCGGCGAAACCGCTTTCCACTGACCGGACTTATAGATACGTTCACTGCATCGCAAAACAAGTTTTTCTGCCGCCAGTCTCGGCTGTATATAGCTTTCCTCATCCGTACCGCCAAACACTACCACATCACTGTCCAGTATCAGTTTTTTGCAATACTCCGGTTTCTCATAAAACAGTTTGAGATACGGCAAAGAGCCGCTCATATCCTGCCACCCCATCTGAAGTCTTTCTTCTTCTATCGGCTCAGTCTGAATAAAAGCGTACTCATCCCCCAAAAGCCTGTAAAGTTCATTGGATACCGGTATCTGATGATGATTGATATAATTGGAAACAAATGTCAGTCTCATATCCTTTTACAACCCGCAATTTCCGTATAAATTTCCATCAGTCTCTCATAATTTTTCTGTGCGTCGTGTGTATTTCCTGCATGAAGCCTTTCCGCCTTCCGGTAAGCTTCCACCCGCTTACCCCCGGCAAACATGATCTTTACGGCCTCCGCCAGCTTTTTCACATCCCCTGCCGGATAGAACAGCCCATCCACGCCACCCGCGAAAATGTCAGCAATGCCTCCCACCTCCGCACATACCACAGGTACCCCGAGCAGCATCGCTTCCCCCACCGAATTCGGTGAATTTTCAATGGATGACGGACATACAAACACATGACTCCTCAAATACTGTTCTTTCATCTGTTCTGCGTTCAGCCGTCCCAGGAAATGTACTTTATGGAGTGTTCCTGTCTCTTTTAACAGCTGCAGAATATATTTTCCATAGGATTCCAATTTCAACTTCCCTTTTAACCCATTGAGTCCTTTTTCCGCAGCCGTCTTAATAATACTGTTCCCGGCCACATAAACTTCTGTATCCGGATATTCTTTCAAAATTTCCGGCATTGCCTGCAGCATATAATGTAATCCCTTAAGCGGGTAGTCCCCCTGACTCAAAAAAACAGAATATTTCCGGCAGGAGTCCTCTTTCCAGCATCCCGTGTAAAAATTTGAACGCAGCGTTTCATTCATAAAATGATATTCTGCATCCGGATTCCACTCCCCGGTATATTTCTTATCCCATTCCGTCCGCCCCGTAATATGCCCGGCCCGCTGCACCGCTTCTATTTCATAAACGCCCCGCTGTACATATTTTTCGTGCTGTCTTCTGAGATCATCCTGCTTTACCCTGTCTCTGAACGTGGCCCGTTTCCACACATAGTCCGGCAAATCTGCCCGAAAATATCTCGCACACATACTGCAAAGTCCCTGAACGCCTATTAATGTCCGCTCCTTTTTATCAAAAGCTTTCACTGCGGCCAGCGTATGGGGAAACTCTGTTCCAAAACAATGCACCAGATCCGGCTTAAAAATATCCATGATCCTTTTCAGACGCTCTTCCGTTCTTTCGTCATATACCTCCGCCCTGCTGACATTTTCATAAAATCCAAAGGCATGCATTTTCGCATCCGAGCCGGGAACCTGCAGCATCTCTCCAAATTCAGCCAGTTCTCCCAATGCAGGAAAGCACACGCCAAGTTCTATTCTGTTTTCTTCCTGATGCTTTAGAATCGTAGCAGACAGTCCGGTAAGCCATCCTTCTTTATTGCTCGCTTCCATCCCAAGATATTCGGCCACCATCGGCAGCATAATATTACAAACCCACAGTACACGCATATTCTCAACTCCATTTTTTTACCGGCCTACACCGGCCTCGCAATGCGTCGCCGCAGAACGATGCCATTTTATTGAAATATCCAGTTCCTGTACGGCAGCAACCGTATATCCGTACTGTACGCGCTCCGCAAAAACAATGCAAAATACGCCAGATATGCCGTCGCCACAAGCACCGTCCACAAAATCCTCTGCCGTTTTTCAGGTATTTTTACAATAATGCCGGGTATCAGAAAAATATTGGTAATATTCAGGTAATAGCCGACCCGGGATACTTCCGGGATAAAGGAGCCGAACACATACAGCGCTAACGCTCCCAGATTGCAGTAAAAACAGAATCTGTTTTTCTTATCCTCTTTCACCGCCACCCTGTAGTAGATCACCGACAAAACAAGTACTGCCGCACATTTCCCGATGTTGCCGAAAGACATCTCTCCCGTATCAAACATGGATCCTTCATAAAAAGGATAAAAATAAAAAATGATCTTTCTGTAAAAACCCTGAAATACGATCAGGCTGGCACATCCTGCCGCAAATAACAGAATATGCCATTTTTTCCAATTCCGCGAAGCCAGAAAATATAACGGGATTACGACCAGCACCGATTTATGGAAAGCAGCCGCCAATACGATCCAGAAAATAAACTTTCCCCACTCCCCGTTTAATACATATTTTATACTGTAAAGAGCGATCGACAGTACCAGGTAATAGCGCACGGAATTTAAACTCGAAAAGTAGTAGCCGCCCGTCATCAAAAGGAAAACCGTAAAAGCAAACTGCTCGCTTAAGTCCGCCATTCCTCTGACAAAAAACAGGACTGTAAAAAAGGAAAATACTGCAAAAACGGGCAGATACTGATCATGATTTAACATAGACTGCAAGACGCGCACTGTCCAGACAAATCCAAATTCAAATGACACATGCCTGTTTTGTTCGATCAGCAAAAAGTCATCCCGATATACCCAATAGTCGTTCCCCACCGCGATCCGGCAGGCGGACACTACAAACAACAGCAAAAATATTGCAACAATTAAAATCCGGTTTACCGTCTGCTGTCTGGTAAGCCCCCGATAATATTTTGTTTTCCCGCCGTAAACTATCGCTTCTGCCATCCGCCCCGCCGGCAGATTCACAAACCAGGCAAGCGCTACGACAAGCACTGTCAGCGTCAGATAAATAAAAATACTGTAATCCATGCTATGTTATTCCGGTCTCTTTCCTTTCCGAATGCCTTTCCTCATGATTTGATAAGCCTTTTTCAATGAAATGTCCCGGCATATTTTATCTCTGTGTACAAAAAGGAATCTGAATCCCCAGAGTTTTGCCAGCGGTCCATACAGAAAATGATAGAGCACACCTCTGTCAAAAAAGAATTTCTCGTGATAGCCGGAAAACCAGGTGGATTCCCCCTCTTTTTCTCTGCCGATCACCTCGGGAGAAGTATATACCCGGTATCCCTTATCCATAAACTCTTTTAAAAACAGGCTGTCCTCCCCGGCGCTGTACTTTGCGCCGCCGCCAAACAGCAGCGAAAACGTCACACCCGACTCAAACAGCCGCTCTCTTTTTACTGCAAAACTGACAGCCCCGTACCGCCCGCAATTGTACCAGCGCACCTTTTTTACCGATCTGTTATAATAAGTTCTTCTCTCCTCCGCGATTTCGATATTAAAAACGATCATATCGGCTTCGGGACACTTTTCAAAAGCCCGCAAAATCTTTTGTTCATAACCGCTTTCATAGACAATATCCTGATCTGAAAAAAGGCAGATATCTCCATCCGCCCGCATCAGCGCGGTGTTCCGGCTAAGTCCCACGCCGCGCTCCGCCATATGAAAAACTTGCACTTTCCTGTCATTATGGTCAAAAAATTCCACGCCATAATGATCGCATTGATTTACAATAATGGCATCTGTCTCTATATGCATTTGCTCTGCAAGCTTGCGTGGGTCTTTTTCCACCACGGAAGCCAAAATCTGTACTGTCATATTCCGTTCCTGTTCTTTGTCTGCCGCTTACAAATATTCTACCGGCTCTCTACTTTCTTTCAGCCTTCTGTTTTTGCCACGCATAAAATACATGCTTTGGCAATTCGTATGCCTTTATTAATTTTTCGTCGGCATCCCACAACAAAGCTGCAGCGATATCAAATTTACATTTTTCGCACATATCCAATGTTTTCTCTATCTGCTTTCCGTTGTGCGCGCCTGCTTTTACAATGAACAGCAGCTTTTTATCAGATAGATCCCCTGTCTGTTTTGACACCGGCGTCTGCTCTTCTTTAGCGGTGCTTGAATCCGCCCTTTCAAACAACTCTTCCGGCCTGTAAGCTTCCCCTGTCTCTATTTTTTTCTCCGCAAGCGCTTTCTTTACCTGCTCCGGATCCACCTCTTTGTCCGCCGTCAAAAGCACAGGCTTCTCCGGCAATAATTTTCCGGCAAGAACAGGCAGCTCTTTTGAGTGTATCGTCCCCAACATCGGTATGCCGAACCGCCTCTCAAAAGTTGCCGGAATGTGAATTCCTTCATCCAGCGCATAGTAAAGGCACAGATAAAGCACTGTCACAAAAACAAACGACACTACGCCCACCATACAGGCTCTGAATGTGCGCACATCCGCAATCACAAGAGACGCTTCCGCCGGCTCCTGAAAAATCCGCACCTCCGCGATTTCTTTCTGCTGCTCCCCAAAATCAAACATCGCCTGCACGAGCGCCTTTTCAATCTTCATTGTCAGTGCCGGATCATTTGTCGTCACCGTCGTCGTTACGATCCTTGTATCGGAAAGCACCGTCGCATAAAGATATCCCTGCAGCTGCTGTTTGGTTATTCCTGCAGCTTTTTCGATATCGGGCAAGGGCGTATTCTCCACGGTTTTCTCGTCTGCCTCCCCGAGCCATAACATACAGATCAGTATTTTATCAGTAAAAACATCATCTTTCACCAGCTGATCCCAGGTGGCCTGATTAATATACGTATGCTGCGTGCCGTCCTCTTTCACCGCATAATCAATATAAAAATCCGTTACCGCCTCATACTCTTTCGCCGGCCCGAACGTTACTTTTGTCAAAAAATAGGGGCCTCCGACACAAAGTGCGCCTAAAACCGCTGCCAACAATATCACCGGAAGCTTCCTCAAAAGCTGTAACACAAACAGTCTCGTGTCAAGCGGCTCTTTCCCATATCTGCACTCCTGCATGCCAACCCCGCCTTTCTGTTATGATTCGTTTTCCTTCACATTCTGCTCTTTCTCTTTTTGCTGCCTCTCAAGTACCTTCGCTTCATGCGCCGCGCGTTCCTGATGTTCTCTCTCAACGCGTTCTCTTGCCTCTTCATCCAGCTTCGCCCGTTTCTCAAGAAGTTCCGCATTGGACTGCTTCATTGCCGTAATCTGCGTCACTTCTATGCCTTCCGTGCTGTCCGGCATCAACAGAATCTTCAGCGTCAGAAACATCAGTTTAATATCCATCCATATAGAGTAGTTTTCAATATAATACAGATCCAGTTTCAGCTTATCATAAGGCGTTGTATTATATTTTCCGTAAACCTGCGCATAACCCGCAAGTCCTGCCTTCACCCGCATGCGAAACTTAAATTCCGGCATGATTTCCATATACTGTGCAATGATCTCCGGTCGTTCCGGTCTTGGCCCGATAAAGGACATTTCACCTTTCAGTATATTGAAAAGCTGCGGCAGTTCGTCCAGTCGGCATACCCTGATAAATCTCCCGACAGGGGTAATCCTCGCATCATTCTTCGACGCCAGCCTTGCTTTCCCGTCTTTCTCGGCATCCACACTCATACTGCGGAATTTCATGATCTTGAACTCTTTTCCGCCGATCGTACAGCGCACCTGTTTATACAAAACCGGACCGCCGTCATAAAGTTTAACTGCCAATGCTGTCAAAAGCATCAACGGCGATGTCAAAATAATAAGGATAAAAGAACATGTGATATCAATAAACCTCTTCCAAAACTGCTGGTCTATACTCATCTTATATTCTCTTGTAAACAAAATCGGTGTGTCGAAAAGACTGAGCTGCTCGGCTCCTTTTAATATAACATCTGTTATTTTAGGCATGATATACACGCGGATAGAATGACCATAACAAAATTTCAAAATCTTGTTCCGCACATCCACCGGAATATCCCAAATCACAATCGCATCATAATTCTCGAGAATTTCCATAAAAATATCATCATAACCGATTCTGTAGCTGATGCATTTACAGATACTGTACTTATCTTTTCTTGTGCTGAATTTTGCCACAATATCGTCATAGGGCCTGTCCCCATGGATCAACAGCATCTGTCTCGGTGCAAAAATATGCTGATAAATAAAGTTTGCAATGTTGATCCACACAACCGACCATGCAATCTGCATGATCAGCATATTGACAAACGGTCTGAGTTCAAAAAGCGCAGTGATCATAATCGATACCTGCCCATAAGTCACTATATTGGCAAGAAACGTAGCGAAAATCTGAGAGAAGATCACTTCCCCGTTTTTCAGATAACCGATCCTCATT
This sequence comes from Lachnospiraceae bacterium, assembly GCA_014804795.1. GTDB lineage: Bacteria > Bacillota > Clostridia > Lachnospirales > Lachnospiraceae > 1XD8-76. The sequence continues at coordinate 192,985 of JAAUZC010000036.1, read as the reverse complement.
CCACCGTACATATTGGAGAAAAAGTAAATAAGCACTACGTAAATCGCAATGAAAAGCGCTTCTCCCTTTTCAAAAAACTGAAGATTTCGTTTGATCGGCTCAAAAAAATACATATATAAAAAACGAATGTAAATAAGTACCTGCCCAAGCAGACACACACCTGAAAGCAAAAGCCTTACAAGCCTTTTAAATGCCTCTTTTTCCTGCATCACATGTTCCTTTTCTTCATTTTTACTATCTGATATATTTGTTTAGATGTTTTATTTTCTCAAAAAGTTTTCGGCAAACGATTCCTATATGCGCCGTTTTACTGCCCGATATGCCCAGGGCACAAAATAGCGGATACTTGCTGCTATGGAAAGCCCGGCCGCCTGTCTGTAAAGGTTCCAGATACGCCGCAGCGCTTCTATTTTATTGGAGGACAGGCTCTTTCCTGCCCGCCTGTAAATAACCAGATTCTCATCCAACCCGTAAGCCGTCACACCGGTTTTTAATATCTTCCACCAGCTTGCGGTATCTTCACTCTTAATATAGGGCATTTCCATAAGCGATTTCTCTATTTTCTCCGTATCCATCATGACCGTAGATGTAAAGATCGTGGTATTGCCAAGTGCCTGTTTATAATTTAATGTCTCCGGCACATGTACGACTTTTCCCGTTCCTTTGGCATTTTCATCCCCGAACTCATATCCTGTAAATACAAAACCGGCGTTCTTTTCCTTCAAAAATGCAAGCTCTCTCTCCAGCTTGTCCTTTACCCAGTAATCATCCGCATCCAGATAGGCAATATATCTGCCCTTTGCCAGGGAAAGTCCCAGATTACGCGCCCTTGCTGCACCAAAAGTCTTTTCCTCAGGAGATTTGATCTCACGTTTTTTGATCCGTATCCGTTCATCCTTCAGCTCATCCAGATAGGCATCCATAACATCCATAGTATGATCTGTAGAACCATCCTCAATCAATAATAATTCCCAGTTCTGATAAGACTGTGCCCGAACGCAGTTGATCGTATCTTTAATAAAATTTTCCGCATTATGAACCGGTATAATGATGCTCACAAGTTCCTTATTTTCCTTAAAAGAAACTTTCATTATATAAAGCTCCTGTTCCTCTAAAAATAGCTTTGCTTTTTCCATAAAAAGCCATTATTATTTTATCACAGATGTCTTAATCCGTCACCTTTTATTCCAAATTATTCCCATTTTTTCACATATTACCACAAACAAATCTCAAATATGAACGCATGCGATAACTTACACTTTTCAAATCGCGACAAATATTATACTATATTGATAGCAGCAAACATTTTCTTACAGAAAATGCGAAACATATCATTTATATGCCATAATTTGAAAGGGGAATTTGAATCATGGATATTGCTAACATGAACGAGGTCGATCTGGAGCGCTATGTTACCAGGATCATGCTGGATATGGGTATTCCGGCACATCTGAAAGGGTATCACTACTTAAGAGAGGCAATCATCCTCTCCGGAAAGGATATGGAAGCTGTCAGCAGCGTCACAAAGCTTTTATATCCCACTGTTGCAAAAAGATTTAAAACGACGGACCAGAAAGTGGAACGGGCTATCAGAAACGCTATAGAAGTATCATGGACAAGAGGAAATGTTGATACATTTGAAGAACTGTTCGGCTATTCGGTCGGGACAGGCAAGGGACGTCCCACCAACAGTGAATACATTGCAAGAATTGCCGATAAGATACGGTTGGATTTAAGAGATATGTAATCATTCGAAAATCAAGTATATCGGACAGCCCGGATAAAAGTATCCCCTGATTGTTACAGGGATACTTTTATCCGGGCCGTTTCATCTTTCATTATTGTTCATTTTTTGTATAAGTGCAGGTATCCTATCGCTAAATTTCTTCCTTGCATATATAAATGGGACGTTCTTTTACTTCCATATAGGCTTTAGAAAGATATTGACCAATGATTCCCATACAAAAAAGCTGTACGCCGCTGATCAGGCACAGGATACAGATCATGGAAGGCCAGCCGGAAGTCGGATCACCGAAAACAAGTGTTTTTATAATGATCACTATGATCATTAAAAAGGCCAATATACAGAACAGAATGCCCAAAATGGAGGCGAAAGCAAGCGGCGCCGTTGAAAACGCCATGATACCCTCCAGAGAATACGTAAATAATTTCCAGAAAGACCACTTTGTCTCTCCCTTTTTACGCTCTACATTTTCGAACTCCAGCCATTTTGTCCGAAATCCTACCCAGCCATAAATTCCTTTTGTAAAACGGTTATACTCTTTTACAGACAAAATCGCGTCTACCATCTGTTTTGTCATTAAGCGGTAATCTCTTGCGCCGTCCACAATTTCAGTTTTGGAGATTCTTCGCATCAGACGGTAGAACATTCTTGCAAAAAAAGAGCGGATCGGCGGTTCTCCTTTTCTGTTTACTCTTCTTGTCGCTACGGAATCATATCCTTGTTCTATATAGGAAAACATTTCCGGCAACATGGACGGCGGATCCTGCAAATCTGCATCCATTGTCACTACATAATCCCCCTTCGCATGCTCGAAGCCTGCATACATAGCGGCCTCTTTCCCGAAGTTGCGGGAAAAGGAAACCATATGAACCCGTCCATCCGCTTCATGCAATTTTTTGATTTCTGCCACTGTATTATCTTCAGAACCATCATCAATATAAATGATCTCATAATCCAGTTCTTTCTTCTCAAAAAAGGACTTACTTTTTATAAATTCCGCATAAAAATCAGCAATGTTATCTTCCTCATTATAACAGGGCACGATCACACTTAACAATCTCATAAAATACCTCGCTTTTATCCTGCGGTTGTCTCATCTGAGTTCATAAACCACAAGAGTTTTACATCTCCCGACTTCCATTCCGCCGGCAGTTTTTATACGACTCTCAAAGCCCCCGCCCGGTGTTACGCCGATATAGCGGCTCTGCAGATCTTCCAGATTTTCATCCAAATAAGCTTCTGCACACAGATTGATTCCGAATCCTTTCGGAACAGTATAATAAGCACCAAAATCTACCATCTCTGATGCCCCATCTATCGTTTCACTCAATACCCATATAACAGTATTCCCATAATTTGGCGCTTCTCCGGTCAGCACCATGTTTTCCGACAGCTGCTCTGCCATATTTTCCAAATCTGCCCTGTACTCCTCTGTGCTATAGGGAACTGCAAACTCATAAGGAACATTTCCCCGGAATATAAACAGCCCTAAAAAAACGACAGCCGTTCCAAATGCCAGATACATCCGCGTCTTTTTAGAAATCTCTGCAAGCGGCAGCAAACACAGAAAACCGACAATATAGACAAGGGTATGCCGCCCTCCCTCTCTAATCCGATACATCAGAAGATCTGCAGCAAAAAAACCGATCATGCAAAGCAGCATCTGCCCTTCCAGAAGAAAGCCTTTCCAGTTTTTATAAAGAATCCTCCCGACAACTCTCACCAAAAGCAACAGCAGCAACAATAAAAAGATAAAATAATATAGTCCTGCCGCAAAATACAATCCGCTTTTCACGATCAGATTCGCCCGTATCAGTTCTGCCACGGTACGTAATGACATATACAGTTTCCAGACCGTGTAATGCAGCCCCGCCAAAATCCCCTGTTCAAAATAAACCTTAATCCACTCCGTATAAAAAAGATCCTCAAGATATGGCGCACTGAAAAAATGGCTGATCATTGCATAAACCACCATTGTAACCGCAGCTATCACTCCTGTCCACAGAAGAGCCTTTTTTCTATTTTTACCAAACAACAGCACAGCCGGTGTCAAGAGTAGCAAAATCAAGTACGGACGCATCCATGTCATCAACATGACAAGCGCAAACATCGCCCCGATCATCCAGCCTCTGTATTTTCTTTGGCAGGCTACCGCCAGCCCCAGAAATACAATAAAAAGTGCAAACAGCTCTGCCTCCGGAATGCAGGACAGTGCGAATCTTGTAATCGGCATAAACGTCGTATACAAAAGAGCGATCATCAGGCTTTGCTTTTTATCCGGCTTTACAAGCAGACTAAACAGCAGAAGAGAGACAGACAGCAGCGCAACATTGCAGATCATCGGCGAAAGCAGATTCCAACCAAAGAAAAAGCCCCATATGACCCAGAACATCAAAAGCACCGGACTCCATGCCGCAAAAGAAAGATACATGCCGTGACTCTCGTTAAAACCGAAATACCCCTGAGGATAACCATACTCAAGTACACTTTCCGTCATCTTATAATAAAACAGTTCATCATTCCAGAAAGACGCCGGCAGATAGATCTGAGAAAAGTACTGTCTGTCAAGCAGACAGTACAGCCATGCACAAACGACCGGTACAAGCGCCAGAAGGAGCGCAGCAATCGCCACGTCCCGCTTTTTCTTATTAAAATGAATGGATTGTTTTATCCCGCTCATCGCGCCCCTTTCTGCCTCCGGTCATTACCGTCCGCACATTCGCATATGTTCCGTTTCAGCTTCTGCGCCCTTCATATATTCCGCTATCGCATCCTGCCAGGACGCGAATGTAAAGTCTGTCGTAAGCCGCAGCATATAATTGTCCAAAATAGAATAAGCCGGGCGTTTTGCAGGAGAACCGAATTCTTCTGTTGTAATATAATTTACTTTCGTATCTTTCTTTGCAAGTCTGAAAATCTCCGCCGCAAAATCGGCCCAGCAGCAGCTCCCCTCACAGGTTCCATGAAACAGCCCGTAATTTTCTGTGGACAACAGATATTTGATCGCTTTTGCCAGTTCAGCGGCACTGGTAGGCGTTCCAAACTGATCTTTTACAACGCTCACTTCTCTGTGTTCCTCAGCAAGACGCAGCATAGTCTTCACAAAATTTTTACCGTCTCCGTAAAGCCACGCGGTCCTGATAATAAAATGCCTGTCATTAAATTGTTTCACAAAATTTTCTCCGGCCAGCTTTGTCTTTCCATACATACTTGTGGGACCTGCCGCATCAAACTCTGTTAATGCTCTGTTTTCCGTTCCGGGAAATACGTAGTCTGTAGAAACGTGCATCAGCTTTGCCCCTGTCTCCGTTGCGGCTATACTTAAATTCCGCGGGCCAATCGCATTGATCTTATAAGCGTTATCTGCATCTGTCTCGCATTTATCAACATTTGTATGAGCCGCGCAGTTGATGATAGCATCCGGCTTCATCTCCCTGACAAAGGAAAGTACCTTGTCCACATCCGTGATATCTAAAGGCGTGATATTTTCTCCCTGAAATACATCTGTGTTAATGAGCGTAATATTCTGTTCCTTTTCATATAACTGATTTAATGCCCTGCCAAGCTGTCCGTTGCAGCCTGTGATCATGATCTTTTTCATTGTTCTCTCCTTATTCTGCTCCCACATTCTCCATAGGCGGAAGCGTTGTCTCTTCTTCCGACACCAGCCTCCAGTTACTCACATCCCGCATATCGTCATGCACCGCATACCACTTCGAGGGCAGAAACGTATTACCGTTATTGATCAATATATCTGTCTCGTCCGATCCGATAATATACTGATCATGCCTCGTTTTCTCGGAAGAATCTATCACTTTCCCAGTAAAAGGATTAATCGGATTATCCACAAGTCCTTCCAGAGCCAGCGTCGGTACATCCCCGTTTGTCATGAATTCTTCTGATATCGTAAATTCCCTGCTGTCAAAGTCTTTTACCATCAACAGAGGGTAAAAATTTTCTATATCTCTTTCTCCCAGCCGATATTCATCTCCATCACGAAGTACGCTTCTTCCGTGATCAGCAACCAGTATGATCCTGGTATTATCATAAACATCATTCTCCCGCATATAGTCAAACCATTTTCCCAGTTGGATCAGGGCCGCCATATTGATCTGATAATACATCGCGTGCACATGTGTTGTCATCTTTAATGTCTGCCCGTTTACCGTATACCTGTCTTGATGAGTACTCTCATATTCCGAGTTATCAACTTCTACAGCCGGTACATACTCAGGTTCCTGCAGCATCATTGAATTATGTGTTGTATCATTTGTCATCATTAAGAAAGTGTTTATATTCTCCTCTATAGTTTCCGTAAAATCCGGGTATGACCCCAATTCAAGATAACCGTCCATAAAACTTGCCAACAGTCCCTGTGCAGTGTACATGCTGCTGACCGTCTGGTAATACGCTGCTGTCGCTTCCTCACTCTGATTATATCCGCCATAATCATATATCGTTTTCTGAAAACATAATGGTGATGTTTTTAAAATAGCATAACAAAAAAAGTTTCTCTTGTCATACTGTATCCATTGACTTTTTTGAATATCATTCGAAAATTCTCCCTTGGACAAAATATAATGTTTCATTTCCGGATAATCATCATAAATGGAAAAATCCGGTATCCATTGATAACCCGCGTAAGGCGGATCACAGACCGTCACCTGATAACCATTCTGATCAAACAGTGCCGGCATTACTTTGAGTGCTTCATTATGTTTCGATGCCAGAGTTTCCTCACTTCTTTTATTGATCTCTACCGGTGTGTATTCATATCCCCCAAAAAGGGCCGGCGTACCAAAATTAGTGTGTGCTCCAAACGATACGGTATTAGCATAATAAGTAAACCCTGCAAACTGTTCTTCCAACTCCGGTTTTTCTGCAAACAGGTAAGGTACATACTTGCCTATTGCCTGATCCAACATCAACACTATCACATTTTTCCCGCTTTTACTCAGCGTAAGCCTCGGGAGCTCCTCATTTTCCTCCTCATTTCTTTCCTTCACTCTGTTCACAGCGCCACTGATTCCTGTCACATTGACAGCTGTCATGCAGCAAAAAGCCAAAGTTCCCACTATCAATATTTCTGATGCCAGTTTATCCTTATGCCGATATACAGCATAAAATATCAGAACCGCCGCCATAACTGCCAAAGCATTGACAACCTGACTTTCCCGCGTTAATTCCAATCCGTTTTCATATGCCAGTTCCCGCGTAAGCTGCCCGAGATCTTTCCCGAAAAACATATAATCTATGGTGAATATTCCTGCAAAAATCCATACTGCTCTATCAAAATATACCCGTACAGCCGGTCTCGCCAGAAAATAAAATACGCCCGCCCAAATTACAAATATCCCGAATGCCAGACAAAAAGAGCTGACAATAAACCATAGCGGATTATAAAAACATGTAGTCTCAACAAACTCCAATGGTGACGCTTTTATTACGGAAGACGGTATTAAAGCGCCTGTTAAAACAGATAAAAATGCTCCTCCTGCAAAGAATAGTTTTTTATTTTCTGATTTCTGCTGCTTTTTCTGTTTTAACCGATCTTTCAAAACACTGTAAATAAGCGGTATCTGCAGCAACACGGCACATCCTGTAAAAAATACTGTTTTTCGTAGAGTGGAGACCGGCCACGAGAAAAGCCCATAGACCACCAGCAAAACTCCGACAGCGGAAAAGATTGCATTCAATACCTTTTGGGGATTCTTCAGCTTATAAAAGATGGTCTTTACCAATGAAAACACATTGTTTAACGTCCAATAAAAAACGAGGCCGGCCGGCGAGGCATACAAAAATACCAAAAAGAACAGTGCCATGGCGTAAAGCTGTATTTTCGCTTTCAGCGGGCTTCCCTTTGTAAAAATAATACAGGATACCAGATTTACAGCAGTCATAATGATCGGCAAAACATTGACAGCCGCCCCTCCGAACCGCACTATCCCGTCCGCCCGGCCAAGATCCGCAATCGGCCCAAAAGAAACACCGTTTAAAAGCTGCAGACCTGAAAGGAATCGATAGGCCGCAATAAAAAACGGAATCTGCAAAAACAGGGAGACCGCACTGCGCAGGACATATACAGGCTTATAATTATTCTGCCTGTAATAAGTCTGCAGCATCATCATCCTCTCATCGCCGCTGAATGTCCTTTTAATATGATCCACGCCTCTCTGCAGTTTCTTTTCTATGGCATGTTCCTCTTCCTGTATGGCATCGGCGCACATATACAGCGGAAGCACCAGAAAGTTCATAAACAGGCTCAGCGCAATAATCGACAAGCCCGGGTTATCAATTACTTTATATGCCATCATATAAACCACTTCAAAAATAAGCTCAAGCGGTTTCAATAATAATGTATCTAAGATTTCCCAAAAAGACATCCTACGCTCCCTTTCCTGCCTGCGTCAATTCGTCGTACTTATGCAGCAGATACTCTACTGTGCGTTCCGTTCCCTCTCCCTTATATTCCCATGTTTCTTCTCTGGCCTCTTGACGTCCTTTGGCATATTTGGGGTCCTGAATACACTCATCTATCATCTGCTTCAAGGTATCCAGGTTGTCCATTGTCAGCTTCTGTCCGATGCGCGGTAATATGCCAAACGTCCAATCCGGTGTATCCAGCCACCATGCATCATAAGGGCTGCTGTCAAACTCCGTATCTGCATAAATGATAGGTTTGTCATATACAAGCGAGAACTCAAAAATAACGCCTGAAAAATCCGATATCAGAATATCAGCACGTTTCAACACTTCAAAATTGTCATTATCCCGATTCCACTCCAGCTGGTCAGACTCCGGGTATTCCCGCATGATCTTTTCAAGCATTTCCTTTTCCGATGTAAAAGACTGGGGATGCGGGCGGACAATAATATGGTATCCTGTCTTTAAAAGTACCTCAATGATTCTACCGCCATACTTTTGAAAAATTCCGCTCTTTCCCCAGGTCGGTGCAAGCAAAACCGTGCGTTCCTGCTCCCCCGCTTCCTGAGACGCCGCCCAGAGCCGTTTTACCATTTCATCCATATAGGGAATTCCCGCTTTAACCAGTTCTTTTTCCGGAAGATTCCGAATTCTTTCCAGCTCTCTTATCTCTTTCTCCTGGTATTCTCCGGAAACCATTACCGCATCATAATAATCAGTGCCAAACATCCTATAGCACGAAACACCGCTTGCCGCATGCTGCATATGCACATAGTACTGTACATCTTTGGATCGTTTCCACTGGTAAACATCTAATCCCGGTGTTGTTGAAAGAACAATCCCGGCATTCAAAAAATTCATTCTTGCAAAGGCTTTATTATTTTTTCCAATAAACTCGCCTTTTACATGTTCATAGGGATTCTGAAGCACAGGGTCATCGGGAGATGCAGTCATATACACCATATCAACCCCCCGCCTGTCAAATTCATGGCAGATTGGCTCAAACACATTCCAATACCGTTTATCATCCGAAAATATTACAAACGGAAGCTTATCCGTATTTGTCTCCACTTTTTTTCCGCCGCTCAATAAAAAGCGCAGTTTTACAATCCCGTTTTTCAGCAAATAGTTTAATGTTCCTATAATGCCGATCAGAATTGCAAAAAGCATACTTCCCGTTCCCGGATCAATATATAATAAAATATTCATTCACTCCGTCTTCCTTTTTGTCATTCTATCCCAAAATATATTTTACAGCTATTGCCCCAAATCTGCAACTACTTTAAATTTCTAAATTTCCGCTTCAAAAACAAATACCCTGAAAACCGCGGTATATAATCCGAAGCTTTCAGGGTAACCTGTTATTTCCTTATTTAGTAATCAGTAAAATTATCAATTTATGTATCTTTAAACAATTTCCAGATCTTCTCTATCTCGCAGCATATATTTTCGCAGCGGTGTCAGACTTGCGATATAGTACAGCACTGCCCCAAAAATCGCGGTAAATCCGCTTCCCGTAGTAATCAAAAATATATTGCTTTTAATCTCTCCCGTCATTGGATTATAAACAAATAACATTGCCACAGCAAAAGAAATGACCAGACATCCTATCCCAACCCAATTGATTCCATTGTTATATTGATACGCGTCATGTCCTTTCATAAAGTATGCCGACTTCAAAGAAATTTTCCGTTTTCTCACAAACAGATAATCCACAAAAGTCATGCCGATGATCGGCCCCTGCAGATAAGCCGCCAGAGAAATAAATGCTCCAAAATGATCATTTACGCCGCCCCAAATGGTTAAAGCACTGACATAGATCATAGCTATGATTACCAATAATTTATAACTTACTTTGGGCAGACCGCTTTTCACTATCATACAGTTGACATAAGAACCGGTTCCCTGTGTCCCCACATTGGCAAAAGCAACAAGCAATAAACTGAGCAGCGCAAAACCCGCACCGCAAAGTGTGGAAAGCATAGCCGTTGGATCACTCTCGTATATCCCCGTCCTGACAAACATCGCAAGCGCCATCACGCCGCCGGCTGCAACAAAAAACGGAGCAATTACACCATATGCCAGAGAAGTCCCCCAATACCCGCTTCTCTCACTTTTAGCTAACCGTGGCATAACAAGCGCCTGCGTGGACCATGAAAATGCAAACGCAACATTTCCCTCCGCAGACAGCATGAAATTCGCAAGCGGTGATATGCCGTTATCTGTTATCGGTTTCACTGCCATAATTTCTGAAATCGGCACAGCTGTAAAGCAGAGAACTACAACTACTGTCCCGACAATCAGCAGCGCAGTCACCAGAAATCTGTTTGTCCACTTAATCACTTCCGGCCCACCCAATGCGATCAATGTTCCGAGTACTACGCACACCGTTCCAAGCACCGGATTCCAGATGGCAGGATTCAGGGCAACTCCAAAATTCCCCGCAAGATTTATCATGGAAGATGAAAACAGATTCGCTGCCACGGCATACCATCCAAAATTTGCCAGACTGATAATTGTCGCTATCGCCGCAACGCCTTTCTGCCCCAATACAGACCGAAGCCAGATCCAGAGATCTATCCCATATCTTACCGCAAACAAAACCGGAACACATTCAATCGTAATCCAGACAATATTAAAACAAAATATATTGATCAGCATCTGCTTAAATGACAAAAACTGCGCAACATATGCTCCCTGCGTATAGCACCATGTTGCAATAGCAAACCCGCTTGTAGACAAAAACAAATCCAGAAAAGAATATTTTCTGTCACGTTTTAGCATCGGCACCACTCCGGTTACCGTCTCCTGTTTAATATAATCCGCATTTCCATTCATCAGCTGATCACCCCCATCATGCATAATACAATAAGAATCAGACTCCCCACAAATCCGACCAACATAACGGCTATATCGGCACGCCCTATCTTCTCCGGAAAATCATACCCGATGCTCTCCATCTCCTGCAGCCGCTTCTCTGTTTCCGTGTAGATCAGCTCCTCAATATCCATTTCTTTCGTTTCCATTCTCAATACTCCTTTCTTATTCCTGTTCTGCTATGCATCATATCACGCGATGCATGCGCCCTGTTTCAATATACATGTTATTTTTTATCAGACATCTCCTTTTTCAAACATTTCCAATGCCTCTTTCCCATACTGTTTTGTATATCTATACCAAATATACAGATACTCACCCACATTTTTTCCCAGACTTTCCTGATAAATCGCCCACAGAAACCAGTAACAGGCCGCAGCCGCCACATAAGCTAAAAAGTGTCTCAACTCTTTATCCGACGCAGCATACCCAAGATATATATTGATTACCTGTTTTGCCTCTTCATCTGTATAATCCGAACAGGCAATAAATGTTCCGATATCACAGCCGGGATCCGCCATACCTGAATACTCCCAGTCTATCAATGACATATTCCCCTCTTTGTCTATCAGAAAGTTAGGATCATAACTGTCACAATGACAAAGACATTGCCTTACACCATCTGTCTTGGCATACTGATGCAGTTTTTCAATCATCTCATGGATTTGTTTTAAATCCTCAAACTGATTTCTTCCGCTCTCTTTCAAACGCTTTTCAAATTCTGCAATTTCATCCCAAATGTTAAAGAAATGCCCCGTATCCTCATCACTCCCATGCAGTGTTCGCAGCATGGATAACGCTTGCCTCACCTGTGCTTCATTATGGTAATCCAGCGTAGAAACATCCTCTATGTAATAGGATATCTTCCATCCTTCCACAGCATCCATATAAATATATGTCTGATCTAATCCCAGTCTCTTCGCTGTCTGCATCGACTTATACTCGCTTTTCCTGTTAATATACTTTTCAGTTCCTACGCCGGGATGCCGGTATACATATTTCTTCCCTTTACAGATAAAGCAAAAAGAAGAATTTGTGAGACCATTCTTAATCGGACTTATCTCTGATATATCCTGTTCTTTTACATTGAGTACGCTGCATATATTGGCAAAGATACTCGAATCGGCATTGCACAGATACTTATTATCAAACTGCCGCAGTTCTTCCAGAGAATCAAATTCTTTGATAATAGCCGCATCATACTTTCTAATATATAAGTCGAGTTTATCAATGTAACGTATATACAGATCTTCCCACAATTGCTGTTTTGTCAGCAGATTATCATATTCTTTCTTCAATATTTCGGCAAATATCTTACTGAATGACCGGTCAAAATATACATGCCCAATCATATACCAGGAATTGCATCCTCCAATCATCACGGAAGTGATCAGGCCTTTTTTGTTACAGGAAATGCAGTATTCGTCTGTTTTTCCCTCCGCGTATACTGCCGAATAATAAGAGCGGTATACAAATGTCTCAAATGGATTTTTTACAAAATAATTATCCGAAGAGCAGATATATGTATTATCCAGATCGTTGACTGCACAGATCAGGGAGGAAGTATTATTGTATCTGTAATAATCCTCATTCACAGCTATCTTTACACCATATTTGCTCTCCAGGTAAAAAAGCCGCTCTTTCATGTACCCCACAACTAAAATGATATTCCGGATTCCCGCCGCCTTTAACTGTTCAATTTCTCTTTCAATTAAAAGTTCACCTTTTACCCTCAATAAGGCCTTCGGTTTTTCATAAGACAATGGTGCAAATCTGCTGCTCATTCCCGCTGCCATGATCACTGCGTTAGTTACTCTGTACGGCTCTAATTCCTCCATGCCCCGACTTGTTAAATGCATAAATTCATCAATAGCATGCATTTGCAAAAGTTCCTGTTTTTCCTGATTCACCTTGCCGAGCGATATCCCTGTCTCCTCCGCCAGTTCTCTCTGAGTAAGGCTTGCTCCATTCGCCTTATATATTGCATTCAAAATATCAAATTGAGTTTTTGTCAACATAAACTATCTCCTCTTGTTCATTTTTTCTTTTATTTTCCGCAAATTTGAACACATCAATAAAAAAATATACCTGCGCATAATATTTCTTAATTATATAACGAAAATATGCTATCATCTCTCCCATTTAATGTCAATACTAATTTTTTGCTGTCTCAAATCTTACAGAATATTAAACTTTTTTGTCTTTTATTCATCTGTTACTATAGAAACATAATTGCATTTCTTTTTAATGTAATAATTTGTCAAATTTGCAATACTTTCTAATGACTGAAAAATTGAAATGTGGTATACTAATTATGAAATTACTGAAAAAAAGGAAGAGAGGTACTATAGTAATGAAGAGACATAATATTCTTCTGATTGCAGCGCTCACCGCTACGCTTTGTATATCCGGCTGTGGTAAACAGGATGAAGAAGCTTCTTCAGAAATTCCGAATATTACTGTGGAAGCGGAAGATCTTCCAAGTGCTAACGAAGAAACTTCTGCACCGGAAGCCGTTTTTATTGATGATGAAGAAGCGCCCGGTGAAGGCTATGTAAGAAGCTCACTGACTAACTTCTGGGTGAAGGAAGAAATTGCCAATTCCCGTCCCATCGCTGTGATGATGCCCACTGACTCTGTAGCTCAGCCGCAGTACGGGATCGGCAGTGCCGGCGTTTTATATGAAATTATGGAAGAGGGGCAGATTTCCCGTCAGATGGCGATCATTGAGGGTTGGCAGAATCTTGAAAAAATCGGCAACGTCCGCAGCACTCGTCATTATTATGTTCCGGTAGGAATGGAATGGGATTCTATTATTGTGCACTTTGGCGGCCCGTTTTATGTGAATGACTGGATTACCCTCCCCGGTGTAAATAATATCACCGGTGTAGGTACAGGTGTTGCAGGTAACTCAACACCGGCAACCGGTAATGAAGCTTTTTTCCGTACAAGCGATAAACCGGCTCCGCACAATGCCTATACATCCGGCGAAAAACTGACAAGCGCCATTGAAAAACAAAATTATGAGAAAAACCACAGAAGTCAGTATTGGACAGCCGATCACTTTAAATTTACGAATTCTTCCCATCCCAATACTCTGGAAGATTACAGCGATGCATCAAGAGCTTACAACATTGACTTAAGCGGCGTATTCCCTGTCACATTGACTACTCTGCAATATAATGAAGAAGAAGGCGTTTATTATAAAAACCTTCACAAAGTAAAACAGATCGATCAGCTCACCGGTGATCAGCTTACATTTACAAATGTTATCGTACAGATGACGGACTCCTCCAGACTGGACGAGAATGATTATCAGGATTTTACAATGGTAGACAGCGGAAAGCCCGGCTACTACTGCACAAAGGGCAAAATGATCCCCATCACCTGGTCAAAAGCGTCCAATAATGAACCGACCAGGTATTACGACACGAACGGTAATGAGATTGTTTTGAATACAGGTAAGACATACATTGCTGTAGCGCAGACCGGTACAAAACCGATCTTCGAATAAAGTAAAATTTTTCAGTATGAAAAATTTTACGCTACTTCGCAATTCATCTTATGAATTGCGAAGTTTCCCGAAACAGCAGAATGCAAAAAGCTGAGCGGAAAATTTTCCCTCAGCTTTTTTATTTTCATTATTTCTTCGTAAGCCCCAGCCTGTTCATCGCCGAGAAAATCGCCCGGATGGATGCCCTCGTAATATTCGAGCTGACACCAACGCCATAAGTTACATGTCCCGTCTCTCCATCAAGCAGGTGAATATAGGCCGCCGCCTGGGAGTTAGAACCGCTCTGCAGCGCATGCTCTTCATAATCCAATACCTTGATCACAACTCCAAGCTCTTCCGCAAGTCCGCGTCTTACCGCATCGATCGGACCATTGCCCACCGCTTCAAAGCTCTTCTCTACATCATGATCCGTATAAACGACTTTCACATGGGTATCAAACTCACTGTCAATCGTATCACTCAGATCATCTACGCGCAGTTTGCGGAAATGCAGCGGCTCCTTTTGATTCAGGTATTCCGCTCTGAAGTTTTCCATCACCTGATCCGGCGAAACCTCTCCCTGTTTCTCGGAAATTTTCTGAATCACATCGGCAAATTCTCTCTGCATTCCCTTAGGAAGCTTGAATCCAAAATAAGTGTCCATCACAAACGCAACACCGCCCTTGCCGGACTGGGAATTAATGCGCACGATCGGCTCATAATCACGCCCGATATCCGCAGGATCAATAGGAAGATATGGTACTTCCCATATCTCACTGCCTCTGTCTTTCATTGCCTTTACACCTTTGTTGATCGCATCCTGATGGGAACCGGAAAAAGCGGTAAACACCAGCTTTCCCGCATAAGGATGACGGGGATGAATCGGTATCTTACAGCAGCGCTCATACAATTCAATGATTTCATTGATATTCTCAATTTTCAGTTCCGGGTCAACGCCCTGTGAAAACATATTGTAGGCAATATTCATAATATCCACATTGCCGGTGCGCTCGCCGTTGCCAAACAGTGTCCCTTCTACACGTTCCGCCCCCGCCAATAACGCCAGCTCCGCGCTTGCAACGCCGGTTCCCCGGTCATTGTGGGGATGCACACTGAGAATGATGCTCTCCCTGTTTTTAAAATGTGTGTTCATCCATTCGATCCGGTCTGCATAAACATTCGGCGTCGTCATTTCCACAGTGGAAGGAAGATTAATGATCATCGGATTTTCCTTTGTAGGCTCCCACGCTTCCTGCACAGCCGTACAGATATCCAATGCATACTCCAATTCCGTACCGGTAAAGCTTTCGGGGGAATATTCCAGTATGATCTTGCCCGGAAAATCTTTTGCCCGCTCTTTTACCATTTTCGTCGCATTTACGGCAATCTCCGTAATCTGTTCCTTCTCCATGCCAAAAACCACATCCCGCTGCAGTGTAGATGTAGAATTATAGATATGAAATACTACCTGTTTGCAGCCCTGAACAGACTCAAATGTGCGCTCTATCAATTCAGCACGACACTGTGTCAGCACCTGTACCCGCACATCATCCGGTATCAGTTTTCTGTCCACAAGCTGTCTTAAGAAATCATACTCAATCTGGCTGGCCGCCGGAAAACCAACTTCAATTTCCTTAAAGCCCATCTTTACCAGATACTGGAACATCTCTATTTTTTCCGACACGATCATGGGATCGATCAGCGCCTGATTGCCATCCCGCAAATCAACCGAACACCAGATGGGTGCTTTTTCAATCTCAAGATTCGGCCACTTTCTTTCCGGATAATCCACTACCGGATTTTTTCTGTAACGTTTGTAATGAAGCATCGCTTTCCCTCCCGATCTATCTTTTCCAATTTTCCCGCACACCTCCGCATACTGCTTTTGCAGCTGATCTCTTTATGCGTCCCTGTGCATAAAAACCCGTGTACGCAAGTACACGGGTTTAAAATGAATGTAGCACATAATCAATCCTGTTACTCTCCCAGACCGCTTTCAATGGCTCCGACCAACGCTTTCAGCGCTTCCTCCTCATCCTCGCCCTCGCAGGTCATAACAATTTCATCACCACATTTTACACATGCTCCAAGTACACTAAGCACACTTTTTGCATTTGCCGTATTCTCACGAAATGTAAATGTTATTAATGATTTGAATTGCATCGCTTCCTTGCATAGGATGCCTGCCGGTCTTAGATGTAGCCCTGTAGGGTTCTTAATGACTACCTTCTGGCTTACCATGTAACTCTACCTCCCAAATATATTTATGCTGCGAAAGCCATCCTTCCCCATAGCCTCTGCAGTATATGCCCCAATTGTGTTGCTTCATAATTTATTTCATAAATCATGAAGCAGCGAAAAGTTGCTTCGCTATACGTGTTCCTTCATAATTTATTTCATAAATCATGAAGTAGCGAAAAGTTGCTTCGCTATACGTGTCCCTTCATAATTTATTTCATAAATCATGAAGTAGCGAAAAGTTGCTTCGCAACTTTTCTTCATTATATCATTCAAATAGTATTCTAACAAGCTTAAAAAATTAATATTCCAAATATCAGAACATAATATCCTGAATCAGATTTGCCAGTTTCTCCGCCTCTCTATTGATCTGCTCCTGATCCTTTCCTTCGATCATAACGCGCACAAGCGGCTCCGTCCCGCTGGGTCTGATCAGCACTCTGCCTTCTCCCGCAAATCTTTCTTCCAGTTTTGCAATCGCGGACGAAATTTCCGGATATTCCATATAATGTTCTTTCTTGTGATTCGCAACCTTTGCATTTACCAGTGCCTGCGGCAGCACCTGCATAACCGAAGCCAGCTCCGAAAGCGGTTTTCCGGTTTCCACCATGACCTGCAGCAGGTGGAGAGCACTGAGCAGTCCATCACCTGTTGTATTCTCATCAAGGAAAATGATATGGCCCGACTGTTCTCCTCCGAGGCTTGCACCTATTTCCCGCATCCGCTCCAGCACATATCTGTCGCCGACTTTGGTCGCTTCCATATGAATTCCTTTTTCTTTTGCCATCAACGTAAAACCAAGGTTGGACATCACAGTCACTACAATCGTATCCTTTTTCAGTTTTCCCTGACTCTTCATATGATTGCCGACGATTGCCATAATTTCATCGCCCTCAACAATTTTTCCGTTTTCATCTACGGCAAGCAGTCTGTCAGCGTCACCGTCAAATGCCAGCCCCAGATTTGCTTTCTCATATACTACGCGAGCCTTCAATTCCCCCATATGGGTTGAACCGCAGTTTGCATTAATATTTGTGCCATCCGGCATATTATGAATCGGAACTACATTCGCACCGAGCTCCCGCAATGCCTCTACAGATGTATAAAACGAGGCGCCCTCTGCACAATCCACAACGATCTTTAATCCCGTCAGATCAACTCCTACGGCCTGTATCGCATGATTGATATACTCTTCTCTCGCATCGGTACGGTATTTTATTTTGCCCACACCCGGCCCGATCGGAAATTTAACTCCCGGCATACCGTTTTTAATCAGAGCCTCAATCTCATCTTCCAACTCATCCGGCAGCTTATAACCGTTTCCATTAAAAAATTTAATACCGTTAAACTCCACCGGATTATGAGATGCCGAAATCACAACTCCTGCATCCACTTTGTACTTTCTTGTCAGATAAGCTACTGCCGGCGTAGGAATTACGCCTACATAAATGCAGTTTGCCCCCACGGAACAGGCCCCCGCCATCAGCGCGTTTGCCAGCATATCGCCGGAAATTCTTGTATCACAGCCAACCATGATCGTCGGCTTATGCTCCGTTTCCTTTGTTAAAACATAAGCTCCGGCCTGGCCAAGCTGCATTGCGAGCAACGGTGTCAGTTCTTCATTTGCCACACCTCTCACTCCATCTGTACCAAATAATCTTCCCATTTTTTTCAGGTCCTTCCCATATTCAAACTTTTTCATAAAGCAGGTTTCCGCCTTATTTTTGCTCTTTGAATATTCTATTCTTCAGTGTTTTCCTCTGTTCCTTCGGAAACTGCCAATATTACCGTAACCGGCCTTTCTAATTCCGTCTGCTCCGGTGTATTATATTGCAATGTTACCGAATATTTTCCTGCCGGCAGCTCCTTTAACCCCTGTTCTCTCATCCAGGCCGCAACATCAAGCACTGCTTCCAAATCTCCGGCGCTGATATTACTCATAACAGAACGGATTCCTGTAACAGACACAGTATATTCTTCCTCCAGCCCTTCCAATTCACAGGTTTTCCCTTCCGGTATATTCGTGATCCGCACATCTTCTGCCCGCAATGTATAATCAGTGGTCGTTTCTCTTTCCACTCCTATTGTCACATTGACCGGCATACTCGTACTCTTATCCGCCATCTGCACATTTTCCGGAAGATAGTCACACACATCAATTTCCATCGTCGTCTCTTCACTGATTCCCGATAAATCAAAAGCTTCCGCCGGGATCACAATTTCGCTCATGCTGTTTAATGCGGAACGCCTGCCCGCAATCCGAACAGTCTGGACATCACTGCTCACCATGCCTGTCAGACCATACCCGTCCGCAGGCTCGCCGTCTACTTCAAATCGCAGCGGCACATCCTTTGTAGACAAAATTTCTATCGTGAT
Organism: Lachnospiraceae bacterium; assembly: GCA_014804795.1. GTDB lineage: Bacteria > Bacillota > Clostridia > Lachnospirales > Lachnospiraceae > 1XD8-76. The sequence goes on along the minus strand of JAAUZC010000036.1, from coordinate 173,834 downwards.
CATCACATTTTCCGGATTCTTTGTCAGTGTACTGCCTTCTACTTCATTTCCTTCCTCATCGTAAAGGCGTACCGGCACACTGGTCGTAATATCGCTGGTAAATTCGGACAGCGTATTCATATCAATATTGATATTCGCCGACTCCACTCTATCTACAACCGATTCCGCTCCTGATACCCGGACAAGGTTTTGATCGGTCGTTACATTTCCGACTACATACCCCTCGGGCGCCTCACCTATAATATTGGTTTTCAGCACTTTCTGAACATTCTTTTTGTTTTCAATGCTGACATGCACACTGTCTGTGCTGCCCCTAATATCGCTGACTTTACTGCTTCCCACTTTGGGAACAGAAAATTCCACCTGCAATATATTCAAACTGTTCAGTGTATTCATATCTGCCGTCGCTACAATATCCGACTTGCTGATATTTTCTCCGACAGAACGCGGTGCATAGACTGTCACTCTCGGAATCACATCCGTGCCGTCAAGCACCTCATAGATCATACCCTGATTTGTGATCACATCCGCATTTTTTATTGTGACCGGCACATCCAGATAAGTCCAGCGGACCACCGGGTCGTCTATATTCACTACAAGCAGCCACAGTCCTATCGCAAGCAGGAAAGAAATGATCTTCAGTCCGAGATTTTTTGTCAGTCGCCCGGACCATTTTACGTTTTCTTTTTTATGCATTTTTTGACCTTCCTTTCCAGATAATGCGTTTTCTCTCTTCTACCACTTTATCCTGAATTTCAGAAAGGTATTCATGCAGTTCGTCCGCTGACAAGCCTCTGTGGAGACGTCCACCATAAGCTACACTGATCTTCCCTGTTTCCTCGGAGACAATAACCGTCATGGAATCCGTCGCTTCCGATATACCCACACCGGCTCTGTGTCTTGTTCCCAGTTCTTTGCTGAGCAGCATATTATCGGAAAGAGGCAGATAACATGTCGCGGATACGATTCTATCGCCGCGCACAATAATAGCACCGTCGTGCAACGGTGTATTGTGTTCAAAAATATTGATCAAAAGCTGACTTGACACCAGCGCATCCAAATCGATGCCTGTTTTTTCATAATCCGTCAACTGCTGTTTATGCTCCACCACAATCAGTGCACCTGTTTTTGCTTTACCCATTTCCACACAGGCTTTCACGATCTCATTGATCGTTTTGTCCGAAAACCTTGCATTCACCGATGCTTTCAGCATATCCAGCGAAAACAGACTGGCCAAAATATTTTTCTGCCCCAGATTTTCAAGTGCCTTCCGAAGCTCCGGCTGCAAAATGACTACCATTGCTATAACGGCAAGGGATATCAGCCTTTCCGCAATCCATATGATCGTCGTCATCCCTGCAAAAAAGGCAACCAAAAGAAAGGCGCCTATAACAAGTACTCCTCTGAGGAGCGCCCACGCCCTAGTCTCTTTTACCCATACCAGCATCGCATAGATCATTAAAGTTATGATAATGATTTCAACAATATCTATACCGGTAACAGCATTTAGCGAGGGTATATAAAGATTCTCCATATATCTGCTGATAGTAGCCGATAATTCATGCATTGCTTTATTCTTCCCTTCCTGTCTTTCCTATATTAAGATTCCTTTCAGGGGAAGAAAGTTTGAAAGCGGATTTTAATGGCTTCTCTTCTTTTTCCTCTGGGTATTAATCTTCTTTACAGTTTTCTCCGGTTTGGACAGCATTACTTTTGGAACGGCTTTCACATAATAGTAATACTCATCATCCTCAAATTGTACCTGTTCCGCCCTGCTGTAATCCATCTGAAACATGATGAATTCCACAACACACGCAATTCCCGCACTGACAAGGCTTCCTATTATAATGCCTGCCATAGATACATCCGCGTCCATCATCAGCGCACCCAATAGCAGCACTACCATCTGAGTTATCGTTCCTGTAACGATAGCTATCGTCCAACTATGGTCTATGGAAAGGCGCCTGATCAGATACACGATAATTACAGTCACTGCAAACGCCACCATGACAACTGCCATTGTCTTATTTTTCAAAAAACCGTCCACCACATAACGAAACCGCCCGGACATATCTTCCGCTTCCAGCGCACTCAATCCCGATACATTTCCCGCCACGTAACTCACCATATAGTAGACGATCACGCCGCACGCCACAGAAACTGCTGAAACCGGCGTCGCCAAAAGCCCTGCGCAGACCGGAATTACATACGGTATTTTCAGGTAAAAACACATCGGCAGAAGCAATACGATGACCGCATCTTTCGGTGCAAAGCGGAAATATACCAGTGCCAGGATCAAAAACAGTATGAGCGCCACCAGTGCACATTCCATTGACAGCGCATATAAATGCAAAATAATGAAAGCCGCCGCACATATGATGGAAAAATTCAGCGGCATAAAAGAACACAGTAACGCTACCACGAGCACAAGGGACATACTGTTTAACTTATCCATATATCCGGTAGATTTATTGATCATGAATAGCGCTGCAAAGGCAAGTAAAAATTTCCCTAACGGTTTTAAATATACTTCATACTTACCAACAAATGTTTTCACTGTTTCTTTTACTAACAATAACTCAGTCATCAGATATCCTTTCAAGATTCTTCATGATACATGGCATTCAGTTCCTTCAGTCCGCCATAGTATTTTTTCAGATTCTTCTTTGCTTTAGTATAACGGTATGCATACACCAGATAAGTGATCAGTGCATATCCTATCACAAGAATCAGATAGCGGGTGAGCAGTATTCTCGCATACTCAAACCAGTCTGTCTGATACAGATCCTTCATAAAGTTCTCCAGATTATAAAAAATATAACCGGCATAAAAAAGCGCAGCCGCTATCGTTACATAAATAACGCTTTTTAACATCTGTGAGCCAAGATAATCTCCTCTGAAATAGCTCGCGATCGCAATGTCTTTTTTTCCGCTGCCGTCCTCATAAGCCTGCAGCTTTGTCATCAGGATCACTCTTTCTTCATGAATCATACAGTATTCCCCTTTCCCGAAAATGCATCCGCCCTGTTACTGAAGGAAACGCATCTTGGGGTTGTCTTTCGGATCTTTTTTCGGTTTGGGTGCTTCTTTCGGCTTCTGCGGTATCGCGCTGTTTAAGTTTGCTGTCATTTCATTTTTACATTTCTGGCAGAATCTTCCGGTGGGAATGGTCGCTCCGCACTTTTCACAGGTGATCCCCGTCACACCCTCTCCGCTGAATTCCAGACGTTCCTCACGCACCCACTGACGTACCTGCTGGGCATCAACCTCACAATTTTCTACTACATCCGGAATCGTAGCCCCTCTGTTATCCTGTACATACTTTTTTACTTCCTGAAATTTTTTCTCCAGTGCATCCTTGCAGGCCGGACAAATCGGTACGCCTGTCACATAGTTAAAAAGTTTCCCGCATTTTCTGCAATTTCGTACATTCATGTTTTATAACAACTCCTTTCCGATAGCCGTCGTAATAAAGTATACTTTTTCTATGCCCGCACTCTTTAACGTCTCCGCACAGGCATCCACGGTACTTCCCGTTGTATAGATATCGTCAATTATAATCACTCTTTTTAATTTTACATCATTTCTTCCTATTTTAAAAGCCCTTTTCAAATTATTTTGGCGTTCCCTATCATTAAGCAGTTTCTGGGGCAGCGTTTTCTTCTTTCGCCCGATCAGATGAGCCGCCACGGGAATTCCTGTTCTTTTCCCGATCTCCACTGCAAGAACCTCTGCCTGATTATAGCCCCTTTCCCGTTTTCTTGTAAAGTGAACGGGAACCGGCACCAACGCATCCGGTTTCCAGCTGCGTATCGTCCCGCCAAGCTTTCTCACGATCTGCTCCGCATAAAAACGGGCATATTCCTGTCTGCCCGCATATTTAAAGCGGTATAGCGATCTTGCCACTGACTGATAGTCAAACAATCCCTTTCCCTGTTCAAATACATGCATCGTCAAACGGCAGCCCTTGCAGTATTCCTCCCTTTCATCCGCAATGTGCTTCCCGCACTTTAAGCATCTGGGAAATCCTACGATAACCGGCTTATTTTTACATGCCGGACAGATCAGTTCCGGAAACGGTGCCGGCTTATCACAAATCGGACATCTCGCCGGAAATACCAGATCGAGCCCCCTTTCCCAATATTTTCCCGCCTTTTTCCAATATTCACTTTTCTTTTTCATAAACACCTTTCCCTCTCCGGGCAGATGTTAATCATGTTTCTCTTTCCTATCCCAGTTCCGCATCGTCCGGGCAAATGCTGTTTACGATCTCCTGTATCCTTCTGTCGAGAGAAGTATATCGTCTGGTCTCCCCGACATTATCAATCATTTCCTGCAGCATACGGGAAGAGCCGAGAATTGTGACACAGTTTCGCGCCCTTGTCACAGCCGTATACAGGAGATTCCTGTTAAAAAGCAGTCTCGGTCCGGACAAAACGGGCATTACCACCGCCGGATACTCGGAACCCTGAGACTTATGTATCGTTACCGCATAGGCAAGTTCCAGTTCCTCCACTCCTGCAAACGGATAAGTGACCCGACGGTGTTCGTCAAATTCCACCACCACCGTGGAGGCGAAGTCATTGATTTCCCGGATGATCCCCATATCTCCGTTAAAAACGCCGACTCCTCTATCAATGGGAATATTGTACTTCGATACGACCTCCCACTCCAGTTCATAATTATTCTTAATCTGCATTACTTTATCGCCGACCCGGAACAGATTGTCTCCGTCCGTTCTGTATTCTTTTTTATCAGATGCCGGCGGATTCAGATATTGCTGTAATATCCGGTTTAACGCCTCCACGCCCAGGCTCCCCTTTTTCATCGGCGTAAGCACCTGTATATCCATCGGCGATGCCTGCACATAGCGGGGCAGCATATCCTGCACCAGCTGCACGATATGCTTATATATGACATTTGTGTCACTTCTTTCCAGAAAGAAAAAATCTTTGCTTTTATTATTCAGTGAAATGCTCTTTCCCTCATTGATCAGATGCGCATTCACTACAATATCGCTCTCTCCCGCCTGACGAAATACTTTTTTCAAAACAATCGTCGGAAATGCCCGGCTTTTGATCAAATCATGCAGCACCTGGCCAGGCCCTACACTCGGCAGCTGATCCACATCTCCCATCAGGACTAATCTTGTCCCCTGCATTATTGCTCTTAACAGTGCCTGCAGCAAAAACAGGTCTACCATAGACATCTCATCCACAATGACTACATCCGCTTCCAGAGGATTATTCTCATTTTTTTCAAACTTTGCTCCGCGTCCGATACCATCTTCCAAAGTACCGCCGTTTAACTCAAGCAAGCGGTGAATTGTTTTCGCCTCATAGCCCGTGGCTTCCGTCATCCGCTTCGCCGCCCTGCCCGTGGGCGCTGCCAGCAGGATATCCAATCCCTCTTTCTCAAAATATCGTATCATCGTATTGATCGTCGTCGTCTTTCCGGTACCCGGTCCGCCGGACAGAATCAATACGCCGTGCCGCAGACTATGCAGTACCGCCTGCCTCTGCAGTTCATCCAGTTCGATTCCCTGCTGCCGTTCCAGCTCCCTGATTTTTTTTAACTGACTGCTTTCTCCCCCGGAAACGACAGGATCATCCGATTCCATTGCTCTGTTTAAATCGATCAGCATTCTCGCACAGTGCATTTCCGCATTGTAAAAAGAAGCTGCATATACCAGTCTTTCACCGTTTTCTTTTTTCAGGACAACTTTCCGTTCCATCGCCAGATTTTCGAGCTGTCCATCCAGCGCCTCTTTCGGCACTCCTAAAAGTCCTGATGCCTTTTCGAGAAGCTTTTCCTCCGGCAGATAGGAATGCCCTTCCCCTGACGCTGTCTGCAGTGTATAGAGCAGGCCGCTCCGGATCCTGAATTCCGAATCTACACGAATACCTATTTTAGCTGCTATCTCATCCGCCCGCTTAAATCCCACACCGCTTATATCTTCCGCCAGTTTATAAGGATTCTCCCGCAAAACTCCATAAAGCCCCATGCCGTAAGTTTCATGAATTTTTGCTGCCAGTGTCCCGGAAATGCCATATTTCTGCAAAAAGAGCATCGCATCCCGCAGATCTCTTTTCTCTTCCATCTGCATACCGATCTCTCTGGCAATCCTCTCGGAAATGCCCCGCACTTCCGCAAGCCGTTCCGGTTCTTCCTCCATAATGCGGAAAGTATCTGCTCCAAACTTTTTTACAATACGGGAAGCCAACGCGGCCCCAATTCCTTTCACGGCTCCGGAACGCAGATAGCGTTCTATGCTGACGGCATCTTCCGGCTGTGTCACATGAAAGGAATCCGCCTTAAACTGCCTGCCATACACCGCATGTTCGGTATAAGTTCCCTGCACTTCAAGGCTTTCGCCCTCGTCCACACCGCGAAACATTCCCACACAGGTCAGTTCCTCACTTTCTGTCTCCAGCACAAGCACTGTATACCCGTTTGATTCGTTTTGATAAATAATATGCTCTACATAGCCCTTGATCGTTTCCAAATTATCCTTCATTCCACCCGCTATTCAGAAGGCCGGGCATCTGAGTACACTGTACTGAAAACTACAGTGTGCCAGATACCCGGCCCATTATCTCTATCTGTTTTATTGTGCTCTATTCTCAATCCGGCAATTCAGACACATCGATCGTATTGCGCTTCATGGATTCATAAAGCTGCTGTGCGAGTCCCAGATTCGAATTTTCAGTTATCTTCTCCGCAAATGTCTTCACCATGCTGTCTTTCATCAGATCTTTACTTGTTGACATCGCACTGGAAGAACTTTCTCCTGTGCCAAACAAATCTACCGTTTTAAACACTTCTTTCAGAGTCATTTCCACGAAGTATTCTTCAAACTGCTTGCAGGCGTCCAGAAGCTCATCATCGGTAGCATTCGTATAATCCGCATTTTGAAGCTGATTTATTTTTGTTGATGCCGCTGAGGATTGTGACAAATAACTTGCATAGTCTGTATTTAATCCATTGATATCCATTTATTGTCTCCCTGTTATGTATCGTTTTACGATCTCAGCTGGTTTGCCTGCTGCATCATCTGATCAGATGCCGTAATCGCTTTCGAATTCAGTTCATAGGCTCTCTGCGCCACGATCAGATTCACCATCTCATCTGCCACCTGCACATTGGAAGATTCCAGATACCCCTGCAGGAACCGGCTTCTCACCACCTGATTATTCGTTGCCTCATTGATTGCCGGACCGCTGGCATCGGATACCGCATAAAGGCTGTCGCCCTCTTTTGTCAGACCGGTCGGGTTATTAAACTGGAAAGCACCGATTCTTACGCCGATAGGTGTCGGATTGCCATTTGCATTCGGATAACAAATCTCTCCATCAGAAGCTACTGTGATCCTGTTTGTAATATAGTTTGCTCCCAGTTCAATCGTTCTTCCCCGGGAATCCAGCACTTTCAAGCCATCTGAATTTGTAAGCGTTATACCGCCTCCGCTGTTGATTGCCCAGACAAAGTTGCCGTTTCTCGTGTAGTAAGTTTCTCCGTCTTCACCTCTCACTGCGAAGAAACCTTCTCCCTCAATCGCAAAATCTGTATCATTCGTGGTCTCTAACAGATTTCCCTGTTTGAATATACTGGTGATCGCCGCATTCCGCACACCCAGTCCGACCTGCGCGCCGGTGGGCTTTGTCTCATTGTTGCCCGACGTCGTTTTCGTCTGAAGATTTTGATATAACAAAGATTTAAACTGATTTGCCTGTGTCTTATAACCGGTTGTATTTACATTCGCCAGGTTATTGGCAATCGTATCAACATTTGTCTGCTGGGCAATCATACCGGTTGCCGCAGACCATAAGCTTCGTACCATCGCTTATTCCTCCATATTTATCGTATACAAGATCAACCCATTTTATGTCTACGATATATATCGACCCAAACTCATCCATTCTTAACCCCAATGTGAGCAAAGTGACGCTATTTTATAATTTTCCTATTTGATTTGCAGCAATCTGCAGCGTATCATTATGTGCCTGGATCACTTTCTGGTTCGTCTCATAAGCCCTTGTGACAGTGATCATTTGTACCATCTCATATACGGTCTGCACATTTGCGGCTTCCAGATATCCCTGATAGGTCTCCGCCGTCGCTTCTCTCTGCGTTGCTCCATCGACGGGCTGATACAGGTTTTCACCAAATTTCTCAAGATAATCATAGTTTTCGAAATCTGTGATCTGCATCCGGGCACGCTCCACGCCATCCTGATAAATCCGCCCGCCCCTGTCAATCCTTGTTTCCGCCGCAGTCGTTGAAAGCTGGATACGCTGTCCGTTTGTTCCAAGCACAAAATCGCCGTCCTGAGTTACGAGATAGCCCTCCTTCGTCATATTGAAATTACCGTCTCTTGTATAGAGCGTGGACGTTTCCCCCGCTTTATCCGTAAATTCAATTGTAAAGAAGCCCTCCCCTGCAAGTGCCACATCGAAAGTATTATCCGTAATCTTCATGGGACCCTGTGAATAGTCCGTATACACCTCGCCGATTTTTACACCAAGGCTCATGCTGCCAATATTTTTGGCATCCACGCCGGATGTGGCTCTGTCTTTGATTCGGTACGCCAACAGACTGTCAAAGGACTGGTTCGTTACACCTTCCTTTTTATATCCTGTCGTATCGGAATTTGCCAGATTGTTTGTGATGATATCCATCCTGTTCTGCTCATTCCGCATTCCCGTATAAGCTGTATATAACCCTTTTACCATAACTCTCAGCCTTTCTATGTTTCGTTTCGTAACTGTTTTTATTTTCAGTTAATCTTCCCGATAGCCCGCCAGAAATTCTACATAGCGTCCCGTACCGATTGCTACGGCAGTCATCGGATCTTCCGCAGTCATTGTATTAATGCCGGTTTTATCGGATATCAGTTCTTCCAGACCCCGTAAGAGGCTTCCGCCGCCTGTCAATACGATTCCTCTATCTGCGATATCCGCTGCAAGTTCCGGCGGCGTTTTCTCCAGTACGCTGTGGATCGCTTCCACAATCTGGGACGTTGTCTCTTTTAATGCCTCCTCTGTTTCCTCAGAAGAAACGCGGATCGTATTCGGCAGGCCGGATACAAGATTTCGCCCGCGCACGTCCATATAATCAGGCTCCGGCCTCGGAAATGCAGAACCGATACGAATTTTGATATCCTCCGCCGTTCTTTCCCCGATCAGAAGATTATGCTTCTTTCTCATATATCGGACAAGAGCCTCGTCAAAATCATCCCCTGCTATCTTAATGGAAGCACTTACCACTGTGCCGCCAAGAGAGATCACTGCTATATCAGATGTGCCTCCGCCGATATCTACGATCATATTGCCGCACGGCTTTGAAATATCAATCCCCGCGCCGATCGCTGCCGCAATAGGCTCCTCGATGACCGAAACTTCTCTTGCACCGGCCTGATAAGTAGCATCTTCCACCGCTTTCTTCTCTACTTCTGTCACACCGCTCGGCACACAGACTGCAATCCGCGGTTTCCGGACACTTCTCTTGCCCATCGCTTTCTGGATAAAATATTTCATCATTTTTTCGGTCACAGTATAATCAGAAATTACACCCTGACGAAGCGGTCTTACCGCCACAATATTCCCCGGCGTTCTTCCGAGCATCAGTCTTGCGTCCTCGCCGATCGCCTTGATTTTATTTGTATCTCTGTCAAATGCGACAACAGAGGGTTCTTTCAATACAACTCCCTTTCCTCTGATGTATACCAGGATGCTGGCAGTTCCCAAGTCAATTCCTATATCCGTATACTGCATTACTTAACCCCTTTCTATGGTTTTACTCTATTTCATCGCACCCGTTAAGCGTTATCTTCTACTCTTACTTTTTCCATTTAGCACATATTTAAACATAAACCGGCACAATATCAAACATACAAAGTTATTATAAACCACATATACGGATTTTCAAAGACATTTCACAAAATTTTTAAAAAAATTCAAGAATTTGTTTCGTTTTTATCCAACATTTTCCTGATATACTGACCTGTATAGGATTTTGGATTATCCGCCACCTTCTCCGGCGTCCCGGTCGCAATGATCCGGCCTCCGCCGTCCCCGCCTTCCGGACCGATATCGATAATATGATCTGCTGTTTTGATCACATCCAGATTATGTTCAATCACCACTACTGTATTGCCGCCCTCTGTCAGCCTGTGCAGAATTTCCACCAGTTTATGCACATCTGCAAAATGCAGCCCTGTAGTAGGCTCGTCCAGAATATAGATCGTCCGCCCTGTGCTCTTTCTTGAAAGCTCCGTGGCAAGCTTCACCCGCTGGGCTTCGCCGCCGGAAAGTTCCGTGGACGGCTGTCCCAGTTTAATATAAGAAAGTCCCACGTCATATAAAGTTTCTATTTTTCTGCGAATGGTCGGTACATTCTCAAAAAATCCCAGTGCTTCCTCCACTGTCATATCCAGCACATCAAAAATGCTCTTCCCTTTATATTTCACATCAAGAGTTTCCCTGTTATACCGCTTACCGCCGCAGACCTCACAGGGTACATACACATCCGGGAGAAAATGCATCTCTATCTTGATAATACCGTCCCCCGAACAGGCTTCACACCGTCCGCCCTTCACATTAAAACTGAAACGTCCTTTTTTATATCCTTTCGCCTTGGCATCCGGCGTCGCCGCAAACAGATCCCTGATCATATCGAAAACGCCCGTATAGGTCGCCGGATTGGAACGGGGTGTCCGCCCGATCGGGGACTGGTCGATGCAGATCACTTTGTCAAGCAGCTCCAGACCCAGAATGTCATCGTGGTCTCCCGCGATCGTTCTCGCCCTGTTCAAGCTTTTTGCCAGATGTTTATATAAAATTTCATTGACAAGAGAACTCTTTCCGGAACCTGACACGCCTGTCACACAGGTCATAATACCCAGTGGAATATCCACGTCAATATTTTTCAGGTTGTTTTCCCTTGCCCCCTTCACTGTCAGAAATCCTGTCGGTTCTTTTCTCTCTTTCGGCACCGGTATTGCCAGCTTCCCGCTTAAATACTGACCGGTAATAGATTCCTCCACCTGACAGATTTCTTTCGCTGTTCCCTGGGCTACTACCTCCCCGCCGTGGGAACCAGCCCCGGGACCGATATCAATAATATGGTCCGCCGCCCACATCGTATCCTCATCATGCTCCACTACCACCAGCGTGTTTCCCATATCCTTTAAGTTCTTCAACGTTTTGATCAGCTTATCGTTATCTCTCTGATGCAGACCGATACTGGGTTCATCCAGAATATAACAAACTCCCACCAGACCGGAACCGATCTGCGTGGCCAGCCTGATACGCTGGGCCTCACCGCCGGAGAGAGTTGCAGTCGCCCTCGCCAGTGACAGGTAGTTTAACCCCACATCATTCAAAAACCCTACTCTGGCACGAATCTCTTTCAAAATCTGTTTTCCGATCAGTTCCTGCTGTTTTGTCAGCTGCATCTCCAGAACAAAGGCATGCAGCTCCCCAAGCGACATTGCCGTCAGTTCATAAATATTCTTATCGCAGACCGTAACAGCCAAAGATTCCCGTTTCAGTCTTCTGCCGCCGCAGAGTTTACAGGGCGTCACCTGCATAAATTCTTCATATTCTGTTTTCATTGTCTCCGAATAGGTCTCTCTGTAGCGTTGCTCCACATTTTTGATCAGCCCCGGGAACGCTACCGGATAAATGCCCTCGCCGCGCTGCCCTTTATAATGTACTTTAACCTCTCTTCCGTTTGTACCGGAAACAATCATTTCTCTGACATTCGAAGGGAGTTCTCTCCAGGGCGTGTCCAGACTGAACTGATACTCTTGGGCCAAAGCTTCCAGCAATGCATGAGTAAAACTTCCTTTATCTTTGCTGGACTGCCAACCCATCACCTGAATCGCCCCGCCGTTTAAACTTAACGATTCATCCGGAATCATCAATCTTGCATCAAACTCCATCTTATACCCAAGGCCGAAACAATCCGGACAGGCGCCAAACGGATTATTGAATGAAAAACTTCTCGGCTCGATCTCACTGATACTGATCTCGCAATCCGGGCAGGCAAAACTCTGGCTGAACGTCAGGCTCTCCCCATCAATAATATCAACGATTGCCAGTCCGTTTGCCAGTTCCAGCACATTCTCAAGAGAATCCGTCAGCCTTCTCTCAATCCCCTCTTTTATGACAAGTCTGTCAACTACAATCTCTATAGAATGTTTGATGTTTTTCTCTAACTTGATCTCCTCCGACAGATCATATAAGTTTCCATCGACGCGCACACGTACATAACCGCTTCGGCGGGCACGCTCCAGCACCTTTTCGTGCTGTCCCTTTCTCCCCCGCACTACCGGCGCAAGAAGCTGGATTTTCGTACCGGTTTCCATGTGTATAATGTAATCCACCATCTCATCCACGGTAGTTTTATGGATTTCCCTCCCGCACTTCGGACAATGGGGAATCCCTATTCTGGCATAAAGAAGCCTGAAATAATCATAAATCTCCGTCACAGTACCTACAGTGGAACGGGGATTCCTGTTGGTAGATTTCTGGTCAATGGAAATTGCCGGGGAAAGCCCCTCTATTTTTTCCACATTGGGCTTTTCCATCTGTCCTAAAAACTGTCTCGCGTAAGAAGACAGCGATTCCATATAGCGCCGCTGCCCTTCCGCATAAATCGTATCAAATGCCAGTGACGATTTCCCGGAACCTGACAGTCCTGTCAGAACAACGAACTCATTCCGCGGCACGTCCACATCGATTCCTTTTAAATTATGTTCTTTCGCCCCGCGAATCTTAATATATTCCCTGGGGCGCATCTTCGTGATTTCTTCCATTTTCTCTCTCCCTAATTCCAGCACTGTAACTGCCTTGTCAATATCCGTTACCGGCAGGGGCGTTGCGGTTGTTTCTATCAAAATCTTTTATACTATTCCCGTTCATTTAGTATTTTCTTCAGCTCCAGCATTTTATCACGCAGCTCTGCCGCCGTCTCGAAATCCAGATCCGCCGCCGCTTTCTTCATCTTCTTTTGTACTTCTGCTATCAGTTTTTCCAGTTCTTTCAGATCCATAGACTCAGGATCCTTCTCAAACCGCACTTCTTCTTTTGCCACAGTCTTTGATATACTGATCAGGTCCCGCACCGCTTTCCGAATCGTCTGCGGCGTAATCCCATGCTCCTCATTGTAAGCCTGCTGCAGTTTTCTACGCCTTTCGGTTTCATCCAACGCCGCCTGCATGGAATCTGTTATCACATCCGCATACATCACCACATGGCCGTCCGCATTTCTGGCCGCACGCCCAATCGTCTGAATCAAAGATGTCTCCGAACGCAAAAATCCTTCTTTATCCGCATCCAATATCGCCACCAGCGATATTTCAGGAATGTCCAGACCCTCCCTGAGCAGATTGATACCCACCAGCACATCAAACACATCAAGGCGCATGTCCCGGATGATCTCCGCCCGTTCCAGCGTATCAATATCGGAATGGAGATACTTCACGCGGATGCCTACTTCTTTCATATAATCCGTCAGGTCTTCCGCCATCCGCTTTGTCAACGTTGTCACAAGCACTTTATTTTTCTTTTCTGTTTCTTTTCTAATTTCAGAAATCAGGTCGTCAATCTGCCCCTCCACCGGACGCACCGACACTTCCGGATCCAGCAGGCCGGTCGGCCGAATGATCTGCTCCACCCGCATCAGCTCATGTTCCGCCTCATACTTGGAAGGCGTTGCAGACACAAACATCATCTGATCGATATGGGATTCAAACTCTTCAAAATTTAACGGCCTGTTATCTAATGCTGACGGAAGCCTGAAGCCATATTCCACCAGAGTTGTTTTTCGAGAGCGGTCGCCTGAATACATGCCGCCGATCTGAGGTATCGTCATATGGGATTCATCTATAATGATCAGGAAATCATCCTTAAAGTAATCCATCAGGGTGAACGGCGTCGCCCCCGGTTCTAACCCGTTTAAAGGTCTCGAATAATTCTCAATGCCGGAGCAGAAGCCGGTCTCCCGCAGCATTTCAATATCGAAATTTGTCCTCTCTGAGATTCTCTGTGCTTCTAACAGCTTATCTTCTCCTTTGAAAAACCGGATACGCTCTTCCAGTTCCTTCTCAATCTCCACACAGGCAGTATTGATCTTCTCCTGCGCCACCACATAGTGGGAAGCCGGAAAAATGGAAATATGACTGAGTTCCGCATGAGGCGCTCCGGTCAGGGAATCCACCTCCATGATCCGGTCAATTTCATCTCCGAAAAACTCTATCCGGATCAAATGATCTCCTCCCTGCGCCGGATAAACTTCTATTGTGTCACCCCGCACCCGGAATGTTCCCCGTTCCACATCCATATCATTCCGGTTATACTGGATCGCAATCAGTTCTTTTAATACTTCATCCCGGTCTTTCTGCTGCCCCGGCCGCAGAGACACGATCAATTCTTTATACTCGTCCGGACTTCCCAGACCATAGATACAGGACACACTGGCCACCACGATCACATCCCGCCTCTCGGCAAGGGAAGCCGTGGCAGAAAGACGCAGCTTGTCGATCTCATCATTGATGGAGGAGTCTTTTGCAATATACGTATCTGTGGACGGCACATAAGCCTCCGGCTGATAATAATCGTAATAGGACACAAAATACTCCACCGCATTCTCAGGGAAAAACTCCTTAAATTCTCCGTACAACTGACCGGCAAGGGTTTTATTGTGCGCTATTACCAAAGTCGGCTTGTTTAACTGTTCAATGACATTTGCCATCGTAAAGGTCTTTCCGGAGCCCGTAACCCCCAGTAAAGTCTGGAATTGGTTGCCTTCCCGGAACCCTTTTACAAGGGCTTCTATCGCCTGCGGCTGGTCACCGGTAGGTTTGTATTCTGAATGAAGTTTGAAAGGTTTTTGTTCCATGAATGGTTTTGATTCATTTTGCACGAAATACACACCTCGGATTCCATAATAAGAAAGTTCGTCTATTTTGTTCACGGACTTTACATATTATAGCACACTCTCTTTTTCTTGTCTACAGAATTAGAACATTTGTTCGTTGTTTTGCAAGCTCATTCTTTTCCAACACAGGGCGCACAATAAAATATGGAGCATTCCATCTTATCGGAATACCCCATATTTTATTGTGCTCTTTCGGCACAGAGTTGCGGAGCTTTATAATTTATTTACATTGTAACTGATATACACAAAAATGCTCTGCCACCCTGTCTTGGCATCTCGGTTCCAGAGTAATCCCTTTTTCCTCATAGAGCGCATACAACCATGCCAAATCGCTTCCCTCTTCCGCCACGAAATATACATTGTCATTTTCAATCAACGCTGTTTGTATGGACGCAATGCCAAACTGCCCATACTTTTCCGCACAAAGAGGACTTTTGGCAAGCCACCCCCCACAAATATCATAATTATCCAACTCCGAATACCTTCCGGTAAAAATCGTCTCCGAATAATTCACCGTAGAATATACATCCATAAAATAGAAATTATCTTCCCTCTCCCGGCAATATGCAAGCATGTCCTCCCACTTCTCATTGAATGTCACGGTCTCCGCATAAACACCCCGAAAGCTCTGCCAGGAGCTGACTGCCACAGCACACGCACCGAATAAAAACAGCGCGGAAAGTGCCACGGATATCGTCTTATATTTTCCTGAAATTTTATTCTTCTGCAGCCAACTCATTTCTTCAAAAATCAATACCAGCAGACAGACCATTTCAATGAGAAACAGGGAATGGGTCACTCTGGGCGGCGTTCTCTGTTTTAAAATAATATACATCCACAGCACTGAGCGCATGGAAAACATAAGAATGATATATACAAAGTTCTGAAGCCTTTTCGAAAGACAGGTCAGCAGAAGAAATACCAGATATAGCCCCATACACACAATATTCCATGGATAATCTTCCTTCGCAAGCTTACTGTCAAAGAGTACCCTGTGGCAGTAAGACCAGATTCCTTCATTCAGCGGCAATCTGAACATCCCGTAATAAAGTTTTTTGATTCCCTGATATTCTGAGACTCTTTTATCATTGACATAATCCACTACGTTTTGCAGCGTTTTACTTGTAATCCCATCATCCAGAGAAAAATTGTAATTCTTCAGAAGCTCATATTGCACCTTCGAAATTTCCGCGGACTGATAAAACTCCTGATTCTCCTCATAGGATGGAAGCTCCAAAAAATCATAGAGCCGGGTTCTGTAATCATCAACCAGCTTGTACTCCTTCCATTCCTCCGTAACATAACTGCCCGCATTCAAAACATACAATAAAATGGAGCCGCAAATCAGGCTGCCCCAGACAACACCCCATTTTTTTAACTCATTTTTATTTATCCGAAAACCACTGACTCTGTAATAATGAATCAGGGTCAATAATAAAGAAAAGGGTAACAGAAAAAGAAAAATTTCCGTTCGAAGACAATAGGCAAACAGGTATTGCAGTAAAATGCCTCCAAAACTCACAACTTTTTTTTTATCCGGAAAATCTCCGTCCAAACAATAAAGTCCCAATGTTGCCGACGCCATAAGCAGCGCTGCCGTGTAAGTATATTGCACAATAACCAGTTCACTTACCATGATTCCCGCCAACAGAATATTTAACACCAATATATAAATCCAAGTACAGATTTTTCCCATCTCCATTTTTTTGCCCAAAAGCATAATTATGGAATACAGGGAATAAAACTGGCATAATATCATCACCATCCCAAACCAGGGAACATTTCCCGACACACGATACAAAAGGCAAAATAACGCATTCAAAGGAGTACCTACGGAAACATTGTGAAAATCCGGTTTCCCTGAATATTTTCCCGAAATAATGGCATTCACAAACACATCATCATTCATGGCATAGCGATAATCAAAAAGGCAGGAAAACAATATTATAACACCGGCGACAACTGTTGCCTCCACTATTTTTAACAAAAATTTTTTGTCACGGATCTTCTTTTTTATGTTCATAATTCCGTCTCCGTTTTCCAAGCGGCTTGAATCCCTATTTTCCTGCCCCATATAAGTCTGCGTAATAATCTTATTTTGCCATGAGCACCCACGCTTATCAAAGTAGCCTTCTGCAATCATTTGTTACCCATGCAGTTTCTTCCGCAAATATTCCTGTGCTTCCTCCAACTGGTTATCTCTCTGTTCTTCTCCGTAATAGGCCTCCGAATCAAACTCTACGACCACGTCCGGTTCAATGCCCGTTCCATGAATATTATTGCCGTTTGGCGTAAAGTAGCCGCTTGTAGTAAGTTTTACGCCGGAACCGTCCGAAAGTCTTATAATCTTCTGAACGATCCCCTTTCCATAAGTGGTAGTTCCCATGATCGTACCTACGCCATAATCTTTTATGGCGCCTGTCAGTACCTCCGCCGCACTTGCGGAACCGCCGTTCACCAATACCACCATCGGAATCTCTATTTTTCTTGTACCGTCGCACTTATACTCCACGCGTTCTCCGTTTTTATCCTCTGTATAAACAACCAGCCCCTCCGGCAGTATCTGCTGGCCGATGCTTACCACTGCATCGAGCAGTCCGCCCGGATTTCCGCGCAGATCAAGGATCAGTGCTTTTGCATTGGAACCTTTTATCACCGCATAAGCTTCTGTAAACTGGTCCACAGTCGTATCTTTAAATTCCGAAATACTGATATAGCCGATCTCATCATCCAACATTCTGGATGTCACAGTAGGATTGTTCACCCGGCGGCGTATCACATCCTGATCAAACGCCACACCGTCCCGTATTAACGTCAGTGTCACCCGTGTTCCCTCTTCTCCTTTGATCAGGCCTGTCACCTCTTCCAGCGCCATCTGAAAAGTAGCCGTCCCGTCTACCGCATAGATGATATCGTCTATCCGAAGTCCCGCTTCTTCCGCAGGCGTTCCTTCTATCACACCGCTGATATACGGCGTCTGTGTCTCAGTATTCATTGTAACATAAGCGCCGATACCATAATAAACGCCTTCATTCTGCTCCAGCTGAGCAGTCAGTTCTTCCGCCGTATAATATACTGCGTATCTGTCATTCAGCGCTTCTATCATACCCCTGTAAATACCTGTCTGCAGTTCTTCTTCCGTTACCCCCTCAAAATAGAAATTCTCATCCACCGTTGCCTCGATGGCCGCCATTTTGCTGAGTGTTTCATTGTTTATAACAGAATTTTCTTTTAACGCTCCTGTAACGGACACTTCACGTGCTATATTTCTGTCATATATTGTTTTTCCTGTCCATACGCCACAGACCACAAGCGCAGTTGCCAGAATACCGGTTATTACACCAAGACCATACCCATTTGATTTTTTCTGCTTTTCTTCCAAATCCGATACGCCACCTTTTTTCATATTGATAACAATACTGTTATAACTGTTGAATGATCAACCAAGATATCCCCACGGACTCACATAACTTCCGCTTTTTCGTACGCTGAAATGCAGATGAGGCCCTGTGGAACGCCCTGTAGAGCCCACCGCTGCGATCTGCTCGCCCTTTGCAACAATGTCTCCCTTTGACACATAAAGCGCGGACGCATGCATATATATTGTATATAGGCTGTCCCCATGGTCTATCATCACATAATTCCCCATGCTTCCGCTGTATGCGGCGGCCACTACTTCTCCGTCATATGCCGCCAGAATCGGACTGCCGTTCGGGGATGCCAGATCAATACCGTTGTGGAACTGCTCCACGCCCAACGTCGGATGAATGCGGTTTCCGTAGTCGTCGGATATTCTTGTATAAGACGGTGCCGGAAAACAGAACATCCCGCCGTCATAAGTCAGCTTACTTCTGTTCTCCTCCGCAATCCGTTTGCGTTCCGCGGCAACCGCCGCCTCCAATGAAGCGATCAGCTCATTCTGTGCTTTAATATCCGCTTCATACTCCTCAATCGCCGCCGCTTTATTGCCGATATCGCTCTGCTTTGCGACAATCTCAGCCTGCTTATCGGAAATAAGCTGTTCCATCGAAGCTTCTTCCTGCTCCACGCCGGTTTTCGCCGCATCTAAAACCTCTTTTTCCGCATCCAGTTCTGCTTTACAGATTTCCACATACTCTCTGATCAGTTTATATTCCTGCAGCTTCTGATCGTCATACTCCGCCACAAGCTGAATATAATCCAGTTTATTCAGAAGATCGCCAAAAGATTCTGCCTTTAGTATCATTTCAAGGTAATAATTATCGTTCTGCTCATACATCATCTGGATTCGCAGCTTCATTGCCTCATACTGCTCCTCCTGTTTGCATATGGCCGCTTCCAGTTCTTCCTCTGTTTCCTGTATCTCCTGTTCTTTTTCCACAATTCTGCCATTAAGCTCGGAGATTTTTTTCTGAATTTCGGCCAGATCATTGTCCAATGCCACAACATAATTCTCAAGGCTCGCCTTTTCTCCTTCCAGCTGCTCCTTTAACGCCTTAATATCCGTCAGCGCAGACTGCAGCTGCTCTTTCTCATTCTGGGCATTTGATATCTGTCCTTCTTTCTCCCGAATGCTTTCTGATGTGATCGAAGAAAAAGAGACCGCCCCGGCCTCTTCTTCCGGCAGTAAAAAGAGACCCAGAATCAGAAAAACAATTATGTACTTTTTCAGATGTCTCCTCTTTTTCATATCAGGCCCTCTGAATTTTGCTCTTACGTCTGTTTGCAGACATGGCATACTTCGTGACACGCACTCGTCTCACCTTAATATATAGTAATTACACTCTTAAATGCTTGCGCACTGTAGTGATGCTTCCGATAAAACCGATTCCCACACCGATTCCAAGCGATAATGGCATTAAAGTGTGAAAAATTTCTTTGACCGGAATAAATGTCAGCAGGTTTGTCAGGATGGAAAAACGGTCGAGCACATATGCCACGGCTTTATTATAAATAACATAAATAATGCCTAACGGAATACCCGCCCCCACAAGACCGATCAGAATTCCCTCCACCACAAAGGGGGAACGCACAAAAAAGTCTGTTGCGCCGATATATTTCATGATCGTGATTTCCTCTTTCCGCACATTGATACCAATGGTCACGGTATTACTGATCAAGAATACCGATACGCCAAGCAGGATTGCAATCAGTCCAATGGCAACATACCCGAGCAGCGAATTAACTCCCGACAAAATATCTGCGGTCAGCTGAGAACGGTTTATCTTTCTGACCCCCGACATGGATTCCAGATAGGTAACAAGGGACTCCTGCATGGAAACATCGCTTAAATAAACTTTATAGTTTGCACAGTTTTCCAATGGATTCTCCGTAAACCCCTCCGCATACTCCGGCGGATAGCCGGCTAACCAGTCCTCCCAGGCCTGATCGGCGGAAATGTATTTCACCTCGGAAACTTCCATCCTTCCCGAAATTTTCTGTCCTATTTCCTGTATGGAAACATCGTCCAGTCCCGCCTCAAAAAACACGGTGATGCAGACGCCTTCCTCGGCATTTCTCACCATGCTCTGCAAATTGACCACAACAGAATAAAAAATGCCAAACATAAACAGGCACGCCGTTATCGTAGCGATCGACGCCAGCGAAAAAAGTTTGTTGCGGAAGATATTCCGGAAGCCCTGTTTGATGGTGTAAAAAAATGTACTAATCCTCATCGATATATGCTCCCTTCTCTTCGTCGCTTATGATAACGCCTTTTTTTAATGTTACCACCCGCTTTTCCATCTGGTTCACGATTTCCTTATTGTGGGTTACAACAAGCACAGTCGTCCCGCCTCTATTGATTTCCTCAAGCATACTCATAATTTCCCAGGAATTTTTCGGATCCAGATTACCGGTCGGCTCGTCGCACAAAAGCAGCGTCGGCTCGTTTACCAGTGCACGGGCAAGCGCTACTCTCTGTTGTTCACCGCCGGAAAGCTGTTTCGGCCTTGCCTTATATTTTCCCGCAAGTCCTACCGATGCAAGGACGGCAGGCACATTTTTCCGCATCTGCTTTGTCGGCGTCTGTATGATTCTCTGTGCAAAAGCCACATTCTCATATACATTCCGGTCTTTTAACAGACGGAAATCCTGGAATACGATACCGATATTACGCCGAAACTCCGGTATTTTCCGATGTTTGATCCGATTCAGATCATATCCCAGCACCCTGACAGTTCCCTCCGTTGCCGCAAGTTCCCGCAGCAACAGCTTGATCATCGTAGACTTTCCGGAACCACTGTCGCCCACGATAAACACAAATTCTCCCTGTTTCACCCGCAGGCTGATGTCGGACAGAGCCGGCGAACCTGTCTCATAGGATTTGCTCACATGATCCAGCACAATGATATCTCTGTCACCGCTTTTTTTCTTTCGTTTCTTCTTTACTGTTTTTTCCGCCACTATACTATCCTCATTTCCAATCTAAATCGACAATACTGCACACCCGCTATGTAAGTGGTTTTTTAATAATCATATGTTTCCATATATTTCATATATTTTACGACCATCAGCGCAATCTTGAATGTTATCGCATCCTCGAACACCCGAAGATCCAACCCCGTTGCCTTCTGCAGCTTATCCAGCCTGTATACAAGTGTATTTCTGTGGATAAACAGCTGTCTCGAAGTCTCCGATACATTCAGACTGTTTTCAAAAAACTTATTGATCGTTGTCAGCGTCTCCTCATCGAAATCGTCCGGACTCTTCCCACCGAAAATCTCCCTGATAAACATTTTGCAAAGAGGGATCGGGAGCTGATAGATCAGACGGCCAATGCCAAGCTCACTGTATGCCACAACATTCCTGTCACTGAAAAAGATCTTTCCTACGTCCAGCGCCATCCGCGCCTCTTTGTAGGAACGGCTGACGTCCTTGATCTCTTTTACGACCGTCCCATAAGAAACACGGACGTTTTTCATGCCTTCTTTCACAAGAAAACTCTCCAAAGCCTGCGCACCCTTATCGAGTTCCGCCGGAGAATCCCCCTCAATCAGATCCCGCACCACGATGACATTATTCTCATCCACAGCCGTGACAAAATCTCTGCTGTTTATGTTTCCGCTGCGCACAATTTCCAGAACATTGCAGTCTTTTGTGCTGTCCGTCTCAATGATCATTACCACACGCCTGATATCAGCCTGAATATGCAGTTTCTTCGCCCTGCTGTAAATATCTACGAGCAGCAGGTTATCAAGCAACAGGTTTTTGATGAAATTATCCTTGTCAAAACGTTCTTTATAGGCTACAAGCAGTCCCTGAATCTGGAATGCCACCATCTTCCCCACCATGTAGACGTCCTCACCGGATCCGCCTGCGATCAGTATGTACTCCAACTGCTGCTCATCATAGATCTTAAAATACTGATATCCCTGAATCTCCTGAGAGTCCGCCGGAGACTGCGCAAATTCCATCGCTGCCTTTTCACATTCATGCATCGTCACAGTTGCAGCAGCTTCTTTACCGTCAGTGTCCATAATGCAAAGCTCTACTCTGGCAATCGCCTTTAACCCTTCAATCGTGTTTTGCAATATCTGATTTGAAATCATTTCCCTTCCCTCCCGCAAGTACATCCCATATCCGCGATGCAGCAAATTCTTTATACATTTTTAACAATACATTTTTGCCCCACAAATGGCATTTTTCACGACCTATTTTCTATATTAAAACAAATGCACAAATAAATCTACCTCTTTTCAAAAAAATTTTGTTTGTTTTTTAGTTTATTTTACAAAATTTGTCTATTTTTCCCAATATGCAACATATACAAATAAATGGAGCGGCCTTTATGGCAGACAAACAGAGGGAAAATAATATCTTCGCCGTCCTGTTCTCGTTCTTTCAGATATTATTTTCCCTCTGTGCCATGTATTAATTTTTGTGAAATTATAACGGCTATCCGCCTTACCTGTCCTTATGATGATACTCTAAGAGCAGTTTCTGAAACAGGTAATGGTACCATTTGCTGAGAATCTTTCGTATGAAAGGCATTTTTCGATTGCCCGGCTGCATTTCATGGTCAAGTGCAAGCCAGATATCGGCATTCAGTATTTTTTTCATGCTTTCCACAAGCTCTGCCTGCCTCTCAAAGCGCATGCCGGATATGACTGCAGCAGGAGCAAGTTCATTGATGCGGTTAGCTTCGTCATCCCATTCCGCCCGCACGCCGCTCACAGCGTCCTTGCCGACAATATTCAGATCTTCTCTGATGTACTTCAGATTATTTTCCAGCTGTTCCAGTTCTTCTTCCGACTCCGCAAGCAGATAGATCGGTTTTTTCCCTCTTCCCAGCCGTTTTAAAACTTCTTTAAGATAATCCTGATTTTCAACCTCATGCGTACGCTCTTTTGCACTGATACCTGCCTGCCTCACAATTTCGGCATCGCTCCAGACGATCAGGTCTGCGGCGCCTATCCACGCCCGCTGCTTTTCCGAATTTCCGGCTTCCACCAGAATCTTCGCGGAAATAAAAAGAATCGTATTCAGACTTCCGCTTCCTATAAACCGATCCGTAATACCGATTGCCTCTCTCAGCGAATAATCCGTCAGGCTCATCCCAAGTATATTGATCTTTTGCATATCCTGCCCCGTTTCTGTATACGCTTTTGTACTGCCCCACGTTTACATAACGACCAGTATAACAGATATTTGCTACTTTGGCAACATTGACAAAAAATCTCTTTCCATTTATACTGAATTTAGCTATCTCTTACAATGAGATCAGCTGCAAACAAATATGTCAGGAGAGGTGCAAAATGGATATTGCCGGTTTATCGACTGCTATGTCTATGGCTAAGGTGCAGACCGACTGGGGCATGAAAATGCTGAGCAAAGCTATGGACACCGCCGACTCGCAGGGTTCACAGTTAGCACAGATGATTGCATCCGTCCCGACTGCACAGATGGAACTTTCCGTCAATCCCGATATCGGAAGTCAGTTTGATGTCCGTATTTAGGGCAAAACGAAAGAAAGTTCCCCGATCAAACAACGGATGGCACGCTTTGCGCACCATCCGTTGTTATTTTTTATATTATACGTTATTTTATCATAATAAATGATTTAATATTTCCACCGCTATCATATAAGTGAGCGCAAGCGTCATTCCAATCACCAGACATACGCTCCAAAGCTTTCCTTGTCTGTTTTTCCTGGAAGCCCAGACCGTTCTCAAAAAATTCTGCTTTCCCTCGTTGGCCGCCATCCACGTCAGCACACAGAACGCAATGGATGTACATACCACTGCAAGAAGCAGGTAAACGGCAATAGTGAATGTCATCTCCTGCGCGGTAAAGGCCGTCGCCAACTCTTCTTCCAAAAACTCCGAATTAAGTCTGTCGCCCAGATACATCAGGCATACACTCTGCCCGTTAAAGAACAGATGCATCAAAAAGGATGTCGTCGTGGAGCCCGTTGCTTCCGCCGCCAGCGCCATCATGATACCAAGAAGCAACGCATATGCCGCCTGATTAAAATTCATATGCATGATCGCAAATAGCAGCGCTGACAACAAAATTGCCCCGAAAATATTACCGGATTTTCGAAAACCTCTAAAAAAGGCGCCCCGGAAAACCAGTTCTTCACAGAACGGGCCAAAAACTGCCATCAGTGAAAACATAATGACAAAGGGGACGTCCAAGACATCCCCTGCAATACTCTCTACCGCATTATCTACGAATATCATAGATATCGCATTCGCAAGCGTTGATAACGGCATAACCAAAACCGTATAAAGGATCGTCATAAGCGCTGTAGATATTTTGATGCGCCTAAAGCCCAGCACATCCGTAAAAATTTTCTCTGACCGGTATTTCTTTCGTCCGACCAGTATCACGAAAAACAAAGGCACCACATTCATAAGCTGCGCCAGTATTAAGTTTGCGGCAATGCCGATCTCTGCTGTCCCTCCTGCTATATAATAAATACTCAGGCCCACTCCCACAAGAAGCTCCAGCAGTATCATCAGCAGAAAGGAAACTCCGACCCTTTTACTGTTCATTTATATTAGTCATTCTCCATCATAAAGTTTACAAGTTTACCGATATCTTCCGGCTCATAAGCGATCAGCTCCAGTTCAGGAATCTCACCGTTTGAAAAAATATTTGCCATGGATACATACTGGGACAGTTTGGATTTCAGGTTTAATCTGTCTCCCTCGCCCGTAACCAGCTCTATCTTGCCTGCGCAGCTGTCAACTACCTGGAAAAACTTTTCAATGTTTCTGATGTTCTGTACTTTCATTTTGTACTCCTTCCTCCCGCGTGTCTTTGCGGGACCACAATTCAATCATTTTGTTTACAGTTTTGATTTTACTCAAATTTTTTTAAATTGCAAGAGGCAGAAAACGTTTTCTCTCTTTTCACTGTCTTTTTATTTAAAACGATTTTTATTGTTGGCGAAGTTGCACAATTCTATCCTTCTATTTTTGTAAAATATATCTAAAAATCTCTTTTTTTATTATTTTTACTTTATTTTATGAATCGATGTTTCACCAATTTCAATGCGCTTTTCCTTATACAGGCGTCCCGCCGCACGCTTAAATTCATTTTTGCTCATACCTGTCTCTCTGCGAATCGTCTCCGGATCCGCTTTATCGGAAAACGGCAGTACACCGCCCATCTCCTCTATGATCTCCATCAGTTTTTCCGCGTCTTCGTTCATCTGAAGATAATTTTTCTGACGCACAGACAGATCCAGCTTGCCGTCCGCTTTCACTTCCATAACCCGGGCTTTTATGATATCTCCCACCCGGAAATTTTTCATGCCGTACATCTCCTTTTTCGGAATCAGCGCGGAATATCTGTCATCCACTGCCACAAACACGCCGAAATTGCCGCTAATCTCATAAATACGGCCTGTCACGGTATCATCTTTCTGATATCCGCTGCCTGTCTGCAGATAATGATACACTTTCATCGTGGCGCAGAGCCTTCCGCTCTTATCTATATATAAAGCTGTCAGACACTCTTCACCCGGGGTAACTTTTTTTGTCTGCTGCTTAAACGGCAAAAAAAGATCTTTCTCCAGACCCCAGTCCAGAAAAGCGCCGATTCCCGTCACATCCGATACTTTCAAAACCGCTGTTTCTCCTAACATCAGTTTCGGCGTCCTCACCGTTGCAATGGGTCTGTCGGAAGAATCTCTGTAAACAAACACTTCCAGCTCGTCCCCCTTTTTCGTTCCCTCCGGCACCTGCTTGATCGGGAGAAGCACTTTTTCTTTCTCATCTCCTAAATAAATACCAAAATCTACTTCCTTTACAACTGTCAGCTTTTGCCTCTTTCCTAATTCTATCATACACGATTCACCTTTTCTGTACTTTACGAATTTCTTCCTGTGAGTTCTACCACCGCATAGGGCTCGCCGTTTTTATCATTCATGCTTATCGTATAAATTTTATCCTGCTTATGGACTACAGGATAAAATACATCATTTAGATATGCCTGTTTTTTATATTCTGCGCGCAGCCGCCTGATCTCAAATCCCTCTTCCAGATACTCTAACGCCATTTTTACATACTGCCCGTTATTGACATGATGATTTGTATCCAGATAATGCCTCGTAATGATAAACTCTTTTCGGGCTTCTCCCCCCTCCGGCACTGCAATCTTCCGGGGCAGATATTCCATCTCTATTTTAGGCCCGACTTTATAACCGTCCAACATTTCCTGCGCAGGTCTTACCGGTTTCCCGGTATTCAGGCTGAGAAGCGTCCAGATAGAGTTTGCCACCGCAAGACGTTTTCCCTGGCTGTTCTCCATCCAGAAATTACGGAAACCGATAAATCCCTTAAATTCATAGGGCTGTGTCCCGACTTTTACCCTATCCCCGATCTCGGGATATTTTTCCACATCAATCTGCCAGGAATTGAGCGCCCATACTAAATGATTCTCCAGCATATATTTCACGCCAAGTCCGAGGTCTTCCGATTGAAAAGTAGAA
The DNA here is from genome assembly GCA_014804795.1 of Lachnospiraceae bacterium. Taxonomy (GTDB): domain Bacteria; phylum Bacillota; class Clostridia; order Lachnospirales; family Lachnospiraceae; genus 1XD8-76. The sequence goes on along the minus strand of JAAUZC010000036.1, from coordinate 146,971 downwards.
CAGTCCTGAAAATAATTCAGAAGAGCTTCCGGTGTCAATTTATTTTCGCAGTCCGCTTCACTGTATCTTATTCTCGCATCATATGCATAGGAAGCCTTTGTTGTATTTAAAATCGTTTCGGCCGACAGCATAAAAATTCTTTCCTTTCAAATTTTCTATTTCAATATTACCTGGTATTCAAATATTATTATTTTTATCATTCACACCAATAATCAAGAGTTTCCTGTAAAGTTGTATGTATTCCTAAAAATTTTGCTGCAATGTCTTCTCTCTCATCGTACATCTCTGCTATATATACAACATTATCTTCAATATAGTAAATAAAGTAATTCTTTTTGACATAAAGTATATAATACTTTTCAAATTCCGGTTCAACTTTATAAATTACTCTAATCGGAATACCTGCCTCCGGAAACAGTTCTAAATTACCAACAGCTGACATTACTTCAGCCATCTGCTTTTTTCCTTTTTTCTCTCCGCCTATCTCCACTTACTTAATCTGAAGATCCACCAATTTTTTCCGAACTATTTGAGAAAATTCAATAGATGCCATTTCTTATACCCCCAATGATTTTCTCATGTCATTATAAGAAATAGTTCCTTCTTCACGAATCGACTTTTCAGCAACTACCAGATCTTTTTTCATCTGCGTCCAAGCTTTTTCCTGCTGTTTTTTCGCGACTAATTCAGATATCCTATTTACATAGGTTTCAACCATCGCATATTCTTCCCGTGGAAGCATTTCAATTTTTCGGGCAAGTTCCGACGTTGACATATCCATTTTCTCCTTCCTGCTTCACTTTTAGTATAACCATTTTTATTATACCCTTTATTCTCACATTCTTACAAGTTATTTTTGCTCGGCCTTAAGTTGAACCGCTCTAATATGTTCATTCTTTATGATAATAACAGCACTAAATATTAAATATCTTACCGTTTCTTGATTATAATATTTCCTGTCAAAATTCCACTTTCAAATTTACCTATCCATTGGAAAAGCCCCGGAAGAAATCTCCCGAGGCTTCTTTAGCAGGTCAACCACTGCTTCGCAGGGCTACAAGGATTCGAACCTTGAAATGACGGAGTCAGAGTCCGTTGCCTTACCGTTTGGCGATAGCCCTTTGACTTACTTTAGGTATTATACAGGATTGTTTTACAAAAAGCAAGTACTATTTTAAAATTTATATTACAAAAACTGTTCCAGATCCTTTTTATCATTGGAATATTTATACGCATTCTGTATCGTGATATATCCCTCGCGGACAAGGCGGCATAAATCGCCGTTTAACGTATGCATACCGCTTGCTGACGAAGACTGCATTACAGACCCCAGCTGATAACACTTATTTTCCCTGATCAGATTTAACACCGCATCTGTCCCGGTCAAAATCTCCGTTGCGGCGATACGTCCCTTTCCATCCGCCGTAGGGATCAGACACTGCGTCACAATGCCTTTTAAAATACCGGAAAGCTGTGTCCTGATCTGATTCTGGGCGCCTGCCGGACAGGCGTCTATAATTCTGTCGATTGTCTGGCCCGCACCTGTTGTGTGAAGTGTGGACATTACAAGATGCCCTGTCTCAGCAGCCGTTACCGCCGCCGAAATCGTCTCGTAATCACGCATCTCACCTACAAGTATCACATCCGGGTCCTCACGCAGAGCGCTGCGCAGCGCCCCCGCAAAGCTGCCTACATCCTCCCCCACTTCACGCTGATGGATCAGGGAACGTTTATCCTCATAGACATACTCTATCGGATCCTCCACAGTAATAATATGTTCCTCACGGTTCTCGTTGATATGTTGTATCATGGCGGCCAAAGTCGTAGACTTTCCGCTGCCGGTAGGTCCTGTCACAAGAATCAGCCCACGGGGTTCATTGGCCATCTCTTTCAGCACCTTCGGCAGTTTCAACTGCTCCAGATCAGGAATATATCCGTTTAACAGGCGAATCGTTGCCGCAAGCTTTCCCTGATAGCGGAATACGTTGACACGCTGTCTGTTGCCGTCCGGCGTAGCAATCGCAAAATCCAGATCTTCCCCCATCTCCAGTCTGTCCAGTTTTTCGCCGTCCAATGTACCCAGAATAAGCTGACGAATCCTGCCGGGTTCCGGCTGTCCCGGCGCCCGGCCCAGTTTTCCGTTAATACGCAGAAGCAACGGTCTCTCCTCCGAAATATGGATATCGGAAGCTCCCAGACTTCTCGCATTCATAATAATTTCATTCATATTAATAACCATGCCTTTTCACTATTCATTATTCCGTATAATAAGCAATCTTCAACATCTCTTCCATAGATGTCACTCCCTGCTTCACAAGGCTTACCGCAGAATCTTTTAGCTTCCGCATCCCCTGCGTACGTATCGCATAATCCTCGATATCTTCCATAAGCGCATTCTGCGTGATCATCTTACGGATCTCGCGGTCTACACGGAAAATCTCATGGATTGCAATACGGCCTGTATAGCCGATGCCGTTACAGTAAGGACATCCTACAGGGTCATGCACGGTCATTACATCACTGCCGAGAAGCGCCCTCTCCTCCTCAGTCGTTTCCCGCTCTTTTTTACAGTTCGGACAAAGCTTACGCATCAGACGCTGTGCCACCGCACCCACAAGGGAATTGGCGATCAGGTATGGCTCTGCTCCCATATCTACCAGACGGATGATCGTGGAAACCGCATCATTCGTGTGGAGCGTGGAAAATACCCTGTGTCCCGTAATCGCCGCACGAATGGAAATTTCCGCCGTCTGTGCGTCACGGGTCTCACCTACCATGATCACATCGGGATCCTGACGCAGCAGAGCCCGAAGACCGCTCTCAAAATCCAGTCCGGAAATCAGATTTACCTGCATCTGATTCACTCGAGAAAGATTTTTCTCAACTGGATCCTCTATTGTTGAAATATTGACCTGTTCTCTGGAAATCTTTTCCAGCACCATATATAATGTTGTCGTTTTACCGGAACCGGTGGGGCCGGTCAGATAAATAAGCCCGTTCGGTGCCTGTAACATTTTCGAAAAAGCGACATAATCCGCTTCATTCATGCCAAAAGTCTTCTCATTATCAATCTGTGCATTGCCGGAAAGCAGACGAAGCACCGCCTTTTCCCCGAATACCGTAGGTATCATAGATACACGGACATTAAGCTGTTCTCCTTCCACCTTTGCGCGGAAATGGCCGTCCTGAGGAATACGTCTCTCTGCGATATCCAGATTAGACAAAATCTTAATACGCGCGATCAGCGGCGCATGCAGCATCTTTTTTAACGTTACAAATTCCACGATCACACCGTCCACACGCATGCGGACCACCGTCTTATTTTCAAAAGGCTCAATATGGATATCGCTGGCTCTTGTGCTGTAAGCCCTCTGAATCAGGGAATTCAAGAGATTGATAACAGGTACTTCCCCCTCGCCATCCTCGGGCGTCATCTCTTCCACTTCCACCTCTTCCTCAATACTCGCATTAGCCTGTCTCGAAGCTCTCTTTGCACCGATATCCGCATAGTAATAGTGGATAGCCTTTGTCAGAGCATCCTTCTCCGAAAGTAAAAGCGATAACTCACAGCCTGTAGTCTGCCTGATATCTTCTAATCCATAGAAGTTTAAGGGGTCATTGACTACAACAGTCAGCGTATTTCCCTGATACTTTACCCCCAGTATCATATACTTTTCAGCAAGCTGCTGCGGAATCTTCGCTACCGCCTCGCTGTCCACGGTCAGCCTGTCGATCTCCACTTTCTTCAAATTCAGCCTTGCTGCAAGCGCCTCCAACATCTGTTTTTCCGTTACAAATCCCAGTTCGATCAGAATCGCGCCAAACCTCTTGCCCCGGTTTTGCTTCTGATAGGCCACCGCCTTCGCAATCTGCTCCTCTGTAATATAACCATACTCTTTCAGGACTTCTCCGATCGGAATATTCTTAAATGTACTCATGGATTCTCCCCCTGCTCTAATACGCTCCGGTCACACATATAAAGTTCCAGTTCCAGAGACACAAATTCCATTCCCGCAACACTCTCTTCCACCCAGTCGGCAGCCTGCTTCTGACGGGAATATCCCCTCAGACGGATTGCCGGGTAATCTCTGGTCAGCCTATCGATCAGACTCTCCACCTGGGCCTCGCTGCCGCAAGCCGTCAATGTCACAAGCGGCGCATAGATAAAGCTTTGACTGAATGTCTCTTCCGCTTCCGTGCCCGCCTCATCCGGCGAAAGACTTTCTGATGCGCCATCCGGCAGAACGCTCCCCGTCTCCTTTTCCGCATAGGGATACATCGTCACTGCGATTCCTTCCTGCGGCATCACAATATTCAAATTCAGCGCCTGCATTCCGGAGGAAAGTACGATCCCGGTGATTTCTTTATCCACTTCCTGACTCTCCAACATCGGATAATAGTCCTGTGTGGATATTCTATACAGATCAGCCAGTTCATTCCTGCGCTGCTCCAGCCCCGGCTCCTCCGCGATCCGTGCGTCCATCTCTTCTTTCTGCGCTTCAAGAAGCACGATCTCATCACCCATATTCATGTAATATTGGATTAACGGCTTGAAAACCAAAGCGCCAAAACCCACAATGACTACAAAATATGCCAACATCAATAAAAGTTTTTTATCCCGTTCTGTTAATTTCATATCCTGCCTCCAACTGCTCCCATTTTGTCTGTCCGTTTTATCGTACGAATCTCTTTCCGCATTACTTTCCGGCATTCCCTTTTAAAATACAGCTTACCTGTACCTGATATCTTCCGTCGACCTCTGAATATCCATAGCCCACATAGTCAACATCCACGAACATGCCTGTATTTCTTAACGACGAAATGTACTGGTTCACATTTTCCACCACGGGCGTGCTGATCGTCAGCCTGATCTCTCCGGCGGATGCACTGTAACTTTCGACCCGGACACTTATGTCGTATCCCGCAACCGCCAGAATCTTATCTGTCACCTTACTGTCCGCAAGCGGATAAGACTCTTTCATTTCTTTCACCTGTTCGGACTCCCGAAGCATCCTCGTCATATTGCCGACTTCGCTGTTTAAAGCTTCCACCGTATACTTTTTGCGCAGATTTTCCGGATCGGACAGATACTCTGAAAGCTTTGTTGCTTTTGCCATGCGCATACTGCATGCCGCCATCAGCCCAAGTGTCGCCACAATGCAGACTATGATCAGCACGATCAACGGCACTGCCCTTTTTGCTGAAATTTTCAGGCTCTTATCTGCTTTTTTCTGTACTTTGAGCGCTTCCAGCATATTGACAGTCTTCTTCGTCTGCAAAAGACCTCCGGCCGCCATTACATTATCCGCATAGGACGCCCGCAGAGGCTGCACTCTCATATTCAGATCAAAACCGTTCAGGCTCTCCTGACAGCGTCCCGTATCCTCATCCCGGAATCCGCACAAATATACTTCTTCCAGCTTTCCTTTCGCTTTCTGTCCCACGTAAAACTGACGGATGGAGCTGACCGAGCGGGCAATCTCCGTATAGAACTCCTCGGAACCGGCCTCAGAAAACATACGCTTTCTGTCCGCAGATATCAATCTGCCGTTTATCCACAGTACGCTTGTCAGTATCATATCATCAAGCAGCAACAGTACATATGCCCCCTGACGCAATTCCCTGCAGGAAGCAAAATAACGCGTCATCGTCTCTCTGGATACGGTGATTCGCTCCAATGTGATACCGATGCTGCCAAATATATTTTTCCAGCTCTCGATATAGCTGCGGTTTACCATGACAGCAAGGGCTTCCTGTGCGCCATTCTCCATTTCATGCAAAACAGCATAATCATAGAGTTTTTCCTCATACTGTTCCATCTCGGCAAACTCTCTCTGGATAACGCCCGAGATCTCCGCTTTCTTCATATGCGGCAGTTCCAGCGTTTTCACGGAAAAATGAGAAGACTCCAGAACCAGCCTGACATTCTTCTTCGGAAGGCCCTCTTTCTGCCAGAGCTCCCGAAGCTGCTCTGTCAGTTCCTGCTCATTTGTGATCATACCGTTTAGCAGGCTTCCTTCCGGCATCCGGTAAATGATGCTCCTTGCCCGTCCTGACAGCCTTTTTCCCTCTGCCCCGCAGGCGATAAATACCGTATTATTTGACAAAAACACAGAAGTAATCATCATAGCTCCCTCTTTTCCCGTTTATTCATATGCAGAATACTCTATTGCGTTATACGAACCGTAAATCGGCTGAATGACAGAAATGATCATAAATCCGACAATCACCGCCATCACCACGAGCATGGCCGGTTCAATAAATGTTACCATCCTGTTCATTGCCTGCTCCGCTTCATAATCCAGCGTATCCGCAATGGAATCCAACATACTGTCAAGACTTCCCGTTTCCTCACCGACACGGATGGAAGCCGCAAGTTTCCGGTTGAAACCGTCCACCTGGTCCAGTCCGTCAGAGAGCGTCCCCCCGGCGCGCACCAACGAAATAACCTTATCAAACTGACTTTCAATATAACTGTTCCCTACCGTACTCCGGCTCACCTGCAGCGCTGTTATGATCGGCAGACCTGCGGCGTACAGAGAACTGAGCGTCCGTCCGAATCTCGCGGTATAAATACTCTTCAACAATTTTCCAAACACGGGCAGGTGCACTTTCAGTCTATCCCACCATAATTTAACAGCCGGCCTGTTTTTAATAAAGCTGAGCAGAACGACACAAAAGAACAGTACGAGAAGGATCTGAATCCAGTAGGCTTTCAAACCATCGCTGAATCCCATCACAATCCGGGTGGATAACGGCAGCGAATCCATTCTTTCAAACAGACTTTCAAACTGCGGAATCACAAATGTGAAGATGATCAGCATCACCGCTACGATCAGCACCGCGAGGATACACGGATAAATCATGGAAGAGATCACCTTGCTTTTCAGACGCGCATCCTTCTCAAAGTGATCCGCCATACGCAGCATCACTTTGTCCATATTGCCGCCCGCTTCTGCGGAACGCGCCATATAGATAAGCAGTACCGGAAAAGCATCTCCCTGTTCCTGCATCGCCTCGGACATCGGGTTACCCTGTCTGACGCTGCGCAGTACAGCCTCATACAGTTTCATCTGCTCCGGCGTATTTGTTTCCTCTTTGGATACGATCGACAGCGCCCGCACAAGCGATACACCCGCCGCGAGCAATGTGCCCACGGAACGGCAAAACTCCGCCGTCTGCTTTGATTTCAGGCGTTTCATACTGCCGGAATTCCCTTTCCGGTCATAGTAGACTAAAAATAGATCCTTTTCCCGAAGTTTATTATGCAGTTGTATCTCATCGACGGCTTCCATTTTTCCGCTTACGCGCCTGCCGTCCTTGTCCCGCGCCTTATATTTGTATAATGCCATATCTCCTGCCCTCGTTTACAGTAAGTTCCTGCGGTTTCCTCAAAATGCCTTCTCTGTCACGGAAAAAATCCCAGATACCAGTCCAATATATTTTCACCTGCGAACATTGCGGCCGCTATGCCCACACAAAGAAACGGCCCGAATGCAAAATGGTCTTTTTTTCCTTTTCGCTTTGTGGCAAGCAGCCAGATTCCATAAATCCCTCCCCCCATCACCGCAAAAAACAGGGAGAGCAGATTGAGCTTCCACCCAAGAAAGATGCCGCATGCCGCCATCAATTTGATATCTCCGCCGCCAAAGGCGCCGGGTATGAGCAACGTCAGCAGATACAGCGGCAGACTGACGCACAGTATACCGATTCCCCGCTCTACTAACGAAATCTCCGGAAAAAACAGGCAGGACAATACTCCTGTAAGCGCCGCTGCCACCACCAGTGAAAACGGAATTTCCATCGTATCAAGATCAATAAGTGACACCACTGTCAATATACACAGAAACGCAAATGCGACGATCATTCTGGGATTCATCCCGTAGTAATGCAGGCACAAAACGCCAAGCGCTCCGCCAAGCAGTTCCACTGCCGGATATCGTACACTTATTTTCTCCCCGCAGTAACGGCACTTTCCGCCAAGGAACACCCAGCCGAATACCGGAATCATATCCATCGCTCCAAGCGTATGCTCACAGGACGGGCACATGCTTCTACCCGTGATAAAGTCCAGTTTCCGCGGCAGACGATAGATCACCACATTCAGAAAGGAGAAGATGCTGCTTCCTATTATGAAAATGAATACGGTCAAAATTGCTGTCATTCTTTCGTCCTGTCCCTTTTATTTTGCCGAGAGAATATCCTGCAGCCGGTAGACCTGCCAGTCCGGCTCTCCGTCTTCTCCCAACGTATAAAATACAATCATTTTCTCTTCCTGATATATGAAACTGACAGGCGCATTCGCCTCCTCATCCCAGCCAAGTACCCGGATCTGTCCTTCCGCATCCGTGTGCTTCACAACTTCCGTTTCCGCGTCTCTTTTCAAGCCGCTCTCTGTGCTGCTGTCATAAGGGGTAGATCCGTATCCATAGTACTTTACCGCGGTAAGACGTATCGCAAGCTCCACATTTTTCGCCTGCCTCAGCATGCTTCTCGCTTCTACGCGATAGCTCATGTATGTATAGCACCACAGCAGAAGCAACGCAGCCATACAGAATATCAATATGTAATTTATGTTTTTTCTGATCTGCGCGGAACGTTCCTCCCGCTTCTTCCGGAGTTCGGCATATTCCTGAGGCATTTCCTCCGTGATTCTCATGGTGTCCATGGGCTGCTCCTTAATATATGGTTTTAACATATTCTAACATGTTTAAACGAATTATTATAGTATAAAAAATATAGTGACAAGTTGTGTATTTCTGTGCTAAACTTATCTCATACAGACCTTGCAACTGAAGAAGATAAGCTCTATCGACTCGACCAATGGGCTGCTCTTTTTAAAGCTGATACATGGGAGGAAATCCAAATGCTTGTTACTAAAAATCCGGACTTTGAATCCATCGCTGATGCCCTTTACTTTCTCACGGAAAACCGTGACCTCCTTGATGCGTATCAACGCCATGAAGCTGAGGAAGCTTATAAAAAGTATTTAGAAGAACATGCACAGGAACTGGATAGTACCGTTCAGAAGCAAGCTCTTGCTCTTTCTGAAAAGGATGCACGTATCGCTGAGTTAGAGCGTCTTGTTGCTGAAAACCAGCACCGGAACAAGCCTCATCCTTTTTCAAAGTGGAAATCTTTGCTGCACAGGCACTGAAAGCTTTCTTCAATCAACAATTGCATGCTTCGCAAGCAATCTTATGCTCATAAAATTTTACTCTCATTTCTAAAATTTCATGAGCCGTAACAGGATCCGTACCTCCTGAAAATTAATCTACTTTTTCGCCCTGTCGATCCAGCCGACCATGAACGGAATCAGCAATGCCGCCAAAATAGCCAGGATAGTAATCGCAACAATCAGTTCGACCAACGTAAAACCTTTATGGCTCGTATCGTCTTTTTGGTTTTTCACACTTTCCCCGATCTTTTCAAATACGCATCCCCATTTTAAAAGTTTTATGCCGGCAGGGCTGTAGAGTGGCCCTGCCGGATAAGACCTATGTGTTTTAAAATAATCTTCCGCCTTTTAAAACCGATTTTTTAACATTAAGAAATTGCATCACCAACAGTAATGTCCCATGTACCATTCGCTAATTTAGCCGTAATCCCTTTACCATTGGATGAATTAAATGTTATTGTCATTCCAGTGACATCCCAATCAGCCGCTGTATTACCAGTGCCCTTATAGCTTATGCTTGCGATAGTTTTTACATCTACACTGGACAAAGTTGCAACTCTAGTTAACGGATCGCCTGTAAGAGACGCTGGTTTAGAAGTAGCATTGTCCGCATATGTTTGCGCCAATTCCGCCTCTGTAGCCAGAAGAACATTCCTTGCTTCCAGTACATACTGCTCTTCTTTCGCCTTATCAATCCACTTCAGTAATCCCGGGATCAAAATAGCTGCTAAGATAGCTAAAATAACGATTACAACGATCAGTTCTACGAGTGTAAAACCTTTGTTGTCTTTCTTTCTGTCATTGAGTTTGTTTGTTAATTTCTGAATCATTCATTCTCTCCTTTCGCGGCAGGTTCCCTGCCTTGTTTATAAATTGTATTTGAAACCACCTGTGGTGTGTTTCCTGAGTTTTCACGCGGTTATGGCCCCGCAACTTCCGTTATCTTATCTTCAGTAACATTTATACAGCGCACATCCGTCTCCTGCGTGTAAGAATAGCCGGAAGTCGTATTTGTTACAGTAAGGCGCACGGTAATAATATTCTCACCAGTCTTTTTCTGAAATCCCAGCTTGATCTCATTATCACGGTAAAGTCCCTTTCCGTACGACCAGTCAATCTTCTCGCGAATTGATGTCCCTTCATCGTCATCTATCTGATCATATGCGATCAGCAGTTTACCTTCCCCGACCAACGCAACAGCCTCAGTATCTGCCGCAGTCGTAACTTTAATTACTGCCGAATTTCCGCCTTTATCATTATACTTCACTGCCTGATAATAGCCGTTATACGGATCCGCCGCATCGTTAACAAAATCAATAAGCTGTATGGATGTTGCCATCCCCGTTGAATCTGCATAAGGTTCAGCGTAACTCAGTTCGTTCACAATGGTTTCCATAATAATTGCGGCGTCATCATGCACCCGGTTCATCGCTTTGACCTCCAGGGTCATTTTGGTTGCCGGAACTACAAGCATTGCCGCTGCCGCCATAAAAATTGCGGCCACCGCAAAGGTAACGATCAGCTCCACCAGCGTCATACCTTTGTTGTCTGTTTTCTTTTTCGTATTCGCCTCACCTCCCCTTCTGCGTACTTTTTGTCCGCATATTTTCTATAAAACACAGATTTTATCTGTTGTTTCTAAAATAAAATACTCCCGCCATTTGCCTTTTTCGCGCCGGCTATTTCACATAGTACATCTTATATTCTGTATCTGATGTATCCGTTTCCTTAATGGTAAGCGTTCCCCAATCTTCCGTTGTCCCGCCAAGCTGCATTTCAATTGACACACCGGTTCCGCCGGAAAGTGAAGTCCCTTCGCCATTCGTATAATGATTTTCTGCTGCCGTCACCTGTTTCCAGACCTTATCTGCCTCAGCCGCGTAACGCCCCGAAGCGGTTATCGAAACCTGCAAAAGCAGCATAACAACCATCAGCACCGCAAAGGATACGATCACAGATACCAGGGACGTTCCCTTTTGATTTTTCATTATTCTCGTCCCTCCATGCTCCATTTGCCGTTCCATACGTCTTTTGACGTTCCATCCTCCAATGTCTCTGCCTCCATTAATTTTTCATAGCGGGTCGTAACAGAATACTGTTCATCCTTTACCACTGCTTTCACTGTCACGACCAGATCCACCTCCGGATCATCTTTTTCGGTCACTGCCGCAGATCCATCCCATCTTTCCCAGTACATACTGACTTCCAGTTCCCCCAGCTTTTCCAGTTCCGGAACGCCCGACGTATCAGGTTTGAATTTCAGAACAGCCACATCCGCTTCATGTCCGAGCCCGCCTGTGTAGGACGGCCAGTTTTTCGTGGGATCATCGTACATCCGGTTCGTTATATTTTTACAAAGCATCCCGGTTCCTGATCCCTTTTCCAGCTCCACATCCATCCATTCTGTAAAGGAGACGGCAGACGCCCGGCATTGTTTCTGCATGCCGGCACGTTCCGCCCGGGCAAGCAACAGTGCAGAGGAGAAGAGCATGGAGAGTGCCAGCGCCATAAATAAGAACATCAGACACATCACTATAATCATCGTATAACCCTGATCTTTTTTCTTTTCCATAGTTCTTCTCCTTTCCGCATTATTGTTCTACTGCCGCACCGCTGTCGGACACATCATTTCCTGACACATCACCGTTTTCCGGATCCGTTTCCTCTTCATCTGTTTCTTCCTGCAGTTCCTCCTCCGGCAGAAGTTCTTCCGGCAGTCTGCTCAGTCCAAGCAATTGCATTGCCTGATCACTCAGTTGTTCCATATCTAACTCGTCTTCAAAATAGCCCTCGACTGCCATTGAGGCGCTGTTCACGACTTCTTCTGTAATCGTAATCTTCTCAGAATCCGTTGCATCCCTCTGCCATCTTGTCAGCTTTTCTACAACATATCTATCCGGGTCAGGCGGTATCACTGTAATATCCGCCGTCGCCGTACCGATAAATGACTTGCTGCTGACTGCATTCCCGTCCTTATCCATCGCCACGCCATCCGGCAGCTCCAGCCAGATTTCCTGTATTGCACCATTCTTTGTACTGTAACAGAGCCGTGCCGACGTTGTGATCTTATAGATAAATGTGCCGCTTCCACTCTGTATTGTATAACTGTGATCAATCGTATATAACGGTGCAAAAGTCCATATTATCTCGCCGTTCGCAGATGTTTCCCCGGAGTTCACCGCAATCTCAAAATCATTCTCTCCTTTTTTCCGGACAAGTGACTCTCCCTCCGGTGATGTTACCTTTTCCAGCGTATAGCTGTGGGATTCGCCCTGTACGGGCACCTCTATAACGGAACCGTCGTTTTCGTCAATCTCATACTTTATCCTATTGGCCTCCGTAATATCGACCGCATATCCCTTTGCAAACGGAACAGGAGTAAAACCAAGTTTAGGCTGGCGCATTGTTATGACATATTCCGCTTTCGCCTCTCCATTTAATGTATATACGCATTCTCTGTCAGCTGTCTGGCCTTCCGCTATTACTACAGACTCAAGCAGTACTTTCGGTAATTCGATCTTCTCCCATTTAGTCCACACAGAACTTATCTTGCTTTCGGATACTTCACGGACTCTGTACCACAGTATTCTTCCGGCCTGCTCCGCATTAAAGGGATTGCCCGGCTGATTCAGTATGTAAACTGCTGATCTCAGATTACCGGTCGTTGCATCCGGCTCTTTACTGATATAAATTCCTTTCTCCGAATCCTGCTCCGGCCTTTCTCCGCCGTCCTGTTTCCAATCGGCCGGCAAACCGCCCATCGCCTGCGCATTCGCATCCGCGACAAAATATTCTATCTGATAAGCCGCATCCTCCAACGACGCACCGGAATTTTCAAGGTGCAGTCTCAGCTCTGCAAATTTTTCAGGCAGTAAAGCGATATCCACAGCGGCCTCTGTCCCATCCGAATGTTTAAGCGTCGTCGTCGCATTCGGTGCGGGCAGCCTTTCGGGTATCTCACAGTGCTCTTTCCGGCTTTCTCTGGAATCCAGATGACCGGTATCATCAGGATCACTCAGAACCACAACAGAGAATTCTATTTCTTTTGCCTTACTCAGCTCCTCATACAGCGGATCATCCAGATCTATCTCTACTTTTACGATATCTTTTCCTTCCACAACACGCGTAAACGTCCTGGTAGAGCTTCCGTCTGCCTTCTTTCCGGTCATAATGATCCTGTATCCGCTCACGCCTTCCTCCACGGATTTCACCCAGTCAACCACAAATACAACCGTATTCCTGTCACGAAGTTTCGCATTCGGTTTCGATATGCTGCTCAGACGAATCGGGATATTATATGTTTTTTCTGTCGATGCACCGATGTAATGGGTACTTCCGCCTACTGCTTCTTTTCCGAGACGCTCCACATTCAGAACGAGCTGATCATATTTCCAGTTATTTTCTGTCAATGTCACTGCAGGCGGCGTATTTTTATCCACTTTTACTGTTCCCTGGTACAACGGAACCTCCGTATCTCCGTTTTTCCCTACTACCGTAACTGCATATTCCGCATCATCATAATCATCCCCGCCAAAAGGTGTTATCGTGCCATTATTCCCCGCATTTGCATCCCAGTACAGGGTATAAATTATCGTACCATCATCCTTTATCTCCGATATAACCTTCTCACCCGCTTCCGGTGTCGGATACATCTTATATCCTTCCATTCCGTTCAGGGTAAAATGCTGATAACTGCTGTTAAACACAGTGGATCCCGCCGTTCGTCCTGCCGCTTCCGGTACGGTTCTGCTTATTATTTCTTTTGTTTGATCATCCGTCACATAATACTTAAAATCAGTTATTTCCCATGGATAAAAGCAGACTTCTACTGTCTTGCCGGCGTCTCCTTCAGCAATATTTTCTATAATATCCCGTACAGTCTCCTGATCCAGGAAAGACAGATCTATCGCACACTCCTCCCCTGCATTTCCATGCGGCACTAATACCGTGCCCTCTCCTATTTTCTTTCCATCAAACCAGAATTCCGCCATGTAGGTAGCGCTAATGTTCTCACTTGTATCTTGTTTTATCCTGAACCGGTAGGTCAAATCTCCCGCCTTAGTCCCGGTAAACCTTCCCGTGGAATCATCCGCACGTACCGCCCTCAATGTACCATCTTTCGTACGCCCGAACAGAGTCCCCACAAAAGTATCGGATCGGCTGTAAGCATTATTCACTCCTGTGGGCTCTGCATACGCATTGACTGTAAAATCCCTGTTCCCGCTATACAACGCCTGGCCCTTCGGGCTCCTCAGGTTGTCTGCGTTGAGCCTGCTAATATTACCTACATTTCCTATTACTATCTCCCAGTTCGTGCCATATTCCTTATAATCTTCCGCATTGCTCAAAACCCAATAGCCGGTTATTTGACCGCTTCCACCTTCATTTGTTACCTCAAAATGAATCCTGGGTGTGGGCAATTTGGGCTTAGCCGTTAAGGGAACAGATTCTGTCCAGTCTGAATAACCTATTCCATTCTCCGTGGTAAACGGATCAATTTCGTCATATCCGGCAGCCTTCACAGCCCTTACACGTGCTTTCAGCTCTGTGTACTGTTTCCGGTCTTTCCCGGCAAACAGCTCATTCTCTGCTATTGGCCAGGTATTTTGGCCCGGATTGTCTATCTCTTTTATCCCCGTTAACGAAACCCACTCAGTGCTGCCGTCTGCACGTCCCAAGATTTCCAGTTCATAGCCGAATGTGCAGAAAAAGACATCCGGATCACCCACATAAGTCACCTTGAAAACATTGTCCGTTTCCTCCAGGACGACACTGGAAGGTTTCTTAAAGTCACCGCTGTTCATGCCGTAAACCAATAATGCGTAGCTGTCTTTTTCGCAACTAAACGCCTTCTTTAATTCCTGAATCGCCGCATTATCGCCGCCATCCGAATAACTATAGTTCACGGTCGTAAACTGCAGATATTTACCGTTTTTATCATCGATGTTTCCAGACAGGTACAGCCGTTGCCTATTCCCATCAAACTGTGTTGAACAGCCATCGGTATTGAAAACACCAGAATCTTCGTCATGCTCCGCCACCTTTGTTGCTCCGCTATTAACAGTAATACTTTTATGCCCAAAATAATAATTATCGGCCGTCACTGTATAACCATATACCATTGGCGTCTGATTTGCAGAGTATTCTCCCACATTCAGACACTGCTGTACTTTTACAATGTTATCGGCATTTCCCTTACTCGCAATCCCTGCAAAATTTCGTCCCGAATCTGATCCTCTCCCGTAGTTGACACAGCGGCTGATCGTCAGATTCAAATGATTGTTAGGGCCGTTACTAGCGGCAAAAATCCCTGCGCTGACACCACTGCTTGTATTTTGAATTACCGCCGCATTATAACAGTCCGTAATAATAATATCCAGTGTAGTACCGTGAGAATTATAGACCCCCATAATCCCCCCTGCACTACTGGCACCACTATTTACAATATCTCCCTCATTGCCGCATCTCTCAAAGGTTATCGAAATCCGTTCAGACGAATATCCGGTTGCGAGAATACCGCCTGCTGTCCCGCTTCCACCGGACACCTGCCCGTAATTAATGCATTCCCGCACATTACCGCCTTTATAGCGCCAGTCGGCAATGATTCCCCCCGCACCTGCCGCTGCGCCGCTTACCGGTCCGTGGTTTTCGCAATTCGTTATTGTAAAACCGCCTCTCAGTTCCGTAAACTGTTGTCCTATAATGCCGCCGGTTATATGGTTTCCGTTTACACTGGCATAATTTGTCAGATTTTTCTGGTCGCGAACAGACTTATTGCAGCCTATAATGCCGCCGGTAGGAAATAACCCCGGGGTTGCATTCACATTTTCCGTATTTTCAATTTTCCATCCTGCACCGGTATGGCAGTTCTCCAGAACCCCGGAAGCATCATTACAAGCGACAATACCGCCTATAACACATGCCGCTCCTGCGCTGCCCGCATTCCTGATTTCCGGTGTACCAACAGCAGAGACCGTCTCCGCCCCGCTATTTTCCAGTCTGCCATAGTTATAAGCTACAATACCGCCCACATACCCGTAATCTCCGTATACTTCGCAATTACCTCTCAAAGAACAGTTCACGATGCTTCCATTTTCCGGATTTACACCGCAGATACCGCCTACATAGACGCCTTTTAAAGTTTCTTTATAACCGCCGAAGCTCGTGTCTCTGGAAACAGCCGTTACGATACCTCTGCCCTGTGTACTGCCATCCAGTGTACAGTCCGATATACTGCCCACTTTATCCATCAGTTCATTCCGGCCTGCAATACCGCCCGTCCCATACTGGCTGCCGGATGTTCCGGTCACTATGCCCGAGAATGTAACTCCGCTGATCTGACCGCCATTGGCGCCTGCAGCGCCGCCGACAGAACCCTGCTTATCTTCATCCAAAGTTACTTTAATATTTAAACTACCGCCTTTGATCTCTCCCTGATCAGTGCCGTTCGTACCTGCTATACCGCCCAAACAGCTGCCATTCGACAAAGTAGTAACCATCGGCCATTTTTCCTTAACAACTTCTGCCACTGAATCTGAAATTGTTCCTGTATTCCTGCCGACAATACCGCCGATCGCCCGAACTTTGCCGGATGCATTGATATCACGAACCGTTACGGCACCGCTGATTCTGCATTCGCTGATAATTCCTCTGTTTTCCCCGGCAATGCCGCCAATGGCATCGACTCCGGTTATTACAGGTTCCCCTGTGGTTCCGTCTGTCATGGCGCAGCTTTCTATTGTGCCATTATTTTCGGCCGTAATGCCGCCTGCCAGACTGCGTGTCGCTTCAACGCTTCCGCTATTCATACAGTCGCTCACCGTGCTGCCGGTCTTCACCTCGGGCACAATTCCCCCTGCCATCTCCTGCATTGATCTGACTGTACCTGAATTCTGACATCGAACGACAGACTTGCCTTCCTTCAGATATCCTCCGACACCGCCCGCTACCCCTACGGCATGTATATCCGCTTCATTGGAAACTCTTCTATTGTCCTCTGCCGCTTTCACATCTAAATCGGCGTAAATCTCTCCGGCAATTCCTCCGACACGGTCAAGTCCGGAAATGGTACCTTCCCAAACACTGCAGTAACTCAGAGTTCCTCCTTCATATCTTCCGATCAGACCGCCGACAGCTTCTCCCTGATTCTCTGCGCCGATATTAGAAGTCACTGAGCAACCTTTTATTTCATTATCCTTAAATGTCGTTCCCCCGTTTACGGTCACCGATTTCACCCGACTGACCGCCGCAATACCGCCTATATATTCTCCGGTCCCAATGACCGCGCTCTCATTTCCTGAACTGTAGTTACCTACTGTACAATTATCAATAAAGCTTTCATTACATACCACAATACCGCCCAGATAGCTCTCACCGCTAATCTGACCGTCTAACTCACAGTTCTCAATTCTTCCATCATTTGTATTCAGCCCTGCTATGCCGCCGTAATAGCTTTTACCACTGACAGAATGCACCGTACAGTCACGGATCGTTCCCAGATTCACCTCCGCAATACCGCCCAAGTATGTACCATTTCCGTCCACACCTCCGGCATTTTTGTTGCTGCAGGAAACGATTTCTGCCTTCGGCGTAACCAATCCAATGATGCCTCCGGCAAAAGAGAATGTATCTTGTTTCTCGATGCCTTCCTTAGTGTTTTTAGCCTCGCTGATGTAGCCATAAGTCACACAGTCCGTTCCCGTTACCCGTACTCTGTTATATATGTTCTCCAATAACAGCCCCGTATTCCAGTCGTTGCCGCCGATAACGCCACCCGCGAAAACGGATGCTTTCACCGATGCAAAACTGCTTTCGCCCGATGCAAACTTAAATCTGCGCTCCGTGTTGTCGATTCCCGGCTCCCGACGTTCATCCAATACCGTTTCCGCCAGTTCCTGTAATGCTTCCTGCCTTTTTCCTGCGTCTTCCGACTTTATATTTTCTCTTATGGACTCATCCTCCACTTTTCCATATAAAGCCTCAGCCCTTACTTTTGCATTTTCTCCTGTCCTTAAAAGCTGTGTATACCCCACATAACCGCCCGCAAAGGCATTTTCTGCCGTTACACTGCCGAAGAAATTATTCGTTGCACAGTTTACTGTTATATCCGCATTATTTTCAGGTACCACGATCAGGGCACCCATCACGCCGCCCGCGAAATAATCCGCCGTCACCTCATTGGGATTGGCAGAAAGAATATTACTGTCCCCCAACAGATTTTCCGTTGTATTAAGGCCTGCATAGCCGCCCACGTAAGCTTCGCCGGAAATATAGCCGCCCGACAGCGCGTAATTCTCAATTTTACCGCTTTTTTCCGTGCCAGCAGCTGCTGTTCCGTTATAGCCGACGATGCCTCCCACATACTTTTTACCGGATACTACACTATTGACGGAAACTGTCCCGCTTCCATCATTAGAAATATAGCCCACGTTATAACCGGTGACACCGCCCACATAAGAAGCGTTCTCTCCGTATAAACGCACCTGTTCTATCAGCTCCTGAGCCCCTCCTGAAGAGGTGTTGATCCTGGTAGTACAGTTCGTCAAATCGCCCGCATTGTAGCCTGCTATTCCGCCCGCATAAAATCCCTCGGCATCATACACATTTTCAGAATCATAAGACCCTACTGCCTCCACGAGTCCTTCATTCGTCCAGCCCTGCACCAGTATTCGATCAGAATAGTTTTCTTCTATCTCACATTTTTCAAACCACTTTTTTTGCTCAGGCGTAAGCGATTTAATATTTTCAACAATGTTTACAGAATCTTTAATCCTTCCATTCGCGCCGACAATACCGCCCACATAATCGTGGCCGACCACATTGGCTTTGTTCGTCTTTCCGGAGTCAGTATTTACCAGCGTTCCCACTGTTGTTCTATCCTCACCACTATCGGTCCTCCCATTATTATAACCGACAATGCCGCCTACATAGCGATAACCGATAATATAAGAATCACTGCGCTTCCCGGTAAGATTTTTGCTTTCTTTTTCCGTACCGCTGTTTTTGATTACACCGCCATCATTGCAGCCGACAATGCCGCCCACAAAAATGCCTTTCAATGCCGCCTGTTGCAGCTCTCCGTTATCTTTTCTTGCCGGCGCGTCATCCGGCGCGCTGAGGCAATTCTGCACAAGGCCTTTATTATAGCCGCTGATGCCGCCGATATACACCGTGCAGGTTTCTGTTCCCTTCACAGCGCCGTAATTTTCACACAGATATACCTGACCATCCTCTCTTAAAGTACCGACAATACCGCCGATCTTTCCCCCGGTTCCGGTAACCTCCGCGTAGTTGGTCAGATTTTTATAAGCACTCACATCAAGATCCGGACTTGCCGAAACCCCGGATGTTGTCTTATCTAATCCGACAAGACCTCCCACGTTCTCTGTGCCGGTCACCTTTCCCGATACAGTTGTGTTCCAGACTTTTCCTTCGTCCTTGTTCACGCCGCAGACTGCCCCGACATTCTCATAGCCCTGCGCTCTCATATCGGTAACCGTCAATTTTTGTATGATTCCTTTGTTTTCCGCTATAATGCCGAGTTTTCCCGTCTCTCCTGCGGCCAACTCTTCCGTCCCATTTTCGGCTGGGTTTCTCTGATACAGTACAAAATTCATCAGTTCATAAGCTCTGCTCCCCGGCACTTCCAGTGTAGAATTCCCCATTAATAAAGGAATCGCAGGGAAATAAGGAACCGCCGCTGTTCCGTCCGCCGGTATACACTTATCCGTATCTTGCAGGGCATTCATTTTTATCTCCGATGTACCCGTACTATGAAAAAGTTTTTCATCATCCGATAACCAGACAATATCCGCAATCTGCCGGTAATACAGCTTGCTCGCATCCGCAACCTGGCCATTTTCCCACTCGCGGTAACGGATATTATATAAATGTCTTGCATTCTTTATCTCATAAGCATACTCTGTTCCCGTCTCTTTCATAGAAGCGAACATCGTATTGGAGGTATTGCTCTGCTTCTTCGCGCTGGCCTTATAAAGTTTGCCCGATGCCTGCAGTTTTACATAGATATCCTCCGGTTCCGCAAAAAGCTGCAGGACACTGGCAGAATTTCTGAATACATCCGTATTAAACGGTGTAATCTCCCCTAACTTCTCCGGGGCCACACCGTAATCAATGGAGTCAAGCACAAGATACATTTCTCCGCTTTCGTCCATGTATGCTATAAAATCAAAGTCGCCTTTGTTATCCGGCCCGGCATCCTTACAGGTGATGATATACTGCCCGATATTCTGTGTGATACTGTCTTCGCTTCCCTTTTCTTTCAGCTCGCTTCCCTTTACAGTGAAAGTATACTTTAACTCATCCGCTTCTCCTGTGGTCTGCGCTTTTTCATAAATCTCTATCGTATAAGACAAAAATCCCCTGATTTCTCTGTAACGCTGCGGCAGCGACCACCTGAGGTAAAGCTGTTCCGCATTGACCAGTTCGATACGATCCACTCTTGTCTTTCCGACTGCACTCGGAGCCGCTTCCGATAATTCCACACTGTAATATCCCCAGCGATCTTTTTCTCGTATATTCTCCGCACGTTTCAGCAGAGAAACTTTTTCTCCCGCTGTATTCTCCTCATCATATGTAAAACCGACATTTCTGTCACTGTAGCTGACAGAATAAACCGTGCCGTCCATAGGGTCAAACTCTATACAGATGGCGCCCTCCATAATACTGCCGTCATAAATATAATCCGAAAGCCACTTCCCCAGAGGATCATTTTCGCCTACAGCTCCGGCATCTTTCTTCAGATAATATAATCTGTCTTTATAATCTACTCCAATTTCCGGGGCTATCTCTTCAACTGGAACCTTCAAATCATTTTTCGTGACATAATCCGCCAGTTCTGCGAGCTGGCCGTTGCCGCGGTATCTGGTCAGTTCGGACTGCGCCGCATAGTAGATCGTTTCCGCATAGTTTTCATTGCGCACAAAATCCGCATGGTGCACCCATGCGACAATCCCCGCCACTGCTACAGACAGCAAAACAGCGCTGACCGCTAACGTAACAATCAGCTCTGTAAGCGTAAAGCCTATATTGTTTCTCAAGAACTTATGCTTCTTTCTCAATACCCTCATACCACTTTACAACCAAATCGACATAGCGACTGCCACTTTTTGCAAATAAAAAATTACCCCCAAAAATATGTACTGCTGACTTTAGTAGGATAATATTCTTTTTAAAGCTGCCAATCTGCTCCTGTCTTTAAATTAATTATGAATTGGTTATAGTTTACCAACAAAAGCATCATTTTGCAATAGGTTTTTGTAAGATTTCCCCCAAAGCAACACAAGAAAGTTCTGCCAAATTGAATAAGAAAATGATAAATTTCAACAAAAAAACTGCCGCAAAAACCGATTTATACAATATATAGTACAAACATCCTCTGATTTATAACCATATATTGCGCTATCCTTCTATTTTGCGGCAGTTCTTTCTTTTATGGCATATCTGTTTTGAGTTCCGCACGAAATTTACTTTATTTGCTCCGGTAATTGAGATTTTTGTCGGAACTTCATCAAAATTCGCTTGGGTCGCGCTGGTTTTTCGCATCACTAATGTCATTGTTGCTGTCGAACACATTATTTCCTGACACGTCGCTCTTTTCTGAATCCGATTCCTCTTTCTCCGCTTCTTCCTGCAGTTCCTCTTCCGGCAACCTGCTCAGTCCAAACAATTGCAGTGCCTGATCACTCAGCTGCTGCATGTTCAACTCGTCTTCAAAATAACCCGCAACCGCTATCGAGGTGCTCTCCACACTTTCATTTGTGATCTTGATTTCCTCTGTGTTCGTTGCATCCCTCTGCCATCTTGTCAGCTCATTTACAACATATCTATCCGGGTCGGGCGGTATCACTGTAATATCCGCCGTCGCCGTACCGATAAACGAATTGCTGCTGACTGAGGTGCCATCATCCGCCAAAGTCTCGCCATCCGGCAGCTCCAGCCAGATTTCCTGTATCGTGCCATTCTTTATACTGTAACAAAGCCGCGCCGATGTTGTGATCGCATAAATTGATGTACCGGTTCCACCCTGTATTTTGAAACTGTGCTCAATCGTATACAACGGTTTAAAGGTCCGGATTGTCTCACCGCTCGCAGATGTTTCCTCAAATTCCACCTCAATCTCTGTGCCACCCTCTTTCAGAACAAGTGACTCTGCTCCTTCCGGCGATGCTGTCTTTTCCAACGTATAGCTGTGTTGTGCGCCCGGCACTTCTTTCTCCTCTATCTGACCGTTAGTTTCGTTAAACTCATGCTTTATTCTATCGGCCTCCGTAATATTGATCGCATATCCCTTAGCAAACAGAACAGGAGCAAAACCAAGTTTAGGCTGGCGCATTGTTATTACATTGGCCTCATTTTCCACTCCGTTTATTGTATATACGCATTCCCTATCAGCTGTCTGACCCTCCGGTATCACCACAGGCTCAAGCAGCACTTTCGGTAATGTAATGCTCTCCCACACAGTCCAAGGCGAACTGATTTTACTGTTCGATACCTCGCGGACTCTGTACCACAGCATTCTTCCGGCCTGCTCTGCATTGAAAGGACTGCCCAGCTGATTCAGCACATAAATTGCTGATCTCAGATTACCGGTCATCGCATCCGGCTCTTTACTGATATAAATTCCTTTCTCAGAATTCAATTCCGGCCTCTCTCCGCCGTTTTGTTTCCAATCGGCAGGCAGGCCGCCCATCACCTGCGCATCCTTATCTGCGACAAAATATTCTATCTGATAAGCCGCATCCTCTGATGACGCATCAGAATCTTCAAGATGCAGTCTCAGCTCCGCAAATTTTTCAGGCGTCAAAGCATCCTCCGGTTTAGCCTCTGTCCCATCTGCCTGTTTAAGCTTCGGCATCTCATCCGGTTCAGGCAGCCTTTCGGGTATCGTGCAATGTTCTTTCCGGCTTTCTCTGGAATCCAGATGACCGATGTCATCAGGATCACTCAGAACCACAATAGAGAATTCTATTTCTTTTGCCCCGCTCAAAGCCACATACGCCGCATCATCCAAATCTATCTCTGCATTTACGGCATCTTTTCCCGTCACATCATGCGTAATCGTCTTGATAGAGTTTCCGTTCGCATCCTTTCCGGTCATAATGATCCTGTATCCGATCACACCGTCCTCCGCAGACTTCACCCAGTCAACCAGGAATACAACCGTATTCCTGTCACGAAGTTTCGCATTCGGTTTGGATATGCTGCTCAGACGGATCGGAATATTATATGTTTCTTCGGATGATGCACCAATATAATGGATACCTTCGCTCACTCCCCCGAGACGCTCCACATTCAGAACAAGCTGTTCATATTTCCAGTTATTTTCTGTCAATGTCACTGCAGGCGGCGTATTATCATCAACTTTTATGGTCTCCTGATGCAGCATCACCTCCGTGTCCCCGGTTTTGCCGGTTACCGTAACTACGTATTCCGCATTTTTATAAGCATCCCCACTGGAAGGTGTAATTGTACCGTTATTATCTGCGGTCCCATCCCAGTACAGGGTATATTTTATCGTACCGTCATCCGTCATTTCTGTTATAACGTTATCCCCCGCTTCCGGTATCGGATACATCTTATATCCTGTCATTCCGTTCAGGGTAAATTGCTGATAACTGCTGTTAAACGCAGATTCACCAGCCTTTTCATAAGCTTCCGGTATGGTTCTGCTTTTTATCTCTTTTGTCTCATCATCTGTTACATAATACTTAACATTTCCCACTTCCCATGGATAGAAGCAGACTGTTACAGGTTTACCACTGTCGCTTTCGGCAATATTTTCTATAAGCTCCCGTATTGTATCCTGATCTAAAGAGGATAAATCTATCGTACAGTATTCCTCTCCCTGCTGATTTGGCAGCACCACAGTGCCTTCACCCAGCTTCTTGCCATCCAACCACAACTCTGCCATACAGGTGATATTAATATACCTGTAATTGCCCGCTGACTGTCTCATAAGGAACCGATAGCTCAATTCACCTGCTTTTGTGCCGATAAATTCTCCCCCTCCATCAGTGCTTACATGTTCCGCTTTTAGCGTGGCTCCTCTCGGATACCAGCATAAACTTTCCATAAAAGTATCGGATTGAGTATAGGGAGACCCCGCATTAGTAGGTTTCGCGAAAGCTGTAACTGTCCTTCTGTTATCATTGCTGCTCGAAGCCGCCTTGGTAAAGTATCCCCAATCTGATCTCACCTTTCCACCGGAAATCCCATCATTAAGCAGAGTATTATCAAGACGCAACTCTATATCCCAATCCTCGCCATAATCTTTATAGTCTTCCGCATTGTCCAAAACCCAGTAACCATGCATCCGGTTATTGAGGTTGCTGTTTGTCATCTCCTCATCCGTCGCATCCGTCACCTCAAAATGAACCTGAGGCATCGGAAGTTTAGGCTTTGTCGTTAATCTGTCAGATTCTGTCCAGTCTGAATAATCTTTTTCATTCTCAGAGATATGCGGCGTAATTCCGTCATATCCGTCAGCTTTCACAGCTCTTACCCGTGCTTTCAGCTCTGTATACTGTGTCTGCACTTTCCCCTCAAACAGATCCCCCTCTGCTATCGTGTAAGTGTTTTTAGTCGGATCCGTTATCTCTTCTTTCTTTAATACTTCCCACGTACCGCTGGCTTCTACATATCCCTCTATTTCCAGTTCATAGCCGGCTGTACAGAAAATGACATCCGGATGTCCCTCATAGGTCACCTTATAAATACCGTCCGTTTCCTCCAGTACGACCTGAGAAGGAGCCTCGAACACGCCGGAATTCATGCCGTAAACCATTAACGCGTATGGATCCCTCCCTGCACTAAAGTTGTTTTTCAACGCCAGAATCTGCTCTTTATTTCCTCCAGCCTGATACGTTCCTGATACTTTCGTGAACTGAATATATTTATTGCGATCCGGAGCGAGATAAAGTCTGTTATTAGCTGTATCAAACCATGTTTTACCGCTGATTTCCTCAAAAGCATTACCATTCAGTTTTGCTGCCTGACTCCCTCTCTTGATGTCATTATAGCCAAAATCCACTTCACTGGGATTAGAAAAATAATAATTTCCCTTATTGTCTTCCGTGTCATGGTGCGGCATATTATACGCAATAGCTGTTTGGTTTCCGTAGCATTCCCCTACATTTAAACACAGCTCCACTCTCTTTGAGCCGCTCGACCTTTTACTGCTTACAATTCCGGCAAACGGTTTTCCTGTATCTGTTCCCTTGCCGTAATTGACGCAGCGAAGAATTGTCAAATTTACTGTACCACCGTTTTCATCTCCGGCAAAAATCCCTGCACTGACAGCGTTACTATCGCCTGTCCCCTCATTTTGAATGAAAGCCGCATTATAGCAATCCGTAATGGTAAGATTGATCGCTGCTGCCAAAGAATTATAAACTCCAAAAATGCCGCCTGCTCTCCCCTCTTTATTATCCTGATCTTCAGAATGATAAACATCCCCCTCATTGCCGCATCTCTCAATGGTAATAGCAGTCTCCGTACCATTGTAACCGCTTCCGATAATTCCGCCAGCCGCATTTCTTCCATCATTATGCAGTATCACAATCTTTCCCTTATTAATGCTTTCCCGTACTCTGCCGCTCTGACCACGCCAGTCCGAGATAATACCGCCTGCACAGCGGATATTTCCGGTTACCTCTCCGTAATTCCTGCAGTTTTCTATTGTGAATCCACCGCTCGCCTCCGTAAACTGCTGTCCAATGATGCCGCCGGTCATCCAGTTGCCACGTACGTTAGCGTAATTCACCAGATTGCTCTGATCATAAACTGACTTATTGCTTCCGATGATGCCGCCGGTAGGATATGTCTCCAGTGTATCACCGTTCATCTCATTATTGATTTCCCATTTGCCTGTAGCGCAATCTTCCAATATACCGGAAACGCCATTATAACCGGCAATTCCGCCCATAACGCACTTGTTGGTACTATTGGTACTATTATCCATATTATGGATTCTCGGCTTATCATCGTCCTCCTTAGGTTTATTCTTGCTCAGTTTTCCGAGATTATAGGCAACAATACCGCCCACATACCCGCAGTCTCCCAACACATCGCTCCCGCCTTCCAACGAGCATCCTGTGATGCTTCCTTCATCCGGATTCACGCCGCAGATGCCGCCCACATAAACGCCTTTTATGGAATCATTATGGCCTCCGAATCCTGTATCCCTTGATTCGGCTCTTACAGTACCGTTGCTCAATATACAGCCTGAGATACTGCCTGCTGTATTCCCAAACTCATTTCTGCCGGCAATCCCGCCTGTTCCATACTGACTTCCTGCCGTTCCGCTTACTATACCCGAGAATGTAACTTCGCTGACCGATCCGCCATTAGCCCCTACGGCGCCGCCAATCGTCCCGCTCTGACCAACGCTCAAGCTCACATCAAGTTTTGCGGCACAACCTTCAACCTTTCCTGTATCTGTACCAATCACGCCCGGCATATTCGTACCCGCAATACCGCCCAGATAGCTGCCATTTGACAAAGTAGTAACTTTCGGCCGCCTGTCATTAGAATCATCGACTTCCGCCACCGAATCTGATATTATTCCTGTATTCCTGCCGACAATACCGCCAATCGCGCAGTCTTTGCCGGAAGCATTGATGTCACGAACCGTTACATCTCCGCTGATGCTGCATCCTTTAACTTCTCCCTGGTTTTCCCCGGCAATGCCGCCAATAGCGCCTACTCCGGTTATTAAAATGCCTTCTGACTCGCTGCTCATGATACAGCTCTCTATTATACCATTATTTTTAGCTGCGATACCGCCTGCCGTCATGCACACTGCTTCAACATTTCCATAATTCCGGCACCCTCTCACCGTACTGTTTTCCTGAATCTCGGGCACAATTCCTCCTGCCAGATTTCCCGTTGACCTGACCACACCAGCGTTCTGGCATTCAATAACAGACACACCCGGAGCCAGATATCCTCCGATACCGCCCGCTGTCCCTGTAGCCTTTACCTCTGCATAATTGGAAACGCTGGTTGCATTCATATCCAAATCAGCGTAAATAGCTCCGGCGATTCCTCCTACACGGTCAGCTCCGCAAATGGTAATATCAATATCCTGAGCAGAACTGCGGACACTGCATTTATTCAGCGTTCCTCCTTCATATCTTCCAACCAGACCGCCGACAGCTTCTCCCAGATTCTCTGCACCGATACTGGAATGCACTGAGCAATTCGTTATCTCATTATGATAAGGCTCTTTCACCCGGCTGACCGCCGCAATACCGCCGATGTATTCACCGTCCCCAATGACTGCGCTCTCGTTTCCCGCGCTGTAGTTACCTACTGTACAATTTTGGATAACGCTTTCATTACATACTACAATACCGCCCAGATGGCCCTCGCCGCTGATTTGGCCGTTTAAGTGACAATCCTTTATGGTGCCGTCGTTTGTGTTCAGCCCTGCTATACCGCCGTAATAGCTCACACCGCTGACAGAACTTACCGTACATTTCCGGATCTTCCCCAGATTTACTTCTGCAATACCGCCTGAGTATGTACCTTTTCCATCCACACCTCCGGCATTGCTGTTGCCGCAGGAAACAATTTCTGCTTCCGGCGTAACCAATCCAATGATGCCCCCTGCAAAAGAGAATGTATCCTGTTTTTCACCGTCACCTTTATCATGCACATGGCTACTGATATAGCCATAGGTCACGCTGTCCGTTCCTGTCACCCTCACCTGGTTATTTATGTTCTCCAATAACAGTTTCGTGTTCCAACTGTTGCCGCCGATCACGCCGCCCGCGAAAACAGACGCTTCCACCGAAGCAAAACTGCTTTCGCCAGGCTGCTCCTCACTATATGCAAACTCTAATCCGCGCTCCGTGTTGTCGATTCCCGGCTCCAGACGTTCATCCAATACTGTCTTCGCCAGTTCCTGTGTGGACTTGCCCTCCACTTTTCCATATAAAGCCTCAGCCCTTACTTTTGCATTTTCCCCTGTCTTTAAAAGCTGCGTATACCCCACATAACCGCCCGCAAAGGCATTCTCGGCCGTTATACTGCCGAAAAAATTATTAGTTTCACATTTCACGGTTATAGCCGTAGTATTACTTTCTTCAGGCGCAAGAATCAGGGCGCCCATCACGCCGCCCGCGAAATAATCCGCCGTCACCTCATTGGGATTGGCAGAAAGAGTCCCTCCCAACAGGTTCTCTGCTGTATTTAAACCTGCATAGCCTCCCACGTAAGCTTTGCCGGAAATATAGCCGCCCGACAGCGCGTACTTCTCAATTTTACCGCTGTTTTTCACATCAGCGCTGCTGCTTACTTCCGCAGCCCTTCCGTTATAGCCGACAATGCCTCCCACATATTTTTTGCCGGATACTACACTGTTAACGGAAATTGTCTTAGTTTCATCAGTCTCATCTTTATAATAAATATAGCCTATATTATAACCGGTGACGCCGCCCACATAAGAAGCATTCTCTCCGTATAAACGCACCTGCTCTATCAACGTCTGGGCGCCGCTTGAAGAGGTGTTGATCCTGGTTGTGCAGCCATCCAAATCGCCTGCATTGTAACCTGCTATTCCGCCTGCATAAAGTCCCTCGCGATCATAGGTGGTGCCATCAGATTCATAAGATCCCACCGCCTCCACGAGTCCTTCATTCGTCCAGCCCTTCACCAGTATCTGATCAGAGTATTTTTCTTCTATCTCACATGTTTCAAACGCTCTTTTTTGAGCTTCCGTAATATTTTCACCAATTTCATCAGACTTTTCAAGCTTTCCGTTCGCACCGACAATACCGCCCACATAATCATGGCCGACCACATTGGCTTTGTTCGTCTTTCCAGAGTCAGTATTTACCAGCGTTCCCACTGTTGTTCTGTCCTCACCATCAGCCATCCCGTTATTATAACCGACGATGCCGCCTACATAGCGATAGCCGATGATATAGGAATCACTGCGCTTCCCGGTAAGATTTTTGCTTTCTTTTTCCGTACCGCTGTTTTTAATCACACCGCCGTCATTACAGCCGGCAATGCCGCCCACAAAAATGCCTTTCAGTTCCGCCCGTTTTAACGTTTCGTCATCATTTCTTGCCGGCGCGTCATCCGGTGCGCTGAGGCAGTTCTGCACAAGTCCTTTATTATAGCCGCTGATGCCGCCGATATACACCGCGCAGGTTTCTGTTCCTTTCACAGCGCCGTAATTCTCACACAGATATATCTGACCATTCTCACCTAAAATGCCGACAATACCGCCAATCTTTCCCCCAGTTCCGGTAACCTCCGCGTAGTTGATCAGATTTATGTAAGAACTCTTCTTCAAATCCTCCTCAAGAAGCTCAACTCTGTTCGTCCCGTCCGGTATAACAGAATTTGTCTTATCTAACCCGACAAGACCTCCCACATTCTCTATACCGGTCACCTTTCCTGATACAGTTGTGTTCCAGACTTTTCCTTCGCCCTTGTTCACGCCGCAGACTGCTCCGACATTCTCATAGCCCTGCGCTCTTACATCAGTAACCGTCAGTCTTTGTATAACTCCGCTGTTTTCCGCTATAATACCGAGTTTTCCTGTCTCTCCTGCGGCCGGTTCTTCCGTCTCATCTGCGGCCGGTCTGTTCGGGTCTTCCTGATACAATACAAAATTCATCAACTCATAGGCTCTGCTTCTTTCCGGTACTTCCAGGGTAGAATTCCCCATTAAAAAGGGAATCGCCGGGAAGTAAGAAATCGCCGCTGTTTCGCCTACCGGTATACACTTATCCGTGCCATCCAAGCCCTTCATCTTCATCCCTGATGCCGGTACTCCCAATTCCGCAGACGTACTATGAAAAAGTTTTTCATCATCCGATAACCAAACGATATCCGCGGTCTGCCGGTAATACAGATTTTTTCCACTCGCAAAAAGAGCAAGCCCATTTTCCGCCTCACGGTAACGTATATTGTATAAATGTCTTGCATTTTTTATTTCATAAATATACTCTGCTTCTGTCTCTTTCATAGAGGCGAACATCGTATTGGAAGTATTGCTCTGCTTCTTCGCGCTGGCCTTATAAAGTTTGCCCGATGCCTGCAGTTTTACATAGATATCTTCCGGCTCCGCAAAAAGCTGCAGAACACTGGCGGAATTTCTGAATGCATCCGTCTTAAAAGATGGCGCAGACACCCCCGGTGTTTCACTCACTATCTTCTCCGGGTCCACACCATAATCAACGGAGTCAAGCACAAGATACATTTCTCCGTTTTCGTCCATGTATGCTATAAAATCAAATTTGTCGCCGTTGGCATCTGCACAGGTGACGGCATATTTTAACTTATCCCCTTCTTGTGTGGCCTGCGTGATACTGTCTCCGCTCCCCTTTTGTTTCAGCTCGCTTCCCTTTACGGTGAAAGTATACTTTAATTCATCTTCTTCTCCTGCGGTCTGCGCTTTTTCATAGATCTCTATCGTATAAGACAAAAATCCCCTGATTCCACTATAACTCCGCGGCAGCGACCATCTCAGGTAAAGCTGTTCCGCATTGACCAGTTCGATACGATTCAGCCTTGTCTTTCCGACTGCACTCGGAGCTGCTTCCGATAATTCCACACTGTAATATCCCCAGCGCTGTTTCTTCCGTATATCCTCCGCACGCTTCAACAGAGAAACTTTTTCTCCCGCTGTATTCCCCTCATCATATGTAAAACCGACATTTCTATCACTGTAGCTGACAGAATAAACTGTGCCGTCCATAGGGTCAAACTCTATACAGATAGCACCCTCCATAATACTTCCGTCATAAATATAATCCGAAAGCCACCCCCCCAAAAGACTATCTTCGTCCACATCTCCGGCATCTTTCTTCAGATAATATAATCTTCCTTTATATTCTACTCCGATTGCCGGGTCTATCTCTTCCACCGGAACAACCAGATTTTCTTTTTCAACATATTCCGCCAGTTCCGCAAGCTGGCCGTTGCCGCGGTATCTTGTCAGTTCGGACTGCGCCGCATAGTAGATCGTTTCTGCATAGTTTTCATTGCGTACAAAATCCGCATGGTGCACCCATGCGACAATCCCCGCCACTGCTACAGACAGCAAAATAGCGCTGACCGCTAACGTAACAATCAGCTCTGTAAGCGTAAAGCCCACATTGTTTCTCAAGAACTTATGCTTCTTTCTCAATATCCTCACACCCTTTACAAGCAAATTGACTTAACGACTGCCAACTTTTTCCGAATAAAAAATTACCCCCCCAAGTACGTTACTGCTGACTTTAGTTAGGATAATATTCTTTTTAAAGCTGCCAATCTGTTCTCACCTTTAAAGCAATTATGAATTGGTTATAGTTTACCAATAAAAGCATCATTTTGCAATAGGTTTTTGTGAGTTTTTCCTCGAAAGGCATAAGAAAGTTCTGCCAAACAGAATAATAAATTTCAACAAAAAACTGCCGCAAAAACAGATTTATACAATATATAGTACAAATATCCTGTGATTTATAACCATATATTG
This sequence comes from Lachnospiraceae bacterium, assembly GCA_014804795.1. Classification (GTDB taxonomy): domain Bacteria; phylum Bacillota; class Clostridia; order Lachnospirales; family Lachnospiraceae; genus 1XD8-76. The sequence goes on along the minus strand of JAAUZC010000036.1, from coordinate 115,295 downwards.
CGGTATTATTCTATGGATAAAACGGCATATGATCAAGGGGCGATTATGTCGGCTGCCGGACACTTAAGGAAGGGGGCTGGTGCCAATGGTTACATATACGGACTTGATCCAGTTTGTAATTATGCTTTGCGCAGTAATAACTCTTGTTATCTACATACAACGCAAAAAATAGCGCCCTCGCTCTGGTAAAGTAGGCGCTATTTTTTTGCAATTTACTTTGCCGGCGGCTAGGCTTCATCTAGCTTTCGGCCCTCTTGTTAAACATATTATAACCAATATGCAAAAATCTGTCAAACGAAAAAGTTCAAATAATCTATACCTCAAACATCAGCTCACCATACGTCGGAATCGGCCAGATTGCCTTATCTACGATCATTTCCAGTTCATCTGCGGGTGTACGGAGTTCCTGCATCACTGCCCTCACGACATTTTTATAGTAGAATGCCTGGTCCTTCGCATTTTCTATCGCATTCGCATCGACTTCTGCCTTTTCCAGTTTCTTTAACGCCGCCTGCATTGCCGCCAGCTTCTCACACACCGTCTTCAGCAGATCCGCCTGCACGGAAGCATCCGCCCCCGCCGCCTTTACCGCGTTTACGGTATCCGCCAGATCTTTACTGTATTTTACCACGGCCGGAATGATCTTCTTGCCTGCCATATCCATCATCGTAAGCGCTTCGATATTGATCGTCTTCGCATAGGTTTCATAGATGATCTCCTCGCGGGACTCCAACTCCACCCTTGTAAAAATGCCGAATCTTTCAAACAGCGCCACCGCTTTATCCGTGGTCAGTGTGGGCGCCGCTTCAATCATGGATTTAATGTTGGGCAGGCCGCGTTTTTCCGCTTCCTCCACCCATTCTTCCGCATAACCGTTGCCGTTAAAGACGATTCTCTGATGCTTTGTCATATACTCTTTGATCAAATCATGTACCGCCATATCAAAATCTTCCGCTTTCTCCAGCCTGTCCGCCGCCTCGCAGAATGCCTCGGCAACAATGGCATTCAATATGGTATTCGGGCTTGCGATGGAATCCGCGGAACCAACCATACGGAACTCGAACTTATTACCGGTAAACGCAAAAGGTGATGTCCTGTTTCTGTCGGTAGCGTCCTTTTCAAAATCGGGCAATGTGGATACGCCTGTCTCTAATTTTCCGCCCTCTTTCAGTTTTGCCGCATCGCCGGTTTCAATCAGCTGTTTTACCACATCCTCAAGCTGTTCGCCGAGGAAAATAGAAATAATAGCGGGAGGCGCTTCGTCTGCGCCGAGTCTGTGGTCGTTGCCCACATCCGATGCGCTCTGCCGCAGAAGGTCTGCGTGGATGTCCACCGCTTTCATAATGCAGGCAAGCACCAGCAAAAACCGGATATTTTTGTTCGGCGTATCGCCCGGATCCAACAGGTTTACACCGTTATCCGTCGAGATTGACCAGTTGTTATGCTTACCGGATCCGTTTACGCCCGCATACGGTTTTTCATGTAAAAGGCAGCGCAGGTCATGATGATAAGCGATTCGTTTCATGGTCTCCATCACAAGCTGGTTATGGTCTACCGCAATATTTGCCGTCGTATAGACCGGGGCGAGCTCGTGCTGCGCCGGAGCGACTTCGTTATGCTGGGTTTTTGCTGTCACGCCAAGTTTCCAGAGTTCTTCATTCAGGTCTTTCATATAAGCGCCGACGCGTTCTTTGATCACGCCGAAGTAGTGATCCTCCATCTCCTGTCCTTTAGGCGCCGGAGCTCCAAACAGAGTACGCCCCGCAAACATCAGATCTTCCCTCTGTAAATACAGATCTTTATCTACAAGAAAGTATTCCTGTTCCGGTCCGACACAAGCCGTCACTTTCGTTGCTGTCGTATCACCGAATAATCTCACAATGCGCAACGCCTGATCGTTCAGCGCTTCCATGGAACGGAGGAGCGGTGTCTTTTTATCAAGCGCTTCTCCCGTGTAAGAACAAAATGCTGTCGGAATACAGAGAATCGTTCCGCAGGCGGATTCTTTTAAGAATGCCGGGGAAGTAATATCCCACGCCGTATAGCCTCTTGCCTCAAAAGTTGCGCGAAGGCCGCCGGAGGGAAACGAAGAAGCATCCGGTTCTCCTTTGATCAGTTCTTTGCCGGAAAACTCCGTGATCATTTTGCCGTCCTCGTCGGGATGGGACACAAACGCATCATGTTTTTCCGCCGTAATACCGGTCAGCGGCTGAAACCAGTGCGTATAGTGCGTTGCGCCATGCTCCACAGCCCAGTCTTTCATCTCTTTTGCCACTACATTTGCTGCAGACATGGACAGTTCGCCGCCTTTATCCATGACCCGTTTTACCTCTTTAAATACATTTTTCGGCAGACGGCTCCGCATTTTCGCCAGATCAAACACATTTTGGCCAAACAATTCTTCTACATTCATCACATCTCTCCTCCTATTTTCAGTACCGCATCCGGGCTTCTGCTGTTTCCAGTACCGCATCCGCCCTTCCAGCACCGCAGCTATAAAAATCGTAAGTACCCTTAGCCCTGCGTTGCCGTCCGAAGCAGATCGTATTTCTCCGGCATCTCGCTGAGCCTCACCGAAAACTTCTGTTTTGCATGGGGGCAGCTTTCGATCGGATTTCCCTCTTCATCCAGCATTTCTTCCACATAGACCGTAATGTTTCTGCCATCCGGCTTCATAATTTCAATGGAGTCTCCCACATGGAACTTATTTTTCTGTTCCAGATATGCGTATCCCTGTTCATCCGTCTTTTCAATCATGCCGAGATACACTGCCTCGCTCTGATAAGTCGAAGAATCATAAATCTGAGACTCCCTCCCCGGCTTTCCAAAATAGAAACCGGTGGTAAACTGACGGTAGGTACATTTTCCGATTTCTTTTTTGTACCATTCCATGTTGTTTAAGTAAGTCTCTTCCGATTCCAGATAATCATCGATGGCTTTCCTGTAAGTCCGCGCCACAGTAGCCACATAGAGCGCCGCTTTCATGCGCCCTTCTATTTTCAGGCTGTCGATTCCGGCGTCCAATAATTCCGGTATATGCTCTATCATACACAGATCCCCGGAATTAAACAGAAATGTCCCCCGCTCATTTTCATATACAGGCAGATATTCTCCCGGCCTGCTTTCCTCCATCACCGCATATTTCCAACGGCAGGGATGGGTGCATGCCCCCTGATTGGCATCCCGCCCGGTCATATAATTGCTGAGCAGGCATCTGCCGGAATAGGAGATGCACATAGCACCGTGCACAAAAGCTTCTATCTCCATCTCCTCCGGAATATGCTCCCGTATCTTTTTTATTTCCGTTAATGAAAGCTCTCTGGCACAGACCACCCGCTTTGCGCCCAGATTATACCAAAAGCGATATGTTTTATAGTTTGTATTGTTTGCCTGTGTGGAAATATGGATCTCTATCTCCGGGCAGATTTCTCCTGCGACAGTAAAAAGTCCCGGATCCGAGATGATCAGCGCGTCCGGTTTCTCCTTCATCGTATGCAGTTCTTCAAAATATTTCTCAGCCGCTTCAATATCTTTGTGATGGGCAAAGATATTGGCCGTCACATATACTTTCACGCCGCGCTCATGGGCAAAGCGGATGCCCTCTTCCATTTCTGCCAAAGAAAAGTTTTTTGCCTTTGCCCGCAGGCTGAAAGCCTCGCCGCCTATGTAAACAGCATCCGCCCCGAAGATCACCGCTGTCTTTAATACTTCCAGGCTCCCCGCCGGAATCAGAAGTTCCACCTTACGCATATTTGTTCATACCTCCATGTCAGGAACTCTCCGCACTTTGCTCGCTGCCACGCCGTCCCCCACCGATAAGATCACCGTCTCAAACTTCGGGTCATGGGTTATCTGATACAGATATTCCCGCATCCGGCCATGAATTGTCCGATCGCGCCTTGTCACCGCATAGCGGGATTCCAGAATATCCCCCTCCTGCAGTACATTGTCGGAAACCAAAAGCCCGTCCGGCGAAAGCAGACGCTTCACTTCCGGTAAAAAGGAAAGATACTGTCCTTTTGCGGCATCCATAAATATCATGTCATAGGAATCTGTCAGTTTCGGCAGAATATCCGCCGCATCTCCCGCAAGCAGTGTAATCTTTTTCTCTTTTCCCGCCCTCTTAAAATTTTCTCTCGCCTGCACTATCCGTTTTTCATAATTTTCTATTGTTGTAATATGGCAGTCTGTCTCTCCGTATTCACTCATCAATAACGCAGAAAAGCCGACCGCACATCCGATTTCAAGAATCCGATGAGGCTTTTGCATTTGTAGCAAAAAACGCAAAAGCTTCTGTGTTTCCGGTCTGATAATGGGTACGCCCGCTTCTCTCGCTTCCTGTTCTATATGATCCAAAAAAGGTATATTGCCCTGATCCAACGAACGGATAAAGGCAGTCTGTCTTTCTTTTGTCAATCTTCTCCCTCTTCCTTTTCCACATAAGAGCTTGACATAATTTCCAACATCTCTTCCGCCGTCATCGCCGTACTGAGTTCATAATTTCCCGGCATCAGCTCATCTTTATGCGGAGACATCAGATACTGCACATAAAAAAGATCTTTATCTCTCACCAGGCCATAATCTTCCAGTGCCTGAGCCACCTGCTTCGGCGTTGTCTCTTCCGACAATTCCACCATATAAGTGATGCCAGGTTCACCGCTTACCGGTTCCTCCGAAAAAATACGGTATCCGAACGCATAGGCTTCTGAAGCAAGCCCTGCCACATACCGGACGATCAGAACAAGCGCTATTATTTTTACTGCTGCTGTTGCAATAGATACAATAAATTGTTTCATGTCCACCTCTTATTCCTTTTCCGCGATGCTCTTTAAAAGCCGGATGGAATGGAAAATGCCAGCTCGGAAAGCATTCTGTTGTCAATATCCTGTTTTAATTTCACAAAATCACGTTCTGCACATAAATATTTATCCACAAGCGGTTCCAAACGGAATGCTGCCGTCTCTAATTCAAACGCTTCCAGTTTCCGTAACAGTTCTCCGCCCTCGTTATTCTGCTGTATCAGGAAATTATTTCTCCGGTACTCATCAATCCGCTCCTGCAGTCCCGGCTCTCTGCTGACTGCCTCGCTGGCCTCTTCATAATTGCGGTATATTTCGGAATTCTTTATACTGCTTATCAATTCTTCCAGGCTGTTCATAATTCTTGGGTCACTTTTTAACATCCGATATACTCCTTTTTTGCATTTTATACGCCCATAATAATAGGCAGGATCATTGGTCTGCGTTTTGTTCTCTTCCAGATAAAATCTGTCAGCTCATCTCTGATACTGCTTTTTAATTTTCCCCAGTCAAAAACATTTTTATCCAGGCATCGCTCCACCGCAAACTGCACAATCGCTCTCGCCTCATCCATCAGTTCGTCGGCTTCCCGCACATAGACGAATCCTCTGGACACGATATCCGGTCCCGCTGTGAGTTCTCCCGTCACCTGATCCAATGCCAGCACAACGATAATGATCCCGTTTTCTGCCAGATGCTGTCTGTCACGCAGCACGACATTTCCCACATCTCCTACACCCAGGCCGTCCACCATAATATCGCCGACCGGCACCCGTCCTGTTACTTCCGCCTTTTCCATGTTCAGTTCCAGCACATCGCCGCTGGATAAGATAAAAATCCTCTCCTTCGGAATGCCCAGCGCTTCCGCCAGCTTTGCGTTTGCTCTCAAATGCTTGTACTCGCCGTGCACCGGAATCGCAAACTTGGGCTGCACCAGATTATAGATCAGTTTGATCTCCTCCTCACAGGCATGGCCCGAAACATGGGGCGCATCCTGAAAGATCACATCCGCTCCCTTCACCAGAAGATCATTGATCACTTTCGTCACTGCCTTTTCATTTCCCGGAATCGGGTGGGACGAAAAGATCACCGTGTCATTCGGGCCGATGGATATTTTTTTGTGGTTGTTCCCTGCCATCCGGCTGAGCGCCGCCATGCTCTCCCCCTGGCTTCCGGTAGCAATGACCACAGTCTTTTCTTCGGGGTAATCCTTCAGCTGTTCTATATCGATAAGCGTATTTTCCGGTACCTGCAGACAGTCAAGTTTCGTTGCCGTCTCTATGATATTGACCATGCTGCGGCCTTCCACCGCAACTTTCCTGCCCGCCTTATATGCGGAGTTTATGATCTGCTGCACTCTGTCCACATTCGATGCAAACGTTGATATGATCAGCCTTGTGTTTTTATGTTCTTCAAAAAGATGGTCGAAAGTGGGCCCCAGTGTTTTTTCCGACGGCGAAAATCCCGGACGCTCCGCATTCGTAGAATCGCACATCAGTGCCAGTACTCCCTTTTTGCCCAGCTCCGCAAAGCGCTGTAAATCAATAGCATCGCCAAACACCGGTGTATAATCCACTTTGAAATCTCCGGTGTGCACCACAACCCCTGCCGGCGAGTAGATTGCCAATGCCGCCGCATCTACGATACTGTGGTTTGTCTTGATAAATTCAATCCGGAAGTCGTCAAGCGTGATCATCTGCCCGAACTTCACAACTTTCTGCCGCACATGGCCGCTTAATCCGTGCTCTTCCAGTTTTCTCTCGATAATGCCCATCGTCAGCCTCGTGGCATAAACGGGGACTAAAATTTCCTTTAATACATAGGGCAGCGCACCGATATGGTCCTCGTGCCCGTGCGTGATAATAAATCCTTTTACTTTATCTGCATTTTCCTTTAAATAAGTGATATCCGGTATCACCAGATCGATACCCAGCATGTCGTCATCCGGAAAGGACAACCCGCAGTCTACTACGATAATACTGTCTCCATATTCAAAGGCAGTAATATTCATGCCTATTTCGTCCAGCCCGCCAAGCGGGATAATCTTTAATCCGGACTCTGTTTTCAGTTTTTCTTTCTTCAATCAAATTCCCTCCATAATGCTTATGCGGAGAGAAGACTACTCATCATCTGACACAAATGTCACATCTTCCATCAACGTCTCAAAGACAGCCGCCACCGCCCGAAGCTCTTTTTCCTCAGATACGATCTCGTACAGTCCGTCTTTTTCCTCCGGCTTTGACAAATCTTTCAAAATCAGGGCGTCTCCATCCCCGTCTTCCATATCAGTTACTAAAATATAATCCGTTCCGCCGATCTTCGTCTGCTCCAGAACGTAAAATTCCGCTTTTTCATTCTCGTTTACTGCAAATGTTATTTTATCCATACCGTTACCTCCCGGCTCCTAAACTTTTGCTGTCTTCCACTGTCAGAGGCATAACATCATAAATAAAACAGGGGCGACTGTAACCACGCGGAGTCCCGGTTTTATTTATGATGTTATGGCTCGTCACCCGCAGAATACCGTTTATAGTCCAGATATCCCTGTAAAATAAGAACAGCGGCAATCTTGTCCACATACTCTTTCCTGTGTTCCCTGCGCACATTCGCTTCGATCAGTGTTTTTTCCGCCGCCACGGTAGTCAGCCTTTCATCCCACAGTACCACCGGCAGCCCTGTCCGCCTTTCCAGCATTTCCTTAAACTCCGCCGAAAGTCCCGAACGTTCCCCCTCGTCCGCATTCATATGTTTCGGATTGCCCAGCACAATTTCAGACACTTCATATTCCTCGATCAGCGTCTCGATCTGCGCCAGTGTCTGACGAAGTTTATTTTCTCCCTTGCGGTGAATCGTAGTAATACCCTGCGCCGTAATGAGAAGTGGATCGCTTATTGCAACGCCTACTGTTTTGGAACCAAAATCCAATCCCATAATCCGCATAAAATACCCTTACTCTTTCCACCTGTTGCTTCTGATATACTGTTCTAACAGTTCCTCAACCAGTTCATCCCGCTCCACCTTCATAATAAGGCTTCTCGCCCCCTGGTGGTTTGTGATATATGTGGGATCCCCTGACATAATATAGCCCACAATCTGATTCACCGGATTATACCCTTTTTCGGTCAAGGCATGATACACTGTATCCAAAATTATCTTCGTACCGTTTTCCTGCTCTGCTTCTACCGCAAAAAACCTTGTATTTCCGAAATCTTCCATATTTTTGTACCCTTTATCCTGTTGTCCTCTGCTATACTTTTTTACTACTGCTGCCCGCTTTTCATGTGAAAACAAAATCTCTTCACATTTTACCCCAAAAAATCAGTAAAATCAACTATTCCAGCCATAATAAATTATCGGAGGATTTCGTATCCGATAATTCATTATCAGATAATTTAGTATCTTTTACAAATCCGGTCAATTTTCCCGTATATATTTTTCCGGACAGATTTTCTCCTGTCTTTTTTGCCGTCCTGATATATTCTCCGGTATAGCCGGTCTGGCAGAGAATTCCGTCTATTTCCCTGCTTTCCTCAAAAAGCACTTCGGCGCTCTCTCCTATGTAGCTTTCCCTGAACTGCCTCGACTGTCTTTTTACAAGCGTAAGTAAAATTTCACTCCGTTTCTTCTTCACTTCCTCAGGCACCTGATCCTTCCTCTTTGCAGCGACCGTGCCCTCCCGTCTCGAATATTGGAAAACGTGCATTTCATAAAAATTCACCGTTTCCAAAAACCGTTTTGTCGTCTCGAATTCTGCCTCGCTCTCTCCCGGAAAGCCTACGATCACATCTGTCGTAATCGCCGGATTTTTAAAAGTCTCCCGGAGCAGTTCTACTTTTTCCAAGTATTCCCCCGCCGTATAATGTCTATTCATACGGATCAGCGTTTCATCGCATCCGCTCTGCAGAGAAAGATGAAAATGATGGCACAGCTTCTTTATCTTTTTTAATCCGGATACAAACTCCGGCGTAATGATGCGGGGTTCCAGAGAACCCAGGCGGATCCGCGCCAGATTTTCCGTTTTATCCAGTTCCTGCAGCAGATGCAATAACCGCTCATGGGGAAAGGCCTCCCCCGCCGCAGGATTTTTTCTGCCTTCAAAGTCAAGTCCATAGGAACTGATATGAATGCCTGTCAGCACGATCTCCCGAAAGCCGCATGCTGTAAGGAGCCGCACTTCTTTTAAAATATCCTCCTCTTTTCGGCTTCTGACCCTTCCTCTTGCATATGGTATGATACAGTAAGAACAGAACTGGTTGCATCCGTCCTGAATCTTAATATACGCGCGGGTGTGCTGCGCCGTACCTGTAAGCTGCATTTCCTCATATTCTGTTTCCCGGTTGATGTCAACGATCGTCTTTCCGCCAAGGGTCTTGTCCGTTTTGCCCTCCGCCTCCCCTGTCTCTTTTTCCCGGCTTCTCAGATACTCTTCCAGAATTTCTACCGTGTCCTTTTTCCGGTTATTACCGATCACCAGATCTACCGCCGCATCGGCAAGCGCCTGTTCCTTTCCTGTCTGGACATAACATCCAACCGCCACTACCACCGCATCGGGATTTCTCTTTTTTGCCTGATGCAGCATCTGCCTGCTCTTTCTGTCGGCTATATTTGTCACGGAACAGGTATTTACAATATAAACATCCGCTTTTTCATCAAATGGCACAATGAAGCAGCCCTTTTCTTTCAGCTTTTGCCCAATAACGTCCAGTTCATAGGAGTTAACCTTGCATCCGAGGTTGTGTAATGCCACACTTTTCATAGTAAATATCCCTTTATTTTCGTAGTAATTTAATATTGACTTTTCCCTGTTCTGCAAGTAGACTAAGGGAACACAGGCAAATAATCATTCCGCGCCTGCCGGACATGAACAGCAGTACCGCGGATCTTTCAACAGGAGGATCATACATGAAAACTGTTAAAATTTCTTTAAATTCTATCGACAAAGTAAAATCTTTTGTGAATGAGATCACAAAATTTGATAACGAATTTGATCTGGTATCCGGCAGATATGTTATTGATGCCAAATCCATCATGGGTATCTTCTCTCTGGATCTGTCTAAGCCGATCGATCTGAACATTCATGCCGAAAAGGAAATGAACGATATCATAAATGCTTTGCAGCCATATCTGATCCAACAGTAAATACATACTTTGCAAATTTTATTATCAATCATCGGATATGTATAGAATTTAATTTTATCACCGGAAGCGGCAGACGCTTCCGGTTTTTTGTCGTTTTTTATCTGTCCGCGCTGACCGTGATCACTTCCTCTGTTTCCAACGCCGTTTTCACTAACTCCTCTATTTTTTCATCCAGATGTCTCTCATGCTTTTTAATGATCTGCAGGTTGGGCTTTGTCACCGGATGCTTTGCCACAAAAATCGTGCAGCAGTCTTCATAGGGCAGGACCGAAGTTTCATACGTGTCAATCTTTTCCGCAATATCCACAATATCAATCTTATCAAATGCGATAAGCGGCCGGTATACCGGCAGTGTGCAGACTTCGTTTGTTACAAGCAGGGACTTCATTGTCTGGGAGGCCACCTGGCCGATGGATTCTCCTGTTATCAGACCCGTACAGTCACTTTCTTTCGCAAAATGCTCCGCAATCCGCATCATGTACCGGCGCATAATGATCGTCAGCTCATCGTGAGGGCATTTGTCATAAATATACATCTGGATATCCGTAAAGTTAATGACATGCAGGTGTATTTCCCCGGCATATTTCGACACTGCTTTTGCCAGATCGACTACTTTCTGTTTTGCCCGTTCGCTGGTGTATGGCGGTGCATGGAAATATACCGCATCGATCTGAACCCCTCTCTTTGCGATCATATAGCCCGCCACAGGTGAGTCGATACCGCCCGACAGTAGCAGCATTGCCTTTCCGGCCGTTCCCACGGGCATGCCGCCGGGGCCCGGAATAACAATAGAATACACATAAATATGTTCCCGGACTTCCACATTTAACATCACATCCGGTTTATGCACGTCCACTTTCATCTCAGGAAACGCCTCCAACAGGACTTCCCCCAGATCACAGTTAATCTCCATGGAAGATTTCGGATAGTTCTTCCTTGCACGGCGCGCATTGACTTTAAAAGTCAATCGCTTGTCCTCATAAGCTTCGTCCATATATTTTACAATATCTTCGCCCAATTTTTCAAATCCCTCGTCCTCCAGCTGGATCATCGGGCAGATATGGGAAAGACCAAACACTCTCTTCAAGTTCTCGATCACTTCATCATAATCATAGGTGTCTGATACGACATCCGCGTAGATGCGGCCCTGCTCTTTTCTGACCAAAAATTCTCCCTCGCATCGTCTGAGCGCGTACCTGATCTGCTCCACCAACGCGTCCTCAAAGAGATAACGGTTGCGGCCCTTGACTCCGATTTCCGCGTACTTTAATAAAAATGCTCTGAATTCCATGTATATTTTCCTTTCTTCGGACGCCCGGATGGAAATATCCTTTCCTCCCGGGCGCATTTGGATCGTTGTCGGTATTTTCTTTACCGTCCTTTATCTACCGCCTCGAATATCTCCTCAGTACCGGCACAATTTCATGCAATATGCGCAAAGTATACACTATTTCCTCCTGCGTTGTAAAGAGTGAAATGCTGAAACGCAGTGTCGATTCCAGCAAAGAACGTTCCACCCCCATCGCTTTTAACGTCTCCGACGGACGCGGATGTTTCGCCGCACAGGCGCTTCCTGCCGAAACGCAGATTCCCTTGTCCTCCAACGCATGCAACAACACTTCGCTTCTGACGCCTCTGAAAGAGATGCTCACTACATGGGGCGCACCCTCCCGCCCCGGACAGCCGTTTATCTGTATATTTCCGATATCCGAAACGCCGTCTATCAGTTTTTCCCGCAGGTCGTACATTCTTTCATTATCTTCTTCCAGCGTTTCATATATTTTCTCACATGCCAGTCCCAGCCCGGCGATACCGGGTACATTTTCCGTACCGGAGCGCAGTCCGTTCTGCTGTCCGCCGCCGAACACGGTAGGATGCAGTTTTACCTTCTCTCCCGCATATAAAAAACCGATGCCTTTAGGGCCATGAATTTTGTGTCCGCTCACCGAGAGCAGATCAATATACATTTTTTTCGGGAAAATCCGGAACTTTCCAAAACCCTGTACCGCATCCACATGGAACAAAGTCCGGGGATTCATTCTTTTAATGAGTGCGCCCATTTCCGCAATCGGTTCCACTGCCCCCACTTCGTTGTTGGTATGCATAACGGATACCAGTATCGTATCCTGTCTGATGCTCTTTTGCAGATCTTCAAGCCGGACTCTGCCGGTTTTGTCCACCGGAAGATAAGTCACCTTAAAGCCCTGTCCCTCCAGATATTCCATCGTCTTAAGCACCGCCGGATGTTCTATCTTTGTCGTGATCAGGTGCATACCGCTTCTTCTGTTCGCCATCGCCGCACCGATCAATGCCAGATTATCCGCCTCCGTTCCGCCGGAAGTAAAAATAATTTCCTTTTCATTTACCTTGAGTACTCTCGCAATCTGTTCTTTTGCACGTTTCACATATTGCTCGGCCTGCACACCTTTAAAGTGCATACTGGAGGGATTTCCGTAATCTTCCAGCATAAGCTTTGTCACAAGCTGTGCCACTTCGGGAAAGGCGCGGGTCGTCGCCGAATTGTCCAGATATACTTCCATTTTCCATCATTCTCCTATTTTTGTCTGTATCTGTCAGATAAGCCCTGCGCAGGCACTTTCAAAATACATCCGTTTTCTGTCATATATCATATTTTATGTACGGTTTTTAAAAAAGGTACGCCTTTTTTCGAGTTTTATTTACATGATCAGACTTCTTTTTCCATTGATTCCAGCTCATACATAAGCCAGCCCAATATCGTGAGCGCCGCCGTCTCGGTCCGCAAAATGCGCCTGCCAAGCGTGATCGGCATTACCCCTGCTTCTTTAGCCTTTTCTATTTCTGCCTCCTCAAAGCCTCCCTCCGGTCCGATAAATACCGCAATCTTCTCCCCCGGCCTTACAGATTCCAACCATTTCTTTGTCTCCGGCATGTTCACTGCCCGCTCATAGGGTATCAATCTGACACTCATGTCACTTGCATAGGACAACGCCTCGGCAAACGACATTACATCATGCACATGCGGAATGATCTGGCGCATACTCTGTTTCGCTGCCGCTTCCGAAATGCTCTGCCAGCGTTCCACCCTGCTTTTTCGCTTTTTCTCCTCCAACTTTACAACACACCTCTTACAGACAACCGGAATGATCTCAAAGCAGCCCAGCTCCACCGCTTTCTGAACGATCAGTTCCATCTTATCCCCTTTGGGCAGCCCCTGAAACAGGAAAATTTTTGCCGAAAGTTCTGTATTACTTTCCTCCGCAGATAATATTCGGCAAAAAATACTCTCTTCTTCCATATTCTGAATCTCACATACATATTTTCTGCCCTCCGCCTCACACACAGCGGCAATTTTTTCTCCCGCGCGCATACGAAGTACATTTTTGATATGATTGACATCAGAACCTGTGATAATAATATGTTCCTCTTTCACCTCAAAAGGCTCTATAAAAAACTGGTACATCGGCATCTCCTATTATAGTTCCGCATTCGCCCTGCCAGTACACCTTTACCGAAGACAGATTTGCAGCCGCTTTCGCGTCTCCAAATCGTCTTGTGCACTGTTCGGGCTCATGCTGTTTTTTACCGTTCCGCATTCGGGGCTCATGCTGTTTTTTATCGTTCCGCTTTCGCCCTGCCGGTGACGCTTACCCATTCTCCCTGATATGTCACTTCCAGAATTTCAAGTCCGGCTTTCTCCACCGCTTCCCTCACAACATTTTCTTTATCATCAATAATCCCCGATGTGATATAGATGCCGCCCGGCTTCAGCTGATTGACGATCACCGGTGTCAACGGCACAAGCACATCCGCCAATATATTGGCCACTACAATATCATAACAGCCGTAACCGACTTTATCCTGTATTTCTTTCTCTGTAATAATATTGCCGATGAACAGTTCAAATTTCTCCGGCGAAATATGATTTGCTTCCAGATTCTCCTCCACCGCGGGTACGGCGCAGGGGTCTAAATCTGTTCCCACTACTTTTTTTCCGCCATACATCAATGACAAAATCCCCAGAATGCCGCTGCCTGTCCCCACATCCAATAATACCGTTTCGCTTGTCAGATACTTTTTGATCTGCCTGATACACAGCTGCGTTGTCTCGTGCATGCCTGTCCCGAAAGCAGTCCCCGGATCGATATGCAGGATCATTTTATCCGCATCCTCTGGCCTTACCTCCTCCCAGGATGGGATCACCAGTAAATCATCTATATAAAACTGGTGGAAATACTTTTTCCAGTTGTTGATCCAGTCGATATCCTCGGTCTCTTCCACAGTTATCCTGCCTTCACCGATGTCCATAAACTGTCGCAGGCTCTCCAGTTCTTCTTCCACTCGTTTTAAGAGAACCGATTCTTCCACAAATAATTTTTTTGTTCCAACAGGATCCACAATCACCTTATCATCTTCCCACAGGGCTTCTTTTTCCTCCCCCTCATATAAAATCTTTCCGTCGCCATCCTTCTCTGCCGTCTGTGGAAGCAGCAGCCTGCCATCCTCCGCTTCCTCCACAAAAAAGCTGAGGTAGGCGATGCCGTCATCCTCTGCCCCCTCCGGCATGATATCCACAAACATCTGCTCCTTCTCAAACGCCGTCAACGGCACTTTATCTTCAATCTGAGCTCCTTCTAAACCAATATCATAGAGAGTACTGATGATAATGTCTTCTGCTTCCGTGATTGTTTTTATTTTAAATTTTTTCCACTTCATAACCATGCCCTTTCCACAGCCTGCAAACTTTTATACATATTTCTTATGTGCTGCGCAGACACAAATCTGCATCTTCTGTTTAGAATATCACATATGTTCCCCAAAAAGAAGACACTCATTAAAATTGTCAAAAAATTTTTAATTTTCCTATTGACATCTCTATTGTATTGCTGTACTATTCACTTAATACAGTAACACAAGCGCATACGGCGCTCTTGTTGCTGTCAGCAGAAAATCAAATGCAAACCGCGTAAGTATTTGACCTGACCCGACATACATTTCATCAGCGCAAAGCGCAGAAAGGAGCATCAAAACATTGGAAGTCACTCAAACTACTAAAAATCCCAAAAACGATTGGCAGCTGACATCAGACCGCCCGGTTTTCATCCAGATCATGGAAAAACTGAAACGGGATATTGTCACCGGCATCTATAAGCCCGGAGATAAACTGCCTTCGGTCAGAGAACTTGCAAGCGAAGCAGCAGTCAATCCAAACACTATGCAGCGGGCTTTCTCGGAACTTGAACGGGAAGGGCTCGTTTATACACAACGCACTAACGGACGATTTATCACGGAGGACATGAATATGATCAGTCAATTAAAAGAGCAGATGGCTTTGGATGCGATTTCAAACTTTTTAAACAGTATGCAGCAGCTCGGTTTTTCCAAAAGAGAGACCCTAGCACTGTTAGAAGACACTTTGGAGGAGGAAACAGTATGAGCACTTTAGTAACCTGCAAAGAGCTGACGAAAACCTACGGCAAAAAGCCTGCCTTAAACCGCGTCAGCCTTGAAATAGAGAGCGGCCATATCATCGGGCTGCTTGGACCTAATGGCAGTGGAAAGACTACGTTCATCAAGCTTTTAAACGGACTGCTCACCCCGACTTCGGGCGAGATCTATGTTAAAAAATTGCCGGTTGGTATCGAAAGCAAAAAGATTATTTCTTATCTGCCGGATCAGACTTATTTAAATATGAATAACACAGTACAGGAAGTCCTTGATTACTTCGGCGCATTTTATGCCGATTTTGAGATGGAACGTGCTCATCATATGCTTGATTCCCTTCATATCAGTCCGAAAGACAGGCTGAAAACCATGTCCAAAGGAACGAAGGAAAAAGTACAGCTTATCCTTGTCATGAGCAGACGGGCGGAATTGTATGTGTTGGATGAACCGATTGCCGGTGTTGACCCTGCGGCAAGAGACTATATTTTGCAGACCATTCTGACAAACTATGATCCCGAAGCTTCCATTTTAATTTCAACCCATCTGATATCCGATATTGAAAATATTCTGGATCAGGTAATTTTTATCAAAGAAGGGGAAATCTGTCTGCAGTCTTCTGTTGACGATATCCGTATGCAGCATCAGAAATCTGTTGATGCATTATTCAGGGAGGTATTTAAATGTTAGGAAAATTGATCAAATACGAATTTAAGCATACATCAAAAACGATGATGACTACTTATGCAGCACTTGCCGTTGCCACTCTTATGGGTTCAATCGCTCTGACTCGAACCGGTCAGAACATAGATTCCGTTGATACTTTTTTCGACGTTCTCGGTATGGTTATGCTTGTTCTCTATATCATTGCCATCATTGGCATTTACTGCATAGATTTTATTTATCTCTGCTACCATTACAATAAAACCATGTATTCCTCCCAGGGATACCTTACTCATACGCTGCCGGTTTCCCCGACTGCCACATTCGGAGCTAAAATCCTCGTTTTCTTTATATGGATGTTTATCTCTTCCCTTTTGTCGGTGCTGTCCATGATGGTTCTGTTGCAGGTTGGCACGGGCGGAGAATTTTTCCGGGCACTCAGTGATATTAATTGGGGTGAACTTGATCGGAATATTCATGATTTGTTCGGTATGTCCGCCGGTTCTCTTCTCTTTGTGTTTTTTGCGGAATTGATCCTCGGTATCCTCTTATATATTCTGTGGATTACCGCCAGCATGGCAATCGGGCAGCTTTTTCATAAAAACCGCACTGTTTCCGGCATTCTCGCCGCCCTCTGCCTCTATGTGATAAATCAGGTGGTCAGCAGCCTATATCTGGCTGCCAGCGGTTACAGCACCGCAACTTTTCTTAATGGAGACCTGAGCGACTTTATCAATCTCATGATAACCGGCAGTATCGCAATGAGCGCAGTCTTTGTTGTTGTATTATGTGTGATATGCATTTACATTAACAGGAAGAAATTAAATTTAGAGTAAAGGCGGCAGTTTTATGAAAAAGATATCTATTTTATTTTGTATGCTTATAAGTATGTTCTGTTTGGCGGCCTGTGCAAAAGACAGCACAGATACGTTTGACACATCAGCCCAAAATGAAACAGAAAAACTACATGATGATGTCTCGGCCGAAAATATTCGGTGTGTCACGATAAGCGGCAACGCCAGATCCATTGTCATAGGGCAGAGCGAGGATGAAAACTTTTCATTTCTTAATAAAGATTTGAACGCTGAACACGTATATCAAGTTAAGTGTGCCGGAAACGGTGATACGCTTGACATTAGTGTTATGATGGAAAATGCGGAAGCTGATAATGATATTCTCGGTTCCGTCTGGATCAACATCCCGCAAAAAGAGTTTGAAGAAATTGAAATGACCGGCGATTTCAGACAAATTTCTCTATATACTGTAAACTCGAATGTGTTAATTCATGACAGTCATGCATTTGTCAATCTTGACCTGGAAGCAGAACACATAAAACACAACATCACGCTGGACGGTTCAGAATCAAATACATTCAGAGGGGTTTCGGTTTACTTGGACAAAGTCCCTGATCATGTAAAAATGGAACTGACTCCGATTCAGGGCGGTACAATAAACGACCCGGAGAACATGCTGAAAAAAGGAGAACCGGCATCAGGCGCGGAGGAACCGGTCATCAGCATCAATAATACAAAAGAAATCAATATTTATCGAAACGAGTAAAAGCATGGGATATCCATCAGGCACTAAAACCGCCGCAAGCGTGCATGTATGCTCACTTGCGGCGGTGTATTATCATAAACTATATTTTTAAAACAGTTTCCGCTTTTTCTTCTTTCCGCCGCCTTCAGTCTGCTTCTTCTCTTCGCTGGCCTTATTCGCAGCATTCAGGGAATCGCCCGTCAATTCGTCAAATTTTCTGAGCAGTTCTTTTGCCTCCGAGGAAAGTTTCTCCGGCGTCTGAACTACCAGCGTTACATAGTGGTCACCGCGCACTTCCTTATTCCGAAGAGTCGGCACCCCTTTCCCTTTCAGCCGTACCTTTGTGTCAGTCTGGGTTCCCGCTTTTACCTCATAGGCAACTCTTCCATCCACTGTATCAACAAGTACTTCGCCGCCCAAAGCCGCCACTGCATAAGACACCGGTACGGTGGAGAAAATATTGTAATCCTGACGTCGGAATATCGGGTGGCGTCCTACTACGACTTCCACCAGGACATCCCCTCTGGGGCCTCCGTTCGTGCCGGGCTCTCCCAGGCCGCTCTTACGGATGCACTGCCCATTATCGATACCGGCCGGAATATCCATGGCAAATTTCTTCCTCATCGGCACATAACCGGAACCACGGCAGTCCTGACATCTTTCCTTAATGATCTTTCCTGTACCACGGCAGTCCGGACAAGTCTGGATATTTCTGACTGTGCCAAAGAATGACTGGGAAGTCATCACTACCTGGCCCTTACCGCCGCACTTTGAGCAGGTCTCAGGATTTGTGCCGGGTTTTGCACCGCTGCCATGGCAGGTCTTACACTCTTCCTTTACACTCAACTCCAGTTCTTTTGTGCAGCCAAAAACAGCCTCCTCAAAATTGATGCGCACAGAAGTCCGGATATTTGCCCCCTGCATCGGTCCGTTTCCGCCCCGTCTGCTCCTGCTGCCGCCAAAGAGATCGCCGAAAAGGTCGCCAAAAAGATCGCTGAAATCCATTCCGCTGAAATCAAATCCTCCTGCGCCGCCGGCGCCGTCAAAAGCTGCATGGCCGAACTGGTCATACTGTCGCCTCTTTTCAGGATCACTGAGTACCGCATAAGCCTCTGATGCTTCCTTGAATTTCTTTTCCGCCTCGGCATCACCCGGATTCATGTCCGGGTGATACTTCTTTGCAAGTACTCTGTATGCTTTTTTCAGCGCTGCCTCATCTGCGTTTTTCTCAACGCCGAGCACCTCATAATAGTCTCTTTTCTGTTCAGCCATGAGTTTATTTTAAACCTCTCTAAAGTCTCCGTCTACCACATCATCCTGCGGTGCGCTACCTGCATCTGCTGCGCCTGCGTCAGCCTGACCGGTGAAACCGCTCATATCCGGACCTGCAGCGCCGCCCTGCGCGCCCTGCATGTTCTCATACATCTTTGTAAACAGTGCCTGCGCATCATTCATCAGCTTTTCTTTTGCAGCTTTCAGCGCGTCTAAATCGCTGTCGGACATGTCTGTCTGGTCTTTTGTTCTTTCCAGAATATCTTTTACGGCTTTTATGTCGTCTTCTACAGTTGCTTTCTGAGAAGCGTCAATCTTATCGCCCACTTCATTCAAAGCTTTCTCTGTCTGGAATACGAAAGAGTCTGCATCGTTTCTTGTATCGATTGCTTCTTTTCTCTTCTTATCCTGCGCTTCAAACTCTGCCGCTTCTTTTACTGCTCTCTCAATATCATCATCGGACATATTGGAGCCTGCCGTGATCGTGATATGCTGCTCTTTGCCTGTTCCAAGGTCTTTTGCAGATACGTTTACGATACCGTTTGCATCGATATCGAACGTAACCTCAATCTGCGGAACGCCGCGCATTGCAGGCGGAATACCATCTAATCTGAACTGACCGAGAGATTTATTGTCCTTCGCAAACTGTCTCTCACCCTGTAATACGTTAATGTCTACTGCTGTCTGATTATCTGCTGCTGTGGAGAATACCTGACTCTTCTTTGTCGGGATCGTGGTATTTCTCTCAATCAGCTTAGTTGCCACACCGCCCATTGTCTCAATAGACAGAGACAGCGGTGTTACATCCAGAAGCAGGATATCGCCGGCGCCTGCATCACCTGCAAGCTTACCGCCCTGTACGGAAGCGCCGATTGCCACACACTCATCCGGATTCAAGGACTTGTTGGGCTCTTTGCCTGTCAACTGTTTTACCTTATCCTGCACAGCGGGAATCCTTGTGGAACCGCCGACTAAAAGTACCTTGCCAAGATCGGCATTTGTCAGGCCGGCATCTTTCATCGCATTCTGTACCGGAATAGCTGTTCTCTCTACAAGATCATGTGTCAGTTCATCGAATTTTGCTCTTGTCAGATTCATGTCAAAGTGCTTCGGGCCTTCTGCTGTTGCAGTGATGAAAGGCAGGTTGATATTTGTTGTTGTTGCGGAAGACAGCTCTTTTTTCGCTTTTTCTGCCGCTTCTTTCAATCTCTGCAGCGCCATCTTGTCATTGGATAAATCCACACCTTCCGCCTTTTTGAACTCGCTGATCATGTAATCAGTAATCTTCTGGTCAAAGTCATCGCCGCCCAGATAAGTGTCGCCGTTTGTTGCAAGTACTTCGATAACACCGTCGCCAATCTCAATGATAGATACATCAAACGTACCGCCGCCCAGATCGTATACCATGATCTTCTGTTCTTTTTCATTGTCAAGGCCATAAGCTAACGCTGCCGCTGTAGGCTCGTTGATGATACGTTTTACTTCAAGGCCTGCAATCTTGCCGGCATCCTTGGTTGCCTGTCTCTGCGCATCGTTGAAGTATGCCGGTACTGTGATAACCGCTTCGGATACGCTCTCGCCCAGATAGCTTTCTGCATCTGCTTTCAGTTTCTGCAGGATCATAGCGGAAATTTCCTGAGGAGAATATCTCTTGTCGGCAATGCTTCTCTTTTTGTCTGTGCCCATATCTCTTTTAATAGAAGCAATCGTGTTCTCAGCGTTTGTAACTGCCTGACGCTTTGCCGGTTCACCGACTAATCTTTCTCCTGTCTTTGTGAACGCTACAACGGAGGGTGTTGTTCTTGCGCCTTCCGTGTTTGCGATAACGGTGGGTTTACCACCTTCCATTACTGCTACGCAGCTATTTGTTGTACCTAAGTCAATACCAATTATTTTGCTCATAATGTTTCTCCTCCTACATATATGAAATGTTTTAATATTTTATAAGAATTTTTATGAATACACTTTTTTAACTTACAACGGCTACCATGCTGTGCCTTATTACGCTGTCCCTGTAAAGATACCCTTTCATCATCTCCTGGGCCACGATGCCGGACTCATATTCTTCGCTTTCTACCTGCATCACTGCATTGTGGAGACCCGGATCAAACTCCTTCCCGACAGCTTCGATCGGCTTCACTCCCAGATTGTCCAGTTCTGTCAGAAGCTGCTTATAAATCATCTGCATGCCGGATGCAAAAGGCGCTTCCTTTTCTTCCTCGGACAATCCCGAAAGCCCTCTCTCGAAATTATCCACGACCGGAAGCATTTTTTCGATCACACTTTTTGCTCCCACCTCAAACATTGCCGCTTTTTCTTTTTCTGTCCGGTTTCTGAAATTTTCAAATTCCGCAAGCTGCCTCTTTACTTTATCTTCCAGTTCCCCGATCTTTTCATTCAGCGCTTCCGTCTTTTTATCCTCTTTGTTTTTTCGCCCAAAGACTTTTTTCTCTTTTTCTTTACCGGCTTTTCCGGATTCCGGCGCCTCCTTCGTTTCCTCTGTTTCTTCCGGCGCTTCTTTTGTACTCTCTCCCGGCCCGTCCTCTATCTCTTCCTCAGAACACTCCGGCTCTGTCTGCGCAGAAACCGCCTCTTCCAGTTCCTCTTCGGAAATAGTCACATTTTTCTCCTTCTCTGCCACAGTCCTCATTCCTTTCCTAATTCTTATCATATTGCTTTCATGGTACATACGTTGTGCGCACAATGCATCATACGTCATATAATCGATCCATTTGCTTCTTCATTGTCTTCAACGCGTCCACAACTTTTTCGTAATCCATACGCTTCGGCCCGATCACACCTATCGTCCCTTTCATACCGGAACCGAGTTCATACGTTGCTGTCACCACACTGCAGTCTTTCATATTTGCCATCGGGGTTTCTTCCCCGATGTAGACCTGAATTCCCGTGTTGTTTTCATCGGTTAACGTGCCCTGTACCAGTTCCGTGAGCTGTTTCTTCTCTTCAAAAGTGGAAATAATCTCACTGGCCCGCTGTCCGTCCGAAAGTTCCGGATACCTGAAAATATTATTTGCACCACTTGTATAAATCTGAAGATCTTCGTCCGCCCTGATCGCTTCCGCCACCGCATCGATCACACCGCTGACAATCTCCCCGTGAATACCCGCTGTCTGCTTCATTGCCGCTATCATCCCCAGATTGATCTCATCTATGGACAACCCGTTCAGATTCGTGTTCAGCAGCATATTCAGCTTTAAGATCGTCTCGTCGTCCAGCGCCTCCTCTGTTTCCAGAATATTATTGCGGATCACATTTCCCTCCACTACGATAACCGCTAAAAGCTGCCTCGCATCCACTCTGGAGAGCTGAATGAATTTCACCTTATTATGATGCACTGTCGGAGCGGAGATCAGCGTGGCGTAGTTTGTATTATTGGCAAGAACTCTCGCCGCCTGCTTCAGAAGATGCTCCATCTTATCTTCCTTTTCCAGAAGCATGTTCTTCATCTCTTCCACTTCTTTTTCCTTCTCCCGCATCATGTTATCCACATACAGGCGATAACCTTTATCGGATGGAATTCTTCCCGCTGAAGTGTGAGGCTGTAAAATATATCCGAGTTCTTCCAGATCAGCCATTTCGTTTCGGATCGTCGCGGAACTTAAATTCAGATCGGTATACTTGGAAATTGTCCGGCTTCCTACCGGTTCACCGGTCTCAAGATAGTTGTGGATAACGGCCTGTAGAATTTTCAGTTTTCTGTCATCTAATTCCATTATTATCCCTCCTATCTTATTTTTCCCGCATTTGCAAATCATACTATAGTGTATGCAGTTTTTTCATTTTGTTAGCACTCAATCAAATAGAGTGCTAATATCTTCTTAACCTAAAATATCACTTACCTCTCTTTATGTCAATTGATTTTTATAAATTATTTCTAAAATATCAATGAAAAATTCTTTCCGGATCATTAAGTGCGGCCAATCCAAAAAACAGGCAGGGAGTGATTCTCTCCCTGCCTGTTTCTTATTTTTCTTATTTCTCTCTCCATCCCGCATACAGCGTCATGGACTCGGTCACTGTATCCGTTTCCAGATTCCACGGCACCGTACACCCCGGATCCAGATACCAGCCGTCAAACTCAAATCCCTCTCTGGTAGGAGCCTCCTGCATTTCAATCAGCTCCCCATGCATTCTTGTCTGGGTTTCCACAGCTGTTCCTCCCTGCGTATCAAAGGAAACATGGAACCCTCCCTTCGCTACACCGAAAGCCATGCAGGCAATTAACAGCGCACACAACACTACAATAATAATGTTCAGTGTTTTCACAGATATTTTCACTTTACTGTAAAGTCCCCGCAGCTGCCGGGGCGTCTGTTGCTCTGTCTGCTGTTTTGATTCTTCCATTTCTTTCTCCTGCTTCTTATTTCTTTACAAGATATTTCCGCATATCAATTGCGCAGGCGATCAGAATGATCAGACCTTTAATGATATACAGCATATTGGCATCTACTGCCAGGAAGTTCAATCCCGTAAAGATGATCTGAAGCAACAGAACACCTACTACGATGCCGCTGATACGTCCGATACCGCCTACGAAAGATACGCCGCCGATAACGCAGGCTGCAATCGCATCACACTCATAGTTCAGACCGGTGTTTGCGTTAGCGGAAGCGATACGCGCGCCATCCAGGAAACCTGTAACAGCATACATCATACCTGCCAGAACGAACACCATGATAATCGTCAGTGATACATTAACACCGGATACGTTTGCCGCTTCTTCATTGGAACCTACCGCAAACATATTTTTGCCGAACGTCGTCTTATTCCAGATCACCCACATAAGTGCCACCAGTATGATACTGTAAAGCACATATCTCGGCACTGCCACACCGCCGATCGTAAACAATGTACCTGTTACCAGAGAACGATACCCGTCTGTCAGGCCGCTCAGTGTCTGTCCATTGTTTGTACCTTTCATCAGATACATCAGGATGATACCATATGTAATAAGCTGTGTGGACAGTGTTACAATAAACGGATGCAGTTTAAACTTTGCCACGCTGAAACCGTTTACCAGACCTACAACACCACCTGTCAAAAGGATAATAAGCATTACCACAATGATTGGCGGAGCGCTGGCCATATCCGGAAATACTTTAAATGTCGTTGTCAGCAATGATGCAGAAATACAAGCCGTCAGACCAACTACACGACCCGCAGAAATATCTGTACCTGTCAGCACGATACAGCCGCCTATGCCAAGCGCGATCGGCAGCTTCGCCGCTGTCAGTGAAATTACGTTCACAATAGAAGGAAGCTTCAAAAATGCAGGTACTTTAATAGATATGTAAATAACAGCCAGTATAATAATAATATACATTGCATTATTCAGCAGTAAATCAGTTATCACTTTTGTTTTATCTTTCGAGGAAAGATCCTTGAAAGCTTGTTCTTTTGCTTTTATTTTGTTCTCAGCCACTTTCTCTCCCTCCTTATGCGTATTTTGCAGCCAGTGTCATGATTTCTTCCTGTGATGTTGCTTTTGCATCAACTTCTCCCGACAGTCGTCCGCCGGACATTACCAGAATCCTGTCGCATACCCCTAACAGCTCCGGCATTTCCGAGGAAACCATAATAACTGTCTTCCCCTGTTTCGCCAGATCCAGGATCAGCTGGTAAATCTCATACTTCGCACCTACATCGATACCTCTCGTAGGCTCATCCAAAAGAAGCACCTCCGGTTCCGTGAGCAGCCATCTGGCCAAAATAACCTTCTGCTGGTTACCGCCGGACAACGACCTGATCTGCGTTTTCTGGCTGGGAGTCTTTGTTCTCATGGCATTGATCCCCCACTCAGTCGACTCGCTCATAAGCTTGTCGCTGAGGAACGGTCCTTTTTTATATTTAGGCAGGCTGGATATCGTTGTATTCGCCTGTATATCACGAATCCCAAAAATACCTGTGGCACGGCGTTCTTCCGTCAACATAGCAAACTTATTTGCCAGAGACTCTCTCGCATTCCTGTTCATAACCCGGTTGCCGTGCAGATAGATCTCTCCCTCTTTTCTCGTAGCAATTCCGAAAATATTTTCCAGAAGTTCCGTACGCCCGGAGCCGTCAAGGCCTGCCACACCGAGAACCTCCCCTGCTTTCGCTTCAAAGGAAACATCTTTCAGCAGAGAATACTGGGCTGTCAGATTCTTTACCTGTAAAATAGGCTCGCCTACTTTATTATCCTTTTCCGGATAACGGTTTGTCAGTTCACGCCCTACCATCAGACGAATGATCTCATTCATCGTCAGTTCTTTTGCGGGACGGGTCGCTACCCACTGTCCGTCACGCATGATCGTCACTTCATCGGATATCCGCAGAATCTCTTCCATCTTATGAGAAATATAGATGATGCCGCAGCCGCGGTCCCGAAGCATATTGATGATCCGGAACAGATGCTCTACTTCTTCCTCTGTCAGAGAGGATGTGGGTTCATCAAAAACAATCACTTTGGAATTAAAGGATACCGCTTTTGCGATCTCTACCATCTGACGCTGAGATACCGGCATCTTGCTCATCACCGTTCTCGGATCCACATGGACATCCAGTTCCTCAAAAACTTTTGTTGTGGCATCATACATTTTCTTTTCACTGGTAAGCGGACACCACTTTGAAATCTTCGGGAAACGTCCCAGCCACATATTATCCATTACATTGCGCTTCAACGCCTGATTCAGCTCCTGATGCACCATGGCCACCCCGTTTTCCAGAGCTTCTTTGGATGTTTTAAAATCAACCTCTTTTCCTTCCAGATAAATATGGCCGCTGTTTTTGTTGTACACACCAAACAGGCATTTCATCAGTGTGGACTTTCCTGCCCCGTTTTCTCCCATCAGCGCATGAACCGTACCTGCTTTTACGGTAAGAGATACGTTATCTAACGCTTTTACGCCGGGAAACTCTTTGCAGATGTTCTCCATTTTCAGGAGTACATTTTTGTTGTCAGACGATGCTGTCTGTTTTTCCAAATCATCTCACCTCCGTTTTAAAAGCTGTTTTTATGTTATAAAAGAGTCCGGCAAGCCGGACTCTTTTTCTATGGCCGCACATACCACATGCGGCCACAAAATTTCTGACTTTTGGTCGGAAGATCCTGTTCCTTATTCACCTGTGTATGTAGCGTAAGGAATATTTACACGCCATGTTCCCACAACGTTTGCTGCGTCAACATCTGCAAACTTATCTGCGCCGCCCTGGAAGTTCTGAGCGATCTGAGCGATAGTATTTGCCATACCTTCAGCATCCTGCTTGATCGTACCGATCATGGAACCTGCTGCGATAGCTTCTTTTGCAGCATCTGTAGCGTCTACGCCGAATACCGGAATAACTGTAGCGCCTTCTTTGTTGTAGCCTGCATTCTGCAGAGCTGTAACAGAACCGATTGCCATCTCATCGTTGTTCGCGATAACAAGCTCGATCATGTTGTTGTTTGCTTCGCTGTACTGAGACATAGCTGTCTGCAGATACTCTGTAGCTGCTGCTGCGGACCATGCACCAGCCTGGTCTACAAGATACTTGTTGTCGTTGCTGCTGTCATAGAAAGAAAGAGCTTCTTTGCCTGCTCCTGTCAGGATAGCATCTGCATCTTCTACACCGTACTGTGTACGAGCGTCTGCTTCTGCGTTACCTTCCTGTCCTTTGAACATAACATAAGAGATCACGCCGTCGCCGTTTAAGTCAATAGCATCATAATTATCAAGAACATAATTACCGATCATCTCGCCCTGCATGTGGCCAGCCATTTCATAATCAGTACCTACGAATACAGCTTTGTCATAAGCGCTTACTACTTCTTCGCCTACAGAACGGTTAAAGAAGATAACCGGAATATCTGCTGCAGTTGCTTTTTCGATGATGTTCTTTGTTGTATCATCGGAACCGGTATCTACCTGGTTTACTACCAGCACTGTTGCACCCTGGGCAATTGCTGTATCAATCTGCTCAGTCTGGGTTGTCTGGCTGTTATTGCTGTCATAATCCTGATAAGCAACGCCTGCTGCGTCTAATGCTGCATCCAGTGCGGTACGTACGCTGGAGATATATGTATCACCATACGTATAATAGAATACTGCTACGGAACCAGCTTCCGTCGGAGCTTCTGCTTCAGCCGGAGCCGCTTCTTCTGCAGGTGCTTCCTCTGCAGGAGCTTCTGTTTCTGCAGGTGCTGCAGCGGGTTCGTCTGCTGCGTTGTTACCGCAAGCTGCCAGGCTGGCAACTGTCATTGCAGCAACTAACAATAATGCAAGTTTCTTTTTCATCTTTTTTCCTCCTTAAAAGATAGATATATTATTTTGCACATATAGCTTATTTGCTCTTTGTGCATTTTGCCGCCAATTTGCTTTTGACGACAAACTCATTATAAATATGGATATACTATTTGTCAAGACATTATCAAAACTTTCCAATATCTATCGTCAAAAACATACAAAACAAAAGAAAGAACCGACAGTAAATATATCTTCACCCGTCTGTTCTTTCTCTTACTTTGCCGTTTTTTACAATATATGGAATTTTTTACTTAAATAAAGAAACTTCCCGTATGCTCACCGTTGATAACATAGTAAGCCAGATTCTCTTCCGGTTTTACATAAAGTTCCACACTCTTGAAATCGGAAACTTTCTGCTTTAAGTCATATTTCCATACATCCTTCGCGATTGCCACAAGTTCTTGTGTTGTGTAGGACTTGCCGGAGAACTGCACACTGACCGTTGCCTCGATTTCTTTCTTTGCTGTTCTCTTTGTCGCCGCCTTTGCCGCTGTCTTCTTCACAGCAGTCTTTGCTTTTGCTGCTGCCTTAGTGGTTTCTTTCTTTACTGCTTTTGCTGCGGGAGCTGCCGCCTCTTCCACTTTCTTTGCAACAGGCTCTACCGCCTTCTCCACTTTCTTTGCAACAGGCTCTACGGCTTTCTCCACTTTCTTTGCAACGGGTTCTGCTGCCTTCTCCACTTTTTTTACTGTATTTTTTGCTGTCTCTTTCAATGCTGTCTTTCTCTGTGCTGCAGTCTTTTTTGTCTCTTCCATAATTACCCTCTTTCCTGCGCTGCTTGTATAACAGGTGATCCGGGCAAACAGCGCGCGGCCGCAAACCACCTTTGAACTTCTTATACCGCTCTGATTCTATACCAATGAATACTGTTTGTCAACGCTATTTTAGCGCAAAATACAGTAAAACCACCGCTCCAAGGACTATTCTGTACCATCCGAAAGCTTTGAAATCATGTTTCCGGATATAACCCATCAGAAAACGGATCACCAGCATTGATACGAAAAACGCCACGATCATGCCGACCGCCAACAGCACAAGCTCCGTCCCTGTAAATGCCAGACCGAATTTCAGAATTTTTAACAGACTGGCCCCAAACATCACAGGAATCGCAAGGAAAAACGTAAATTCCGCCGCCACGGTTCTCGACACGCCGATCAATAACGCTCCCACGATCGTCGCCCCGGAGCGGGAGGTTCCCGGAAAGATCGCCGCGATGAGCTGGAAAACACCGATCAACGCTGCCGTCTGGAACGTAATATCTTTTAATTTTGTTATTTTGGGTGTCATGCTTTTGTTTCTGTTCTCTATAATAATGAAAGCAATGCCAAATACGATCAGCGCGATCGCTACGCACCAGGGATGATAAAAAAGTTCATCCAGCTTATCGTCAAACAGTACGCCGACGATCGCCGCCGGTACACATGCCACAAGAATCTTGAACCACAGCATGAAAATATCCGTTTTCACATAAAATCTGCCGCTTTTTTTCTTTCTGCCAAAGGGCCATATTTTTTTCCAGAACAGGAGTACTACCGCCATGATCGCGCCCAGCTGGATGACCACCAGAAACAGACTCCAGAATTCTTCCGACACGTTCATCTTTACAAATTCTTCCACCAGGATCATATGTCCTGTGCTGCTGATCGGAAGCCATTCCGTAATGCCTTCCACAATACCGAAGAGTACAGCTTTTAAAATGTCCAGCATATTTTTTATCCTTTCTTATTATAGTTCCGCATTCGCCCTTCCAGTACACGATTTCAGAAGACAGATTTGCAGCCGTTTTCTCGTCTGCAAATCGTCTTGTGCACTGTCCGGGCTTCTGCTGTTTTTTATTATAGTTCCGCAGTCGCCCTTCCGGACTTCTGCTGTTTTTTATTTATATTCATTCTCCACAAATTTCCTGAGTGCCGGCAGTGAGCGCTCCACTTTCTCGGTATCGATACAGTAAGCCATACGGAAAAAGCCGGAGCAGCCAAAGCTGTCGCTTGGCACTAATATCAGATCATATTTCAATGCCTTATTGCAGAATGCCACCGCGTCCTCTTCCAGCGCCTTCGGGAAAATGTAAAATGTTCCGCCGGGCTTTGTGCAGGAAAATCCAAGGTCTGTCAGTTCCTTATATAATATGTTCATATTCGTTTCATAGACAGACAGGTCTGACGTTAAATCTATCGTTTCCGCCACCGCGAGCTGTATAATGGATGACGGGCAGTTATGACCTGTGCCTCTGGAAATCTGGCCGCACATCTGTACGATCGTTTCCGCGTCCTCGCACGCCGGATTTACCGCCACATAGCCGATACGTTCACCGGGCAGGGACAGAGACTTTGAGAAAGAATAACAGGTTAATGTATCCGCATAATATTTCGCCACATACGGAGCATCCGCCCCCTCAAAAATGATCTCACGGTATGGTTCATCTGAGATCAGGTAGATCTTATGACCGTATTGTTCTGATTTTTCCTTTAAAATTTCCGATAATTTTTTGATCGTTTCTGTGGAGTATACCGCACCTGAGGGGTTATTCGGCGTATTGATCAGTACTGCCATCACTTTCTCTGTCAGCATCTCTGCAAAGGCTTCAAAATTAATCTGAAAGTTTTCCGTATCGGCCGGAACCACTTTTAATACCGCACCGGTAAGGTTGATGTAGGGGCCATATTCCGGAAAATAGGGCGCAAAAGTCAAAATCTCATCGCCCGGCTCTGTCACCGAGCGCACCGCATGGGCAATCGCTCCCGCCGCGCCGGTTGTCGGAAAAATATGCTCTGCTTTATAAGGCACCCCGAACCGCCTCTCCAGAGAGGCCGCGATTTTTTCTTTTACGGACTGTATGCCGAGACTCGGGCTGTAACCGTGCAGCTCCACGGAATTTTTTTCCTGCAGCAGACGGATCATTGCATCCGTAAATTCCTGAGGTACAGGAACCGACGGATTCCCAAGACTATAGTCAAACACATTTTCATAACCGATCTCCTTTCCTCTTGCCGTTGCAAATTCCGAAAGAGTTCGGATAACCGATTTATTTCCCAACATATCTTTATACTTTTGTACCAGCATAATATTATATTCCTTTCTTTCTTTATTTATTTATGCTCTTCATCCTGTCCGGCCTGGAACAATGCGCATGCTACCGCTTTTTTCCAGCCTTTCAGGAGGCTTTTTCGCTTTTCATCCTCCATAGAAGGCATAAAACTTCTGCCATTCTGCCAGTTTTCTTTGATTTCCGCCTTATCTTTCCAGTATCCCGTGGCCAATCCCGCCAGATACGCCGCGCCAAGCGCCGTCGTCTCGATGCATTTCGGCCTGTCCACTCTTGTATCCAGAATATCCGCCTGAAATTCCATCAGAAAATCATTGGCGCTGGCACCGCCATCCACTTTCAGGCTCTTCAATTTCACATTCGCATCTTCTTCCATCGCATGCATCACATCGGCCGACTGATAGGCGATGGCTTCCAGTGCCGCCCGAATGAAATGTTCTTTGCCGCAGCCCCTTGTAAGTCCCACGACCGTACCTCTTGCATAGGAATTCCAGTAGGGCGCACCTAACCCGGTAAAGGCAGGCACAATATACATTCCGGCAGTATCCGTTACTTTCTTTGCATACTCTTCGGACTCCGCCGCAGTTCTGAACAGGCGCAGTTCATCCCGCAGCCACTGAATGAGAGCACCTGCCACAAAGACGCTGCCCTCCAGCGCATACTCCACTTCCTCGCCCGTACCCGCCGCGATCGTTGTGATAAGCCCGTTCTTTGACAGAATCGGCTTCTTCCCCGTATTCATCAGGATAAAGCTGCCCGTCCCGTAAGTGTTTTTCACATCGCCTTCCTCAAAACAGCACTGTCCGAATAACGCCGCCTGCTGGTCCCCCGCCGCTCCGGCGATCGGAATTTTTTCTCCCATCAGATGCTCGTCCGTATATCCGTAAATGCAGCTGGAAGGTTTTATCTCGGGCAGCATACTCATCGGGATATTGAAATACGCAAGTAATTCCTCATCCCATGCAAGTGTATGGATGTTTAACAACATGGTGCGGGAAGCGTTCGTGTAGTCCGTTACATGTACGCTTCCTTTTGTCAACTGCCAGATCAGCCAGGTGTCCACCGTTCCGAACAGAAGCTTTCCTTCTTCAGCTTTTTTTCTTGCGCCGTCCACATGTTCTAAAATCCATTCTATTTTACTGGCGGCAAAATAGGCATCCGGTATCAGGCCGGTTTTTTCCCTTACAGTCTTATCAAATCCTTCTTTCACCAGTTCGCCGATCCTGTCCGCAGTCCGGCGGCACTGCCATACAATAGCGGGATATACGGGCTGTCCCGTTTCTTTATCCCATACGATCGTAGTCTCGCGCTGGTTCGTAATCCCGATTGCTTCAATATCCGCCGCTTTCACGCCTAACCTTGCCATGGCTTCCGTTGCCACCGCAAGCTGTGAGGACCATATTTCCATCGGATCATGCTCCACCCACCCGGGCTTCGGATAGTATTGTGTAAATTCTTTCTGCGCCATACTGCAGATATTGCCGCCCCTGTCAAATAGAATACAGCGGGAGCTTGTGGTTCCCTGATCTAATGCAAGAATATATTTACTTTGTTTTTCCATTTGCTGTCCCCCCTTTTGTTACATCATACCATATTTTTCCGTGTCCTAACAACTCACTCTTGTAAAATCCTGTTTTTTTCTTTATACTATTCTTTCAGGGGGATCATTTGATTATGTTACGATTTATATATGTTATTCTTTTAAACTGCTGGCGCGGTTTTTATATTTTACCCACGATGCGGTATAAAGCCAACCGGCCTGCCAGATATACGCTTCAGGAACGGTATGACTATGCAAAATGGGTTCTGCACCATATGCAGCGCACGGGTAAAGTCACCACAAAAGCCTACGGTCTGGAAAATCTGCCAAAGAAAAACGGTTACGTTATGTATTCCAACCATCAGGGAAAATATGACGCGCTTGGCATTGTCGATATGCACGAACGCCCCTGCAGCATTGTGATGGACGAGGCCCGTTCCCATGTGATGCTGACCGCACAGTTTCTTGATCTTCTGGAGAGCAAGCGTCTTGTTCTCGATGATATGAGACAGGGACTTAAGATCATGAAAGAGATCACCCGCGAGATCAAGGAAGACCACAAGAATTTTCTGATCTTCCCGGAGGGCGGCTATACAGATAATCACAATATGGTGTGTGAATTCAAAGGCGGTTCTTTCAAGTGTGCCCAGAAAGCGGCGGCGCCCATTGTCCCCGTTGCCATCATCAACTCCTGGAAAGTTTTTGGAGCAAAAGGACTTGGTGCCGTGGAAACGGAAGTACATTTTCTTCCTCCATTATATTACGAAGAATATAAAGATATGAATACAAACGAGATTGCTGCTACTGTCCAGAAACGGATCCAACAGGCTGTTCTTGATAATCTGAAAGGAAAGGATCTGGAGGATCTGCAACGGCAACTGGCTGAACGGGGAGATAATTGAAATATCTCCCTGTCTTTTTACAAATTTTATAATTATCTTATCTTTTATACATTGATTTATCACAAATTTGGAATATAATAGCAACTGTTCACAAATTACTATTTCCAGAAATGAGGCGTATTTATGATCAAAACATTAGCTGCACAGGTGAAGCAGTATAAGCTGCCTTCTCTCCTGACGCCCTTTTTTATGGCGTTGGAAGTCATTGTAGATATTCTGCTTCCCAAAACAATGGGTGCCCTGATCGATAAGGGCATACAGACGGGAAGCCTTACAGACATTTTCCGCTATGGCGGATACATGCTCTTTCTTGCTCTCCTTGGCCTTATATTCGGTGTACTCGCCGGAAAATATGCCGCACAGGCATCTTCCGGTTTTGCCTGCAATGTGCGGGATGCCATGTATACCAATATCCAAAAATTTTCTTTTTCCAATATTGACAAATTCAGTACGGCCGGACTGATCACCAGGCTGACTACAGATGTGACCAATCTGCAGAATGCATATCAAATGGTCATCCGTATGTGCTTCAGGGCTCCGTTGATGTTAATCTTTTCACTGATAATGGCTTTTTCCATCAGTACAAAGCTGAGCATGATCTTTGTTGCTGCTCTGGTGATCCTGTTGGTTTTCTTAAGTATCATTGTTTCGAAAGCCATGAAATATTTCAATGAAGTATTTGATAAATACGACGACTTAAATGCCAGTATTCAGGAAAACGTATCCGCCATCCGTGTTGTCAAGGCCTTTGTGCGGGAAGATTATGAAAACGAAAAATTCAAGAAGGCCGCCGCCGGCATTTATAAGATGTTTGTGAAGGCGGAAAGCGTTGTGGTAAACAATGGCCCTGTTATGATGTTGGCCGTTTATTCCTGTATGCTCTCCCTCTCCTGGCTGGCCGCCCGGATGATTACTGCCGGGGAGTTGACCACCGGAGAGTTGACCACATTATTCTCCTACGTTATGTCGATTTTGATGAGCCTGATGATGCTTTCCATGATCTTTGTTATGCTGACTCTCGCCGCGGCAAGCGCCAGACGTATTGTCGAAGTATTAAACGAAAAGCCGGATATTGTCAGCCCTGAAGATGCTGTGACGGAAGTGGCGGACGGCAGCGTGGATTTTGAAAATGTGTTCTTTTCCTATAAGAAGAATTCTTCCGAGCCCGTGTTAAACAATATCAACCTGCATATCCATGCCGGAGAGACCATCGGTATCATCGGCGGAACCGGTTCGGCAAAATCCAGCCTTGTCAACCTGATCAGCCGGCTTTACGATGTATCGGAAGGCTGCGTGAAAGTGGGCGGCAGGGATGTCCGCTGTTATGATCTGGATACGCTTCGAAATGAAGTTGCTGTGGTTTTGCAGAAAAATGTTCTTTTTTCCGGCACGATTCTTGACAATCTGCGCTGGGGCGACAAGGATGCCACATTGGAAGACTGCAAACGCGTCTGCCGTCTTGCCTGCGCCGACGAATTTATTGAGCAGTTTCCCGACAAATACGAGACCTACATTGAGCAGGGAGGCACCAATGTTTCCGGCGGCCAGAAGCAGCGTCTTTGTATTGCGCGCGCATTGTTAAAGAAACCGAAAATACTTGTTTTGGACGATTCCACCTCCGCAGTGGATACGGCTACGGATGCCCGCATCCGCCGGGCCTTCCGGGAAGAGATACCGGACACCACCAAGTTTATCATTGCCCAGAGAATATCCAGCATTCAGGATGCCGATCGTATCATCGTTTTGGAAGACGGTGTGATAGACGGCTTTGATACCCATGAAAATCTGTTGCAAAACAATGCTATTTATCATGAAGTTTACGAGAGCCAGACAAAGGGCGGCGGCGACTTCGATCAGAAAGGAGGTGCTCTGTAATGGCACAGGCAAAAGCAGTTCATGGCCCCGGCAACCGGGGCGGCAGAGGACCAAGACCTAAATTGGAAAACCCGGGGCTTTTATTAAAACGTCTCACAAAACTTCTTATGGGAAAATATGCCGTTCCTATTATTATTGTACTCCTTTGCCTTTTCGGCTCCTCCCTTGCCACTGTGCGGGGTACGCTGTTTATTCAGACGTTGATCGATGATTATATCATACCATTGATCGGTGTGTCTTCACCGGATTTCGGTCCGTTAAAAAGCGCTCTTATGAAAATGGCATGTGTTTATTTGATCGGCATTTTATGTTCCTGGGCATATAACCAGATCATGGTAAGAGTCAGTCAGGGAACTCTACATGACATTCGTGTCATATTGTTTACAAAAATGGAATCTCTGCCGATTAAATATTTTGATACCCATCCGCACGGTGATATTATGTCCGTTTACACCAATGATGTGGATACTTTAAGACAGCTGATCGGCAATAGCCTGCCGCAGCTTGCTTCCAGCGTGATCACGCTTGTCAGTGTATTTGTCAGCATGATCTATCTGAATATTCCGCTGACTATTGTGACACTGTTTATGGTGGGCGTTATGCTGCTTGTCACCCGCAAGGTGGCATCCCTCTCCGGGCGGTACTTTATGGCGCAGCAGCAGGATATCGGTAAAGTCAACGGCTACATCGAAGAAATGATGGAGGGTCAGAAAGTAGTCAAAGTTTTCTGCCACGAGGACGAAAGCCTTGACAGATTCCGGGAGTTGAATAATAATCTTCGGGAAAGCGCCAATAATGCCAATAAGTTTGCCAATATTTTGATGCCTTTAAATGCACAGCTCGGAAATGTCAGTTATGTGGTCTGCGCCATTACGGGTGCGCTCCTTGCTATCAACGGCAATTTTGGATTGAGCATCGGTACGCTGGTCTCTTTCCTCACACTCAACAAAAATTTTAACCAGCCGATCACTCAGATCAGCCAGCAGCTTAATTCCATTGTTATGGCGCTTGCCGGCGCCGACCGCATTTTTAAACTGATGGATGAAACACCGGAAGTGGATGAAGGGTATGTCACTTTAGTCCGTGTCAAAAAAGATGCCGAGGGCAATATTCAGGAATGCAAAGAGCGCACAGGTATGTGGGCATGGAAGCATCCCCATCAGACGGATGGCACCGTTACCTATACGGAGCTGACCGGAGATGTTGTTTTTGATGACGTAGACTTTGGCTACAATGATGATAAGATCGTGCTGCATAATATTAAAATGTTCGCAACACCGGGACAGAAGATCGCTTTTGTGGGCAGCACGGGTGCCGGCAAGACAACGATCACCAACCTGATCAACCGTTTCTACGATATTCAGGACGGCAAAATCCGGTATGACGGCATTAATATCAATAAAATTAAAAAAGCGGACCTGCGCCGTTCTCTTGGTATCGTATTGCAGGATACGCACCTGTTTACCGGTACGGTAATGGAAAATATCCGTTACGGAAAGTTAGATGCCACGGACGAAGATTGCATTGCCGCGGCCAAACTTGCCAATGCCCACGGTTTTATTAAGAGGCTGCCGAACGGTTATCAGACTCTTTTGACCGGAAACGGTGCAAATCTCTCCCAGGGGCAGAGACAGCTCCTTGCGATTGCCAGAGCGGCCGTTGCCGATCCTCCGGTGCTTATTCTGGATGAAGCAACTTCCAGCATCGATACCAGAACCGAAATGCTTGTTCAGCGCGGCATGGATTCCCTGATGAAAGGACGCACTACTTTCGTGATCGCCCACAGGCTCAGCACTGTCCGCAACAGTGATTGTATTATGGTTCTGGAACAGGGAAGAATTATCGAAAGAGGAAGCCATGATGAGCTGATTGAGGAGAAAGGGAAATACTATCAGCTGTATACGGGAATGCAGGCAGCGGACAGCGCACTTTGCTAGCTGTCCTCATGCCGGGCGGAGGGGCTCTAAGCCCCTCCTTTTTGCAGATCCTTATTGACAGACTTCTTTCCCTGTCTTACCACCCCAGTTCCATCAGCCAGCTGTTCAGCATTCTCTCACGGTCTTTTTCCCGCACATCTACACCGGTAGGACCCGTATACTCCCCTTTGATATTGCCATCCACAATATACAGCACCTGGGAACATTTCGCCGCCACTTTTGCGTCGTGGGTCACCATCATAATCGTAGTACCCTCCTTATTTAACTTCACCAGTTCCTCCATCACTTCACCCGACGCGCTTCTGTTTAGCGCACCCGTAGGCTCATCGGCAAACAAAACTTTAGGCTTGTTGATCATACTTCTGCAAATGCAGGCTCTCTGCAGCTGGCCGCCCGACACTTCATTGATATCATTATCTGCCACTTCTATAATGCTGAGCTTGCGCATCAGTTCTTCGCCGCGTTTCATCTTTTCTTTTTTACTCCCGGATGTCTTTTTACTTTCCATTGCGGGCAGTACAATATTGTCCAAAATCGTCAGATTCTTCATCATATACATCTGCTGAAAAATAAATCCCATTTCGTCCAGACGCAGCGCCGCAAGTTCACTGCTCTTTAATTTTGTAACATCTTTCCCGTCAAAGTAAACTTCCCCGCCGGTGGCCGCGTCCATACCTGACACCGTATACAACAGCGTGGATTTACCGGATCCGGAAGGACCCATGATCGCTACCATCTCTCCTTCTTCCACTGAGAAATTCACATTTTTCAATACGTTATTCTGCCTTTTATTTACCACATATGTCTTGCATAAATCTTTTACTTCCAATAAAGCTGCCATTTTTCTTTCCTCCTAATTTTAGTTCCGCATTCGCCCTTCCAGCACACGATAAGTGGAAGACAGATTCCCAGCCGCTTTCGCCTCTGCAAATCGTCTTGTGCGCTGTCCGGGCTTCTGCTGTTTCCAGTTCCGCATTCGCCCTTCCAGCACACGATAAATGGAAGACAGATTCCCAGCCGCTTTCGCCTCTGCAAATCGTCTTGTGCACTGTTCGGGCTTCTGCTGTTTCCAGTTCCGCATCCGCCCTTCCAGCACACGGCCGATGCTGTTTCCGGTTCCATATAATTATTCAATATTTGCCGTATCGCTGCTTGTTATTGTCCGGGTGTGCAATGCGGCAAACCAGGTCACAATAACCGTCATAAGCAGCACAATTCCCGGATACAACAGAAAAATCTGCAGCGGATCAATATTATAATCCACATCCACAGCGCCCATCATAGCGAAAATCGGCGAAATACAGAGTTCTGTCATCGGGATGGACAATGCTGCCGCCAGAACCACCGCTGCCAGAGCCACCAGCCCGAAACGACACACGTGCCATTTTATGACCGCGCTGTCCTTAAAACCGATTGCCTTTAAGATTGCAATCTCACTTTTTTCATCCGCAATAAAACTTCTCTCCATCAGAACCGTCACCAGAATGACCACCACAAGAGTGATGCCGAGAAGCAGTAACTGTACGCTCTCCAAAGTATCTGCCACTCCTGTACAGTCAATGCAATACTCTGTGGTATTCATGACTTTTTCATTATCGTAAAGTTCCTTGATCCTCTCCTTCCGGAGTTCAATTTCTTCTTCTGACGGATCATCTGTAAAATCAATCTGGTAGGACATAGGGCTGGATATATGAGCAAAATCCGTGGGAGCATTCTCGTGAAGTCTGATCACTTCTCCAAGCAGATTCATTGTCTGAAAATATGCAGTCACTATACAATCTACATCTTCCGCTCCGTAATGAATCGTCATAATATCGCCGATTTTTGCTCCTGTCATCTCTGCAATCTGCGGCGTTATGGCAATTTCATCTTCATTTTGGGGCACAAGGCCTTCGATATACAAATAATCGGAAGCCTTCGTATTCACTCCCTGCTGGCACGTAAGGATATACCTGTCTCCATCAAAAGTGATCGGATATTTGTATTGCAATTCTATGCACAGCTCTGCCGGCATTCCCTCCCCGTCAAGTTCCGCCGCCATCTCATCCAGATGTTTTTTCATGCCTTCCCGGGAACCTGTATTCATATATTTCATCGCTTCTCCAACATCCGTCACATAAAGATCACTTTCCGTTCCAAAGGTATGGATCAGATTGGGACTTTTCATCGTTGCCGTTGTATTCACTAACATCAGCACAAACAACGTACAAAGCCCGAAGGAGATCATGATGGTGAGAAACCGCCTTGGACTGCTTAAAATGTCGTTTGATGCCATGAACAGTGCATTTCCGCCGGGATATTTATGGATCCGCAGAACACTCTTATTCTTATACCTCTCTCCTGTCTGGCCGCTGCGGATCGCATCTAACGGAGACAATCTCTTCACTTTTCCGGTACAAAGATAGACAAAGGAAATGATAACCGCAATCACCAACAGGGAACCGAACATATTGATCAACACCCCGCTGTCACTCCCGAGCACCATTTTTTTGCTGA
Organism: Lachnospiraceae bacterium; assembly: GCA_014804795.1. Lineage (GTDB taxonomy): Bacteria > Bacillota > Clostridia > Lachnospirales > Lachnospiraceae > 1XD8-76. Next base: position 76,384 of record JAAUZC010000036.1, on the reverse strand, counting down.
CGGAACGGAGCAGTAATCTGCCGAACGGAATACTTGCAAAGAAACCGATCACTGCTCCGACAATTGCCATCATCAGGTATTTCACAACATACAGGCTTCTGATCCTGCCGTTTGAAAGACCGATCGCCTTCATAACACCGATTTCCCGAAAGTCTTCCGTTATGGTAAAAGTAATGGAAAATTTTAATACGACAAAAGATACAATGATCAGACAGACGCTCAGGATCAACATCACAAACGCCACGATCATATCCATCACATAACACATTCTGATCGTAGAACGCGCGCCGTCAAAAGCCACACCGGATGATACATCTGACATTGCCGCTTTCATCGCCTTTGCATCATCTGTATCAATATAGCAGATCTCGCCTCTGTAATGGTCATAAATCATTTCGTTGTCAAGAATCTTCTGCATATCTTCATCATTTATGATAACTCTTGTATTGCCCATCATATCGGAACCGAGCAGCGCGTCCTTGACCATGCCGCTTAAGATAAAAGGCAACTCCACACCACTGTGCTTCAGGCAGATGACATCGCCTTCTTCAAACCCGTTTGTCTCCATAAAACTGCCCGAAATGTATGCATGCCCCGGCTCAACGTCTGTAATCGGTTCATTCTCCATATCAAAAAAAGTAATAGCCGATGTCTTGACAGATTGAAAGGCCGTAGCATTTTTACATTCCACGGAAGAACCATCCGCCGCGGTGATATTATCCTGCGCCCCCCATACAACGAGCTCTTTGCGATAGCCCTGTACTGCCGGTTCTGTCTCCAGCATCTCATCAAGCACACCCACTGCATTATCTCCCATGGTGATCACGACAAAATCACCCACGCCCGCCTTGTCCAGATAATAATCAGTGCCGTTCGCAACCGTTATCACATTATTGATTCCGCTGCCCACAAACATGGTTGCCAGAACAATAAACAGGAACAGTATGGCATTCATGGTCTTTTTTCTTTTCATATCATTTTTTAAAATGCGAAATAACATTTACTTGCCCCTTTCTCTTTCTATGAATCCATCATACAAGAGAAATTATGAAATAATCCTTAACTGCTACAATCCCTACGGAGAACGCTGCATAAAAGCACCCGGTAATCTCCTGACAAATAAAATAGAACTGCCGCAAAGAAGCTTTCCTGAAATCTGCTACTTTGTGACAGCGCCTTATCTAAATCTACTTATCGATAGCAGCAACTCTTTGTCTACGCTTTGCCCACTACCACCGACACCCTGAAATTTTCACCTTTTATCTCTGCAAAAATATCGCCGTCCATTTTATTCATCAGCGTTTTACAGATATATAATCCCAAGCCGTTTCCTTTCACACCACGGCTGTTGCTCCCCCGGTAAAAGGAATCGAAAAGATTCGGCAATTCTTCCTCTTTCAGGCTGTTGCCGGAATTTTCAACATGTATCAGTTTACAGTCCTCTTCCTCCTCACAATAAATATGAATCCTTTTACCGTCGCCGTACTTGACGGCATTCTCCATAACATTCTGAAGTACTTCTATCAGGCGGTTTTTATCGCCTTTTATGAGACACTCTGAGTATTCAGCCACATCAAACCCGGTATGGAGCACAGATAGTTTGTCTCTGTAGTAGCGTTTGGTCTCCTCGATGATCTCTGACAAATATAATTCACCGTTTACCACTTCCAGATTCAGAAAATCCTCCCTGGACGCAGCAACGATCTCGTTCACATATTTTTTTATTTCCCCGGCATTTCTTATGATACCCTGTAACGCCTCATCCCTTTTTTTCTGCTCGTCATACAGGTTCTCCCCCAATGCCCTGGAATATAATTCAATGGAAGATAAAGGCGTCCTTATATCGTGTGACAGGGATAAGATCAGGGTCTTTCGCTCCCTCTGGAATTCCAGCTCCTTTTCCCTGTTATCCTCCAGCTTCTCACGAAGCATATCCATCCCCCAGAGGAAGCGCCCGAACAGCTTACTTTTCTCCTCCTTTATCGGCATGGAAAGATTACCCTTTGCCAGTTCATAAGAAAGATCACTCATGGCATAGAAGGGCTTTAAGACCTTTTTGTATACATAAAAGAGTACTCCCCCCGTCAGAAGCACCATACCGAACAACACGCCATCCACATAAAGAAGCGTTCCGTAATTTTTACCCGCACGATATTCAATTCGATACCATTTGCCGTTACTTTCCTCTATCACATAATCGTTATTGCAGACCTCATCCGCCGCAAATTCGCAAACGCCGATGATCGTTTCATACTCCGATAAATCTAACGCGTTAATCTCTTCTTCTGTCAGGTTCTGTTCCTCTATCTCCATAACAATCCGCTTTGCTTCCACGCGATACAATCTTCCTGCGTCACTGTTATTTTGATATATATACAGGCCGTTGCAAAACAATACCAGAATGATTTCCATGATGATCGTCAGGCAAAAAAATATTTTATACCTATTCAAATCTGTATCCTACACCCCACTCTGTGATAATATGTACCGGTTTCTTTGGCTCCGGTTCAATCTTTTCCCGAAGCCTTTTGATATGTACTGTCAAAGTCTGCATCTCCGAATCGCTGTCACTTCCCCAGACGGTATGGAAGAGATATTCCTTTTTTAAGGTGACACCCTTATTTTCAATCAACAATTTCAGAAGTTCGAATTCCTTTTCCGTGACATCTGTTTCCCTGTCATCCACACATAATGTCTGCTTTATCGTATTCAGCCGAAGATTGCCCTCCACAAATTCTTCCTGCGCATACTTGCGCCTGAAAATTCCCTTGACCTTTGCCATTAAAATATCGATATCATAGGGCTTCTCAATATAGTCGTCCGCTCCTATGTTTAAGCCTTTCAGCTTATCGTTCTTTTCCGTTCTTGCACTGACGATCAGAATATGCGTATTGGAACTCTCCCTGATTTTGGAGCAGACCGCAAAGCCGTCCATCCCCGGCAGCATAATGTCGAGGATGATCAGCTTGGCGCCATACCTTTCGAATATATCTATCGCTTTTTCTCCCGTATTTGCGGTGCTCACCACATAGTTTTCTCTTCTCAGGAAATCATATAACAGCGCTGCAATTTCTGTGTTGTCTTCTACGATCAGGATGTCTAACATAGACGTCTTACCTCTTTAACTTCAGGCCATCCTTAAATGCCTCCCCGACTCTTGTGCCAACTTTATAATAGCCATGTGTGTACGGATCAAAAGCGATAGCCTCAACCAGATCAATATCTACATTATCGCCTTTCATAACTTTTTCATCCGCGCTGGTATTTACTACTTTTCCAATCACACCAAGACCGTATGCACTGTCCTGATACTCGATAAACTCACATTCAAAGCAAATCGGAAAGTCTGTGATGACCGGTGCGTCTACAAGTTCAGACTTTACGGCCGTGAGACCGCTGTTTGCAAACTTATCGGGTGTATTATTACCGGATACAACGCCGAAATAGTCTGCCTCAACCACATGCCTGCTGTCGGCAATCCCCACCGTAAAAGCCTTTCTCGCCTTAATGTTCTTCACCGTCTTATGGGTTTCGGTCAGGTTGAGTGCCACAATGTTTCGCTCAACCATAGTTCCCCAGGCGGCATTCATCACATCGACCGTTCCGTCTTCATTGTAGGTTGCCACCATAAGTACCGGCATCGGGAAGATTGCCTCTGTTGTTTTAATGTTTTTTCTCATGTTTGAAAGCTCCTTTCTTTATCCATTAAATTCTTTTATAAATTTATTATCAGTTTGGGCAGATTATTTAAATTTAACATCACAATACGCTAAAAAGTTACAGTTTATCTGCTTTAACCTTCCAATATCCTGATTTGTCACTTCCTATTCTCTCTATTAAATCTTTCTTTCGTAGCGAATCCTGTGTCCTCTGCATTGTCCTTACCGTTTTGGATGTTGCATTTGCCAGTTCTTCTCTCGTATAATCAGGATTTTTCATAAGCAGATTATATACTGCCTGCTCCGTTATATTTAGAGTGACATTTACAGCGACGTTTACAGTGACATTACTCTGTATTTTTTCATTTGATGAGGATACCTTTTGTGTCTTTCTAAAAAAACAAATGTAAAACCGTTTTCTGAAATTTCATATTTGCATCTTTACACAGGCTATTGATACGCTTAAACCCACTTCCAAACTGTTCAATCGACTTGTCTAGATACAGGATTTTAGAAATCGATGCATTTCGGATGGATGATGGAAGGTTTTTACTGATGTAATCCTCCGAACTGTATGTACTCGCAAAGGTTCCCGAACTGTAAATTGTTATTTTATCCGGATGGATGCAGATTCTCTGACAGCCTTATGAATGGAAGTCTTATAAAACCGTTGCATCCCTTTCAACTTAAAAGATTTCTTCAAAGCAGCTGCCAGCTTTGGTATAACTTTAGTAAAGAAATTGAACAAATATTTTTCTGCATTGCCGTTTTTATCCTGCATCCTCTATATACCATAATTTTTCAGAAATCATTGAAAATTTTTAATATCTCACTATATACTCCACCTTGAGCACAGCTATATACGCTTGATAAAATAGGACTGAGTTTCAATAAACCATTCCTCTGACTCTATTACATTTATTGCAGGATTCTTTATAATTTGTGGCAAATAAGCTGACTGATTAACTTTTGTTAAATCGACCAAGTATAAATAGTAGGTATCACCTTTTAGTTTTGCAATCTCATACTCATTTCTTGACCAATAAAATCCATCATTTGATGTGGCTTTTACTTCTATAAAGCGATCTGGTTCTTGAGATAAATCTGAATCAAAGGAAACGATGTCATACCCCGCAGTAACATCAATTTCAGAAATCCGCTTTACTTTTTCGCACAGAGATAATCCAAGCCGTTTCTTTTCATATTCTAATACAAACAATTCTGCTTTCTCTCCAGCCAGTTCATTACTTTCAAGCTGTTTTTTTAGTTTTTCTAAAGACAACTGCCTTTGTCGCTCTTTACAGTGCTTAGCAACAAGCGTATCATAAGTAGGAGCAATATAAAAGCGAGTCCCTTGTGAATTCCTCAGAGGAATTAAGAAACCTTGACTTATCAATACATTTCTCACACATGATAAAGAAAGTGGCAACAATTCATTCTTAAAAGCATAACTGTGCTGAACAGTGTCATAGTAAAACATACTTGCATCCAATATGCTTTCTTCAAACAGTTGATTCACAGTAGATATGATGAGTACATCATTTAATTTTTCTTTATCATTCAAAAAAGCACTAATATCAGGCGATACAGAAATACTATCATCTAATATTTGTAGCCACCCTAAAGCACAGCAATAACTAATCAAATCACTGACAGACAAATAGTGCTTTCCATTAGCATGCGCACATATGATTTTAGCATCTTTGATTCTGATTTGACTATATCCTATTACATCACAGATAAAGAAAAGTAAACCTTCTTTTCCACCATGATATTTAAGACTTTTTAGTACGTTTAACATAATCTCTTATCAACGCCTTTATATCTTCGTCACCCAAATCTTCAGCAATATTATTGAACAAAGGAATAGGCATACTTTCCATGATTTCAGTCATACGGTGTTCTTTTTCAGATAATCTTGCATTAATGGTTTCATCAATAGTATCACGAGACAAGATATAATAATAATTTGTTATTGTACCCTGTTTTAATCCATATCGATGAATACGGTCTTTAGATTGTACAAAATGTGCAGCATTGAAAGATCTTTCAATATAAATTGCATTATGGCACGCTTTATGCAATGAAATGGACTCAGCGACCGCAAAAGGATTTGCTATGATAACCTTAAACGGACAGTCTGAATGTTGAAATTCTTTTACAATTTTTTCCCTTGTAAGAACAAATTCATCATCTCTGCTACCTTCCCTTTCAACAGGTATTTCTCCATACAATTCCTGACAAAGAATTCCTTGATTTTCAAGATATTGTTTAAGTCCGTGGATTGTATGTATAAATGTTGCCCATATGACAACCTTTCCGTTGTTAGCCAAGATTTTGTTAACTAATTGTTTTACTGCCGTATATTTAGCAGGCACTTCATTTACCTCATAATCTAAAATCGACTTCAAAACATTCGAATCATCAATCGACTGATATGCTTCTATAGGGCATTCTTCATCTTCAAAAAAATCACGCAAGGGAGCTCTTAACATAGCCGGGTCAGATGCAGCTTGCATCAAGCGAATCGTCCTAGCCCGAGCTAACTCCGCTTTAAAGCGAGAGGAAGTATTTTCCATCCCATCAGTCATAAATTCATCCATATATTTCTTTTCAATAAAATCATATATCCTTTGTTGCAATGGTCCCATCGAAACATAGACTGGGGGATGAACTGTCGCCGGTGGAATATTCAAATCACTTTTTCGGATGCGAATAAAATATGGAGAGATATTGTCAATAAGCCGAGAAACCCTCGCTTGATCTCCTGTTGCTGTAATATCACGAAGTTGATTGGCTTCAAATTCCATAACATTTTTATTGGGCCAAATAAATTTGAACATATTATAGATGTCTTCATATCCATTTGGAGCAGGGGTCCCCGTAAGAACAATACGAGATTTACTATACTTCGAGATTTCAAGCACAGACTGTGCGATGATTCCACCTGATGAGTTTTTGGCTTTGTGTGCCTCATCAAGTACAACCATAACTTTATTCATTCTGAGAAAAAATCCGATCTCTTTCTGCAAAGAAACCAACGAGGCATAGGAAATCAAGGTTATTTCAGCAGGATGTTTTGAGACTAAATAATCTTGTTTGTCAGATTTATCGATACCACCAACAAGCCGCTTTGATTTAGGCATGCGACCAAAACATTCCTCAAATTCCAATTCCCATGGACCAAAAGAACTCAAAGGACCAACAATCAAAATTCGATCTATATACTTAGAGTCTTCCTTAGGTAGGTTATGTAAATATGCGTATGCGCCATAAACAATGCTTGTTTTACCCGCTCCAGGCACTGAAAAATTACAAGAATTCTGCGAAAAAGCCATATGATAGGCTGACAGAAGCTGAAGCGGATATAATGATCTTGCAGTTAGATTCTTCTCTATTGATTGCGTAAACTTTTCAAATTCGCTTTTATTGCACTTGTTGTTGCGAATGTCTAGTGCTTTCTTCGAGAATTCCGCAAACCGTCGTTCCTCTTCATAATAATCTTGGATTATCTTTTCTGAGCTTTTGCTTTGTGACTCGGAAAAACCATATCTTGTAAGCATTGCGCTTATGTTTGCCATTACCGCAAACGGTTCACTTTCCCCGATAGCAATAGCAATACGATTACCTTCTATATGGGGATGCAAATAGTCCTGTACATATCTCCATGCAAAACGATTCTTTTGCAGTTCTACAATATCCCCAAGCAGATATATTTCATTTTTATTCGAATCAAAATCTAATGAGATATTTGCCGCCATGTTCAACTCCGTTCCAGTATTTTTTTCATCTCCCAAGTGAGCTTATTGATTTCCTTAATCATTTCTTCAATATGAGGATCTTCAATAAAACTACTTTGTTCACAATCCACTGATTTAAGAGCGCTAAGAGCTCGTTCAATGAGATCTGCCGGTTTATTTGCATCACGCTTATCCTCGAGTTTCCTAGAAAATCTGTTAAGATTACCCTTAAGTTGTCCCTTTACTTGCTCGATCCAAAGCTCATCGCGCCGCTTAAGCAACAGACTCAAGTCTTCATTAGGCCAACGCTGTCGTAATTCTTCGACAGTCTCCTCATCGGTAGGAATATTCTTTTGATGTTGTTCCAAAAAGTCATTCCATAAATCTTTGTAAAAAAAGATACTTCCCTCTTTGCCTGTCTTTGCAATATCACGAAATTCTTTTCCTTCATACCTCGCTCGAATATAGTCGAAGCATACACTTTTTAAGGCAGAAATATCTAAATCAGTATAAGACCAATCAGTCCGGGCATGTGCACCCCTTTGGTTGTAGGAATCTAAATAGCTTTGTAAATTAATAAAAGGATCTTCTGTTTTTTCCAGTCGCGTATAAATCCCGTCGTAACCATACTCCTTTAGATAATCTTCCATCAGTTTCAAAATATCTAAGTATTTCGCGATTTGTCCGGGTTTTTCGCTCATGAAGTTGGCAATATCTTTTTCATCAAACCCAAGACGCTTTAACTCTTTACATTTGAGATACTTTTCAATAGGATTATAATCCAACTTATCGTCTTCACCCATTTGATAAATTGTTTCAAGTTTCTGAATATCCTTTTCCTCAGCATCACCGGGAAGAATAATTGCGAGAAAGTATTGACACTGCTCGACCTGAGCATATGTATATCCAAGTTCATCCCGTTTATGAAACAACCGATTCAACAGCATTGCCCGACGATTCCCATCTACAATAATACCATCTGCTGTGACAATTCCATATCGTTGCTGCCCAATTTCCAAAAGACTCTTCATAGTTATTTCATTGCGAGCTTCTTTTGATTCATACAAAAATTTCTCAATGATTTCACAATCAGAATCCAATTCTGCATTCAGTTCACCGTATTGCTTTTCATACGATAATACATCAGAACCTATTCTGCCGTTATACTTGTTATAAATAAGATAGTCTAATGGAATACGCCAAACGACTTCCTCTCTTATTGATCCTTTATAACGCAAAGGAATGCCTGTCATTTTCTGGTTAAGTTGATTAGTTTTAAGTTCCTCCAATTTGGCTTTTCTGGTAGCAGAATCCATTATCTTGAACCTCCCATTTGATTTACAATATTTGAAAGTATATAGTATCCAACAGCGGTTGCTAGCGGCAAATTATCAGGTGTTTCCCGGATAGGTATCAACCTTTTTTGTTCATCAATAATAATAAACTCATCAATAAATTTTTTGATAAAATCTAAAAGTTCATACGGTCCAATCCAAGGTGTTTTTTCCCTTTGTTCAGATGTCATACAGTATACTTGCTGAAAGGTATTCTCCTCAGGAATCTTTTTACTAACTGTAGTCAAAAACTCTGTGATTCTTGAATGATAATCATCTGGTAAGTCGTATAAATCCAATGTTGGAAGATATATTTTTGCCTTATTTTTACCTTGGCTATAGTGAATTTCTGCATCCCACGTATATTTTTTATTTGCAAAATCAGAATGATAATTTGTAAGCTCAACACGAAATGCATCAATAATTAAGTATGGAATGTGGTACTTGAATTTTGCCACCGCACGCCGGGGCATCTCCTTTTTTATTTCAAAGGCAACTCCGTTGAGATTATAAAATTCGATGTTGCTATCATGTTTTATTCTTGGATACCCCTTTGGTAATGGTACATTTTCAGCCATTGCAATAGCTTTAGCAATTGCATACGACATCTTCGGAGGGACAGCATTGCCAACAAGAGTATGTTTAGTTCCTTTTGAATCGCCATAAAACCAATAATCAATTGGGAAACTCATCATACAAGCAGCTTCCCTGACTGTAGGCAGACGATATTTTCCATCTTTATACCCAAGAATCATTGCCTCTCTTGAACTAGCAGACATGGTCGCCATCACAGTTCTTGCAGGTTTCAATGTATTTTCGGGAAATGACATTTTCCCCATATATCCCTTGTCCTGCTTTAGTCGCTTTGCTGTCTTACATTCAAAGTCCGCTAATTCATATATGTAATGTTGATCTGTAACTTGCTGGCAATCAATAAAAAGATTCGGATAGTTAATATCTGTTATAAGATTATTATCTTTTCTTAAAGGATCTCCAAGTGAATCAAGAACCATTTTCAACGTAGTCACATTATCGTCATTTTTTATTTTAATAGGCTCTGGAAATTCACCACACAGATATCGTTTTCTATTTGTAGGTGCCCCATAATATTTTGCATTATATTTTCCAGAGGCACCGCCACATGGTCTTAAGACAAAATCGCCCTCCAAACCAAAATCTGCTGCGGTATATTCCTCTTTAATATAGTCCTTAACAGCAGGGACATTTTCTAAAACCCAGTAGCGAAGAATAGAATTTTGTTTAAATTTTTTTCGTGCAATAATTCTTAGATAAGCCTCTATCAGTTGAATACCAATCGACTTATCTGCATTACCGGATTTGTTTGAATGGGAAAAAGCTTGACACGGAGGAGATCCAATAATCACTTCAGAATCGGGGACCAACGCCTCAAACTCATCATTCGGTAATTGAGAAATTCTAATCACATCGTCTTGTATAACATTTACTCCCGGCTTATTTCCTCTGTATGTTTTTACTGCTGGTTCCCATTTATCAACAGCAAAAACAATATCAAAACCTGCTTGACGGAAACCTTCAGAAAATCCGCCTCCACCGCAGAAGAAATCTGCTACTCTCATAATATCATTTCCTCACTTTTGTAGTACTTATTTATGCAGTTAGCATTTAGCAATACTTTTTTATCTCCAACGAAACAGAATTATTACCTTTCAGTGAATTTCATAATGGCATTATTCATACAGTGCAAAATCCTAGCAAATTTTGTCTAATACATATGTCAAAACATCTTATTCTTGAGAAAGTTTATGGGGATAACATTTGCGTCTCGTTCGAGATCGATTTCCCTATATCTTTATTACTTAAAATCTTCCAACGTATTTATAGCCAACAATCATTTGTCCCCGAAAAACAAATTACAAAATCACAATATAATTACAACATAAGTTTTATCAAATATCAAGCGGGTTTAAGGTTTGCCAATGCTTTGTTCGCATCAGCAGCTTATCGCTTCTGTCCAGTGTTTTATTTTAGCCCTAATTCTTGTTTGCATCTTTGAAACGGTAGTATTCTTCCATATCCACAAGGTTGAACTACACATTTCCGTAGCTGTCTTTCTTCTGCAAAGTAAGCTTGTACTCTTCTTCGGCCTTCCGATAAATGCCCGACCTTCACCAGGTTCAAGCAGAAATCTTGTGCAGAAAAGTCAGACTTTCTCACATAAACCGTGCAAAAATATTAGCGCCGACCACCGTCAATATACCTGAAACAACAATGGACAAACTACTCATCGCGCCCTCCACAGGTCCCATTTCCATAGCCTTTGCCGTTCCTATCGCATGGGAAGCAGTACCTATGGCAATACCTCTTGCAACAGGCTCCCGAATTCGGAAAATCTTACATACTATTTCTGCAATCATATTGCCCAATACTCCCGTCACAATAATGACCGCCACCGTGATCGGCACATAGCCCCCGAGTTCCTCCGAAACACCCATGCCGATTGCGGTTGTGATGGATTTCGGCAGCAATGTCACATAAGATGCATGATCGAACTTGAACAGACCCGCCATAATAAAAATACTGCAGAGACTGGTCAGCACTCCTGAAACAATGCCGACCAGCACCGCCTTATAATTTTTCTTCAACAGCTCAAACTGCTCATACAAAGGAACCGCAAGACAGATCGTAGCCGGCGTCAGCAAAAAGCTGATATATTTTGCCCCTTCGTTATATATACTATAATCAATACGGCACAAAACAAGAAACAGTATTGTGATGATAATAGCGATCAGCAGTGGATTAAAGAGAGCCCTCTTGAACTTCTTTTTCAGCCAAAGGCCCAGACCGTATGAAAACAGCGTGATAAACACACCAAAAAAGACTGATTCCTCAAAAAATTCACTCATTTCCGCCCTTCCTTCCTTTTTGACCGCTTCATCACGGCCTGTACCGCTCTTCCGGATACTGCCATCACCGCAACCGTGGAAACCACTGTGACCACTATATAAGGAACCCATGCCGCCCTGAACGTCTGCCAGGAATCAATCAACCCTGCCGCCGCAGGAATAAACATGACTGGCATAATCTCTATCAGAAAACTACTGGTCTCCTTTATCGCAGATACGGATATCACTTTCCGTTCCAGACACAGAAACAAAAGGATGATCCCGTATATGCTCGCCGGAATCGGAAGCGGCAGCACCTTGTGCAAAATCTCCCCTATAAAAGATATAAACAGTATGATTCCGAATTGTCTGATATATTTCAAATGATCTTCCCCTTTCATAGCTAAATGCCGTCAGCTCACTTATGCCTGAAAGCACTTAATAAATTTCAAAAATCCTTCCTTTGCAGACAACATGCGACTTCCACATGCACCCCCTGGCAGAACTGATCGCACACTCTCCCCTTCTTTAACTCATACCCGCCCTCACAAAGCACCTTCAAATCTCTTGCCAGTGTAGCGGAATCACAGCTCACATAAACCACCCGCTTTGGCTGCATCCTCAGGATCGTCCGCAGGCAGACTTCATCACAGCCTTTTCTCGGGGGATCTACCACGATCACATCCGGGTGGCACATATCCGCCCTGATTCCGCGGCCGTCCTCCGTTTTGTCATTTTCCTCCTCCCCGCTCTCATCCCGACTTTCACGAATTTTTCCCTTTTCATAAAACTCCGGCAGTACTTTTTCTGCTGCCCCCACAAAAAATTCTGCATTGGTAATATTATTTTTCCGGGCATTTTCGCGGGCGTCCTCAACGGCTTCCGGTATCACCTCCACGCCGTAAACCTTCCCCGCTTCTTTCGCAAGAAACAGAGAAATAGTCCCGATTCCGCAGTACAGATCCCACACCGTTTCCTTTCCTGTCAATCCGGCATAGGAAAGCGCCGTAGAGTAAAGCTTCCCCGCCTGTGTGGAATTGACCTGATAGAAAGAACGCGGAGAAATCTCATATATGACACTTTTGTCAGTTTTTACAAATTCTTCCCCGTCAGTACGGAACAGATGCATCGTATCCCGGATCTTATCTCTGCCCCAGACCGTATGAGTTTCCTCTCCCATGATCACATTCGTTTTCTCATGGTTGACATTCACAGAAATGTTCATCATACCATGAATCAGCGCAAGCCTGTCCACCAGCTTATTCTGCTCCGGAATCCATTCTCCGCTACATTGTACCTGCCCTGTCTTTTTGATATTCAGCACTATACAAACCATCAGCTCGCCGCTGGAGAACCCTTTTCGAATCAGCACATGCCGCACAAGTCCTTTTCCTGTCTTTTCATCATAGGCCTGCACCTGATACCGCTCCATATGCTCCAGTATGATTTCCAGTATCTCCTTATTTTCCGGTACTCCAAGCAGACAATCCGTATTGGCAATGATTGAGTGCGTCCGCCCCGCATAAAACCCTGTTATAAGCTTTCCGTCTTTCCCATATCCAAACGGATACTGCGCTTTATTCCGATAACGCCATGGATCATCCATACCAATGATGGGCTCCATGATTTCCTGAATTTTTTCCGGCGCAAATCCGCCGATCCGCACCAGATTATTCTCCACTTTAGCCTGTTTAAATGCCAGCTGTTTCTCGTAGGAAAGCGCCTGAATCTGGCATCCCCCGCACTGCCTGTGAAAAGGGCAGGGCGGCTCTACTCTGTCAGGGGATGGCGTAAGCACTTCTTCCAGTCTGGCATAAGCATAATTCTTCTTCACCTTTGTCAGCCGCACCTTCGCCACATCTCCCGGCAGCGCATCCTTCACAAAAAGGGAAAAGCCGTCAATTTTGCCGATCCCTTCCCCTTCTGTTCCAATATCCTCTATTGTCACTGTATAGATTTGATTTTTCTGAAATGTCATCCTTTTCCCCACTACCCCGATTTGCAAATAATTAAATCAAGCTTTAATAACAATGAAATTTACTCCATCCGCGTCGCCGTCACATTGGAATCCAACAGTCTGTTAAATCCAAGCCACCCTTTATCCGATGCATTATTCAGTAATTCCGTAAAAGTCTCCAGCTTCGCATCCGTATTATCCGCAAAGTTAAGCGCCACCGCTTCAATAATAGCCGGTTTTTTCGGAGATCCAAACTCAAATTCCCCGTGATGGGATAAAATACAATGTTTCAGTTCCATGGCAAGCCTTTCAGGAAAACCGTCTATTTCCCTGATCTTCATTCCCACCATCTCCGTTCCGATCACAATATGTCCGAGAAAATTCCCGTCATCCGTATAATCATTCATCGGAAATGCAGACAATTCTTTCACCTTTCCGATATCGTGGCAGAGAGCCGCCGTAATTAATAAATCCTTATTCAATTTTTTATATCTTGTGCAGTAAAAATCACAAAGCTTTACCACACTCAACGTATGCTCCAAAAGCCCGCCCATAAAACCATGATGTACGGATTTGGCCGCTGAGGAACTTTTAAATTTTTCCGCAAATTCCTTGTCTTCCACAAAGATCTTCTGACACAGCTTCTGCAGATACGGATTGGCGATTCCCTTTATGTACTGCATCACTTCACCGTACATATCTTCTATATTATAGGCGCTCACCGGCAGATAGCTTTTCGGATCGTACTCCCCCTGCTTTGCATAGCGGGCGCGCTTCACATTGAGCTGCAGTGTTCCCTGAAAATTGTTGACATCCCCGTAGATCTCCACATAGTCCATCGCCTCAAAATCGCCGATGCCTGCGTTGTTGGGATCCCATATTTTTGCATCGATGGTACCGGTCTTATCCTGCAGTATTGCTGTCTCATAAGCCTTTCCATTCTTCGTCACCGCCGATATTTTATGTTTGCAGAGATAAATATCAAATATTTTATCTCCCTCTTTAAAGTCTTTAATAAATTTCATCTGTGTCCTCCTGTTCCGGTTCCGCACAATTGTTTTATGGTTTCTGCTCCTGCAATGTCACAGTCACATTCATTTCCTGATATTCTCCTCTTCCCTGGCTCTGCCTTGCCACTGTCAGCCGAAGGCTCTGCCCCACTTGGGATTTTATTAATAAATTCGCAAATTCTGTATAGGATAAAATGTCCGTGTCGTCAACTTTTATGATGATATCTCCATTTTGCAGGCCTGCCTGCATCGCCGGAGAATCCATGTCAATATTTGTCACATATGCACCTCTTGGCAGTTGATATTCCTGATAAATAGTCCCGTTGATATCCACTCCATGGGTCCCCAGATATACCATTTTTTCCCCGTTCGAAAGTTTTTCTATTGTCCTTTTTAATTCTGAAATACCGATAGCGCAAAGCCTGTTTGACATATCGCTGCTCTCATATCCGTTATACAGAATACCGACGATCTCCCCCCGCATGTTGACAAGTACGCCACTGGCGGATCTGCTGCCATAAATATCCGTTGTCAGCACCTTATAGTTGGAATCCAAAAGTCCGAGCGCCGTTCCCTGTGAAGTTACCATGCCGTAGCAGACCGAACCGCTGCCGCCCATAGGTGCGCCTACTGCCATCACAGGCTGCCCTACCAGTCCGCGCCCCAGAGAACTGCCGAGAGATGCATAAGTGATCTCTTCACGCTGCTCCCTGCTTAACTCCGACAGCTGCACGGCGATCACCGCCAGACCTGTTGTCAGATCCACTTCTTTGAGACTCGCTTCTTTCTGTTCCTCTCCAAGCAAAACAGAAATACTATCCGCCTCCTTCAGTTCTCCGTAACCGACAAGGATCAAAAGTTCCCTTCCGTTGTCGGCCACGATCAGCCCCGATGTCACACCGGTATTTTCCAGCGTATCATTGATCCAGTTTACATCAGATGTCACGGATGTCACGGAAACGATGCTCTTTTCCACTTCCCCCCGCAAATCGCCAAGCGCATTATACAGTGCCTGATAATTATCAAGTGCCGCTATTTTCGCTGCCTCTTCGGGAGAAATTTCCTCTGCCTCTTCCGGGTCCGGAACATCTTCGCCCTCCTCCGGGTTTCCGTCACGATCTCCGTCCGGAACATTGTCTGTGCCATCTTCTGCACTGCCGTCTTCCGCCGCTGTATTCCCCTGTTCCGGGGCATCGCCCTGCTCTGCGGCATTCCCTTCCTGTCCTTCCCCTTCCTCGCGGATGATCTGCAGCTCCGCTTCGTCCGCCACCATGTCCTCAGGATTCACTTCCTGCTCTTCCTCCGGAAATCTGACAATCTCTGTCTCTTCCTCCGGATAAAGCATCCTGTTGATCACAGGTTCCAACAGCAAAAACGTAACACACGCCACCAAGCCAAATACCATCGCCATAACGACCGTAATAACTGTCCGTCGTATCAGTTTTTTCCGGTTCACAGGACGTTCTTTTATTTTTTCCTGTATAAAATTGATCTCCGAACTGATTTCCGAATCCAGATCAGACTGTTGCCCTTTCGGCTCTTTTTCCTGCATATATGCTCCATTTCATCATACAACTTCAAATGAGATATTCCCCTGTTTTATGGGATTGCTCCTTCATCTTTAGTATAATCTATTCGCAAAATCCTGTAAAGTTTTTCCCATAAAGTTATAATCTGTGGTAGAATAGGTAACGAGAGGTAATTATCATGAACGACAAAGCACTAAAAGTATTGGAATTTCATAAAATCATAGAACTTCTGGCGGAACACGCCACTTCCGAGCCGGGACGCACCATGTGTCGTGCCCTGCGTCCTTCTGTTGTGCGTTCAACGATCGAGCAGACCCAACAGGAAACACAGGACGCCACATCCCGACTTCTGCGCAGAGGCTCTACGAATTTCGGCAGCAACAAAGATCTGGGCTTTTCTCTGAAAAGTCTGGAAGTGGGCAGTACCCTTACCGCTTCCGAATTATTAAAGATTGCCATGCTGTTGGAAAATGTGGCAAGAGTAAAAAATTATGGCAAAGAAGGCAACCGCACCGCACTGCCTGATGAAGAAGCACCGGACGGCGATTCTCTCACCCCGTATTTTGATGCATTGGAGCCTTTTTCGCAGCTTTCTTCGGAGATCAGACGGTGTATCCTGTCAGAGGAAGAGATTGCGGATGATGCCAGCAGCAACTTAAAAAGGATACGGCGGGAAATAGCTTCCACCGGCGATAAGATCCACAGCCAGCTTCTTTCCATGGTAAACGGCTCCTACCGCACCTATTTGCAGGATGCCGTGATCACGCAGCGTAACAACCGTTATTGTATTCCTGTAAAGGCGGAATATAAAGCACAGGTGCCCGGCATGATGCACGACCAGTCTTCCACCGGCTCCACCCTTTTTATTGAGCCGGCGGCTGTTGTCGTGTTAAATAACCGGCTGAAAGAGCTTGCTGTAGAGGAAAAGGACGAAATTGAAATCATTCTTGCAGACCTCAGCGCCCGGACTGCGGAGCATGCCGCTTCGATTCTGGAAAACTGTAAACTTATGACGCTGCTTGATTTTATATTTGCAAAAGCTTCCCTCGCCCTTGACATGAACGGCTCCCGCCCGATCTTCAATGAGGATTATTATATTAACATCCGAAAAGGACGCCATCCGTTGATCGACAAAAAGGCGGTCGTGCCGATCGATATCCATTTGGGGAAAGAGTTTGATCTGCTTGTGATCACCGGCCCTAATACCGGCGGTAAGACAGTCTCTTTAAAAACGGTCGGTCTTTTCACTCTGATGGGACAGGCGGGGCTGCAGATTCCCGCTCTTGACCGCTCAGAACTCTCTGTTTTCCGCGAGGTCTATGCGGATATCGGCGATGAGCAGAGCATTGAGCAGAGCCTTTCGACCTTTTCATCCCACATGACAAATATCGTGCAGATCTTAAAAAGCGCACAGGATAATTCCCTCTGTCTTTTTGATGAACTCGGGGCAGGTACGGATCCGACAGAAGGCGCCGCCCTTGCGATCGCCATTTTAAATTATCTGCACGACCGGGGCATCCGCACGATGGCGACCACCCATTACAGCGAATTGAAAGTATATGCTCTGTCCACAGATTTTGTGGAAAATGCCTGTTGTGAATTTAACGTGGAAACGCTTCGCCCTACTTACAGGCTGTTGATCGGTATTCCAGGCAAGAGCAATGCTTTTGCCATCTCCCGCAGACTCGGACTGCCGGAATATATCATTGATACTGCCCGCTCACAGATCAGTGAAGAGAAAGAAAGTTTTGAAGATCTGATAGCGGATCTGGAGAGCAGCAAAGTAACGATTGAAAAAGAAGAAGCGGAGATCCGTTCTTATAAAGAAGAAATCGAGACATTAAAAAAACAGCTTGAGGAAAAACAGGAAAAGTTGAACGCTTCCAGAGAAAAAATTTTACAGGAAGCCCATGCACAGGCCCGCGATATTTTGCAGGAGGCCAAAGACACCGCGGACGAAACGATTCGCGCTTTCCAGAAAGCCGGCCCCGGCGCTTCCATGAAAGAACTGGAAGCCTCCCGCGAAAAAATCCGCAAGCAGATTGATGAAAAAAACAACAGACTTTCTCTGAAAAAGACTCCAAAGCCACAAAGCACGAAGCCCTTAAAAGCCTCCGACCTAAAGCTTGGAGATGCTGTGAAGATCCTCTCGATGGGTCTGAAAGGCACCGTCAGCTCACTGCCCGACCAAAAAGGTAATCTGTTTGTGCAGTGCGGCATTATCCGCACCCAGGCAAATATCAACGATATTATTTTAGTACAGGAAAGCGACGTGACCGCACCCGCCGGTTTACGGCTCGGCAAAACGAGCACCGGCAAAATGAAGATGAGCAAATCCCTCTCTGTCTCCACAGAGATCAGCCTCCTTGGCATGACCACGGACGAGGCGCTTGCCCGGCTTGATAAATATCTGGATGACGCTTATCTCGCCCACCTGCCAAGCGTCCGCATTGTTCACGGAAAAGGAACCGGTGCGCTCAGAAGCGCCGTACAGCAGCATTTAAGGCGGGTTCGCTATGTGGAAAGCTTCCGACTCGGAGAATTCGGCGAAGGTGACGCAGGTGTCACAATTGCAACTTTTAAAAAATAATTTCAGGAGGTAGTGTCTCATGGCCGTTAAACAAAAAATTCTGATCGTAGACGATGATAATAATATCGCAGAACTGATTTCCCTCTATCTCACAAAAGAATGCTTTGAAACCATGATCGTAGGCGACGGGGAATCGGCTCTTCTCGCAGTGGACAGTTTTCATCCGAACCTGATGCTCCTTGATCTGATGCTGCCGGGCATCGACGGCTATCAGGTCTGCCGCGAAATACGCGCAAAATCCTCTCTGCCGATCATTATGCTCTCCGCAAAAGGGGAAATTTTTGATAAAGTATTGGGGCTTGAAATGGGCGCTGACGACTATATGGAAAAACCTTTCGACTCCAAGGAACTGGTTGCAAGAGTCAAGGCCGTGCTGCGCCGGTATAAACCCGTGGTACAGGTTCCTCCTGATTCCGACATCAAATGTGTGGAATATCCCGACCTTGTTGTCAATCAGACCAACTATTCCGTTCTCTATAAGGGAAAGCCGGTGGAAATGCCTCCCAAAGAGTTGGAGCTTTTGTATTTTCTGGCCTCCTCTCCCAATCATGTTTTTACAAGAGAACAGCTTCTTGATCAGATCTGGGGTTATGAGTATATCGGCGATACGAGAACCGTTGATGTGCATATCAAGCGTCTTCGGGAAAAGATCAATGACCACGAAAACTGGAAACTTGCCACGATCTGGGGCATCGGTTATAAATTTGAAGTCAAAATGTAGCGGGCAAACAGCCAAGGAGACTGAAGCATGAAAAAGACTCTCTACTTAAAATTCATACTGGCTTATCTTATCTTCGGCTTCTTTGGCTTTGTTGTGGTGGCTACGTTTGTGTCCAATCTGACATTGGACCATATCAAGAAAAATCATGCCGAATCTCTTTACAAAGAGGCGATTCAGATTGCCAATACTTACGCGTCCGATCTTTACAGTAATCGAACCTCTTTAGATACCGTAAAGAACCAGATAGACGCTCTTGCCATTTATATGAACAGTACGATCTGGATCATCAATCCCTCCGGACGTATGGTACTTGACTCTTCCGCTCCGTTAGATATCGAAAAAGAAACGGTGATTGAAAATTTTGATTCTACGGCGACCGCCGGTTCCTATTATACAGAAGGAACATTCTTCGGCTATTTTGAGGAAGATATGCTCAGTGTATTTGCACCCATCACCTACAATTACAGAGTGCAGGGCTATGTTATCATTCATATGTCCATGTCCGCCATTCGGACCGAATCCAGCAGCTTTTTGAATATTTCCTATATTATGCTGCTCATTCTCTTTGTCCTGTCATTGATCATCCTGATCTTTTTTACAGAAATCGTTTATATTCCGCTAAAGAAGATCATTTCCGCCACAGAGCAGTATGCTTCCGGCAATATGCATTATGAATTTACGGTCGAAAGTGCGGATGAAATGGGCTACCTTGCGGCTTCCCTGAATTATATGGCAAGCGAGATCGCCCGCGCGGAGGACAACCAGAAAAAATTTGTGGCAAATGTCTCCCACGACTTTCGCTCTCCGCTCACCTCCATCCGGGGCTATCTGGAAGCCATGTTAGACGGTACGGTTCCGCAGGAGCTGTACGAAAAATATTTAAATATTGTGCTGAACGAAACCGAACGTCTAAAAAAACTGACGGATTCCCTTCTTACTCTGAATAATCTAAATACAAAGGGGGTCTATCTGGAAAAATCTGTTTTTGACCTGAATACAACCGTCAGAAATACTGCCGCCACCTTTGAGGGTGTCTGTAAAAACAAATCGATAGCCATTGAACTTGTGCTGACCGGCGATGTATTGCCGGTGGAGGCTGATATGGGCAAAATCCAGCAGGTTCTTTATAATCTTCTGGATAATGCCATCAAATTCAGCCCCCAGGATTCTATTATCAAAATCGAAACCACCGAAAAGAAAAACAAAGTCTTTGTCTCTGTCAAGGATCGCGGCATCGGTATTCCCAAGGAGGATCTAAAACTGATCTGGGATCGTTTTTATAAATCCGATCTGTCCCGCGGCAAGGACAAAAAAGGCACCGGCCTTGGTCTTTCCATCACAAAAGAAATCATTATGGCGCACGGCGAGCATATCAACGTGATCAGCACTGTCGGTGTAGGAACAGAGTTTATTTTCTCGCTGCCTGTGGCGGATGATGAGGATTAAATCTGTAAGTGATTTCCACGGCCGATTGCAAAAAGTATACTGTCATACTATTTCCGCTGCCAATCGCGAAACATAACATGGTAGATCAGCCCTACCGCTGCCGTTCCCAGAAGAAGTCCGCCTCCCAACAGGTAAAAGGCTGCTTTCACCGAATAATGATCTCCCCAAAAACCTGTCACCGGACTTGCAATCACCATCAGCACAGAATAACACATGCTGTCCACGCTGACTAAAGTCGCTCTGTGGTCACTCGTAAAATCCTTATTTACATTTTCACTGACCACAATTTCAGCAAATCCCTCACAGATCCGCTGAACACAGGCGCCGCAAAGTACAATAATAAGCGCACTGCTCCCCACAAGACATGTTCCGACACCACTTATGACACCGCAGATAAGCAAAGCTTTTGATAGTCCGCTTTTATTTTTCACTGCAATTCTTGTTCCTAAAGCGCCCGCAAGCGGAATGACCAACATTGGAATACCGATAAAACTTTTCGGCCAGCCGCAGTTTACGAGGTGCTCCTGCAGATACATCATAATAAGATAGCAGGGACAGGCGAGCGCTGCATTTGCGAACAGCTTTACCATCGTCTTCGGATGATTTTTTATAAAGCCTCCTGTCTCAATAATATGTTTTTTCAGGCGGTTTCCCAGTTCTGCCTTTATCTGTTGTTGCTGACATTTACCCGACTTTCCGTTGCTATTTCTGCTTCGCATTTCCTGACGCTTCGTCACGACCGGTTCTTTTACACCTGACACCGCAAGTATTGTACAAAAACACAGAAATGCACTGATATAATAAGTATACTTAAATCCCATCATAATAGCTACAGGACTGGCTGCGCAGGCAAAAGCGCTTGCTGTCCTTGCAATCAGACTGCTGTTTGCCCATACTTTTTTATAGTTATCCTCACGGCCAGCTTCTAACAGACTATCATAAACCAGCGCTTCTTCTGTACCCGATGCAAGATTCAGGGCAAGCGCTGAAAAAATCATGCTACAATACACAAATCCTGTCCAACCTTCCAATGTCATAAAAATTGCGGAGCATATGCCGGCTATTCCCGATAAGATTAAAGTACGCTTTCTGCCAAAAAGATCCGCCGCCATACCGCTTGGCACTTCAAATATCATACTTGTAATGTGGTAGACACCTTCCGCAATGCCCGCCTGTGCCAGAGAAAATCCTCTTTCCAACAAAAAAATGACCCAGACTGCGTCCACCATACGGAAAGAAAGCGCAGCTTCATAAAGGTACATTCGTACCATCTGCTTCTTTATATTCATAGTAAATACCTCTTCATTCTTCTTATACTGCGCGCAAAAAATAAAACCGAGGCTCCGGTGCAGTGGCAGCCGCTCTTTAATTCTTTTTTCTGCGCTCACATTATAAAATAATTGATAATGATATAAATAAATGGAAAATTGCCCGAAAAATGGGCATAAAGATAGCCTGAAACGTCAAATGTTGCCTTTTAAAATAATAATGTTACACGTTTTCCAGCCCATGGTTTAAGATCTCCACTGTAGTCTGTGCAGTTCACCCTGTAACTGCATATT
The DNA here is from genome assembly GCA_014804795.1 of Lachnospiraceae bacterium. Classification (GTDB taxonomy): domain Bacteria; phylum Bacillota; class Clostridia; order Lachnospirales; family Lachnospiraceae; genus 1XD8-76. Next base: position 53,972 of record JAAUZC010000036.1, on the reverse strand, counting down.
CCGAAATCCGTTCTGTCTGAGCGCTTCATATAAGATGATCGCTACAGAATTAGAAAGATTCAGTGACCGAATACTGTCAAGCATCGGGATTCTGATGCAGTCTTCCTCATGGTCTACCAAAAGTTCCTCAGGAATTCCCGCGCTTTCTTTTCCAAACATAATATAATCGTCCATACCGAAATTTGCTTCCGAGTAGGCCTTTTTCGCTTTCGTCGTGGCAAACCAGATTTTTGCACCGGGATGTTTTTCCTGAAATTCCTGATAGTTGATATATCTCGTCACATCAAGGCTGTCCCAGTAGTCCATCCCGGCGCGTTTTATAGATTTTTCATCCAGCCGGAAGCCAAGCGGCTCAATCAGATGCAGGCCTGTTCCTGTTGCAACACAGGTTCTGCCAATATTTCCTGTATTAGCCGGTATCTCCGGCTGATGTAAGATGATGTTCATATCTTATTGTTTCTCTCTCCGCAGCCGCTCCACAAAATTCCGGATCCGTCCGATTGCCACTTTCAGGTTTTCCAGCGAATATGCATAGGATATTCGAAGGAATCCTTCACCGCACGCGCCAAAAGCTGTCCCCGGCACAACCGCCACCTTTTCTTCCTGCAGAAGCCTCGTTGCAAACTCATCACTTGTCATGCCAAATTCCTGAATAGACGGGAATATGTAGAATGCACCGAACGGTTCAAAACATTCTAACCCCATTTCCTGAAACTCATGTAACAGGTAGCGGCGGCGCTGGTCGTATGCCTCCCGCATTTCCCGCACATCTTCATCCCCGTTCTTGATCGCTTCCACTGCCGCATACTGGCTTGTGGTCGGCGCACACATGATCGCATACTGATGCACTTTTAACATCTGTTCGATAATGTCTGCCGGTCCGCAGGCATAGCCGAGACGCCATCCTGTCATCGCATATGCTTTGGAAAATCCATTGATCAGAATCGTTCTTTCCTGCATCCCGGGCATCTGCGCGATAGAAACATGCTTTTCTTTGTAAGTCAGCTCCGCGTAAATTTCATCGGACATGACAAAAATATCTTTTTCGACACAAACTTTCGCAATCTCCTGCAGGTCTTTTTCTTCCATGATCGCGCCTGTCGGATTATTCGGAAACGGCAGCACCAGAACTTTTGTTTTATCGGTGATCGCATCAAGCAGTTCCTGTGCGGTCAGACGGAATTCGTTCTCCTGTTTTAAATTGATGATAACAGGCACGCCGCCCGCCAATATCACACAAGGTTCATAAGAAACATAACTGGGCTGAGGAATCAGCACTTCCTCCCCGGGATTTAGCATCACGCGCATCCCGATATCGATAGCTTCCGAACCGCCCACAGTAATCAGTATTTCTTTATTGTAATCATATTCCAGATTCTGCCGTCTTTTTAAATAATTGGAAATTTCTATCTTTAACTCTTTCAGTCCGGCATTGGATGTATAAAAAGTACGTCCTTTCTCGAGAGAGTAAATCCCCTCGTCTCTGATATGCCAGGGCGTATCAAAATCCGGTTCACCTACTCCCAAAGAAATGGCATCCGGCATTTCACTCACAATATCAAAAAATTTTCTTATTCCCGAAAACGGAATATCAACAATCTTTTCAGCTAACGGATTCCTCATGGTGTCACCTTCTCTCTCGTATCCTCATATTTCTTTTCCAGAATTGTTCCATGATCTTTATACTTCTTCAGAATAAAATGTGTCGCTGTGCTGATCACAGTGTCCAGCGTAGACAATTTATCGGACACAAACGCAGACACTTCCCGCAGTGTTTTTCCCTCTAAAGACACCAACAGGTCATAGCCGCCGGAAATCAGGTAAACTGCATTTACTTCAGGATATTTATAAATACGTTCTGCAATCTTGTCAAATCCCTGCCCGCGCTGCGGTGTCACACGCACTTCTATCAAAGCGGACACTTTCTCCACGCCTACCTTATCCCAATCAATCATCGTATGGTAGCCGCAGATCACGCCTTCTGCTTCACATTTCTGTAATTCTTCAATAATAGCAGCTTCTTCCACGCCCAATATAACCGCCAGTTCTTTTAAATCGATACGGCTGTTTTTCTCAATAATTTTCAATAATTGTTCTCTCATTTCCATTCCTTTCCACTTTTATATTTGCTGCCTCAACTTAATGATATAAGCGCATCCTCGTAATTCTTTTGCAGATAACGCTTTTCTTCTCCATTTGTGACAACCCTGTCATTATTTTCCGTTGCAAAGCCAATGACTTCCGAAAAAATCCCCTTTTCCAACAGACCGTTTTTTAATCTGTAACCGTTCTCCGAAAGTAACAGGCAGCTTCCCTCCGACTGCATCTGGTACGGATTCACATCAAAAAAGTTGCAGATCTCCACTGTTTCCTGCTTGATAGGGATATTTTTTATATAAACGTTCAGTCCGATGCCTGCAGACTTTCCCATATTCCAAAGCCCCGCAAAAACGCCTCCCTCGGAAAGAAGATACATTCCTGTGATGCCTTTGTCTAAAAAGGAATATGCACTGCAGTCATCGGACTTTCCGGCCGGTGCGGCCTCCGGTATCTGCCGTAATAACGTTTCCTGTCTTTTTGCCCCTTCTAAAAAAGAAACCGGATATCTGCTCTGCAATATATCATATTTTTCACGCGCCAGCATCACGGAGCCTCGCAGCCCCGCAAAACCGGTCATCACAATATCCATATTGCCGAACTTCTTCCGCTTTTCCTTTTCGGACATTTTATCTAAGCCGCAGAAGTTCACAAAAAACCTATCAGCCATCTGTTGCACCTGTTCCCGCATCTTCCGTAACGCCTACCGGCTGTTCTCCTTCGGCGGCCGCTGCTGCCGCTGCCTGCTGTGCTAAAATCGCTCCGGCCACCGCCTTTACCTGATCGATGCTTCCGGTTGCGATCGCCTCCTGGATCTGGGCGGCAGCAACGGGATCCGCTGTACTCGTACCGACCGTAGCCGTACGAGGAACTGCTGCATAAGAGCTGCTGTTTACCTGTTCTCTGCTGACTTCCACGCCGTTTTCTTTCACCACTTTCCACAGACGCGCTTTATAACCGATATGAACGGACTGCACATTTACATAACCTACCGGATCGCCGGTCGGTATGATTTTTTCCGTAGGTGGAACATTTTTCTCCAATACTTCGCTGATATACGTCACTTCTCTGTTTGCCGGCCGATCCTCCGCGCCATAGATTGTAAAAGTGATCGTTTTATCGGATGAAGTTGTTCCCTCTATATAGATAGGATATTCTTTATTATTTGTAAATTTAAAATCTTTCCCTCCGGATTCGGAAATTGCCGCATCCTCCGACGGCTCCACATAGGTTACGATCATAGAATGATTGCTTCTTTCATCTACCTGTAACTCTGCTTTTAAAACCGCGTTATAAAGTGTAGTGGATACCTGACAGATGCCGCCGCCCAGGCTTTCCACGACCTGTCCGTTCAGATAAGAGCCCGCCAGCTCATACCCGTTTGCAACGGAGAACGGTGTGATCATTTCCAAAACAGAACATTGCTCCCCCGGATAAAGGGTGATTCCATTTAAATGACTGCAGCCGGTCTTGATATTTGTCACACGGGAGGGCCCGGAAGATTTGTATGCCGTAGTAGCAGTTCCCAGCACATCTTTCACCTTGCCCAGTGTTTCCGCATTTCCCCTGGGTTCATCCAAAGTTACCACCAGATCAATGGACGCGTTTCCATAATCCCAGCTGTTCTGCAGATAATTTACAATAGTCTCTTTGGACTTTTCTATATCCAGCACATGCCCGGTCTGACCCCCCGTAATCTGAAAGCCGCTCTCTGTCTTTGTCAGGAATGCTTCTACTGCTTCCTGATCATATGTCTCGCTTAAAGAGTTTAAGATACTCTCAATAAGGTCTTCGTTAAAAGAGATATTCAGCGGATAATTCTGCCCGTTACTTTTCAATTCCTCAAGCGCTTTATAACGCTGTACGATATTTCCCCGCTTACCTAACATAGCGGCCTCTTCCAGCGCTCCGTCATTTTCCCATGCAATGCCAAATTCCCCCGCCGTACCCACAGTGTCATTGCCGTCCTGCAGTCTGAGCGTGATCGGCACATTCCCCAGGGATTCTATAAACGCTTCCACTGCGCTTTCCGCCTCTGAGATGGTCATACCGGATACATCGATATCTCCGACCGTTACACCGTCCTCGATCTTACAGTCTTTTCCCGCCGCCTGCGCACTCTGCCCGGCGCTCAAAAAGCAAACTGCAAACGCAGCGGCTATCCCGATTTTTTTCCACCAATTTTTCATACTGATAACCATACCCTTTCCACAGCCTGCAAACTTTTATGCGTGTCTTTTACGCATTGCGCAGGCACAATATTTGCAAGACGAATAAATTCGTCTGTGAAAAATTTATTTTTCGTTTTAAATAAAATGTGAACAATAATTTTATATATTATATTGATTTTTTCTCCGATTAAGCTTTATACTAAATACGCAAGCACTGATGCCAGCATGGCAAGCACCAACAGAATAATGATAATACCCGAAATAATGCGTACAGATTTTTTATTTCTATTGAACATGATATTTACTCCTGTCCGGGGACCTGTTTACTCTCCTCAGGCAATATCCGCTGGCCGTTATTTGCGGAAATAATCAGAAAGGATTCCCCTGTATATTTGGGATAATTATATATGAAATACCCTTTTTTTGCAAGTTTTATCATATTTGGTTTTCTATTCTCTTTTTCCCTGAAAAAAAGAACGAAAACCGAGGGAAAATATGCCGAAAATTTCTGGGAACGGGAGCGTGAAGCAGATTCCACCAGACGAAAATCTCTGGACAATCTGGATTATATTGCAGTTCCTCTAAATGAGCTGCCTATGGATACTCTTGCAGGACTGCCCGAAGTACAGGAATTCCATGCCAGACTGCGGGAACTTTCCGAAAAGAAAATTGTGAATTTCGCAGGCTATTCCAATACGGAATTAAAACTTACCTATGGCGCACCGAATATCAATCTGCTCTCCGACTATGATCAGAATTTTGAAGACCTGATCACGCTGCTTCAGGAGTGGGCATGCTTTTTGCTGCAAAATTGGGGAGAGAGCGCGCATGCCTGCCCGGAAGAAGAAAGAAAACAGGCTGCAAAAACGGTGCTTGCTTACGCCGTCTCCATCGGTTCCGATATTGCCGCTTCCTATGAGCGATTGATAAAACTCTATCTGGAATCCGGAGAGCAGGATAAAATTTCCGCGCTTCGGGAAAAAGCAGAAAATCTTCGATCACTTTCAAAGGGAAGAATCCTTACCATGATAGATGAAGCAGGATAAATGCGGTAATTTATTAAGCATATAAACATTATATCAACATATACCCTGCTTCATAACTCAATGGATCTCTCTTCTCGTAATCAAATAACACAAGTCTCTCTTTCTCTGGGCTTATCCTCTCTAAATTCACTTCTTTAAGCCGCTTCTCATCCCATACCGGATAACAGAAAATATCCATATGCGTCATACGCATCATCTGTTTGCTGTCATAGCCCTTTGCCACATATTCCGGGAGCAGCCCCGGCGCTTTTTCCTCTTTCCTGTAAAACGCTGATATCTCCCCGAAATGATCATGGATATTTTTTGCAAATACCGGTCTGCTTTTTGCCTTTTCCCGCAGATAAAAATCGAAGGTGAGCAGTTCCCTAAACAGTTTTTCCGCCTCTTCCCCCACATTCCTGCTCTTCACAAATTCCAGCATGACCTCATAGCGATAATTTCTTGCAGGGCTGTTCAGGAAATACCCTTCCTTTTCATAAAACTCTGCCAACGCTAAAAACATGGCATACGGACTTTCAAAAAGTTTCTCAAGTACCATTAACGCATGGCTAAACTGGCCGCTATTGTAAAACAATTCCAGCATTCGCTCCACTTTTTTCAGTTCCTGCACCTCCTCGTAGGAAAGCCATCTCGTATAGAGAACTTCGTAGGGCGGCTCCGACTGATACACAATGCCGTATTCCGCCGCCCTGTCATACATCTCCGAGCCTTTCAATACTTTCAAAAATCCCAGCTGAAGCTGATTCGGACCCATTGCGTAAACATCATTGAACGACTTTTGAAAACTCTCCAGGTCTTCATATGGCAGGCCTGCGATCAGATCCAGGTGCTGGTGGATATTGCGGAAACTTCGAACTGACATTACTGTTATTTTTAATTTTTCCAAATCTGCGGGACGGTGGATCGCATGCAGCGTTTCTTTATTGGTCGTCTGTACGCCAATCTCCAATTGTATCAATCCCGGTCTCATCCGGGAGAGAAGTTCCAGTTCCTCTTTTGTCAGAAGTTCCGCAGATATTTCAAAATGAAAATTTGTGACACCATTGTCATGTTCGAGCAAAAAGCGCCATATCTCCATTGCATGCTCTTTGTTGCAGTTAAAGGTCCTGTCAATAAATTTCACCTGTTTTACTTTTTTATCCAAAAAATATTGCAGTTCCCGCTTCACCAGTTCCACATTCCGCAGGCGTACCTGCTTTTCTATGGAAGATAAACAATAACTGCACCGGAAAGGACAGCCTCTGCTCGATTCATAATATACGATCTTATTGGGAGCCGCCGCCTCTTCTTCGCTGCTTAAATCTTCATAGCAAAACGGAAGCTCATCCATATTCAGTGGTTTTCTGACACCGAAAAAGCTGCTCTTTACCGCAGTACCGGGAATTGCCGGCTTCAAATCCCGAAGATTTTTTCCTGTGTCATTTTCCTCTGCACCGTCTTCTTTTATTCTGCCCTTCCCGGTACTATCTCTCTCCGCCTCCACATATATCTGCAGCAGTTCCCGAAAAGTCTCTTCACCCTCGCCAAGCATGATCCCCGTCACTTCCGGAAAATCTTCAAGAAGCTTGTCATATTCATAAGAAACCTCCGGACCGCCCAGCCAGATCGGTACTTCCGGCCGCAGTTTATGAAACTCCCGAATCAGCCTTTTTACCATCGAAATGTTCCAGATATAACAGGAAAAACCTATCACATCCGGCTTCCTCTGATAAATATCTGCCAAAATGTTATCCACACTCTGATTGATCATATACTCCGCCGTCTCAACATACTCCTGCATTGCTTTTCCGGCATAACTTCTCAAGTTATAGATTGCAAGCCCTGTATGAATATATTTTGCATGGACCGCTGTCAATAAAAATTTCATGATAATCCTCGCTTGTTTTTCTTCTCAGCTGCTACCCCTTCATAAAACAAGCCACTTCCATATATTTTTATGCGGAAGTGGCTTATTGCATCTTATACTAAATTGTCAGTTTAAAATTAAAGAAGTTCTTTAAGCTCTGTCTTCTTTTCCCAACACTTCATCTAACGTTTCAAACAACGTCTCAATATTGATGGGCTTTGCGATATGGCCGTTCATACCGTTGCGCAGCGCTTCCTGTTTATCTTCTTCAAAAGCGTTTGCCGTCATCGCCAGAATCGGAATGGACGCAAGAGCTTTATTTTCCAGCATACGAATCGTTCTGGCCGCTTCGTATCCGTTCATCACCGGCATCTGAATATCCATCAGTATCACCTGATAATATCCCGGAACAGAATCCCGCAACATCATTACAGCTTCCTGCCCGTTTCCGGCAACATCCACAGAAAAACCGGCTTCTTCCAGAATAGCAACAGCAATCTCTCTATTCAGCTCGTTGTCCTCTGTCAGAAGAATACGTCCGGATCGCACTACTTTCTGCATTTCCGCTTCCGTTTTATATACCTTATCCGTATTTACAATAGAGTAAAGACATCTGTGCAGCTCCGAGAAAAACAGCGGTTTACTGCAAAAGGCCGTTACACCGGCAGCTCTGGCTTCTTCTTCAATATCGCTCCAGTCATACGCCGTCACAACAATGATCGGTACATCTTCTCCCGTCTCCTGCCTCACCCGTCTGGCAACTTCTATACCGTTCATATCCGGCAGCAGCCAGTCGATCACATACACAAAGAAACGATCATCCCTCATCACCGCCTGACGCGTGCGCAAAACAGCTTCTTTTCCGGAAAGGGTCCATTCCGCCCGCATCCCCATCTGCTGAAGCATTGTGCTGATACTGTCGCAGGTATTAAAATCATCATCCACCACCAGTGCCCTGAAGCCTTTCAGTTCCGGTAAATCTTTGGGCATTTTTTCGTCTTCGTTCAGGCGGAACGTAAGCGAAACTACACACTCCGTACCGACTCCCTTCTTACTCTTTATGGAGATGGATCCATTCATCATATCCACAATATTTTTGGTGATAGCCATCCCCAGTCCGGTGCCCTGAATACCGCTGATCGTAGAATTGCGCTCCCGCTCAAAAGGCTCGAAAATGCGTTCCACAAACTCCTCGCTCATGCCGATTCCCGTATCTTTGATATGGAATTCATAATTTGCATAGCCCGTCAGTGATTCCGTCTTTTCAATGACTTTCAGGCTGACCATGCCGCCTGTGCCGGTATATTTGATAGCATTGCCAAGCAGGTTTAAAAGAACCTGATTTAACCGCAGTCTGTCACAGAAAATCTGCTCATGCCGGATATCTACGGCATCCATGTAAAGATCAATCTGCTTGGCATGAACCTCTCCCTGCGTGATATTTCGCAGTTCATGGAGAATATCCGGCAGGCTGCAGGGCGCTTCCTCCAGAGAAATCCTGCCGCTCTCAATATGGCTCATATCAAGAATATCATTGATCAGGCTGAGCAGATGGTTCCCCGAAGTCATAATCTTTTTCAGATATTCTTCCACCTGATCCTTATAATCCATGTGCGTAATAGCAAGCGTTGTAAATCCGATGATCGCATTCATCGGTGTCCGGATATCGTGTGACATATTGGAAAGGAACGTGCTCTTTGCTTTGCTGGCACGGTTTGCCTGGGCAAGCGCATCCTCCAGCAGTTCGTTCTTTTCGCGGTCGCTGCGCGTCTCTTCATCCACGCTGCGCAGACCAAGCACAATACCCCGGTTCTCATCCCAATCTCCCGCCCGGGCAATTTTCATCTGAAAATACCGTATCTCGCCGCAGCAGGTAGTACGATAATTAACCGAATAGATCATTCTTGTGGAAAGTGCCTCTTCCAGCCTTTCCCGTATGACCGTATTCCTTAACAGCTCTCTATCTTCTTCATAAACTCCCGTTTCTATGTATTTTTCTATGCACTCTTCTAACAACAGCTCTCCCGAAAAAATGGGTTCTAACAGATTGTTTTTACATTCGCCGATTCGAAGCGCCGTGCCTTTTCCCGTCTTCAGATTGAAAGAGCATACAAGATTATATTCCACGCAAAGAGCATAAATTAACTCCTTCTGCCGTTTTTCGACTTCTTTTCTTGCTCTTTCTTCTTTGACCTTCTGTGCCGTACAGTCCAGAAGATAACGCTGATAGAACAATTCTCCGTTCTCCTCTATCAGCTTTACGTTTCCCATAATGTGACGGACTTCCCCGTTCGTATGCTCGACGGCATACTCTATGCTTACACTCTCTCCCGGCTTCTTTAACGACCTGATCTGCCTTTCCAGTTCCTCCTTATCACCAGCGGCTACCGTAGGCGCGATCAGATGAAAACCGTCCTGCATCAGGGCTTCTTCCGATTCATATCCCAGAATTTCCAGTGCCGCAGGATTAATGCTGAGAATACGGGTTCCATCCAAAGTATGGCACATCATACCGCAGTCTATTGTCTTAAAAAGCATCTCCAACGTCTGATTTTTCCGCAGAAGTTCTTTCGCATAGGCCCGTTCTTTTGTCACATCAATACCTACGCCCACCGTTCCCATAACGCTGCCGTCCAGATCATACAGCGGAGCTTTGTGGGTCGAGAGAGTCTTCACCCCTTCACCGGTCTGGATCGTTTCTTCGGAAATACGCGGCTTCCGCGTATCCATAACGATATTCTCTGATTCAATGCAGGCAGGATCATCCTGTTCCACATCCCATATATAAGCGTGTCCTCTGCCCTCCACCTGGCTTTTAGTCTTGCCTACCGTCGCACAGAAACTGTCATTTACTTTTTCATGAATACCGTTTCTATCCTTAAACCAGATAAGGTTGGGCGAATTGTCGAGAGCACTGTCCAGATAATGGTTCGCCTGCCAGTAATCCTTACGGATTTTGCACGCCTGCTGCCAGCGCAGAAAACGAAACCGCAGTTCATCGGCACACATGGGCAGCGTCCAGATATCTGCAATCTCCGGCAGTACATCCGTCAGAACCTCTACCTGCTGTCTTTCTGCAAGAACAATAAGCTCCGCCTCCGCTTTTTTCAAGCTGCTCAGTGTCCGCACTGTTTCCAAAGCGTCCACATCACGAAGATTAACAAAGATTACATCCGCCTTTGCAGCCGAATTTCCCTCCGGCTTTTCGCTTTCCCAAAATTCATGTGTAAACGCCTCTAACGGCGGCATCTCTTTAAATTGTGTAAACAATTCCGGCTCTTTACCGATATAAAGAAACCTCACATGGCAGTGATACATAATGATCTCCTCTTCAAACAGGTCGCAGCGCGCCGAAATTACGCATCCGTGCCTATACTCAACCTATATGGCTCAATACATTTATTCTATCAGCCGCATAAATGTCTGTCAACATTGCTGAACCACCCGGTTTTTTACTCCGGTCAATTTTCAATATGTAGAAATTATAACACATTCCCCCTCGAAAAACCATCTTTTTTAATCCGTCTTTACAGCGTATCCACAAACCTCATAAAGGCTTCCTGTCCTTCTTTCGTCCGTTTATACACGCCGGCGTCTTCCAGCACCTGCATAAATACCAGGCCGATCTCTTTTTGCAAAATGTCATGAACATTTTCTGCATCTATCCTGTCATATTTCGGCAAAAATTCTTCCACCCAGTCAGCATGTTTTTCAAGCATCCCGTCACTGCGGATATCCTTTCCTGTGAGAATCGCTTCGGAAAGCTTTTGCATCTCCTCTTTCAGGCGGGCCGGCAGTACCGCAAGTCCCATTACTTCGATCAGACCAATGTTTTCCTTTTTAATGTGATGAAGCTTTGCGTGAGGATGATAAACTCCCAACGGATGCTCCCCGGTAGTTATGTTATTGCGCAGGACTAAATCCAGTTCAAACTTATCTCCCCGTTTTCTGGCAATCGGTGTTATCGTGTTATGAGGCTCATCATCCGTGTATGCATAGATAAATGCCTCTTCATCCGTGTACTCTCTCCACGCTTCTAAAATACGGTCTGCCAGTGCAATGATACGCTCTGTATTTTCACCGCTCAAACGGATAACCGACATAGGCCAGTTGACAATACCGCTTTCCACATCCTCATAGCCTTTTACTGTAAATGTCTTCTCCACCGGTGCTTTCGCCATAGCAAACTCATAATGTCCGCCCTGGAAATGGTCATGGCTCAAAATGGAGCCTCCCACGATCGGCAGGTCTGCATTGGAACCCACAAAATAATGGGGGAACTGCTTTACAAAATCAAACAGTTTGCAGAATGTACCATGCTCTATTTTCATCGGCACGTGTTCGCCGTTGAATACGATACAGTGTTCATTATAGTACACATACGGAGAATACTGAAATCCCCATCTGCTATTCTGGATCGTCACCGGAATAATACGATGGTTCTGCCTTGCCGGATGATTTACACGTCCCGCATAGCCTACATTCTCCATGCACAAAAGACACTTCGGATAACCGCTCTGTTTTGCAAGCTTGGCCGCCGCTATCGCTTTCGGATCTTTCTCCGGTTTGGAGAGATTGATTGTGATATCCAGATCACCATACTTGGTAGGCGCCACCCACTTCTGATCTTTTATGATACGATATCGTCTGATATAATCGGAATCTTCACTTAATTTATAGAAGAAATCTGTAGCCTCTCTGGGAGAACTTTCATACAATTCATGAAATTTCCTGATCACCTCGCCCGGCCGCGGCATCAGCATACTCATGATCTTTGTATCAAACAGATCCCGATGTGTGATATCATCTTCCGGCATCAGGCCCGTTTCGTGCGCATAATCCATCATTTCTTTCAGAATTTTCTCAAGCATGCTGCCGTCTGCACTATTTACCCTTTCCGGCACATCTTCTGCTGCATCTTCCATCTCATCCAACTGAAATAATTCCAACAGCCTGTTTGTGGTAAATATCTCATCCTCTTTTTCTACCAGACCGGTCTCCAGACCATATTTTACAAGTGCTTTTATATTACTGTGAATACTCATATTGTTGTTCTCCATTCTTCGGACTAAGCCACGTCAGTCAAAAGGCATCCGATTCTTTATAACAATTTTCTCTGCCCGTATAATATTCTTTCATAAACAATGCTTTTACATTTTCAACTTCGGATCACTGTCTGCTTATAACTTACACGATGCATGGCCCGTTCCCAATCTCGACAATATAAAACTCAGCTGTCCTGCCCGTCTTTTCTTCATAAGCCCGCTCAACCTGTTCCTTAAATGTATCGATCGCCTCATCCTTTACGATACTTACCGTGCAGCCCCCGAAACCGCCTCCGGTAATACGGGAACCGATAACGCCCGGAATCTTCCATGCCTCTTCCACTAAAATATCAATTTCCTCGCAGGATACTTCATAATCATCCCGAAGGGAAACATGGGAAGCATTCATCAGCTCACCAAATAATTTAATATCATTCTTTTTCAGCGCTTCCACCGCACGGATGGTTCTCTGATTTTCATATACCGCGTGTTTTGCACGGCGTACTCTCACTTCATCTTTTATGGCCGATTTATACTTTTCAAATTCTTCCTCACTTAAATCTCCAAGTCCCTTGATATCCACAACATTCTGCAGCTCTGAAAGTGCCGTCTCGCATTCGTTTCTTCTCTGATTGTAAGCAGAATTTACGAGGCTGTGTTTTACTTTACTGTTTGTTACAACAACTTTTGCGCCTTCCAGAACAATAGGTGCATATTCATAGGAAAGATCCGCTGTATCCAAAAAGATCGCATTGTCCTTTTTCCCCATAGCAGATGCAAACTGATCCATAATACCGCAGTTCATTCCATTATAATTATTTTCAGCATACTGTCCGATAAGCGCCAGGTCTGTATTTGTTACATCAAAACCATATAAATCCCGCAGAACAAAGCCCGTCAGCACTTCAAGAGAGGCGGAAGAAGATAATCCCGAACCATTGGGAATATTACCAAATATAACAAAATCCATACCGCAGGGCATCTCAAAACCTCGCTTTGCAAAAGCCCAAATTACCCCCTTGGGATAATTTGTCCAATCTGATTCTTTTGCCTCGCCCAGTGCATCTACGGCAGACTCCAATACACCCACTCTCTCAAAGTTTATGGAATAAAAATGCAGTTTATTATCCTGCCGTTTTCTTGCGGCGCCATATGTACCGATCGTCAGTGCACAGGGGAATACATGTCCGCCATTGTAATCCGTATGTTCCCCGATCAGATTCACGCGCCCGGGAGCAAAATAAACTTTTACCCCTTCTGCATCCCCGAATAATTCCTCAAATTTCTTTAATAATTGTTCTCTCATTACTCCCTCCGTTTTTATGTGCCATCTCATTCTTTTACATACAGTTCCATATCTGTTTCTATTCTATCCTTTTATTTTCTCTGATACAACAAAAAATTCTTTTATTTTCCCTCTTTTTCTTCGATCAGTTCATCTATCCTGTCCATCAGCACCTGCTCCGCTGATATCTTCTCTCTTCTGGCAATCTCACAAAGTCCAAGCAGCGCATCTCCCAACAATTTTTCAATCTGCGCTTTTTCTGTCTCTTCGCCGCATGCTGCAAGTCCATTCACCGCCTGACGCAGCTTTTCTGCATTCTCTTCCCGCTCCGGTGCTTTCTCATACAGCTTGTCTATCTTTTTTAAAACCTTCGGCCCCCGTGTCAGAGACGGAAGTTCCTTTGGAATCTCCCAAAGCGGAGACTCAATCCAGCTTTTTCCTTCTTTTTCTTTCTTTTTAATCTCATCCCAGTTTTGCAGTACCTGCTCAGAAGAGTCCACCTGGGCCGTACCGAAAATATGGGGATGGCGCCTGATCATCTTCTCCGAAACTTCTTCCACCACATCATCCAATGTAAAGAGTCCCTCTTCCTCGGCAATGACACTGTGCATCACCACCTGCAATAAAATATCCCCAAGCTCTTCCCGCATATTTTCTGCGCTGCCGCTCTTATGATAAATCCGAACGGAACTTACAAACTCCGCTGCCTCTTCCATCATGCACGGCCGCAGACTGTCGTGCGTCTGTTCCCTGTCCCAGGGGCACCCGTCCTTCGCCCGCAATCTTTCTATTATCTTCACAAAATCCTCAAAGCTGTACTTTTTCTCCATCCTCTCTTCCTCTTTTGCAAAAATTGATTATTTTTTATAATTTTAATACTGTTCCTGCACTGCATGTCCTATGGATATCCGGCTCCATTACTCTACTCAATCTTCACCAGATCAAGGAAAGAATAACTCACATTCTTCTGCTCCTCGTCAATCTGAATCGTATAAGATTTCGCCACATACCCGGTCTTTCGAAGCGTAAGCGTATGAGACCCTGCATCTTTCTTAAAACTGCACGGCGCAATCCCGATATAATTCCCATCCAGATAGACTTCCACTCCGACCGGCGCATCAATCGTCACATAATAGGAAAGCGTACTTGTGATCGGCGCATTCGTATTCGTCTGATTATTGTTGCCCACCGTATTTGTATTTCCTGTATTTGTACTATTTGTATCCGTATTATTTGTTCCGGTGCTGTTATTTGCCGTACTCTGGTTCGTACCGCTTCCCACCAGATCCTCGGCACGGATACCGCTGTACCCCTGTTTTTCAAGGAGTTTGTTCACTTCCTCCAACATCTCGCTGTCGGAAAGCACATTCTCTTCTGTGGTATCATTGCCGGATACATCCTCTCTTGCTTTCATTTCCACTTCAATTCCGGCGGATGTCTGTCCCACTTTCAAATACTGGCTTATCGTCTCATAACCTTCCGCCATCACGATCATCTGATGAATGCCGCACTCCAACCGCACGGGCAGACTGTAATCCGTCTTATCTCCGTCCAGATATAACGTCGCCGTATCCGGCGTGATCGTAAATACGACCGTGCCGTACTGCGGTTCCTCACCCCGCAGATCCCCTACATCCAGCTCCAGTTCCGTATCCTTGCGGACTTCTATCTGTTTCACACCGTTTGTTCCCTTGTTGCTGATCACGACCTGATGGCTTCCCTCCGGTACAGCCAGCATCATATTTTCTGTCACTTTCTGTATGATCTTATTGCCAATCTCGATCCATCCGCCATAAAAATATTCGTCATTCCGCAGGCGCACATAACCGTGTCCTTTTTCCACTACAATGCTGTAGACTTCTGTCCCTATGCCGCGGAATGTCAGAATATCGACAGGATTGATATCGATCAGATCGGCCTGTTTTCCATCCGCTATCACAACGATATCTTCTGAATAAGCATATACGGCGGCTCCCACTTCCGCCTGGAACTTCTCCTCGTCCAGTTTATAGTCGCTGATATTTTTATGGTTCCATGCATCCCCGGAAATCTGCAGAGTATTTAAACGCTTTCGGCCTTTAAAAAACGTAACGTCCACCACTTCCCCTTTTTGCAGCTGTGCTGCAGAGATCACGGTACCGTATTTATCATAAAAAAACGTCGTTCCGTCGTAAGAAAGCGTATATTGCCTTTTTATATCCATATTTTTCAGTGTGACAGTCTTTTCTTCCAGATCTATCTCCGCCACCACAGCAGTGTCCGCCGAATCAAAGACACCCGTTTCCGCCGCCACAAAGCCGGTCGTATTTTTTTCCTCTTCCGCCTCTTTTTCACCGGTACAGGACGTCAAAAACAACAGACAGAGTAAACCCGCCATTCCCGCTATAATTTGATTTTTCCTTTGTTTTCCCACGAACCTGCTCCCTCCGTATTTCATCAAAAAGTATACTTTTCTCTTTTTAAACCAAAAATCTTTTCACGATCACGTTTTCGACAAAAGTATTTCTTTTCTCTTCCTGCTCTAACAACACTTCCAGCTTTTCCCTGTTTTTATCGGGAATAAAAGCCTTTCCTCTGTTGTAATAATAATTCACTATCTTCCAGAATTTTTCCGGGTAACTGAAACGGTAATAAAGCTGCCTGCCGTCTACAGGCGTCAGTGCCAGTTCCTTCTCGTAAGCATTTAATAAAGCTTTCCCCATCTCCGGCAGCCAGTCGTTTTTCTCCGACATTTTTCGAACGAAATGATAAATATCCCGGGTTCTGTCATCCCAGACACATCTCTCAAAATTCATGAGCCAGACATTTCCCTCACTAAACAGCGCGTTGTGATACTGAAAATCTCCGTGGCACAAGATCACATTTCCGTTCTCGACTTCTTCCTCTTTTAACTGTTTCGTAACAGTCAATGCCTGTTCCAAAAATATATCATAGTTTTGCTGCAAAAAATGCTCAAAGTCACTTTTCTGACCTTTTTCCTTCAAAAAACGCTGCACTTTTTTCAGTTCTCTGTTATGCTTTTCAAATTCTTTGAGTAGCAAGGATGTCTGCCCCGGTTTTGCACCATAGACTTCTTTAAAATCAAAGCTTGCTTTATGCAGTTTTGCCAAGGTACGCATGACTGCGCAGCCGTCCGATAAAACTTCCCTGACACCCACCGGGCTGCATTCTCTGCCCTCGACGTAGGTCTTTACGATATAGCCGCACCCCTCTACATCCCGGCTCAGAAGTTCTCCATCTTCATTTTTTAAAAACTCTTCCGCCTGCAAAAAGCCCTGTTTCCTTATAAAGGTCAAAAATGCGTCCTGCATCAGGAGCTTTTCCGCACTCCCGTTATATTCTTTTAAAATAAAAAGCCCTTTGTCTGTCTCACAAAGAATAGCGCCCCGCACCCTCCAGGTACGAAGCACTTCCAGGTCATACCTCTCTAACACATTTACTGCCCTCGGTTTCACAATGCAAGCCTCCTGAAAATGTTCATAACCTATCTTATGAAACAAAAGGGCGAAGTATGTTATAAATATTGGTTCAAATTTTTTAATAAATATTCCTTTTTATTATGTGCCGGATTCTCCAAAACATCCGTAAACATTCTCTGCAGAATTTCCCCCAGCTCTTTCCCGGGTTTTAATCCTTTTTCCAAAAGATCTCTTCCGCCAACTGAGAGATCTTTTAGCGACAGGCATTCTCCTTTTTCTCTGATTTCTCTGTATATTGCTTCCAGTCGATCTTGTTTTTTCAGTTTTTCCTCACGCAGATAATCGCTCTGTGCCAACAGATCGGCACGATTTACCTCAAACATATCGGGAAATGTATCTTCTCCGATTCTCGCTATGAGCCGCCGCACTGTGGAAATTTTTACATTATCCTCAAGATCAATGGACCAGTCATGATATTCCACCAGACGGCATACTTTCTGCAGTGTATCATTGTCAAACTTAAGCCGCCGCAGTATATCATATGCCAGCCTTGCACTCTCGCGCGGATGTCTTTTAAAATGATCCTTTCCTTTCTCATCAGTTGTCTTTGTAAGAGGCTTCCCGATATCATGCAGCAGCATCGTAAGACGCAGCACTTTATCCGCTCTGATAAAGCAAAGACTATGCAGTGTATGCTCACCCACACTGTAACAATGGTGAGGATTATTCTGAGGCGTTTCCATACAGACATCAAACTCCGGCAGGATAATCTTCGTAATGCCCAGTTCATAGGCAATCCGCAGATAATCAGGATGGTCGGAAATCAACAGTTTTATTAACTCCGTATGGATTCGCTCTGCACTGACGCTCTTTAAATTTTCAGAAAGCTCTCCTGCCGCCTGTTTTGTCTCCTCACCCATCGTATAGCCAAACTGGGCACAAAATCGCACACCGCGCATGATGCGCAAAGCATCTTCCGAAAAGCGTTCTTTTGCACAGCCGACGCACCGGATACATTTTTTCTCCATATCGCCGATGCCGTCAAACAGATCTATGAGCCCTTCTTCCGGGTGATACGCCATTGCGTTCACGGTGAAATCCCGGCGCTTTAAATCTTCCTTCAGAGATTTTGTAAATACTACCTGCTTCGGATGCCTGTTGTCCTCATATTCTCCATCAATCCGATAGGTCGTCACTTCATATCCTGTTTTTTGCAGCATCACCGTGACAGTACCATGTTTTATCCCTGTATCGACCGTACGGCGAAACAGAGCTTTCACTTCTTTTGGAGATGCATCTGTTGTGATATCCCAATCATCCGGCTTCCGCCCCATAATGGAATCGCGCACACAGCCGCCTACAGCGTAGGCCTCAAAACCTGCCTGATTTAACGTCTTTATAATATACTTTACCTGTTCCGGCAGTATGATCTGTATCTCTTTTTTCATATTTTAGTCCCGCATCTGATCTTTCCAGTTCTACATTAATCCCTAAACTCACAAACGCTTCGCTTTTTGTTCGTATCCCTCGCTTTCAGCTCGGTCTTTAATATGCTTTCCCCCAATAAACCATCTTCTTCGCAGGCCTGCCACAGCATACGCATACATCGGATAGCTGCTCCTGCTCAAACGGCATACATCTGCTGGTCACAGAAAGTTCTTCCTTTATCTTATCTTCACACTCCTGACAACCGCACCACATTGCCTTTACAAAGCCTGCTTTTTCCGTGAAATCCTGTTTGAACTCATTATAATCTTTTGCAACATAAGTATGCGCATCCCGATGTGTTCTTGCACGCTCCAACATCTCCACCTGCATTTTTTGAAGCAGCTCTCTCACGGTTTCTTCCAGTTTTTCAAAAGTCACTTCTATCTTTTCTCTTGTATCCCTACGGCAGATCACGCACTTTCCTGCCTCAATATCTTTCGGACCTACTTCAACGCGCAGAGGAATACCGCGCATTTCCTGTTCAGAGAATTTCCATCCCGGGCTCTTATCGCTGTCATTCACTTTGACACGGTAATCTTTCAGCATCTCTTTCAGTTCGGCTGCTTTTTCCAGCACACCTTCTTTCCTCTGCTGGATTGGAACAATAACGACCTGAACCGGTGCAATCCTCGGAGGCAGCACCAGCCCCGAATTATCGCCATGCACCATGATCACCGCACCGATCAGACGGGTCGTCATACCCCAGGATGTCTGATGCACATGCTTTAACGTATTATCTTTATCTGTAAACTGAATACCGAAAGCCTTTGCAAAACCATCGCCAAAGTTATGGCTTGTACCGGACTGCAGCGCCTTACCGTCATGCATCAGCGCTTCCACCGTATAGGTAGCCACAGCTCCCGCAAACCGCTCTTTCTCAGTCTTTTGTCCTTTTATCACAGGAATCGCCAGCACATTCTCTAAAAACTCAGCGTACACATTTAACATCTGCAGGGTTCTTTCTTCCGCTTCCTCGGCTGTTGCATGTGCAGTATGACCCTCCTGCCATAAAAATTCCCGGCTTCTGAGGAATGGTCTCGTCTCTTTTTCCCAGCGCACTACGGAACACCACTGATTTAACACCTGGGGCAGATCCCGATAGGACTGTATCACATTTTTATAATAATCACAGAACAGCGTTTCGGAAGTAGGACGAACGCAAAGTCTCTCCTGCAGCTCCTGCTGCCCGCCATGGGTTACCCATGCGACTTCCGGCGCAAAGCCTTCTACATGATCTTTTTCTTTCTGCAAAAGGCTTTCCGGAATAAACATAGGCAGGTATGCGTTCTGCACGCCTGTCTCCTTAAACATATCGTCAAGCTGTTTCTGAATCAGCTCCCAGATTGCATAACCCGCCGGGCGGATCACCATACAGCCCTTGACGCTTGTATAATCGATCAGTTCCGCCTTTTTTACTACATCTGTATACCACTGCGCAAAATCTTCCTCCATGGAGGTGATCGCTTCCACTAATTTTTTATCTGCCATTTCCTCTCCCTCTTCATTTCTGTTTATCAACTGCATAAAGATACTTCATTGATGATTATACACCAGTAAAACCGGATGTGTAAAGGTGTAGACAATCAAGAATTGCCTTCATCCACTTCTTTCCAGCCTTTCTTTCAGCAGGGTATTCCGCTTTGTAACCGTTACATTTCTTACCGCGTAGGATAAAGCCTTTCTGGTACCTACCATTACCAGAATCTTCTTTGCTCTGGTGATTCCCGTGTAGATCAGGTTCCTCTGCAGCATCACATAATGATTCATCAGCACCGGCATGACAACGATCGGATACTCCGATCCCTGCGCCTTATGGATCGTTGTCGCATAAGCGTGCACAAGCTCATCCAATTCTGTAACATCATACGCAATACTGCGATTATCAAAATTCACCTGTAATGTTCTGTCCTGCACATTGACAGACTCTATTATTCCGATATCTCCGTTAAAGACTTCTTTGTCATAATTATTCTTGATCTGCATGACCTTGTCATCCGCCCGGAACGCAAAACCGCTTCTTCTTAAACAGTCTTTCGGCATCGTAACTGCCCCCCGTCCCCGCATAAAAATCTCATGCTCCGACGGATTCAATGCTTCCTGCAATGCCAGATTCAGATTCGTTGCCCCCACCACACCGCGCTGCATCGGCGTCAGTACCTGTATCTGCGCCGGATCCGCATGATAATACCCGGGCAGCTTTGTCTTCACTAACTCTACAATCTGAGGGACAACACTTTCCGCCTCTTCGTTTTCCATGAAGAAAAAGTCCGTATTTTTGCCATTGGAGATATCCGGCATCTTTCCCTCATTTATGCAATGGGCATTCATGATAATACGGCTTGTCTGCGCCTGACGGAAAATCCTTGTGAGCCTGATGACGGGGAAACTCCCTGAATCTATCATATCACGGAGTACATTTCCTGCCCCTACCGACGGAAGCTGGTCTATATCTCCGACCATAATAAGCCGCATCGTGGGCGGCAGTGCTTTCAACAGTGAATTCATCAGAATGATATCGATCATAGAACACTCATCTACGATCAATACATCTCCCTCCAGAGGATTCTCCTCGTTCCTCTGATATCCTTCCGGCGGCTTGCACTCCAACAGTCTGTGGATCGTCTTGGCCTCCAGCCCCGTTGCTTCCGTCATTCTCTTGGCCGCACGCCCTGTCGGCGCTGCAAGCAGAATTTTAAGCCCGTATGCCCTGTACGCAGAAATAATTCCGTGGGTCGTTGTTGTCTTTCCTGTACCCGGTCCCCCGGTCAGCACCATGACTTTCGCCGTCGCCGCCTGCCTGATGGCATCCGCCTGAATTTCATCATAGGTCATCCCTACTTTTTTCTGAATAGCTTCCACATCCACAGACAGGCTTTTATTCCCTGTTTTTGCCCTTGTTTCCATCAGTTTTGTATAGAGCCTGTCGCCCGCAGGTGATGCAGCAAGCTTCTTTAATTTTGCGGCCACACCGATCTCTGCAAAATAAAACGGCGGCAGATATATCGGTGTAATGGGATTTCCTTCCTCATCGCTTTTTATGATATTTTTTTCCTGGATCAGCTCCTGTCTGAAAAGCATATCATCCATTGTCATGATGACAGTTTCCGGGGATGCTTCCAGAAGCTTCGATGCTTTGTCAATCAGCTGTTTCTTCTCTGCATAGACATGTCCATCGTTTGAAAGCTCCGACAACGTATACATAAGACCGCTGCGAAGCCGCACATAAGATTCCTTTTCAAAACCAAGTTTTTCCGCGATCTGATCGGCCGTCCGGAATCCGATTCCCCAGATATCATCCGCTAACCGATACGGATTCTCTTTCATCACCGCAATGCTGTCATTGCCGTACTGTTTATATATTTTTGCCGCAAAGGAAGAACTAACCTGATGCTCCTGCAAAAAGAGCATGATATTCTTGACTTCTTTCTGTCTCTCCCAGGACTGTGCTATCATCTGCACACGCTTTCTTCCGATACCCTCTACTTCGATCAGAAGCTCTATATTATCCTCGATCACGGTAAAGGTATCTATACCGTATTTCTGGACGATACGCTTTGCAAACTTGGGTCCGACACCTTTGATCAGACCGGAACCCAGATATTTTTCCATACCGTAAACAGTGGCCGGCAGCGTCTCTTCCCAATTCTCTGCCACAAACTGCCTGCCATACCTGGAGTCCACTTTCCAGTTTCCTTCCGCAAGAAGAACGGAACCCACATTGGCGTCAAGAAGATTACCTACCACCGGCACCAGTTCACTATAGCCTTTTACCCTGCATTTTAAGACAGAGTATCCGTTCTCCGGATTCTGATATGTAATTCGCTCTACAACACAACGGATCTTAACCACGGTAGTGCCTCCTGTTTTCTGCATCATTAATTATAACCTGAGTTTCCCGTCTGTCAAATCCACAATCCTCGTCGCGATTCTCCCGGCGAGATGCTTATTGTGCGTGACCGCAATCATTCCCATATTATGTTTATCCGCTTCCTTTAAAACCGCATTCCAGATCTGTGCCTGCGTGATCGCATCCAGCATGGTGCTAATCTCATCGCAGATCAGATACTCTGCACCGCAGGACAGTGCTCTCGCCACGCAAAATCTCTGCAGTTCACCGCCGGACAATTCCCCCGGAAATCGATTCAGCCAGGCTCGTTCGATCCCCAGAGCATCCAGCATCTCTTCCCGCAGCTCCCCGCTTTCTTCCAGCACACGTCTCAGCCGCCACCGCGGATTGATCGCCTTCTCCGGATGCTGATAAATCAGTTGAACCGGACAGACGCCTTTTTGCGGCAGCGGTTTATCATCTAACAGGATTCTGCCTTGTGTCGGTTTCAGATATCCCGCAAGCAGCATCGCCAACGTTGTTTTCCCGTAACCGCTCGGTGCGGACAACGCCAGCCTCTCTCCTCTATGCAATATCAGGCTTCTGTCTTCCAGCACCCAGGGTTGTTTTTTATCATAGCGAAAGTAGACATTTTTTGCTTCAAGTGGCATGGCAGCACCTCACTTCTCCGCCGCGCACTTCTTTTACGGAAGGAAGTTCCCTCTCACACTCGGCGGTCTTATATGGACAGCGCGGGGCAAACAGACATCCTTTCGGAAGATTACCGGCATAAGGCTGAAATCCGGGAATCGGCCAAAACCCGTTCTGCGGCAGAGCGCGCCACAAAGCTTTGGAATAAGGATGGCGCAGCGAATCCGGACCATTTTTAAAATCGGCCGCCGGTGCTGTTTCCACCGTAGTGCCGGCATAAAATACGGCAACCCTGTCTGCAAACTCAACCGCCAGATCAATATCATGGGTGATCAGAATAACCGCTTTCCCCTCATCCGCCATCTCGCGGAACATCTGCAGCGCTTCCATCGCCTGTTCCAGGCTCATCCCGGGGGTAGGTTCATCCGCAATGACGAGCTGCGCATCGGTGATCAATGCGGCTCCCACCAATACGCGCCTTGCCATCCCGCCGGAAAGCTGGAACGGAAATAATTGTTCTGTTTTATCCGGCAAATCCAACCGTTTGAAAACGCTTCTCCGTTTTTCAGTCGGATACGGCTTTTTATGTCCGTCCGCCTGCACGCCGATTTTCATCAACGGATCAAGATAGGAAACCGACTGCGGAACCAGTGCGATCTCACTCCCCCGAAGGTATTTCTGCCGCCTGGGTGTCAGCTCCTCTCCCTTATAATGCAGATGCCCTCTCAAAGAAGCATTGCCGGGCAGAATGCCGAGGATCGCAGAAGCAAGCAGACTTTTACCGGAACCGGAGGAACCTGCGACGGCCACGATCTCACCGGGGTATACTGTCAGATAAAGATTGGAAATAACCTGTAGATCGGTTTGTTCCAGTCCATGGTCATACATGCGAAAAGAAACCGACAGATCATGTATTTCAAGTAAAGAATCCTCTTTTTGTTTCATCGAAGCCCCCTTTATTCCTGCGCGCTGTGCGGATTCAAAATCATACGCAGATTATCCCCCAGCTTGTCCATCATCAATACGATCAACACAAGTGTCAATCCCGGCAAAACCGCGGGCCACCACATTCCCGCTGAGAGATACCGCATGCTTTCCGACAGAATGATACCGATTGCAGGCTGCTCCGGCGACAGGCCGAAGCCGAGAAAAGATATGGATGCTTCATGGAGGATCGCATGCGGAAACAGAAGAATCAATCCTACCAAAAACTGCGGCGCCAAATGCGGCAGCAGATGGTGCACGAGAATCCACTTGCTTGATTTTCCCAGCTTGCGGGATACCGCTATATACTGCTGACCGCGGAGTTTAAGAACTTCTCCCCTGATCAGTCTTGCCAGAGAGCACCAGTGCGTTGCCGCAATACCGATGAGAAGGCCTTTCATCCCCCGTCCCATAACAAAAGAGATCAAAATCACGAGGATCGTATGAGGAACACTCATCACAAGATCGATGATCCAGTTGATAAAACCGTCCACCCATTTGGAGCCTGTCGCCGCGGCAATACCCACGATCACAGCAATCACCGCGCTGATCAGAGACGCCGCAATCCCCACTGTCATGCTGACTGACAGGCCTTTGAGCGTACGCAGAAACAGATCGCGCCCCAAAGCGTCCGTACCAAAAGGCTGCGCCCATGAGGGCGGTCTCTTTGCATTCAAAAAACTGCCTGTCACGGCATCTTCCGGCATAAAAATGCCAATCATATAAATCGTTATCAACACGACTGCCATGACAGCCGTCAGGATCACAACTTTTGTGCGGCGGTTCATCTTCTTCATTGATTCACCTCCCGGATCTGCGGATCAACAATCCCGTAGAGCAGATCAGCGATCATATTGCCGACACAGACAAACAGAGCGGAAAACAGTGTTATGCCAAGCAACAGCGGTACATCGCAGTTCAGCCCGGCCGCAGATACCGCACTGCCAAGTCCCGGATAACTGAATACATTTTCCGCCACGACCGAACCGCCGAATAATTCCGCAAAAGACGCGAACTGCAATGTCAACGCAGGAAGAACAATATTCCGCAGCCCATGACGGCGCAGGATCGTCCATTTCCCCTCCCCCCGCGCTTTTGCAAACAATACGTATTCACTGTTTAACACATCTATCAGTTTCCCGCGGGTGTGCAGAGCAATTCCCGCAAAAGACATAAGGCTCAATGTAAATGCCGGTAATATCAGGTGATGAAGTTTCTGCCATATCGTCACATCACTGTCCGCCACGCCGATGGGTCCGGAGAAACCGATCGGAAACCATTTTAACCGGACGGAAAATAGTAACAGAAAGACAAGTCCCAGCCAGAATGTCGGCGTTGAACTAAGAATATAGCAAACCTTTTTCAACATTCTGTCCGGCAGTTTCCCCTGATACATTCCCATAATGCAGCCCAGTCCAAAGCCGATCACCCCGGAAAGCAGCCATGCACAAAGCATCAACGCAATAGAATTGACAAACCGCTCCCCGATGATATCCGCAACGGGTCTGCGGTAGAGAGCCGACTCCCCGAGATTGCCCCGCAAAAGTTCCGAAAGCCAGCCCAAATACCGTTCCATGGGCGGTTCGTTCACTCCCCAGTAATTTTCTATTTCAACACGCTGCTGCGGCGAAACTGCCGTGCCCAGCCCCAGAATATACTGCCCGACGGGGTCAACAGGCGACGCACTCACAAGCACAAACGATACTGCACTCACGGCAAACAGAAGTGATATGATTTTTATACTGTTTTTTACCAAAATACATACAAGCCGCCCGCCTGTCCCTTTCATAATAATAACCATGCCCTTTCTATCCAAATTATTCGGCCCACGCCCATTCCTGCAGATTCTGAATTAACGGCAGACCGTGTCCATGACCGTGAATCGGCTGTTCCCCGATAGAAAGGCCGTCGCGCACATACGTCACATGATCCAGATTAACGATCCATACCCAGGGACATTCCCCCCGCATTGCCGTACCGGTAGTGCCGTCCCACTGCACGTTTTTCCAGTTTTCGTTGGCATCTTCCACTGTCAGTGCTTCCATCGCCGCATTCAGATATTCGTCGGTCACACCGCTCTTATATCCCTCAGGATTATAAAAATCATCCAACAGGGCACCTTCCGAACGATATAGATAATATGTCTCGTTAGGGATTGCAGAACCCCAACCCATCATAACCGCTTCCGAGAACATTCTCTGCATAATTTCATCCCAGCTTACACCTTCCACATGAATCTGGATGCCGATTTCTTTCACCTGTTCGGCGGCGGCCATCG
This sequence comes from Lachnospiraceae bacterium, assembly GCA_014804795.1. GTDB lineage: Bacteria > Bacillota > Clostridia > Lachnospirales > Lachnospiraceae > 1XD8-76. The sequence goes on along the minus strand of JAAUZC010000036.1, from coordinate 27,836 downwards.
CTACAGCCTGACGAACCGAGTCCCCGGACGGATAAATACAATTGAACTCCGCCCTTAAACCATTCTTTTCCACAATACCGTCGCCATCCATATCTGCCCAGCCGGCATCCGCAAGCAGCTTCTTCGCATACTCCACATCCGTTTCGATAACTACTTCAGGATTGTTCCACGGCATACCGTCATTTTCCGAGTATGCGGGCCTGCCAAAGCCGTTCAGCGAAACGTCCACAACCGACTGACGATCAATAGCATAGGCCATCGCCTGACGGATTTCGATATTGCAAGTCACATCATTCCCGATTGGCGCACCGCTCTCCGTAGTTTTTCCCTCATCCGGCCAAACAGGAAGCGTAAAGCCACGATTGTCTGCAGAAGTGATCGCTTCTATATGATAACCGTCAATTACTGTTGTGCCAAGTGTTGCACTGGAATAAGCAACATCAACTTCCCCCGCCTGAACCGCAGCCAACGCCGCATCCTCCGACATGAATACAACGGTTACATTTTTAATGCCCGGCGCACCGCCATAATAATTCTCGTTCGCTGTGAACATGAGCTGCTCCTGCGGTTTCCATTCCACCAATTGATAAGGACCTGAGCCGATAGGATTTCTGCCATAGTCTTTGCTGTAAGCATGCTCCGGAACAATACCGACGGAGGCAACGGTATTAAGAAAAATAGAAGTAGGTCTGGACAGCGTAACAACAACTGTCGTATCATCCTGTGCTGCGGCGCTCTCCATATAGGTCAGATCGACAGATCCCTGTGCCGCCTTTGCCGTTTCCAACGTGAAAGCGACATCAGAAGCAGTCAGCTTTTCCCCGTCCGTAAAAAATACATCGTCACGGATCGTGAATGTCCATGTCAGGCCGTCCTCAGAGAGTTTATAGTCTGTTGCAAGATCGTTTTCAAAAGCCAGATCGGCGGTATATTTCACAAGTGTGCTCTGCACGATCGGAGAATTTCCGTGCCCCCAGCCTTTTGTCGGGTCGAGTGTTTCGGGCTCGGAACCAATGGCGATCACAACACTGTCTTTGGACGCGGTATCGCTGCCGGACTCTGCCCTTCCACAGGCGGTAGCTGCAAATAACATTATCACTGTTATAAGAAGTGCGAAGATTTTTTTCATTTTGCTTTTCCTTTCCATCTTATTTCCAAAAATTTTCCAATAAGCATTAAAAAAGCGCACAGATTCCCTTCAGAGAATTTGTGAGCCTTCATGGCATACGATTCCATCCATATTTTTGCCTGCAAACCTTAACACTTCTGCGTTAATCACGGCCGCTTCATGCGACCTGATTTATTCTATCTTATATTCTATAAAAAGTCAACCGCCACATATCCTGCTAATCTCCTCAACCGCGCTCCGGATTAACCGGTTCATATTCAAATCTTCCACGCCTGCCACAATATTATTGCAGTGATTGACCGGTATCAAAATCCGTCTGGCGTCACTTTGTGCAACGGCTTTTGCCATCAGAGGCGTTATCTCGCCAAGCAGCGCATCCGCAATGACAATACCGATTGGTCCGACAATGACATCCGCTCGTCTGCTGTTTACGACAACCGCATTTTCCCCGGTCGCCGCTTCATCTGCACCGGCTTTCAGCATGGCAGACGTTGCGGTCGTATTCGTTCCTACAGCAGTAATATGAATTTCCGGATAATTTGATCTGATCGAAGAAACAAGCTGCTTTCCAATCCCTCCGCCCTGCGCATCAATGACAAGTACATTCATAATATATTCCCTCTGTCTTCTACTTCATATCCTTCGTAGCAATCCAGTCCGCACCGCTGCCACAGACATTTTTCACTATCACATCACCGGTTTTTACCGGTGCCTGCACCGTCAACCCCTTTAATTCCGCCATCGCCCGAAAGATATCTTTCTTCGGTATCGCTTCGCTTGTCTTTACCGGGCAGCACCGCCCTCCTGCTCCCTCAACATACACGGTACTTGTGAGCACACGCACGGGATTTTGTACCTCCCGCTTCCCATATTCTTCGCCGCGGTCGCAGGAATTACCTTTCACCGCATATCCGTTTTCCTCGTCTACACATAAATGACAACCCTTTGGACAAACAATACAGATTAATTCCGTCATACCCGCTCCTCCTGATTTAAGTTCTTCACGGAAATACAGAGTTCCTCTCCGCTTACCCGCTTAAGCAGTACTTCTGGTATCGTAATATGCTCCATCTCGCCGGGTGCCATCTGTTTTCTTGCAAAACGGCAGACCAGATTCTCCCCGTCGGTCACCTGAATTTCACTGTTGCCGATCACCTGATCAACCCGGAAGGAAAGTTCCACGCTTTCTGCTGCATGATGCATTCGGACAGCCTGCGGAACAGTATAGGTGACATGCGCCCCGGGTTTCATGGTAATCACCTTTCCATCCTTGGGGCACCTTACCCCCGCTGCATATGCCGCAGCTGCGGCTCCGGCTTTTTTGCTTTCCATTGTGACAAAGTCCACCAGATCATGGACATGGACAACATTGCCGCAGCTGAAAATCCCTTCACTCCGGGTCTCCATATTCTCATAAACCGCCGCGCCCTTTGTCGCATTATCCAACAAAATACCTGCATCTTTCGTCAACTCATTCTCCGGAATGAGTCCCACCGACAGCAGTAATGTATCACAGTCAAAATAAATTTCTGTCCCGGGAATGGGCTTTTTCTTTTCATCTACTTTTGCCACTGTCACCCGCTCTACACGGTGCAGCCCCTCCACATTTGTAACGGTATGGGAAAGGTAGAGCGGAATGTCATAATCATTCAAGCACTGGACAATATTTCGGTTTAACCCATTGCAGTATGGCATGATCTCAACACAGGCAAGCACCTTTGCACCCTCCAGAGTCATACGCCTTGCCATGATCAATCCGATATCTCCGCTTCCCAGAATAACTACCCGGCGTCCTACCATATACCCTTCTATATTGAGATAACGCTGTGCCGTTCCCGCTGTAAAAATACCCGCCGGCCGGTCGCCCGGAATCGCTATTGCTCCTCTTGTTCTCTCCCGGCAGCCCATTGCCAGTACGATCGCTTTCCCGGTCAGAATAAGCAGACCATCCGCTGCATTACAGGCCGTAACAGTATGCCCGTCCACCGATAATACCATGGTATCCAATAAAAACTGAACGCCTGCCTCCTTCGCCAGCTTTATAAAACGCCCCGCATATTCCGGCCCTGTCAGTTCCTCTTTGAAATAATGCAGACCAAAACCATTATGAATACACTGATTTAATATGCCGCCTGCCTCGGTGTCACGCTCAATAATAAGGACATCGTTTGCTCCCGCCTCGCGTGCACTGCACGCAGCCGCCAATCCTGCCGGACCTCCGCCGACCACTATCACATCATATTCCATTCTCATCTGCCGCCTCCTCTTTCAGTGCGGATGTAATAAGAAATGTTCCCTGTTCATCCATCAGAATATCTTCCTCTTTGACGCCCAGCTCCCTCGCCAGAATCTTATGGACGCGGGGACTGCAAAATCCGCCCTGGCATCTTCCCATACCGGCATTACAGCGCCTCTTGATCGCATCGATCGTCCGCGGCACGATAGGACGGTGAATCGCCTCCACGATCTCACCCTCCGTCACAGTCTCACAACGGCAGATCACACGACCATACAGTGGATCTCTCTTTATCACTTCCCGTTTTTCGTCATCGCTTAACGTGCGGAAAATAATCCGCTCCCTGCGATCTGTAAAATGATCCTTCTTCTCAAGAGTAAGCCCGCACTGCGCAAGAATCTGTTCCAACTCCTCCGCAATCGCCGGCGCACTGGAAAGTCCCGGCGACTTGATGCCCGCCAGATTAATAAAATGCGGACATTCCGGTGCTTCTCCGATCACAAAATCCGGACAGTTCGTATTCGGCCGCACTCCGGCATATTCATGGATAACCTCGCGGAAATCAACTCCCGGCACAGAGCGGTGCCCCGCTTCTTTTAAATTCTCTAACGTTGCCGGATCAGTCCCCACATGGTCTCCATCCTGTACTTCATAAAAATCCGGTCCCACGAGCAGGTTTCCATGTACAGTCGGTGTGACACAAATCCCCTTCGTGCCGCGCTCATCCGGACACGGAAATATGATCGAGTGCAGTTTTTCTCCCTGACTTTTATCAAGGATGTAATACTGCCCCGCATAATTTTTCTGTATAAGGTCTTTCCCGCCGACAAGCGCATAAACATCTGCAGAAAAAGCACCAGCCGCATTCACCACATAGCGCGCCTCATAAATACCGGTGGAAGTCGTCACAACAAAATAGTCATCTTTTTTCTCGATGGCTGTTACTTCGCTTTCCAGTTTTACTTCTGCGCCGTTTCGCACGGCGGTCTCCGCCATCGCAATACAATATTCCCACGGATTGACAATACCGGAACCCGGCGCATATAATGCCGCCCTTATATTTGGATTCAGTCCGGGCTCTAACGCAAGCGCCTCGTCGCGGTCTACGATCCGCAGACCTTTTACACCGTTTGCCACCCCCCGCTCATACAGCTTTTCAATATATGCAAGTTCATGCGGTGTATCATAAGCGATAATAAACGTCGGCATCTGAATTCGTTCTACCGAAAGTTTTTCGCATATTTCCGCCGCCAGCTCGATTCCCCGTACATTTAGTCTTGCTTCCAGACTCCCCACCGGAGAGTTAAAACCTGCGTGAAGAATCGCCGTATTTGCCTTTGTACAACCGTTAGCCACATCGTTATATCTCTCGCACACACAGACGGACAGCTTATATTTTGAGAGCTGATAAGCGGCCGCCGCACCTACTATGCCACAGCCCACGATCAATACATCATACATTTTGAACACTCCTTATCATTCTTTATTTGTTTTCTTATTCTTCATTCATCTTTACATTATAACATATAATTCCATTCTGGAACGGTAATCCTCATTTTTATTTTCTCTCTGTCTACGTTTTACTTTCCAAGTCTACTCTCCTCATCAGACTCTCCCCCATTCCTAACATCATAAAGATATATGGTGTATTTAACACCTGGGAAAAACTGAACTGGTTATGGAAAAAATAGGACAACACACTTGCTGCAAACACATAACATATAGGCTCTTTCGCCGCCTTTTTGATCAGGCGCTTAAAACTGCTCCAGAAAATACCAATAAACGACAGCATTCCGAAAATTCCCAGATTCACTAAATAAGTAATGCACTCATTATGCGCATTTGTCAGGCGTGAAGTGGGCCATTCTTCCCTGAATCTTGCTTCCAGCTCAGGTATGCTGTAACCGTAGATAGAAAAGCAGTCCTGTCCGACACCAAAAAGCCTCTGCCTCCATGATAAAGTCTTATAGATCAGCAATCCGTCCCGCCATGTAGAGCCGCGGTTGCTCCCCCAGTGTCCGTCAAATAAAAGCACAGGATATTTTGATAACGGTCCCAGAATCCCCGGCGTTCTCGTATTGATGATAAGTAATATCAGATAAACCACCGCCACAATGATCGTCAGACCGATGAATGTATATTTTAACCATTTCCACTTATGTATCAATTCTGTTTCCGTCTGCTCTTCCCTGACGGCATTATCTGCAGTACATTTTTTATACTTTTTATCCGCCCGTTCCAGCGAAATGCGCAGTATAGCCAATATAATAAATACCACAAGCGTCAGATTCCCCAGCATCAACTCTATAGTGAATCCCGCCCTGTTCAGGCTCTCCGGCGCAATCACCGTGATAAGCCGCATCACCTGACAGGCGCCGCAGTAAAACATTCCCTCTTCCAACAGTCTTTTCATATATTCCGTCTTCTGAAATGACAAAAGAAACAGGAGAAAGAACACAACACCCATAGAAATAAAAGCGCTGTCACTTCCCTCCACTGCTGCAAGTCCCAAAGCCACTACACAGTAAATGCCAGAAAAAATGCGCAGGCTTCGCTTCTCTGTGACCACATACAATACCGCTCCAACTACAAAAAACACAGACCAGAAACCGCAAAACCAGTTGATATTCCCTATACTGGAAAGAAAAGACTCACTGTCATAATGCATATCAATCGGATAAACAGAAAACCGGTTGAGTATCCCCCACAAAAATAACACAAATGTAACACCCATAAAAACCGGCAGTACATCGATCTTCCAGTCATAAAACCGTGATATCATAATATAGATGCCAATAAAAAACAACTGCATGGCAAACCCCAGATACCAGCCGCTTGTGCCCCAAATTGCCTCCTCTCTGTACTCCGAAAAGAAAAAGGAAATGATATTGACAAGCGCAAAAAGAAGCACAAAAAGATCCGTCAGGGAAATACCCTGTTTCTTTTTTCCCGAAGTGTCCTCGGCCGGCGACACAATATAATTCAACGTGACAAGCGGTATCATAATTCCTGCCGTGATCAGACACATCTTCCGAAAGAATTGATATTTATTCGTTGCAATCTGAATATAGCCTTCCGGCGCATAAAAGGAATATATAACCACCAGAAAAAACAGAAATATATAAACCCCCGTGTGACAAAGGATTTCCAGGATATCACTCAGATTCCATGTTTTTTTAACTTCTGATTCTATTGCATCTGCTCTCATTTGTCTTTGCTCTTTCGGTTCTATCTCACCTGATTTCATTTATCGTCTTCCTTCTTGCTCTGTCTATTCTCATTATTTATCTTTCTTTTTTGAAAATCCTGAAAAACATCCCCGGCCGGTTTACTCACAAAAAGCATCTCTTCCCCGCTCCTTGGATGTATTAGCTTCAATTTATACGCACACAACGCCACATTCTTAATCCCATGCATCTCAGAATAAATCTGAATCGCCGCATCCGCATACTTTTTATCCCCAAGAAGCGGCATCCCTGCATGTGCCATCTGTGCCCTGATCTGATGAAACCGCCCTGTCTCCAGACGCACTTCATAGAGCGAACGCCCCTTTTCTATCGCGATCAGTTTATAATGCAGCGCCGCCTTTTTTGCCCCCGGTGTATCTGCCGTAACAATTTTTGCCCGGGAACCGTCCTTTATCATATAATCCTCTAACATCCCCTCCTGCACCGGAGGCTGATTAAAAGCAACTGCATAATAAACCTTATTAAACTCATTTTTCCGAAGCTGTTCATTCAGCTTTTCTGCCGCTGTTTTATTTTTTGCAAAAACAAGAAGACCCTCCACCGGCTGATCCAGCCTGTGAATCACTGCCAGATAAGACTCATTTTTCTGTGCCAGATAATTCTTTAACTCACTGACAAGATCCGGCGCCGCCACCCTGGCTGACTGCGTCGCCAGTCCCGCCGGCTTGCGACAAACCAAAATATCTTCATCCTCGTAAACAATATTGATATCTGCTCTCAAATTTCCCGCCCTTCTGTTACCTTCCTGATTTTTATATCTTACCAGAAAACATGGTTTCTTTCAAGGAATACCCGGCTTAGTTAAAAATATCCACGCGAAAAATAATAGTGTTGTAAAAATCCCTTTCATTTTTGGAAATTTATGCTATAATTTGTCACAGATTACATATAAAAAAGGGATTACGGGAAATAATACTACTATGAGAAAGACAGCTATCTTAGATAATTTCAAACGTGCTCTTCTAATTATCACCGCCGCTTTTCTGATGGCTATGAACATCAAAAGCTTTGTGCGGGCGGGAGATCTTTTACCCGGCGGTTTCAGCGGACTGACATTACTGATCCAGCAGATTGCAAAACATTTCTGGGATATCGATCTGTCCTATTCCCTGATCAATTTTTCCTTAAATGCCATTCCGGCCTTCATCAGTTTTAAATATATCGGGAAAAAATTTACTTGGTATTCCTGCCTGATGATCGTGCTGACCGGTATTTTTACGGATGTACTGTCCGGTTTTCAGATGACAAACGATATTTTGCTTGTCGCCGTGTTCGGCGGTATCCTCAACGCATGCGCTATTTCTCTTTGTCTCTACGCCCACGCCACCAGCGGCGGCACCGATTTCATCGCTATTTTCTTTTCGGAAAAATTCGGTATTGAGACATGGAATTATATATTTGCCGGAAACTGCATTATTCTTGCGATTGCGGGGTATCTGTTCGGCTGGAACGAAGCATTGTATTCCATTATCTTCCAGTTTACATCCACTCAGGTCCTGCACGCCCTGTATAAACGTTATCAGAAACAGACTCTGCTCATTATTACTTCTAAACCGGATGAAATATATGAGGAAATACGCGAAGAAACAAATCACGACGCAACGCTCTTTAAAGGAATCGGCTGTTATAAAAGACAGGAATGCAATATGCTTTACTCTGTTGTCGGAAAAGATGAGATCAAACTGATCACCAGAAAAATAAAACAGATCGACCCGAATGCGTTTATCAATACAATGAATACACAGCAGATTACAGGGCGGTTTTACCAGAGACCGAATGATTAAAAAACGGAGCCTGTATCACTCCGTTTTTATCTTTACAAAAATGGTATATGTTTTATCCGAACTCAAATGTTCTGCTGAAGAATCGCCGCATTATATGTGACAGATACCTGTCCTGCAACATGCTTATAAAGCACGATATTTGGATCATTCAGCTCCGCATATTTGAAATGGGTTCTGGTGTCCTTGTCTGTCTTTCCCGCCAAAACTTCTACACATGCATCTCGAAGATCTATGGCTATCTGCAGATCCACCGGTTCCGCATAATGCGCCGCATACAACACAGGATGCGACATACCCTGAGCTGTTCTCACTAGACGTTCCAATGCCCGGCAGCTGTCCTCCATGGCGCTTCTCTCATAACTTGTCACCATAAGTGTCTCACTGACCGCATCCCCTGTAAAAATGTATTCATCCTCATGATTTATAAAGATATAAGATCCTTTCGTATGTCCTGGCATGGCCAGGGCCTCCAGCTTAACACCCCCAAGATCAAATACCTGTTTATCCTTCAGCTTTTCATAGGTATAACCGGTACAATCCACGCAATGTTCTGCTGCATAAGCCTCCACCTCCGGATCATTACGGCAAAAATCCTTTAAATCTCCCAATCTTCGTTCCCGTGTAAGCCCCCAGACAAGTTCCTTATCGTCCTGACTGCTCATATAGGACTTGTCAAAGAGAATTGCACCACCTGCATGGTCAGGATGCCCGTGAGTCACAAGACATATAAGCGGCTTATCCGTCAGACTCTCCGCAAACCGTCTGAGCCCGTCCACTGCTCCCAGACCGCTGTCTATCACCACCGCTTTCTCGTCTCCGATCACCAGCCCCAATGTAAAGCCGTCCTGATCACAATAACTCTCTCTTATTATATACAAACGCTCTGATATTTTTGTTGCCGAAAAAAAATCACGCATATTTTTTCTCCTTTACGATTTACTGCTTTTCTCCATCCATCGTTCCAGCCATGGCTTCAATGTTTTTCCGAAAAAGTTCACACAAATACCCACACCAAAGGCTGCAAGCAGTGTGCCTTCTCTGATTCCCATAACTCTCCCGCTAAAAATCACTCCTGCCAGAAACGAGAGAACCACCACCGTTATATCAAATCCTGTTTTCACCGTACCGAATTTCTTGTGCCATCGGCCGCAGATCGCCATGATCAGACCTTCCGGTGCCTGATATACCAGCTTTGGCACTACATAGGTGGTAGTTCCCGCAGCTATCAGTACTATACTTATGAGAATACATAAAATCTGCTGTAAATAATTGGTACATATAATGCCGGAAAGGCAGCCCTTTGTCCAGTTCACAAAAAATCCAAATAAAACCGCCACCGGAACCTGCAGCAAATCCGCCACACGGAAGTCTTTCCCCTTGATCAAAAACTCAATAAATACATAGACCACATAGAGGATCATGGTGATATATCCCATCTGTATTTCCGCAATCTCTCCCAGAACAAAGGCCAGACTGTTTAACGGAGAAATCCCCAAACCCGATACGGTAGAAAACGCAATACCGAAAGCCAGTATAAGCAGTCCTGCCAAAAATATGGCAATCCTTTTTAACCCTGATATCCAATTCAATTTATTCCACCCTCGCCTCTTCCTTAATCGCCGCCTTCAATATATTTTCCTGTGTGATTTCCTCATTTTCAAACTCGCCGGTCACATGCCCATTGCTCAGAATGACTACACGGTCACTCATGGCAACCAGTTCCTGCATATCGGAAGACACCATAATGATCCCTACTCCCTGGGCCGCCAGCTCACAGATTTGTGTATAAATCTCCGCTTTTGCCGCTACATCGATTCCCTTGGTGGGTTCATCGATAAACAGGATATCCGTATTCGCTAACAACCACTTGCCGAGGACAACTTTCTGCTGATTTCCACCCGACAGCGTAACCACCTTGGAATCCAGGGATGGTGCTTTCACGTGCATTCTCTCAAACATACCCTGTGACAGTCCGCGCTCCTCTTTTTTCTTCAAAAAAGATGCCTTTGAAATCTTATCCAAAATACAGATCGTCAGATTGTTGCAGATAGAAAATGTGGGAATAAAACCTGTGAGCCGTCTCTCTTCGGTCACAAATCCGATACCGCTCTTTTTAGCCTGTCTCGGATTCTTAATTTCAACCTTTTCCCCTTTAATATAAACTTCCTTCTTTACATTTTTGGTAAGCTGGCCAAACACCGCACCCAAAGCTTCACTTCTGCCTGCTCCTACCAGACCGCCAAAGCCCAGAACCTCACCTTTATGGAGGGAGAAACTGATATCTTCAACAATATTTGTTCCTTTGACACTGGGACTCGGCACGGTAAGATGTTCCACCCGCAGAACCTCCTCCCCGATCTCGGCCTTCACTTTCGGAAACTGTTTGTCTAATTTCCTTCCAACCATCCCTTCGATCAGGCTCTCATTGTCCACATTTTCGATATCATATACAGAGATCATCTGACCGTCCCGTAAAATCGCTACACGGTCCGCCATCCGAAATACCTCGTCCAGCTTATGGGTAATAAACAGGATCGCAACACCTTTCCTGCGCAGTTCCTCCATCAGGCCAAAAAGGATCTCCACCTCATTGTCAGTTAAAGAACTGGTCGGTTCATCCAGCACGATAATACGCGGATTCTTGATCACAGCCCGCATGATAGCCAGCATCTGGAGCTGTCCGCTGTTCAAATAACCCGCCTGAACCTTCGGGGATACCTTCAGCTTTAATTTTTCCAGAACCTCTTCGGTTCCCTGATAAAGACGTTTCCAGTCAACCTTCTGTCCTTTTCCCGGCAGATGGCCCACATACAGATTTTCTGCGATACTGGATGTCAGGATCATATTCAGTTCCTGATAAACCATCTCTATTCCGTTTTCCTGCGCCGTATGGACATTTGCCATATTGATCTTTTCTCCATTGATCCATATTTCGCCCTCATATTCGGCGCTGGTATAGCTTCCGCTTAAAATTTTCATCAATGTGGATTTTCCCGCACCGTTTTCTCCGCAGACAGCCATGATCTCGCCCTTGTTTACGGCAATGGAAACATCATTTAATGCAATGACACCCGGAAACTTCTTTGTCACATGACGCATTTCCAGAATTACTTCTTTACTCATCTCCACACCTCCGCATCAGGAATTGATAATTTTCTGACGATACCGGTCTATGTAAAGTGCCGCGATTAGAATCAGACCGAAAATCAGATTCTGCCAATACACGGAAATCCCCATTAATACTAACGCATTGGAAATCGTTGAAACCAGAAGGCATCCCAGAAGAGAACCGACCATGGTTGCCACGCCGCCGAACATACTTGTCCCGCCGATGATAACTGCCGCGATAGTAGTGAGCTCAATACCACTGCCGATAGATGTCTGAACCGCTCCGAATCTGGCTGCATAGACCACTCCGGTCAGCGCTGCCATTGCAGCCGTGATGACGTAAATGGCAACCTGAGTAGCCGTCACGTTGATTCCGGCCAGATAAGCCGCATCACGGTTGCCGCCAACAGCTAACACCGCCCGGCCGATCTTTGTCTGGGTCAAAACGATCCATCCGATGATACCGAAGATCAGGGCATACAAAATCGGAATCGGCACTACACCCAACAGGCGGTACTGCCCGAGATTTTTGAAGCTGTCTGACAGCCCTGTAATGCTCTTACCGTTTGTCCAGACGCTGTTGATACCGTTGACGCAGTACTGTGTCGCCAACGTGATGATAAACGCCGGCAGACGGAATTTCACAATAGAAATTCCGTTTACAAAACCGACGATACAGCCGCCAAACATCGCCAGCAAAATGCTGAGCCAGATCGGAAGGCCTGCCCGCATCGCCTGCCCCACAATAACTCCTCCGATGCTGACCACCGCACCGATAGAGAGATCCATTCCGCCGGATGCCATCAGGAAAGTAACCGGGACTGCAAGGAAAAATGCAAATGCTGTCGTTCGCAACACATCAAATATATTTGCACTTCCGTAAAATGCCGGATTAACAACCAACACACATATCATCAAAATGACAAGTGGCAGCACTGCACCAATCTCTTTTTGTGCTAATACCATATTTAAAATATTCGTTTTACTTTTTTTCATTTCCGAATTACCTCCCGGATGGCAAACTATCGTTTTACTGATTCAGATCAATATTGTTTTCCACCGCATAAGCTTCCGCCTTGTCCGGTGTCAGGATCAGGCTGTTTACGCCCTGATTGAAGTCAAGCTCTTTGCCCTCCACCAGATGCTGATAAGCAAACTGTGTTGCCTGATAACCGTACTCATACCATTGGTTTACAACAGTAATCCCGATTGTTCCCTCCAGCATACAATTTATAACAGCCGCATCATCATCGACGCCGACAACCAGAAACTGTCCTTCCAGATCTTTCTCATTTACAAAGGTAGCACAGCCAACCGCACCGGCTCCGTCGATGGAAATAACACAGTTTGCTTCCGGGTGTGCCCCATAAACTGCAGACATATTATCTGCCGCCGTAGCTGTATTGTAATCGCAGTCAATTCTGTCTACGATCTCAGCATCGGGAGCCAGCTCTTTCAGCTTCTCTTCAAACGGTGTAATCTGACCCATCTGTCCTTCAGAAGTTACATCACTCATCATCTCAATCACTTTGATCGGTGTATCTCCCATAGCCTGCACCAGTGCTTCTGCAAAGTTCTGACCCATTTCCACATCGTCGGTTCCCACACGCAGGTCACAGTACTCATTGGGTTTTGCGATGGAGATCATGTAAACACCGCGGTCTTTCGCCTCCTCAATAACATCTTTGAAGAATTCTGTGTCCGCTGTAAAGATCATGATAACATCTGCACCGGCATTTACTGCTGTGCCACACAGTTCCGCCATCTCAACCGGATCATACGGTTGTGTAGGCGCTGTCAGCGTCCCTTCCCAGCCATACTCTGCACAGGCTGCATCCACACCCTGTTTCAGTCTGACCCAAGCATTGCCAGTCTCCGGTGCGATGATGTAGATGCTCTTGGATTCGCTCGCATCCGCAGTACTCTCCGCGGCTTCGCTCTCCTCCGGTTCCGCTTCCTCTTCCTGCGGTGCTGCACTCTCAGCCGGTGCCGGTTCATTCTTCGCGCCGCATCCTGTCAAAGCCGCCAGCATGGTAATTACACACATCCCTACCGCTGCCTTTTTTAAGAAATTTTTTCTCATGTTCGTTTCCTCCATTTTGTTAGTAAGTTTTGTAAAAGTATTTTACTTATATGTTTCTAGTCTACTATATAGAAACATATTTTTCAAAGGTAATTTTCATCAAAATTACTGTTATATTTTCAGTAATATTCACCAAAAAGTAACATTTTTTCTGTTTTTTCACCAATTTTAATTGACATCAACTTTTAAAATTGTTATTTTAAACAAAAGTGTTTTCTCAATACATTTACAAAATAATTTTACATAATGGAGGCTGTTATTATGAAAGAAACGATGTCAGCCGCTGATATTCGAAAAAGCAACCGCAGTCAAATTTACCGTTTTATATACGAAAATATAAGTACCTCACGGCCTGCCATCGCGCAGGCTCTTCAGTTGAGCCGTCCCACTGTAGCGCAGAACCTGTCGGATTTTCTGGAGGAAGGTCTGGTGATTAAGGACGGGAATTTAGAATCCACTGGTGGCCGGAAGGCTGAGGCCTACCACTGTAATTCCCGAATCCGTCTGGCAGTGGGCGCAGATATATGGGAAGATAACATACAGCTTGTCATTCTTGATCTTTTTGGGGAAACCGTATCCGCCTGCTCCCTGCCGTTACTCTACAGCAATTCAGATTCCTACAGACGACAGTTTGCCGACAGCATACGAACTTTCGTGGATGACAGCGGCTTTTCTCCGGATCTGATTCTGGGCGTTGGTATCTCCCTTCAGGGTATCGTATCTGCAGATGGCAATTCCATAATCTATGGTGATGCGATGAATACGCAGAATCTTACCCGAGCCGCCTTCTCCCGGCTGCTCCCCTGGTCCTGCTGCCTGCTGCACAATGTAGATGCCGCCGCCGTTGCTGAAATATGGCGTCGTAAAAATCTAAAAGAAGCCGTTTATTTATCCTTAAATCCGCATTTCGGCGGAACTCTGATTTTTAACGGCGTACCACACCGGGGAAATGCAGAAATGAACAGTGCTATCGAGCACATGTGCCTCATTCCCGACGGACTCCCCTGCTACTGCGGAAAACGCGGCTGTGTGGAAACCTACTGCTCTGCAAACAGTCTGCGTGCCAGTATTGATATGGAAATTCCGGTATTTTTTGAAAGACTTCGCCAGGGACAGATAAAAGAACAAAAGATTTGGAATGGGTATCTTCGCAAACTGGCTCTTGCTATTGACAATATCCGCATGGTCTGCGGAAGTGAAATTATCATTGGTGGGTATCTGGATTCTTTTATGACAGACGAAGATATCCGTCTTTTAGAGGACTATGTGCGAGAACAGTCGGCATTTCGGGTAGACTATAGTTTCATCAACAGGGGATTGTGCGGAAAAAATTCCGCTGCGAAAGGTGCCGCTTTAAAATACATCTCGGCATATCTTGAGACAATCTGAATCAGAGTATTAAAAATTTACCGTACAAAAAAGCTTCAGGGGCTTTCCCCCTGAAGCTTTCCGATACGGAGTATTCTCAGACTTTAAACCGATACCCTACCCCCCAAATTGTCTCTATATACTGCGGCTTAGACGTATCAAACTCAATTTTCTCACGAATCTTTTTAATGTGCACTGTCACCGTAGCAATATCGCCGATGGAATCCATATCCCAGATTTCGCGGAATAATTCTTCCTTTGTATAGACGTGATTCGGATTTTCAGCAAGGAAAGTCAGCAGGTCAAATTCCTTTGTTGTAAATGTTCTTTCCTCCCCGTCTATCCAGACGCGTCTGGCCGTTTTATCAATCTTAATACCGCGAATTTCCACAATGTCATTGCGCTTCTGTGCGGAACCGACCAGTCTGTCATAACGTGCCATGTGGGCCTTTACGCGGGCCACCAGCTCACTGGGGCTGAACGGTTTCGTCATATAATCATCTGCCCCCAATCCCAGGCCTCTGATCTTATCAATGTCATCTTTTTTCGCTGACACCATTAAAATAGGAATATCCTTTTTCTCGCGAATTTTCCTGCACACCTCAAAACCGTCCATGCCCGGCAGCATCAGATCCAGTATTACCAGATCAAAATCCTCTGCAAGCGCCGCCTCCAGACCGCCATTCCCACTGTTTTCAATATGCACCTGAAAATCACTCAGTTCCAGATAGTCCTTTTCCAAATCCGCAATAGATTCTTCATCTTCGATAATTAATATCTTACTCATCGCCATTTCCTGCCTTTCTATGGATCTGTCACTATTTTATTTCTTTATCGGGTTTCTCTTTGGTGTATTTTCCGATGCACTGTCATCCACATCATAGCTTTCCCGTTCCTGTCTTACTTCCTCATATTTTCGTAACACAATATGCATGCAGGTTCCTTCGCCCTCTTTGCTGGTGGCCCAGATATATCCTCCGTGATCTTCTATGATCTTCTTTACAATGGAAAGCCCAATACCGCTGCCCCCCTTTGTAGAATTTCTTGACGCATCCGTCCGGTAAAATCGCTCAAATATTTTCGGGAGATCCCTCTGCGCGATGCCTCTGCCGTTATCTTCTATTTCAATGCGAATCGAATCTATCTCATCCAAAATACGAATGTCAATACTGCCCGGTTTTTTATCCTGATACTTCACACTGTTGCTTACGATATTGTTGATAACCCGCTTTAACTGCTCGGGGTCGGCGATCACCATTGTCTCCGGCGTCACCAGATTGGAATAACTCAGCTCAATATCCTCCGATTCCAGATCAAGCCCCACCTCTTCCAGACAATCCTGAAAATAATCCGCCACATTCAGTCTGTGGAAATTATAGGGAATCCGGTTCGTATCAATTCCGGAATAAAGCGACAGTTCATTGATCAGCCTGTCCATATCGTTTGCTTTATTATAAATCGTCCGGATATATTTATCCATTTTTTCCGGCGTATTGGCAATGCCGTCCATAATTCCTTCTACATAGCCTTTGATTGCCGTGATCGGCGTTTTCAGATCGTGGGAGATATTGGAAATCAATTCCTTATTCTGATTTTCGCGCTGCAGTTTCTCCTCCGTGGACTCTTTTAGCCGAAGCCGCATATCTTCATAATTAATAGCAAGCTCCGCCATCTCTCCCCTCTGTTTATCGCTCGGCGTAGGTATCTGATAATCCAGATTTCCTTCCGCAATATTTTTCATCGCGATATTCAGTTCCTGCACCGGGTTAAATACACTGGAGTAGATCCATAAACTCAGCACAAGTGCCGTAAATACAAGAATTAACGCTATCGCTATTGTCATGGAACCCAGAAAATCCGGCGGGATCAGTTCCTTAATGCGAAGAAGCGCTGCCGGTTCCAGCGAAAACTGATGCTCCTCTCCCACAATGATCGCGCCGATCGTGTAGAATGCAACAACCGTCAGGATCAGCGGCACAAATATCATAATTAAAAATGCTATTAACAGTCTTGTTTTTAATTTCATTACGCAATTCCTGGATTATATTATCTATACTCGCAAATCCGCGCTTTATGCGAACTTTGTTCGCATTGCGCTCCCTCGTCCGATTTTATCGGACATTTGCTCGTTAATAACCGCAGAAAAATAAATGCCTGCTTCGCAGTCGCTTATTTTTCTCCTGCGGTTATTATATCATATTATTGGTTTTCTTTTGTAAAAAGAGCAGAATAATCTTCTAAAAAAAATATAAAAATATGCTGTAGATGTTGACAAGTGCCGGATTTATGTTATATTAAATTAGTAATCATTCCTATTTTTATCAAGGAGATCTTATGGCACTGAAATACAGCAGGCAGAGAGAAGTTATCAAGGAAAACCTTATGCATAGAGAAGACCATCCTACGGCGGATATGGTCTATATGGATGTTCGGGAAACATTCCCCAATATCAGTCTCGGTACGGTTTACCGGAATCTTCAGCTTCTCACGGATCTGGGCGAGATTCAGAAACTGAATGTGGGAGACGGAGTTGATCATTTTGATGCAAAAACTTTTCCGCACTATCATTTTATCTGCAGTGAATGCGGCAGTGTGATCGATCTGCAAATGGATAATATTGATACAATAAAAGATATCGCCGGCGTCAACTTTGACGGACAGATTGCCGGGCACATTACCTATTTTTATGGTGTCTGCGGCAACTGCTGCAAGAAAACTTCAGGTTTACAGCCGGGTGTTTCCCCGGTTTAAATAAAATATGTAAAAAGAAAAGGAGACTAAAACAATGAAATTTGTATGTCAGGTATGCGGTTATGTTCACGAGGGAGATCAGGCACCCGAGAAATGTCCTCAGTGTGGCGTTGGCCCCGATAAGTTCACAGCACAGGGCGAAGAAATGACATGGGCTGCAGAGCATGTTGTAGGCGTAGCAAAAGGCGTTTCTGAAGATATTCTGGCAGACTTAAGAGCAAACTTCAACGGCGAATGTTCTGAAGTAGGTATGTACCTTGCTATGGCAAGAGTAGCTCACAGAGAAGGTTATCCTGAAATCGGCCTTTACTGGGAAAAAGCTGCTTATGAAGAAGCTGAACATGCTGCTAAATTTGCAGAGCTGCTCGGTGAAGTTGTAACCGATTCCACAAAGAAAAACCTTGAGATGAGAGTAGAAGCTGAAAACGGTGCTACTGCCGGTAAGTTTGATCTTGCTAAGAGAGCAAAAGCTGCTAACCTGGATGCTATTCATGACACTGTTCATGAAATGGCACGCGACGAGGCAAGACACGGCAAAGCGTTTAAGGGTCTGTTAGACAGATACTTCGGCTAAACGGTACGTTCTCTGCAAAATCTGCTCCGCATATATAACGATCCGGAGCAGTAATATAATACAAAGGAAAAGGAGATTTCAATTATGGACAAATATTTTTGCAATCCTTGTGGTTACACTTACGATCCTGTAAAAGGCGATCCGGAACATGGCATCGCTCCCGGAACGGCTTTCACAGATCTGCCGGACGACTGGGTATGCCCGATATGCGGCATCGACAAATCCATGTTTAAGAAAGTAGTAGAAACACCGTAAGATTAGATTTTTATCTGAAAATGGCAGCGGGAATTTAAATCCTGCTGCCATTTATCGTCTCAATTTCTTCCCTGCACAGATCTTTCACTACTTCCCCCGCAATGATCAGTCCTGCCACAGACGGCACAAAAGCCACACTGCCCGGTATATCTCTTCGTTCTGTACACTTATGCTTTGCCCCAGGCGGGCAAATACAATTTGTTCTGCAACTAATTGACATATCCCCAAACGGTCTTATAGGTTTTTCTTCGGAATATACGACTTTTAATTTCTTTACGCCGCGTTTTTTCAGTTCTCTCCGCATGACCTTTGCCAGAGGGCACATTTGTGTCTTATAGATGTCGGCAACCCTGAACTGACTGCCATCTAATTTATTCCCGGCACCCATACTGCTGATAACAGGCACATTTTTTTCCTGCGCCTTCATAACAAGTTCAATTTTAGCGGTAACCGTATCTACCGCATCCACAATATAATCATATTCTTCAAAGGGAAATTCATTTGCATTTTCCGGCAGGAAAAAACATTGATGCATTATGACATTTGCGTCAGGATTGATTTCAAGAATCCGCTCTTTCATCACTTCCACCTTATATTTTCCTATGGTTTTTCGGGTAGCTATGATCTGCCTGTTTAAATTTGTCAGGCAGACCTTATCATCATCGATCAGATCAAATGCCCCGACTCCGCTCCTCACAAGGGCTTCACAGACATATCCTCCCACTCCTCCGATCCCGAAAACCGCAACTCTTGAGCCGGATAATTTGTTCATCGCCTCTTTTCCCAACAATAATTCCGTTCTTGAAAACTGTGTCAGCATCTATATGTCTCCTTCTTATAAAATACTGTTATCCGCTGTTTCTTCTATTCGTTTTTCTTTCATATAACTCTGCGGAATCTGTAAAATCCCATGGGTATTTTCCCGATATTTTCAGCGGATTTACCAATACCTTCTCTTTGCTTTTTTCCCTATATTGCATTATAATAAAATATACAAAAAAATCATAGATATATTTTATAGCAGAAAGGCAGTTTTACATATGCAGGAAGCAAAAGAAGCAACAGAAAAACAAGATAAAGGCAGCAGTAAAAACTCTGCTCCTAAGTCCAGACTCAAAAAATTATATATTGGATTGGGCGGTACTTTTGCTGCAGTCATTATTATATATGTTTTAATCGGCTTATACTATAGAAATGTTTTCTTTCCCGCCACCATTATCAACGGCATTGATGTTTCGGGGTTGACCCCCTCTCAGGCGCAGGAAGTATTGAATGCCGATATTGCTTTATACACACTGGCTTTATCGGAGGATGACGGAAATACAGAACAGATAACCGGCAGTGATATCGGGCTTTATGCAAGAGATGACAATATGCTTCAGACCATATTGAGCGGCCAGGATATACTTACCTGGGGATTTCAGGGATTCCTTGAAAAGGAATATACTCTGGATATCGACTATGACGAAGAAAACCTTCGCGCTGCTGTAGATGCATTATCCTGTATGGATAAAAAGAAATGGATATCCCCTGAAAACGCTTATATCAGTTATGATGAAAACACCGGTTATGAGATCGTTCCGGCCGTTTGGGGAAATACCATTTTGACAGAGGAGTTTTATGCGGCGGTATCAAATGCGGTGAACACCCTGGAAAGCTCTCTTTCTTTAAGAGATAACGGACTTTACAGGCTTCCCGAAATTTCTGATGATGATGCTTCGTTACAGGAAGAATTTACCCGTCGCCAGACTTATTATGACATGTCTGTCACTTATCAGTTTGATTCTCAGACAGAGGTTCTGGACGGCGCTACGATCACCCAATGGATTTCTTTTGATAAAAACGGGAAAATAGAAATTGACGAGGAAGCGGCGGCACAGTTTGTAAAAGATCTTGCAAAGAAATATAATACAGCTTATTCTCCCAAAACACTGGAGACTTCTTACGGTGAAACGGTTACGATCAAAAACGGCTTTTACGGCTGGCAGATCGATCAGAAAACAGAGACAGAAAACCTGCTTTCCGTAATTCGTGACGGAAAAACTGTCACGAAAGAACCGGCTTACCTGTTAAGCGCAGCAAGCCATGACGGCGCCGATTACGGCAATACCTATGTGGAGATCAATCTCACCGCACAGCATTTATTCTACTATAAAGACGGAGAACTGCTGATTGAATCCGACTTTGTTTCGGGAAATCCCTCTAAGGGAAATGCGACACCGGCCGGCGCTTATGCCATTACTTATACAGAACGCAATGCGACACTGAAAGGGCAGGATTACAGAACCCCTGTTTCCTACTGGATGCCTTTCAACGGAAATATCGGTATGCATGACAGTTCCTGGCGCTCTTCTTTCGGCGGCGCCATTTACCAGACAAACGGTTCTCACGGCTGTATTAACCTTCCGCCTTCCGTTGCAAAAGTAATTTTTGAGAACATTGAAAAAGGCATTCCCGTATTATGCTACCATCTGGGCGGAACACAGCAGAATCCAAACTCCCTTTCCGAAGAACAGATTGCCGCGGAAAATAACCCCGCCGAATCCGAAGAACCGGGCGTGGAGGAACAGCCTGCTCAACCTGAAGAACCGGATGCAGAAACGGCTCCTGCGGAATTGCCTCCCCCTGCAGAAGAGGGCCAAAACCCTGTGGAGGAACCGCCGGTTCCGGAGGAAAACACTGTCGTGCCGGAAGATTCCCAGATACCACCCGCAGAACAGTAATAACAGACATTTTATGTTTAACAGATGATAGAGAGCAGCTTTTTCCTGTTCTCTATCCGTACAACATCTTCTTCGCCTCCAAATTCACCATCCAACGTCCAGGATATTTTTTCTTCTGCGCGCAGGATGATTTTGGAGGTCTTTCTATAGAAAATATATTGATCATCTTCCGGCGTTCCGCCCCACAGAGAAACCGCCATCTCATTCAATACGGCTAACGTCTTCGGCGTTCTCACAAGAACGACCTCAAATAAGCCGTCATCCAGCGAAGTATCCGAAGGCAGAATATTTTTGAATCCTCCGATGGACAGCGAATTAGTGACCATCCCAAGAATAAAATCTCCTTCTACCGTTTCTTCGTCTAACTCGGCCGTTATGTGATAGCTTTTCAGTTCAGCAATACTTTTGATGCCCTCCAGAATATATGCCGCATGTCCCAACATATTTTTTATTTTCTGGGGTGTTGTATAGGATACTTTCGTAAAAATTCCAAAGGCCGCCACGTACAGAAAATACCGCGAGGCATTAAAGCGCCCCACATCGATTTTTTTCGGCATGCCCTCCACTGTATTTTGCAGACGTGCATCTTCATCCCCGGAAAGCCCGAGGCTGTAGGCAAAATCATTTGTGGAACCGGACGGAATATAGGCAATCTGCGCAGGCAGATTTTTCTTTATCAGGAAAGACACGGTTATATTTAACGTTCCGTCGCCGCCGCTGCACACGATCAGATCATAAGATTTAAAATCTATACTGTCTTTATAGTCTTCCAGACGGTTCACAAAGCAGACAGTCACAAGATAATCCTGACTGTCATAAAATTCTACTGCCTTTTGTAAACTGAGTCTCGTCTTTGTCATTCCCGATACCGGGTTGTAAATCAGAAGAAGTTTTTTCATAGTTGCTCTCCCATACAATCCTAAAGTATATCTTTTATATTCTCAAAAAGATGACGAAAGCCTTCTCTTTCATTCCTCGCTCCGCTCGTCCCGGCTATCTAACACCTGCCGAATGGTGGCTTTGAGATTATCAATCTGAACCGGCTTGGCGATATGGGCATCCATACCGGACTCGATCGCATCCCGCACGTCATCCACAAAGGCATTGGCCGTCATGGCGATGATCGGCACGGTCTTTGCTTCCGGGTGTTCCCCGGCTCGTATGGCACGGGTAGCGCTGTAGCCGTCCATCACCGGCATCTGGACATCCATCAGGATCAAATCGTAGTCCCCCGGCTGGGAAACCTGAAATTTCTCCACAGCCTCCCGGCCATTTCCGGCTGTATCACAGACCGCTCCCAACCCGTTTAGAATTTTCACCAGAACGAACCGATTGACTTTGATGTCATCCACGACCAGAATATGCTTGCCCCGTACCACGTCGGATCCGCTGCCTTCTTCCTTCTTTTGGTGGTCCAGAATGCGGCGGATAGCGTCCTTAAAAGCGCCCATAAAGAAAGGCTTTGGCATGAAGTGATTTACACCGATCTCCATGGCCTCCTGCTCAATCTCGCTCCAGTCGTAAGCCGTCAGCAGCAGGATAGGAATCTTGTCGGAATACTCCTTCCGAATCAATCTGGCTGTTTCCAGGCCGCTTAAGCCCGGCATCTGCCAGTCCAGAAGAACCAGATCATAGAGCCGACCAGCGTCCCAACTCTCCCGCATCATCCTAAGAGCCAACTCGCCGTCAGTAGCGTAAGCACAATCTACGTCTACTGCGGACATGGTTCTGACAATGTTGCGGCAGACATCCTCGTCGTCATCCGCCACGATCATGCGCGTCACCTTGTGGTCCGTCCAGAACCGGGGATCGTCCTCCCGCTCCTGAATGCGCAGCTCTAATTCCACAGTAAAAGTACTGCCTTCTCCCGGAACACTTTCCACACGGATGGTGCCTCCCATCAAATCCACCAGGCTCTTGGTGATGGCCATGCCAAGACCAGTGCCCTGAATCTGATGAGCAGCCTTGGTTTCTTCCCGGGTGAAGGGTTCAAAGATGACCTTTAAATAATCCTCACTCATTCCCATGCCGTTGTCGCTGACGGTAAAGCGGACGCGGCTGTAATTGTCCACCACCTGGGGCAGCTCCTCCACCCGCAGCTGGAGCGCACCATCCTTTGGCGTGTACTTTACGGCATTGGAGAGCAAATTGATGAGAATCTGGTTGATTCGCAGTTTGTCCCCCAACAGGTATTCATAGTTCATATGGGGGACGAAGATATCAAAAGTCTGGTTCTTCGCTCTGGCCTGAGGCCGGATGATCGTGTTGATTTCCTCAATGACCTCCGCTACATCTATTTCAGAGATGTTCAGCGTGGCTCCCCCGCTTTCGATCTTATTCATATCCAGCACATCGTTGATGAGCCCCAGCAGGTGCTGGCTGGCGGCATCGATACGCTGGGTGTACTCCCGCACAGTGTCGGGATTCTCCGCCTCATCCCGCATCAGAGACAAAAAGCCGATGATGGCATTCATAGGCGTGCGGATATCATGGCTGACATTGCCGAGGAAGGCGGTCTTGGCATCATTGGCGGCCTGAGCCATCCCCAAAGCTTCCGACAGGGAGTCCTGCGCTTTCTGCTCCTTTGTGCGGTCCGAGATGCAGCAAACCCGTTTGATCTGACCCTGGATGTCGGTACAGTAGGCCCGTTCCACAAAATATTTTCTCTCTCCGGTCCTGGGATCCATCCGTTCCGTATTCCGGGGCGCAACCGACTCGCCGGGGCTCATGGCGTTTAGCTTCTCGTAATAAACCCGGGTTGCTTCAGCATCGATTTCCATGTCAGAAGAGCGGATATAGTCAAACAGCTTTTCTCCGCTTACGCCCAGTACCTGCTCCACGTTGGGACTGATGTATTCCAGCTTCTCCGTCTTGTGATCCAGTATGAGGTACACATCGTCCTGATTACCGGCAAGATAAGAGGCAAAAACTTCAAACAGCCCGGCCTGGTATTTGATCTCCTTGTCCTTGGCATCAATATCTTTTTGTGTCCGCCAGATCAGCAGAAAGAACACCAGACAGAAAATCAAAATTGCGGCCATAAACGCCAGTGTCGTTTGGGTGTCCTGCAGCATCTGGTCCGACTCTTCCCGCATCACTTTTTCCGGTACGATCGAGAGCAGATACCATCCCTCCACACTTTCTAACGGGGTGTATGTATAGACGAAGCGACCATTGTCCCCGTCAAAAATGATGCCTCCCGTCTCATGCCCCTTAAGCGCCTCCATGAAGGTGTTGATCTCCTCCTGGGAGCTATGAGTATCTGTCAGCGCAGTAAACACATTATCATATGTGCGGCCGCTGGTGTTCTCGACAGACCGCATCAAAATATCTCCATTTGAATCCAGAATGTACCCGTATCCCTGCCCGTTGTAAAGGGAGAGGGAGAACGTCTCCAGCACCTTGCTCCGGTCATAGCTCTTTTGAACCAGCCCGGGATGCCCATTCCGAAAAGTAAAGGATTCGTAAAAGGCAAATTTTGGAACACCGGATGTGAGCCCGACGTAGTTGTCGCGAATACCGCTGCCGGACAGGCCGTTGTATTCGTCCATCTCCTCCGGCTCCGAGTGCATGACCTTGCCGTACTTGCCGCTGTAGATCCAGCTATCCTCCAGACATATCACCGCAAAGTTTGCATCCGCTCCCGCAAAGACAGCCAACAAGTCCTGAAGATCCTCGTCATGCCCGTTTTGGGAAAAATACTCCGCACAGTCGTGCAGGCGCTCCCGTTCCATGGAAATAAAATCGTCGAAAGACTGCTTTTGCTGCAAAGTCACATTCATCACATCCTGGATCGCGCTGCTTAAGAGATTGTTCTGCAATTTCTTAAAATACTGAACTCCACCGGCCAGAGCAGCTCCCATGCAAACGGCAATTAAAGCAACCAGCAACGCACGCTGATGCTTTTTGACCTTTTCAAACATATATGTCGTCTCATTCCCTTCTTTTCTTTTCCTTTTATTATAAGTACCTTTTTCCCAAAATGCAACTGTGGCAGAGGGATTCTGTCCGCCAAACTCTAACTCATAGCGATAAATCTCCCGATTTTCGCTTGATCCATTCAGTTGCTTCCTTTCGCTGTCAGTCTAAATGTTTTTAAAGATAGAATCTACACGCCGCTGGTTGAATGGGGAGATATCAACCAACGGTAGAGTTTGATAAGGCCGGCCGGTTTTCTCGTTTTTTATTAATGCAATATCCTTGTTTTTCCAATCTGTCTGCCAAAAGTGTACTGCATCCCAAATCAATATCACGCGTTTGCGAGTCTGCCCTTATGCTTACCTTTATGTTATATCCTTTTCCCAAACAATCCAACGGATTGTTTTTGTTACTGAATCCTTATAAGGGCAAAAATAAGGGAAAGAAAAACCTGTAACAAACAAGAAAAACTTGTTGAACAAGTTTTCCTTGTCAAGAATTATAACACAGAATAAATTGGGCAGAAAGAACTGATTGAAATGCTTTCTTAATTTCTCCAAAAATTTAATTAACAAAGAAAGGTCAGATAAGATATGAGATTCATATATACAGAATACAATATGTACCACAACAGCATTCTTGAACTGTGGTAATGACTGCAAGGGCTGGCAAAGGCTAGCCCTAACCTCACTTATAACTGTATTTTCAATCCGTCATACGCAAATTGAATGAAGTTCAATTTTTTCTCCAATTCCCTATAATCGTCATATGATTTTCCCCAGTCCTCCTCCAGATGTGTAATAATAACTTCTTTGATACCATACTGTTTCCGTATGGTATCAATTTCATCTAAAGTAAACAGCTCTTTTCTCAGCGGATTATCTTCCTTCAACACAAAGCCGTCTTTTAATATATCCCCAACAATGGTATTGCCAATAATCAAGACATCAGCATTCTGAAATTTCTCTGATTTTGGAAACGGCTTTACATCGCACGGAGCATAAATTATTTTTTTACCGTTAGAAGAAATCACAAATATCGCCACATGTTCGTGTTCATCTACCGGAATCAACTCAACCAAAATATTATCTTTTTGAAAAGCACGAATTTCTTTTGTGTAAACAAGACCTTTGGCTTCATAATATCCAATGGCTGAGCCATACTTTGTGCCCTGCTTTTTTACATCTTCGAGAATGGGCGGTAAAGAAATAATTTCTATCGGATTATCCAGTTTCTTCCCTATCGAAACGGCAAGCCAATCCATTTTCAACTGTTCAATCACACGCATTCCCATTGTATGATCAGGATCACAATGACTGTATAAAATATGCTCCACTTTCTGTATGCCGGAATTATTCAATGAAGCATTGATATCTTCCGGTGTATCAATCAGTATATTCGCATCTTCAATAAACAGACTGCATCCCGTTCTGGCATAAGGGAATCCTTTTTCTCTCGCTTCTGTACATACACGACAGTTACAACATGCCCTTGGTGTGCTGACACAACCGCCGGAGCCAAGTATTATTACATTCATATTCTGTCTTCCTCCCTTTTTTCATAAAATACAAGCGTAAGTCTTTCATTTATGACTTCTGTTTTGCCTGTCTGTCGATATCCCATCTTCTCATACAAATGACAGTTTTTCGATTCCTGCAAAATTGTGGACAGTTCCCAATTTTCGCTTCCATGAACCTCTTCACATAGCCTGATTGCTTTCTGTGCAGCGCCCTTACCTTGAAATTCCGGCAATATAAAAATGGGAGAAATTCTCTTGTTTTTTGCAGTTTCCTTTTTGTCAACAATACGAATAGCTCCGACTTTTTGCTGTCCGATACAGATAAAATAGTAAAACGTAAAATCCTGCTTCAAACGGGCTTCTACTTTTTCCACATTTTCATTTGCGGGACTTGTGTTAAAATCCTGATATTTCTCTAACAGTTCTTTGAATGCTTTTACCTGCATGGCATGTAATTCCTTTGCATCACCAATATTTGCTCTTAATAATTCTACTTTCATATATCCTCCATCTTAAACTACATCAATTCTTTTGAGTTCATGTATACTTTTGTTTCTGTATATCAAACCATCTCTTACAGTAAAACCCATCTTTTCCCCCAAAATATTACCCGATACATTTTTCTCAAATGCTACCAATGCCACTTTTGTATCCCCTCTGCTTCCATCATGACCACTCCTTAATTTTATCACAATTATTCATATTCTAATTTCATAACTATCTCCTTTCCAAACAAAAAATGCACCAAACATAATATGTCCAGTGCATTTCTAAAATCATCGGTTATTACAAACATTATATCATAATTACAACTTACACCTACCGATTTATATGCACAGACATATCAGACCTACCTGCGTAACTGTGCATCCAATCGAAACACAATTACTTCTAAGTACGTCTGTAATACATGTACATATAGTTCATTGTATGATGTAAATTCTGCATTTCCATGTTCTCCAAAACTTTTTTAATAACCTATCACAGTTCAATTTATATGTCAAGGAATAATTTTGAAAAGACACGACAAACGCATGAGTAAATAAATTGTGAACCATCCCTTTTTCTGATAAACTGAAAGAAAAAAGGATGGTCTGTATCATGGAAGAATTACTGAACTGGATGGAATATATTGAAGAT
>JAAUZC010000035.1 GCA_014804795.1 Lachnospiraceae bacterium | reverse complement strand
GTAATGGCCTGCGAAACCTTTACCATTTTAGCACAGGAGGTTTTAATACTCTATGCAACACTTCCGCTCATTCCGTTCGCCCCAGCTCTGCTGGGGGTTTAATAGACTGGATCAATTATTATATGCTGTCCATCCAGATTTTTTTCCTGAAAACAACAAAGGAAATGCCCAGTCTTACGCACTCTTCCAATGACAAAATAAAATACACACAGGGAATCGGCAGCTTCCAGACAAAGGCAGCCAAAAGCCCCAGAGGTACACCGAAAATCCATGTTCCGATCATATCGATCCACATGGCATATTTCGTTTTTCCGCCGCTTCTTATAATCCCTCCTCCAAGTATCATATTCAGCACTTTAACAGGTGCAATAAGCGCGATAACAAGCAGCAGATTTCGTGCCGTTTCCTGTACTGCCTTATCGACACGATACAGCTTTATATAGAAAGGGCTGACTATAACAAGCATCAGAGATAATAAAAAGGAAGCGGCAAGTCCGTATCGCAGCAGCTTTTTGGCATCTGCATATGTCTGCTCGTATTCCTTTGCCCCGAGGGATTTTCCCACTAATATCCCCGCAGCCTGCGATAAGCCGCTTAAAGCGCCGATGACGATCGTCTGAACCGGTACGGTGATAGTCATGGCGGCACAGGCATCGGTCCCTATGTTGCCATAGATTGCCGTGTAAACATTTTCGCCGAGGCTCCATAAAAATTCACAGATAAATAAAGGGCTGAGAATTGTCAGATACTTTTTCACTTTTTTATTCAACCGGAAATTGCGCCGGTGTAAACTATTCCTTGGGAATACGCAGCATTCCCGCAATGCATTGCTGCCGGGCGACGTAATTTTATACAGGACAAAGAAAACAAGAATTATCACGCAGGATACAAATTGGGCGATAACGCTTGCAAGGGCTGCTCCCTCCACGCCCATCTCCGGAAATTTCCATTTTCCGAAAATCAACAGGTAATTTAATCCTGTATTTAAAACCAACGCGAAAATCCCTGCATATAACGGCAATGCGGCGGCTTCCATGCAGCGGAGCATTGTGGTTACGATGGAACTGACCGCCATAGGCAGAAAAGACAGCGCTAAAAGGCGTATGTATTTTACTGAAAGCAGCCTGGTCGCCTCATCATCCGTATAAACGGCCATAATATTTTCCGGGAAAAACAGACAGGGAATCAGAAATAAAATGGCTAACCCGACAGATAATACCAAACTGATATAAAAACTTTTATCCGCCGACTCTTCATCCTTTTTTCCCGTATATTGTGAGATCATAATTCCTGCGGCAGACGCAATTGCGGCTAAGACCACCGAATACAGGGAAGCAAATTTACCGCCCAGGCCGATTCCTGCAATACTGCCGTTTCCAAGCTGCCCGATCATCACCTGATCCACAACGCTGAAAGAAGACTGCAGCAAAGACTGCAGCGTCACAGGCAGGGCTATCTTTAATACAGTTTTTTCAAAGCTTTTCTGTTTTTCCATGCTCCGTGAAATCCTCTCTCAAATTTTTTACGCTTTTCCGTTCCATAAGAGAAACCGGCAGTTTTAAAATAATATGCTCTTCCGCTCCGTCTTGCAGAGTTTGGAGTGCTGAAACTGCGCTTTTTGCTCTCCTGTCGGCATCCTGTCGTATGGTGGTCAGGGTCGGGCTGCAATAGAGACATAGCGGACTGTCATCAAATCCCATAACAGAAATACGCTCCGGTACCGGAATGCTTCTTTCCTGCAGATAGCGGATCAATTCAACCGCATAAAAGTCAGACACCGCAAAGACTGCCGTATACTGTAAAATCTCCGCTTCTTTCTCCTGATAAAACGAAAGCCGTTCCTTCCTTTGCATCGGAATCTGCATGAATCCGAAGGAATCTTCCCCTATGGCAGCTTTAAATCCATCGATCCGTTCTGCATCCATACAGATTGCATTGTCTGAAATGCAGAGCACCTTTTCGTGTCCCATACGCTTTAAATACTGTCCTGCCTGATAACCGCCGCCGTAATTGTCTATTGTCAGATTGCAGGTTCGTTTTGTGTTTTGGGAATATCCGTCATACACGACAAACGGTATATGCATGGATTCGCGCAGCTTTTGATAATCCTGCTCACAGAAGCCTATTAAGATCAGGCCATCCATGTTCCACATAGAGGCAAAACGGATGATTTCTGTGCAATCTGCCGTTACCTTTATCATCATAAAATGACCTGTCTGGTCAATTTCTTTTGACAGAGCATTTAATGAGGATGAAATAAAGCCGTCCTCCAGAACATGTCCCTCGTATTTCGGATGGTCATGCAACACAACACCGATGATCCTGGAATTATTCTGTGCCAGTAAAATTCCTGCCATGCTTGGAATATAGCCTCTTTTTTCCAGCAATTCCTGCACCTTTGCCGTGGTTGCGGCCGATATTTTACCTGTTTTACCGTGGATCACATTTGAGACTGTTGCCGTACTGAGTCCGAGCTCTTCCGCAATATCAGCGATTTTTACGCGTTTCTCTTCCATATATATCCTGAGTTCCTTCTACATATTTGGTTCAAGATAAGTATAATAAAAGAGCGACACTTTTTCAAAGGTTAAACGCGTAACCTGATACAAAAATAAGATGAGATTTTTGTGCATATTGTATAAAATGCGGGAAAATTTAAAATAAAAAAATAGTCGGTCACAAGCCTGATTGCTATTTCCCGTGCCAATGAACTGGATACATCTATACTGTCTGTTCTTCCAAGATACACACAAAAGTATATTTTTCCTTCCGCATCTTCCGCAAATCCTGTGAACCACGCATCAACAACTATGCCTTCAGATTTCCCCATTCCCGTTTTTCCATATAGGGAAATTTAAAAATGTTTCCGAATTGAGTGACTTATAAATCTTATTTGAATATTGACAAGTTTATAAATTTAATATAGACTACAGAATATGATTTTTTTACTAAAATTTCTTTTCATTCAGATTTGCATTACGTATAAAATAAAGGAGACATTGTATGGATAAGGTTCCTTTGAAATCTTTCGCTTCAAAATTAAAACAAAACTTTTCAGATGTTATGCACACTTTAAGCGGTATGCATTTTCTGTTCTTAACGATAGCAGGCATCATCAACGCTTTCGGCGTCGTTATGTTTCTTGCTCCTGTAAAACTTTTTGACAGCGGCATATCCGGAACGTCCATGCTTGTTTCCCAGCAGACTCCTGCATGGTGCAGTCTGTCATTGATTCTGATATTACTCAATATTCCGATATTTCTGTTTGGTCTGAAAAAAGAAGGACCTGTATTTACCATTTATTCCATCTATGCAGTGCTCGTCTATTCGATAACTGCATGGATCATCACGGATATTTTACCGGTGGATGTGACGATTGCCTCCCCTCTTGCGGAGACCGACCTGTTTTTGTGCGCTATTTTCGGAGGAATCATTTCAGGATGCGGCAGCGGTCTTACTGTGAGATTCGGCGGTGCCATTGACGGGATTGATGTCCTTGGTGTGATGTTCGCGAAACGTCTGAGCTTAAGCCTCGGAAGTTTTGTGATGATCTACAATGTGATTCTGTATATCATCTGCGGCATTGTTCTGGGAAGCTGGATACTTCCGCTTTATTCTATTGTGACTTATGCCGCTGCCTCCAAAACCGTGGATTTCTTTGTGGAAGGTTTCGACCGTTCCAAAGCGGCATTTATCATTACCACCAAACAGGAAAAGGTTTGTAAGGCTCTCTCTGATACTTTTGAAAACGGCATGACTATTATCGATGCAAAGGGGTACTATTCTAATTCCGAGAAAACCCTGATCTACTTTGTGGTAAACCGTTTTCAGGTCGGTAAAATGAAGAATCTGGTTCACAAAATTGATCCGAAAGCCTATATTTCAATCAATGATGTGGCAGATATTTTCCCTGCCAATCTGGAGAAGAACAAGGCGCTATAAAGAACTGCATGCTTAGTAAAAATCTGTTGAAAAGACATTCCATGATATGTTGTCGCACTCTAAAATCGTTTTAAAGGAAGGAAATGATAAGTCAATTTCCTTCCTTTTCCTATACTGTTCTAACGCTCCCTGAAGATTTCCCGGCAGGCCGTCTGGTATGAGTTCTCAAGCGCCTGCCCGAGCGCGGCCCGCACCGGCTCCTCCCGCAGAAGATCCGCTACCTTGGGCGAGAACTGACGGCCGCTCAGGGCGCAAGCGCGTTCCGCTACCTGTTCAAGGGCGCAGACGGCAACCGGTTCTATCTGATATTCATCCAGGCGGTTGACCAACCAATGAGTAAGCGCGATCACATCTACCATCCGCCGCTCAGGGCACTGATCGCGTTGATAGGTTGCGGGATAGCCCAAGACGGTATTCCCGTTATACCAGGCGTGGTGACCCAGAGCTGCTGAGGCATAGCGGCTGGTGGACTGCCTGGTGATGAGCATGTTGTGACCCGAAAGGACATGCAGGCGTGCCATATCATCCTCGATGGGGAACCACCGGCGAGCAATACGGGTATGGATTTCCAGGCAGTTCACCTTGCCCGCGTCGTGAAACAGTCCGCAGCCCTCCGCGTACTCCAACACCGCCTTCCGCTTTCCCGCCGGGTCGGAAATGTCCCGAAGGAAGGGGATATCGTCGAAAAAACCACCATCCCGGTCCAAAAGATACCCGCACAGCACCTTGGCGGCCTCTGCTACAGCACAGCTTTGGCTGTAAATCTCCGGAGAAAAATGACGAATCAATCTCAACAGGAAATCCCGGTAAGGGATGGCCTGCTCCAGCTCGATAAAGGTACAGATGAGCTGTCGGAGATAGAAAAACATGTTTTCATTCTCCTTTTCCGGTGGGAAGGCGTCCAAATAGGCCTGAACACGGCGATACAGTCCGGTGAGGTAAAAACGATCCCTCTTCCCGAGCTGCCCCCCCGGCCGCTGAGACAAATACAAACAATAGTAGGCGGACAGGGATATAATGGCAAAGCAACCCGCAGGAGAGAAGTCCCGGTTGTCTGCTGCATCAAGTTGACCTCTGATCTGCTCGAGGTGGTAGTCCAGGCTGTGGACTCCGCAGTAAAACTCGACGGCGGAACAGTGGAAAACCTGCTGCGCAGACGGCTCTGCTCCCTGGTAGACGATATAGACCGAGCGCATGATATCTGCCACATCCTTGCTGGTCATAGCCCGCTCGTTGGAGTGGGAGATGCTGGCCACCATCAGCCGATGGGTCATCTTCACATACTGATCCCATGGAAGGGTTGGCTCCAGCTCCCGGTAATAGGAGTTTTCCATCACACCCAGGGCCTCTTTCAGCCGCCGCGTCCGCTCCCCCACGGTAGGGAACCGGCCCAGGGCCCGGTTGGCCAAGGCGCGGATGATATAGCCGCGGGTCGCTTTGTCCTCAATCTGCTCAAACTCCCCCAGATAAGAGGCAACTTCTTCAAAGCACTCCCGGACCAGAGCATAGTAGGCCGGTGCCACCCCGTTCGCTTCCATATTCACCAGCTTGCTGCTCAGGCTGTTGCGCGCTCTTCCCAGCCAGTAGAGGTGCTCGATCAAAGCGCGGCGGTCATCCTCCTGTCTGGCCTGATTCACGAAGGTCTGCTGAATCTGACACAACAGGCCCACGTCCACCTCGGTGGGGTTGGCCAGCAGCTTGTCGGAGAATTCCTGAAGGTCGCGCCGCGCCACCTCGTCCGCGTCGGACAGGTGATCCAGATCCGGCAACAGCTTTTCCCGCAGCAGCTGCATGTTTCGCTGCTCCAGCTCCCGACGGCGGATACACTGAGCCTGCAGCCGACGGGCGTACTCCTCCGGAGTCTGATCCTCCGGTTCGGGCCGGAGATTTAAGGAAATATATTCTTTTACATTGGCTATATATTCCTCCTGATATTCCTGCACAGCGCATTACCTCCCTTCTGCATGAACTCCGCATGTGTTGTCTATATACTCAAAAGTCCTTTGCGCTCCAGTACTTCTTTCACTGTGGATTCCATCTGGTCAATAACGATGGGCTTAGACACATGTGCGTCCATCCCTGCCTCCAGCGCGTCCCGGATATCATCCATAAAGGCGTTGGCCGTCATGGCGATGATAGGAATCTGCTCCGCGAGGGGGTGGGAGCCTGCCCGGATGGCACGGGTAGCATCGTACCCATTCATGACAGGCATCTGTACATCCATAAAAATGAGATCGTACTGGCCGGGCTGCGAGCACTCGAACATGTCCAGTGCCTCCTTGCCGTCCGCCGCTATCTCGCACTGTGCCCCCAGAGTGGACAGAATCTTGGTGAGGATGATCCGGTTGACCTCGATATCGTCCACCACCAGAATATGCATGCCTTTTACCACGCTGCGCTTTTCTTCCGGCCGGGCAGAGGTCTCTCCCTTTTCCATCATCCGCTGCACAGCTTCTTTGAAATTTCTTATGAAGAAGGGCTTTGGCAAAAAGTGCCGGATGCCCACCTCCCTCGCCTCTTGCTCAATATCCAGCCAGTCGTAGGCAGTGAACAAGAGAACCGGGAACTTATCCGGGTAGTTTTTCCGGATGAGGCGTGCGGTCTCCAGACCGTCCAGATCGGGCATTTTCCAGTCCAACAAGATCAGGTCGTAGGGATGCCCAGCCTCCCGTGCGGCACGGATAGTCTCCACCGCACGCTCTCCACAGGTGACGTAGTGGGTCTCAACCCCCATATGCTCCATCCGCTTTACAATATTCCTACAGACATCCTCATCGTCGTCTGCTACCATCATGCGGGCAATGCCGTAGTCCTTCCAAAACTTGGGATCGCCCTCCGCCTCCTCCTGGACGCGCAATGCCAGCTCCACTGTGAAGGTACTCCCCTTCCCCAACGTGCTCTCTACGTTGATGCTGCCTCCCATCAGATCGACCAGACCTTTAGTAATGGCCATACCCAGGCCGGTTCCCTGAATCTTGTTCACCAGAGTAGACTGCTCTCTTGTGAAAGGATTGAAGATCACCTTCTGATAGTCCGCGCTCATTCCCATGCCGTTGTCACGGATGATGAACTGGATGCTTTCATACTTCTCGTTGGTCTTGGGCAGCTCCTTTATCCACATCTCGATCCTGCCCCCCTTGGGGGTATACTTCACCGCATTGGACAGAATGTTGATGAGAATCTGATTGATGCGCAGCTTATCTCCCAGCAGATCCTCGTGGGAAAGATTGGAGACATGAATCTCAAAGATCTGATCCTTATCCCTGGCCTGGGAAATGATAATCGTGTTCAGTCCCTCAATGACCTCCGCCAGATTAAACTCCGAGATATTCAGCACAGTGTTGCCGCTCTCAATCTTGTTCATATCCAACACGTCGTTGATAAGGCTCAGCAGGTGCTGGCTGGCTGCGGAGATCTTCCGGGTGTATTCCAGTACCTGTTCGGCGTCATCCGCCTCCTCCCGCAGCAGCTCCAAAAAGCCCATGATGGCGTTCATAGGGGTGCGAATGTCGTGGCTGACGCTGCTTAAAAAGGTACTCTTGGCCTTGCTGGCTTCCTGTGCGATGTTCAGAGCCTCCTGAATGGTGCGCTGTGCCTGATACTCTTCAGTTCGG
Source organism: Lachnospiraceae bacterium (assembly GCA_014804795.1). Lineage (GTDB taxonomy): Bacteria > Bacillota > Clostridia > Lachnospirales > Lachnospiraceae > 1XD8-76. The sequence goes on along the minus strand of JAAUZC010000035.1, from coordinate 75,902 downwards.
TCAGAGATGTAGCACACGATCTTTGTAATGCCTTGTACCGATACGCAGTATATGTTCTCATGAAACCACCGGCACTCTCCGGTTTTAGGGTTGATCCGCTGGGTTGTCATGGTCTCCAGGGCAGCACCCGGCTCCATCCTGAGCAAATCCTCTCGGGTAACAGCCTGGCCGGTAATGTACTGAGCCTGTGTCAGCCGGTTCAATCCTTGTTTCTCCGCCTCCTCCCGGGTAATGCCAAGCACCCGCTCCAGATTGGCACTGGCGTACTCCAGACGGTCTCCGGTGTTATTGAGCATCAGGTACACATCGTTCACCTTTTCGGTCAGGAAGGAGGAAAAGATGCCAAATAGCTGTTTCTCATAGGCAATCTCCTGTCTATGGGCGTAGCACCTCTGCCAGCTTTGAAAACGGAAACGAATCTCCTGATCCGAAATCGGCAGTGTCCAGATATCCTTCAGCCCGTTGAAACGGCCGGACAGCCTGGCAGCCTGCTCCTCAGTGGCGAATACGATCAGATCCGCGCACACTTTTTTGCCGGAGATCAGCGTCTCCAGTGCTTCTATGCCCAGAATCGCAAGATCCGCAAAAATCAAGTCAGCACTCTGAAGCAGCGCCTTCTCCGCCTGGGCACTCTGTATGTAGGTGTAGGTATAGCCCGCTGGCGGGACACTGTCTCGAACAGGTGCAAACAGTTCCTGTCTGAGTCCGATGAAGTAAAATTGGACGTGGTATTGATGCATGGTTTCCATCCCCGTGTTACAAAAAAATAGACAAAGTATTTACTTGAACTCTTTCATTTTTATTATAATACACGAAACCAAAAATGCAAGCTGTTTTCCGCCTAATGATATTCTCCCTGAAAATTACCGGGCAGGAATACAAATAATTTCCTGCCCGGCAGTATTTAAGATATTTTTCCGCAATATTTCAAGAGACTGTCTATCCATCTACTGCAGGACAGATAAGTATCCCAGCTCCCTACCGTTTTCAGATCGTTCATGACTTCTTTTGCGTAGGAAAGGTAATTCATTTTATCAAAATAACTGCCTGTTCCTGCCTTATCTCTTGCCATTACCGCATGCATATAATCGCTTGGTGAAGTATGTCCGGTCTCTACATTCAAAACCATCAGTTCATTGTAACTGCAATAATCTGGATTGATTTTACTTGCGTCCACTTCCTGTTCAAAAGGATTTCCGGAAGCATCCAGTCCTTTTAACAGATAGATCGGATTATCTTTGGAATAGTTTTCTGCTTTGTAAATATTGACAGATTCCCCTGTCTGCGGACTTGCGTAGGACATCAGTGCATCGGAACACAGAAGCACTTCCTGATTCCCTGCACGAACACATTTCATAACGCTTTTTCCGCCATCTGCTGCCGCACTCTGACTGTTTTTTGTATGTTGAATTGTCTGGACAGGCGGCATCATGCCGCCTGCAATGCCCGATAATGCCATAAACACTCCTCTCTGTCTTCATCAAACCGGAATCTCTTCCAGTTTTTTCAGAAACGCCTGATAAAATTCTTTTTCTTTTATACGCATACGCTGTACCTCTATACTTCTTGTATTTTCGGGTGTAAGCGGATTTTCCAAATGATACAGTGCCTTACTTGCAGCCCAAATTGCGGAAGATACGCTGCTTCCGAGAACATCATCGGAATCTGCACTGCCGTTCATCCATTTATTAAGGCGCTGCACCATCATCTGTGAGATATGTGTAATCATGCCGTTGGCGGCGATGCCAAGTCCGTTTGCTCCTGTCTCTTTTGCGGCATCCATCCACGCTTTTTTTACTTCCGCAGGTGCTTTCGAACCTACAGAGGCAAAGGCCTTTTCTGCGTACCCGGCGGCTTTATTTTCTGCCGCTTTGTTTTCTGATTTCTTATTTTCTGCCCTCTCCTCGACAGTCTGCATAAAATCCTCTGTTTTTGCAGCAACGTCAGGAGCGGTTATCTTTGTTTCATACCCAGTCGGAATTCCGGCCGTATTTACTCTATTGATACTCATTGTAATATCTCCTTACCAATCTCATCAAAAATCTCCTGCCACACGGAAAATTTCTGCATCTCCTTATGGTGTTCTCTGTTATGCTCCAGCCACTCGAAAATCTTCTGATAGGCATCATCCTGAAACCGGATGCTCCAGTTAATTTGGAAGTTGCTGTTGTCTTGATAGGACATGCCGTCATAATGAATGGATATGATTCCCTGTTCCGTGCGCATCGCCATACCCCTGATCTCGAGGGAAGCCCATATATTCGCTTCTTCTCTGCTTTTTATCAAATTCGGGTATTTGTTAAAATAGCTTTCAACCAGTGCATCATATTTCTGATGGTCCGCTTCACTTTGCAGAAGAACTTTTCCTCCGCGTCCCTCTTCCCCGTCTTTGATCAGATATTGTATCCCTGTACCGGCATGGGTTTTCAGGCTGTATCCGCGCAGCGGTTCCCTTTCCAATGCATCAACCCCCATAATATGCTGCAGGTCGTCCTTCAGTTCTTTGTCAAGCGGCAAAGCCTCATACCAGGCGGTTCCGAATTCGGAAATCAAAACTTCCCTGCCGGTAACACTGTCCTGTCTGCATTTGATATCGGAATAGAAGAAAGTACCGAGACGTTCGCCCTGTTTATTATAGATTCTGAAACATTCATTTTCATTATCCGGCTCTATTTTATAGTTTGCGGATTCGTAAGCCGCATAAGACTGTCTCAGGGTTGCCGCTTCCTTTTTTGCCGCAGTAGATATATGGTTTGCCACAGATACATTTAATGCCGCAGAGGTATCCATCGATGCATCAGCCTGTACCTGTGCAGTTTTATCCATCCCTTCTTCCTTCAGATACTGAAGCACTGCCGTATAGAAAACTTTTTCCTCTGCCCGGAAACTCTGATCCTTTTCGGAAACCGCGCCAAGGGGATTGTCTATCCTGTCTATGATCTTTTGTACCGCTTCCGCATTGCTTTTCGCATCTTTGCCGAAAATATCGTCATTTCCGCCGGTCGCAAAGTCCTGTTCCATGGCAAGCTGGGACAGTGTGCTTGAAAAACCTTCTGGAAAAGGATTGACTCCCGTCACCTCAAGTGCTTTCTGCCATGCCGTCTTCATCTGAACGGAAACATTTTCCAGATAATAATTACTGACATAGTTTATCTGATTTTTGGTTCTTTCATCAGCATATGTATAGGTTCTGTTGGCCGCCTGTGCTCTTTCATAGGCGGCTTTCGCATCGCTGTTTGCGGCGGATTCCCAGTATCCTTTTGCATTTTTACTGTACTTCATACCGTTTATGGTAAAATCCCGGTTTCCGTCAAGTCCCATATAGGATAAAACAGTTGATACTTCACTGGTCCACTTTTGATATCCTTCCTCACTGAAAGCGGTGATATTCTGCGTACCGCCCGCATTCCTCAAAAGAGTTGTCAGAGAGTCGGCGAGCCCCTGTGCCCTTATGTAAGCTTCCGTATTGTAAGGATCATAATCTGCCCCATGCCGGACTTCTACGCCGTTTTTTTTCACAGTCAGAATATAACCGTCATTTACCGAAATCTGAGTTCCCTCTGCGATTGTCACAGAATTCGCCGCGGGATTTACAGTCGTTCGATCCGCCAGGTTGATCGGTGTCTTTATCGCTTGCATCAGATTTTCGACAGGTTTTAACAGACGCTGCATACAGCCGAAATTATCCCTGTCTTTTATTGCGGTATTTTTTCTGTTGGATGTCAGGGTTCTGGTGTTAGGATTGACATAATAAGACCCCTGATTCCCTCCATAGTTTACTATATCCATATTGTTATTATTCCTTTCAACTTGCTCAGGTAATTTCCAGAAAATCCCATAACTTCTTATATTCCAGATATCCCTTCAGATTTCCCGCATGATACTGCATCTCCATCATCTCTTTCAGATTGTCCATCCAGTTTGTCTTTTCGAACAGATCGTCATGACGCATTCCGTCCATGCCAAAGGAATATCCGGCAGAACCCATGAAAGCTGACTGCGCTCCCGTACATTTTCCGCTGCTTTCCAGATAACTGGAATAGGCAAACATATCGATATAATCACAGTTTGCCGGATCCACTTTGGTCAGATCCACCATCCGTTCGGTCAGATTGCCGTCTTTGTCCCATACTTTCACTTTATATACGGGATTTGCGGGGTCAAAATCTTTCGGGATATAAGCAGAGATAGAATAATCGCTGCCGCAGGACGCTCCCACTGTCTTTTCCCCCTCCTCATGATCATAATAGTGCAGCACAAAAACACCGCCCGCCATTTCCGATTTCTGAACAGTTTCTGTATAGCCGCCGAAATTTGTTCCGGCAGCAGTTTTTCTTGTATTTTCGTATCCGTATCCCACAGCGGGATAACCGGATGCTCCGATTCCATATATACTCATTTTGTAAAGTCCTCATATAATTTCTGTCTAAATCTTTCCGCCTGTCACCTGATTGCTGAACAGATCCATAACGCTCTCATAAGTGCTCACCACTGCAGAAATGTGCCCTGTCTGGAAAGCGGTCTCCTCATCTCCCATGACGCCGTTTGTCAGAAACAGCTTTAATCTGGCATTGCTCGCCATCTGTTCCTGCAATAATGCTTTCTCCATCGCATTCCTGTTGAGAGCCTCGCGTTCCCGCGCCTTTTTTTCCTGTTGTTCCAAAATTTCTTTCAGCCTTTTGTGGCGCTTTACCCACCAGGACTCTTCCTCGGAAGAGCCGGTTTTCTTGCTGCTTCCGCTGCTCATAGGCACAGTCTGCCCGATATGCTGTTCGATGGAATCTCCGAACTTTTCCGTACAGACGCTCGGAGAATAGCCCGGCCAGGACGCAAAGGGATTATAGACAGCCCTGTTCTGCGATGTATAACCGAGTACCCAGGCCTCATATTCCGGGTCATTTTTCATCTGTTCCCAGCCTTTTTCCGTAATAGACCAGATTTCCACATCTCCTTTATGGGAGGCATCAAAAGGAATGCTGTCCATCAATGCGGTGAAGAACTGCTTATATTCCTCCATTGTCATATCTTCTCTGGAAACATCGGTCACGCCGTTTTGCTCCAGAACCTTTTTTCCGGCTTTCACCTGTGAATCCACATGAGCCGCATCCTCAGGATGTTTCTTTTTATAGGAATCCACCGCACTTTCGGTAACCTTACCTGTTTTGGCAGCGGATTCCGACTTCGTCACGGCTTCCGAGAAACTGCTTTTCGAAGAAGCCTGACTTGCTATATATTTTGCGGTGTATCCCGCATAACCTGTATATCCGATACTTCCGATATTCATAATATCACTGTCCTTTCCAAAACCTGGAATTATAACGTTCCATCAGTTCCTGTCGTGTTCTGGCTGCTTCCTGACTGTGTTCCAAAGCCGCTTTTCTCTCTGCTGCCTGCTTTTCTCTTTTTACCTTATTGATTGCATTGACCTGAGCCACACGCTCTGGGGAATCTGCACAGCCACTGATATAAGTGACACTTCCATCCTCATGGACCACCACGCCGCAGGGCTGATAGTCAAGCCCTTTTGCAGCAAATATGGTAGTCTGTCTTGGGATATCCTCAAAAAAAGCATCTATCTTTCTCTCATAATAAACTGCCTTTTCCGGATCATTTGCCATTTGTTCCACAATATTTGGCGCAATAATCACATCACTGCCGCTCATACTTTTTCCGAGCTGGTCCAGTGTCTTCTGATCTTTTCCCACGTTTTTTATCATAAGATTTCCGTATTTGGATTTTAAATAGTCCGTATACATTTCTATTTTCGAAACACAATCTGTTTCACAGTCGGTGGAAACGTCGGTTTCCTTTATCATGGCGACATTTTCCGTAGTTTTTCCGGACAGAATGCATCCAAAATTCATGCTATCTTTATGTCGTGTATTTATACCTGAATTCTCCCATGCAGTCTCTGGTATTCCGGTTTGCCTGGCATAGCAGCTTCCTGTAAACCCTATTGTCCTCTGCATGGCATACATCATAAGGGGATTTGTCATCATAGAAGTACCCAGACTCATTAGATATGCCCTCCCATATAAGCAAACGCTGATAACCAGTCGGTTCCTCTGTCAGTCAGAACCGTTTGCTCTCCGAAAAGGTCCGAGCGAAAACTGTTTTTCATCAGTTGATGCTTATAATAATTTTCCAAATCCTGCGCGCGCCTTGCGGCAGCTTCCTTGCTTTGGATAAAATACATTTGACGACGTTTTGCCTTCTCCTCATCCTCGGCCTTTATCCGTGCCTCGATTTTGGCCCTCTCTTCCGGTTTTAAATCTCCGGTGACATAGTGCGTCACAGTACCGTCCGAGTGAATCACAATGCCGCTGGAATGAATTTCATGCCCCATAGCCGAAATCTCAGCCTGCAATCTGGGCAGGCCATCGAAATAGTCCTGTATCTTTTCCTCATAGTAAGCCGCTTTTTCCGGATCATTTGCCATCTGTTCGAGAATATTCGGCGCAATCACCACATTTCCCATGCCTGCAGTTCCCATCCCCAGATTGTCCATGCTCTTCTGATCCCTGCCAACGCTTTTTACGGATACATCACCATATTTTTCTTTCAGATACGACACATACTCTTTCGCTTCTTTCGATGATACCTTATCGGAGGCATCTTTTGATGACAAAACACTGCCAAAATCCGTTTTGTTCTGCACTTTTTCCGCCTTCTGTTCCGTTGCTTTTTTTAACTGGTGCAGAATCTGCTGCGTATAGGTATCAGATATAAACGATAAATCCATACTCATACATTTCCTCCTTCCATTGTTCAAAATAATAGTTCGCCGCTTCCTTTAATCCTCTTCCCTCCTTTCATGGAACACACAGTCAGTCTGCAGCATATTGACCGGGTTCTTCATCATAACAGATAAGGTAAATATTGCAAAACCGGGCATATTTTCTGTATTACCCGGATTACCTTCCACAGAAAAGTCCACCGCACCGCCATATTTTTCCGCGGTCTTTTTCATATTGGCAAAACCAATACCATGTATTTGTCTATCCGTTTTCAGTGTCTCCGGAAATTCGGACCGGCTGCCTTTTTTCAGTTTCCCGTCGAAACTGTTTGCAATTTCCAGAAAGAAAAATTTTCCTCTTTGAAAGGAAGACAACCTGATAAAAGGCTTTGCCTGCGGATTATTTTTTACAAGCCGTTTACAGGCTTCTATTGCATTATCCAGCGCGTTTCCTAAAATGACACCTATGTCATAACTTTGGATGGCGAGATTTCCGGGAAACAGAAGGTTTTTTGCATCAAATTCAAATGTTTCACAATTCCCATACTCACAATCCTTCGGCATATCGCTTGCGCTGACACCTGAAAACCAACGGCTTATCTCATGATATTTCATGTTAAGCAGTGCGTCCGCCACCGCGTTCCCGGTCCGAAACTGAAGTTCCAGTCTGTCAAAACTCCGGTTCAGTTCCGCCAAATAAGCGGTAAATTCGGCCTTTTCACTTCTGTCATCCGCGGCGGATAAACGCATCAGCACCGCCATCGTATTTTTCATATCATGCCTGAGGCTTCGCACACCTGCATAAAGATGCTCCATCTCTCCCATATGCGCCTGCATATTGTCGATCTGCTGTTCCAATATGATTCTGCTGTCCCGTTCCCTGCCAAGCAGGATCATATCCTGAAACAGTTTAACGCTGTAAAGAATGGACAATAACGACAATAATAAAATGGCCGGAATTACAATGCGCAAAACAGGATATCTGTCATACAAAAGGGACGGCATGCCATTTTCCATCGTCACCATAATGATACGCAGAAGAACACAAAGCAAAAGCCCCACAAGTCCCGGCGTCAGAATAAACAGAAGTTCCGTCCTGTGCATTTCATAATCTTTTTCCCGAAAGGTGCTGACAGTTTTTCTCAAAGAAAAATAAAGGATACAAACCCAGCAGATACAGCATAAAACCTGCAGCATAACTGCCGTAAACCGGATGAGCCATTCAAAAGGGACAGCATCAATGTATCCCAGAGTGAAAAAATAAGTTTCAAATTCCAACACAGGGCTGCTCAGACTCATTATCATATAACCGATAAAAAAACTGATCTCACTTAATGCCTGAAAGACTGTGAGCAAAAAAATTGTGATTGTTTTTGCCGCCCTGTAAAAACAAAATACAAAAACCGGCAGCATGATACACTGCAATAAAAACCGGTAAGAACTGCCGGCACTCGCTTCCCCTGCAGGCAGCAGATAAGCAAACGCTATCTTCATCATACAGTAACATACAGAAACAACAACGGCATTTTTCCGTCTCCCGGAAATCCTGCTCTCCAGAAAACTGCCGAAAAAATACTGCAGGCAGCATCCCTGTAATAAAAATGTGATGATTTCACTGATATCGGCCGCCATCTCAGCCATAGGATGTTCCCCCGTTTTTCAGATAATGCATATATTCTTTCACAAACTCCGGATATTTTTCCTTTGCCAGATAAATCGTTTCGCCGCTTGTCAAAAGAATACTGTCATGATAGTATTCCGACACATGTGCCATATTGACCAGATATCCCCGGTGGCAGCGGTAAAATCCTGCCCCCAGATCAGACTCCAGACCGTTTAAGGACGCATACATCTCCAGCGTTTCTTTCGCAGTATGTACTTCTGCCTTCTTTCCTCTGCTTTCCACATAAAGAATATTACTTTTTGGCATTGGAATAGTACGGTTTCTGGTTTTAATGAGCAAAAGCTCTGTTTCCGTTTTTTTCTTCTTTTCCGCTTCCCGCAGGGCTCTATCCAGTACTTCCTCAAATTTTGTTCTTTCAAGAGGCTTTAAAAGATAATGGAACGCTGCCACATCAAAGGCCTGAAAAACATAATCTTTTGCTCCGGTAACAAAAATAAGCACTGTACTTTCCGATTTTTGCCGCAGTATTCTTGCAGTATCAATACCGTTTCTTCCCTCCAGCTGAATATCCAAAAATACTATATCGTATTGTTTTTCCGCCAGAAGAAGCGCATCTCCGGACTCAAAACTTTCTATATAACAGTCCGGCTTTCTCTCCCTGATCAGATTTTCTATCTCTTCCCGGATAATCTTTTCATCATCCACAATTGCGATCTTCATCAAATGTCACACCTCAAAAATGCCGATAAAATAATAATCTACTTATTTTATCGGCATAATTTTTATTTTCTTATGTTAAATGGAATGAAACCGCTTTAAATTGGAATGAAAAATATACCCTTTTAGACTATATCTGTTGTAAAGCCCACAAAAATACTTTATCCAATCCTTCCCAATCCGGTTTTCTGTCATCCGCCGTTTCCTTTAATATCCGTTCATATCGCATTATCTCATTCTCAATATATTCTCTGATCACGGGCATGTGGGGTTTTAAATCTTTTTCATCGCTCTGTGCTTTTATTTCAAGCATTCTGTCAATATTTTCTGCGAGTTCCTGCGGCAGCTTCTGTAATAGAAGTTTATCAAACCTCACCGGCGGAATACTGTGGTATTCTTCTATAAATCTGCAGGCCAGTAGCGGTCTAAGCGCATAAATATACTTTTTATATCTCACATACTCTTCCTGAAGATACTGTTTGCAGGTACTTTTGGCCGTGCCGTAATAGTGATATAATGCAGCTTTTTCCGAGAAATACTGACTGCCGGCATTGTAGATTTCCCTCCACAGCTCTGTAGTCTTATATACCACAGGAGAATTTGCCCATTCAAACAATGTGGCATTTCCTTTATGGAACTGCGCAAGAGTTTTCTTTAAATCCCATCCGTTGATATCAAGCACTTCATCAAGCTGCCACTCAATCACATCCCGCTTTTCCTGAATACGTAGATACTCATTTTTTGGCCTTACATAAATGAATCTCACATCATAATCGCTGTCCGGGGATTCCACACCCCAGGCTCTGCTTCCGGATTCTACGGCATGCAGGACCGTGACATTTTCTCTCTTTTCTATTTCTGTCAGTTTATCTATTATTTCTCTTTTCATATATCACCGTCTATCGCCTTTCTGTTCATATATTCCACGAACCGCTCAACCTTCTCCATGTCCGGATTGTCCGGCAGCTTTGAATTCCGGGTTGCCGTTTCCAGTCTGTTTTCATAATCGGCAAGCAGATCATAAAATGCATCGGAAAACGTTTTGTCCTCTTTTTGAAAATCGCCCTTCCGGATACTTCTCAATAAATCTGCATCATCTTTTCTATGGGTTCTGATTTCCCCTTTTTCCAGAATATCTATCGCCATCATAAAAAGACGGATCAGATGCATCGCATGCTTATTTAAATGATTATCATCCTTTTTTCTGTTGCGCTTCCCAATCTTATCATAGTCTCTGATCACATTATTCATGACATGGAGCATATTTCGATAGTCCCGCAGAGGAAGATGTTTATATGCCGCATCAATAAATATTTCGGTTTCCAGCTCCGAATTTTCGGCTTTGTCTATATAAACATGAATGCTTCCCTTGCCCGACAACTCATTATTTCGTTCAAAATCTTCCAGCGCATTCTTCACAGAGTTGTAAATATGCTGCTCCTTTTCCGGCTGAGGCATGGAATCCCTCGCAATGGCATTTTGCAGTCTACGCAGCTGCGCACCTGCATAGCCTCCAAATGATTTTGCCGCTCTTTTGGATAAAAACAGTTCTTTGTGTGAAAGCAATTCCTGCCCCAGCGCTGTTTTAATCAGATACTGTTCCTCATCCAGCCCCAAAAGCTCTATGGTATTCGGATTGCATTCCAAAAGCAGCTTTACAATCTTATTAAACGAATAAATAACCGTATCCGTATGGCCATCTTCATATTGCTCAAACTCTGTAAGGCCAAGCAGATCGGAGGGAATATTCAGTGTAATGCCTCTGAAATCAATATCACTGTTCTCATTGTTGGTGCCATAAGCATAACTTCCGCCGAGACCAAGCAGGATGATCCGTCTGCCAAGTCTGGGATTTTCCCGCAAAAAATCATATTCCCGGGAGTTCATCAGTTCCTTAAAATCCATAAATATACTCCTGTGATACTCTGTTATAAATATATCTGCTCTCTTATTCGAAATACTTTGTCAGCTGATCTTCCACCATTACCACTATCATATCCCTTGTGCCCGGTAGCGGAACAGGATTCTTTTTATCTCTGTCCTCTCACCTTTGCCTCCCGGTATCCATGTCAGATCAGTTCTCCAGGGCAGTGAATACGGGCCGTCCGGATCCGCTTTCAGCGTCCGGAAAATATTTTTGCGCCTCTCCGTATACTGAGCGGCATTCTGCTCTCCTGTCCGCTCAAGCCATGCCTGATAGCCACCCAGGTAGCTTTCCGCCATCTCTTCCCAGGAGCCGAACTGCTGCTGAATTACTTTTCCGGCCGCACTGAATTCTCGATCCATCTCTTCCCTGTTTATCATCTTCACCATATGCATCATGCCGAGGAGCTGTGTAGCCCGACACAGATCCCAACCCGCATATACGGTATCCAGTCTCCCCGCATGTTTCTCCACCAGTTCATGTACTGTCTGAAGACCATCCTGTCTGCTTTTGATGTCCCACTGTTCTCCCAACGCCACCTTTTTAAAATTGGCAACTGCTTTTCTGTTTCTATGTACTCCCGTGACTAAAGGCCAGCCCTCCAACATGGAAAAGGAATGTGCCCAGATTGCAAAAGTGGACGCACACCAACACTCCATATCGTTTTTTGGCAGAAGCGGATCGCTCTTCCAGAAAATTGCCGGCGCAAAACGCCCTCTCCGTACACCGATCACTCTGTATAGAATTACAACAATAACATAAAGCCATGCGGAAGCCGCACTGCCAAGTGTTCTTGTATAAGCTGTCTCCTCTAACACAGGCACATAATCTCCGTACATATCAATATAGTGATCGGTCACTGCCAGATTCTTCTGATAGACCATAATTTCTTCAGGAGCTTCCCACTCTCTCCATACACCCACAGGCGCACGGTAAATGCCGATTTCACCGGTCTCCTGAAGCGCTTTTCTGTTGATATGTGCGATCACTTTTTCTCCGCTGGGAAGCTGCAGCCTGTGATAGATATTCTCCCCACTGCGAACCGTGTCATATTTGAGAACCGTACCACTTAAGATCATGGTAAAGGTGTCAAAATTTTCCATATCTTCTATGGACTCCGCAATGGGAACCTCACTCCCTGCCTTAGTACCTGTTTCTCCCTCTTCCAGTGTAACATCCTTTTGATAAATTTTGTACAAAACCGGCCCAAGACCGAATTCTATAAGAAATGTCAATATCCAAATAACCGGAATTAACAGAAAAATATGATACATGTTTGTCTTAAAACCGTAAATGTTTTTATTGGATATCTTATATCTTGCACTCATCTGAATATCCTCCGCTCTCTATTCGCAATTTCCCTACAGCCTAATATCAAACTTAATAAAACTATCCATTTGTTTTGGCAATTCTATATGTGAAGAAAACATCAATAATGATCAGAATTACCCATATTCCCAAAACAGACAATAGACAGGAAGTCCCTTTCATCGTTATGCAGACTCCGATCATAATGATTCCGCCGACAATAAAAGAAATTCCTCCTGCACGCTGACATTTTTTCCATGTTATTTCATTTTTCATGCTCCAACGCGTCCTCAATCCCACAATAGAGTTCATTCGCACCTTAGGCATGATATTTCCTGCGATGATCATCAGCACACCGACAATACCAAAAATCAGCTGATTGATATCAAGAGGAACTGACGAGAGATTTTCTACCTTGTTAAAGCCCGTGTAAAGAAAATAACCGTTCAAGGCATTAAACAGTATCAACACTAAAATCCCTGTCACAATGACAACATTTTTATTGTTTTCCCCATGCTCTTCCTGCTTCGCCGCAACCTTTGCCATTGCAAGCAGAAAATACCCTATTAAGACAGTTGCTATAGGATACAGCAATGCCTCATATTTACTTCCCCAACGGGTAACCTGATGATCGAATCCATAATGTGCCGGAATTTTATCCGGAAGATATTGCAGTGCAAGCAAGGCAGCCGCCAAAGGAAGATACATCAAAATAAAATATAATGTTTTCTTTGTTTTCATTTTTGACCTCCTTGTAATTCATTAATCCACATAACAGCTTCATCAAGTACAGATAAATTTAATTCATAATAAATAAAATTTTTGAATTTTGTTTCGTAGATCAAATCCGCCTTTTTTAATTTTGATAAATGATATGACAAAGCCTGAGGCGTCATATTTAATGAATTTGCCAGATCACCGGAGTTTATTTTTCCCTCTTTCAATTTCTGCAGAATTTTTCTCCGGTTTTCATCTGCCAACGCCGCTAATATCTCGTGTACCGCCAATATGCCACCTCCAACAGTATTTCAACAAATCTTTAAATAGATTATAGAAAACATTTGTAGGATAGTCAATATCTATTTAAAATTTTTTTTAACAACTCGGTATTGTTTCCTTGTAAAAAATAACTTATAATTACAATTGTGAGATTACTGATTTTAGCGATATAGGAGTCTTCCCATGAGCCTTCCCGGCGTATATGAAACCACCCTGAAAGACGGCACCGCATCTTTTCGTGCCTCCATAACCCATAAGAAAAAGCACATCAGCCTCGGCAGTTTTCCGGAAGAAAAGGCAGCCCATGAAGCCTATCTTCTGGCTTTTTCGGTTCTTTCTGACCACACGTACAGAATTTTGGATTATAAGCAGACTTTTCCGCTTTCTTTTGAAAAATGGGTGATTCTGATCAATCTGCGGGACAACGGCATCTACTTTTCCACCCCTATTTATCTGATGAAAACGTACTTTATCTATTATCTGGAACCGGAACTGGAGCTGAAATTCGATCTGGAAGATCTGTTTTACTACGCTTCCCATAAAATCATGCGGCGGGGCGGCCATCTTTTTGTCGCGGATTACGGTATGCAGGTGACGCTGCCCTCCCGCTACGGCATCAAAAACTATGCCGTACAGGGAAAAGATTTTCGATTTATCAACGGTGATTCCTATGATTATCGCTATGAAAATATAGAAATTTTAAATACCTATCACGGTGTTTCCCTGATACGGGAAAAAAATGCCGTAAAATACCGGGCCAGAATCCATATACGGAGCTATTATCTGGTCGGATATTATGACAGCGCCATAGAAGCCGCAGTTGCCTATAATAAGTCGGTGGACATCCTGAAAAAACGTTATCCCGATAAAAATTATGAGTTGAATTATATCGCAGAATTAAAAGCATCCGAATATGCCGCTCTGTATGAAAAAGTGAAAATTTCAGATAAAATCTTTATGCTGTGAATAAGAAATAAAGTTAAAAAGACACCTGTATAAAATATAAATATTTTTTATAAAGGTGTCTTTTATAAAATCAACTTTTCTATTTTCTCACATGGACAAACTACGCTTCCAGTTTATAGAAGATAATACAGTTAGGATAATTCACTTCTATTTCTTTTGTATTCATCACAATAAGCCCTTTTTCCAGATCTGTGGTAAAAAAAGTCATCGTATTGGACTCATGATTTAAAGATATAAGATGCCTGTTATCCGGAAACAGCACTGCATCTTTCGGATAGTCGCCGCTGATCGGCAGACAGAGCAGTTTTGTCAAAAGTCCTGTTTTTTCATCAATCTTATAGACCGTTGCCGTGTTATCCCCCGCGTTGGATGTTACCATATATTGAAAATCACGAGAAAAATTCAAAGCACTTGCCGATGTATTGGACGCATGATAATCATTTACCGTGGATATCGTCTGAATCTTTTCAAATTCCGGCAGTCCTTTTTCTTCTCTGTAAGTATATACATCAATATAACTTTTCAACTCATGCACGATGTAGATAAATCTGCCGTCCCGGGAAATTTTAATATGGCGTGGAGCAGATTCCAGATCACTCCTTAAAATGTCTACCAATTTCAGTCTTCCGGTTTCATGATCGAGCCGGTATATATTGACATGATCCATACCTAAATCTGCGGCACAAAGATACTTGTTATCACGGGTCATCTTGACACAGCTCACATGAGGCCTGAAATTCCGCTCTGCAATACTGCCCATGCCCTTACAGAAAATTTCGTCGGTAATTTCTCCGATGCTGCCGTCTTCATTCAACCGCAGCGCCGTGATCTTTCCGTCATGATAACCCGCTGTAAAGAGAAACTTATCTTCGTAATCAGTAGACAGATAGCAACCGCGCATACCGTTGATAGATGCCTTGCCGAGATTGGATAATGTTCCGTCCTTTTTGATGCGGTAAGCCTCAACTCCCATGTCCGTAATAGAATACAGATACTTTTTGTTATGGGAAATTGTCACATAGGAAGAATTGGTGATCTCCACCTGATCTTTTGGCGTAAACCGTCCGTTCTCCATATCTACATCATAAATTTTAATACCGTAGCTTTTTTGATCATTTGTTAATGTACCCATTGTATAGGTTGATACATAAGCGACATATTTGTCAGACATCACATCTACCTCCATTTAAATTCCGCATTGCTGTTTATCTGATCTTCTCAGGAAAACCCACCTTTTTCTGTACTTTCCGCAGTGTCTTTGCTGCATAATAGTTTGCTTTTTCCGCATTATTTTTGATGATAGTATTAATATAATCTTTATTCTTGCTCAAATCTGCATATCGCTCCTGCAGCGGTTTTAACACACTGACAACAGCCTCGCCCACTGCCATCTTAAAATCGCCGTAGCCTTTGCCGTCAAATTCTTTTTCGATCTCTTCCGGCGTCTTTCCGGTGCAGACACTGTATATATTGATCAGATTGTAAATACCGGGCTGTTCCATGCGATAGCGCACCTGCGCTTCAGAATCTGTCACCGCGCGTTTAAACTTGCGCATGATCGTATCCGGATCATCCATCAGATAAATGCTGGCGTTGGGATTTTCATCCGATTTTGACATCTTCTTCTCCGGTGCCTGCAAACTCTTGATACTTGCACCGGTTTTTCCGATATAGGGCTCCGGAATCGTAAACACATCACCGTAAATTGCATTGAATCTCTGGGCAATATCTCTTGTGATCTCCAGATGCTGCAGCTGATCTTTTCCCACCGGCACCACATCAGCCTGATACAACAGGATATCTGCCGCCATCAGCACAGGATACGTAAACAGTCCGGCATTGATATTGTCCGCATGTTTTGCCGCCTTGTCCTTAAACTGCGTCATCCGGTTCAGTTCACCCATATAAGTAAAACAATTTAAAATCCAGGAAAGTTCACAGTGCCCCGATACATGGGACTGATAATACAAGCAGTTTTTCTCCGGATCAAGCCCCGCCGCAATATAGAGTGTCAACAGATTCCTTGCCCGTTTTCGAAGTTCCGCAGGATCCTGCCTGATCGTAATGGAATGCAGATCCACGACCGAATAAAAGCACTCATATTCATCACAGAGGCTCACCCAGTTTTTGAGCGCCCCCAGATAATTTCCTAAAGTCAGGCTTCCTGTGGCCTGCATACCGCTGAAAAGTACCTTTTTACCGTCTATCAATTTTATTTGCCTTCCTTTCTTTCTTCTGTGTCTGCAGGAAAACCTTACATTGGCTTTTCCGCTTTTTTAAGAAGTTATATTTTATATAATAAAATGTTTTTGCCTCTCCCTTTTCCGCTAACATCCGTAACAGATGTTCCAGATGTTTCCTTGTGTAGGGATGAAGAGGAGCCGGATCTTTCCCCTGCTGGTAGTATTCCAATGGGCTTGCGTCCGTATAAGCGCTGCCCTGATACGTTTTGCAGGCAGCAATCCTGTCCATGATCATCTCCGCGATATATTTTTTCGGCATAGGACAGGGCAGCATACCGCCCGGTTCCGCATGCAGCGAATAATCTATCCAATATTCATAATGATGCTTGTTTCTTCCCTTGTGGTGCAGCCAGGCGGAAGAATAGCCGATATCTTCCCGCTCCGCATTATTGGGACTTCTCGTCCCCTGATAGTATTTTGCACCCACTAAAAACTCAGAGGGGAAGTATTTTGACAGGTCATGTGTCAACCCCTGCCAGTATAACCCCACCTGAAAGCATCCTTTTCTGACAAGATGCCTGTGGTGTGTGATCGTTTTAAAATGTGCCCATGCATGCATAACTGCAACATCCTTATTTTGATTATTTTAATTCCTGTTTGTTTTTACGTCTTCCCGCCGTTGTCTTTGGCCCATCTTCCGATATATAAATCCGTATGCTTCTTCCGGGCAGCGTCACCACAGATTGTGCGGTATTGTCCGAAACATCAGATTTTTCTGCATTCTCATCCGGTGCCTTTTCCTCATCGGTACATAGAAACAGCTTCCATCGCCTGTCTTTAAACAGCTTTGGCAGCGCAAAATCGTGTGCCTCCCAGTGCATATTATAAGCCATATACAGACAGTCGTCTTCTTTTCCGTCCACAATACAATATTTCCCGCAGAGCATCATGCCGATATGCCGCATCTGATAATCCATATTGGTGCGCCAGGCTTCCTTTCCGTGATATGACAGGTCCGGACAGCCGCAGGATAAATAATCCATCAGCTTCAGGGGATTTTTTTGATGCATAATGCCGTGAGCTTTCCGCAGGGCAATCAACTCGCTTGTAAATGCAAGCAGCTGTTTTTCTGATTTTTTCAGTGTCCATTTCTGCCAGGTTATTTCATTATCCTGACAGTATGGATTATTATTTCCGCCGGAAGACTTTCCCCACTCATCCCCCATAAAAATAAACGGTGTGCCCTGTGCCGTAAACAGCATGATCAACGCATTTTTCATCTGTTTCATGCGCAGAGCAAGAATAGTCTTCTTTCGGGTTTCCCCTTCTATCCCGCAATTCCAACTGTAGTTGATATCTTCTCCGTCCCGGTTATCTTCACCATTCGCCTCATTATGCTTTCTTTCATAGGAAACCATATCTGCCAGTCTGAAACCGTTATATGCGGCGAGAAAATTAATCTGTCCATGCTCTTTCGGATTACTTCGCTGGCACTCCAAAAATGCAGGCAGCATGCCGCCATCACCTTTCAAAAAACACCGTATGGTACCCGAATAATCATTCCTGAAACTGGCGAGCAGTCGATTCTCTTTCGCCTGTATTTTCTTCTGCTCCGCTTTCTTATCCGACATCGGAATGCAAAGAGAAGTTCTCTCTTTTCGTACATCCTCAATCTCTTCATAGGGGAACCATCTGCTCCACAGTTTCACGTCTGAAAGCCCCGGCTCCAACGCAATCTCTTTCAGCGGAAGCTCTGCTCCCAGCAATTCAAATCCGTCAATATGATAGTTTTCAGCCCAGTATAATAAAATATTACGTATCCGGAGTATCGGCATGGATGGCTCAAAGTAAAACTGCAGAATAATTTCCAGATTGTTTTTGTG
Source organism: Lachnospiraceae bacterium (assembly GCA_014804795.1). Taxonomy (GTDB): domain Bacteria; phylum Bacillota; class Clostridia; order Lachnospirales; family Lachnospiraceae; genus 1XD8-76. The sequence goes on along the minus strand of JAAUZC010000035.1, from coordinate 57,562 downwards.
AAGCTGCCGCACCAGAGTTTTCAGTTCAGTTACGGCATCTTCACTATAAGAATAGGCATTTTTCGGTGCCATATAATATCCCGGCAGATAGCCCCAGTAGTTGAGACGCATCTCCGGCTCCTCTGCAGAACGCATGGCCGCCTCCGAAACAGTCCTGCTATCTGCCTTTTTCATACATTCTTCAAATTCGTAGACAGGCTGCAGCACAATCCCCGTAATGCCAAGCTTTTTCAAATAGGGAATCTTTTTCTGCACGCCTGCAAAAGTACCGGCTTCCTTTATTCTGGAAGAAGAGTCTTTGGTAAACCCCCGGACATGCATACCATAGTAAATGCTGTTCTCATAGGCCGTTCCCGGCTTTTTATCGCCCTGCCAGTCAAAGCGGTCCAAAACAAAAGCGCAGGCTTTCAGCGCATCTGCCTCCCCGGCCTTACTGTGTTCTTCTCCGAATGATCGATGTCCCACAAGCCGCTTTGCGGAAACATCCATTACAGGATTTCCATCCTCATGGAAAAGATAGGAATAATTTTGCGGAGAAATCCCTGTCAGTATACAACGATAAATACTGCCAAGCCTCATCTCTTCCGTAAAATCAATCCGAACGGTCTCTTCTCCATTCTTGTCATATAAAAGGATACCGTTGCTTGCCCTGCCGTAAAGTTCCGTGCAAATACTGATGCCATGTGCTGTAACACCGGCACCAACAGTATCTATCGTCCATTTCCTCAAAGCGAAATTTTTATCCATAAAATTTTCCTATGCTGTTATCTCGGTTTCAAGTCTGCGAAGTCAGCCTGCAGTGCACACGTTCACGGGCATTCTCCCTATGAAAAAGCCCAAATATGAATTTCCCTATGTGCACGCACAAAGTATATTCATATTCGCTCTTTTTCGCACTGCTTATTGCTGTCGCGTATATTATAACATATTTTTTGCCGTCTGTGGAGTTCTTTCATAAAATGTTGCCGATTTATTTCTTTGTATTCATTTTTTGTCGAAAATTTTTATTCCCGCAGGATAGTCAATCCAACTTTCTTATGTTAGAATAAATTGGATATTTAAAAATTAAATACTATTCCGTGGAAAGGAGATACATATTTTATGACAATCACCAATGACATCAAATACCTCGGCGTAAATGACCATGAAATCGACTTATTTGAGGGACAGTATGACGTACCTAACGGCATGGCATATAACTCTTATGTGATCTGTGACGAAAAAACCGCCGTATTTGATACTGTAGACACCAAATTTATCAATGTCTGGCTGGGAAATCTGGAAGATACTCTTTCCGGAAAAGCACCGGATTATCTGATCGTACAGCACATGGAGCCTGACCATTCCGCAGGTATCAGCGCGTTGATGGAGAAATATCCTGAAACTACTATCGTTGCTACTGCTCAGGCCTTCCGCATGATGAACCAGTTCTTCGGCAAAGAATATGAAGATCGCCGCATCATCGCTGCAGAGATGAGTACTCTCTCACTTGGAAAGCATACGCTCACTTTCGTTACCGCCCCGATGGTGCACTGGCCGGAGGTTATGGTGACTTATGATTCTACTGACAAAGTGCTGTTTTCAGCGGATGCTTTCGGAAAATTCGGTGCGTTGGATACCGACGAGGACTGGGCATGCGAAGCCCGCCGCTACTACATCGGTATTGTCGGAAAATACGGCATGCAGGTACAGGCTCTTCTCAAAAAAGCTGCTGCTCTGGATATTCAGACGATCTGCCCGCTACACGGCCCTGTTCTCACAGAGAACCTCGGCTATTATCTGAACCTTTACAATATATGGTCTTCCTACGGCGTGGAATCAGAGGGTGTTATGATTGCCTACACTTCCGTTTACGGCCACACTAAAGAAGCTGCAGAACTGTTGGCACAAAAGTTAGAAAAAAAGGCATGCCCGAAAGTTGTCCTATGCGATCTGGCAAGAGAAGATATGGCGGAAGCTGTGGAAGACGCTTTCCGTTACGGAAAACTGGCGCTTGCCACCACCACCTACAATATGGACATCTTCCCCTTTATGAAACAGTTTATTGAGCACCTGACAGAGCGCAATTTCCAGAATCGTACGATTGGTATTATTGAAAACGGTTCCTGGGCGCCTGCCGCAGCGCGCACGATCAAAAAGATGTTGGAAAACAGCCAGAATATTACTTATACAGAAACCACTGTCACAATCAAGTCTGCTATGACAGAAGAAAACAAGGCGGAACTTGACAAGCTGGCGGATGAGCTATTGTAAGAGGTATTTTATTAAAAAAGCAGAGAACAGGCACTTATATCAATCCCTGTTCTCTGCTTTTCTTAGCTTAAAATCTTTAAATATCTAACTTTCCATAGACATTCAACCCATCAAACGTAGCAAAATAATCCTTCGGCGTCTCCGCCCGGCGGATCAGCTCTGCACTGCCGTCCTCCTTCAGTAAAATTTCCGCAGAACGCAGTTTCCCGTTATAGTTATATCCCATGGAAAAACCATGTGCACCGGTATCATGGATGAACAGATAATCTCCCATCTCAATTTCCGGCAGCATCCTGTCTATGGCAAATTTATCATTATTCTCACAAAGTGAACCGGCCACATCATACTGATGGTCACAGGACGCGTCTTCTTTCCCAAGCACCGTAATATGATGATATGCCCCGTACATGGCAGGGCGCATCAGATTTACCGCGCAGGCATCCACACCGACATATTCCTTATGGATATGTTTCTCGTGAATTGCCTTTGTCACAAGGCCGCCGTAAGGCCCCATCATAAACCGTCCCATCTCTGTATAGATTGCCACATCTCCCATACCGGCGAGCGTCAGAATCTTCTCATAAGCTTCCTTTACCCCTTTGCCGATGACGTAAATATCATTAGGTTCCTCCTCCGGTCTGTACGGAATACCCACACCGCCGGAAAGATTAATAAATCTGATATCTGCCCCGGTTTCTTCTTTCAACTTCACTGCCAGCTCAAAAAGCTGTCCTGCCAACACCGGATAATATTCGTTAGTCACAGTATTGCTCGCCAAAAAGGCATGAATTCCAAAGTGTTTTACACCTTTGTCCATCAAAATTTTGTAAGCCTGTACCATCTGTTCCGGTGTCATACCATATTTTGAGTCACCGGGGTTGTCCATAATGCCGTTGCTCATTCGGAACACGCCACCCGGATTATAACGGCAGCTCATAGTTTCCGGAAGCTTTCCGCCGCAGGCCTCTTCACAAAAATCAATGTGGGTAATATCATCTAAGTTGATGATAGCTCCCATCTCATTCGCATAAGTGTACTCCTCGGCCGGAGTGTCATTGGAAGAAAACATGATCTGCTCTCCCGACAGCCCGATTGCCTTACTGAGCATCAGTTCCGTCATGGAGGAACAGTCCGCACCACAACCGTATTCCGCCAAAATCTGCATCAGATAGGGATTCGGCGTCGCTTTCACCGCGAAATACTCCCGAAATCCAGGATTCCAGGAAAAAGCCTCTTTTACTGCTTTCGCATTTTCTCTGATGCCTTTTTCATCGTAAATATGAAATGGTGTCGGATATTCCTTTACGATCTCCTCCACCTTTGATTTTGTAATAAAAGGTACTTTCTGCATTCTTCTGTCCTTCTTTCTATCTCTATTGGCAGTACCGGTGACATTTTTTGCCACTCACTCTTTTTACTTAATAGGAAAGTGCACAAATCTACTCTGCAGCTGTCTTTCTTCCCAGATTCGTGTATATATGCGTCGTCGAAATATCGGAATGCCCAAGCATCTCCTGCACGCTCTTTAAATCCGTACCGCTTTCCAGCTTATGGGCCGCAAATGTGTGACGCAGCGTATGTGGTGTAATATCCTTCGTAATACCCGCTTTCTTCGCATAGCTTTTGATGAGTTTCCAGAATCCCTGTCTGCTCATCGGCATTCCGGAGCAGTTCACAAACAAAACATCTCTCGCTTCATTTGTCACCATATGGTCTCTCGCTCTGCTCAGATACTGATGCAGCGCTTCCCTGACCTGATTTCCGAAAGGTATCATTCTCTCCCTGTCACCCTCTCTGCAGATCAAAAATCCCATATGCATATTCACATCCGAAATTTTCAGGTTGATCAGCTCCGAAACCCGTATTCCGGTTGCATACAGAAGCTCTAACATGGCATTGTCTCTAAGCTCCTTATCCGAATCCCCGGATGTCTGAGCCAGTAGATCCTCCATCTCTTCCGCTGTCAGAATATCCGGCTCTTTTCGCTCTACTTTCGGTGCTTTCAGGCATTCCGAAACATCCCTCGATACCAGCCCTTCTTTTAAAAGATAGTGATAAAAGGCTTTGATAGATGCAACACTTCTGGATATCGTAGACGCTTTAAACTTCTTTCTTTCCATATACGAAAAATATTTCTTTAAATTTTCCTCTGTCACTTCATCCACCGCCGGTGAAGCCGCTGTTATCTCCAGGTAAATTCGCATTTTTGTCAAATCGCGTCTATAGGCCATCTCGGTGTTGGGAGATGTTTTTTTAATGTTGTGTAAATATGAAATAAAAGACTCTATTTCCCGTTCCATGTGTCTCTTGTACCTTTCTACTCACTCTCTCGTTCCACTCGCTGCCTTTATGGAACCTTCCTAATTTCTTTCAGAAATCAGGAAGTAGCGAATAATTGCTCGTTCCACTCGCTAACTTTATGGAACCTTCCTAATTTCTTTCAGAAATCAGGAAGTAGCGAATAATTGCTCGTTCCACTCGCAATTATTCTTCATGATAGTATATTTTTTGTGGAAAAGCAACGCAAAATTCAAAAAACACGCAAGATCAGCTTCAATATTTTAGGATTGATGTATGCCTCTATAAAACAGCCCGCCACAATAAGCATAATGTTGACTATCATATTCAGCCCCTTTTTAATCAGAAGTTTTCCTTTATCTTTTCCTGAAAATCCACCTATTCCGCCCCGGAAATACATAATTTTACACAGTTCACAACATTTCACACAAAGCATCAGAAAGGCCGGTATCAAAATAAGCTGCTGCGGCAAAAGGCTTCCGGCAATCAGCAATATGCCCTTCAAGCCATACCGTATGACACTTCCCGCAGTAAGAATCCCGATCGCAAGCCCGCTCCACGCCTGATAAAAGTATGACGCGGCACTGCCAAGATAGGTCGTTGACAGAATAATAAGAAGCGCTGCCTCCCCGAGCCGCTGCATAAAAACAGTCGTCAAGAGTTTTCCGGTGTCCGGATCCAGATATTTTACAGGACCGAGTGTATAGCTGTCCAAAAAACCGGTACCATACAGCAGGCTCTCTTTCTTTAAGACCATACTCAGTACTCCGGCAAAAAATCCGAAAAACAGCGTATAAAGCAGTCTGGCCATCTGCTCCGCCTCTTCCGTCTCTCTAAAAATACGAAGACCGCTCGCCGGTCTATTCTGTCTTAATAAACTGATTGCCATAAAAAAGGACTTCCTCTATATTCCATTTAATATATGAGAAAGCCCTCTTTGGTATGCTCATATTTGTTTTATATTTTTCCGTCTGTCAATAAACTTTTATAAGTCATGATCGCACAGATTGTTTTAGCATCCTCTATTTTTCCGTCATAGATCATCTGTATAAGTTCTTCCAGACTGTATACGCCCACATCCACAAACTCATCCTCATCCAGATGCTGGCTCTCGTGACGCTTTAACCCGGTAGCCAGATAAATATCAATCCCTTCGTTGCAAAAAGCCACTGTCGTGTGAATACGCACAAGAAACTGTACTTTTTCCGCAATATAACCGGTCTCCTCTTTCAGTTCCCTGATTGCTGCCTCTTTTGTCGGCTCATCTATACTGTTTAAACCGCCCGCCGGAATTTCCAACGTATACCGTTCTAACGCATTTCTCCACTGACGCACCATCAAAAGCTTACCATCTTCCCTGACTGCTATCATCGCTGCGGCGCCTTTGTGCTCAATAAAATCCCATACTGTCTCATTACCGTTCGGAAGTTCAATCGAATCCTGATAATAATCTATGATCTTTCCGTTATGAATAAGAGTCCTGCCTAAACGCTTAAATTCCTCTGCCATTGTAAACCTCCCAAACTATTTTCTGCATTTTATTCTTCCAATATTTTTTCAATACTGATCAACTTGACGCATAAAACAAACAGCTTTGTCGCCTCTCTCATTTCCGCTAAGGACGGATATGATGGTGCAATTCTGATGTTGCTGTCTTTCGGGTCTACACCATAAGGATACGTAGCGCCAGCACCGGTTAACACCATACCGCCATCCTTGCATTTTGCTACAATTGCTTTTGCGCAGCCTTCCATAGCATCAAAGGAGATAAAATATCCGCCCAGCGGATTCGTCCATTTACCTATACCAAGACCTCCCAACTCTTTTTCCAGCATTTCCAGAACCAGCTCAAATTTCGGCCGGATCAACGCAGAATTTTTCATCATCTGCGCCCTTAATCCCGCCTTATCTTTATAATATCTGGCATGACGCAGCTGATTGATCTTATCCGGTCCGATCGTCTGGATTGTCATAGCTTTTTTGAACCACTCCAGATTTTTGGCAGAACTTGCCACCGCCGAAATGCCTGCACCGGCAAAGCTGATCTTGGAGGTAGACGCAAATTCAAATACCAGATCAGGACGTCCCGCCTTTTCACATTCTGCTAAGATTTCCAGAAGTGTATCGCTCTTATCTTCATACAGATCATGAATACAATATGCATTATCCCAGTAAATCCTGAAATCCTCCGCTGCCGGTTCCAGATTCGCAAACCGTCTTACCGTCTCATCAGAATATGTATATCCCTGTGGATTGGAATATTTAGGCACACACCAGATTCCTTTCACGGAAGCATCTTCTCTCACATACTTTTCCACTAAATCCATATCCGGGCCGTCTTCTGTCATGGGAATTGTGATCATCTCAATCCCGAAATACTCTGTCACTTTAAAATGCCTGTCATATCCGGGCGCAGGACATAAAAATTTCACTTTATCAAGTTTACACCACGGAGTACTCCCGCACACACCATGAGTCATGGAATGAGATACCGTATCAAACATGATCGACAGGCTGGCATTTCCGTCAACAATCACATTTTCAGGTTTTGTTTCCAACATTTCCGCCATCAGCCTTTTTGCTTCAGGAATACCATCCATAAGACCATAGTTTCTGCAATCTGTTCCGCTTTCTGTCCGCAAATCAGATTCTGCATTTAAAACATCCATTATAGGCATTGCCGTATCCAACTGCTCAGGTGCCGGTTTTCCTCTGGACATATCTAGTTTTAAGCCTTCCGCCTTAATCTCTTCAAACTGGACAGTCAGCTTGTTCTTAAGTTCTTCCAGTTCCTGTCTGCTCATTTCCTGAAATGTTTTCATAGTGCCTCCTCCTGAATATGATCTCTATCTATTACAATTTTATATACACCGGTATTATTGTATACAATTATCCACTCATGCCATTTTACTACACTATATGAAAACAACGCAATAGAAAAACCATAAAAATAAAACTGTAAATTTCTGCATTTTTAAGATAAATAGCACAAAAACAGCCCTACAGCAAACCGCTGCAGGGCTGTTTATCATGTACTATTTTGCATAATCAATTACGCGGCTTTCTCTGATCACATTGACCTTGATCTGCCCGGGATATTCCAATTCAGCTTCTATCTTCTTAGAAACATCCCTTGCAAGCAGAACCATGTCGGAATCAGATATCTGCTCTGGAACTACCATTACACGAATCTCTCTACCCGCTTGAATAGCAAAAGATTTATCTACGCCTTTGAAATTGTTTGTGATTTCTTCTAATTGTCTCAGTCTGCTTGTGTAAGTCTCAAGAGTTTCTCTTCTTGCACCCGGTCTGGCTGCAGAAATGGTATCAGCCGCCTGCACAATACACGCAATAAGAGACTGCGCCTCTACATCGCCATGATGAGATTCCACTGCATTAATAACTATTGCAGATTCCTTGTATTTTCTGCAAAGCTCGGAACCAAGTTGGATATGGGAACCTTCCATTTCATGATCAACAGCTTTGCCGATATCATGAAGAAGTCCTGCCCGTTTTGCCATTCTGACATCTAAGCCCATCTCAGCCGCAAGCAGCCCGGAAAGCTGTGCTACTTCAATGGAATGCTTTAAGGCATTCTGCCCATAACTCGTTCTAAACTTCATCTTACCAAGTAATCTGATCAATTCCGGATGAATGCCATGTACTCCAACTTCAAGAGTCGCTGCCTCACCTTCCTCTTTAATCATTACTTCGACTTCTTTTTGTGCCTTTTCAACCATCTCTTCAATTCTGGCCGGATGGATGCGGCCATCGACGATCAGTTTTTCCAGGGCAATTCTCGCCACTTCTCTTCTGATCGGATCGAATGCAGAAAGAATAACTGCTTCCGGCGTATCATCAATAATCAGGTCTACACCTGTCATTGTCTCAAGAGTTCTGATATTTCTTCCCTCTCTGCCGATAATTCTTCCCTTCATTTCATCATTTGGAAGCTGCACAACAGATATTGTAGTTTCTGAAACATGGTCAGCCGCACATTTTTGAATAGCTGTAACAACATATTCCTTCGCTTTTTTGTCTGCCTCTTCCTTCGCCCGCGTCTCCATTTCTTTGATCATAACTGCGGACTCGTGTTTCACTTCATCTTCAACAATTTTCAGTAAATATTCTTTTGCCTGTTCAGAGGTTAATCCTGAGATTCTTTCCAGTTCCTGTAATCTTTGCTCGTTCAGTTTGGAAACTTCTTCCCGCTGCTTTGCAAGACGTTCTTCTCTCGCAGCAAGGCTTGCTTCTTTCTTCTCAATGGCATCAGCTTTTTTCTCGATGTTCTCTTCTTTCTGCTGCACCCGGCGTTCATAACGCTGCGCTTCCGCTCTGCGCTCTTTGACTTCCTTGTCCAATTCATTTTTTACACGAATGGACTCTTCTTTCGTCTCAAGCTGTGCTTCACGCTTTTTCGTCTCTGCCGTCTTCAAAGCTTCATCGATAATCTCTCTTGCTTTTTCTTCCGCACTTCCAATTTTGGATTCCACTACTTTTTTCCGATAGTTCATTGCAATATAAGCAGATACGGGAGCCACAATGACAAGAGTAACCAATACCGCTATAATGTAACCAAGCATGTACAGGAGCACCTCCTTATTCAGTTTTCATTGTACAAATCTATCATAGAATGACGAAATTTAAAAACAGTCATTCTAATTAGCATATTTACAACACTTCAATTCTAAACAAAAAATGGTATTATGTCAAGCATTTTTGAGAATGCTGTATATTCACAAATGCTGCAAATCAGCTAATAAGATGAAAGGCTTTTCTCTATATTATCCAAAGAAAAACCTTTTCTATACAAAAAAGCTCCCATTTTCTGCCTTTCCTGATAGCTTGCGGTCTCTCTGTTATAGTTTTTTTTCTCAAACCAATTTTCTATCAGGATGGTTTCATCCGGCAGTTTTTCCTCACACAGATCTTCCTCATAGACTGCACGAATCAGATCTTTACTGATACCCTTTTTAAAGAGATCCTGCTCTATTCTTCCGCGGCTACGGCTCTCGCTGTAATATACAATATAATCTTTTACATAACACCTGTCATCTATATAATGAAAAGATTTCACGTACTCCACTGCTTCATCGATCACTTCTTCGGGATAAAACCCCTGCCTTAATTTTTCTCTGATCTGATGCTCTGTATATGTCCGGCTTTTTAAAAGGTTCATGCTGCGCAGCTTTGCCCGCTTTGGGAGAATTTCCGTTAAAATTTCATTTAAAACTTCATCGGAAATCCTCTCCTCCGCTTTTATATGATAAGTATGCAACTCGCCCCTATACAGTACAAACCGGAATTGCCCGTCAATTTCAACCTTATAACGGCCTTTGGAAAATTCAGCAACAGCTGTTATTATATTATCTGTCTGCATGTGCGCCTCAATTATTTTTTCTTAACCGCTTTTTCTTCCGCTTCCGGTGCTTTTTCTTCTTCTGCCGCAATCAGTGAAAAATGTCTCCGCACTTTCTGATTGATTTCTTCGCAGACCGCAGGATTATCTTTCAGATACTGTTTGGCATTCTCTCTACCCTGTCCGATCTTATTTCCTTCATAGGCATACCATGCGCCGCTCTTATTTACCACATCAATACTTGCCGCGATATCCAGAATATCACCTACACGGGAGATTCCTTCGCCAAACATAATATCAAATTCCGCCTCTTTAAAGGGCGGTGCGATCTTATTTTTTACCACTTTTACCCTGGTTCTGTTACCGATCACTTCACCGGCCTGCTTTAAAGACTCTATCCGTCTTACATCCAGACGCACTGAGGAATAGAATTTCAGCGCACGTCCGCCGGTAGTCGTTTCCGGATTTCCAAACATTACCCCGACTTTCTCACGCAGCTGATTGATGAATACTACCGTACAGTTCGATTTACTGATGACAGCAGTCAGTTTCCTGAGAGCCTGCGACATCAACCTTGCCTGCAGACCCACATGGGCATCTCCCATATCTCCGTCAATTTCGGCTTTGGGCACAAGCGCCGCCACGGAGTCCACTACGATAATATCCACCGCGCCGGAACGCACCATCGTTTCCGTAATTTCCAGTGCCTGCTCTCCGCAGTCCGGCTGAGAAATATATAAATTATCCACATCCACGCCAATATTTCTCGCATAGACCGGATCCAGCGCATGCTCTGCATCAATAAAACCTGCAATGCCGCCCTGCTTCTGTACTTCTGCTATCATATGAAGTGTTACTGTCGTCTTACCGCTGGACTCCGGACCATAAATTTCTACGATTCTGCCTTTCGGAATCCCACCTAATCCCAGTGCCAGATCAAGGCTTAATGAACCCGTCGGTATCGTTTCTATGTTCATCTGTGCAGCAGGATCACCGAGTTTCATCACGGTTCCTTTTCCATACTGCTTTTCAATCTGGGCTATCGCCGCATCCAATGCTTTTAATTTTTCGCTGTTATCCATTTTCTGTATCCTTTCTTTTCACCGACACTTTCGAACATTCGTTTGATATTATAAATATTATATTAGAACAAATGTTCTTTTCTGTCAAGATTTATTTTTTTACATAAGGGCAGTCTGCAAAGCATGCTGTCCCGTTGCTTTTTCTTACTCTGACTCCCGTTTGCCTGCTTCAGCAGGCACTCTGATCAGGATGGTGAAATTTTAATTTTAATTTTAATTTCACTTTAGCATAACAAGTGTCCCATAAATGACCCTCAATGGCATCTCCCCTTTCCTTTTTATTCATTTTTTCTGTTTTTGCTTTGAAATAAATGGCGAAATGCCGGATATGCAAAGCAGACAAACTTTTTTAGATAAGAATACTCTATCACACGGGCTCTCTTTCGTCAAGCATCCGAACCTTTGCTGATACACCTTTGAGGTTACTGTTCCATGATCTTCCCAAACAGTAACCTCCTGTTTTTCTCTGCCGGATCAAAACTTCTTTAAATACTCCTCATAGTCCGGATACGTCACTGTCACCCAGCCCGAATCTACATTGATGCCGATCTCCATACCCTGAGGACAGTAGAAAAGAATCAGATTATCGGAATTTTCCAGATAGTACATGACATCTTCGTCATCATAGTAATCCAATACGCTGTCTGCATTCTGTTTAACGCTTCTTTCACGAAACTCTTCTGCAAACTCTTTATCAATATCAAGCATTCCCGTATTTTCCAGAAGCTGTCCGTTTTTCATATCAAAATTCAGACAATACAAGTATAAATCTACATCATAATCCAGAAATTCTCCATAATAAACAGTTTCCCTATAAACGACACTCAGGATATCTTCCGACATATATGTAACGCAGCCATCCAGTTGTGCCATAATGCCGTCATCATCTACATATTCTTTATAATCTTCCCCATAGTAATCGGGCAGCCAGGCTTTGTAGTCCTCTTCATAAAATTCAAGCAGACTTTCCCACTCTGCACAGATCGTATCATTAATATAGTCCAGATTCGGCACATCGCCTTTTACCACGGGATAGTTATAATAAATATATGTAGCAGAACCATCCTGATATTCTTTCTCCTCTATCTCCACGGAATAGGCCAGCTCCTCTACTCTGTTATCCGCCGGGAAAGAGAAATATTCCCCTGTGGCATAGCCCTCGATATCCTCATCATGAGTAGAATGATTAAAGCGCTCTTTTGGATCCGTTTCCTCAGCAAAATAATGGAATTCACCATCCTCATCATAATAGCCGAATCCATCATTCTGGTCAGTTTCGCCGTAATAATGAAAATATCCGTCTTCATCATAATAGCCGTACTCGGATATTTCGTTGTCGTCATCACTCGAATTCGCTTCCAGCCAGCGATCCAGTTTCCCGTTTTCACTCAGTTCCACATACTGCATCACAACAGCGATACAACCTGCAAAAAGTCCTATAAAAACAAGAGAAACTATAATACCTATTGCAATATATTTTCCTTTGTCTGGATTTCTGTTTTCCGGATACATATCATTTCCTCTTTTTAATTTTATTCAGCAAACATCACATTGCTGCAATACTGTAAAATGCATTCCCTCATCAGGCAGAGCGCCGCCGAAACAGATGCCTCTCTGATCTTATTCCTGTTTCCTTTAAAGTGATATTCTTTTACCACACTCTCACCGCGCACCTGACAGCCTATATAGACAAGTCCGACAGGCTTTGCCTCACTGCCGCCGTCAGGTCCGGCAATACCTGTTACGGAAATCGCCACATCCGCCTTGCTGAGCATAGCCGCGCCTTTTGCCATCTCTTTCGCCACAACGCTGCTGACCGCGCCATGCTTTTCCAAAGAACTTCTCTTCACGCCGACCAACTTCCTCTTTGTCTTATTGGAATAACTCACATAGCCGGCTTTAAAAACTTCAGATGCTCCCGGCACATTGATCAACCTTGCCGAAACGAGTCCGCCTGTGCAGGATTCCACGGTACAGACGGTCAGATGGTTTGCCGTAAGCAGATCTATAACCGATTTTTCCAGTGTCACATCCGTATCCGTTGTGTAGATGTTATTGCCAAATCGGTTTTTCAGTTCTTTTACCATGGGCTTTACAAGCTTTCGGGCTTCTTTTTCATTTTCCGCTTTTGCCGTCACCCGCAGATGCACTTCGCCGGTTTTGGCATAGGTCGCAATCGTAGGGTTATCCTGCGCGGCGATCATATCCTGAATCATTGTCTCCGCAATACTCTCCCCTACACCGCAGACTTTGACGGTCTTTGAATAGATCACACCCGGCTGCAGCTCATTTAAATAGGGATAGATACTCTTTTCAAACATCGGGTAAAGTTCACCCGGCGGTCCCGGCAGCAGAATTACATGCTTGCCGCCTTTTTCAATTATCAGTCCCGGTGCCGTACCGTTTTCATTGTCGATGACAACGGCTCCCTCCGGCACAAGAGCCTGTTTCCAGTTGTTTTCCGTCACATGAAAGCCCCTGGTCTCCAGATACTCCCTGATCCGCTCTCTGCTGTGTGCATCTTCCACAAGCTTCAATCCCAGTACTTTCGCGGTCACTTCTTTTGTCAGATCATCCTGTGTAGGGCCAAGACCTCCGCCAAGGATCACGATATCCGACCGCTCAAGAGCCGTCTGCAGCGTTCCCTGCAGTCTCTCTGCATTATCTCCCACCACGCTCTGATAGTAGCAGGAAAGCCCCAGTCCCGCGCACTGTTCCGCCAGATACGCCGCATTGGTATTGACGATATTTCCCAGTAAAAGTTCCGTTCCCACGCTGATCAATTCTACGACCATAATCACTTTGTTCCCTTCATAACTTCTTTATTCTTCATCAGGTAATCCACCAGTGATACTACCGTCAAGATCAATGATATCCACATCACGATATCCGTCACAATCGACAGCGCTTCGATATTGGCGATCATTAAAATGACCATGACCATCTGGAATGTAGTTTTAAATTTCCCCCACCAGCTCGCCGCGATTACGACACCGTTATCCGAAGCAATCAGTCTGAAACCGCTGATCACAAACTCCCTGCTGATAATGATGATCACAATCCACGCCGGAATCCTCTCCATCGCAGTCAGACAGATCATCGCCGAACAGACTAACAGCTTATCTGCCAGAGGATCCATAAACTTTCCGAAATTTGTAATTAAATTATATTTTCTCGCTATTTTTCCGTCGAGCATATCGGTCAGACTGGCAATGATAAAAATTGCCAGCGCAATATAATCCGTATACGCCGAAAGACCTCCCAGCCATCCTTCATAGCCGCCGAGCAGCAATACTACGAAAGGCACGATCAATATCACACGAAATACAGTTAATTTATTAGGTAAATTCATATTCAACTCCAAGCAAATCATATTCACTGCTGCCTGTCACTTTAACGGTGACAAACTTTCCCGAATCCAGTTCTCTTTCCGATGTCAAAAACAGATAACCGTCCACACCCGGTGCATCCATATAAGTTCTCGCCACATAGACTCCATCCCCGGGCAGATATCCCTCTATCACTGCTTCCAGAACGGTTCCTTCTTTTTCCGCCGCCTTTTCGAAAGCGATCTCCTGCTGCAGTTCCATCAGTTCATCACGCCGATTTTCCTTTATTTCTTCCGGAATCTGATCAGGCAAAAGCGCTGCGGGCGTATCTTCTTCCGACGAATAGGCAAAAACGCCCAGTCTGTCAAATTCCATCTCATTGACAAACCGGTACAACTCCTCAAAATCCTCTTGGCTCTCTCCCGGAAAACCGGAAATCAATGTAGTCCTCAGACAGATATCCGGTATTTCTTTACGAAGTTTCCCAACGATCCGCCGCAAATCTTCCCTTGTAGTACGGCGTCCCATGCGTTTTAACACGGCATCGGAAGCATGCTGTATCGGAATATCCAGATAGTGACATATCTTCGGTTCCTTCTTTATGACCTCGATCAGTTCCTCCGTAATCTCTTCCGGATAACAGTATAAAATTCTTATCCAGTGCAGATCTTCTATCTGACATAAGCCCTTTAACAATTCCGGAAGCATCTTCTTCCCATAAAGATCCATCCCGTAAAGCGTCGTTTCCTGTGCCACAAGAATCAGTTCCCTGACACCCTCGTCAGCCAACATACGGGCTTCTTTTAACAGCTCCTCCAAGGGCACGCTTCGATAACTTCCTCTGATTTTCGGAATAATGCAATATGTGCAATGCTTATCACATCCTTCCGCTATTTTCAGATAGGCATAGTGACCGCCCGTTGTAACAAGCCGCTTTTTTCCGGGGTTCGGCGCATTCTCACCGATATGGTTTCTTGCCTTTCCGGAAAGTGTCTCCTCCAAAGCCCGTACGATACTGTGAATATCCGTAATACCAAGCACTGCATCTACTTCGGGAATTTCCTTCTGAATTTCCTCTCTGTGTCTTTCTGCAAGACAGCCTGTCACAAGAAACGCCTTAATCTGTCCGGCCTTTTTCAGTTCCGCCATCTCAAGTATCGTTTCTATGCTTTCTTCTTTGGCATCCCGGATAAAACAGCAGGTATTGATGATCACAATATCCGCCTCTGTTTCCTCATCCGTAAAAGAATATCCTTCTTCCGCAAGTTCCCCCAGCATGACCTCTGTATCTACCAGATTTTTATCACAGCCGAGGGAAATAAATAATATCTTCATATTCTTAATTTAAGCTTCTTCCTCTTCATTCAAAATATGGATCTTGCCCTGCTCCAGCTCACTGACGGCAATAGAAAGGGGTTTTTCCGTAGACAGATCACCTGTCAAGGGTTCATCCCCTGCGATAATCTGTCTCGCCCGTTTTGCCGTTGCCATCACGATGGAATACCTGCTGTTGACAACAGGCGCTTCTCCCGGTTCTACCTCGCTGTTTACTACTTTCATCAAGTCTGCATAAGATGGATGTAACATTAATTTTCTCCTTTCATAACTTCTCCAGAACATCTTTGATGGTAAGACCATTCTTAATGGTCTGGATAAACTCCTCATTCCTGCCCGGTGTATAATGGGCGGCCTCAATAATGCCGTGGAGTCGTTTTACACTTTTCTCCACCTCATCATTTATCATAATGTAATCATACTTGTCAATAGCACAGACCTCTTCTGCCGCCCGCCCCATCCTTTTTCTGATGACATCTTCCGTTTCCGTTCCCCGCGTCTTTAATCTCCGATACAGTTCTTCTATGCTCGGCGGCAGCACAAAAATCAAAACTGCATCCGGGAAACGCTCTTTCACTTTTAACGCCCCCTGAATCTCTATTTCCAGAATGACATCTTTTCCCGCCGCCATCTGTTCTTCCACATAATCTTTCGGCGTTCCGTAATAGTGTTCCACATAAGATGCATATTCAATCAATCCGCCCTCATGTATTTTCTGTTCAAACTCCTCTTTCGACACAAAAAAATATTCCCTGCCGTGCACTTCGCCGGGTCTGGGATCTCTTGTCGTCATAGAAACAGACAGGGCATAATTTTCATAATCCCCCATCAGTCTTTTCATAAGCGTCCCTTTACCGGAACCCGCAAAACCTGAAACCACGATCAAAAGTCCCCTTTTTTCCATCTGCCCCTCCGTCATTCCTCTTTTGTCGTTTCAATCATAACACCGGCTCTTCCCGCAAGAGTTTCCGGTGTCAGGGCCGACAGTACCACACTGCCGTTTTCCATGACCAACACTGCTTTTGTCTTGCGCCCCTGTGTTGCATCGATCGCCGTCCGCCCTTCTTTTGCCCCCTGCACCAGTCGTTTAACCGGTGCGGAATCCGGACAGACGATCGCTATGATCTTATCGGCATTTATCATATTGCCGAATCCGATATGAATCAGTTTACTCAATGTTCTGAATCTGCTCCCTCACTTTTTCTATTTCATTCTTTAATTCAATCGCTCTCGCGGAAATCTCCAGATCGTTTGCCTTGGATAAAATCGTATTGGCTTCCCGGTTCATCTCCTGTGCGATGAAATCAAGCTTTCTTCCGATACTGCCGCCTGACGAAAGGGTCTTTTTCGTGCTCTCCACATGGCTGCGCAGACGAACTAACTCCTCATCCACACAGACCTTGTCTGCAAAGATCGTCACTTCCATATAAAGACGGTTTTCGTCGATGTGAACATCCTCCAACAGCTCTTTTACTTTTTCCCGCAGTTTCGCTTTGTATTCCGCAATCAGCTTCGGGGAACGCTCCGTAATATAGTCCACATGGGAAAGCATCAGATCCAGCTTGGCATTTAAATCTTTCAGCAGATTCTCGCCCTCCGCAATCCTTGTATTCACAAAATTTTCCGCTGCTCCCTTCAAAGCGCTCTGCAAATCTTTCCAGAGTTCTTCCTCATCGATACTCTGCTCTTCCATCACAAATACTTCCGGATATCTGGAAAGCGTGGAAACCCGGATATCGTCATCTAATTCAAATTCCTCCGCCATCTGACGCAGATATGTCAAATACTCTTTCGCCAGCGCCTTATTATATTTTAAGGAACCGCTGCTTTCACTGTAATCCTCATACGTAATAAAAAGATCTACCTTGCCGCGGGTGATATAGTTTTTTAACTCTGTTCTGATAGCCGTTTCAAAAAAGTTTAACTTCTTCGGCATCTTGATGTTGACATCGAGATACCGGTGATTGACGGATTTCATTTCCACCGTCAGCTTCCGGTCTTCCCCTGTCACCTCGCATCTGCCGAAGCCGGTCATGCTTTTGATCATGGTTTTTGCCCTTCTTTTGTGGTTTTCTTTTACGGTCATTAAACCGTCATATCTATGTTGTCACCCCGAAATCCCATGCCCTGCTGGAACTTCCTTTCTTTCTGGTAAGGGTTATCCTCATTCGGATAACTGATCTTTGTGCGGGTAGTGCCGCCCGCCACATAAGTTCTGCCGCACTCCGGACAGATAGCTGTCTTGATGCTGACAGAAGCCTGCAGTACTTTACCGCCCTCTTCCTGCGCCTTGGTGTATGCATTCGACACATGTTCTCCTTCATGGGCGCGCACTCTGGCTCCTGCACTGGCCGGCGAAATATGCTGTGCCGATTTAAAAGAAACATTTTCATCAGAGCCGTCCTGATATTTCCGTTCCTTACAGGTCTGGCATTCTTCCGGCGAAGAAGCTCTGCCCGGTTTTCTTACGGAATCCTTATCTCCGGAAACTGCTCCGGTTTTCTCGGCTCCTGAAACACCCGATACACTTTTTTCATCCGGTCTATCGGTTCCCGGCATTCCGGGCGCGATAACAAGGACCGCCTCTTCACCGGGGCGCCCCCAAACTTTCTGCCATGCGGCTTCATATGGATTTTGTAATCCTTCAATATTCATATTCTTACACCTGTGTATGTTGCAGACATATTGTTTCTGCCAGACGCATCTGCTGTCTGAAAATCCTGATTTACTCAAATTGTAGCACAAAAATAAGAAATGTAAAATACCTTATCTTGTTTTTCGGAAATAAATTTGATATTTTCTGCCTGTGATGTTACTATAAAAAAGCGAGCAAGCTCGCTTACGAGATTCGCTTCGCGAACTCGACCCCCCGAAGTTCTTTCCTATTGGCATAAAGAGGAGACAAACTATGGCTTTTGACGGCGTTACAGTCGCTGCCATCATAAAGGAATGCAAAGACCTTTTGACAGGCAGCCGTATTTATAAAATTGCACAACCGGAACCGGATGAACTGCAGCTCACTTTAAAGACAAAGACAGGACAATATTATCTGCTTCTTTCCGCGAGCGCTTCTCTGCCTTTAATCTATCTCACGGGCAAAACAAAGCAAAGCCCCCTGACGGCGCCAAATTTCTGTATGCTGCTCAGAAAGCATATTCAGAATGGCCGCATTGTGGATATCACACAGCCCGGGCTGGAACGAATCATGCAGATTGATATTGAACATCTGAATGAAATGGGTGATCTGTGCAGAAAAAAGCTTATGATTGAAATCATGGGAAAACACAGCAACATTATCTTCTGCAACAAGGAAGACATGATCATCGACAGCATCAAGCATATTTCCGGCATGGTCAGCTCTGTCAGGGAAGTGCTGCCCGGGAAAACTTATTTCATTCCGAAAACAGAAGAAAAAACAGATCCTGTGGAATTTATGGAAAGTTCCCTGCCTGATGCCGATAAGGAAAAAGCGTTTCATGGTCTTGTGTTTCAAAAACCGATGCCCTTATATAAGGCACTATATACTTCTTTTACCGGGTTCTCCCCGATACTGGCGCAGGAGCTTTGTTTCCGCAGCAATTTAGATGCAGACCGTTCCGCCCTGAGTTTCTTACAGGAAGAGGCGCAGACTACAGACCTCTCTGCCTTAAATTACTTACAGGAAAAGACACGGGCTGCCGCACGCTCCGGACTTTATGAGGAATTTTCCACCCTGATGAAACAAGTGATAAGCGGGCAGTTTTCTCCTGTCATTGTGTATGACAAAAATGCCCCTGTGGAGTTTGCAGCAGTACCGATGAAATTATACAGTGATGCCTGCTCCAGGTCTTTTTCTTCCATCTCTGCGCTTTTGGAAACCTACTATGCGGAAAAAAATGCGCTGACGCGTATCAGACAGAGATCGGCCGATCTCCGAAAGATCGTACAGACCATTCTGGAGCGCACCGTGAAAAAATATGACTTGCAGCTCCATCAAATCAAGGATACGGAAAAACGTGAAAAATATAAACTTTACGGGGAACTGCTGCACACTTACGGTTATGGTGCCGAGCCCGGCGCAAAATCTCTTGATGCATTAAATTATTATACCGGAGAAACCATAACCATTCCGCTTGATCCTACGCTCACCGCTTCGGAAAATGCAAAAAAATATTTTGACAGATACGGAAAGCTGAAACGCACCTATGAAACGCTTTCCAAACTTACCCTGGAGGTAAAAGAAGAGATCGACCATCTGGAATCCATCGCCGCTTCTTTAGACATTGCCGAACAGGAATCCGATCTTGTGGAAATCAAGGAGGAACTGATCGCGGCGGGCTACATCCGCAGAAAAGGCGGGACGAAAAAAGAAAAGGTAACGAGCAGGCCGTTCCACTATATCAGCAGTGACGGTTTTCATATGTATGTCGGAAAAAACAATTTCCAGAATGACGAACTGACTTTCAAATTCGCTGTCGGCAATGACTGGTGGTTCCATGCCAAAGGCCAGCCCGGTTCCCATGTTGTCGTCCGCACAGGCGGGGAGGAGCTGCCCGATTCCACGTTTGAAGAAGCCGCAAGGCTTGCCGCCCACTACTCCAAGGGACGGGGGCAGGAAAAAGTAGAGATTGACTACACCGAAAAAAAGAATGTCAAAAAACCGGGCGGAGCCAAACCCGGATTTGTGGTTTACTATACCAATTATTCTATGATGATCGACTCCGATATTACAGGAATTGAACAGGTTACTTCTTAGGGAAACAACGATTGCATGCTTCACCCCTTTCTCATGCTGATATAACAGATTCAGGCAGATACGCAAACATGGAAGCCGTATCTGCCTGTCTTTTCATGATATAGAAAATTCACAACAGTCAAATACTCCTCTGACCGCCGAAATATACTCTTCCGGCCTGCCCGCTTTCCGTATCTTTTTCAAATATTTGTCTGCACCTGTAAATCCTTTTCCGAGATAAGACCAGAGTTCCTTCATTTTGAAAAGTGCATCCTTTTCACTACCTAACGCTTCTCTGTAGCCTGCATACAATTTATCGTGATATGCCCGTAATTCTTCTCCGGAAATCTTCTCTCCTGTCCCAATTTCCCGAACCAGACCCGGATTTGCCACAACGCCGCGCCCAAGCATGATGCGCTCTACCGACGGAAACCTTTTTCTGAAATCTTCATACTGCTTTTTTGTAAAAATATCTCCATTGTAACAGACCGGATGACCACTCTGCTCAAGAGCATACGCAAATATGTCAAGATCAGGCGTGTTATTATAATAATCCTTCTGCAGTCTCGGATGGATAATGATCTCATTCAGGGGATATCGGTTATATATTTTCAGGATATCTTCAAACTCCTCCGGAAATTCCAGACCTGTTCTTGTTTTGACTGATATTTCCGGTTGATCGCCTTCTTTCTCCAACATCAAAAATACCGTTTCAAAAAATTGATCCAGTTTTTCCGGATCAGCAAGAAATCCGCTTCCTTTTGCTTTCCTCACCACAGTGGCGGAGGGACATCCCAGATTCAGATTTATTTCATGATATCCGAGTTCCATAAGCATACGGCACGTATCGACAAACTGCTCCGCATGATTTGTCATGACCTGGGGCACCACATGGATTCCGCGGTTATTTTCCGGTGCCACTTCCTTTCGGTCTCTGGTTTTCAATATTCTTTTCTGCGTAGGGGTAATAAACGGCGTAACATACTTATCCATATCATCAAACAACATATGATAAACATTCCGGTATACATACCCCGTAACCTCTTCCATCGGAGCCAGATAAAACTGCATCATACCCTCTCCTTTTCTCTTATCGCCTTATGTAATGCATTCAGCACTCTCTTTTTATCCATGCTCCATTTGGGTGCGATCAGGGTTCTTTTATCCCCGTCCCCGGTCATGCGGTGAATGACCATCCTCTCCGGCAGTAATGCGATACAATCCGCCACCAGAGCGACATATTCCTCCATCTCCATCACCCTGCATTTTCCTTCCCGATAATCCTTTTCCAGATCTGTTCCTCTGATCACATGCAGCAGCTGCAGTTTTATCCCGTCCGCACCGCTTTTTCCGACATAAGATACCGTTTCTTTACAATCTTTCGCCGCTTCCCCGGGAAGCCCGAGAATCACATGGACGATCACCTGCATGCCTGCCTTTTTCAACTTTTTTACAGCCTCATCATAAACTGACAGCGGATATCCTCTCCGGATATATTTTGCTGTTTTTTCATGGATCGTCTGCAGTCCGAGTTCCACCCACACCGGTTTTATCTCATTCATTTCCTGCAGCAGTAATATAACCTCTTTGGAAAGACAGTCCGGTCTGGTCGCAACAGACAATGCTATAATGTCCGGATGGGATACCGCCTCCTCATAAAGCCGCCTTAGCTTTTCAACCGGTGCATAGGTACTGGTAAATGCCTGAAAATAGGCAATATATTTTCCGTTTTTTACTTTTCCCCGTAATCTCTCTTTCCCTTTTTCAATCTGAGCGGTGATCGAATCTTCCGGCTTTCCGGCAAATTCCCCGGAACCGGCACCTGAGCAAAAAATGCATCCTCTTGTATCCAGTGTACCGTCTCTGTTCGGACAGGTAAAACCTCCGTCCAGTGCGATTTTATATACTTTTTCTCCGAAAGTATCCTGCAGATACTCGTTTAATGAGTAATAGTTCATTTAGCTGATACGTCCACTCCTTCATGCTTAAGCAGCTTTATCTTTTTATCGATTCCCCCGGCATATCCCGTGAGACTCCCATTTGTGCCAACCACCCGATGGCAGGGAATGATAACGGAAATGGGATTATGGCCTACAGCGCCGCCCACTGCCTGGGCGGACATGGTCTCCCGCCCCATTTTTGCAGCCATCTTTTTAGCTATCTCGCCGTAGGTCGTCACGCTCCCATAGGGAATCTCACAGAGAATCTTCCATACATCTTTACGGAATCTGCTTCCCTCCGGCTTTAACGGAAGTTCCGATACCGCAGGTTTCTTTCCCGCAAAATAGGCATCCAGCCAGTTCACCGCCCTCTGCAGTACGGGAACATCCTCTCCGGGAGCAGGTTCTTCTGACAAAGTGGCCTGGAAATATTTCTGCCCCTCTATCCATAATCCAATGATATGTTCTTTCTGCCTGTCACATACGATGGTCATATTGCCTATCGGCGATCTGTAATTGATCTGATAACACATATTCTTCCTCTCCGCAGTCTTTATAATTTCTATCACTTATATTATTATGGCTTTTCTTTTTATCACGTATATCATTCACACAACATTTTACTTTAAGTATCATTCTATCTTATTTCCGCAGAAAAATCACTGTTTTCTGGCAATTTTTCAAGAGCTTTTCTTCGCAGGCAACAACCGCATGTTTTGCAAACACCCTTATGCCAAGCAAAAAGCCGCGGAATCCGGCCTGCACACCCGAAATCCGCAGCATTCTGTTATATACTATATACTTATCTATCGAAGTTCCAGTTCAAAACTCTCCCCGATCTGTACGTAGTCGTTACTCATCTTTCCGCTCTCTTTTGGCAACTCCGCTGCATAGAGCGTCATAGTCACAGTTTCCGCATTGTCATCCAGTCTGTCGTCATCAGTATACGTCCCATTCTGCATGTAACCGGAACCGTTCCCCTGTCTCCGCGTGCCGAAATCCACCTGTTTTCCTGCGGAATCTACAGCTTTCACTTTCAAAATATATTCCGTGGAACCAGAAAATTCATAAGATATTCGCTGTTCCAGCTCATTGGTCGTAAACTCTTTCAATGTCACAGTCACACCATCCGGCAATTCAAATTCCCTGTCAATAACCGTTCGCACTGTATCTGCGATCAGATCGGTACCATCCGCCTTAAACGCAAACTTCCCTACTTCAACGGCAAAATTCCATCTATCCCGGTAAAAAGCAATCTCGTATTCATTTTCCTGTGAAAGGTCTATATCCGATATAAGAAACTGCGCCTCCCCTCCGACAGCGGTCTCCTCGTCATTGATAAAACGATAACCGCCAATGATAGCGCTCGGCACCTTTTTCCCGTTGATATACAGATCGGTACTCGGGTATATCCCGTTTTCCATGCTCATTCCCCCCGACGGGTCCATCAATTCCTCCAGTGTCTCACCATCTTCCCTCTGAACTGTATAACTGATGATCAGCTTTTCCTCCGTAGCCACTGCTTCCTGCAATGTAACGATATACTCCTCATCCGTTATCGAAGTATTCACAACCTCCCTGTAATCCGCCAGATCAGAAGAAATCCCCAGCGCATTGCCGATACTCCAGCTGATCTGTTTGACCATTGCATGGACTTCATCGCCGAAAAATACTGTTCCTGCAAGCAGCATCACCGCTGCGCAGGCCGCTGCCGTAGCACCGCGAAAATTTCTCTTCTTTGTCTGTTTCTCTTTTTCTATTTCCTGCAAAATATGATTTTTATACCGTTTCATTTCCACATCACCCGGACGCTCTTTCAGGTAATCCTCATCTGTGCCAAGCTCCGTTTTTATTCTGTTTGCCAGTTCATAGGCTTCCCTGTTCATATTCACGCCCTCTTCCTTCCCTTCAATTTTTTTCGTATCTTCTGCTTTCCCCGGAAGATACGCACATACACGTTATCTCTGCTGATTCCAAGCGCTTCCCCGGCTTTCCCCGGTTCCTCCTCCTCAAGAAATATCCGCCTGAACAGCTCTCTATCTTTTCCGCTTAAACATTTCAATATCTCCTCTGTCTCTTTGGAAAGTTCCTGCTCTGTCAGTTCTAAGAAAGCGGAATCCTCCTGCGGAATCTCCATATCCTCCAGCGAAACTGTCCGGAAGCGGGATTCCCTCTGTATTTTCCGCAGGGTATCTATGGCTTCCAGTCTTGCCACTCCCGCTGCCCAGTTCACGAAACTGCCTCTGCTTTCATCGAAACTGTCGATGTTCTTCCAGATACCGAGAAAAATGTCATTCATGCATTCTTCTATCCGGTCCGGTGCTGCAAACAGGCGTTTCCGCACTATGGAATGAATCAATCCTCCATAGGTATCCATTACATACAAAATTCCTTCTTCCCGGCGCCTTTTTATCAGCTCCACAAAATTATCTTCATTTGCTTTCATCATGTTCCTCTTTTCCGCGCATATTTTCAGCTTCGCTTTGCTGAGGTCTGCATAGCGATGCGCACTGTTCGTTGTTTTCGTAAGCTTACGTGGCACCCGGCCGTCATGCCATGATACGGTACAGTAAGATTTTGTTTTTCTGTACCCTTCATCATATACTTCGATTTTCAGAAGAGAAATCTTACACTTTTTCACTATTATTTTAAAATTTTAGAGGTGTTGATATGAAAAATCATGTTATCGAAAGTTATGAAAATTACTGTGAGGAAGATAGACTGTCTACTAAATAATGCTCGAAAAATAGAATTTTTGACTACGATAAGAATTCCGGACGAGTTACTAAATTTCACCGCCCCATATTTCTACCAGTTTTTCCAGAGAACAGGCCGCATTAGCCGGGCTGGTGGAAGGTAATGCCACAATAGGCATTTTCGTTTTCGGGAAAATGTACTTCTGATACAGGCTCTCAGCCTTTTTGCCGTTGGCATATATACTGCAAATATTTGTTTTGTTCAGTAGTGCCCCTATATCCGCCGGCACTACGTTTTTAATGCTGCTGTCACTGGAACCGATAATATCGCAGCTTTCGATCACATCCCATACTGCCGCATGATGGGTAAGCAGCATTTCTTTCTTCTCTTCTATTGTTGTTGGAACAGGGCATGAGAAAACCGCCGCCAGAACTTTCCAGAAACGATTCTGCGGGTGCCCGTAATAGAAGCCTTCCTCACGGGATTTTACCGAAGGGAGGCTTCCCAAAATTAAGATCTTTGAATTTTCGTCATATACCGGTTTGAAAGTATGACAAATATGCTGATATTCCGCCATGATATTTTATTCCTGCTCTATCTGTCAGCTTGTTGCAGGGATTTAGCTTTATGCTTTCTTTTTCCCCTCTTTTTTCGGTTTCTTGGGTTTGGGTGCAGGCAATTCTGCACACGTCACAGTGACGAGCTCCACAAGCGCTTCCCTGTCATCAATGTCTTCCACCAACAGATAGTTTTTCGCCCCCTCATAAGGCGGCACTTCCTCAAGTTCAGGCCGCAGTTTCCTGCCCGCTTCCGTTATTTTGATAAACAACTGATCATCACAGACCAGAGCGAATATTTTTCCATCAAGATACATTCCATACTCGCCAAACATTTTTCGGTAGGTAATCTGTCCCGCCGCGCCCAACTGGTCCGCAATATACTGTACAAATTCCGAATTTGATGCCATATCCTGTCCCCTTTCGTAAACTTCTTATTCACATAAAAAATCAAAATCAAAACCTAATCAACACATCATTATTTTGTAAGTATTTTCTTATAATCTGAAAGTATCCTTTTCCACCACAGTATAAATATTCTTTCCCGTCTTTTCCTCAAAATGTCTTTTCATTTCCAGATTACCGTCCCATTTTTCCCGGGGATAGGATCCATACCGCCGCTTCACATCCTCCATTCTCTCCTCAATATCCAACACTCCCTCTGAACCCGCTATGGAATCACAAAGCTGAATCAGTTTATCATACTCATCTAAAACGACTGTCTTCAACGCATCCTGAATCAGTTTCAATTCTTCCTCAGAGGTATCGAATTTTCCTATATATACATCGGTTGTCGGCACATTGAAGGAGTGAGTCAGACATATTTTTGCGGCTTCGTCATATCCAAGAGACATCATATACGAATAGCCGTCCGATACATGTCCTAAATGTCTTACGCCAAATTTTCGCCCGATATCGTGCAGCAATCCCAATATATACGCCTTGTCCGGGTCCAGATCGCTGCATTCCTGAGCAATCTTTTCCGCACAGTGGGCTGCAACACGGCTATGATTTCCCCATGCTCCCGGATTGCACTTTTCCGCCTCTGCCAGAAGTTCTTCCGCTTTCTCTCTTGTCGGCAACATAAATTTACTTCCTCCTTGTCACTCCGTAATTTTCACAGAGCGGTAATATCTGCATTTTCCTTACTTCCTGTGGTGTCGCTTTCTGCATCTTTTCCTAAACTTTGATTCCCGGAATACACACATCGGATAGCGTAAACCCGATTTCCATAGGAAGACAGTCCCGTAATATCGTCCCGCAGCGGGTCCATACACAGATATTCCCCATCCTTTGCACCGACAATCAATACATAATGGATATTCCCCAACGCATACATCCGCACTCTGACAACCGGATAATGTCCCTGTGAGAGACAGGTATCTATGATATCTGCTGAAACTTCCCCATAGACATCGACCTGATATTCGTTTTCCTCAGACAACGGTGCCCACTGAAGGTTTCCCTCCGCATCATATGCCTGTCTTTCAGAAAATTTCTCATTTAATGTACCGGGAGTTTCCTCCGTGCCTCTTTCCATGGAAAGCGCAGATGCAATACAGCTGACCAGACAGCCGGAAGAACGCAGCGTATATTCCGAATCTCCCAGTCTGTCCTCTCCCCATCTCTCATCATCCTGCCTGTATAAGACCACTTCCGTATCCGGCAGAATATCACTGCCCTGCGGCGGTCTTACCTGCACACCGTTTCTCAGCCGGAAACATACAAAACCCGCTCCGGCAAGCAGAAAACAGAATATGACAAGGAGTACATAAAAGACCACCGGTCTGCCCGGATTATTTTTTTCGGAATGATTTTTATGTTTTATCATTTGATTTCTTCTGTCTCCCTTTTTCTGTTACTCTGTCGTATCCTGTATATCAACTCTACCATATTCCAAACAAATTGCAATATCTATTGCAAAACCTTAACATCAAATTGCCGGATTGCCCACCTGCTTTGCCGCAAAATACTCATACCCAAACAGATATTAATATGATATAATTTCAATAATGATTAAACACAAAGGAGAACTAAAAATGAATCCCAGTTATTTCAGAATCAAATCAAGCATGGAAGAAGCGGTAAAGCGGTTATGCCTCTGGAACGGAACAGACTGCAAAGAGCGAATCGAAACAGAATACTCCCGGGCGGTTGCTGTTTCGTTGAATGAAAACGGCGGCTGGAAAGGCACCTGCTTGTATGTGTACGAAAACGACGGTTGGACTGTATTTGAAGATCTCTCCGGCGGATACTCTTTTCTTGAACCAGAACAATGGAAAAAATTCGCCGGAACGGATGAACTGATATATGCCGGTTACAATGATGCTGTTATTTATGCAG
This sequence comes from Lachnospiraceae bacterium, assembly GCA_014804795.1. Lineage (GTDB taxonomy): Bacteria > Bacillota > Clostridia > Lachnospirales > Lachnospiraceae > 1XD8-76. The sequence goes on along the minus strand of JAAUZC010000035.1, from coordinate 29,655 downwards.
AAATGATCATAATTCAGAACGGTTCCGTAAGCAAGTATTTTATGGAATGTGATGATGCACCGGAATACAATGTAAACGAAGGTGACGGTATTGCTGATATCGAAAACTGGATAAGTGTTGCTTCCTTTATAGATCATGACGATCTGGTCTATTCCGACCGGGGTGTTGTTCTCATTTTTTAACCTTAACCGGAAAACTCTGTCCTTTTTAAGATAATGATTGCCGGGATAAAATTCCGGCAATTTCACTGACTCATGTTGAATTTTCCGGAGGCTTATAATAATATGCAAAGCAACAAATCAGGATTTTTGAAGGAGTTTTGTTATGAAAGTTACTATAGAGGAACTGGAAGCATACCTGTTCGACAATTACAGCAATAGTGGAATTGACCAGAGCCTGTTTATGAAGCTTGTCGAAGAAATCGGAGAGGTGGCTGAGGTTCTAAATAAAAAAGCAGGCAGAAAATCATCCGGAAATGAAGACTTACAGGTTCAATTGGGCAATGAATTGGCTGATGTAATACATTATGCGGTAGCCATTGCTGCATTAAACGGGCTCGATATGAATGACATTATCATTCACAAGGATAAAATAGCTTCCGTAAAATATAATCATCGAACAAATTTAGAACAGTTTATCTTAAATAAGAGAAACACTGAGAATGACTGACAAAAAAGATTGCTGTTACAAACTTACGAACCCCCATTTGAAATGAGGGTTCGTAAGTTTGACAGAAATCTGATTGCGGGGATGCTTGGAAGTATTTATGAGAGAAAATATATCACACCGGTTTTGAAAAATCTTGGTTCAGGGATGCATGTAATCCGGCCGGATAATGTGAAAAGAATTCATATAGTAGAAACCATGTTCCGGCTGACGGATATTTATGAAAAAAAGGAAGAGGGATACGAATTTACCATCCGTTCTCTGTTGTCAGAATTATGGTATTCCCTGTATAAAGATGTGTCATCTGTGATTCCGATGAAAGAGGCAGGAAACCATGCTGATTCTACAAGAATTTTGACAATGATGAAATACATTCAGGATCATTTTGGCGAAAAAATAACTATTGAAGAGATTGCGGAAGCCGTGAATATCAGTGTGCGCGAATGCAACCGCTGCTTTCAGAATAAGATTGGAATGGCGCCGGGAAAATATCTGAATGACTACCGTATCCGATCTGCGGCAGAATTACTGCTGACAACAGAGGACAGCATCACAGAAGTAGCAGAAAAATGCGGATTCAGTTCCGGCAGCTACTTTGCCAAAAGCTTTTTTAAGATGATTGGATGTACCCCTAAGGAATATCGTAAATCATCGAAGGGGGAGCGCTGATGACTCCAGAGAGCACGGAGAAATTCTCATCCCACCCTTATATTACACAGCCTGGCATCCTCCACAAATCTTTTCTTCCTCGGATCACCTTCCGTCCGGTAAACCATCAGAGACTTCAGATCAAAGATGGAACTCCAGACTGTCTCGAAATCCGGTTCTTTATCATACTGGCAGATAAACCCATACTCTCCTTTTAAGAGCCGCTTTGCATCCTCAATGCAGTCGTCTCCGATATACCTTGCGAAGCTGTTCATCACCGTCTCATACCGCTTATGGGAATCATAATCATTCCCATGCGCATCATCGTATCTTTTCATCTCATCGGAAGTAAAGCTGTTGACCGTACATACAATTTGGTCCTTGCCAAAAGTTTCCGCTTCTCTGATTCTTTTTACAAATGGCGTGCATTCCGCCACCACCATCCTTCCGCTCCTGTCTGCCAGTAAAATATTGCAGTTGGAGGCTATGGGCAGTTTCTGGAGCAATGATATCGCCTGCTCTGCATTTTTTGCCTTTTCCAACAGATACCGCACGATAAAACAGGAGTTAAAACCTGCCTGAATCTTTTCGATATCTGTCATAACAAAGGTCATGGCAACAGCAAGTCCATGTTCGTTAAGCCCTTCCTCCCCGTTGATAAACGATGAGGTGGTAATCTGGAATCTGCCTCCGCCATCCGGTGCATATATCTCACTTTTGCTGCCCTTTTTCAGATAAGGGGGCAGATCATTGTTCCTGCCGTATATCACTCTGTTCCCCTTCGTAAAAGCAAAAGCAGTGCACCCCCGAATCTCCACCGGAATATTATATTCCAGATTATACATACAACACCCCATACATAACATCCAAGACACAAAATACAGATAATCGGCACCCACTGTATCACTCACCCCTCTTATTTCCTCGCAGACTTCCGGAAAAAAGTTTCTCAATATCTTCTCACTTTCTCTTCCGTGTTCCAGCTGAAAATCATCCAACCGAAGCGGAAATGATATTCCAGCCCTGTTAAAAATTTTTCCGCGCTTAGCGCCCATCTCATAATGGCTGCCTTTAAATCTTGCATGATACATCTTCTTTCCTCCGTTTTCCGAAATCATGTCATTCCGTTTTATATTTCTTTTCGGCCGATCTTTCTATAGCGTAAACAAATATAAAATTTATGTCAATAGATTTATTTTATTTGTCATATCAATTTCCGAATTGTGTTCTGACCGGAAATAGATTATAATGCTGTTGATAATTTATGTCCCATGTGATGTAAAACCATTTCCAAAGCCAGAGAAATTCCAGAACACAGATGTTTTAATTATTGGCAATATAATTGTCGGAGACATATGAAAAGATGGTTTTGTATTAAAAAAAGAAACAAAATTATCTTTTGAAGAATGTTCTGATACTTACAATATTTATATCAATTGATATAAATATCAGATTCCAGTTTATGGGGACAGATATGTTTCATATAACAGTTAGGCGGGGAACCCTCTTAGATATCGAGGAATGGATAAAATTGGTTGTCAAAGTCAGTCCCCTCTTTCCGGGGCTTGAAACTTGCGAAGCCATTGCAGAACATAAGAATACTGTTTTGGAATTTATGGGGCGCGGAGAGGCTTTGTGTGTTAAAGATGGTGTCAAGGTCGTTGGCGTATTATTATACTCCCGAAAGCACAATATGCTTTGCTGCCTGGCAGTAGATTCTGACTATCGTAAACTTGGGATTGCTTCTGCTTTGATTTTAGAGGCCTTGAGGAATTTAGACCGTTCACGCAATATCACTGCAACATCCCAAAACTATTATCTTGTCGTCCTTTTCGCCAGCCCGTGATAATACCGCATAAACCGACAGACCTCCTCATACACCTCCAAAACCTTTCTTCGGCGTTTCTCTCTATCCGCAATCTGCTTTGTACTAGCAAAAAGTCCGGCATTGTAATAGAGTACCGCCATGGAGTCTCTTGAATCATTGTAAGCCTCCGGTCTCTCTTTCAGACAGCTTTCCATAAAATCCGCACCATATTCCACACATTCCGCAAGGCGCTTATACCCCTCCTCCTCTCTTCCCGAAAGCAGATCCCATACCCCGAACAGATAGTCATCTGCCCGCCAGGGATGTTTACGTTCTCTGTCATCCAGATCCCACATGGGTCTGCCTGTCCGCGGATCTGTCGGACCCGTCTTTGTGACCTCCAAATAATCCTGACGCTCCTTTGCAAAATAGACCTCCAGAGAATCAATCTTTTGCCACTCGGGAAATATGTCCTCCGCAAAGAATGTCAATATCTCATCAAACTTCCGGTTTATCTTTTCCACCTCAGCGGCATCCACCGCTGTCATCCCATACTGGATCACGCCCCAGTCTCTCTGCATTTTCTGATAATTTTCTCCCTGACATATATGCCCCGGCAGTCCCAGAATTCCCGTATCAATAGCATAGATCGGACAGATATAATACTGCATCGCCTCATACCCGCCGCCACGGAAATAGCCGATAAATTTGAGCCGGCACACCAACCCGTTTTTCTCTTTGACAAAGGTTTTCGGCCCGGCCTTTTTCATCCCGTAGGCTTTGGCCAAAGGAACAATCTTCGCCTGCACATTTTCCTTCAGGCGAAGCTGCAGTTCCTCTCTTGTCTCTTTCCACTGCTCTTCCCCTCTCACATTCACATAAGGAAAAGTCCAGGGCGTTTTCTGGGCAGGCGGTGCTCCCAGAAGCTTTTTCCAGTCAAACTCCACCGGCTCAACGGGATGAGCTTCCAGATATTTTTCCCACTGCAATCTCTCAGGGGCAACTTTTTTATAGAAATCTTCCAGCACGTTCTGTCGTTGCCGCTCTACCTCTTCTTCTGCCTTTTTCTCATAATAGTCGGAAGTTTTCACAGGCCGTCCCTGGGCATGAAAATAACTTGCAACGCCGCTCTGGGTTTTTGTCATCCAATAATAACTTGCTCTCCACCAGGTCGGCATGATCCGCTTTATGGTTCCGCGATTCAGCATCTTTTCCAGCTGATCTTTGTTATCTGTCCACCACTTTCCCCATTCGGCCGGCTCCACATTTCCCGCCGCCACCTGCAAAAATTTCTTTTTCATCTCATCCTGAAAGTTCATTTCGTCTCCCCTCAACTTACAGTCTGCTCATGTATAATATATCCATGCACCGCCAAACTGCATAAAAGAATTTTCCAAACAACCGCCATTTAATAGATTCGATTATTTAATCCTGATTATATTTCCGCAACAAAACACATGACGATCATCCTCCGCACACCCTTCCTTTTCCAATATCTGAAAGGAATCGGGCAGCACATCCAGCAGTCTGTCCTGATAAAACACCTGCTTATCGTCACAGGCGTAACCGTTTCCCCATACTCCAAAAGTCTGCCGGTTTGCTTTTAGCAGCTTGTTCCGCCAGAATATATGCTTATCATCTGCGGCATAACCATCACTCAATACAGAAAAAGACTGTGGATCCGCCGTCTTTACGATTACCTGAGAGTAATATACATGCACATCATCCTTTGTATAGCCGTCAGACAGGATAGAAAACGCCGCCGGGTTCTTACAGCCTTTGATTCTCACCGCATAGGGAGTATCCGTAGAATAGGTAAAAAAGTAGACAAACTCCTCGTCTCTCCCGTATCCCTCTGCGCCATACTTTCCGATTCCCTCATCCAGCACCTCAAAGGACGCCGGATGTGCAACCTTTGCATCCCCGTAGGGTGTATAAATAACCTGATGATTTCCCGTGTAAGCGGCATTATAGACATGAAAACCTTCCGGCGTAATACCACGCAGCAAAATCCCTTTTCGATAAACACGTTGTTTATCTTTTATAAAATCATGATTTAATACTTCCATCGTATCAATATCAATCTTCACTCTCCGGAAAATCTTTTCATAAGACTGCTGTTTTGGCATATATGCTACCTCACCGTCACATTCCCGGTAGCCGGACTCTTTTCCGTTATGATCTTTCAGAATACGTGCATACCCCACTTTTTTCCCTCTCGTTTCTATGATTTTTTCCTTCTGCTCTCAGTTTATCCGAAATACTCTTCCATTCCTGTGAGCACCGGTATCTTTTCCCCACATTCCGGACACGTATAAGTTCCGAAATAATAACAGAGCCGTTCTTTCCCCTCACTGTCTTCTATCAGATCAAACAGATTAAACAGCCACTGCTTTACATCCTCCAAATTCTCCCCGTCCCAGCTCTTTGTGGGCTGTTCTGCCATCTGAATTTTTTCAGACGGATCACAGTATCCGAACTCGATCTCCTCGTCACAGTTTTCGCAGGACGGGCAGATGATATAGCAGGACTCCATTCCGGAGAGAAACAACATATAAGCCAGTTTTTGCTGTCCAAGTATCGCCATGACTGCAATCGCAAATTCCCGCCTCCAGCTGACTTCTTTCTCTCTGACACAGTCCATGTGTTCGGCCAGAAATCTGATCGTTATATCACGAATCTGTGCCATGGCATTCCGGTAGCTCTCATACACATATTCTTCCCCCGGTTTCTCACCGTAGATATCCGTGGCAAGACAGCTTCCCGCCGCCATGATTCCCCGAAACAGCCAGTCTGCATCTTTCTCTTTTTCCCAACCCTCCATCAGTTTCGCCAGATAAGGCAGAACCAGCCATGTCGCCCGATAAAAACTCATCTGATGGTAGAGATTTTCAAAAAGATTATCGAAGGCGATCTCGTAATTTGTTTTTACGGCTGTTTCCAGTCGGCGCAGTTTGAAGGTCTCCGGTGCTTCCTCTCTCTTTCCCATCAATATTTCTATGTACTCGCTCACGTTGCCGTAGGCTCCTCTGTAAACCTCCCACAATGGTGAATCCGGACTTTCCGGAGAATCATACTGCCCGGCACAAGGCTCCTGCTCCCTCTTTACCGGCTTGAAGGTCACTCCCTCACTGTGCTGTACCTTTGCCGCTTTCTTTTTGGAAGCTGCCTTTTCCGCTTTCTGTCTCTCTTTCAGAATATGTTCCGGCAGACGGATCTCCGGAATCCAATAGCAATTCATAAAACAGCTGGCGTCCGTGATCATTGTCCCTTCCAGAGAAAGCTTTTTTAAGCGGAACAGCTTCAAAATCTCCTCCATATGCTCCAATCCGGCACAATAGTGCAGACTGAGGCTTTTTAGGCTCGTCACCTTTCCCAGAATAGCACAGTCAATCACACCGCATCCCGAAATTTCCAGATCCTCCAACGCAATACAGGTCTTCAAAAAGGAAAAATCTTTGATCGGCATCGCAGATATCGTCAGCTTTTTTAACCTCGACATTTTTCCGATCATGCTGAAATCTCCCTCGGTAATCTCCAACCGTTCCGGGATATTGTCGTTGTAAGGATCAAGTAACCTCTGATAAGTCGGCCTGCCGCCGCAGGACAGATTTTTCACTTTCTGGAAATCGTACATGGTTTCCGGTATCCTGCCGAGGCTCTGGGCAACGCAGGTGAGCAGCGTAAGATCTATTTTAATCTTTGTCTGTTCCATGTCATTATCTCACTTTCATCATTTAGAAATACTCCGGATTCATAAAAAGCGCCACCAGACAGACAGGCTCTCCTTTTTCATCCAGTCCCCAGTATCCGCTGTATATGCCATCCCCCATACCACTGGCAAACATAACCATACTGTGCCCTGTCCCCGGCAGTTTCCATTCCAGAAAACTTCCGCCCGGGTTCTGTACCTCCGGATGGTCTTCATAGCTTTTCTGAAAAAGGGCTGCAAAATAGTCCGTATATTTATTCTTTCCCGGATTTTCCTTCTGCCAGTTTTCAAAAAATGCCCGATACTCTCCCGAAATCTGTGCATCCGCAATACAGGCAAGCCCGGTATCCACACCGAAAAAAGTGAAAACGCCCGGTTTCCCGAAATCTTCTCTCTTCTTTCCCTTCGGCATGGCAATCTCGTAGCCTGCAGCCTGCTTATCACTGATGGGAAGCCTCGCCGCCGCAAACCGCAGCCCTGCAATTTTGGATTGACAGACAGACAGCTCCACCGGGTAACTCCCGGCCGGAATCTTTTTCTCCAAAACAGTCTCGTATTGGCTGCCGAGATAAGCCAATGGGTCAGCTAATACCACTTCCCCGGTGGGAAAATCCACATTTCCGGCTATAAACACATCTGTCTTATCATTTTTTGTAAACAGGCCATGAAAGAACTCCGTCGGATAGGTCTCTTTGTTCAAAAATTTCAGATTCTTCTCAAAAGCAATCTGTGCCGGATGCTTCACCGGCTCCCTGATCTCTTTTCCGCTTCTCGTATCTACAAAATATTTTCCGGTTTTGTCACAACGGAATTCCAGATCACTCCCCATAGGCATATAAAACACATTCGCCACCGCAGGTTCAATATCAATCAGGGTATTGAAATCCACGATCGCCATATTATTTGCATCGTTCACATATTCCTGTGAGTCCGTATCGCCGAAAGCCACCCAGCCGTTCCCCTGACCGGCCTCCTGTCTGAACAGCCATTTCAGCTTTGAAGTCCCGTTTAAGATCGACTTGGTGACAATAGTCCCGCCTGCGCCTCTGATATAAGGTTTCTTCTCCGTCTGCCTGTCCGGCTGTTTTTCCACCTGCTTTTCCATTTGCTTTTCTTCCGGTTTCTCTGTTTTCTCCGCTTTCTTTTTGCCGAATAATCCCATAGCCATTCCTCCTGTTCCAGTCAATATGTTATCCATTTTGTCACTTAATTTAAGTCATTTTTACTTATGCACTTTTACATTCCTCTGCCTCTGTGCTCCTATATTCCTGCACCTCTATGTTTCTGCAGCCCTATATTCCACTACCTTTATATTCCCATACTTCTATACTCCCCAACCACTCCCACTCTGCAGGGAATCCACCTGACCGGTTCTCCTTTTCCCTCTATCCGGTCGGCAAATCCCATCACTTCCTGAAAATCATTGCAAAGCAATCCAATATCATTAAAGACAGCCTCCGGCAATTCCTTCTGCAGAGAATTACAGAGAAAGGAATGAAATCCTCCGATATCCCAACCGAGAATGTCGCATCCGATCCGTACATTGTGATCCGGCTCCCCGCCAAGCAGACCGTTACTGTGGCTGTTCCTCAGTTCCTCCAATAGAATCTCAAAATAAACGGGCGTTGTAGAAACGCTCACCAGACGACAGGGTATCTCTTTACAAAACTTTTGAAAAAAATTCTCTGCATCCGATAAATGCACAAATCTGCAGTCGATATCCAGTCTCTTTGCCGCAAACAGTCTTCTCACAGTTTCTGCGTAGTCCGCATACTGTTCATCGCTTAACTTTAATCTTTTCTGATATACCTGCTGTTCCCCTTTACGCCATCCGTTTACAAAACAGCATTCCATTCCGGGATGCATCTCTCCCAGACAGCTGCTGACAGACAACATTTTTTCTCCCAATCCCTTCAGGTAACCGGGCATATCGATCACTTCACTTATGTAATAACCGATGATCCTGAATTGCTCCATTGTATCTCCTTATACACAGACAGTGTCTATAAAAATCTGTGGGTGCCCTTATCTTCTATCATTAACTCTACCATATTTTGAATGAATTGCAATATATTCTGCCAAAGCGCACAGACCGGCTTCTATGCGCTTTGGCATTATACTCTCAAACTTTACAGACACTTTTCCATCATATGTTTTCGGAAGCGCTATTCTCCGAGTAATAACAGAACGCTTTCACAATATAATCCGAAGCACCTTTCTTATATTTACTATCAGTTATGGTTTTTATATAATCGTTTGAATATGCATTGATAAGCATATCCATATAAGACTTACTGCTCGATATGGATACGTTAGTGCTGTTTTTCTGTATAAATTGCCATATTTCCTGAACAATGGACTGTATTTTGGGGGAAGCAACATCTTCTGACAAATCGGCGGTTAGTTTGCCATATAGCATATCAGATTGTTTTCCAATTTCTTTCACTTCTTCCGTTAATTGTGTTTCCATGATTTCGGAAAAGTGTTCCAGATTATATTTCATGGCTTCTGTATATTTTTCAATACTTCCGAATTGTTTAATAGCACGTTTGGCTACTTCGGTTTCATCATCTTTGATTTTTTTGATAAACATGTCAAAATTTTCAATGCTTCCCCAGTGCTTGATAATTTCTTCTGTCTGATCGAACTTAAAATCTTCCAAAGCACTAATATAATCAGACAAATCAAATTCTTTAAAACTCATACATTGCTCTCCTCTCTCTAAGCGGCTAAGAAGCTGCATAAGTCTGTCCGTTCGATTGCGCTGTAGAAGAAGTAATTCTTTTTGCTTCTTGAAAGCGTCAATTCTGTCAAAATCAGGGTTTTGCAGAATTTCTCCAATATCCTTTAACTTGAAACCCACCTCCTTAAAAAACAGAATTTGTTGAAGTTTCTGCAACGCTTCATCATTGTATAAGCGATAGCCGGACTGCGTTAATTCACTTGGCTTCAACAGTCCTATTTCATCATAATATTGCAGAGTACGTACGCTTACACCTGTTAATTCCGCAACCTGGCTTATTGTTTGCATTCTGATCAGCTCCTATCTATTCCGCTTCTATGAGATTAGAATACAGTATCACGCAACGTGAGAGTCAATAGTTTTTCTCAAGATTCTATCATATTTGACCGGCGCAGAACTGTAACGACAGGTTTATATAAAAGCATTGTGAGCCCTGCGTTCAGGCCGCCTTTTATCAGATTAAAAGGCAAAAACGCCGTCAGCAGCAATTTCGCAATCTCCTCCCGCGGATACCCCATATAAATCGGTGCGATCAGATAGTTCCAGAGCATCATTATCACAACCTGACAGCATAAGCCGCAAAAAAGCCCCGGTATTGCACCGGATAATCTGCGTCTCCTTTTATAGATAAATGAGGCAGTACACGCAAAGGAACAGCTTGAGATAATATTCATGATGCATCCCCAGATCCCTGTACCGCTTATCGTGAACATCTGTATGACAGAGACTATCACCGTTACGGCAAAAGAAGTGAGCGGCCCGAAGATCAGTCCGCCGATGACTATAACAACATCTTTGGGATCATACTTCAAAAAGAGTACGATTGGAATGCGCCCGACAAGCACTGTGATGTAGGCAAGTGCACACAGCATAGCTGTTACCACGAGTTTCTTTGTTCTGCTGATATTCATTTGAATACCTCCTTAAAAAAATTAACACTTGAAAGAGCCCCAATGCCTTTCAGGTGTTAAAAATTAAGGTGTATCAAAAATGTCAACAGCGCAGTTTGACAAAAAAAGTGCAAAATCATAGCCAGATTTACTCTGACAATCTCAATACACCTTCTTTAATCCGGACTATACCGTCGGTTTTGGAATTTCACCAACCCCCGCACTTTCGTGCCCGCGGACTGTAACCGCCGATCGGGAATTCTTGCTTCTTAAACTACTAATGTTCAAAAAGAGTCACCCTGCCCTGAAGACATTACCGCTATTCAATTGTTTACAGGATTGTAGCACATTAAGAAGAAAAAGTCAATTTACTCCCGGTTTGCCAGTTCATTCGTGATCTCTTCCCAGGTGATCCCTTTCTCGGCCATCAGCACCATCATATGATACAGGAAATCCGAAATTTCATATTTGACCTCATTGGGATTTGGATTTTTGGCAGCAATCACGATTTCCGTCGCCTCCTCTCCAAGCTTCTTTAAAATTTTGTCAAGTCCCTTGTCAAACAGATAATTTGTATAGGATCCCTCTCTCGGATGAACCTTCCGGTCTTCAATGACTTTCATCACCTCTTCAAAAACTTTCAGAGGATTCGCTGCTTCTTTCAGATCCTGCACCATGATCTCATTGAAAAAGCAGGAACGGCTTCCCGTATGGCAGGCAGCACCCACCTGGCTGATCTTCGCAAGAATCGTGTCATAGTCACAATCCGCCGTCAGCGATTTCACATACTGATAGTGTCCGCTGGTCTCCCCCTTAATCCAGAGTTCCTGTCTGCTTCTGCTGTAATAAGTCATTTTCCCGGTCTTTAACGTGCGCTCAAAAGCCTCCTTATTCATGTAAGCGACCATCAGCACCTCGCCGGTTTTATAGTCCTGTGCCACCACCGGCACCATCCCGTCACTGTTCAATTTAAAATCCGCCCAGGACAACTTTCCTTCCGGCACTTTCACATCCACGCCGCTCTCCTGGAAAACAGATTTCATGGAATACAAATCTTTATAATTGTCGTTGATCGCATTTCCGGAAATACCGTCTACCGCCGGATTCTGGAATATCCACGCCATTCCCTCCAAAGAACAATTATCCATCACAATAATTGTAGGATCATTCAGACACTGCATCGTCTCTTTCACGCCGCCTGACTGGGCAATCCAGATTGTCTCCGAAATATAGGCATCAATAAGCTGTCTGTGAATACTCAATGTCTCCGGTTTTGTGAAGGAAAGATAAATTTTATCCCTGCCGAACTTTTTGGATACCTCTTCGGTGATCTCAATATTTTCTTCCTTGTCATAATTTAAGACCGCACGTTCACAGCCCGTATAGAGAATCTTCTTAATATCTTCCATCCGTGCTACATTCCCTGCACCGATCACCGGGATTTCAATGGATGCGCAGATTGCTTTCATCATGTCCAACGCTTTTTCATGTTCCTCATCGCCTTTGGACATATCAAATACGATCAGTTCATCCGCTGCATTATCACTGTATGTTTTCGCCAACTCCACCGGGTTTTCTGACACAACTGTCAAATCTTTAAAATTCTTTACTGCTTTTTCCTTATACAGATAAATACATGGAATCAATCTTTTCATATTTACTCTCTCCTCCACTTTTCATCAGATTACTGCAAAACCGGTTTCCCACAACCGAAGCTCCAACAAAATAAATAACAAAAGGGGCGACTGTAACCACGCGGAGCCCCGTTGTTATTTATTTCATTGGAGCCCGCCCTTTCGGAAAGAAATCTTCTTCCGTTTATTCCAGCGTTCCCTTCGTGCTCAGCACATCCGTAATATGCTCATCCAGTCCTGTCGCTTCGTTCAATGCCCTTGCAAAAGCCTTAAACATCGCTTCAATAATATGATGGTTATTTTGCCCATCCAACACCTTAATATGTAAATTCATACCGGCGCTGTAGCTGACGGCATAGAAAAACTCATGCACCAGCTCCGTTTCCAGATAGCCTACCCGTTCCGATGTAAAGTTCGCGTCAAAGTTAAGCCATGGCCTGCCGCCCATATCGATCGCACACAGCACCAAAGTCTCATCCATCGGCAGAATGCACTGCCCGAACCGCTTCATGCCTTTTTTATCGCCCACAGCTTCTCTGATAGCCTGTCCCAGCACAATCCCGCAGTCCTCCACGCTGTGGTGCCCATCCACATGCAGATCACCATCAATCCGCACTTTCAAATCAAAGAAACCATGCCTCGCAAAACCCTCCAGCATGTGGTCAAAAAAACCGATGCCGGTGGAAATATCGCTTTTTCCCTGCCCGTCCAGATTCAATTCCAGAGCTATTTTTGTTTCCTTTGTATTTCGTTCTATCTTTGCTGTTCTCTCCATAATCTGCTCCTGCTTTTTCAATATAATCTCACTATAAAACTGAATTGTTACTGTTCTCAGACCATTTTAATATATAGTTTACTGTTTCTGCAATACTTTCTCCCATATCAGTTTCCGCTTCACTGTCACTGTTTACACACATACAACAATTCTCTCAATTCCTTCCCGCCTATCGTATCGATTCGGCATTCTTCGGAATATGCAAACCCATTCTTTTCATAAAAATTCCGCGCTCTGTGATTGTCCTCCAATACCCATAAAAGAATATCGGAAAATCCAAGCTTTTTCAATTCTTCCACACATTTTGAGAGTAAATGCTTTCCATACCCTTTCCCGATGTACTCAGGCAGAAAATAAATGGATATCACTTCCCCATAATCGCTGTACTCTTTCCATCTTGACCTGCAGAAACTTGCAGTGCCGACAAGTAAACCATTTTCCATCACAACAAGGTTGTTTATCCCCTTTTCTCCGATGCGGTCCGCCCATCTCCCTGCCGGAATACTGTCAAGAAAATCCTGAGGTACAATATCTTTGTAGGCATATTTCCAGCTCTTTTCATAAATGCTGCTGATTTCAAATAAATCATCTTCAGATGACAGATATCTGATATCCATATCAAAATCCTATCTTCATCGACTGACCCTTCACATAAACACCATTTGACAGTGTTAAGGGCAGCTTTTGATCTATCGTAAATCCTATCGTCTCTCCATCCCGCAGAACCGCTCCTTCCTTTATCAGATAGGAGGAAATATCCCACATCAGACCATACACCTCTGACGGTGACTTACTGCTTGCAAGGATCTCCAACTCTTCCTTCCCGAAAGAGCTCAGCCCGTTCGTCCAGCTGCTGACTCCTTTTTCATCCTGATACAAACCGACAAACACCAGATTCATCAAAGGCACTTCCCCGTCTTTCATGACCATCGCCGACCGGATAAAATATTCCGGCAGCCACACCGTACCGCAATCGTAAATGCCAAGAGCATTGGACGCTTTCAGGCAGGTACAGGCAACCTTCACAAAAAGTTTTCCCGCCTCCAAAGGCGCCAAACCTCTATTCAACACAGCTACCAGCAAATGAGCCTTGTGGTTTTTTGCCGCCTCAACAGATTTTTCTCTGGTCATAAAATTACTGTTAGCCCAATATTCCGCTTCACCGTTCGGCACTTTTGCTTCCATCAGTCCGACGGTAGCCATCATGCCATCCGCCTCAAAAACAACGGTATCGCCTCTTTTTTTATTCCCTGAGCCTGCAGCATCTTCCGGACAATCGATTCCCCAATCCTCTTTCAGAACCCTGCGGAATTCTTCCACATCAAACTCCGGCGTAGACAACAGCACAAAACCGACAAAACCGCCGCTGCTATTGGCATTTTTACTTTCCTCTTCCTGCTCCTTCGCCCGATCCTGCCAGTATTTTCGGAGTTTTTCTACCATTGCCACACATTTTTCCTGCGCCGTAGCAGGATCATAAGCTTCCATTTCACTATAAATATGGCCGCAATGCCCTACACCATCCTCTTCATATCCTCCACAGACCGCCACCTTCCAGGAATCAAATATGGACTTTTTAAATTTGAAAATATAATAGCGAAGTCCATACAGATCAAAGTTTCCTGCAATCTCAAGTTTTGCCGGCTTCTTTCCAAGTTCCTGCGGATGTGAAAGCCATTCCTCCATTACCGCTTTTGCATATTCCTGTTGTGTGGTCATTTATCGGCTCTCCTTTTTCTATCGTTTCATCTTTTTATGTTTATTCTCACTCTTCTGAATTTCTTTATTTATAAAACGCTCTGAAAATTTCTTTACATCCTACCATAAATAATTTTCTCAAAAAATTTTACTCAAATCTCACCGCCACCGAATTCGCATGGGCAGTCAGTCCTTCACTCTTAGCAAACCGTTCGATATCCTCATGGTCACGCTCCAAAGCTTCCCTTGAATACGAAATAATGCTTGTCTTCTTGATAAAATCATCCACACTGAGGGGTGAGAAAAATTTCGCTGTCCCGTTCGTCGGCAGAATATGATTCGGCCCTGCAAAATAATCTCCCAACGGCTCCGAAGAATACTCACCCAAAAAGATCGCTCCGGCATTTTTCACCTTCGTCATGGTTTGGAAAGGATCTTTTGTCAATATCTCCATATGCTCCGAAGCGATATCATTTGCCGCTTCCACCGCTTCATCCATATCTTTCGCCACCAGTATATAACCGTATTGTTCCAAAGACTTTCTGATGATTTCTTCTCTGGAAAGTTTCTTCGCAAACACCTCCGCCTCATCGGAAACCCGCTTCGCAAGTTCCATGGAATCCGTGATCAGAATAGCGCTGGCAAGCTCATCATGCTCCGCCTGAGATAACAGATCCGCCGCCACATATCTGGGATTTGCCGTCTCGTCCGCCAATACAAGGATTTCACTGGGTCCCGCCACGGAATCAATGCTCACATAGCCGAACACCGCTTTTTTTGCAAGTGCCACAAAAATATTACCGGGACCGGTAATCTTGTCCACCTTCGGAATGGATTCGGTGCCGAATGCCATCGCAGCGATCGCCTGAGCACCACCCACTTTATAAATTCTATCTACGCCCGCGATATCTGCCGCCACAAGGGTTCCGGGATTTACTTTCCCATCCTTTCCCGGCGGTGTTGTCATAATGATTTCTTCTACTCCTGCCACTTTTGCGGGCACTACATTCATCAATACGCTGGAAGGATAAGCTGCCTTTCCCCCCGGCACATAAACACCCGCCCGTTTAAGCGGCGTAATCCTCTGCCCTAAAATAGAGCCGTCCGGCTTCGTTGTAAAAAAACTCTGCCTGACCTGTTTTTCATGATAAGTCCCGATATTTTCCGCCGACTTTCTCATCGTTCTGATCAACGCGTCATCCAGTGTCCGATAAGCTTCCTCAATCTCATCCCTCGTCACCACCAGATTTTCCGGCGTCAGATCACACCGATCAAACTGCTTTGTAAAAGAAAAAACCGCCTCATCGCCGCGCTCCTTTACCTGCTCAATGATCCCGTTCACCGTCTCTTCATATTCCCCGTAATTATTCGGGCTTCTCTTTAACAGATCATTTAATATATTCTTTTTTGTCTCTCCGGTTAATTCTACAATTCTCATAAGTCAACTATCCTTTTTCATTTTTTCTTTTTATTTTCTTCCTTTGGGTCTGTCTATGACTATTTCTGAATCATTAACTAAAGAATCTGATATTTTTCAAAATCATCGTTAAAACCCTTCATACCCCTCCATAGATTTCGATTTTTCAGTTCAGCAAATTGGAAGTTTTAGAGTTCATTTCTTTAGTAAAATATCAAGTCTTAAATTCTATGTTTTTGATAAGCTTCTTTTTAAGCAGGTTATGTTGCATTTCAAGCCAAGCTATTTCAGCGAATATTACAATAAAAAATACAACTATCTGAAACACAGTGTTATCAAATTTTTCAAGAAAATATATAAAGACAGACATTGTTACAAACAAAACACATCCATATATTATCAAATTTCTTCCATGTTTATGATTCCATTCTGACATATCAGTAAGTTCATCTTCTCTTGGGGGAACTTCTCCTGTATTCAATGCAACCGGAACTTTAGACCGAAACTGATTTACACCAAGCACTACAAAAATAAGCGAAACAAGTGAAGAAATCACCAAATAAATAATGATACCTGCCATAACTTAATTGACCTCCAAATATCGATTTATGTATACCACTGCCTTATAACTCGAAATTCTAATAATATAACAGTTACCCGTCTTATTCACATATCTCTTTCAGCCGATGAATCAATCCGCTGATGCGCTCATACTCCATCCGCATGCTCACCGGATTGACGATCATTCTGGCCGAGAGCGGGCAGACCTCTTCCAGTACGCCCAGTCCGTTTTCTTTTAACGTGCCGCCTGTCTCTACAATGTCCACGATCACATCCGACAGCCCTACGATCGGCCCCAATTCCACAGAACCGTTCAATTTGATAATATCAACAGTCTGATGCTTCTTATTATAAAAATATTCCTTTGCGATCAGCGGATATTTGGTCGCCACACGAATCCTTTCATGGTGTTTCAAAAGCTCCCTCGCTGACTCCGGCCCGCAAACGCACATCCTGCACTTGCCAAAGCCCAGATCCAGCACTTCATAGACACGTCTGTTCTCTTCCATGATCGTATCTCTGCCCACCACGCCGATATCCGCTGCACCATACTCCACATAGGTCGGCACATCGGGGCCTTTTGACAGGAAAAATTTCAGTTTTTGTTCCTCATTCACAAAAATCAGCTTCCGGGAGTCCTTGTCCTTCATCTCTTCACAGGTAATTCCCAACTGTTCCAAAAGTTCCAGTGTTTTATTTGCAAGCCTGCCCTTTCCAAGTGCAAAGGTCAGATAACGTTCATTTTCCATCCTGTTCACATCTTTCTTATAAAAAAAATTCTATGGAGCAGCCTTTTTTCGTCGCCAGTTTCTGATAGTCCTGCTTTGCTTTTTTCTCATCCTTTAAAATCAGTTCCGCACAAACACCATTTTCCCGCAGCGTCCTTGCTCTGTCAAGTGCCTGCTTAAAAGCTGTTTTTTCATAAATGATGATCGCATGCTCCTCTTCTATCGGAAGGGCGATCTTCTGACTTGCCATAGCTGTCATCACATCATCTATCACTACCACAAATCCTACAGCGGGTGCATTCTTCCCGAACGTTTTCAGAAGATTATCATATCGCCCGCCTTTTGCTACGGCATCCCCCACGCCGTAGGTGTATGCCCTGAACGTGACACCGGTATAATAATGATACTTGCTGAGCATACCAAAATCAAAGGAAATATACTGCTCCACTCCATAAACCGTAAGCAGTTCATATACCTGTTTTAACCGCTCCACCGCTTTCAGTGACCGCTCATTGGAAGCAAGTGATTCCGCTTTATCAAGCACTTCCGCGGCTCCGAACAGTTCCGTTATCCTCAGAAACGCTTCCCTGTATTCTTCCCCGATATGCTGTTCTTTTAACAGGTCTTCCACCCCGAAAATATTCTTGCCGCTGACATTTTCCCGCAATGCAAGTTCGGTTTCTTTTGATAATCCCGCCGCCTCGCACAAACCTCTGAAATAGTCCGCTTGCCCGATCGTTACCTGAAACTGCTGTAAGCCCGTATTTTTCAGACATTCAATGAGCATGGTGATCATTTCCGCATCTGACTCCACACTGTCATCTCCTATTAACTCCGCCCCCATCTGGGTTACCTCGCACAGTTTCCCCTGCAGACTGGAAATATTGGTAAAAGTATTGCCCGAATAACAAAACCGGATTGGAAATGTCTCCTCCATAAAATACTTCGCCGCACAGCGCGCCATAGATGGCGTAAAGTCCGGCCTCAGCGCCAGCGTATTGCCCTCTTTATCAAAAAATTTATACAGTTCTTTCGACGGTGTTGTACCAATCTCTCTGGAAAACACATCAAAAAATTCAAAAGACGGCGTCTGGATATCCTGATATCCAAAACCTTTTATTTTATCATGAATCAGCTCTTCCAACTTTAATTTTCCGGCGTATTCTCTGCCGTAAATATCCCGAACGCCCTCCGGCGTATGCAATAAATTCTGGTTCATATGTCCTCACCCTCTGCGCTTTCATATGTTAACGTATTACCATATAAAAGCATAATCTAGATTATAAAAATTTCTCTCCCCGCTGTCAAGCCCTGTCATCCAGATCCTTCTGAAGCATATCTAAATACGGTATCATGATGCCATGTTTCTGCGGAATAAAATACTCCGGATTCAATTCATCAAATCGAAAACTCTTCCGTCCGCCTTTCAGTTTCCTGTCCCAGAAATAATAGAGCATCTCAAAAGGCAGATAATAGAACTGATCCCTGTGAGTATAGTAGATCAGAAAAAATGCTACACCGCCCTGTTTTTCAAACTTCTGCATAAAATCCACCTGATGATCGTGGATATTCTGCAGTGAAAAAGTATCTACGGCACATTCTTTCGCATCAAAACAGACCGGAATCCCCTGCACCGCACCGATATAATCCACCGTACTCTTCTGATCAAAGTAGGCCAAGGTAATATGTCTCGACTCCTTGTCTATCTTGATCGGCGTGATCGGTGTCGGAATCTTCTGAATCAATGCCAGTCCCGCTTCCGCATATTTTTCATTTGTTCTGTTGATCATATCCTCCAGGGTGGAACCTCTAAGCCCCCTGCTCTTCCATGTAGGCATATTTACTCCTGATATATTGATATATTTTGTCCCTTTTTATGATAAGTAACACTATCTGCATCTGTCTCAAATGTCTTTTCATAAAAATTTGTTAATCAAGATGCAATGTATAATACGATGCTTCAAATATTTCACTTCCGTCATACTTTGAATACTGTCCATAATGTTCGAATTGAAATCCACATTTTTTCAGTACATTTCCAGAGACCTTATCCATTCCTCGGTTTGATGAACACTTTCATGTAAAGGGTAAGGCATATATCTGTTTACAATGGGGTCTCCGGTCCATTCAAACACTGCATTTGCATCATCTTGAGACAATGGTCGTAATATCAGACGTTCCGTTTCCATTTTCTTCATATTCTTTATCCTCCGCAATTCCCTTTCATCATCCCGGAATCCCTTTCTTTCCTTACCAACCATATATAAGCGATCACACAGATCAGTACAGAAACTGCGGAACCCGTAACGGTCGCAAGTCCCATCGGAAACAGCGTGTCCGCAAATAACTTAGACGCAAGGTAAGCAAGCGGAATCCTTGCGCACACAATAGCGATGGCGTTATGCAAAAAGGAAAGCCCGGACTTACCGCAGGCACAGAAATATCCGCTGAAGCAAAAATGCACCCCTGCAAATACACAGTCCCAGACATATCCGCGCAGATATTGTCCGCCAAGCCGCACCACTTCCGGTTCACTTCGAAAAATGCTGACTACCGGCTCCGCAAAAAACTGCATAAGCAGCGCAGATGCCGTTCCAAATACTACTGCCACAAGCATTGCATACTTCAATGTCTGTTTTGCTCTGTCTTTCTTTCCCGCACCGATATTCTGCGCTGCCAGAGCAGATACCGAGGACAGCAGGGATGAAGGCACAAGGAACAAGATGCCGATGATCTTTTCCACCACGCCCACCGCCGCCGCATCGAAAAGTCCCCGCCTGTTTGCAATAATGGTAATCAACAAAAATGATATCTGAATAAACCCGTCCTGCACCGCCACAGGCACACCGATGGAGAGCAGTTTTCCCATGACTGCCTGTTTCGGTTTAAAATCCTCTGCCACAAGCCTGATATGCTGCATACTGCTGTCGGTCTTTATGCGTAAAAGCGCCGCTGCTACACTGATCGTCTGGGAAAGAGTCGTCCCGAGGGCAGCCCCGGCAGCTCCCATGCCCATCGCACCGATAAAAATATAGTCCAGCACAATATTGGACACACAGGCCACTGCAATAAAATACATCGGACTCTTTGAATCCCCCATGCCGCGGAAAACGGAACTGATAATATTATAGGCTGTGATAAACGGAATGCCGATAAAACAGATCGTCAGATACGAAACCGTGCTGTCTACCGCCTCCTCTGGCACAGACATCACCGATATGATCCGGTGTACGCACAAAGTGAGAACCACTGCCATCACGATCGATACACTCAAAAACAACGTCACGGTATTGCCGATCGTCACAAGCACCTGCTTATCATTTTTCGCTCCCACTTCATGGCCGATGGAAACCGTAGTACCCATTGCCAGCCCCACGATCATCACCGTGATCATATGCATGATCTGGCTGCCCACAGACACCGCCGTAGTGCTCTCCACCGCATTAAACTGTCCCACAATATACAGATCCGCCATCCCATACAGTGTCTGCAAAAAATAGGACAGAAAAAATGGCAGGGAAAAATAAACCAATGTCTGAAATACATTCCCTGTTGTCAGTTCTTTTGTGAGGCCTTTTTTCATCTTTCGGTTTCCTTTTTCCTTAATTGTCTTTCCATTTCATTTCCGGTCTGGCGGACTGCATTTTACTCAATTCCCAGCATTTATTTCCTTGCGATGATCAGGTAGCGGTGAATTGTCCCTTCTACCTTTCCATCTTTCTCAATCATCTCCTGCATTTTAAATAACTGTTCAAGACATCTGTCCACAGAAAAATCCGGAAATTCCCATTCAATGATGTGTGCAAACCAGACAAATGCCCCTACATCATAAAACTTGATAGGACGATATGCTTCTTCTGCCTTCACAATTGTAAAACCGGCATCTTCAAAAATCTTTCGTTGTTCTGTAAGATTCATGTGAGGAAACGGTTTCTCTGTTCCGGGCAATACCATTTCAACCAGATCCCGCTCATTATCTTCGCCCACCTGCTCAGTGATAAATATGCCATCATGCCGCAATAATCTGTATAACTCACCTGCATCAAAACTGCCATGCCTGTTGATGATCAGGTCAAACATTTTATCTTCAAACGGAATTCTTGACGGATCATTGCATTCCGCAAAATGAATTCCAAGCGGCAATAATTTATCCCTGCACAATTTGACATTGGGCGGATACCCCTCTGTTGCTGATGTTTTTTCATACGGATGACGCAATGACAGCAAAAATTCTCCGCCGCCCGTATCATAGTCCAGAATATCCATGTCACTTTTTAAATATTGTCTGACAAGCTTACCATAATCCCACGGCAGATTGTTTTCTTCTTCATATTTCCCACGAATATGGGAAAAATCCCAACCATGAATATGGGCTATTTGCTCTTCCTTTTTCCAGATGCTTTTTAAATGATCTTTATTCATAAAACCGCCTTCCCGCTTTCCCTGTTTTTCTTAAAATCCGATTTTTATTGACTGTCCCTTCACATAGACACCTTTTGAGAGTGTTATGAACAGCTTTCTTCAAATATTCCAAATAAATCCGGCACCGGCGCTGTCACTGCTTTCCCCGACAGATAACCGAATTCGCCTTTCGTCTCCGGAAATTCCACTCTGTACGCATGAAGCAATTGATACTTAAGTTTTGCCTCTTCTTTGCTTTTCGGTTTCCATCCATATTTGATATCCCCTAATATCGGATGTCCGATTCCGGAAAGATGTGCTCTGATCTGATGGCTTTTCCCCGTCACAAGCAGAATTTCCAGTTTTGTAAAGTCACCCTTCTCATAATAAGAAAGCGGTTTCATTAGCGTTTCTATCTTATGATATTCTTTTTCTGGCCGGACCTCCGCTGACGACTTATACCGGTGCCCTTCTGTTCCCGCTTTCGCTGAAATTCTCTTTTGATAGTCCTCTTCCGAAATGACCTCCGATCGATTCCTGTCTTCCTCTTTTCTCAGATATCCGTTTAAAGTGATCGGACATTCTATCTTGCCCTGCACATAAGTAAGATAATATTTATGCAGGCTTCTGTCTCGCAAAATCTCCGACAGAAACTGACTGCCGCGGACACTCTTTCCGCAGAGCAAGAGGCCGCTTGTATTTCGGTCCAGCCGGTTGCATACCGAAGGACGAAACCGCACAAGCTCCTCCTCTGTGATCTCTTTCTTTTTAAGCAGATAGCCAATCATCCACTCATTCAGAGAAATATCATCCTTCTCCGCCTTCTGGGACAAAACCCCGGCCGGCTTATTCAAAATCAGAATATCCTCATCTTCATAGATGACAGAAACACCGTCCAACTCACGAAAGGCCTTTCGATATAACCGGAATGCCTTCACAGATCTTGAAGCTGCTGTTTTCATCCGGCCTGTGTCAGCCTGCTCCGCATGAGCATGATACCCGTTTGCGCTCTCACTTTCCGGCATTTTTTCAGATGCCATCTGCTCCTGCAATTTTCCGGAAACCGTCTGTCCCTGCAGCTTTCCTGAAAATTTCAGATAAGTCTCCTCCGAAAAAAACAATTTCACAGTATCACCGGCCGCAATCACCTCATTACCAACCGCCTTCTTTTCATTTAACGTAATATTCTTTTTCCGGAGCATCTTATACAGAAAACCGGAAGAAGCCGACGGCAGCAGCTTTTTCAGATATTTATCGAAACGCCCGCCTGCTTCTTTTCTTGTCACCACAAATTCCTGCATAGCAAACCTCTTCTTATAATGACAGATTCTCCATCAGCTCCAGCACCTTTTCATCGTACTCTCTGTTATCTTCCATATCCGATTCCTGCAAAGACTTCACTCTTTCCAGATATTTCTCCTTATTCCGGAAAATCTTCACTGTAATATCATGAAAGCCGTTCTGGGCAAACAAAGTCTTTAAATGCTGATTACAGGCACTTTCATCAAAATCATCCTGCTCTGTAATTCCCACCATATTTTTCCCTTTCATCACAAGATGACTGATCTGAAAGTTTTTTGCATAACTGGTCAAATACAGATCATACCGCTCAGAAAGTCCTTTTATCTCTTCACCGACAGCCTCTTTCATTTCGATAGAACAGCCTTTCGCTTTAAAAAACATGATCATATTGACCGCGCTCTTACTGGCCGGCAGGCATCCCAAAACCGCCACTAACGTCAACAGATTTTTGTTTGATTTTGTTGCAACATATCCCGCCACATAAAGCGCTATGGAAATCCCGAACATCAATACTGTTTTCATGATCTCCCATCTTCTTTGTCTTTCAATATATCCGTATGTTCCTTTTTGGTTATTCCAGGGCATGACTTCTCCTTTTATCACAATCTTCTATTTTTTCTTGTATTACTATTGCCTTTTCGAACTGCCTTTGCGCCCTTTTTGCCAGCCGCCTCTCCGTTTTCTCCACCACACTTCATTTTCCTCGGCGGTATCAGACACTTCTTGTCAAACCCGATCAGATCCTCCCTGTGCGCAAGAAATAATGCCTCTTTTACCAGTTCATAATTCTCCGGCGCTTTGTACTGCATTAATGCCCGCTGCATCGCCTTCTCATGAGGATTTTTTGCCACATACACACGCTCGCCCGTTCTCGGATCAATTCCCGTGTAATACATCACCGTAGAAATCGTTGAAGGTGTCGGATAAAAATCCTGCACCTGTTCCGGTTTATGTCCCGTATCCCGCAGATACTCCGCCAGTTCTACAGCTTCCTTTAACGATGCCCCGGGATGAGAACTCATCAAATAAGGCACAAGATATTGCTTTAACCCTAACTTTTTATTGTAATCCTCATATTTTCTGACAAATCTGTCATAAATCTGCCGTTTCGGTTTTCCCATGTAATTGAGCACTTTATCGGAAATATGCTCCGGTGCCACCTTGCATTGGCCGCTCACATGGTATTGTATCATTTCTTTTAAGAATCTGTCACCCTTTTCTTCCAATACATAGTCAAACCGCACACCGGAACGGATAAAAACCTTCTTTACTCCGGGCAGCGCCCTTAACTTTTTTAACAGACTGATATAGTCCTCATGACTGCTGTCCAGATTTTTGCATGGTTCCGGAAACAGACACTGCTTATTCTTACAGACACCTGTCTGGAGCTGCTTTTTGCAGGAAGGATGCCTGAAATTAGCTGTGGGGCCGCCCACATCGTGGATGTATCCCTTGAAATCGGGCTGCCTTGTCATCCACTCTGCTTCCTTTAACAGCGATTCATGGCTCCTTACCTGCACAATCCTCCCCTGATGAAATGTCAGCGCACAGAAATTGCAGCCGCCAAAACATCCTCTGCAGCTGATCAGGGAAAATTTTATCTCCGCCATGGCAGGCACGCCGCCCTGCTTTTCATAACTCGGATGGGGAGCCCGCATATACGGCAGATCATAAATGTCGTCCATCTCCTGCATGGACAAGGGCCCCGCGGGCGGATTCTGCACCACAAATACCTTGTTTGGATAAGGTTCAATAAGCGCCTTCCCCTGAAACGGATCGGTATTCTCATACTGTCTCATAAAACTTTCCGCATAGAGCTGCTTTCTGACCTTGCAATCTTCATAGGCAGGCAGAACCACTCCGTCATAAACAGAAGAAATATCCTGTGTCCGGTATACCGTTCCCCTGACAAAAGTAATATCCTTTACCGCAAGCCCTGCATCCAGCGCCTCTGCAATTTCTACAATACTCTTCTCCCCCATGCCGTAGCTGATCAGATCCGCACCCGCATCCAGCAAAATGGACCGCTTATAGGAATCCGACCAGTAATCATAGTGGGCAAGCCGCCTGAGAGAGGCTTCTATGCCTCCCAGTATGATCGGTACATCTTTATAGGAACGCCGGATCAGGTTACTGTAAACCACTGCCGCATGATCAGGCCTTTTTCCCGCCTTCCCCCCGGGGGTATAGGCATCCTCTTTTCTTCTCTTTTTGGAAACATAATAATGATTCACCATCGAATCCATATTGCCGGAAGAAACCAGAAAAGCAAGCCGCGGCCTCCCCAACACCGTAATGCTCTCATCTGCTTTCCAGTCCGGTTGGGAAATAATACCCACCGTAAAGCCATGCGCCTGCAAAACCCTGCTGATAATGGCATGACCAAAAGAAGGATGATCCACATAGGCATCCCCGATCACATAGACAAAGTCAAGCTGTTCGATATGCTGTTTTTTCATGTCCCCCCGGGATATCGGGAGAAAACCGTTTTCTGTCATTTAGCGACTCCTCTTTGTCTGCCCTCCGTTTTAATTCCGCCATTCCAATCTGCAAATCATACCATCTAACATCTAACCTGTTTTAAGGTATCCTGTGCCTTTTTCTGGACAATCCCCTCACCCCGAGAACCTTTTCCCGGGCAATTCCTTTACCCTATGCGTCTCCACCGCCAGTTCCGCATTTTTCTCTATCGTATAAAGGGTACTGTATGTCCCTGTATCTCTCACAAGACAGCCGACAATCTCATAATCATACAGTCCTGTTTGATATATAATATTCACAATGTTTTCCCCGTTATAATCATCTACCCACAACATAAGAGGCATTCCCCGTGGTTCACTGATACTATCCCGAATTGCTGTATACGTTGCTCTCTCTTTTGCGACATCTTCCATATCAAAGCTCAGGCAATCCCTCGTCGTCATATTGGAACTCGTCCAGATCCGTTTCTTATAATGTTCTAATACTCCATCATTATCGATATCACTGAAAAAAACATTTTCTTCATTTTCATTTTCAGTTTCCTGCTCCGCATTTCCGATAGTTACGTTGTACTTATCTGTCTGTTCACATATTTCCAGCGCTTTCTGCCTCTCCATTTCAGCGATCTCTTGATAACCCTCCTGACAAAACGTAACAGATACCGTCTGTTTCTCCGGCACCAGATTCAACCAGACAGTTTCCACCAGTTCTCCGTTCTGATACCCTTCCAAAACCTTTCCGCTAAACATTTTGCTGCCATAATCCCACTCATCACGGCATACATAATTTTTCCCTTCCCAACAGATCACACCATACCACCAGACATATGCACCACTGCCAACTCCCGTTTCTTGATATTCACCGTCTTCATTTCCCTGATACAGTATATAATCCGCAAATCCGCCTGTACCGCCGAAATATTCTTCCGAAAAAATATCTTCACAGCCGTCATTATCCAAATCTGCCAATGTCATCACTACGGTCCCGGAACCGCTGTCAAACGCCTCCAAATCTGCTGCAATATCAGCGCTTTTTAAACCTGCCTCCTTCTTCTCATCCTCCGAAAGCTTCCTGCCCGTTTTCAAAGATTCCAACAGTTCATACTCCGTCCCCTCCTCCATCGCACTTGCCAACGCTTTCACCAGACTATCCGGTATCACTTCCTCTTCCCCCGGCGCGTCATGCATCCTATAATAAAGTTCTTCCGGCGCATATCCTTTGTAAAACTGTGTATATAATTCCCGTACCTCAGGATTTATCTCCCAGCCTTTCCTCTGAAAAGTCCCTGTTTCAAGACATTCCCCGCTCTTTTCATCCGTCATTACAATAGTAACTTCATCTTCTTCAAACCTGCAGGAAATTCTACGGATTTCTTCCAGCGCGATTCCCTCCCACTGGTACAAACTCTCCGCCATTTCCTGTAATTCCTCATTATCCCGACTTTCATCGTAATGCCAGATAGTTTGGAAATCATCCAGTTTGGTG
The DNA here is from genome assembly GCA_014804795.1 of Lachnospiraceae bacterium. Lineage (GTDB taxonomy): Bacteria > Bacillota > Clostridia > Lachnospirales > Lachnospiraceae > 1XD8-76. Next base: position 2,707 of record JAAUZC010000035.1, on the reverse strand, counting down.
TTAAAGAAAAAATAGCCGACCTCCGGCACAACAGCTTCTACAAACAGATTTTTCGATGAATCCCACAGAAGATAACCTCTCTTTTCCTTTTCCCTGTCATATATTCCTATATCCGGATAATCATCAAAATTAATATCACCGCATAGAGATCCTCTTAATATCTGCACCGGTTTTTCAAAATTTCCGCCCTGATATAGTAAATTCCGTTCCTCTTCGTCTTCACATAGCAGATAAGCCATATTATCCTTATCCCCTAACCTATAAATAAAATCTTTTCTTGTTCTTATGATATCTTTCCCTCTGTCACTCCATTTCAGATTTCTCCCATCCCCCCAATCCTCAAACCGAAAACAGAAACTACCTATTCCTCTGTCTTCCAGCAGATATAAATCCTCATCACATACGAGCATATAAAAATATCTCCGGTTTTCCCTATCCTCCGCTTCCACACCAAAGCTTCTGCTTTTCGTATCGACTCCATCATGCAGAGAAAACCATCTTACACACTCCTGTCCTGACAGACTAAATGCCGTAAGCACCAGTTCCCATGGCTCATCCCATTTTACTTTATAATGCGAAAAATACATTTTTCTCAAAAGAGAGGGATTTTCTATTGAGGAAAGGCAGGCGTAAACCGCGCCGTCCTCCCGTTCCTCATATTCCAGCAGACTTTTTTCCGGCAGTGTCACCCGGATTTTCCCGTAAGTAAATTCCGTATCCGTAAGCTCTGCGGAAACCTCTTCCCAGACTATCTCCGCCGGCTTCACAATGCCTTCCGGCGCTCCCAGTTCCGTACCATACACTGTTTCCTTGACCTGCTCTATCTCCGGTAAATCGGAGTCGGCAATTCTTTCCGATTTCCTATCTTCCGCATCCTCTTCTGTCTGCTCCTGCTCACTTTGTCCGGATGTATATATATATGTATAAATAATATCCGTCATAAAGATAATCACTGTTATGATACATACTATAAAAGCTACATCTATATTCCTAAATTTAAAATTCATTCTTTTATTCACCCTAAAATTTACATGTATCCCCGACTTTCGACGCGGTCATTCTATTTCCATCCGGCCAGTCTCTTACCTTACCCCCCTCTTTCTCCAGCACCTGCCCAAACTCCTCTATGTAATAATCCGCCAGTCTTCTCTTCTCCCGGTCCGAGTCCAGGGAATAGGCATCCTGTACGGCACAGACTTTCATACCCGCATTCTTTCCTGCCATAATGCCCGCTGTCAGATCCTCAAACACAAGACACTTTGCCGGTTCCACCTGCAGTTCCTCTGCTACCGCAAGATAAATATCCGGCGCGGGCTTCCCCTTCTGCACTTCCGAACCGGTTCTGATGCAGCTGATATATTCCGTCAGACCATGCACCCTCTCAATTGTCCCCAGCAATTCCCTGGAATTGCTGGTGGCGATTCCCATCTTAATGCCTTTTCTCTGACATAACTGCATAAACTCCCGCGCCCCGGACTTAAGCGGTACTTCTTTTTCATACTTCTCCCATGCCATTTCATTCCAGTCTGCCATAATCTTTTCCAGCGGGTCCGCTATGCCGAAATGCTCTTTAAAATAAACTGCCGTTTCATAAAAACTTGCGCCCTCTATCTCCTCCTGCAGTGTATCCGGCAGAGGAATATCAAACTTTGCAAGATACTCCTTATCAATCCGCTTCCACATCCACATGGAATCCACCACCGTGCCGTCCACATCGAAAATAACGGCCTCTATATTTTCCAGAGACGGGATCCTGTCTCTGAGACTCTGCACCTCTTTCCCCGTCAGTTTACGGTACTGCCCGGGCTTCATATCCTCATCCAGATACAGCGTCCCCATCCGCAGTCTCTTTAAATGCACCACCTTATTTCCCACAGCGGCAAGCATCCGCTTCACCTGATGGTAACGTCCCTCCATAATAGAAAGATGCAGCTTCCCGTCTTTCTGCACATTCACTCTCGCCGGCATGGTAAGCTTCTCATCTCCGATATCCACGCCGCATTCCAATGTCAGAATTTCTTCCGCATGGAGGGGCTTTTCCACCGTCACTTCATAGGTTTTTACCACATGCTTTTTCGGAGACAATAACTCATGCGCCAGGACTCCGTCATTGGTTAAAAGCAACAGACCTTCTGTATCTTTGTCTAACCTTCCCACCGGAAACAGTCCTTTCGGAAATGGTCTTTCCTCTTTCTCCTCCCATGCTTTTTTCAGGAAATCAAGAACTGTCTCTTCCTTTTTATCTTCCGTGGCAGAAACGATTCCCTGCGGTTTATAAAACATCACATATGTATTCTCTTCATAAATAACTTCTTGACCACCATAGTCAATATTCACCGACTTTTCATCAAACTTCTGTTCCGGATTTTTACAGACTTCCCCGTTTACCTTTATCTGCCCCTTTTTTATCAGTTCCTTTACAGTTTTCCGTGTTCCGATCCCTGCATCACAGAGATATTTATCCAGGCGTATCATATATTATTCTCCCTCTATTTTCCATCTTTCTCAAAAACCGAAAGAACTGCTAATTATCCTTAACATCTATTTCAGTTAATATATCAGGCCGTTAGCCCGACCACTATTTGCGGCAAACTTACGAACCCCCATTTCAAATGGGGGTTTAATTTTGGCCCCTCTGGGGCATAGTACCGGTTCCGCCCTGAGGGCGGGTTTCGCAAATACCATTAGTGCTGGTTGCCGCCTTATG